>DASYQS010000064.1:0-219081 GCA_036005185.1 Chitinophagaceae bacterium | reverse complement strand
GCAACTAATCATATTTGTTTAGCGCTTGAAACAATCTTACCTTAATAACACTTTAATCTTCCTAAGAAATTAGAGCCTCCAATAAAAAAAAATGCTGAAAAGGAGGAACAGCATATTGTCCTCTCTTTTTTTTTACCAACCTTAAAGCTGTGTAGTTTTTAAACCTCTAACAAATTTTTTATGGAAGAGATTACATCCATTCCTGTTGTTGATAAAATAATGGCAGAAATATGGCTGCAAACAAAAAATTATAATGAAGCTATAAAAAATAATAGGCCTCTATCCGAAGCAAAACAAATTCGTAATAAAATAAAGGAACTTGTAAGAGAATTTAGTATCGCAATCTCTCAAAATGAAAATTAGAAATAGCTTTATTATTTTCCGTCCACATGCCTCACCGCCAAACTCTCTCCGTAACCCGACAAGGGCTGAGAAGAAATCTGTATCTTCCTCATTCAAGCCACCACCCAATGCGATCATTTTTCACCCGCCTGCTGAATGCGGGCATAAATCCACAACTAACTTACCAGGAAGCTAGAACTGTTTCACTGCAATATTTTATTGCTTTCACGTCTATTTGGCTCTAGCCCCCAACCCAGTTGCGGCATTCAAATTGCTGCAATTGACTAAACTCTATTTATGACCCTCACCGAATTATTAGTGCTTCTTATTATTGCCGCTGTATGCGGTGGAATTGGACAATCGCTGGCTGGTTATGATCTTGGCGGATGCCTGGTATCTATTGTCGTTGGATTTATTGGCGCTTACATTGGTATGTGGTTGGCTGGCAAATTTGGCTTGCCGGAGATCTTAGCCATTAAGATCGGCGGAAAAACCTTTCCCATCATTTGGTCGATAATTGGTTCGGCCCTATTTACGCTGATCGTGGCTTTGATCAGAAGAGGTATCTCAGGCCCGAGGAATTATTATTAGTTTTTACACGTTCTAAAGCTGACGAGTGCATACAATTTAAACTATATAGTTTGTATGCACTTTTTTTGTCTCAACAATTTACACACTAAGATCGGATATCAAGGAAAATAGTGAGCTTAAAAGCTAACATGGAATGAGAGTGTGATATTCAGAAAAATAAAAGGCAAATGGAAAACTGCGCTTATTCATTCCACGCGAATTGAACCTTAACGCGAGGTCTCGTTTAAGTCCCTCCCCTCTTCAAAAGAAATATTCCACACTGCAATTCCATAAATTTTTTTCTGCGCTATTAGGGACACATCTTGCATGGTATAAGAACCAGATCAACATTTTAATTTCATTCGTGCGTAAGTTTTGACTAAATGCAATCGTATAACTTTTGTTCTATTGTTGTGTTGCCATTTAATCAATTCTTTTGCACTCATCAAAAACCTTTAAACCAAAAACAATGAAACACTATGTAGAAACACAATGGACAGGCAAGATGCAGTTCAATGCCCTGGTAAATGGTCATACCCTAGTTATGGATGGCCCCGAAAAAGTGGGTGGCGAAAATAATGGCCCCATTCCCAAACCCTTTGTTTTAACTGCACTCACAGGATGTACAGGCATGGATGTGATTGCGTTGCTGCGAAAATCAGGAAAGCAGGTTAGCGATTTTACGCTGAGAGTAGAAGGAGAGATCAGCAAGCAGCCGCCGATTGAATACACAGAGATCCATTTAGTGTATGAGCTCAATGGTGATAAAAATTTACAGGAAGATGTATTGAATGCCATCACTCACTCACAGGAAAATATCTGCGGTGTCAGTAATATGTTGAAGAAGATCTTACCACTTACCTGGGAAGTTCTGTATAATGGCGCACAAATTTTCAACAATAAAAAAGCAGAAGCGCTAACAGCATGAAAACAACCTGGTTTTCAAAATTCGAAGCCTTCTATTTCATATATCAACAAAAACATCAGATCAAAAAATAGAAGAAATAGATAACATAAATATCATCACAAATGGTGGGGATAAGATATTGTTATTAAATAAATTCTTAGAGGACGGTAAGGTTGATTTTGTTAGCAACAGGAGCTTGTCACAAATTGAAACAAGCTCCTGTCTCTTTTTGTAACCATTACAAACTCTTCACCATGTTAACGCATACTCTGTAAAGGAGATATAGCTTTATTAAAATTGATGGCCGGTGTAGCAGCCAGTAAAATATTCCGATACTTTTGACTGGTATCAATATGCCGTTAGCTGCTTCATATTTTCAAAAATTATTTTTGTTTACGATTCTTACCGTAAATCTTAGTAAAGTTTTTGCCCATAAAAGTTTTCTTGATTCTTTGACTGTTGCTTCTATTGAAATATTCACAACATCCTACGGAGCTGATTCATCTTTTATTATTCCTTTCAGCCGTGCTGGTAATTTGATCGTATTACAAGGCAAAGCTGACACCGTCAGAGGTAACTTTATTCTTGATACCGGTTGTCCCCAACTTGTATTGAACCTTACCTATTTCCGTAATTATAAAGCCGTTGAAGAAAATAGTGACGGCAACGGAATAACCGGCTCTGGGTTTACAGTTGTTAAAAGCCAGGTCGATAGTTTTTCATTTGGTGGAGCCTATTTTTATCATGTGCCTGCTGATATTACCAACCTCGGTAATATTGAAAATACCAAAGGAATAAAAATCCTCGGATTGATAGGAATGGAGTTTCTTAAGCCATTTGAAATGATCGTTGACTATGAAAAAAGTCTCATCTTCCTGCATCGTGTCAATCGAAAAGGGCCTGCTTATTATAACGAAACGTTGAGTGACACTTCCGCCTATGGCATAGTTCCCATTACCATAAGCGATAACCGCATCATGGTGCAAACAACGCTGGCAGGGAAAAAAATAAAACTGATCATTGACAGTGGAGCCGAATCCAACCTGCTTGACAGCCGATTACCAGATAAAGTTTTTAAAGAAGTTTCTATCACCGGTAGAACTTTTCTGAGCGGTGCCGGCAGAGCCAAGATCGAAGTGTTGCAGGGTGACCTGAAATCATTGACACTTGGAAACCAATCCATAAAAAACCTGCCTGTAATTATAAGCAACCTTGAACGAACTTGTTTTTCTTACGCTGGCTGCGTGGATGGAATATTGGGTTTTGATTTCCTATCTCTCAGAAAGATAGGATTTAACTTTGTAACGAATAAAATGTATATATGGAAATGAAATGCAGGATTACAAATATCATAAAAGCCTTGAAGGCTTCCTGCATGATCTTAGGATTTGTTTTGTCTCAATCCTGCTGGTCACAGGATCAATCGAACATCTACACCATAAAAAATGGTAAAATGTATATTTTGCTCAACAAAAAAATCACGAATGCTGAACTGGATAAGTTTATTGCACAATACGACCTTCATCAATTGGGGCTAAAACGGTTTATCCTGTCGGGAAATGCTGATTCTATAAAGCTTGCCGGCTGGAAAATTAATTCTAATAACGCTTCGTCATTTTCACTTATTAAGCCTCTGTTATCATCCAATGATTTAAACAATCCTGCAGAAAGGATCATTTTCACAAGCAAGGATCGCCAGCTCGATGCGATGTTTCCTTCTGTAAGCAACAAAGTAACTTTTGGATACAACCGCTTCCGAAATAAACAAACTTTTACTATTCAGAATTCGAACGTTACTTTCTTTCTTCGAAATAATCTTAAAGCAAATAAAGTGATGCTGGCCGGAAGTTTTAATAGATGGAATCCGGATGCGCTGTCGATGAAAAAAACAGACAGCGGATGGATAGCTATAGTAAAACTTTCGCCGGGCAAGTATTGGTATAAATTTATTGTGGATGGCAACTGGACCGTTGATAACGACAACCGGCTAAGTGAAAATGATGGACTTGGAAACGTGAACTCTGTTTACTATTATACGAACACGGTTTTCCTGTTAAAAGGATTCACTAACGCAAAAAAAGTTTTTCTGGCAGGTAGTTTTAATAATTGGAAGGATAATGAACTAGTCATGGAAAAAACACAGAATGGATGGGAGCTACCCCTTTATCTTGCGAATGGCACACACCGGTATCGTTTTATAGTCGATCGTCAATGGATGGCTGATCCGGGTAATTCTCTTCGGCTTCCTAATGAATATCATGATTACAATTCTTTTATTGCAATCGGCGAGCCTTATCTTTTCAAATTGAATGGATATACAAATGCATCGCGTGTTGTTCTTTCCGGTTCGTTTAACAATTGGCGAACGGATGAACTATTCATGAAGAAGACGGCATCGGGATGGGAACTTCCTTATGTGCTTGGCCCTGGCAATTACGAATATAAATTTATTGTGGATGGAAGATCAACAGTTGATCCGTCAAATCCTCCATCAACAATTAATGAAAAAAACAATTCTAATCTTGTCCTCGATCCAAATTTTACTTTCCGTCTGAAAGGTTATGAAACAGCATCAACAGTTTTTCTTGCCGGTGATTTTAATGATTGGAGTCCCACCTCCATGAAGATGAAAAAAGAAAATGGTGGATGGATTTTTACCGCGCATCTTTCGCCCGGAAAACACCTCTATAAATTTATTGTGGATGGCAAATGGATCATTGACCCCGCAAATAAGTTATGGGAACAGAATGAATATGGCAGCGGCAACTCAGTACTTTGGATCGAGAAATAGAGCTTTTAAATTTATTCTTTGGGTTTTATAAGCCTGAAAGCAGCATGTAAGAGTCAGAAATTAAAATCCTTGAAATTAGTTTGGGGATTTTTATTGAATGTTGCTGTAGCTCGGTCTAATTGCGGATATACTTTGCTTGCCTATGAGAAACAGTTTATGTTTAGGAAAGAAATTTTTTTACCTTTCATCGCAAATGACATTCATTATGCGGACTTTCCTGGTAAATTTTGTTTACAATTCTGCCGGCCAATACAATGCCGATTTTGTTTTATTCTCACACGGGACATTTCCCACTTCACTTGAGATCAACAAACAAATTCAATCAGCAGCCGCTGAAAAAGGACTAAACTTTCATGGAGCTTTATTGTGGACGGGGATCACAGAATTAAGTGAAAGCGATGAACATCAATTTAATCCTGAAGAAGAAGAAGAATAATTTTTCCGTATCGTCGTTGGTCTCTTCTGGGTGCTTAATGTGCCCCCCCGATATAAAAGCAATGCAGAAAAATATGGGGTTAACAGATGGCAAGGCGTTTTAATACCATAGAAAAATAAAATAAAAATGAAAAAAAGCATCTACCTCATAAGTTTTTCATTTTGCATTGGAGCACTTGCCTTCCCATCGCATTTTGTGAAACCGAAAAAGAAACATGTCATCATCGGGTATGTAGGTGGTTTTCGAGGCTTGATCGCAACAGATTCTATTGATGTGTGGCGATTGTCGCATATCAATTATGCTTTTGTAGATATTAAAGATAACCGCGCATGGTTGCACAACGAAGCAACAGATACTGTTAATCTTAGAAAGTTGAGTGAATTAAAAAAAGTAAACGCTGATTTGAAAATATTGATATCAATCGGTGGGTGGAGCTGGAGTAAAAATTTTTCCGATGCTGTGCTTACAGACAGCTCAACTAAAAATTTTGCATTAAGCGCTGTATCCATTGTTTCAAAATATAATTTAGATGGCATTGACATAGATTGGGAATATCCAGGCATGATTGGCGATAGCAACACTTATCGGCCAGAAGACAAACAACATTACACTATTCTTTTTAAAGAATTGCGCCAAGGCCTCGACAGCCTGAGCAACGTAACGCGTATGAAATATTTTGTGACAACGGCAGTGGGCGGGTCGCAACATTTTATTGATCATACCGAAATGGACAAAGTACAGCAGTATGCTGATTTTATAAATGTAATGAGCTATGATTATGCCGGTGGCTGGAGTAGTATTTCCAACCATCATACCAACCTGTACACTTCTTCTGGCGATAGCGATCAGTATTCCGCTCACAGATCTATTCAAGTATTTATCAATGCAGGCGTTCCTCCTGCTAAGATTGTTATGGGCGTTGCTTTTTATGGCAAGGGTTGGCAAATGGAGTCAGTTGATAACAATGGATTGTACAGAAAAGCAGTGAAGCCTGCCCGCGGTGGCGGATTTACTTTTTTAAAAGACAGCCTGATCGATAAAAATGGCTATAAACAATATTGGGATGCAAAAGCAAAAGCACCCTATCTTTTTAATCCCGAGTCAAGAATTTTTATCACTTATGATGATGAAAGATCCGTAAAAGAAAAATGTAAATATGTAAAACGACATCGTTTAGCAGGCGCCATGTTTTGGGAATATAATTCTGATAAAAAAGAATACCTCCTCAAGATCATTGCAGATAAATTTAAATATGCAAAAGCTGAATAACTACTCTGAGCTCTATTTCCGTTTCTTTTCCAATTGAAGCAATCGCTTTTCAATTTGAGCAGTTGCTAATTTCAAGGCATCAATTTGCCCCTGTTGTGCCTCTATGATCCTGTTTTTATCCTCAATGATCTTATCTTTCTGTTCACACAATCTCTTATATTCACCCGGCTCCTCTTGTAATATGTTTTGATACGGCTCATCCTCGTTATTTTCTGATTTCCTATTCCTTCCTTTCAACTTCGAAACATCTTTATGCAATAGCTGTGTTTCCGTAACTTCAAAATATTTGGATATTTTGATCAGATCATCTAAACCCGGTTTTGAAACCCCTTTTTCATAATTATTCCAGGTGGTTGACTTGAAACCAATGTAGGACTCCACCTCTGTCTGTTTAATTCCCTTCCTTTCGCGAAGCCATTTCAGATTTTTAGCCAGGTATTTCAATGTTAATTGTGGATAAATAGTTAATTCAATTATTTTGAATATCCAAATAAATTGAGAACTTTGGATTACTACAGCACGAAAATAGATAAAAGAGTTTAATCCAGTTCACGACTCCATTTTTTCCTTTTTTAATTGATCGACATGGCCAAAAAAATGAAACCCGCCAGGGCTATTCAAAACGGTTTTCTCATTTTTTTAGAAAATCATCCGCCCGCTCAGTTCAGCAGCAATTTGCGCCGCATGGTGCTGGATTATGTGCAATATGAATTAAAGGAAGGCGCTATTCCTTTCTATCTCGATGAGTTGCTTTATGGTCTTAATGAGTTCTTTGATTTGCTGGATACAGCAGCAAAAGATCTGTCTATTAACCCCTAGCCAAAAAAGATCATAGCCGCAACTCAGCACCCTATCATTTTTAATTGCTTAGCATCCCATATGCAAAGCAGCTTTTAATTTAATTCAAAATGAAAGCTTCTATTTTATCAGCAGCATTGCGACAAAAAGCTTCAAAGTTTATCAATTCTTCTTTTGTCAATCTGTGTGGAAGCGTAAAATGAGTAGAGATGATGCCTATCAGATTTCCACTAGTTGTCATTAAGGGCGTTGATTGAACAGCACGAAAACCGGCCTTTAAGGCAATTGACAAGTGCGGGGTAAATAATTTATCCTTTGTAATGTCGTGAATAAAAACTGTTTTGCCTGTCATCATCGCCCTGCCGCAAATGCTGCCATCTTCTGCGGTTACTTTACTAAAATGTTCCAAAAACTCCTGGCTAAAGCCATGGTGCGTCACAATTTCAAGACAATTTTTTTTCTTATTTATGATCTGCATATTGGCCAGCTTAGAACGACTCATTTTTATAGCTTGTCGCAGTATTTCATCCAGCACTCTTTGAGAATTGGTTTCAGCCATTTTTTTTCGTAACACGGTGATCATGGTTTCAAGGTTTAAATTTGGTTTGAGATTATTGAAGATAATTAAATAGTTTATTTGCTGCTAAATGATGAGCCTCATCCTATAAGCATTCATGGCTGTAACACCCAGTTTTTTTATCAGCCTGTTATTTACCACTATACCTACCGGTGCACCAATACCAGGAATCAGCTGCGCCATTTTCGCAAGATCAATATAATCTCTGTACTCTTGCTGAAAATTTCTCCAGTCAAATTCATTTATATTCTTCGGGAGATGCTTGCTTTTTTCCTCCCAATTAATCATTTTCAAATAAACATTTCGTCGGTGTTCGTGGCTTGAAAAAGCCAATTCAAAAATATGCAGTATGTACACTCTTTCTTTATAGTCGTCAACATTAAAACCATAAACAGTAGCAATGTCAAACAACAGTTTTATTTTGATGCCAATTAAAATGGGAAAGTCGGCGAGCCCTAGTAATAAGCCACCGGCACCGGTAATTCCTCCTTCCACTGCAGCCGTCTTCCTGTAAACATCAATTTTTTTTAAAACCAGTTCTTCTCTGGTTTGTAAAGGCAAACTTTTTAATGGATCAGCTGTTGTATGTTTTGCACCAAACAAAACTCCTCGTATCATTTGCTTTATGGCTGTAGTAATGGCATTATGAACCTTTTCCGGTATCCAGCTATTGATCTTTGTCTGCATTTTTTTGGAAAGATTATTAAAAAAACTTGGCCTTCGCAGCATTTGATGTTGCCATGAACTTAGCTCAGAAGACACCTGTTGCAGATATTGATCCATTAAATGCACTCATAGCAAAGTTAGTTCCAGTAAATGACCGGCTTATTATCTTATCCCCCACTCCCATAAGCCATAAAGAATTTTTTTATCAGACAAATGATCATTTTCTTTTAAAGCGACTATTATTTGCCCGCGATGATGCGCTTCATGTGCGATCATGTATCCTAAAAACGCTTCCGGATGTGGTTTAAATCCTCTTACTTTTCCAGTCTCAAAACCTTTTTTTAAAACCTCTGCTATTGCGTTGGTGCTTTTCTCAAATGCATCCAAAATGATCTTTTTTGTGATTGGTTTATCTTTTTCAATTTTTTGAAGCGATAACAACAACTCAGGAGCGGCAACTTTTACCCACATCAATCTTACATTATTAATATGGGCAAATTGTTCTCCTATTGTTCTTCCTTTTGTAACAGGCACATCATTGAAGTATTCCTCTTTTATACCAGTAAGAAGAAATTCATTCATCCGGTGACTGATTTCCCATGTTTCAATCAAGGCGTTCATAACAGTTGTTTTTTATAAATACGAATATAAAATCCTTCAGCATAAAGGTCCGTCATTCGGGGCAACCGGGCTTTTTCCTGTTTTTAACCATAGCGAAATACATGAGCGGTGTGCTGTTGAATTGCAAAAGAGATTTTCACGTCACCATTAGAAAACTATTTTACCCGTATCTTTAAAACCTGTTATGAAAAAAAAATTTTTTATTGCCTTTGAAGGACTTGACGGAAGCGGAAAAAGCACGCAAATAAAACCGTTAGCTGATAAATTAAAGGGGCAAGGTTTTAAAATCTATACTACTGCTGAACCCACCAAAAGCCGGATTGGTTTATTGATCAAAGACATCTTTAACCATAAAATGGAAGCCGATCACAGAACTATTGCCGCCCTTTATGCTGCAGACAGGCTAGAACATGTTTTAAATAAAACTGATGGCATTTTAAAAAAACTCGACGAGGGTTATACTGTGATCTCCGATCGTTACTATTTTTCTTCCTACGCTTATCATGGCACTCATATGGACATGGATTGGGTTATCAGCGCAAATTCGTTAACAGCAGATCTTCTTCGTCCTGATCTTAATATTTTTATTGATGTGCCAATTGAAGTTTGTATCCAGCGGCTCAATCGAGGCAGGAGCTCGGCCGAGCTGTATGAGACCGAGGAAAATCTTAAAAATGTAAGAGAAAAATATTTTGAAGCATTCGAAAAGATGAAAGGAAAAGAAGAAGTATTGATCATTGATGGCAATCGCTCTGCTGAATTGATTGCAAGAGATATTTGGAAGGAAGTTTCAAAAAAGACTGAATTAGAAACAAAACCACAATGAAAAACGGCTTAATGCCACAGGTGAAAGGCAAATTAGTTGACGATCACACTCGTTGTGTACATTATCATTCGCCGTTGGATATCGTTGCCATTAAATTCAAATGCTGCGGGAAATATTATCCTTGCTATTATTGCCATAAGGAAGAAACAAGCCACAGGCATGAAGTGTGGAAGAAAAGTGAATTCAATACCAAGGCAATTCTTTGTGGTAGTTGCAACAGTGAAATGACTATCCATGAATATTTAACCTGTAATAATCATTGTCCCTTTTGTAATGCCCCATTTAATCCGCATTGTGATAAACACTATCATTTGTATTTTGAAGCATAAAGAAAAAGAGCATTGAATTTTTTAATCAACACTTTAAATAAAACCAATGTCAATCGAGCAAAAATTAACTGACTTGAATTTATCTCTCCCAACTCTTCCTGCCTCAAAGGGCATTTACAAACGGTGCGTCACAGTTGGAAATTTATTGTATGTTTCTGGCCATATCTCTGTAACCGGCGACGGCAGCCCGATCACCGGCAAGCTGGGAAAAGATATTTCGGACGAGAAAGGAAAAATGGCAGCGAGGCAATGCGGCCTTGCGATTCTTAGCTCGATAAAAGAGCAGCTTGGTGGTTTTGATAAAATACAACGAGTGGTTAAAATACTTGGCATGGTAAACAGCACACCTGATTATGAAAATCATCCTTTCGTTATTAATGGTTGCAGCGAATTGTACGTTCAGCTTTGGGGTGATGAAAACGGTAAAGGAGTTCGTAGCGCTGTAGGCATGGGCTCTTTACCAAGTAATGTAGCCGTAGAAATCGAAGCTATTTTTGAATTGCATTGATGAAAGTTTAATGGTTAAATTGTTCAATGGTCTAATTGTTATTTCAAATTAATAAATTACCCACCATCCATTTAACAATTTAGCAATCAATCAATATTTAATGAACCAAAATTGGTACTTAATCGCTGATATTGATCAACTGGATTCACCCGCTCTTATTGTATTTCTTGAAAGAGTAAAAGCAAATATTGAAACAGCCATTAGTATGGTTGACAGTGTTGATCGCTTGCGTCCTCATGTAAAAACAAATAAGTCTGCTGAAGCTACACGATTAATGCTCGATGCCGGAATTACAAAATTCAAATGTGCAACTATTGCCGAGGCTGAAATGTTAGGAACTATTGGAGCACCGGATGTGGTGCTGGCCTATCAGCCCTTGGGGCCAAAACTTCAACGTTTTATTGAACTGATAAAAAAATTTCCCGCCACTAAATATGCCTGTCTTACCGATAATATTTCGGCAGCAAAAGAACAAGCGAATGCATTTGGGGAAAACGGAATAGAAGTGCCTGTTTACATTGACCTCAACATTGGCATGAACCGTACAGGAATAATCCCTAATGAAAATGCAATTGAACTTTGCAAATTCTGCTCAACAACAAGAGGAATAAAATTCGCAGGCTCGCATGCTTATGATGGCCACCTTCGCAATGCAGATATAAATATTCGAACAAAAGAATGTGATGAAGCATTTGCCCAAGTAGAAAAATTAAAACAACAATTATTGAAGGCAGGATTGACTGTACCTAACATTATTGCAGGTGGCTCACCTACTTTTCCTATTCATGCCAAACGAAAAAATGTAGAATGCAGTCCCGGAACATTTATTTATTGGGACAAAGGATACAGCGATCAATGTGCCGAACAAAATTTTCTTCCAGCAGCGGTGCTTGTAACAAGAATTATTTCATTGCCTTCTGCAACTAGGATTTGCACTGACCTTGGCCATAAATCTGTAGCCGCAGAAAATGAGATCGGCAAGAGGGTTTTTTTCCTGAATGCACCGGATCTTGTTCCTGTTAGCCAAAGTGAAGAGCATCTTGTTTGTGAGGTTGAAGCAAATCACAATCATAAAACGGGCGATATATTGTATGGTATACCCTATCATATTTGCCCCACAGTGGCATTGTATGAACGAGTACAGGTAATTGAGGGAAGAACAATTACAGGTGAATGGAAGAATATAGCGAGAGATAGAAAGCTAACTGTATGAAGGCTTAAAATTGAATCAACAATGTTTATTATAGATGCTCACCTTGACCTTGCCATGAATGCCATGGAATGGAATCGCGATCTGCGGTTGCCCCTCGAAAAAATTCGTCAAAGAGAAATTGGAATGAGTGACAAGCCAGACCGAGGAAAAGGAACGGTTTCATTTGATGAATTGAGAAAAGGAAATATTGGTTTGGTAGTAGCCACACAAATTGCAAGATATGTTGCAACTGGAAATCCTCTACCGGGTTGGAATTCTCCGGAACAAGCATGGGCGCAAACACAAGCACAACTGGCTTGGTATAAAGCAATGGAAGAGGAAGGAGAATTGATGCAGGTGAAAGATATTCGCTCATTGGAAATACATCTGGCTTATTGGAACAACGAAAAAGAAAATAAAAACAAAACCATAGGTTATATATTAAGTCTTGAAGGTGCAGATTCACTGATAACGATTGAATACATGGAAAGAGCTTACGAGTACGGGTTGCGAGCAATCGGGCCGGCACATTATGGACCTGGTCGTTATGCAAATGGTACAGATGCAACAGGAGAAATGAATGAGCAAGGTTTGTTATTGCTGAAGGAAATGGAAAGACTTAATATCATTCTTGATGTCACTCATCTTTGCGATGATGCATTCTGGCAAGCGATAGACCATTTTTATGGGCATATTTGGGCTAGCCATAATAATTGCCGTGCACTAGTCAATCACAATCGGCAGTTTAGTGATGAGCAAATAAAAATTTTAATTGAACGAGATGCTGTGATCGGAGTTGCCCTTGATGCATGGATGCTTGTGCCAAACTGGGTTCGAGGACAATCAAGCCCGCTTCAAATGGATTGTGATCTTGAAAAACTGATCGATCATATCGATCATATTTGCCAGTTAGCTGGCAATGCACGTCATGTTGCCATTGGTTCCGATCTTGACGGGGCTTTTGGAAAGGAGCAATGTCCTTATACTCTTGAAACAATTGCTGATCTGCAATTTATTTCCTTGCTGCTGAAAAAAAGAGGTTATGCTGATGAAGACATTCATAACATCATGCACGGCAACTGGCTACGATTTCTTCGCAAGGCTTGGCAATAAAATAATTTTTTTATTCTTTCATTCAATTGCTTCAGGTGAGTTATTAGCATCTGCTACCACTTCCTGCGAGCTGCTCTCCGATTGGTCATCTGTAGCTGGTTCCGATTCTTCTTCTAAAGGCGGTGTGGAGTTTTTTATATGCAATTGAAAATCACCATTCATACTGAGCTCAAATTCGTATTGACGCAGAAGCTTATGAGTTGTATCGTCCTGTTGTAGCACTGTAATGAGATCTTTTGCCAGCGGTGATGGAGTTTCAATTCCATTTACACGTCCTTTTGTCAAAGCAATTGAAAAAGTAAATTTTACTTTTTTTCCACCGGCTGCCCGTTGAAAATCGGTCCTGTTCATATCCAGGGTTTGCTCTGCATTAATTGAACGTTTTAGTAATATTTTAATGACAGGCAGATATTTGTTCCAAGTTGGGATGAACATGTTCAGGTTTTAAAATGAATTAAAATATTATGACGATTACTTTCAGCGTCGACTTAATCGGAGATTTCAGACAATCTTGTGAATTCAGACCCATTAAATATGCGGCAAAGATTTATATCCTTTGTTTTTTTCCATTGCTCAATATTAGAATTCGTTACAATGCGCCAGAAGTTTTTTGATCGCAGATCTTCGTAATCATTTCCTTTAATAAATAAACCGGTTATTGTATTACGCTGTTTAAAATGGATATTAAGTTTTTTTTCCGAATTGTTTTTTGATTCTACATGCTTAATAATTGCATCGTTTGTCATATCAGGTTTTTTTGTTTAAGCGATTAATGATCTGAGAGCGGCAGAGTAAAGAAAATTATTTGGCAGAGGTGTTAGAGGAGGAAATCATTACCAAATACTGCGTGCTCAAATTTGCCTTGCAAAGATAGGCTTAAAAAGCCGGATGAAGGGTTTTATTTAGAAAATCCTGAATTGGCTTACTAGACCGATATAAATTAAGAAATATTAAACCTATTAGTGTTAAATCCAATTCCCAATCAGTAATTGTAAATGCTCATTCTATCATGCTCGCTGCCTGAAAGTTCTTCCATATCGCTTGCCAGCGCCCGGATTCCTTCGCTTGCTGAAAGAAGATGTTTGCTGAGAATTTGCCTGTACTTGCGGATGCATCATTGCAACATCATAAGGATGATCTTTTACAATAGATATTTTTTTTCCGATCAGTTTCTGTATATCAACCAAATAAATTTTTTCTTCATAATCACAGAAAGAAATAGCAGTGCCGCTGGCCCCTGCTCTGGCTGTACGTCCGATTCGGTGAACATAGGTTTCAGGTATGTTCGGAAGATCGTAATTGATGACATGCCCGAGTTCGTCAATATCAATGCCACGGGCAGCAATATCTGTAGCAACCAATACCCTTGTACGCCGCGCCTTAAAATTATTTAGAGCCCTTTGCCTTTCGTTTTGCGATTTGTTTCCATGAATAGCTTCAGCCTTGATGCCAGCCCTGAATAAGTCCCTGGCAATTCTGTCTGCACCGTGTTTTGTTTTTGTGAAAACAAGTGCAGTGCCTATAGATTCTTCAGCCAGCAAATGAATGAGCAATGAGCGTTTATTTTGCTTTTCTACATAATAAAGTAGTTGCTGAGCGGTTTCAACCGTTGAAGAAACCGGTGTTACTTCCACGGTTACCGGATTCACGAGTAACATATTAGATAGTTGTCTGATCTCCGGCGGCATCGTAGCAGAAAAAAATAATGTTTGTTTTTTTGCCGGCAATTTGGTGATGATCTTTTTTACATCGTTCACAAAACCCATATCAAGCATGCGGTCAGCTTCATCCAATACAAAATATTTTATATCATGGAGAGAGAGATGACGTTGTGCCATTAGGTCGAGCAAACGGCCAGGGGTTGCTATTAAAATATCAATACCGCCACGCAAAGCTTTCACCTGATTGAATTGCGACACACCTCCAAAAATGGCCAAACGCTTTAAGTTAAGATATCGGCCATAAGCCTTAAAACTTTCTTCGATTTGTATAGCCAGTTCACGAGTTGGTGTAAGAATTAAGGTTTGGACACTGGAGTTTCCGATTCGAGATACTGAATTCTTATCTCTGAATTCTTCTTCTTTTTGCTGATGCATCAATTGTAAAATTGGAATAGCGAAAGTGGCTGTTTTACCTGTGCCTGTTTGTGCGCAAGCCAACAGGTCGCGTTTTTGCAGAATAACAGGAATTCCTTTTTCCTGTATAAGGGTAGGCTTGGTATAGCCTTCATGAACCAAAGCTCTGAGCACAGGTTCAATAAGCTGTAAATTGTTAAATAACACTTGTATTAATTTGATTAAAAAATATTTGGTAAGGCTATCATCATTAAAAAAGATACTTTACCTGCCTTACATTAAGCCATCACGGAAATTGAGAGAAGTATCAAAACAGAGAGAGCAATAACGTATAAGGCGATAAAGATACGTTATTAAAAGGATAGTAGGGAATTAATTTATGTTACACCAATAATCAGATGGTATTGCAAATTTAATCGGCCTTATTTTCATATCCCTTTAAAAATGGCTTCAGCAAGTCGATTGGTACAGGGAAGATAGTTGTTGAATTTTTTTCGGTGGCGATCTCCCTTAATGTTTGCAAATAACGAAGAGTTAATGCGCTTGAATGTTCACTTAAAATTTTTGCTGCATCTGATAAACGCTGCGATGCCTGAAATTCGCCCTCGGCAGCGATTACTTTGGAGCGACGCTCACGTTCAGCTTCGGCTTGCTTAGCCATAGCTCTTTGCATTTCCTGAGGAAGATCAATTTGTTTTACTTCCACATTAGTTACTTTAACACCCCATGGCTCCGTATTGGCATCAATGATCTGCTGCAACTTATGGTTGATCTTATCGCGTTGTGAGAGAAGATCGTCAAGCTCTGACTGCCCTAGCACACTGCGCAACGTGGTTTGAGAGATCTGCGAAGTGGCAGCTAAGAAATTTTCCACTTGAACAATTGCTTTTTGCGGATCGATCACACGGAAATAAACAACGGCATTTACTTTAATGGAAACATTGTCTTGAGTAATTACATCTTGCGGAGGAACATCCAGCACAATAGTGCGCAGGCTCACCCTGATCATTCTATCAACAATTGGGATCAATAAAATTAGACCCGGACCTTTTGCTCTGATGAGTCGCCCCAAGCGAAAGATTACCCCCCTTTCATATTCACGCAAAATGCGGATGGCATTTGATAAAATAATAAGAGCAAAAACAACGACAACGATGGTTATAACAGGAACTTGTTCCATATAAAAGTTTTAAAGTTCAAGAGGTTTAAGGAGTTTAAAAAGTTATTTTCTTGATTTATACTTTACCCCTTTTACTGGAGAATTTTCCAGGTAGGTGATAAATTTTTGATCAGACCACTAATCTTCATTGAATGAATTGATAAACTGTCAAATTCTTTTTGTGTAATATAGCTTCTGTCTAATGCTCTATAAAGCTGAGATCGCAATTCACCACAAGAGCCTTTAGCCATATAGAGAAATTGAATAAACTCCTTATTCCCTCCTCTTTCAAAACCCTCAGCTATATTGTCCATAATCGATCCTGCTGAACCCTCAATCTGATTAATTAACCTAAAACTTCTTTTAAATCTGCCACTGTCAATTAAATCTCCAATATTCTTGTTTAAAATTTTGGCTTCTTGCCATGAGACAATCTGTTCGAATTTTTCAATAGTGGCCATAAATATGGGCTTAAGGTAATTAATATAGAGATTAGTTTCTTAAGAACCTTAAACGTCTTAAACTTTTTAAACGTGTGAAACCTTTAAATCTCTGAAACTCTTTCCACGAAAAGTTTAAAGCCCTGCATATTCTTTACACGAATTTTTTCTCCTGCGTTGATTTCACCACTTTCGGATTCAGCTTGCCAAAGCTCTCCATGTACCAATACCATTCCCATCGGGTTTAATATTTCTTTTGCTATCCCTAATTCACCAATAAGAGCATTCATTCCTGTTGTTGGTTTTAATCGTTGTGCTTTTAATCCCATACCGATCACAAAAAGGAAAAACAAAGAAGTGATTACAGTGGCCGAAATGATCACACTCCATGATATTCGGCCAATATCACCTGATCCTGTTCGTATCAGCATCATGGATCCAAGTAGTAATGAGATGACCCCGCCGATTGCCAGCACTCCATGACTGGCAATTTTTACCTCAAGCAAAAAAAGCAAGAGGGCAAACACGATTAATGCAAGTCCGGCATAATTGATAGGCAAAGTGTGTAAAGAGTAAAAGGCAAGGATAAGACAAATAACTCCAACAATCCCTGGAAGAGTGGAACCGGGATTGTATAACTCAAACATGAGTCCGTAAAAACCGAGCATTAAAAGAATATAAGCAATATTGGGATCGCTGATGATGTTGAGCAATTTTTCTACAAAGCCCATTTCATAAGTCTCAATTTTTGCTTGTTTTGTATGAAGGGTGGCTGTGCCTGAGCTTAACTCTATTTTTTTTCCATCCACCATTTGCAATAGCTCAGCATCATTTTTTGCGATGAGATCAATAACTGAATCTTCAAGTGCTTCGGTTTCTGAATAAGAATAACTCCGGCGCACTGCATTTTCGGCCCATTCAACATTGCGATTCCTTTTCTCGGCGATGGTTCGGATAAATGCTGCAGCATCGTTGGTAATTTTTCCATACATGATGCTGTCACCCCCTGTTTGCATCGATACAGGATGTGCAGCGCCAATGTTTGTTCCAGGCGCCATGGCCGCAATATTTGCCGACAACGTGATAAACACACCTGCAGAACCTGCATCAGCGCCGGCAGGTGATATGTAAACAATTACCGGCACGGCTGATTCCATAATGTCGCCAACAATATTGCGTGTGGATTTTAACAGGCCTCCGGGAGTGTTCAAATGTATGATAAGACATTCCGCTTTTTCTTTTTTTGCTTTTGCAATGGAACGATGAATAAATTCCGCTGTAGCCGGATTGATCGTAGCATCAATATGTATTGATACAACCGTTTGCGCCGTAGCTGTAAGCGGTAAAAGGAAAAACGGAAGATATATAAGTATGCGTTTCAAGAGAATTGATTTTGCAACGCACGAAGAATAACTCTCTATGTAATTTAACGAAATTCCGGGGTATTACAATTTAATCATTGAAAATGGTGTTTTACTCTAGCAAACCCTCTGCAAGAGATCAACTAAATGAAATCATATAAAAAAACCGGGTGATTGATCATCACCCGGCAATTATCATCTATCTATTTCAAACCATATTTGTTCATATACCTGTTATACAACTGTGTTTGCTTATTTTCCAAGCTTACTTTGCGGCCCTGTATAAACGCAGCAGTTACAATGCTTGTGCGCATATCTAAAATATCGCCTTCGGTTACTACAATATTTGCATCTTTACCTGCTTCAATAGAACCAGTGCGATCATCAATGCCTAAAATTTTTGCTGGGTTCAATGTAATTGCCTGAAGTGCTTCTTCTTTTGTTAACCCATACGCAACAGTTTGGCCCGCGTTAAAAGCAAGATTGCGATAGCGGCTCTCATCATGATCATCATTCAAGGCAAATAATACACCTGCCTGCTTGAGCATGTAAGGCGTTTTAAATGGTTGGTCCACATCTTCATCCTGTGTTTCAGGCAAACGAAATTCTCTTGATAAAATAACCGCAATATTATTTTGTTTCAGGAGATCAGCAATTTGCCAGCTTTCACTACCGCCCACAATCACTACGTCAACGCCAAATTCTTTTACAAAATCAACAGCTATCAGCAATTGTTTTACAACATCTGCATGAATAAAAAGCTTTTGCTTTTTCTCAAACAGAGGCCGCATGGCTTCAAATTTCAAATTGGTCTCTTTATGATTCGCTTCTTGAGAATAAGCTTTTGCCTCACGGAAGAATTTTTTTACTTCTTCAATTTTATCGAGCCCCTCTTTAACCGGATCAGTTTGTGGCTGCTGCTGACCAAAAAAGCCGCCTCCAAAACGTCCTCGACGATTAATAAGACTTGGCATATAAAACACCATGCATGTATTTCTCTTATAAAGTGCATCTTCCCAATTCCATGCGTCCAGTTGTACGGCTGAACTTGAGCCAGCTATCAAACTGCCTGTAGGCGCCACATTCGCTACAAGAATTCCATTTGCTTTGAGCGTATTGATGATCTTTGAATCTGTATTATAAGCAATAGCTGATTGAACATTAGGGTTCCACTCTCCAAGCTCCTGATAGTCATTAGAGCCTCGAACAGCATTAGCGATCTCTTTCAATCCAAGATCCGTTTCGGAGAGAATGAGACCAGGATAAACCTGTTTTCCTTTTACATCAATTATTTCGCCGCCCGAAGCAGAAATATTGGCACCTACTTCTGCAATTTTTCCATCTGTTATTTTGATGGTGCCATTATTGATCACATTTCCGTTACCTACATGGATAGTAGCGTTGGTAATAAAAAATGTTCCTTTTTGCGGAGGTGCAGGATAAACATCATCCTGAGCAAAGGCAGCAAATGCAAAAAGGAAAGTTATTAATATAATGAAGAATATTTTTTTCATGTTATTCTGATTTATTGATTTTGACTGTTGATCTCATCTATATTATCCGCTTCAAATAAACCGCCGCTATGCTCATAATCTTCGCAATGCAAAACGAGTTGCAAGCTCGGACGAGCGGGAGTCATACTGGAAGGATTGGTTCTTCCTTCGGCAATCATTTTTTGAATTAGACGGTTACGCTCTGCGGCAATTTGCTTACGCAATTCCTTATCGCGATCACGATCAAAATAAACAATACCATCAACAATCGTTTTGTTTGCCTTGGCATAAACGCTTAAAGGATTGTCACTCCACAAAACGAGGTCAGCATCCTTTCCTACTTTAATACTTCCTACTTTGTCATCTACATGCAAGGCTTTTGCAGGATTCAGTGTCACCATTTTAAAAGCTTGCTCTTCAGTTAACCCACCGTACTTCACACTCTTGGCTGCTTCCTGATTCAAACGACGAGCTTGCTCAGCGTCATCAGAATTGATACAGACATTCAAGCCTTCTTTTACCATAATAGCAGGGTTGTAGGCAATCGCATCTTGAACTTCTAATTTGTACGCCCACCAATCAGAAAAGGTGGAGGCACTTGCACCATGAGCTTTCATTTTATCGGCTACCTTGTATCCCTCAAGAATGTGAGTAAACGTATTTACCTTGAATCCGAATTTTTCCGCTACACGCATCAGCTCTGTAATTTCACTTTGTACATAAGAGTGACAGGTAATAAAGCGCTTTGAATTCATGATCTCTACCAAAGCATCCAATTCAAGATCACGGCGAACAGACATTTGGGCATCCCCGCCTTTCTTTTTATTATTCTGCTCAGCTTCTTTTATCTGTTTTTGATAATCGGATGCTCTTGAAAATGCATCCATTTGCACTTCTTCCACGCCCATACGCGTATCAGGATATCTTGTATTCCCCTGCGTCGATGCTGTACGTTTCACATTTTCGCCCAACGCAAACTTGATAAATGGATCAGCGCCTTTAAATTTCAGCTCTTCATCATTTACTCCCCAGCGTAACTTGATCAATTGTGTTTGTCCGCCAATTGTATTAGCAGAGCCATGAAGAATATGAGATGAAGTAACACCGCCGCTCAATTGGCGATAGATATTTATATCCTCAGGATCCAAATTATCACCAATGCGAACTTCAGATGTTACTGACTGCGCTCCCTCGTTTATTGAAAAAGCTGCAATATGTGAATGCTCATCAATAATTCCGGGTGATAAATATTGGCCTGTGCCATCAATGACCTTTGCCGAAGGATCGGAAAGATTTTTACCAATCTGCGCGATCTTTCCATTTTTTACTAATACATCAGTATTGGACAAAACGCCTTCTTTTTCATTCGTCCAAACAGAAGCATTTTTTATCAAAAGATTTTGCTGATGCGGTAATGAATCCCAGCCATAGGATCCAAATGGGTAGGTTACCTTACCCAAACGCAGGGGTGGTCTGCGTCTTGAACTATCAACAGGCTCATTCGCTTTTATAAATGTGGCTGTCCATGTCAATGGATTTCCAAGAGTATCAACACCATTGCCTTGCCATATATCACCATTATTTACACCGCTCAAACGAATAGATGCTCCACCTCTTCCGCCAAAACCTCCAAAGCCACCTTGTCCTGCTTGACCCTGAGCTCTTCTTGACGGAGTTGTTGAAAAACTCAGCTTTACCAATTTCCCATCATAACTAAATTTTCCTGTTAAGGTATCCTTTCCAATTACATTCGCAGTGGTTGAGCTTTTTACGTCCAACGTATAATTCATCTGACCGCCCGCAGTATTTAAAACAAGATTATAAGTGCCTGCAACATTTGTCCAAGCATCTTGCTTTACTCCATATTTTTCGCCTTGAACCCAATTTTCAACAATGATTGTTTTTTCATTAAAAAGCGGGCCTGTTGTAATTAAAAAATTAGCCAGCTTACCTTCATCGAGGCTTCCCACTTTATCATAAACGCCGAGCCATGTAGCCGGGGTTTTTGTTAATGCATCAAATGCCTTGCTTTCACTTAATCCGTACTCAATGGCTTTGCGCAAGTTGGTCCAGAATTGTTTTACATCGCGCAGATCAGCCGTTGTTAAAGCAAAAGGAATATTTGCTTTTTCAAAGGCAGCAGGATTGGTTGGCGCCAGTTCCCAATGTTTCATATCAGCAAGCGAAACATATTTTGCATCATTAGGATCTTCTACTTCCTGTGCTTGCGGAAAGTTTAATGATAAAATGTAAGACGCTTTTGTAGCGGCAATATCATTGATGCGCTGATACTCATTACCCCCTCCCTTAATGATATACTGCACACCAAACTCATCGCCTATCCTGTCGGCACGTATATCGCTCCATTTATCGTTGGCATCAAATATTTGAGGTAAGCTTTGCTCATCATTCCAAGCCTGCAAGGTCATATTCACACCTTCTTTTGTTGGCCGGCTTTTATACCATTGCGCATCCAGATAAGTTTGGCGCAACAAAGCCACGCTGCCCATCATTGAACCGGGGTAGCTTTGCGTTGAAGTTCCTTTGCTAAATGAATAATGGGCCGATGCTTTATCTTTTACGATGACAAGATTTTCCTTTTCACTTGCCAAGGTTACAAAGGCACCCGTTCCCCTTGCAATACCGTCTTTTTGATGAGTAAGCACTGAACCAAAGCCAATATCACGAAGTGGTTTTGCAGCCTTATCATCCATAGTAAAAATATCGGCTGCATTTACTTCGCTTCGTATAGCCTGGTTCCAGCCATAGGCCCCCTTTGTGTTAGATGTAAATTGCTGTGGCGCAAAAAAACCGCCTCCTCCGGCTCCACCTCCAGGAGTTGGCCGTTGTGGAATCGGAATTCCATAATCTGAGTAAATGTCAATCAGTGATGGATAGATGTATTTGCCGCTGCAATTTACCACTACGGCATCTTTGGGAATAGCCGCGTTTGTTCCAACTGTTGTTATTCTTCCATCCCGAATAACAAGGGTAGCATTGTTCAATGTAGTTTGTCCATCTTTTACAATGCTTGCGTTGGTAAAGGCATAGCAGCCAACTCGTGGATCAGCCACTCCATTAACAGGAAAGGTTACTTGAGCTTGTGTAAATGAGCATGTCAGCAAAGCTCCCAGCCCTGCAAGGATCTTTAATTTTCTCATTGCAAAAATTTTTTGAAAGTTATTGAAAAAAGAATTGCACCAAAATACTTTTCCATGAATGCAAAAAGCAGTTAAAAGTTTTATGATAAGACGTTAAAGACAGAATTATCCTGCGCAACTAAAATCTTTAATCAATATACAAGCTGAATAAAGTTTTAAAATCAAGCTTCTCTCTTCTTGGGGGGCAATTTGGGTAAGGTTTTGCCCATAAATAGTTTTACTTTTGAGGTGGTCGAAAAATGAATATATGAGTGTAATAAAGGAAAGAATCGTTATTCCTGATTTCAGGCTATCCCCTCGTGTTGATCAGGTGGGCGTGGAAGAAAGGGCCTCCCGGTTTACCAAGCGAAGCATCAAGAAAGAATCTAAAGTGGATGGGTTGAAATTAGTATTGAGCATGATTGATCTTACGACTTTAGAAGGAAAAGATACACCTGGCAAAGTGAAACAACTTTGCTTTAAAGCCAAACATTTGCATGATGCTTATGATGGTTTACCAACCGTAGCAGCCGTTTGCGTTTATCCTTCCATGGTTAGGGTGGCAAAAAAAGCAGTTGAGGGTTCAGGGATAAAAATTGCATCGGTGGCCACTGCATTTCCAAGCGGACAAGCTGCCACCAATGTAAAAATTGCCGATACAAAATTTGCTGTAAGTGAAGGCGCCGACGAAGTTGACATGGTGATTTCCAGAGGAAAATTTTTAGCCGGTGAATACAATTATGTTTTTGATGAGATAGCCTCGATCAAGGAAGCTTGTGGGGCATCGAGACTGAAAGTGATCCTGGAAACGGGCGAGTTGGTTACACTTGACAAAGTGAGACGGGCAAGTGACATTGCCATGCATGCTGGTGCTGATTTTATAAAAACGTCAACAGGAAAAATTCAGCCTGCTGCTACCATGCCAGTAACCTTGACGATGCTGGAAGCCATTCGCGATTATTATTACAGCACTGGGAAGATGATAGGTATGAAACCGGCGGGAGGAATTTCAAAAGCAAAAGCGGCTTTACATTATTTGGTCATGCTGAATGAAGTGCTAGGCGAAGATTGGATGAACAATCACTGGTTCCGTTTTGGGGCCAGCAGTTTGGCGAATGATGTGTTGATGCAGTTGGTGAAAGAGAAAACCGGTGTTTACCAGGGGGCAGATTATTTTTCTATTGATTAAGCCCCCATCCCCTAAAGGGGTGTTCGGGAAAGACTCCGTAGGAAACAAATGTCGGTAGTAGATAAAGACATTAGGAAGTTCGACCCCTTACGGGGTCGAATACCAAACGAAATGATTATTCTACCAATATGCAACCTCTACGAGGTTGTAAAATAGAGTTACTGAACGTACAAGTGAGTGACACAACGGAAGCTGAGCAGAGTTGATGTCGCTTGAAACAAAAAAATATTTCATGGCAGAAACAAAAACAAAAAAAGAAAAAAAGGCCGCCCCAAAAAGCGATGGTATCCCTAAACTAAAATTTAATAGCGGTTGGGAATATGCACCGGCACCTGAAAGTAAGGCTCATATTCAATTGAAAGAACGCTATGATCTTTTTATCAATGGAAAATTTGTAAAGCCTTCATCAGCCAAATATTTTGAAACCATTAATCCCGCTACTGAAGAAAAAATTGCTGAAGTAGCAGAAGCTAATGCAGCCGATGTGGACAAAGCTGTAAAGGCTGCGAGAAATGCTTATGAAAAAGTTTGGAAGAAAATGCCTGCTGCTGAAAGAGCAAAATATATTTTCCGCATTTCAAGAATGTTACAGGAACGTGCAAGGGAGTTTGCGGTGGTTGAAAGCATGGATGGAGGCAAGGCTATTCGCGAATCGCGGGATGTGGATGTGCCGCTGGCTGCCAATCATTTTTTTTACTATGCAGGTTGGGCCGATAAACTTGAATATGCTTTTCCCAACCGCATTCCAAAATCATTGGGAGTGGCGGGGCAAATCATTCCTTGGAATTTTCCTTTATTAATGGCAGCATGGAAAATTGCTCCTGCGATTGCAACGGGGAATACTGTTGTGCTGAAGCCTGCAGAAACCACTCCGCTTACAGCTTTGAAACTGGCAGAGATCATTCAAGAGTCAGGTTTGCCCGATGGCGTAGTAAATATTATTACCGGTTTTGGCCAAACGGGCGCTGACATAGTAAATCATTCTGACATTGATAAAATTGCTTTTACAGGTTCAACTGAAGTGGGGAAAATTATTCAGAAAGCTGTTGCAGGCACAAATAAAAAAGTGACACTTGAATTGGGAGGCAAAGCTGCCAACATCATTTTTGAAGATGCACCGCTTGATCAAGCAGTAGAAGGCATTATCAATGGAATTTATTTTAATCAAGGCCATGTATGTTGTGCAGGGTCGAGATTATTTGTGCAGGAATCTGTTTACAATATTGTATTAAGAAAATTAAAGGATAGGATTGAAACTCTTATCGTGGGCGACCCATTAGATAAGAACACCGATATCGGGGCCATTAATTCCAAGAGTCAGTTAGAGACTATTAATAAATACATCAGCATTGGGAAAAAAGAAGGGGCTGAGATGTATCAGAGCTCGTGTCCGATTCCGGGAAGAGGATTTTTCTGCCGGCCAACTTTGTTTACCAATGTGGCGCAAAGCAACCGCATTGCTCAGGAAGAAATCTTCGGACCTGTACTGGCTATTCAAACTTTCAGAACCGATGAGGAAGTGATTGAAAAAGCAAACAACACTCCGTATGGATTGAGCGCAGGTGTTTGGACAGATAAAGGTTCTAAAATTTTCAACTTAACAACAAAAATGAGGGCTGGTGTAGTTTGGGCAAATACTTATAACAAGTTTGACCCTACTTCACCATTTGGCGGATACAAAGAAAGTGGTTATGGAAGGGAAGGCGGGCTGCACGGATTGGCCGCATATTTAAAAATTAATTAGCCGCGAAGGCATTAAGACACAAAGAATTTAAACTTCCTTCGTGGCAAAAAATAAAAAAATGGGAAAAGCTTTAGAAAAACAATCAACACTTACAATTAGCGAAAATGGCTTGGAAAAAACGCCATCGAAAAAAAGACTTGAAGTTTTAAAAACTTACAAGATCTATATCGGCGGACAATTCCCAAGAACAGAATCCGGTCGCTATTATGTTGCCACCAATAGCAAAGGTGAGCAGTTGGCCAACGTATGTTTAAGCTCAAGAAAAGATTTTCGTGATGCTGTTGTAGCAGCCAGAAATGCATATAAAGGTTGGTCGGCAAGAGCAGCCTTTAACCGCGGGCAAATTTTATACCGCATGGCGGAAATGCTGGAGGGGAGAAAAGCCCAGTTCATTGAAGAATTAATAAAACAGGATGTAAGCAAAACACAAGTTCAAAAAGAATTAAATGTTTCCATTGACCGATTGATCTATTATGCCGGATGGTGTGATAAATATCAGCAATTGTTCGGAACAGTGAATCCGGTCGCTTCTTCACATTTCAATTTTTCTGTTCCCGAGCCAACGGGAGTCGTTGCAGCTATTGCCTCACAATCTGATTCACTGATCGGTCTTGTCTCTACCATAGCTCCCGTTATTGCAGGTGGTAACACCTGTATTGTTCTTGCTTCGGAAACAAAACCGCTTTGTGCTGTAAGCTTTGCAGAAGTCATCAATTCGTCAGATGTGCCGGGTGGTGTAGTAAATATTTTAACGGGCAAACCTTCAGAGCTTTTTTCTCATTTTGCCAGTCACATGGATGTAAACGCCGCGATCTATTGCGGGGAGGATGCCCTTATTCAAAAAGAGATACAACAAAAGGCGGCGGGAAATGTAAAAAGGGTTTTGATCTATAAAGATGTTAACTGGCTAAGTGAAAAAGGACAATCACCTTATTATATTTTGGATACTCAGGAAATAAAAACTACCTGGCACCCCATTGAAAATATTGGAGGTGGCGGTGGCGGCTACTAATACCTTTTAAGAAAATTTTCTTCTTGATCATTTAACAAGTTTTTGGCGAGTGCTTCGGCGTCTCTAAATATTAATCCTGACATCGAAAACGTTAATCAAAAAAAATTGGACAGATTTTTGACAGCTAACCGGCAATCTCAAAATGTATGAAATCTATTTTTGTCTCTTTTTTTAGCTTGATCAGTTTCTCGCTATTCGCTCAAGAAGTAGTCAACGATTCATCATCTGTTGTTGTGCATAAAGACCCAAGAGTTGACCTGCTTGTAAAAAAACAAGTGGAGATCAACGAGGAAACCACACGCAATGCCAGAAAGGTAGCAAGAGGGTTCCGATTGCTTGTTGTAAATACAAATAAAAGAGACGAGGCGATCGATGCCAAGGCTAAGCTTTACCAGCATTTCCCAGAGCTGAAATCATATCTTTATTATCAAACACCTTATTTCAAGGTAAAAGCCGGCAACTTCAAAGAGAAAAAAGAAGCCGAAGATTATCAGAAGAAACTCAATAAATTTTTTCCCAAAGGTGTTTTTATCATGACCGATCTTATTGAAGTGAAACCTGAAAAGGAAAATGAGGAAATGAATCCCGCTCCTTAAAACCTCAAGAGCCAAATCACAAATTTCAAATAAAATTTAAATTCTAATTAAGGCAGTTCAGGACAGCTACCTCTTTTTTACCTTTTATATTTCTATTTATTTGTTTCTTGAGATTTGAGATTTGTTATTTTTGATAAAATGCTTAAAGAGAAAATAAAATCACTTGCTAAAGAATATGCGCCGGAATTCATTCAAATTCGTCACTATCTTCATGCCAATCCGGAATTGAGCTATCAGGAATTCGAAACTTCAAAATTTGTTCAGCAAAAACTAAATGAATTCGATATTCCCTTTGAAACAAAAGCCACTACCGGTGTTGTAGGCTTAATAAAAGCCAAGAATCCCGATAAAAAAATTATTGCGCTACGTGCGGATATGGATGCCCTGCCCATCAAAGAAGAAAATAATGTGGATTATAAATCAAAGCGTGAGGGAGTGATGCATGCCTGCGGACATGATGTGCACACAACCTGTTTATTGGGCGCCGCAAAAATTTTGAATGAATTAAAAAATGAATGGGAAGGAACTGTTAAGTTGATTTTTCAGCCAGGTGAAGAAAAAAATCCGGGCGGGGCAAGCCTTCTGATAAAAGAAGGTGTGTTAGAAAATCCTCAACCTCAAGCTATTTTTGCTTTGCACGTAAATCCTCAATTAGAAACCGGCAAACTAAGTTTCAGAAGTGGTCAGGTAATGGCCAGCGCTGACGAATTATATTTTACCATCAAAGGCAAAGGAGGGCATGCAGCTTCGCCTCAAACATGCATTGATCCTATTTTAATTGCCTCACATCTTATCATCAGTCTTCAACAAGTAATTAGCCGCAATCGAAATCCTTTTGATCCATCTGTTCTTTCCATTACAGCTATTAACGGCGGAACAACAACGAATGTAATTCCAGATGAAGTAAAATTATTAGGTACTTTCAGAGCCATGAATGAAGATTGGAGAAAAAAAGCACACGAGTTGATTGAACGTACTTCAAAAGAATTAGTACACTCTATGGGTGGTGAATTGGATCTGCACATTGATAAAGGCTACCCTACTGTTTATAATAATGAGCAGCTAAATGAAAAAGCAAAGGGTTTAGCCGAAGAATTTATGAGCAAAGAAAATGTTGAAGAAACTGAGATACGCATGGGTGCTGAAGATTTTGGCTATTACTCACAACTAATACCAGGATGCTTTTATCGTTTGGGAACAGGTAATAAGAAAAAAGGCATTCAAGCAGGCGTACATACTCCGCATTTTAATATTGATGAAAATGCTATTGAGATTGGGATAGGGATGATGGCGTGGATCGGAGGCAATATTTAACTCTTTTCAACCATTATTCAGCAGCTTATTTATTAAAAGACTGAAATGCAAACGTTAGATCAATTCGAATTTTTATTTTGTACCTTGCACCCCCAAAATTTAATATCATGAATAACTAAGCAAGAGTTTTGTATTCTTGCTGAATAAAATTGATGTAGTACAAGTGTGCGACGCCTGCCTACCGGCAGGCAGGCAACAGGCGGCGAAGAAAGATTGGAACGGTGACTACATAATTAAAAAACTACCATGCAAAAAGACTTACGAAAGCAACAGGCCCTCGAATATCATTCAAAAGGAAGACCCGGAAAAATTGAAGTAATCCCAACCAAAGAAGCAAAAACGCAACGTGATCTCTCGCTGGCTTACTCGCCGGGAGTTGCAGAGCCCTGCAAAGAAATTCATTCGCATCCAGAAGCTGTTTACAAATACACGGCCAAAGGAAATTTAGTAGCGGTGATCAGCAATGGCACGGCTGTGCTGGGTTTAGGAGACATTGGCCCTGAAGCAGGTAAGCCAGTGATGGAAGGGAAAGGAGTGTTGTTTAAAATTTTCGCGGATATAGATGTTTTCGATATTGAAATCAATGAAAAAGACCCTGAAAAATTTGTGCAGATCGTAAAAGCGCTGGAACCAACTTTTGGTGGTATTAATCTTGAAGACATTAAAGCCCCCGAGTGTTTTTACATTGAAAAAAAGCTGAAAGAACAATTGAATATTCCTGTGATGCATGATGACCAGCATGGCACAGCGATCATTAGCGCTGCGGCTTTGTTGAATGCATTGGAAATTCAAAAAAAGAAAATTGAGAAAGCAAAGTTTGTAGTGAATGGCGCAGGTGCAGCCGCCATGGCCTGCATCATGCTATACGAAGCATTAGGAGCCAAGCATGAAAACTTTTTAGTGTTCGACAGAAAAGGAGTATTACATAAAGGCAGAACGGATTTGGAAGATATGAAGCTCAAGTTTGCCAATGCAAAATCGGAAATGACGTTGACGGAGGCTATGAAAGATGCTGACGTTTTTATCGGATTGAGCGTGGGTAATGTTGTAACAGCTGAAATGCTAAAAGGCATGGCAAAAAATCCAATTGTTTTTGCCATGGCCAATCCCGATCCTGAAATTGCCTGGGAAGACGCTATCCTCGCAAGAAAAGATGTAATTGTCGCAACAGGTCGAAGCGATTACCCCAACCAGGTAAATAATGTGTTGGGCTTCCCTTATATTTTCCGTGGAGCATTGGATGTACGAGCCAGGCAAATAAATGAAGCCATGAAATTGGCGGCAGTTAAAGCCTTAGCTGAATTGGCAAAATCGCCTGTGCCTGATATTGTAAATCTTGCATACGGCGAAAAAACAATTTCATTTGGTCCTGCTTATATTATTCCCAAACCGCTTGATCCTCGTTTGCTCTCAACTGTGGCTCCGGCTGTTGCAAAAGCTGCCATGGATAGTGGCGTAGCTCAACATCCTATTGCTGATTGGAACAGCTATGTAAATGATTTAAACAAGAGGCTAGGTTTGGATAACCAGGTGATTCGTGTAATTGGCAACAAGGCACGCCGTCATCCGAAACGAATTGTTTTTGCAGAGGCCGATAATATAAAAATCCTGAAAGCTGCTCAAATAGTATTTGATGATGGAATAGGTTATCCTATTTTATTGGGTGATGAGACTAACATAAAAAATATTGCTGCCGCAAACAATATTGACGTGGAAAGCTTTCCCATTTTTGATCCTCGTAGTGATGCTACTGAAGAAAAAAGAAAACAATATGCTGAAATGTTTTTCCAGAAAAGAGGCCGCAAGGGTTTTAATGCTTATGAGGCAAGGAAAGTAATGCGTGACAGAAATCATTTTGGCTGCATGATGGTGGAGTGTGGTGATGCCGACGCGATGATCTCAGGTCTTACAAAAAATTATCCTGACACGATTCGTCCGGCACTGCATACAATTGGCACAGAGGATGGGGTAGATAAGATTGCTGGAATGTACCTGATGCTTACAAAAAGAGGTCCTTTGTTCTTGGGTGATACAACGGTAAATTTTAATCCTACTGCGGAAGAAGTGGCGAATATAACTTTAATGGTAGCCAAGGAAGTTCGCAATTTCAATATTGTTCCAAGAATTGCCTTACTCAGCTATTCCAATTTTGGAAGCAGCAATTCACCGGAAGCAAGGCTGATGGCCGAGGCAAGAAAAATTATAAAGCAAAAAATGCCTTCGCTGATCGTGGATGGAGAAATGCAAGCCAGTGTCGCCTTCAATAATGAAATGATGAAAGAAAATTATCCTTTCTGTGAACTGGTTGACAAGGATGTAAACACACTTATTTTTCCCAATCTTGCTTCAGGCAATATTGCTTATAATTTATTGAAGGAATTAGGCACTGCCGATGCAATTGGTCCTATTTTATTAGGATTAAAAAAACCTGTACATATTTTACAATTGGGAAGTTCTGTACGCAGCATTGTGAACATGGCGTTGATTGCTGTAGTAGATGCACAAATAAAATCACAAACGCCAACCGAGGAAATTGTAAAAAAATCCCGCTGGTGGAAACGTTTCAGAAAAACACCAAAGGAAGTAAATGGAAGTTGAGTTGTTTGATTGAGATTATTTCTCTTAACAAAAAATCGTTCGAGGTTCGCAATAAACTTTCAAAGGAATAAACTTTGTATTTTACATTTGGAAACCAATGACAATCATCAGTGATATAGGCCGCTACCTTTTGATGATAAAAGGAATGTTCTCCAAACCGGAGAATATGAAAATGTATTGGAAAGAATTTATTCATCAATGCTCAGAAATAGGCATTGGCTCTTTAGGTATTGTTGTTATTATTTCAATTTTTATGGGGGCTGTATCAACCGTTCAAACAGCCTATCAGTTGGTAAGTCCATTAATTCCTAAATCAACCATCGCACAAATAGTACGTGACACAGTTATTCTTGAGTTTGCGCCAACACTTGTTTGTATTGTGCTGGCAGGCGTTGTAGGAAGTAAAATTGCAAGCGAACTAGGGAACATGAGAGTAAGCGAACAGATAGATGCTTTGGAAATTATGGGCATTAATACAAAAACATACTTGGTATTGCCAAAAATTACTGCTGCCTTATTGGTTATTCCTATGCTAGTGGTTATTGCAGCTGCGCTCGGCATTTGGGGAGGAAGATTAGCCGGAACGATGGCACATATTATTTCTTCAAATACTTATGACAAAGGGTTGCTGGAAGGATTTATGCAATACAATGTAATTTTTGCTCTATATAAAGCCTACACTTTTGCCTTCATTATATCAAGCATTCCCGCATTTTTTGGATATTATGTACAAGGCGGCGCTCTGGAAATTGGAAGAGCCAGCACAAAAGCGGTTGTAATTAGCTGCATTGCCATTTTATTTGCAGATTATGTATTGGCTGCATTATTGTTACCAAAAGTTTAATAGATGATAGAAGTCAGGAATATAAAGAAAAGCTTTGGTGAAAGAACGGTGATCCAAAATATAAGCGCTGTGATGAAACCTGGTCAATGCAATCTGATCATTGGCACCAGCGGCAGCGGAAAAACAGTGCTAATGAAATGCATCGTAGGGCTGCTTGAGCCCGATGAAGGCGAAGTGCTATATGATGGAAAAGATTTTACGGCTATGAAGCCCGATGAGAAAACAGAGGTGAGAAAAGAGATTGGCATGCTTTTTCAAGGCTCTGCTTTGTTTGATAGCTTAACGGTTGAGCAAAACGTTATGTTTCCACTTGACATGTTCACAAAAAACTCATACCGGGAAAAACTGAAAAGAGTAAATGAAGTGCTTGAAAAAGTAAATCTAAAAGACACAAACAAAAAATTTCCTGCCGAGTTGAGTGGAGGCATGAAAAAAAGAGTTGGTATTGCAAGGGCCATTGTGCTGAATCCAAAATATCTCTTTTGCGATGAGCCCAATTCAGGCCTCGACCCTCAAACTTCAATGGTGATAGACAGACTGATTAGAGATATAACCGAAGAATATAAAATTACAACTGTTGTAAATACCCATGATATGAATAGTGTAATGGAAAATGGAGACTACATTATTTACATGTACGAAGGCCGCAAAGAATGGGAAGGAAATAAAAAAGAAATTATTTTCAGCAAAAGTCAGCGGCTGAATGATTTTATTTTTGCCTCTGAATTTTTGAAAGATGCCAAAGATATGCGCATGCTTGAGGAAACCGGTAAAATCTCCAATGAAAGAGACATGCAACAGTTGATTGAAGAAGATGCCCCCACTCTTATCCCCCCTCCTGAAGAAGAAGAGAAAAAAGAATGAAAAAAAAGGTAATTTTTTGCTTGCTGGTCCTTGTTGTTATCAACGTATCAGGACATGAGTTCTGGATACAGCCGGATAAATTTATTTACAAGCGAGGCGAAACGATCAATATAAAATTTTTGGTGGGCGAAAATTTTTCGGGAAATAACTGGACAGGGAATCAAGATAAAGTGAGCAGCCTGCGATTATATTTCGATGATGTAATGGATAGAAATCTGGATGATAACCTCGGCATTGACAAAGGCGATTCTTTACAAATTGCCATGCTTGATGAAGGCACCGTTATGGTGAGCTTGAGCACAAAAAATTCTTTTATTAATCTGGGGCCAAAAGAGTTTAATGATTATCTGCGCGAAGATGGATTGGCTGATGCTTTAGAGTACCGCCAAAAAAACGGCGATACAACTAAGAATGGTCTCGAATATTTTCAACGTAGTGTAAAAACTATTTTTCAAGTTGGCGGTAAAACGACCAATGCTTACAAGCAAAAAACTGAATTGCCTCTTGACATTATTCCAGCAGAACACCCATACAATGTTGCCAAAGATGGAAATTTCAAAGTGAAGGTTTACTTTCTGGGTGAAAAATTAAAAAATACCAAGGTAAAAGTTTGGCATAGGCTAGATGATAAAGTAACCCAGCTTGACTATACAACCGATGACGATGGGGAAATAAAATTCTTTCTATCTCCTGAAGGTGAATGGATGGTGAGCTGTGTAAAAATGGTACGACTCCAAAACGATTCGCAAGCCGAATGGCAAAGCTACTGGAGCTCGCTGACCTGGGGCTATTATTAGGTATAGATAAAAAATAATAGAGAACAAATAAAAATAGGTGACTAGAACCCGGAACGCTGAAGTGAGTGACACAAGGGACGATGATGGTTGTAATATTGCTGGCAACATAACCGTTATTTTCATCCAAAAGATCGCTCGGTTTTCTTAAACAGCTTCACAATAGAATACCATTCGCATATCCTCACATTCACACATTTGCACATTAACTCTTACTTTTGCCCGAACTTTTAAAATAATATGAGCATTCTTGTCAATAAAAACTCGAAAGTTTTAGTACAGGGCTTTACCGGAACGGAAGGAAGTTTTCATGCATCGCAAATGATAGAATATGGAACCAATGTAGTGGGTGGTGTTACGCCAGGCAAAGGTGGAAGCACACATCTTGAGCGGCCGGTTTTTAATACTGTTGCTGAATGCATCAAACAAACCGGCGCCGACGTAAGCATCATTTTTGTACCACCAGCTTTTGCAGCTGATGCGATTATGGAATCTGCTGAAGGTGGAATTAGTCTGATCGTTTGCATTACCGAAGGCATTCCTACACAAGATATGGTGCAAGTGAAAAATTATTTAGAAGGAAAAAAAACAAGACTTATTGGGCCCAATTGCCCGGGAGTTATTACGGCAGGTGAATGTAAAGTTGGGATAATGCCTGGTTTTGTTTTTATACCCGGCAGAATTGGGATCGTTTCAAAATCAGGAACACTTACTTATGAAGCTGCAGATCAAGTAGCAAAAGCCGGGCTGGGAATTTCTACAGCAGTAGGTATTGGTGGCGACCCCATTATTGGCACAACCACAAAACAAGCTGTTGAATTATTTATGAGCGATGATAGTACAGATGGCATTGTAATGATTGGCGAAATTGGTGGAGGCATGGAAGCTGAAGCCGCCCGGTGGATAAAAGAAAATGGAAATAAAAAACCAGTAGTTGGTTTTATTGCAGGCCAAACAGCTCCCCCCGGCCGCCGCATGGGACATGCCGGTGCTATCATTGGTGGCGCTGATGACACAGCTGCCGCCAAAATGAAAATCATGAGTGAATGTGATGTTGATGTAGTACAGAGCCCGGCAGATATTGGAAAAACAATGGCTGAAGTGATGAGAAAGCGAAAGTGAATGGGGAGTGATGAAGTTTTAAAAAAAATAGAAATAAAAAAACCTCTTCGATATTTGAAGAGGTTTTATTATTATTCCACTAACCTACCACTCATACTCGCTTAGTGAGAACGGATATAACGGGCCAATTCATCTTTACTGTTGTTGAAACTAAATACATCATTCACGACGAAATAATTCCGCTGATCAACAGTTTTGTCGTAGGCAAGTTTTGCAAGATCCAGCTTGTTACTTTCTGAACTGAATAACTGGAGCATTTCTTTAACTTGCTGCGAAGTAAAATAATTTGCATTGACGATTTGCGTAGCTGATTTCATCATATTGTTCTCAAAACGCTCCCTGCTGATATTATCCAACACACGGTCAAATTCATTATCCGTCATTGCTCTGCTGAAATTACCGCCATTTCCATAACCACCGTTGTTGCCATATCCACCATTATTTCCATAGCCTCCATTACAGCTATCTCTATCGCCCCATTTTGAGTCACGATCTCCATAATCACCGTAGTTACGACCGCGGTCAAAATCAAAATCATGATCGTTTCTTAAATCCCTGTCGCTCCAGTCAAACCCACGACCGCCTCTACGATTTTCAAGCACCTGGGCTCTTCCGAAACGGTCAATGCTGATCATTAAATTACTCTGCGGTTTTATAAACAATGAATTGTTAAAAACCATATCATACCGCTGACCAAAAATGGTAAAGATGCCAAAGTTTCTAGCTCGATAAACTTTAATAGAATGGTACCCGGGCTGCATGTCACGAATGCGCATGTAGCTGGCGTAAGGCTCAAATCTGCGTCCGTCAATAATCACCCTTATATCACTTTGATCTGCCGATTTAATGGTAAGCGTGGATTTAGGTCTTTCGGCAGCTAAAACAACAAGGGCAAGAGTTAAAGAAGTAATAAGTGTAAAAATTTTTTTCATAGTTATTTTTTTTAAATAGATAACGGCCATTTGGTAATTACCGGTGAAAGTACCATTGAGGCCAAGTTTGTTTTTAATACCGGTGGCGATTTGATTCAATATCTCTTTTAATTTTTTCATCGAATCTCCTTTTGTTCTATACTTTTTCAAAGCACATGCCATCATTTTAAAAATGATGGCAATGAAACGTTAAAGCATTTGTTCAGCTCTTTGCTCTAGCCTTCATTCTTCTGAAATCGGCCACTGTAAAGCATTTCATTGAATTGTACTTGTCTGTTAAAAACTTTGTCTTCATTTATTGTGAAAAAAAGAATGCTTTTGCATCCTTGAAATGGATAATTAATAACTTGTAAAAAATTTAGCAGAATGATAATGCAACCCTTGAGATCATTTTTTATTTTTTTGATTTTATCGACATTTATTACGACACAAATTTCAGCGCAGCCCATTGTTAAGAATTATGAAAAGGAATGGAAACAGGTGGATGCATTTATCAAAAAAGAATTACCTAAGTCCGCGTTAGAGCAGGTAAAAAAAATTTACCAGCAGGCCAAAAAAGAAAAGCAGGATGTACAGGTCATTAAAGCTCTAGTATATATGACCGGGCTGCAAAATGAAATTACAGAAAACAGTGAAGTGGCAGCTATTTCGGATATAGAAAAAGAAATTACCATAGCAAATGAACCGGCCAAATCAATTCTTACCAGCTTACTTGCGGAAATGTATTGGAATTATTATCAGCAGCATCGCTGGCAGTTATATGAGCGAACCAATACTCAAAATTTTAAAAAAGAGGATATAGCCACCTGGACAGCTGACGACCTTCACAAAAAGATTGGTGAGCTTTATTTGCAGTCCATCAAAAATTCAACGCTTCTTCAGCAAACCAGGCTCGAAGCTTATGACGCCATTATTGTAAAAGGGAATGTACGCCATCTCCGCCCTACTCTTTTTGATCTGCTGGCTCACCGGGCATTGCGTTATTTTAAAAATGATGAACGTTCCATTACAAAGCCAGCTTATTCTTTTGAGATCAATCAAGCTGCTGCATTTGACCCTGCTGCTGATTTCATTCATCATAAATTCATCACAAAGGATTCACTTTCCTTGGAGCATAAAGCATTGTTGCTTTATCAGCAATTGATCGCTTTTCATTTGAATGATGCGAAATCGGATGCCCTGTTGGATGCAGATATAGATAGAATAGAGTTTGTAAATGAAAAAGGAGTACTGGAGAATAAAAAACAACTTTATCTAATAGCACTAAACCATATTGCACATCAATATGAAAATATCCCTGCAGCTTCGCAAGCATGGTATTTAATAGCTAAGCAATATGATACCGACGCATCAACCTATCAACCTTACGGCGATACAACCCACCGTTTTGACCGCTTGAAAGCAAAAGAGATCTGCGAGAAGGTTTTGATGCAAAAAGCTATGCCTGCCGGCAGGCAGGATTCATCTGAAGGAAAGATCAATTGCAATAACCTTTTAAATGAGATTAATAAAAAGTATTTACAATTCTGGGTTGAGAAAGTAAATACACCGAATCAACCATTTAGAACCTTGATCCAGTACAAAAATTTCTCACAACTATATTTACGTCTCATTAAAGCAGATGAAAAATTAAAAAATGAACTGGAAAACTATTATGATGACAAATTCTGGAACAGAATTACAACTGCCGCACCAATGCGTAGTTGGGAACAGGGCCTGCCCGTTACTAACGACATACAACAACATGCCGTGGAAATAAAAATAGATGCTTTACCATCGGGGGATTATTTGTTGTTAGCAAGCACTGACAAAAATTTTGACGTAAAAAAATCACTGCTTGGAGCAAGATTATTTTATGTATCAAATATCAGCTATGTAAACAACGGTCAAAGCTACTTTATACTTCATCGCGAAACAGGTCAGCCGCTGGCCAGCGCAGCTGTACAGGTTTGGGAGCAGAGATATGATTATAAAACGTCAAAAAATATAAAAGTGAAAACAAGCAGTTATAAAACTGACGATAAGGGTTATTTTAAATTTGAAAGAAAGAAAGATCCAAATTCTTACAGCTATACTTATTTATTAGACATAAGCTACAACGGTGAAAAACTTTTTATGGATGATTACCAGTATGATTATTATCCTTCAGATATTCCTCCCCCACCGCCGCCCGGCCAACTAAAAGAAAATATTTCCGTATTTCTTTTTACTGATCGCTCTATCTACAGGCCGGGGCAAACTTTATATTTCAAAGGAATTGCCATAAGTCGTGATTTGCAGGAAAGAAAAAACAATATTAAATCAGATTATGAAACCATGGTGTATCTGCGCAATGCGAATTCCCAATTGGCAGACTCCATGAAAGTAAAGACAAATGAATACGGTTCTTTCTCCGGGAAGTTTCAATTATCGCAATCAGGCTTAAATGGGCAGTTCACTATTTTCATAAAAGACAATATAGGGGCTGCAAATATTTCCGTAGAAGAATACAAGCGGCCTAAGTTTTATGTGGACTATGAAAAACTCAAAGGAACTTATAAAGTAAATGATAAAATAAAAATTACAGGCTTTGCCAAGGCTTATGCCGGAAACAATATTGATGGTGCCATCGTAAAATATAGAGTAGTCCGTGAGCCAAGGTTTATTTACCCCTGGTTATTCTGGCGGTGGTGGCAGCCTCCAACAAAAGAAATGGAAATTGCCCATGGTGAATTGAAAACAAACAAGAATGGAAAGTTTGAAATCGAATTCACCGCCATTCCTGATCTCACCATTGATAAAAAATTTGATCCCGTTTTTGATTATAGGATATATGCTGATGTAACAGATATAAATGGAGAAACAAGAAGCGGAGAGAAAATGGTGTCCGTAAGCTATAAATCTTTACTGCTGAATGTGAATCTATCTGACAAGTTACCGGTTGACAGCTTAAAAAATATTTCAATCAGAACGGAGAATATGGCAGGTGAATTTGAACCAGCCTTAGTAACGGTAACCATTTCAAAATTGAAAGAAGAAAAACGCCTGATCCGCAATCGTTACTGGCAGCGCCCGGATCAGTTTGTGATGAGTAAAGGAAATTACATCAAATTATTTCCTTTTGATGAATATGATAATGAAACGGATAATAAAAGTTGGGAGACTGAGAAAAGGGTTTTTGAAAAGATGGATTCCACGAAAGAGAATTCAGCATTCAGCATTCAGAATTCAGAATTAAAACCAGGATTCTATGTAGTTGAGGCGGTTACAAAAGACAAATACGGGCAGGAAGTAAAAGATGTGAAATATATTGAGCTCTATGATGAAAAAAGCAATCAACTAAATCACCCCGAATATTTATGGACGGAAGGGAGCAAACCTATCGAGCCGGGAGAAAAAACAACCATTAAGCTCGGTACTACCGCAGACAATCTTTTTGTTATTCAGCAAATTGACAAGTCAACTAACAACCAATTCGGAGGGAGACGTTCGACTCAACAAACAAACAACGAGTACCAAATCATCAAATTGAACAACGAAAAGAAGGGCTTTGATTTCTCCGCAACCGAAGCGGACCGGGGTGGTTACGGGGTGAGCTATTTATTTGTAAAAAATAATCGCTTTTATCAATACAGTGATATAATAAAAGTGCCGTGGACAAATAAAGATTTGAAGATAGAATATGCCACATTCCGTGACAAGACATTACCGGGAAGTGAGGAAAAATGGAAGATAAAAATTACTGGATATAAAAATGAAAAGGTTGCTGCTGAAATGCTGGCGAGCATGTATGATGCTTCGCTGGACCAGTTTAAACCACACAGTTGGTATGAGCCATCTGCTTGGCCAAGTTATTCAACGTTTACGAACTGGAATGGCAGCAATAATTTTTCTCATATTCAATCGAATCAAAAACCATATAATCAAGGAATTTATAAGGAACTGCATAAACAATATGATGCCTTTGGGTTTTTAGACGACGAACGACTGCCCCGTTGGTGGTTAAATCCGCTTGATTATGCTGCCGATGGAAGAACCAGATTGGCTCCCACGTTTAAGAGAGATGCAATGGGACCGGCGTATCTTACTCTTGAACATGATATGAATGCTGACGTAAGATTCCTGGCTTCGGGACAAGCCATAAAAATTCAAGAGAAAACAGAACAAGAGGAAAATAAAGTATATGAAAGCGTAGAAGTCACCTTACCTGATGGAAGAATAATGAGAAATGGAAGAATTTTGCCTTCTCCAGTAAATCAAGGTGCCCCTTCAGAAGTCCAAATCCGCAAAAACTTCAACGAAACAGCATTCTTCTTTCCTGATCTGCACACGGATTCAACCGGAGCTATTGAATTTTCCTTCACTATTCCTGAGGCGTTGACAAAATGGAAATTGCAAACGCTGGCTCATACAAAAGACATGTCTTTTGGTTTAGCAACTAAAGAAGTGATTACGCAAAAACAATTAATGGTGCAACCCAATGCGCCCAGATTTTTGCGTGAGGGGGATAGAATGGAACTCACTGCTAAGATTGTAAACTTGACGGATAAAGAATTTACCGGTCAGGCTCAGTTGCTGTTAATTGATGCTACAACCAATCAATCTGTGGACGGTTGGTTTCAAAATATGTTACCGAACCAATATTTTACTGTTGCCGCCGGACAAAGTGAAGCAGTGAAATTTCCTATTCAAGTTCCTTATTTGTTCAACAAAGCATTAACCTGGAGAATTATGGCAAAAGCCGGCGACTTCAGTGATGGAGAAGAAGATGCTGTGGCTGTTCTTACTAACAAAACTTTGGTGACCGAAACCTTACCACTGAATGCAAGAGGAACAGGAGCGAAAAATTTTAAGTTTGAAAAACTTTTAAACTCCTCACAGTCCTCGGAAACTTTACAGAACTATACACTCACCGTTGAATACACCAGCAACCCGGCATGGTATGCAGTGCAAGCTCTTCCTTATTTGATGGAATATCCCTATGAATGTGCCGAACAATTATGGAATCGTTATTATGCAAATTCATTAGCAAGCATGATAGCGAATTCATCCCCCCGCCTTAAACAAATATTTGAGCAATGGAAAACAAAAGATACATCTGCACTTTTGTCCAACTTGCAAAAGAATCAGGAATTGAAGTCAGTACTGTTGGAAGAAACTCCTTGGGTACTTACGGCAAAATCTGAAGAGCAGCAAAGGAAAAACATCGCTCTATTGTTTGACATGGTAAAGATGAGCAGTGAATTAAACAACTCCTTGGAAAAGCTGAAACAACTGCAATCGGAGAACGGAGGTTTTGTGTGGTTCAAAGGCGGGCCTGATGACCGGTATATTACTCAATACATCATTACGGCCATTGGGCATCTGAAAAAATTGGGAATAGACATGCATAACAATGCCTCGTTGCAAGGAATTTTAAAAACGGCAATCCCTTATCTGGATAGAAAGATCAAACAAGATTATGATAATCTCGTCAAGAGCAAAACCGATCTGAAAGAATATGTGCCAGGCTATTCGGAAATCCAATATTTATACATGCGCAGTTTCTTTCCTGAATATCCGGTCGCAAAAGCATCGATAACTGCTCATGATTACTTTAGAAAACAATCTCAGCAATTCTGGACCAAGCTTAATAAATATATGCAAGGCATGATCGCACTAGCTTTATCCAGAACAGGAGATGCAAAAACTCCCGCCGCTATTTTACAATCATTAAAAGAAACAGCAATTGCAAATGAAGAATTAGGCATGTATTGGAAAGAGCAATCAATCGGTTGGTTCTGGTGGCAAGCGCCCATTGAAACACAATCCTTATTGATTGAAGCTTTTCAAGAGATCAGCAAGGACACAAAAACAGTTGACGATTTGAAAACATGGTTATTAAAAAACAAACAAACCACAAATTGGAGAACAACAAAGGCGACAGCAGAAGCTTGTTATGCTTTATTACTCCAAGGAAGTCAATGGCTGGCGAATGAGCCTACGGTGGAAGTTAAATTAGGGAATACAACAGTTTCAAACAAAACTTCGGCGGAAGCTGGAACAGGTTATTTCAAAAAAACAATTGAGGGTGAAAAAATAAATCCTTCAATGGGAAATATTGCTGTAAGCGTTACCTCGAATGTAGAGGGGAACAGCACTCCAAGCTGGGGCGCTGTTTATTGGCAATATTTTGAAAACCTTGATAAGATCACAACATCTTCTACGCCGCTCAAGCTGTCAAAAAAACTGTTTGTCGAAAAAAATACCGATCGCGGTCTAGTTTTAACCCCGGTCAATGAAGGTGATGAATTGCATGTGGGTGATAAAATAAAAGTCAGGGTTGAATTGAGAGTTGACCGCAACATGGAATATGTTCACATGAAAGATATGAGAGCATCTTGTCTTGAGCCTGTGAATGTGCTGAGTGAATACAAATGGCAGGATGGTCTTGGTTATTATGAAAGCACAAAGGACGCAAGTATAAACTTTTTCTTTAGCTATCTGCGCAAAGGAACTTATGTGTTTGAATATCCTTTATTTGCTAGTCATGCTGGTAATTTCAGTAATGGTATCACAACGATTCAATGTATGTATGCGCCGGAGTTTGTCAGTCATTCAGAAGGAGTCAGAATTTCTGTGACGGAATAAAATGTTCAATGCTCAATTTTCAATGTTCAATTATTAATGAAGGTCGACATTGGGTGTTGAAAATTGAGCATTGGTAATTGAACATTATTTTTGCTCATGCAAGTTGATTTCTTAATTGTCGGACAAGGTCTTTGCGGCACATGGCTCAGTTGGTTTTTAGCAAACGAAAACAAAAGCTTCGTTATCATTGATAAAAATGAAGCGATCACTCCTTCCAAAATGTCTGCCGGCATTATTAATCCTGTTACAGGAAGAAGAATGGTGAGAGTGTGGATGGCTGAACGGGTTCTCTCATTTGCTCACCATGCTTATGCTGAAATTGGAAATTTCCTTGGCATTACGACCCTCTCTCAAAAAAATATAATCGATTTTTTTCCCAATCCACATCAGCGACAAGTTTTTCTAGAACGAATTGAAGAAGGCGAAGAATATCTCCACTCCTACCCGGAGCAAAATCAATTCAACCAGTTCTTCAATTATGATCTTGGCTGCGGAGAAATCAGGCAATGCTATATGGCCCATCTTGAAATTTTATTGCCCGCATGGAGGCAACAACTAAAAGCAAATGCACAATTACTTGAGGAAAATTTTGAGTTTGAAAACCTTATCATAAAAGAAAATTCAATTCAGTATAAAGATATTCAGGCTGAAAAAATTATTTTCTGTGATGGTCTGAGCAGTTTTGAAAATCCATTTTTCAAGCAACTGCCTTTTGCACCGAATAAAGGTGAGGCATTGATTGTGGAAATACCTGGCTTACCTAATGAAAATATCTACAAAAAGGGATTTTTATTGGCTCCCCTTCAGGAAAATGAGACGTTCTGGTTTGGCTCCAATTATCATTGGAATTTTTCTGATACTGAACCCACCAAAGAGTTTTATGAACAGGGGGGGCGACATTTAAAAGCCTGGGTGAAATTGCCTTTTAAAATTTTGGAACACAAGGCCGCTTTACGGCCTGCCACTTTAGAACGCCGGCCCTTCGTCGGTTTGCATCCGCATCAAAAAAATATAGCTATACTGAATGGAATGGGAACCAAGGGATGTTCATTAGCTCCTTTTTTCGCCAGCCAATTAGCAGATCATCTTCTTTATGGAAATGAAATTGCTCCCGAAGCTAATGTGAAAAGATTCACCAAAATTTTAAGTTTGTAAATAATCGCGGCTAGATAAAGTATAAACGATCAAGGCTCTGATTTTAAAACTTTATTTTTTGATAAGGGGTCTTGATTCAATACCCGGCATAGAGCACTATAAAGTTCCGGCATATTATTTTTTAACCCTTCGGGATTATCAAAAAAAGCTTCAACGCTTACAGCCCAAAATTCGTGAAGATTACTAAATGCATAACTTCTTAAATAGCTATGTCTATGCGTAATCACCTGCGCCAATATAGGACCTGTAGTAGTGGAAAATTGTTCATAGTTCATCCTGAAATGCGTATCAATACCATATTGTGCAAAAAAATTATTATACAACAGGGCATGCGCCATTTCATGTGTGGCTACATTAATATTATCGCTTTTGTTAGTATAGCCATACATAAAATGTTTCCACGACAGATAAATTCCTTCGGGGGCTACATGGCCTACATACAGTTCTTCGTCATTCTCCATCTTATAGGCATCAGCCAGGATGTAAATATTCTCAAAATGAGAAAGCAAATAATTTTTTAAACCAAAAGTTACTTGAATGGCCGAGGCGCTTACAAGAGTGGCGGTATCATCGTTTTCCTCAAGCCCAATAAAATGAAATTTCTTTTTTGATTTAAAGTGGTGAACCCGGTGAACAAAATTCTTTTTATTCTCAGGCGAAAGATCATTAAAATATGAAAACAAACTTCCGATAACGAATGAGTAGGCATCAAAAACGGAATCACTGACAGCAATAGCTTGCTCAGTATAGGCCGGGGATTCATGATTTCCACCAAATATGTTCCGAAGCTTCCGAAGTACAGTTCGCATTGGGTGCGGTTAAAGTTTTAAATATAAACATTCCCCTCCCATTTTGCAACAATAGCACGTATAATTACTAGTTATAACGGTTATTTCTGCAAAATCTTGTTCACCGTTAAAGGATCTTGATTCAATACATCACAAAGAATGCCATACAGTTCTGGCATATTTTGCTTTAAACCGGCTGGGTTTTCAAAAAACGCTTCTACGCTTACCGCCCAAAATTCTTGCACGTTCGTAAAAGCATAGCTGCGCAAATAACTTCTGCGCTGCACGATCACACTGGCAAACACAGGCCCGCTTACAGATGAAAATTTCGCAAAATCTGTTTTAAAATCTTTGTCCACCGTGGTGTCATCAATAAAGCTTTCATGTTCCAGCGCATGGGCCAGCTCATGAATAGCCACATTCACATTATCCGTTTTATCAAGATATCCTTGCAAAAAGTATTTCCATGAAATATAAATGCCATCAGGCGAAACATGTCCAATAAAAATTTCCCGCTCTCCTGTTTTCTGGTATGCATCTGGTGTTACATAAATGTTCCTAAAAAAAGGCAATTCATATTTTTCAAGCCCATAAGTGATCTGAATGGCGGCCGCACTAATCAGGATAGGAATTTCCTTTTTCTCTTCCATGCCTATGTAATTAAACTGTTTCAGGCTGCGGAAATGTGCTGTTCTTTCCAAGAATCTTTTCTTACCTGTATCAGGCAATTCATTAAAATAAGAAATATACTGGCTAATGATGCTGCTATACTCAACTTCAATCGGCTGGGAAAACTCAACACCGCCTGTAGTTGCAGTTGTATAAGTGTTTTCTGACATAAAAAAATCGTTAACCAAATATACCAAGGAAGTCAGCAAGGCAAAACTGAAATTCATAGTCCCTATCTTTGCCGCCGTTGAAGAAATGTTGCTTCTCCGCAGAGAATTCTCAGTTAATCTCTGGCCTGGTCTCGCTCGCTTCAAATTCTTAAGTGCTGAGAACATTTAAGGATACCCAAAAAATACTTGTATTGTTTCAAAAAAAATTTAAATGTATCGAACACATACATGCGGAGAATTAAGATTAAAAGGCGCTGGCAAAATGGTTACATTGGCCGGCTGGGTGCAAACCATTCGTAAGTTTGGCTCTATTACATTTGTTGACCTTCGCGACCGCTATGGCATTACTCAACTTCTATTTGGCGAAGAGCTCAACCAGCAATTAAACGAAAATCCTTTGGGCCGTGAATTTGTTTTACAAGCAACGGGGACCGTACAGGAACGGAGCAACAAAAATCCAAACTTACCCACGGGAGATATTGAAATATCTATAACATCTTTTAAAATTCTAAATAAATCTGTTATCCCTCCTTTTACTATCCAAGATGATACGGACGGAGGTGATGATTTAAGAATGAAATATCGATATCTTGATCTGCGCCGCAATACAGTTAAAAAAAATATTGAATTGCGTTATGCTGTCAATCGTGCTGCCAGAAATTATTTATATCAGCAAGGATTTATTGATATTGAAACTCCTTTTTTAATTAAATCAACGCCAGAAGGTGCAAGAGATTTTGTGGTGCCTTCAAGAATGAATCCTGGGCAATTCTATGCACTGCCACAATCGCCGCAAACATTCAAGCAGCTTTTAATGGTGAGCGGGTATGATCGTTATTACCAGATAGTAAAATGCTTTCGAGATGAAGACCTTCGTGCTGATCGCCAGCCAGAGTTTACTCAAATAGATTGTGAGATGGCCTTTGTAGAGCAGGAAGATATTCTCAATATGTTTGAGGGGCTGATAAAATACATTTTTAAAGAAGTAAAGGGAATTGATTATACAGAACCGGTTGAGCGAATGAGTTGGGAGAATGCCATGTGGAATTATGGCATTGACAAGCCGGATAAAAGGTTTGGAATGAAAATTATCAACTTAAAATTTCCAATAACAACATTCCCTAGCTACAAAAACAATCTTCAAAGCTCCCCTTTAGGGGTTGGGGGTGTAACAGCTTTTCCTGTCTTTGATAAAGCAGAGACAGTAGTAGCCATTTGCGTACCCAATGCTTCGGAGTATTCACGCAAACAAACCGATGAATTAGTTGAATGGGTAAAACGTCCGCAAATCGGTATGGCAGGTTTAGCTTTTGTGAAAGTAAATGCCGATGGAACTTACAAAAGCAGCTTTGATAAATTCTTTAATCCAGAGCAACTAAAAGCTCTTGCCGATTTCTGCAAAGCAAATCCTGGCGACCTGATTTTAATATTAGCCGGTCCCGAAGAAAGAACAAGAAAAGCTATCAGCGAGCTGCGTCTTGAAATGGCAGAGCGTTTGGGCTTACGTAAACCCAATGAATTCAAATTACTCTGGGTGCTTGATTTTCCCTTGTTTGAATACGGTGCTGAGGAAAACCGCTGGAATGCACGTCATCATCCCTTTACTTCGCCAAAGCCTGATCATATTGACATCATGATCAACAACAATCCGGTCATTGAAAATGCAGAAAAATATCTTGAGCATCCGTATGCTAACATAAGGGCCAATGCTTATGACATGGTGTTAAATGGAAATGAGATTGGCGGTGGTTCTATCAGAATTTTCCAGCGTGAACTGCAGGAAAAAATGTTTGCCGCTCTTGGTATGAGTAAAGAAGAAGCCATTCACAAATTTGGTTTTCTGCTGGGAGCTTTTGAATTTGGCGCTCCTCCACATGGTGGTATTGCTTTCGGGTTTGACCGACTTTGCGCCATACTTGGAGGTAGCGAAAGCATTCGCGATTTTATTGCCTTCCCCAAAAACAATGCTGGTCGTGATGTTATGTTGGATGCCCCTTCAAGCATTGATGAAAAACAGTTGAATGAATTGCAGATAAAGTTGGATTTGAAATGATATGCTATTTGTATTTAAACTTTATCATGCTATTTGTTATCTGTTAATCTTCTTGACCACTGCATTACTTATTGATCTTGTTTATCAGCTTACAAGACCGGGGGTGATCATGCAAAGTCCTGCTTTCGGTATTTTTATTTTTATCCTTTTCTTTTCAAGTTATTTCACTCACCCTATCCTCGGTTTAAGTTTAATAAGATCTTTAAAAGCTTATCATGATGTTGGCCGTCCCAAACTTATATTAATAAGAGTTACGTTTTTTATTCAAATTATTTTTCAGATAATTATAGCCTACAATAGCATTGAAACGATTCAAAAAATTATCCTTTTACTCCAGCATCGCTCACAGTTGTATTCATTTTATGAAATGGACCTGCCATTTGAGATAGTTGCGATCATTTTGGGGTTACTAACTGTGTATCTTGAAATTTTTACCTTTCCCTTGATCAAAGCAGTAAGAAAAAAATATGCTTCGATCATTGAACAAATTGATGAGTTAGGCTATAAAGAATAATCATTTGCCCAGACTGAATAATTGTTCTTCCATTTTTCAGAATATAAATTGAATTGATTATATTCGGTTCAACGGTTGCATCACAGATGTGAAGGCAACTTTTTTATTTCGGCACTAACTATGACAGGAACGGAATTATTTCAGCAATATGAAACCTATCAGGGTATGTTTGATGAAATGTGTCATCAAAATGTGATCCGTACGCAGTACAACAATGTGTTTAATGATATGAGCACCATTTCTGTCGAAGTATTGCATCAAAAAGATCTGCTGGCTGGAGAATTGTTTATGAATCAGGGCATCACATTTACTGTATATAGCGATGATGCGGGCATTGAAAGGATTTTTCCTTTTGATATTATTCCTCGTATCCTTACTGCCGCTGAATGGGATCATATTGAAAAAGGGATCAAGCAGCGGTTAAGGGCATTAAATCTTTTTTTAAAAGATATTTATTCAACCCAACAAATACTGAAAGATAAAATTATCCCGGCCGAACTCATTGCTACATGCCCTCATTACACGCGGGAAGTGTTTGGAATTAAAGTTCCGCACGATCTCTATGTTCATATTTCAGGCATCGATCTTATTCGTAGTGACGATGGAACATTTTATATCCTTGAAGATAATTTACGAACACCATCAGGTGTATCATACATGCTTGCTAATCGCGAAGTGACAAAAAGGATTTTTCCTGAAATGCTTACGAATAGCCGTGTAAGAATGATTAGCAGTTACCCTTTGCTTTTGCATAACATTTTAGCAAGTCTTGCTCCTCAACAAATTTCAAACCCCAATGTTGCTTTGCTTACACCCGGCGTTTTTAACTCAGCTTACTTTGAGCACACATTTCTTGCGAGACAAATGGGAATTGCTCTTGTTGAAGGCAGAGATTTATTGATCCATAATCACAAAGTGTATATGAAAACGACTGCCGGCTTGCAGCAGGTGCATGTGATCTATCGCCGCATTGATGACGAGTATTTAGATCCGCTTGTCTTCAAACCCGACAGCATCTTGGGTGTTCCCGGGTTAATGAGTGCTTATCGAAAAGGCAATGTGGCCATAGTAAATGCAGTAGGCAATGGAGTAGCAGATGATAAGGCTGTATATGCTTATGTTCCTGAAATGATCAAATATTACTTGAATGAAGAGATTATTTTACCAAATGTTCCTACTTATGGTTTGGAAGATGCAGATAAAAGAAAATATGTTTTTGATAATATTGAAAAAATGGTATTAAAAAGAACCAACCAATCTGGCGGCTATGGAATGGTGATGGGTAATAAAATAACTGATAAAGAATTTAAGGATGTAAGAAAAGCCGTGAAAGCAAGGCCAAGGGAGTTTATTGCCCAACCTATTATCAAGCTTTCTACAGTTCCCTGTTTTATTGATGGCAAATTACAACCCCGGCATGTTGACTTAAGACCTTATGCTTTATGTGGCCCAAATGGGATTCATATCGTTCCCGGCGGACTAACAAGAGTTGCTTTGAGGAAAGGTTCATTGGTGGTCAATTCATCGCAAGGTGGTGGAAGTAAAGATACATGGGTGGTTGACCTATGAGCAAACAGGTGTGAGTTGTAATAGTTGGTGAATTGAATTAGTTGTATAAAGATTGTTTACAAGTTTAACGTCTAAAATTTAATGTTATGCTGCTATTCAAAGAATTGTTTTTATCAAAAAAAAATCGAGTTTAAACCCTTAAACTTTAATCTCAAAACTCTCATGCTTAGCAGAATTGCAGATTCATTGTTTTGGCTGAACCGTTATATGGAGCGTGCGGATAGTTTGCTGCGGGTGATCAGAACGAATTACATTCTTTCTTTTGACGTGATTGGTAGCAGCGATTTTCATTGGAAAGATATTTTAGGCATGTTTGCCACGCTTGATGAAGAAACGATTAAACTGAATGGAGAAAATACAGCCGCCGCTTTGCAGCACTTAATTGCTGACACAAAGAATGCAAACGCTGTTAAACTGCTTTTTGTAAAGGCGAGAGAAAACGCAAGAGGTGTGCAGGACAATATTACCAAGGAAGTATGGGAGCAAGTGAATCATTTATACCATCTGTTTAGCCAGCCCGATCTGGAAAAAAAATTAAAAGATTCACGAGCCATTGAAATCCTTGACCGGCTTACTAAAAACAGCGTTTTGTTTTCAGGAGTTACCGAAACAACCATGCCTAGAGGGCAAGGCTGGAATTTTATGAACCTCGGAAAATTTATTGAGAGGAGTATATTGACAATTGAAATTGCCAATGCGCATTTTAAAAAAATCAATTACGAGTTAAGTAATCCACAAGATATTCTACACTGGCGAAACCTGCTGCTTTCGCTTTCCGGTTATGAATTATATTTGAAAGCCTATACAGGCGGCAATCACAATATGAATGTAATTGATCAGATCATCATGAATAAAAATTTTCCGCGTTCAGTTTTTTATTCTTTTGAGCGAATTAAAAAATATCTTGATGACATTATTGATGATACAAAAACAGAAGGCAGCGATGCCTTACAAAAAATGTTTGGCCGGTTGCATAGCAAGATCAGATTTGTAGATATGAATAATCTGCATACTGACCTTAAAAACTTTCTCGGCACAACCCGCCAAGAAGTGATTGAGTTCTCAAAACAATTATCGAGAATTTATTTCTCCTATTCTTAACACTACACAACGAATGTCCGTTTTCAATATACACCACATCACCAAATATGAATACGACCGGCCAGTAAAAGAAAGCGTGAACGAAATAAAAATTTATCCGTTCAACAGCCCTTCGCAACTTGTTTTATATCATGAAATCAATATAACAGGCAACCCTGAAATAATGGTAGCTACCGATTACTGGAGTAACCGTGCCGGTATGTTCAACCTCATGCCTGCTCATACTGAGTTGATGATTGAAAGCAAACTAATCGTTCGCAGCCAACTACCTGAGCAGGATATAAAAAATTTTCGCGGCGATTTTGACCAGCTTCATGTTGAAGTGGCAAAAGACCTTTCACTTATTGAATTGAGCCGCTCAGAAAAATCTCATTTACAAGATGAGATTGATAATATTACCGAAGAAATAAAAACTTCAGGGTGCATTGTGAATGTAGTAGAAAATTGTTGTCATTATATTTTTAACAATTTTCAATATGTTAAGGGCATCACCACCATTGAAACAACTGTGGAAGAAATTCTTCAACACCGCTCAGGTGTTTGTCAAGATTTTGCTCACGTAATGCTCGAAGTGCTTCGCAATCTGCAAATTCCTGGCAGATATGTTAGCGGTTATATCTGTCCCAATAAAAATGGAATGCGTGGCGAAGGTGCAACACATGCCTGGGTAGAAGCATGGATTCCTGGCTATGGCTGGGCCGGCATCGATCCTACAAATGATGTGTGGGTAAATAACCGCCATGTAAAATTAGCCGTGGGTCGCAACTTCAACGATTGCTCGCCAGTAAAAGGAACATTTAAAGGACCTGCCAAGCAATCATTGTCTGTCTATGTTTCCGTTGGCTATGAAGATGGCCAAACATTTGAAGAAATGAGCAAAGTGAAATTGGAAAAACAATCTGAAGAAAATGAAGACCCTGCCATTTTAGAAAGTCTTGCAGGACAGCAGCAACAGTAAAGTGCAGTGGTATTATTTTATTTCGAAATTCAAATTTAACTCGCACGGCAAACCATCAATTTCAATTTTCTTTTTTAGCATATTCAACCATGCTAACTACCGGATAAAATTTTTGAAAATTTATTATTAAGTGTTTATCACAACAAAAGCCGTTAAAAAACGGTATTTATTTATCAAAAAATAATAGACCTTTGATTATCTTTTGTACTGTTCTCTTCCAACCCCCTGGAACTGTGTTAAACATAATTTTTAGTTACTACAATTAAATAACTTTTTATGAAACCTCTTCTGAGATTCATGTTAGTAATAACATGTCTTATGAACTTTCATTTAGCTTTTTCTCAAATACAAATCACACTTCGGCAAAGTTTTATTGACAGTTTTAAGAACAAGATTACTATTAATGCCGACTACACGATTGATAAGGCGCACAAAACAGTGAACCCCCCTTCGAAGGACGGCGACATGCATATTGCCGGGAGAGATGAAACGATAGGCCTTCCCATTGTTGCAGAAATTATGAATGCCAAATCACAAGCCAATGCAGTGAATTTGGTTCATTCTATTGAAGGAACCGATCAAACGGTAAGTATGATTGGTGTATGGCGCTTGTGGTGTGAACATGCCGGCGAAGATCAGCAGGTACAGGGTGAACCGTTGACAAAATTTAATACAACCAACCCTGCTCATGTTTTCGAGATTCATCCCATAACCAAATTAAAAAACATAAATCTTTTGCCATCATTAAAACCCATCGTCGGGTTCACTTATAAAAAAGCTGAGGATGCATTGATGCGCTATTCTGCTACGCGTTGCGAAATTATTCCCAACGACGATAATACAGTAACTATTCAAACAAACGGAGTAGGATTTAATTATGTTGATTGCATGATTGAGATTATGCAAGAACCTTTGGTGGTTGATGATGGACGGTTCATATTTTGCAGGATCCTCACTCCCGATGAGGAAGTTGTAGCGCAAAAAGTAAGAGTGGCATTTGTAAAAGATTCAAAGCCGGAAAAAAAAGCTAAACAGCTGCATGTGGGCAATACCATGCATGTGATAGTCATACCAAGAATTGATTTGGCTCTGGTTGCATTCAGGGTCAGTCATGCTAATGATAGTCATTTCCACGACATTTTAACTTGGAATTTACCGTTCGAATTGGTTGCAGTAGCAGTCATGTAGAAGATCAGAAAAATCTCATTGTACTTGACAACTGGGTGATCGTCAGTTCGGTCCTTTAAAAAAAAGGAATGCCCTCTTGGAAAAGTACACGAGGAAAATGCAGCAATTAGCACAGCGATACATTAGACAGAAAATTGAAAAGCCCGCCAATCAAAAGTTTGCGGGCATCTGCATTTTTTTGCATATGAACCTGGTGGAACGTACTGGGCTCGAACCAGTGACCCCTACCCTGTCAAGGTAATGCTCTAAACCAACTGAGCTAACGTTCCTTGTCGATAAAATTAACGAACTCGGCGAAATTAATTCTGCACTGAAAGCAACTATTTTACTTTTGGACTGTCAATTATAGAGATGGCCAAATATCATGTCACTATTCATTTTGAAATTAGTGAGGAGTTCAAAGACCTTATTCCTTCTCATCGCACTTATATTAATTATCTAATTAATAAAGGCACGATTGACCATTATGCCGTCAGCATGGAAACCAGAAGAGCATGGATAACCTTGAACGGTGATAGTAAAAAACAAATAATAAAAACTTTAGCTAAATCCCCTCTTTTTAAATTCTGGACCTATGAAGTTGATGAATTGCTTGTCTTAGATGGCCAACACTATCGCTTGCCAGCCGTACAGCCTAACTAACTGCTTTTTTACTTGCATTGATTTTTTCTGCCCATTTAGGCTTTTGTTTAAGCACTTTTTGATAAACCGGACAGGTTTCAATGTGTGCGCCTGGTAAATAACCCGTGCTCACTAAAAATTCATTTACAATCTCACCGCCTGTAAACCGGAAGGTTTGTTTAAAAAGTTTTGTCCATTCTTCTTTAGTTTTTGGAGAATGTTGATCGAGCCAGTTTTTAAATGAACCAAATTCTTTTTGGAGGGCTTTAATTCGCTTTGCATTATCAATAGTAGCCTCGATCTTTAATCTATTTCGAATAATACCAGCATCTTGTAAAAGCTTTTCAATTTTTTTCTCTGTATAGCGTGAAACCTTTTCAATATTAAAATCATCAAAGGCTTTAAAAAAATTATCCTTCTTTTTTAAAATCGTTTCCCAGCTAAGCCCTGCTTGATTGATCTCAAGCACCAGTCTTGCAAACAAACCATTATCATCGCTTATCGGAAAACCGTATTCTTTATCATGGTAAGCTTTATGTACCGAATCTTTTCCACCTTTTAAAATATAATCACAGTAAGACATAAATTAAAAATCCTCCGGATTTTGGAGGATTTTGTGGGAGTTGACGGGATCGAACCGCCGACCCTCTGCTTGTAAGGCAGATGCTCTGAACCAGCTGAGCTAAACTCCCTTTTTAAGGAGTGCAAAGATAAGGGGCCGAAGCCCTCTCTGCAAATTTTTTCTAATCAACCCTTTATTCAAAATGGCAAGAGTTTTGACTTCTTTCTTTTAAAAGCTATTGCTTAAGGAAATATAAATTTTTAATTTTAGGGTGAAATGAAGAATATCTCAAACGATACAAAATCTATTACTTCAGAAGATATTGATGTCATTACTTCTCTTGATGAGCCATGCAGTTTGATTGTATGGAACGATGATGTAAACACGTTTGATTGGGTTATAGAAACACTTATAGAGGTATGCGGTCACAGCGAGGAACAAGCAGAACAATGTGCATATCTAATACACTTCAAGGGTAAATGCGATGTAAAAAAAGGCGAGTATGAAAAATTAAAAGGAATGTGCGATAAAATTACAGATCGCGGAATCGGTGCTACTGTCGAAATTATAGCCTGACCCCTACTTCAAATCAAAGCCATCTAAAAATTTAGTATTGAAATCTCCGCTGCGGAAGCGTTCATCTTTCATAAGCTGTAGATGAAAAGGAATGGTTGTTTTTATGCCTTCAATAACATATTCGCTCAAAGCGCGGTACATGGTGTCGATAGCTTCGTTTCTTGTCCGTGCAATCGTGATGAGCTTGCCAATCATAGAATCATAATAAGGAGGAATTACATATCCCGCATAAGCATGGCTATCCACACGCACACCATGTCCGCCTGGTTGGTGCAGCGTAGTTATGCGGCCCGGCGAAGGGCGAAAATCATTGTAAGGATCTTCAGCATTAATTCGGCACTCAATTGAATGCATCTGAGGGAAATAGTCTTCACCGGAAATTTTTTCACCCATAGCGATTTTGATCTGTTCCTTGATAAGATCATAATTGATCACCTCCTCAGTTACACAATGTTCTACCTGAATACGGGTGTTCATTTCCATGAAATAAAAGTTGCGGTGCTTATCAACTAAAAATTCAACAGTGCCTACACTTTCATAATCTATGGCTGATGCCGCTTTTTTTGCGGCCTCTCCCATTTTATAACGCAGCTCATTCGTCATAAAAGGTGAAGGTGATTCTTCCACTAGCTTTTGATGACGTCGTTGAATAGAGCAATCTCTTTCACTCAGGTGACAAACATTTCCATACTGATCACCAGCTACCTGAATTTCGATATGTCTCGGTTCCTCAACAAATTTTTCCATGTAAATCCCATCATTCTTAAATGCTGCCGCAGCTTCTGCCTTTGCCGTATTGTATGCTCTTTCCATATCAGCCTCTTCCCAAACAATACGCATACCCTTGCCGCCACCGCCGGCGGTAGCTTTTAAAATAATCGGATAACCCATATCGCTTGCAATACTCTTTGCCTCATCTAAGCTTTGCAGCAAACCCTCACCACCCGGCACCACAGGAACGCCAGCCTTTATCATCGTTTCTTTGGCTGTTATTTTATCGCCCATAGCGCTGATCATTTCAGCAGTAGGACCTATGAATTTTATATCATGCTCATTACAGATCTGCGCAAACCTTGCATTTTCTGCTAGAAACCCGTAACCAGGATGAATAGCATCTGCATTGGTAATTTCAACAGCAGCCATGATATGGGCAATATTAAGATATGAGTCGCTACTCTGCGGTTTACCGATACATACGGCTTCATCAGCAAATTTTACGTGAAGGCTGTCGCGATCGGCAGTGGAGTAAACAGCAACTGTTTTTATCCCCATCTCGCGACAGGTGCGAATAACCCTTAAAGCGATCTCACCTCGATTTGCTATCAGAATTTTTTTGAACACGTTTTAAAAATTAAAAATGAAAAATTGAAAAGGCAAAAATGGTATTTTACATTTTTCATTTTGCATTACTCATCAGGAGGGTTCAACAAGGAATAAAGGCTGATCATACTCTACAGGCGAGGCATCTTCGATTAGCACTCTAACGATTTTTCCGCTTATCTCACTTTCAATTTCATTGAAGAGTTTCATCGCTTCAATAATGCAAACCACTTTTCCGGGAGTAACCTCATCGCCTACTTCTACAAAAGCCGGTTTGTCGGGGCCGGAACGACGATAGAATGTGCCGATCATTGGGCTTTTGATAGTGATGTAATTTTCAGAAGGAGATTCGGCTTTGGGTTGGGGTTTATCTGCTGCAGGAGCAGGTTGAGAAGGTGTTGCAGAAGTAGGTTGAATGGCTTGGGGTTGAGCGGGCATTGCTTGCATCGGGGCTGATAGCACTTGTGTTATTTGTTCTTCTTTTTGTTTTATGGTTATTCGAAAATCTTTTTGCTCCACTGTTAATTCACCAATATTGGATTTGTTGATCATTTTGATCAACTCCTGAATTTGCTTGAAATCCATGTGTTTCAATTTAGTAAGAATAGTTTGGTTTAAACAGGTGGGCTAAGATAGGAAATTAAACCCCAAACCCCTAAAGGGGCTTTTGCGAAAAATTTTTTTGAAATGGCGAACTTCATTAGTCTTCCTTGTTGAAGTATGGAGTTTATTCTTTAACCCTTTCTACATACTCACCTGTTTTCGTATTTATACGAATGAGCTCACCTTCATTTACAAATAGAGGTACATTGACGGTAGCACCAGTTTCAACTTTTGCGGGTTTTAATGTTCGGGTAGCTGTATCACCTCTTAAACCAGGCTCGCTGTAAGTTACTTTCACAACAATTTTATCGGGTAGTTCTACACTCATGGGCTGGTCAGTTTCCGTATTGATCAATATCCCTACTTCCTGACCATCTTTTAAAAATTGCGGTGCGTCAACCATTTCTTCTTGCAAGCTCACTTGCTCAAAGGTTTCCGTATTCATAAAGTTATAGCCTGTATCGTCTTTATATAAAAACTGGTACGTTTTCCTTTCTACTCTTATAGGATAAATAGTGTCGCCGCTATTCCAGGTTTTTTCAATAGTACGGTTATTATCCACTCCTTTTAATCTCGCCCACACTTTAGCTGCGGCACGGGCCGTTTTATTTTCGCCAAACTCAACCACTGAATAAAGACTCCCATCTAATTTTATGATCATTCCGCGGCTAATATCTGCTGTTGTTGCCATATTAAATATTTAAGGTTTCACGTTTAAGATTTAAAGTTCCTCCCGATTATGAAACTTTAAACTTTTAGACATTAAACGATTGAACTTTTTTTAAGGTCGCAAAGATAAGGTTTGACAGTTAGCTGGCAAAGACAAGAAGAGTGATAATGATTCCTGTTTTATACTCTGATTCTGCTCCTGTCCCGATTATCGGCCCCCACTGTTCAAATCGCTATTAAGCTTATATCAACATTAAACTGCAACCACGTATATCACTATTGTCGATCCGTCCAAGCACTTCAAAACTGCCATCACTATATAATTTTCCGGCATCATCTGTAGCAATAAATGAACATGAGTAAATGTTAGCCAGGTCAATAATATTGATAGCACCAGCTTCTGAACTCTGAACTCCCGACTGAATACTTAAAGGATCCTCCTCATCTCGTATTAATACCTTCATCCATGGCGGACTAGAAAAAATTCCATTGCCTTTTGAATAAGCTTGGGATAACAGTTCAGTCATTCCGTATTCTGAATAAATAGCGTCAACTTGAAATCTTTTTTTTAATAGCTCATGCAATTCATTTCTCACTATTTCTTCCCTTCTTCCCTTCATTCCTCCTGTTTCCATGACAATGGTATTTTTCAATGGTATGGAATATTTTTCAGCAAAATCAAGCAAAGCAAAGCTAACGCCTATCAAGAGCGTTTTCTGTTTATCAGCCTCCAGCTGTTTTAAAGTCCTATGCAAGTTTTCATAATCGTACAAATAAAATCCACTTTTCAAATGGTGGGTTTTACGGATCAATTCATCAACCATAAAAACTAAGGAGGAGTTTTCTCTTTCAAGGTAAGAAGGCAACAAGCCGAGAATACACCACTCTTTCGTTCCACCAAAAAATAACTTAAACCCTTTTAAAAAACTTTCCTTGTATAATTCAATATCCTTTATAAAATGATGGCTGTTTATAGTTTGGCTTGTGCCACTGCTTTCGAACACAAGACTTGGCTCAAACTCCGTTGTTTTTACAGCATGGGTTTTAAAAAATTGAATGGGCAAAAAAGGAATTTGGAAAAGACTATTTACTGCATCAGGATTGATTTTCAGCATATCAGCGTATGCTTTGTAAACTAAATTATTCTGGTACTGGAAACGAAATATCTCAAGGGCAAGACGTTCAAAATTTTCATTTGCAACAGAAAAAACTTTATGAAACCATTGATTATTCATAATTGGTTGTAGCTGTAAAAATCTTAAATTTGAATCAATAAAAACGTATAGATGAAATACAATTTCTTGTGGATGATTGTTTCCGCCACTGCACTTACCATCCTATATGCCTGCGGCAAAAATAAATTCGAGACCACTCCAACGATTAGAATAAAAGATGTAAATGACACAGAAATAACTCCGGGCAGCAGCTTAAAGATCACTGTTGAATGTACCGATAAAGAGGGAGATTTAGGTGGGGGTCAACTAACTTATATAAGAGTCAGAACAAATACTATTGCTATCCCCAATCCTTCTGTCAACGATAAAGCAGATACCGCTTATTATACAGTACCTGATTTTCCCAAAACAGACAAGATTGACTTAGATCTTACCATTCCTTACGATTTTATGAATGAAGACCCTAACAGAAATGATACGATGTTTTTCAAAATAACTGTACGGGACATAGAAAGTAATCAAAGCGACACTATTGCAACAAAAACTATTGTAGCCCGGCAGAACTAGAACTATTCAACTCCAGCCTTTTTGTGTGAAACAAGCTTTAAATTTTCTTATTTACAGCAATTTATTCATTGCTGCTTGTGCTATATTAATGGTAAATCAAACTTATTATCTTTTACTGCATTCATTTCCAAATAAGTATTTTTTAGGCTTTGTTTTTTCCGCCACTATCTGCAGCTATAGCTTTCATTGGTACCTTACTTCTCAATCGCTGATTGAATCACCAAGAATTGACTGGCTGCAAAAGAACAGGGTTTTTCATCTAGTTTTTTTCTTCCTGGGGTTAACCGGGTCGGTTGTTTTCTTTTTCTTTTTGCTTCCTCATTGGTATTGGTTGTCACTTTCGGCGGTTATCACTTTTTTATATTCGGCTCCCAAAATCCCCCATCCTTATTTCAGGGCTCTGCGAAAAGTTGCCATTGGCAAAACCATTTTTCTTTCCCTGGTTTGGACGTATGTAACTACCATGCTGCCAATAATTATTTCAAATGAGCATTTTACAGTTCCGATTATTTTGTTTTTGATAAGCCGATTTTTTTTTATTTACGCCATCTGCATCATGTTCGATTTCAGGGACCGGGCCGATGATAAAGCGGCAGGCATACGCAGCATGGTAACCCTGTTCAGTGAAAAGGGAGTTGACAGGCTGTTTTTTTTATCTCTAATCATATTCGCTATTTGTACATTGCTGTTGCTTCGGTATGATTTTTCAATTCTGAACGTCAGTTTTTTGTTAATGCCTGGTATTATTGTAGCAATCATATATGAATATGCTAAAACAAATTTTTCAGATTATTTATATTATCTCATTTTAGATGGTCTCATGATGCTTTCAGCATTGCTGATATTGGTATTTAAGTATTTTTGAGCTAAATCCATAAACATATAACACACAAAACTTCAAAAACAAACAATGGCAAAAGGAAAGAGCACTGCAAAGAAAAAAACAATTCTCACAGATGAATCCATGCAATTTTTTCGCAATTACATTAATAATGCATCACCTGTAGGTTTCGAAACTTGGGGGCAAAAGCTTTGGCTGGAATATCTAAAACCTTACGTTGATCAGTACTATGTTGATCCCTACGGAACAGCAGTGGGTATTGTAAATGCAAAACACGATTTTAAGGTAGTGATCGAGGCACATGCAGATGAGATCAGTTGGTTTGTAAACTATGTTACTGACCAGGGTTTAATTTATTTGAAAAGGAACGGAGGTGTTGATCCTTCTATTTCCCCAGGCCAGCGAGTGTTCATACATGGCAAAAAAGGACCCGTAAAAGCTGTATTTGGCTGGCCTGCCATTCATACAAGACACGGAGAAGATAAAAAGGACCCACAACCTAAAGTGGAAAATTTATGGCTGGATTGTGGCGCGCGAAATAAAAAGGAAGTGGAACAATTGGGAATTCATATAGGTGCAGTTGTTACTTATCAGGAGGGTTTTGATGAATTAGCCAATGATAATTTTATTGGCCGCGCCTTTGATAACCGGATCGGGGGATTTATGATTGCAGAAGTGGCGAGGTTGCTGAAAAAAAATAATAAAAAATTACCTTACGGCTTGTACGTGGTAAATGCGGTACAAGAAGAAATTGGTTTGCGTGGCGCCGAAATGATAGCGAGAAGAATTAAACCCAATATTGCTATAGTTACTGATGTAACGCATGACACCACTACACCAATGATCAATAAAAATATCGAAGGCGATGTGAGTTGTGGCAAGGGGCCTTCCTTGTCTTATGCCCCTGCTGTGCATAATAAATTACTGGCTTTTGTAGAAAAAATAGCAAACGATAAAAAGATTCCATTACAATGGAGGGCTTTAAGTAGGAGCACCGGTACTGATACCGATTCATTTGCTTACGCGAACGATGGCTGTCCTTCAGTTCTTATTTCTATTCCTCTACGCTATATGCACACACCGGTTGAAATGTTGCACCGAGATGATATAGAGAACACGATTCAACTGATGTATGAAACTTTATTAACTTTAACGCCGAAGACGAATTTGAGTTATATGTAGATCAGTTATGAGCCGGGAGCCAAAATTTCGACTCTGAACTTATAACTCATTATTGACAATTCACAACATGACCCTACACCTTCTATATATTGATCCTGGCGCCGGAAGCTATCTTGTGCAAGTAATTGTAGCAGCCGCATTGGGTATTGCATTTTTCTTTAAAAACATCGGGCGATTTTTCAAAAATGCATGGTGGTATGTAAAATCATTATTTATAAGATCCCCGAAAAATAATTCTTGATTGGCCTGGTCATGCAGCAAACCATACAAGCGCACTTTTTATTCCAAAAGATCAGGCATTTTTTATCAGACAGGAAGACAGGATTTCTAATTATCTCAATAGTTGTCTTAGCTAGGGCATTACAACTACTTTATTTCTTTAACACAAGAAATGACATGAGCTACCAGATATTGGCTGCTGAAAATTTTTACGAAGGCCATGGAATTAGTTTGACAAAAATAACTGCAGAAGACATATCATCACCCGTGTATGAACCATTATTTCAATGGCCGCCTGGATTCTCCTTATTATTTATTCCTTTTTATATTTTATTTAATAAAAACTATTTACCTGCAGCCATTGCAATCAGCCTGTTATCGGCTATTGCATTAATCTTTTTTTGCAGAAGCATTCTAAAAATTTTGAATATACCTCATTTTTTAATTAATCTCTACACATTTATAACCGGTTTTTTTATTTACTATTTCTATAGCAAGCCCTGCACCGACGCTACAGCTATAACCTTTTTTGTCATTGGTATTTATTTTACGCTCTTACTTTTAAAAACAAATAAATATTATTTAAAAAACTCTGTTTGTATAATAATTGCTCTTATTATATGTGGCACAATCAAATACCTCTATATGCCCGTTGTATTTATTATTCCCTTATTTCTTATTTTAAAAGGGTTCCTTGCCGAAAGTCCTATAATTAAAAAAACTGGTGTTATTTCCTTCTTGACTCTATTGTTCACTTTTGTATTATTACTGATATTTCAAAAATATACAAGCGACTCTTTGGGGTACATTAAAGAGGTGGAACGTGGTTTTTTTCCTGAAAATCTTTTGGCTGCACATCCTTTTTTGTGTGCTTCTTTGGTTAAGCCTGAAAGTATGGAAGTATTGTTTTCTCCTAAGCCGGAAACAGCTATTACCATCTTTCATGTTTTTCAGTTGATACATTTTTTGGGAATTCTTTTCCTGATCATTTTTACCATAAAGAGATTATCAGTATACAGGTTGAAAAAAAACTTCCCACCTGATAACTTTTTTTACTTATTTTTTTTTATATCCCTTGCAATTAATTTCTTATTAATTGCTCTATCGTTATGGGTTTCTAAAGAATTTGTTTACACTGGCAGATTTTGGACTTATTTAGAAGAGCCCAGATACTACGGTATGATTAACGTGCTACTCCATATTGGAATATTTGTTATCTATCAATACTCTTCTTTAAGCAAATCGTACAAATTAAAACTTCTTTTTTTCTTTCTTATAATATTGCTAATCCCTGAAATATTTAGGGGCGCAATTTTTACTGTTAACCGAGTTCTCAATTTTAATAAGGAAATTTATGGTTGGCAGTATGAACATAAATTCCAAAAATTCACTGCAGAAATGATAAAAAAATTAAAAACTGAAAATCTATCAACGAATATTGTTCTTACAGGCACTTCTGATTGGATGACCCTACGGGCAAGTTTATATGTTCATCTTCCAATTTTTGAAGATCCGGAAAAACTGAATAATCTTTCACTATTGAAAACAAATAGACCTGTTTTATTACTATTTATTGTCCGTGAAGATCAATTGGGTCATTTTAAACCTTTTTTAACTTTAAAAACGACACGTTATTTGGGGAATAATAATGAATTCTCATTCTATGCTAACTATATTATACCAAATTGATAATTTGAATTAAAACTCACTAAGACTTCACTTATGAAGTTTAAATTTCCGTCATTCAGATTTCAAAAAGAATATTTTCTTTTTTTGCTACCGGTGTTTTTTGTCCTTCATTCCTGTAATGAAAAATACCCACTCATTGAAATAAATCAGGCCCTCCCAGTATTGATATCTTACCTGCTATTTACAGTACTCCTTGCTATTATTTGTTTTTTTCTACTGGGTCTTTGGAGAAATACATCTGTTTTTGTTTTTCTAATTATGGCTTATCACTTCTTTTTTGGCGCTATTCATGACGCAATAAAAAATTTATTAGGAAACATATTTATTACCAAATACAGTTTTATTTTACCGGTAACTCTTATCTTGTTTGCACTAATCTTTCTTATTTTAAAGAAAAGTAAAAGAAAATTAAATCGTTTTACTACTTATGTAAATATTCTTTTTTTAGTACTTATTTTCATTGATTTAGTTTCGCTGATCATTAAACAATCGAAATCTTCAAATCAAGCCGACCAGGAAACATCACAACAATTTACAAACTGCGGCGACTGCTCCAAACCAGATATTTATTTAATTGTTGCAGATGAGTATGCGAGTAACATCCAACTTAAAACTTTTTTTGATTTTGACAACTCTCATTTTGAAAATAATTTAGTGAAAAGAGGATTCGAAATCATTAAAAACTCAAAAAGCAATTACAATTGTACTCCCTTTTCGATAGCATCAATGTTGGATATGGATTATATCGGAGATATTAAAAACTATAAATTTGATGACAATAGTCTAAATAGCGCATACCGATTAATAAACAAAAATTCTCTTACAATTTTTCTTCACAAATTACATTATGAAATAAAAAATTATTCCATTTTTAATTTTGATAACAAACCTGTTTTGGCCAGTTCACCTTATTCTACTTCTGGAAAAGATCTGATTACTTCGCAAACTTTTCTTGGCCGGCTTAATAGGGATATTCGTTTTAACCTCATTACTAGACTCGGACTTAAATCGGAAATGGGAGGTATTTCAAAAAAAGCTGTAAAAAGAAATAATTATTTCTTACTAAAAGTTTTTGAAGAATCGAAGTTGAATACTAGTAAATCTCGGTTCATTTATCTCCATGTCATGGCACCACATTTTCCATATGCCCTCAATAAAAATGGTAATTTCTACGATGACAGCACGCTTTTTAACACGACTCGTTTTGATAAAACGAAATATCTTGAATATTTAGAGTACAGCAATAAGCTTTTTTTAAATCTGATAGACCAAATTCTAAGTCAAAAGAAAAAACCTGTTATAATTTTTATAGGTGATCACGGCTTCAGACAACTAACCAGCGCTCAAGATAGTGCTAGCAAGTATCATTTCATGAATATGAATGCTATCTATTTACCCAATAAAAATTACAGTAAGTTTTACGATAGTATGTCATTGGTGAATGAATTCAGAATATTATTGAACACGGAGTTCAATCAAAATTTGCAATTACGTAGAGATTCAACGGTTTTTCTACAGAACTGGTGGTAATGAATATATTTTAAATGGTACTCAACTATTAAATAAATTAGGTTTATGATTTTATCAAGGCTTCATGTATATTAGTAGTTACTTGATGATGCGAAATTAAAATCGATAGAATTAATAAATGTTTTTTGGTGATTGGCAACGTAGTAGCATGCAAACAACCTCTATTTTTTATCACCCCTCCTCTTATCGCGACCCTTCCGGTTTTGTATTTGAGCAAGACAATATCCTTTACAGGCAGGTTAATAAGGTTTTTAAAGATCATTTTGAACATTTTATTAATAGCGGATGTTATGATCATTTACAAAAAAATAAATTATTGATTAGGCATGAAGTGATAGAAGAGAATATAACCGGTTCGCCCGATTATTACTTAACGCTAAAACCAGAAAAGATTGACTTTATTTCTTATCCCTATGAATGGAGCTTCGAAACGCTAAAAGATGCCGCCCTGCTCACATTACAACTAATAAAAGAATGCATGCCATTTGGCATCATGATTAAGGATGCAACGCCTTATAACATTCAGTGGCATAAAGGCAGGTTGACGTTTATTGATACCCTTTCATTTGAAAAATATGACCCTTCACAACCTTGGATAGCTTACAGGCAGTTTTGCGAATGTTTTCTTTCACCCTTATTACTCATGCATTATACCGGCCGACCCCTGCAATCTTTGCTATTGGCTTATCCTGACGGCATCCCTTTATCAATTACAAAATCGCTATTACCATGGCGCAGCAGGCTTTCATTTTATACATATCTGCATATACATTTGCATGCAACTATTGCTTCAAAAAACAAGAAAAACGAACTTCCACAAAAAACAATTTTTTCTGAAAAAAAATTACAAAACCTTGTTGATAGTCTCCAGTCGCTGATACAATCTCGGCAATTGAAAGAAAAACCTACAACTTGGGGAAATTATTATGACGAAGCCAACGAACGCAGTGATTACATCGCACAAAAGAAAAATATTGTTTCGGCATGGATCACAGAACTGCAAGAAACAAAAACGGCTGTTGACCTTGGCGCTAATGAAGGGGTTTTTTCGTACTTGCTTGCTCACAAAAATATTTCCGTTATTGCAACAGACTTTGATCATGCAGCTATTCATAAACTTTACAACAAAATAATCGCTGAAGATCAGAAAAATATTTTCCCTTTATTAATTGATCTGGCAAACCCATCTCCGGCCATCGGTTTTAATAACAAAGAACGAATTTCTTTTGTTGAAAGAACGAAGGTTGATTTGGCCTTGGCCTTAGCGTTGGTGCATCATTTAGCTATTGGGAAAAACATTCCTTTTACAAAAATTGTTGAGCTTTTTGAAAAATTAACAACTTATCTTATTGTTGAGTTTATTCCAAAACAAGACGAAAAAGTACAGTTTATGCTGAAACAAAAAAAGGATATTTATGATGATTATAATGAAAAAGAATTCGTCGCTGCATTTGACCGATCTTTTTTCATTGTGAAAAAGCAACTCATTGCCAATTCGGGCAGATCTCTCTATCTAATGAAAAAGTATGATGCTTAAGCTGAAATCTCTCTTTCAACCAAAATCTGCATTTTTATACCTGTTGGCCGTTTTTTTTGTAGTGCATGGGTTCACCACAAATTATCCATCAGTACCCATTTCTGATGCAATCAAACTGATCATTGAATATTTATTGATAAGTCTAATATTAGCAATCCCCTTCCTTTTTATTTTCAAGTCGAGCCAAAATGCTGTATTGTTTGTTTTCTTTTTACTGCTCGTTCAATTTTTTTTTGGTCCGCTCCACGATCTTTTAAAAAATATATTTCCTCATTCTTTTTTTTCAAAATACTCATTCATCCTCCCTTTATTTTTAATAATAACCTCAATTCTTTTCATTTTCCTTTTAAAATCAAACAAACAATTTAAAAGGGGGGTAAGATATTTCACACTTACTCTTATTCTTTTAATTATTGTGGAAGGTTTCCTCCTCTTCGTCAAAATATTCAACCATTCAGAAGCAAGAATAACGGGTGATAATTTTAAACCCTGCAATGATTGTAAAACACCAAATATTTATTTAATCATCGCAGATGAATATGCCGGTCAGGAAGAACTTAAAACTATTTTTTCATTCAACAATTCCACATTTGAAAATGAGCTTAGAAAAAGAAATTTTTATGTGGTGAAAAAAGCCATGAGCAATTATAACTATACCCCTTATTCTATGGCCTCTATATTTAGCATGAATTATTTAAAAGGAATAACGGATAAAAGCAACGATATTGACAACAGAAACATTAGCTATCAGATCATTAATCAAAACGACCTAACAAATTCTCTTAAAAACTTGGGATATAACTTTGTAAATCTATCTTTATTTGATTTTGCAGGCAAAGCCTCCATGATAAATGATAATGAGTTCTATTCAACCCGCGCTAAATTAATAACGTCACAAACCTTGACAGGCAGAATAAAAAAAGATCTGTGGTACAATACGATTACGAGATTTCATTTTACCTGGGTCGAAAAAAGCTATCAAGATCAACTTATCAGAAATCTCGAAAAACAATATAATGCTACCTTGACCGCTGCTGAAGAAAAAACACAACAGCCAAAATTTGTTTATACTCATTTTATTATGCCCCATTATCCTTATTTATTTGATAAAAATGGCCGCAAGATCGCTTTTAAAGAATCCATGCAAGATGGCCGAAAGGATCTGTACCTAGAGTATCTGCAATATTGCAATAAACAATGCTTAACGCTTATTGACTCGATTTTAAAAAAAGATGCGGACAAGCCAATTATTATTCTAATGAGCGATCATGGGTTTACCAAATATGGGCCTTCCGTTGATCCATCCTATAATTTCAAAAACATCATCAATATTTATTTCCCTGATGGAAACTATACGGGCTTTCCAAATAGCCTGTCCAATGTGAATCTTTTTCGGGTTGTGCTGAATACAAAATTTAAGCAACAGCTTCCATTATTAAAGGATTCAACGATTTTTCTAAAAGAATATTAAGAGCTTGTTGTATATTGAACCATTAGTTAAAATAATGACCATATTTAACTAAAAAAACAAGAAATAATATTGTCAGGTTACTATTATGTTCAATCCTTCACGCATATTGATTCTTGCACCACATACGGATGATGGTGAACTCGGTTGCGGAGGTACCATTGCCAAATTTTGCGCGGACAGTAAAGAAGTTTTTTATGCTGCTTTTTGCCTTTGTTCCAAAACCTTGCCGCTAGTTGAACCATCAAATACATTGGAGTTGGAATGCAAAAAAGCCACAGCAATCCTTGGCATTCCTCCATCGCGGCTTATTTTATTTAATTATGAGGTAAGAGAACTTCCCCAATCGCGACAAAAAATTTTAGAAGAGCTTTTGAAATTGAATAAAGACATCAACCCGCAAATGGTCTTATTACCTGCAGCATCGGACATCCATCAAGATCATCAGGTAATTCACCAGGAAGGAATGAGAGCTTTTAAGAATACTACATTTGCAGGCTATGAACTGCCTTGGAATAACTACAGCATCCATACTAATTTTTTTGTAAGATTATCTGATGATGATATAAATAAAAAAATTGAATCGCTAAAAGCGTACAAATCTCAATCACACAGAAATTATATGAATGAGGATTTTATCCGCTCGCTGGCTAAGGTTCGTGGTGTACAAGCCAATAGTAAATATGCGGAAGCTTTTGAAATGTACAGATGGATGGTTTAAAATTTCGAGGCTTGAGGAACAATGACTAGAAAAACATTATTTCATAAGCTACTTTCGTTTGCATTCGAATACAATATTGCTTGATCCATCTCGAAGCAAAAGCTGATCTCCGTTGTAAGTATATTCACTAACTCTATTTTCCAGAAGGTTAAAGAAAGTATTTTCCTTATCTATGTTGTTACAAGCCATTTTTGTTGAGATGATCGAATTGAATTTTACGCTTGAACCTTTTACTGAAAATTTTCCGCTCATATTGTTGCAGCCACCTTTACCAGCGAATGTTAAATCGGGCTTCAACTCAAAATATACATTGGAAAGGGTTTCCAATTCTGCTTTTTGCTGACGGCGCATATTTACCACTTCCCAGTTTCCAAGCATTTGATTAAGATCGGATTTTTGTCTGGCTTCAAAATCTGTTTCAATATATTGTATTATAGTAGAAGTGTCTTCTTTTACAACAACCCTTGGCCTTCCGCCGGTAAATTGTTTTGCAGGGGAACAATTTAAAATAAACAAAGCCCCAGTGAAAAGAAATAAAATAAAAACTGTTTTCATACTGAATTATTAAGATCGATAAACACAACAAGAACCTATATTCTTCAATGCAATTTACCAGCCAATCTTTTCGCCAAACTTGCGAAGCCCAAAATATTTATTTAATTGAAGATTTAATCCGAACTGGTTATAGGCAGTATTATTTTGATAATAAGCTCTTGCATAGTGAATCTGTATTTTATTGAACAACGCGCCGACTTCAACAGAAAATCCATTGAGGCCGTTACCGTTTTTGTCAATGTTTAGTTCTTGCCGACGTAGATGATTATACGCCAAAGAAACCTCTATATAATTTCCGATGTAAATCTGTGACGCAAGGATGAAGTGACGAAAAAATTTGTCAAAAGTAAATTTCTTATTGTTGCTGGTTGGACCCAAAACATTATCATTATTGAATGTAGTGTCATTATATCGAATATCAAACTGGTGAAGGTGATGAGCTGTAATTGAAAAACCAAATGGCGCATGTTCGAGACGTTTTGATATTCCTGCCGCTAAGTCGAAAGGTAAATCCTCAGCGCTTGCACCCTCATACCGCTTTAATTGAAAACCCATGTTTTTAGCCAGTACAGAAGCTGAAAATAAATGAACAGAATCGTGAAATAAAATGCCTGCATCGGCAGCTATGCCATTTGAGCGATATTGCCCATAATTAGAGTTTATAAATTTCATTGCAACACCATAATTCCATTTCTGCAAATAACTTCGTGAGGCTGATACTTGCATTACCCAATCTGTTGGTCGCCATGAGCCTAAAATATTACCGCTAGCGTCCGTTTCCTGAATATTGCCATAACTAAAGTATTGAAGCCCCCACAAAAAATTTGTATTTAGCTGCTCATTGCGATATCCTAGCGATAAATGATAAGTTTTAATATCGGCATAAAAACTATTAAAAACAGCATTCATTTGCGTATGCATTGTTGAATCAAGTAAGGCTGGATTATAGAAGGCCATGCCAACATCATGAGAAGTTTGGGAAACATTCACTCCCCCCAATCCTGTTAATTGTGGTGTATTTGACAGTTTCAAAAAATTAAAAACGGAGCTGCCGCCAAGGGTTTGCGAATAGGCACTACAAGTGACTAATAAACCAAGTATGGTGATCTGCAACCGCACAGGTACGAATATGAGGAAAGTTTTTAAAACAAATGAGAATTATGTAACCAACTTCATTAATTCCCTTTTTACTAGCAGGCAGGTATTGAGTTTTATTGCTTTGAATCCTCTGATAGTCTATTCAATAGCTTTGCGGATTTTTATAAGTCGTTGCAATAAATCTTCAAGTAAATCAAGCTTGAGCATATTGGCTCCGTCACTTAATGCTTTTGCTGGATTCGGATGCGTTTCAATGAATAAGCCGTCAGCACCGGCAGCTATGGCAGCTTTAGCGATAGTGCTAATCATTTGTGGGTTTCCACTCGTTATTCCAGTAGTCTGGTTGGGCTGTTGCAGCGAATGCGTACAATCCATCACTACGGGTACTCCATGCACTTGCATAATAGGAATATTTCGGTAATCAACAACCAAGTCTTGGTAACCAAATGTAGTTCCTCGCTCGGTCAAGATTATCTTGTTATTGCCGGCATTACGAATTTTATCCACTGCAAATTTCATAGCCTCACCGCTTAAAAATTGGCCCTTTTTTACATTGACTATCTTATTTGTTTCAGCAGCTGCTAACAATAAATCAGTTTGACGGCAGAGGAAGGCCGGTATTTGCAAAACATCAACAAACTTGGCAGCAATAGCAGCTTCTTCATGAGCATGTATATCAGACGTAGTGGGTAAATGAAATTTCTGTCCAGCGTTCTTTACGATTTCAAGAGCAGCCTCGTCTCCGATACCTGTGAAAGATGAACCGCTAGTACGGTTGGCTTTACGGTATGAGGCTTTAAAAATATAAGGGATGCTAAGATTTTTGCAGATCCCCGAAACTTTTTCCGCAACTTCTAATACTAATTCTTCACTTTCCACCACACATGGTCCGGCTATTAGAAAAAAATTTCTCTCTTCATAGGATTGTCCAGTAAATAGATCTTTCAAAAAATTTTCCATGGGGCAAATATAGAGTTTAAGATACAAGGCACAAGACACAAGAGGGCTCCCTTCACTTTAAGAATTCTTGTGACTTGATTCATGTATCTTGCGCCATATTTTTTTTATGGTTAGAGAAAAAATTCTTGTCATCGGCGCATCAGGACAAATCGGAGTTGAATTAACACTAGCCTTACGCAAAATTTATGGAGCCTCCAGTGTAGTCGCCTCCGACCTTCGAGAAGAAAATGATTTGCTCAAAGGAACTGGTCCTTATGTAAGCCTTGATGTAATGAATAAGGAAATGCTGCATGTACAGGTGATTCGCCAGAATTTTACACAAATCTATTTGCTGGCTGCAATTCTTTCTGCAACAGGAGAAAAAAATCCCAACCTTGCCTGGCACTTAAACATGCAGAGCTTGTTGAATGTACTTGAGATAGCTAAAGAAGAAAAACTGACCAAAGTTTACTGGCCTAGTTCTATAGCTGTATTTGGCCCTACATCGCCCAAGCAAAATTGCCCTCAGCAAACCATTATCGAGCCCACTACTGTTTATGGGATCAGCAAATATGCCGGTGAATTTTGGTGCAATTATTATCATTTGAAATACGGAGTCGATGTCCGAAGCCTTCGTTATCCTGGATTGATCAGTTACAAATCAGCTCCCGGCGGCGGTACTACAGATTATGCTGTGGAAATTTTCCATGAAGCCATCGAGGAAAAAAGATATACATGTTTCCTGAAAGAAGGTACTTACCTGCCCATGATGTATATGCCTGATGCTATTCGTGCCGCGATTGAATTAATGGAAGCTCCGGCACAAAAAATTTCTATTCGAACCTCTTACAATCTCTCAGCAATGAGTTTTTCTCCAAAAGAAATTGCTGCAGAAATTAAAAAACATGTTACCGAATTTAAAATTGATTATAAACCAGACTATCGCCAGGCTATCGCTGAAAGCTGGCCTCGTAGCATTGACGATTCAACCGCAAGAAAAGATTGGGGTTGGAAGGAAGAATATGACCTCTCAGCTATGACAAGCGATATGTTGGAAAATCTTAACGCTTAATCACTCTTCAGCATTTCCTTTTTCCATAAATCAATCAAATGACCACTAAAAAAGACAAATGATATAAAAAATAAGATGACGTTAGCGGAAAGTTTTATCCCGCAAATACATTCTAAATTCTTCTATATCTTTCACATTCTCCTCAATAACCGCAGTATAGATATCATTGCTCGTATAATATTTTCTGTATTGGGGATCAGCCCAACACTGCGATTTGATTTCAAGAATTTTAATTCTGGAATCAAAGGAAATTTTTTTAGCGAGGTTATTGCAAAACTCTAAACGTTTTTGGCATTCTTCTTTGTCAACTGCCCATATATCAATTTTCCATGCTCCTTTTCTTTCATTACCTAAATAAATTCCCCAATAAAGACCAAAGGGTAACCCTTCGGTTCTTGCTAACCGCTCATTACGAAAACTCATCTTTACCGGGTTCAATAAATTGGCAATCTCTTTACCAAGCTGAAAAAAATCATTTTCACTGAAATCGTCATTTTCCAAATAAATATCAAGATCTCTCCATGTCATTAAGTCAAGCGAATAACTACCCGTTACATGAGTGATGCCATACTGATTAAGGATTTTTTTAAGGCCCTTGTTTTCTAATATCTTATCAGCTTCTTCATGAATTTGTTTATCGAGAAGGATCAAATCATCCATTGGTCAAATTAAATTTCATACAAGAGCAGCTGTCCAACAAATTTAAATCAACTTATGCTCATACGCATACTTAACAAGGCCGATTACACTATTCGTATTAGTCTTGCGGAAGATATTTTTCCGGTGAGTTTCTACTGTACGCTCGCTGATAAATAATGCTTCTGCAATTTGTTTGTTATTGTATTCTTTTTCTATAAGCCGAATGATTTCAATTTCCCTGTCTGTTAAGTGAGCTTCTTCATTTTGCTTTTTACGCTGGCTAGTTCTTTTCAATTCCTCAATCACCTCATCACTAAAATAGATACCATTGTTTGCAATCTTTTCAAGCGCTTTGATCAGCTCCTGTTTGCCGATATTTTTCATTACATAACCAGAGATGTCTGCATCATTGATCATTTCATTAACCAGGTCACCCTGTCCGCTCATAGAAAGAGCCAGTATTTTAATCGACGGGAATTTTTGCCTCACTATTTTTGCCAGCATATTGCCAGGAAGTTTTGGCATCACCACATCGGTGAGTAAAATATCGACTTGAGTGTGTTTGAGTTTCTCTTCTACTTGAGAAGGATCAGTAGTTGCAAAAGCAAAACGAAATTTATCATGCCCTTTTAGCAATGACATTAACCCGTCTATTACGATTTGATGGTCGTCAACAAGAGCTAGTGATATTTTCTCATTTTTCATAAATAGAAATAAATAATGACCGGGCTATTTTCAAGCATTGAGCCCATACAAAAATTGACGTCAATTTTGACCAATCGTTTTTGGTGCTCGTTAATGGTTAAGTGGAACATGCAAAGCTACCAGCGTGCCTTTTCCCGGCGTTGAATCAAAATCTACCGTACCTTTTAAGTATTCAATACGAGTAATAATATTTTTTAAACCCATGCCTTTAAATTTCTCTTTGTCAGAAATGCTAAAACCAATACCATTGTCTTCAATCGTAGCGCTGATGCCCTCCTTATCTTTAATTAAAGAAATATCTAGCGTTGTAGCTTCAGCATGCTTAATAACATTATTCACACATTCTTGAATGACACGATAAAAAACTGTTTCTGTGTTCGAATCGAGACGTTCATCCAGACCTTCCGCGTATAAATGCACTTGAAGTTTTTTGTGATCAAGCTTATCAATAAATTCACGAATCGCGGAAGAAAGACTACTTTTTAACAAAGCATTCGGCATCATATTGTGCGACACATTACGAACCTCCTTGCAACTCTCATCCACAAGCTGAATAATTTTTTCAAACGCGAGCTGCTGTTCCTTGTCTTCAAATTTTATCTCTGATTCAAAAGCAGATAAATTCATTTTCGCAGCACTCATCATTTGTCCAATGCCATCATGCAGATCCTTAGCTATACGCTGCCTTTCTTTTTCTTCCGCTTCAAGCACAGCTCTCGTAGAGAGCTGCTGTTGCTTTATTAAAACCGTTTTCATTTTTGCTTCCTGCTTAAATTTATAACGCCGGTATTGAGAGTAACCCAGGAAACTTCCAAGAATTAAAAGACCAATCACCCCTCCGATCAAAAAATTTTGTTTTGCAATATGGAATTTTTGTTGTTGTATCTGCAGTTCTTTTTTTTCTGTTTCATATTTTGTTTGCATTTCAGCCAATGCTTTGGGATTAGCATCGGCATATACACTATCCTTCAGTTCGTTTATTTTTTTATATACCTCGGTGGCCTCTTTATAATTGCCTGCTGATTCATAATTTGTGGCCAGTGCAGAATAAATTAATGGCAGCTTGGCATCAATTTTATTTTCAATAGCAATTTTCAATGCCTCTTTGCTGACGGCTATTCCTTCTTGCGGTTTATTTAATTTTACATACAGGTTGGCCATTTCTGCCATATCGGATACGATGTAAAAAGGGTCTCCGATCTTCTCACGTAATGGCTTAGCTGATAAAAAACTTTGCAAAGCTTCGTTGTATTTATCCTCCCTTACTTGCGCTGTTCCCAAAATAAATAATCCGTTAGCCTCTGCGCCGATATTCCCGGTTTTACGTGCTTCAGCAATGCCAAGGGTTGAATATTTTAAGGATGAATCCAGTTGATTCAATTCACCGTAGCTTGCTGCAAGGTTATTGTAGATAATTCCATTGTTTAACCTGCTTAAGTTTCTTTCATCCATCAATCGCAGAGCATTTTTAAAATTCGTAACGGCTTGTGCGTGCTGATTCAATTCCATCATAGCCCAACCAATATTCACTCTTGCCCGCAATTGGGTAAAATAATCATTACACTGCTCGGCCAGCTTTAACGCAGCATAAAAACGCTCCACTGCTTCTTTAATCCTGTTCAGTTTCATTAAACATAACCCACTGAAGGAAGTATATTGAGCCAATAAAGAAATTTGCTCGGGTCTTTTTTGCAGAGCCGTCATATTCTTTTCTGATAATGTCAATGCATTCTCAGGTTTGCCCATAAGGTAATCATATGAAGCCATGTAAAATTCAGCCCGAATCATTTTGACAGGTTCGTTTTGTTCCTGCGACAAGGACCATGCTTTTTTAGCATAAAAAAGACTAGTATCTGGGTTTTGGGTTTTGTAGTTTTCCGCAAGTTGTAACTCTATCTCTAAACGCTCAGCCGAAGAATAAGCCTTTACCAATAGTTTTTTTAAACTATCAGTAACGGCCGACTGGCTAAATAAATTAACGGTTGGCAAAAGAAATACTACCCGGAATATTATGGTTCGAATATTCATGCTAAAAACTATAGTGGTAGTATGGCTAGGGGCTAGAAATTCAATACATCCTTCATTTCATAAACACCTTTTTTATCTTTAATAAATTCCGCAGCTAATACCGCTCCAAGAGCAAAGCCCTGACGGTTATGTGCTGTGTGTATGATCTCTATATCGTCAATGGCGGATGAATACTTTACTTGGTGTATGCCTGCGGCGGGATCAATTCTCTCGCTGATGATCTCCAATTCCTCAGGATTATCACTAATATGATTTACCCAGGTTTTTTTTCTATTAAACTTCTCTAAAATTTGTTCGGCAAGTGTTATAGCCGTTCCGCTAGGAGCATCTTTTTTTTGGGTGTGGTGAATTTCCTTTAGCTGTACTTCATAGTCTTTAAACGGAGCTATTAATGCAGCCAGTTTTTTGTTAAGCTCAAAAAAAATATTCACTCCTACGCTGTAATTACTAGCATAAATAAAGCTTCCCTTTCTATCAGCACATAATTTTTTTACCTCATCAAATTTCTCAAGCCATCCTGTAGAACCGCAAACAACAGGTATATCAAATTTCAAAGCCTTTTTTACATTTTCATAAGCGCTGTGAGGGCCTGTAAACTCAATTGCCACATCGGCTTTACTTATATTTTCTTTATTAAAATCTGCAAGATTGTGCTCATCAATTATCAAAACAATCTCATGTCCGCGATGAATAGCCATTTCCTCAATAGCTTTTCCCATTTTTCCATATCCAATAATTGCAATTTTCATAATTGTGCAAATGTAGCTAATAGCCTAATGATCTTAAATGATATATGTTTGGCTGAATGGTGATAAGGATGATCCAAAATTATTGAATGACAACGCAAGAAATGCTTATATAAGCATTGTTGCCATAAAAATATAAATAAAAGTCAATGTTTAAAATTAAAAACAAAACTGACGCCGACTGAATTAGCAATGGGATTATAAACAGGTTTTATTTTAAGACTAAGATCGGGACTTATGTCAAACGCTTTTAAATGCGCATCTACCACGGCATCCACAACATTCAACCCCCAAAATACCAGAAAAAAAACAACTGAATAATCTATATACCGCCGAAATCTATCTCGCCCTTCTCTTAATGATTCTATGCCGATAGGCAAGTACTGTGGTTTTATATTAAAATAATTAGTAGAATCATAGGGCTCTACTGAAGCTTTATATTTTGCAGAATAAGCAAATCTCAAATCTCTATAAGTTTTCAAATTGTCAACAAAAATGTAACCAGTAATTCCTAATGCGGCATATACAATCGGCACCTTCCAGTATTTTTTATTGTACACTTGTCCCCATCCCGGAATAATAGCGGAACGAATGGCGGCTTTTCTGGGACTGTGCTGAGCTTTTATTAAAGAATCAACTTTCTCAATAGGAATAGAATCTTTTGCTTTTAGGGTATCTACCTTTTGAGCATTTGCTGACAGACTTATTAAAAAAAACATGATCCAAAAAAGCCATGAAAAAAGTTTGGAAGTTTTTTGCATTGGGTTTTGTAATCCCCCTTTAGGGAGTGAGAGTGTTATTTTAATCCATCGAGATATCCATCTGCCTAAGAATATTGTTGAGTTCATCTAATGAGTAGTATTCAATATTGATTAACCCGCTTCCGTTGCGGCTGTGTTTAAGTTTTACTCTTGTGCTAAAATGTGATGCTAATTTATCTTCAATTTTTTGGAAACCCTGTGGCAACGAGCTTTTTGCTGTTTTTTTAACATCCCCCAATTGTTTATACAGGTTGCGTACTAATGCTTCAGTTTGCCTAACAGAAAGAGCTTTGTTTTTTATTTCCTTAAAAATATAGATCTGCTTATCAACGGTATCGACATTGATCAAAGCTCTGGCATGACCCATGCTTATTTCCCCGCTACGTACAGCGACCTGTATATCTGGCGGCAATTTTAATAAACGAATATAGTTAGTGACGGTACTCCGATCTTTTCCCATGCTTTCAGCAACTTCTTCTTGTGTTAGCTCCAATTCGTCCATCATTCGCTTATAGCTTAAAGCTATTTCCATTGCGTTCAGATCTTCACGCTGTAAATTTTCAAGCAAAGCTAATTCAAGCAATTGCTGGTCGTTCGCTTGGCGCACATATGCGGGTATATCTTTTAATCCGGCAATTTTAGCAGCCCGTAAACGTCGTTCGCCTGCTATCAAACGATATTTGCCTGTTGCAAGTTTTGAAACTGTTATAGGCTGTATAATATCATGTCGCTTAACTGAAGCTGCTAATTCTTGTAAAGATTGCTCGTCAAAGTCACGACGTGGCTGCTTGGGATTAGCTTCAATTTCATCAAGGGGGATGCGGCTCACACTAGTAACCGATTCCACAACAGAGTTTTTTAAATGCCCACTGCTGGTTTTCAAATCGGCATCAATGCTTTGCAACAAGGAACGAATTCCTTTTCCAAGAGCGTCTTTATTTTGTTTAGGGTTGGTCATGAATTTTAACTGTGAGGTTTTAGTTGCGAGCTTCGAGCAAAGGAAGTTAATTATTTACTTTATTCATAAAACTCATCAGCATTTTTTGTTCTCCGTCAATATCTTTTAAGAGAAGTTCAGTCGAAATTTTATCTTCAATATGAGGTTGTTTAGCTCGTAGCTCAAAGCTCATAGCTCTAATATCCTCTCTTCCTGCTTAATCTTCGTCATATTGTTTTTCTGAAGAATTTCTTTAGCTAAATTCAAATAGTTCACAGATCCTTTGCTGTTTCCATCATATAAAATAACAGGCTTGCCAACGCTTGGAGCTTCACTTAATTTTGAATTACGGTGAATAATAGTGCTGAAAACGATGTCATCAAAATGACGGCGTACCTCACTTACTACCTGATTGCACAACCTCAGCCTGCCATCATACATAGTCATTAAAATACCTTCGATTTCCAATGAAGTATTTAATCGGCTTTGCACAATTTTAATCGTATTTAGCAATTTACCCAATCCTTCCAACGCAAAAAATTCACACTGTACGGGTACAATTACTGAATCAGCCGCCGTCAAAGCATTGACGGTGATTAAACCAAGCGAAGGAGAGCAATCGATAATGATAAAATCATAATCATTTTTCACCGGTTCAATGATGTTTTTCAGCACCATTTCCCTGCTAGGGTAGTTGATCATTTCAATTTCAGCGCCAACTAAATCAATATGCGAAGGAATAAGATCAAGATTAGGAATTTCTGTTTTTAAGATCACATCTCTTGCACTCACATCATTTACCATGCAATCGTAAAGACTTTGGGTGATATTATGAAGATCAAAACCGACGCCAGTGGTACTATTTGCCTGCGGGTCACCATCAACCAACAACGTTTTATATTCCAGCACGGCAAGACTTGCTGCTAAGTTAATGGCTGTGGTTGTCTTCCCTACTCCACCTTTTTGGTTGGCAACTCCAATTACCCTCGCGGCTCCAACATTTTGAAAATCTGAATTATTCATTTTTATTTTTTAGGGATGTTTTTCCAACTTTTATGTCTTAGCAAAGCAGGTTGCGTATTTCTCATCAACCAATTAAAATCGTCGCACCGATTTTTAATAAATACAATTTTCGTTCGTCGTTCTCAAATGCCTTTATGGCCTTTTCATGGTCGATCTTTATAAAGCCAAATGTGTCGTAATGAACACCGATAATATTTTTACAATCGATCCATTTAGCCGCTTGTACCGCATCTTCATAGCCCATTGTAAAATTGTCACCTACAGGCAATACCGCAAAATTTAGTTTTGCCCATTGTGGAATAAGTTGCATATCCAGCGTTAATGCTGTATCACCGCTATAATAAAAATTACCCTCATCGGTATAAACGATAAAACCCAACGGATTACCGCCATAGCTGCCATCCGGCAAGCCACTGCTATGCTGCGCTGCTACACATTTTACCTTAAAATCCTCAAAATCCCATTGGCCACCGGTATTCATCGGATGAGTATTATTAATGCCTTTTTTAAAAAGCCATTGATAAATTTCCCAACTGCAGATAACCTTGGCGCCGGTAGCCTGTGCAATGGTTATGCAATCCGCAATATGGTCCTCATGACCATGCGATTGCAAAATATAGTCTGCTTCAATATCTGCAATGTTAATATTCTTGGCCAATTCATTGGGCGTAATGAAAGGATCAAACAAAAGCTTTTTATTTTTTACTTCAACTAAAAAGCATGAATGACCATAATAAGTAAATTTCATGTGTTAAAATCAATTTCAATAAAGTTCTGAGTTTTTAAGTTCTAAATTCAACTCTTTTGCAGAGCGATAAATAAAACCTAAAAGTTTAAAACATATTCTTTTCCTATTCGTCTAATTCTTCATAATCTTGCTTCCAATGCGCAATTCTCCTTTCTGGTGGATACTGATCGGCTTTATGATACTCTTGGATTTATATGTTTTCCAGGCCGTAAAAGTTCTTACACAATCTGCAGGTTCTAAAACCAAGTTGACCATTCACATTTGCTATTGGGCCATTTCGGGTTTGGCTTTAACTATTTTAATCGTCTTGCCATATTTACAGTTTGGAACGCAGCATCGTTTGCTTCGGAATACCTTTTTTGCAATTATAGTTGGTTTATTTTTTTCAAAGATCATAGCGTCTATTTTTTTCCTCATCGATGATCTGCGGAGAGGAATACAATGGGTGGCAGGTAAATTGTTTTTTTCTGGCACCGAAGGTGAAACTATGGAGCAAGGAGTAAAAATTTCTCGCTCGATTTTTTTAAGTTGGGCAGGAATGCTTGTCGGTGGCGGCTTATTTAGCTCACTTATTTATGGCTTCAACAATAAATATCGATATCAGGTCCATCGCTTTCGAATGTCTTTTGATAATTTACCTCTTAGTTTCAAAGGCTTGAAAATAGTTCAGATCTCAGATATTCACTCAGGTAGTTTTACAGATAAACATGCGGTGATGAGAGGTGTGGATAAGATTTTAAAGGAAAAACCCGATCTGATCTTATTTACTGGGGATCTTATAAATAATCTCGCCGAAGAAATGGATGGTTATATGGATGTCTTTAACCAAATAAAGGCACCGATGGGAGTCTTTTCTATTTTAGGTAACCATGATTATGGTGATTATGTTTCTTGGCCGGATAGAAATGAAGAACATAAAAGAAAAGAGGAAGAGGCAGGCAAGCATTTACTGACGCCAATGCAACAAGCAAACCTTGACAGATTAAAAAACATACATGCTGAACTTGGCTGGAAATTATTATTGGATGAACACACAGTGCTAGAAAAAGGTGAAGATAAAATTGCATTGATAGGTGTTCAGAATTGGAGCTCAAAAGCAAGATTTCCTAAATATGGTGATTTAAAAAAAGCTTATACAGGTTCGGAAAATTATCCCTTTAAGATCTTAATGAGCCATGATCCCTCACATTGGGAAGCACAGGTAAGACCTCTTTATACTGACATTGATCTAATGCTGGCCGGACATACACACGGAATGCAATTCGGTGTTGATGTTCCTGGTTTCAGATGGAGCCCTGTTCAATACATTTATAAGGAATGGGCAGGTCTGTATGAAGAAGGAAAACAAAAACTATATGTAAATCGCGGTTATGGTTTTATTGGCTATCCAGGTAGGGTGGGCATTCTCCCTGAAATAACGGTTATAGAACTGGTTTGATCTTTAAATTCTGCTCAATAAAATTGAGTTTCAATTCGTTTTAGAGCATCTATGACAGCTCACCATTAAACCTGCTTTTGATTTAAGGGTCAAAAATCGTCACCACCCAGTATCTTGTGATGCCATAATTCAACTGCCGCATGTATAAAAAATGGTGTTTAATACTCATCTTTCACCTTTCGGGGATTGTTGTGTTTTCGCAAGTCAATCCTAAAGACACCGTATTAAACAAAACCGAGCCTCCTGTAATCGATAGTTCCATTAATTATGACGATATATTATTTGACGATCTCGAAGCATTTCTTGATTCCATATTATCACCACATAGCTACACACTAACGGCCCTTTCCATACAAAAAGGCTATTTTAATTACAAAAGCAAAACCGAAGTTTTTCTCGAACCAACCAGAAAAGTAACTTTTACACCTACTATAGGATATTATAATAAAAATGGCCTTGGAATAACAGGCATCGGTTCGTTTGTAAGCGATCAAAAAGCTTTCAGGTTTTATCAACTGGCGCTTAGCCCTTCCTACGATTATCTTGAAAATAAAAACTTAGCAACCGGCATTTCTTATATACGGTATTTCACAAAAGACTCCTTGCCATTTTACACTTCGCCTTTGCAGAACGAACTGTATGCTTATTTCACTTATCGCAAATGGTGGCTCAAGCCAATGATAGGAGTAAGCTATGGATGGGGCAGCCGGTCTGAATATCAGGAACGTGAAGAATACATCACATCATTACAATTACGGAGAACGGGATTTACGCGAATCAATACTAAAGAATCGATCAACGATTTTTCCTTAATTACTTCTGTTCGTCATGATTTTTACTGGCTTGATATCTTTGCTTATAACGACCACATCAGAATTACACCCCAACTAACATTTACAAGCGGTTCTCAAAAATTTGGATTTAACCAATCTTCGAATACTTATGCCACACTATTGCGTTCCGGTGCAAATGTTTTATACAGCAGCGAAAATGTCTATCTCGATAACAAATTATATTTTCAACCATTAGCACTCACTTTTTATTTAAAAACCGAGTACTCGATTGGTAAGTTTTATATACAACCGCAACTCATCCTTGATTACTATTTTCCTGCCACTGAAAAGGAATTTACCGGTTTGGTTTCAGTAAGCGGTGGCTTTATTTTTTGATTTTACAAAAACCTTCACAAGCCAATTGCAATAAGTTTTTCTAATTGAGGTTTATTCTTTTAAAGATGAAAAAATGAGTTAATGGATTTTAACGAACACTGTTTTCCTTTGGCATTATAGTTGGTCAAAATTTATCAACCAAAAAATATATAAATGAAAACTAAACTTCTAAGTCTCGTTATTGCACTTCTGGTTTCTCAATTAATGATGGCACAATTTCATCTGGGTATAAAAGCTGGCGCAAACATTACTAAAATAGATGGTAAATCATTCAAAGAAGAATTTAAATATGGATACAATCTCGGCGGCTTTGCAGAAATTGGCTTAGGTCCTAAATTTTCTTTTCAACCCGAAGTTTTATTTAATCAGTATTCAACAACATTAGACAGTAGTTACAAATCTATTTATCAGAATGTAATTGCTTCAGATCAAAGCAAGGTCAAACTAAATTATCTTACTATTCCTCTTTTACTTGACTATAAATTTCTTGGCCCTATTCATTTGCAGGCTGGTCCTCAATTTGGAATTTTAATGAGCCAAGACAAGAACTTTTTGCAAAATGGCAAGGAAGCATTTAAAAACGGAGATTTTTCGTTAGCTGCAGGTGCTCAGATCAAGTTGTCCCAACTAAGAGTTACCGGCCGTTATTTAATCGGGTTAAGCAATATTAATGATATAGACAACCAAGATAAATGGAAAAATCAGGTGATACAATTATCCCTTGGAATTGCCTTATAAAATTCAGATGCCTCATGAACGGTCCCGATTGAATCGGGACCTTTTTTTATCTCTCATTTTGCTGAATGGGAAGTTGATTTTATGGACGCTTTTCATCGCTTAAATAAAAATCGCTAAAATTCTTAAAAAATCATTTAATTCGGGATAGGCATAATACTTGACTTCTATGTCTTCCTATACTATTTTTAGTACCCCGCAATCAAGCGATGTCATATTGTCTAAAAGATTAAAGAATGAGTTTTGAAAATTTTTTCCAGAAGAACGAAGATGAAATGGAGTTTATTCCCATTATTCCCTTAAACGAATCTGAAAGCGAAAGCATGGATGGAATTGAGGTTCCCGGTGAAATTTCCCTTTTACCCCTACGCAATACGGTACTCTTTCCGGGTGTGGTTTTACCCATAACTGTTGGTCGTGATAAAAGCATTAGGTCAGTAAATGATGCTTATAAGGCTGACAAATTGATCGGTGTTATAGCACAAAAAGACAGTACCATAGAAGACCCCGAAAAAAAAGATTTGGAAGATGTAGGAACTGTTGCAAAAATTGTTAAGCTAATTAAAATGCCGGATGGGGGTACCACAGTTATTATTCAGGGTAAAAGCAGGTTCCTTATCGAATCTATTGTTAGTGAGGATCCGTACTTTAGAGCAAGAATCAAATCTTTAATTGATGAAGAATCTCCTAAAGATCCCGATTTTGAAGCTTATGTCGCCAGCATAAAAGAAATGGCTGCTGAAATAATCCAGCTTTCTCCGAATATTCCTACCGAAGCAGCTATTATTCTTCGAAATATAGAAAGCCCTTCTTTTCTTATCCATTTTGTTTCCGGCAATTTAAATACAGAAATCAAGGATAAACAAAAACTGCTTGAGCTGAATAATATTCGTGAGCGGGCCGATCTTTTAATGCAATTGCTGCAAAAAGAATTGCAGTTTGCTGAATTAAAAAATAAAGTAACCAATAAAACAAAAACTGAAATTGATAAACAGCAAAGGGAATATTTTCTTCAGCAGCAATTAAAAAGTATTAAAGATGAATTGGGTGGTGATACAAATGACCGCGAAATAAAAGAAATGCAGAAAAAGGCCGAGGCAAAAAAATGGCCTGAGGCTGCAAAGGAAATCTTTAAGAAAGGAATTGAGAAATTAGAAAGGATGCACCCTACCACTCCTGATTATTCAGTTGTGTACAATCATCTTGATCTAATGCTTGATTTACCCTGGGAAGCATATACAGAAGATCATTATGATCTTAAAAGAGCAAAAAAAATATTGGATGAAGATCACTATGGCATGGATAAGATTAAAGAACGCATTCTTGAATATCTTGCCGTGTTGAAATTAAAAGGTGACATGAAGAGCCCGATATTGTGTTTTGTTGGCCCTCCGGGAATTGGTAAAACATCTTTGGGACGTAGTATCGCCAATGCGATTGGGCGTAAATATGTACGACTAAGTTTGGGAGGGTTGCACGATGAAAGTGAGATCCGCGGTCATCGCAAAACATATATAGGGGCTATGCCGGGAAGAATTCTTCAATCGATACGAAAAGTAAAATCATCCAATCCTGTGATGATACTAGATGAGGTTGACAAAGTAGGCAGCGATTTTCGTGGTGACCCATCGTCAGCACTTCTTGAAGTACTTGATCCAGAGCAAAACAATAGTTTTTACGATAATTACCTTGAGTTAGAGTATGATTTGAGCAAAGTATTGTTTATCGCTACGGCAAATAATATTCAAAACATTCAACCTGCATTGCGCGACCGTTTAGAAGTAATTGAGCTGGGCGGTTATGCAGTAGAAGAAAAGATTGAAATTGCCAGACGCCATTTAGTGCCTAAGCAAAAAGAACTGCACGGTCTAAAAAACATGGATTTTAAGATCAATGATGAAATAATCAAAAAAATAATCCAGGATTATACAAGAGAAAGTGGAGTAAGAGAATTGGATCGCCATTTGGCTGCGATTATGCGCTACCAGGCAAAGGAATTTGCTATGAATGAAAAACTCATCAGTCCCATAACATCAAAGGATATAGAAAAAGTTTTAGGTAAGCCCAGGTTCACCACCGATCTCTATAAAAATGCAAACATGCCGGGTGTAGCTGTAGGCCTTGCTTATACTTATGTGGGGGGTGATATTTTATTTATCGAAACCAGTTTAAGTGATGGTAAAGGCGAACTTAGATTAACTGGCAATTTGGGCAATGTGATGAAAGAAAGCGCCAGCACAGCCTTAACATATCTTCAATCTAATGCAAAAAAGTATAATATAGATTCAAAGATCTTTGAGAAAAAGAACATCCATATACATGTTCCTGAAGGGGCTGTACCCAAGGATGGGCCAAGTGCTGGCGTCACTATGCTTGCGGCTATTGCCTCCGCAGTAACCGGTAAAAAAATAAAACCATACCTCGGCATGACGGGTGAAATAACTTTGCGAGGGCAGGTTTTACCGGTTGGCGGCATTAAAGAGAAGGTGCTCGCTGCAAAACGCGCTGGCTTAAAAGAAATTATACTTTGCTGGCAAAATGAAAAAGATGTAGAGGAAATTAATTCCGAGTTTATCAAGGGCATTGAATTTCATTTTGTAAAAAATATGAAAGAGGTACTGGAGCTTTCTTTAGGCGATTAGTAAAAGAATTTTACCCTGATGAGGCAACCAAAAATGCTTTTTTGGTGATGTGATATAGTAAGAATTTTCATGTTGGTTGTTTTAAGGGTTAAAAGGAACTCCTCCATTTTCATGGAGGAGTTTCAACTTTTTAAGACTGAGTAAATTGTAGGAAAATAAAAAGGGTCGTCAAAATTTCTTGACAAACCCTTTAATCATGTGAAACAGATTTCAAGCTCATCTTAAGTCCACTTCTTCTACACCAGGATAATCTTTTTTATTGAAGACAAATTTGGAATCAGGAATGTTTGCCCCTCCATTTAAAGTATTTACTGTGTACGAATAACGGTTACCGGCTTTTTCCAAAACCTTGGTACTGTAAATGGTTTTTGCATTTTTATCAATCGTCAGATATACTTTATGAAAAGGCTTGGTCTTGTCATTTGGCGTCATCTCAATTTCCTGCATAGTCTTACCTCCTACTTTTTTCTCACCATTTAATTTGTATAGAAAATCCTTATCATAAAAATTTGTAAACAGTTTTTGAGGAGTAAGAGTGGTGCTTGAAGCATCTAATTTTGTGATGGTCACCTCGTTAGAAGATTTATCATAAGTCCATACTGTATTGCCATCGCAAAAAATTTCCTGCCCTACAAAGCTTACTCTGTATTTGGTTCCTTTCATGTAAACAGTGCCTTTTTTTGTAGAGATTACTTTACCAGTTGCGTTTTCTACCTTATAAGTAAAACTTGCCTGAACGGCTTTATATGATTTAAATTTTGTACTTACTGCATCAAGCACTTTTTTGGCATCAGGGTCATTATCAGTTTGTGAAAATACAGAGGCTGCGATCATTGTTATAATTCCTAACAAAAAATAAGTTTTTTTCATCTTTTATAAGTTAGTACCAAGGATATTTTTGTACCTCCCGTTCAACGCTTTATCCGGGCGGGCAAATATAGGCTAATTAAATTGTAGGATAAGCAATAGCAACTGATAGTTGCATTGGAAAAAATTTCTTAACAACTGTTTTAGGTCACAGGGTTTGAAGAATTTCGTTCAGCTCCGATTCTGTTTTTACTAACACGTCCCTGGCCTTACTTCCCTGGCTAGGACCCACGATGCGAAAGGCTTCCAACTGATCCATCAATCTGCCAGCACGATTATATCCCAATTTCATCCTACGCTGCAATAATGATGTGGAGCCTACCTGATTTTGAACAATCAACCGCGCCGCGTCTTCAAAAAGCGGGTCACGATCATTTAAATCAAAATCTCGTCCCTCTAAATCTTTTTCATCAATATATTCAGGCAATAAAAACGCCTGAGGGTATGCTTGTTGTTCACCAATAAAATCAACAACTTCTTCTACCTCGGGTGTATCCACGAATGCGCATTGCAAACGGGTTATTTCACCATGATGAGAGATCAACATATCGCCTTTACCAATTAATTGTTCAGCACCGCCTGTATCGAGAATAGTTCTTGAATCAATTTTTGATGAAACTTTAAAAGCAATGCGTGAAGGAAAATTTGCTTTGATAGTGCCGGTGATTATATTAACCGATGGCCGTTGTGTAGCAATGATGAGGTGTATGCCCACTGCGCGGGCCAGCTGAGCCAACCTTGCAATCGGCATTTCAATTTCTTTTCCCGCAGTCATGATCATATCTGCAAATTCATCTATAACCAGTACAATAAAAGGAAGATATTGGTGTCCCTTTTGAGGGTTCAGTCTTCGCTTGGTAAATTTTTCATTGTATTCTCTTATATTTCTTGCTCCGGCTTCTTTCAGCAGGTCATACCTGTTATCCATCTCAATGCAAAGTGCATTCAGCGTATGAATAACCTTTTTTGTATCAGTAATAATAGCATCTTCCTCTCCAGGCAACTTAGCAAGAAAATGTTTTTCAATTTTATTGTAGAGGCTCAGCTCCACTTTTTTGGGATCTATTAAAACAAACTTTAGCTGTGATGGATGTTTTTTATAAAGCAATGAAACAAGGATTGCATTAACGCCAACAGATTTTCCCTGTCCTGTTGCACCCGCCATTAACAAGTGCGGCATGCTGGCCAGATCAACAATGAAATTTTCATTGTCAATCTTTTTTCCGATCGCAATAGGCAGGCTATAATTGTTGTGCTGAAATTTTTCTGATGCCAATAGCGTTTTCATGCTCACCACACTTTTTTTCACATTGGGTACTTCAATACCGATTGTTCCTTTGCCAGGAATAGGTGCAATGATACGAATACCAAGAGCTGCCAAACTTAATGCAATATCATCTTCCAGGTTCTTTATACGTGAAATGCGAACACCGGCAGCCGGAACTATTTCATATAAGGTTACCGTAGGCCCCACCGTAGCGCTGATCTTTTGGATAGCGATGTCATAATTTTTGAGTGTATTTATGATTTGGTTTTTATTTTCCTCAAGCTCTGCGGGGTCTTGAACAATTTTTTCACTGCCATGGGCTTCTAACAAATCGAGTCGTGGATATTTATAGTTTCTAAGATCAAGGGTGGGTTCATATGGAGGAAGGTCTTCATAAGTTTTTTCTGCTGGTTCCGATTGGTCTTCTTCCTGGGTAAAGGCTTTAATTTCCAGCTCCAATTCTTCCTCAGGCATTGCTGTGACTTTTGTTCTTGGCTTTACAGTAATTGCATCATCGGCAGAAACATCATGTTGGTGCATAATATCTGCAACAACTTCCCCAGCAACAGTAGGCTCCTCAGTTTTTTCAATTACTTTAAAATCATTTGCGGGATGAAGCTCGTCAGCATCCTTTGGCGGCACTATAAAAAGTTTTGCGTCACCTTTTAGAGCATTGCCCTTATTTACTTCTGCATATACATCATTAACGGTTTTACCAGCAAGAACTAATCCTTCTTCATTTTTTTGTTCTTCATCAACAGTGTGTAATTTCTTTGGCAATCTGAAAACAGGATTGAATTGCCAAATAATATAGGCAAGAAAAGCAACTAGCAATAAACCAGCAGTTCCAATATTCCCCAAAAGGCTGATCAGCCAATTGCTGATCATGCTGCCTACAGCTCCTCCAAAAGAAAACACACCGCTTGAAAAAACAAAGGCTAATGAAACAGAAATTACCAGCATGCCTACTACCACATACCGTAGATTGCGCCAAATTGAAAAAACTTTTTTGCTGAACAAAAGATTTACACCGGCTACAAAGAAAAAGCTGCAAATAAAAAAAGAGGCTATGCCAAAACCATTTCCCATAAGAGAATGAGAAATATAAGCTCCTAACCGGCCCAGCAGGTTATTTACTTTTGCATCATTGTCAAAAAGAATTGATATCCCTTGGGAAACATGCGATTGGTCTTCCTTCCAAGTAAAGAAATAAGAAATAAAAGCAATGAAAAGAAACAAGGCTATAAGAATAAAAAGCGCGCCTGTTATTTTCCAGGTACGTTCATCCCTCGCCAATTTTTTCAAATCAATCTTTTCTTCCTTTTCAGGTTTCAGATCAGTGGCCGCTTTTTTTGGTTTGTCTGAAGGATCTTTTTTGGACGTTTTCTTTAGCTTATTAGCCATGGAAACAAAGATAATTAATTCAAAGGCACAAGGCATAAGGAACAAGTCATCGTTTTTTGGTTATTGGTTATTTAGAATGTGAAACGTTGTGTTTGTTTGAATTCACCCCTCACTATTAAATACTTTCAAAGTAGTATGGTGGATGTTATTAAAAACAAGAGCTATATCTTACATTTGAATTGTTTAGAATAATGCTATGAGAAGAAGGTTTATTTCTGTTCCGGTTTTAAAGATTTCTTTTTTCATCTGCGTCATTTTTTTTTACAATAATGGCTACTCTCAGTCAGTTTCCGATTCTACTCTAATCGACCTCGGCAAAGCAATACCTTATGAGGTCATACGGGATAAGACAGAGGTAGCATTTTTATCTTCTGATTCTGCATTAAACAAATCTTATCCATTCCTCAAATTTCAAAAAGGATCAAATTTCAGGAAGGATGTGCCAGCAAAATTCGTTGACGACAAATTGATTCTCCGTTTTCATATTCTTAACCCCGGAAATGAATTGGATTCAGCCTGGTTTTTTCCTGGATTTTTTTATTCCGATATACAACTTTACAGACTTTCACAAAATGGGCTAACTAAAATTCCGAATGTTAAGCCAGATATTCCTGGCAAAATAAGCTACAGGTTGCTTAGCTTACCGCCGCATGATTCTGCAACCTTTTTAGCCGAGCTTAGTCTTGTAAAAACATATAATAACAACATTAAGCCGAGGATCATTCATAAATCACATCTTTCCACGTTTATATTTGATCTTACCGCTTCGCATCTTTATTTAAATATCATTACTTATATTTTTTGCGGCTTGTTATTAATGATGGTCCTCTTTTCAATTGCAAATTATCTTCAGGGCAGCAACAAAGAATTTCTTTATTATACAGGGTATGCTTTTTTCTTGGGTTCAATGCTTTTTACTAAAACCTATTATGACCTTGAAACCAACAGCACGGTTTTTTTTATGGAGGCATATGTGGACTTCATCATGCAATGTGTAGGGATTATTTTTTACATGATCTTTATGCAAAAGTTCCTTTCTTCTCAAACTAAATATCCTTTTCTTTATAAACTTTATAATATCGGGGTTATTGGTCTTTTGATCTCCATCACTTTATTTTCCTATTCTTATTTTTTCACCGACAATTTTATTTTTCTGAATGGGGTTGAAAATCTTACAAAAATTGTATTGCTGATCATGATGGTTGTTTTTCTTTTTTATTGCCTTAGATATTGGAAGGATACATTACTGCGATATATATTTTGGGGCAACCTTTTTTATTTCTTTTTTGCAGTTTTCTCCCAATTGCTGATACTTTTTGGTCATGTGCTTGGTAATTTGCCTGCCGCATTCAACAACTCGCTGTTCTATTATGAATTGGGATTATTCCTTGAACTTGTATTTTTCTTGGCAGGCTTGAGCTATAAAAACAGGAAACAGATTATTGAACAAACTAGGGAAAGGGAAAGACTGAGAATGGAAAACGAGAGAAAAGAGTTTGAAAAGCAAATGGCAGTTGTAACTGCTCAGCAAGAAGAGAGAAATCGCATTTCAGCAGATATGCATGATGAATTAGGTTCGGGAATGACCGCTATTCGGTTAATGAGTGAAATAGCAAAAAATAAAATGAAAGAACAAACCCCTCTTGAAATAGAAAAAATTTCACAGTCAGCAGATGATATCTTAAATAAGATGAACGCGATCATTTGGAGTATGAACAGTAAAAATGACTCGTTAGATAACCTTATTTCATATATCAGAGCTTATGCAACAGAATATCTGGAAGGCACCCCGGTAAAATGCACGGTAAATATACCCGATCACATTCCTGAAAAAGAATTAAGCGGCGATAAGCGTCGCAATGTTTTTTTATGCGTAAAGGAAACGTTAAATAATATGCTTAAACACTCTCAAGCAACTGAGATTGTTATTGATATTATGGCGGACGGAGCATTAAAAATAAAAATTCATGACAATGGTGTGGGGATTGATCTCAAAAATATTCGCCAGTTCGGAAATGGATTGCAAAATATCGAACGGCGAATGGAGAGTATCGGTGGTGATTTTAGAATTGAAAACAATAATGGAACGGAAAGTATTTTAAAATTGCTCTTATGATCAAGCCTTTTTAAAAACCCCCACTAATAAACAGAGCCATCCTAAGATAAAAAATAAACCACCCATAGGTGTTATTGCACCTACAAAAACAGGGATAGCTCTTTCAGCAGCTTTCAATACAGTAATTAAATAAAGAGATCCTGAGAAAAAAAGTATTCCAAAAGAAAAAAAATAACCTGCCCACATTATCCATTTGTTTGGCAAACGATCATGTATAACAGCGATGAGTAGCAGAGCCAATGTATGATAAATCTGGTATTGAACTCCTGTTTGAAATATAGAAGCGGTGTCTGGGGAAACGATTTGTTTTAAACCATGAGCGCCGAATGCCCCTAATGACACTGCGATGGCGCCAGATAATGCTCCAACGGAGAGAAATGTTTTATGCATGAAATATTTTTTCGACGAGGTTTTCTAAGCGCACGGGCTCTTCATCAATAATAATGTCAGCTTGTTCATAATATATTTTCCGGTCAGAGAACTTCTTAATAATAAATCCTCTGACTTGGTCATTAGAGAGATTTTTAATCAAGGGCCTGCTTTCTTTTTCTTTTATTAACCGTTGAAAAATGGTGTCGATAGGTGTATTGATCCAGATAGTAGTTCCCGACTGATTCATGTAGTCGATATTATTATAGTAGCATGGTGTACCTCCTCCACATCCCATTACAAAGTTTTCATGGCTTTCTGTAATGATGTGCAGAATATCTTTCTCCAGCAAACGGAAATATTCTTCTCCACTATCTGCAAAAATTTCTGTTATTGACTTCTCTTCATGTGAGGTGATTTGTTCGTCAAGATCAAAGAAAGGAATATGCAATTTTTCACTAAGCAGTTTACTCCAGTGGGTTTTGCCCGAGCCCATAAATCCTATGAAGAAGATTTTCATAAAATCCCCAACCCCTAAAGGGGAGTTACCGAAGACTCTGATTTTAAAAGAGTATTCATTTTTTGATGATTAAAGATATGAACGACATAATGTCCGACACAACAAAAACTTTACTAGAGAACCTAAACTGGTACCATAATCACTTAATATCACTTTAAAGCACCTATTGAAACTCAAATAATTTCTCAACTTAAGTTCCCCTTTAGAGGGACAGGGGGTTTAGCTAAACGCATTGATCCCCGTTATGTCCTGTCCGGTTATCAGCAAATGAATATCGTGTGTGCCTTCATAGGTAATTACACTTTCCAGGTTCATCATATGCCGCATTACACTATACTCGCCCGTAATTCCCATACCACCCAGAATTTGCCTGGCATCACGACAAATATTGGTTGCGATTTCGCAGCCGTTTCTTTTTGCCATCGAAACTTGTTGAGGGGTAGCTTTCCCTTCATTCATCAATGCACCTAACCGCCAGTTTAGCAATTGTGCTTTTGTGATTTCAGTAATCATTTCAGCCAGTTTTTTTTGTTGTAACTGAAAACTGGCAATGGCTTTATGAAATTGTATTCTTTCCTTTGAATAACGCAGCGCAGTATCATAGCAATCCATGGCTGCACCTACTGTCCCCCAAGCTATGCCGTACCGAGCCTTTGTTAAACAGCTTAATGGTCCCTTTAATCCTTTCACATTAGGGAGGATATTTTCTTTGGGAACTTTTACATGATCAAAAACCAATTCGCCTGTTGCTGATGCGCGAAGACTCCATTTTCCATGCGTAGTAGGTGTGGTGAACCCTTCCATGCCTCTTTCTAAAATCAATCCCCTTATTTCTCCTTGCTCATCTTTTGCCCATACCACTGCTACTTGAGAATAAGGTGCATTACTGATCCACATTTTTGAGCCATTCAATATCACATGATCACCTGCATCTTTAAAATTACTAAGCATACCGGAGGGATCACTTCCATAATTTGGTTCTGTCAACCCAAAACAGCCCAGCCATTCACCTGAAGCAAGCTTAGGTAAAAATTTTTTTCGCTGCTCTTCACTTCCATATTCATAAATCGGAAACATTACCAATGAACCCTGCACCGAAGCTGTGGAGCGAACTCCGCTATCACCCCGCTCCAATTCCTGCATCATTAAACCATAACTGATATAATCTAACCCCCCTCCGCCATATTCAACAGGAATGGTAGGGCCAAAGCACCCCAATTCACCTAACTGGCTAACGATTTGTTGAGGGAATTCTGCCCGTTGTGCATAGTCTTCAATAATCGGAGAAACCTCTTTTTTTATATAATTACGAACAGCATCGCGAATATGTCTTTGTTCCTCAGTAAACAATTCATCTAATTGATAATAATCCGGGCTAACAAAAAAGTCTGTACGAGCAGCCATAAAAATTTAAAGTTGTCAATTTAAGATTTTAGAATTGAAGCACCGCAAAGGTAAAGGATAAGAAGAAAGGAAAATGATGCTGATTTAATGAGAAGAGCCTCAGAAAAGGTTTGAGCAGCAAAACATAAACCGAATCAGAAATAAAAAATTTACTGCATTAAAATTATGTCGAAAATTATTATTTAATGTCGAGCTGTAACAGACTTTCATCTTCAATAAAAGCTTCGAGTTCATCGCCAACAACTAACTCACCTACTCCTGCCGGTGTTCCTGTAAAAACAAGGTCACCAATATTAACTGAAAAATAAGTGGAGATATAGGAAACAATTTTGTCAAAATTATGTATCATCAAGTTTGAATTGCTCTGTTGTACCAGTTCTTTATTTTTATACAAGCAAAAATTAATGTCCTTTTTATTCTTGATGTTCGAAAAAGTAATCCACTTACCTATTGCAGCAGAATTGTCCCAGGCTTTTGCTTTTTCCCAAGGCAACCCTTTTTCTTTCAATTCATTTTGAATATCGCGGGCGGTAAAATCTATACCTGTGGTTACAGCATCATAATATTTGCTGGCAAATTTTTCTTGTATATACTTTCCATTTTTGCTGATGCGTAAAACTAGCTCGCATTCATAATGAAGTTCGTTAGTAAACTCAGGATAATAGAAGGGAGTATGTGGCTGTAATAAAGCGCTTTTAGGTTTCATGAAAATAACAGGATCGTCTGGTATTTCATTACCCAGTTCTTTGGCATGAGCCACATAATTACGACCTACGCAGAAAATCTTCATAAATCAGGTGGTTTTAAGTAAATACATCGGATACCTCATAGGTTTGCTATCCCATATATTCAGGTTTTCATCAAAAACATTGGATTCTAGAGGGAAAAATTTTTTGGTCGGGGGTGCTAAAATAAGTAATACCTCTCATTAATCATAACAAACATAAAACAAACTTGCTAAGTTAAAAAACTAGAAAAGATCTTTTACTCAATCGAAAATTCTTTATTATTTACCAGGTTCATAGCCATTGTTATACCTGCGGTTGCAAATATTTCAATTGCTTCAACTGATTTGTTGATCTTGAGCTTCACGATAGGCTCCTCCTCTTTAAGCCATTTGCCCAATACATATTCAGACTGCATTCCTTTAGGGTAATTATTTCCAATACCAAACCGTAGCCTTGCATATTCCGTTGTTTGCAAAGATTCCTGTACGCTTTTTAATCCATTATGACCGCCATGGCTGCCTGCGGGTCTTAACCTTAATTTGTTTAATGGTAAAAAAACTTCATCCACTATAATTAATATATTTTCCAAAAGAATTTTTTCTTTGTCCATCCAATACTTAACAGCTTTTCCGCTCAAATTCATAAATGTTGTGGGGCAAATACAAATAAATATTTTGCCTTTCCATTTTATCTCTGCTATATACGCCAACCGGTCCGTTTTGAAGGCACTACCGTGCTTTGTTGCAAATGCATATGCAACATCAAACCCAATATTGTGGCGTGTATGTGCATATTCATTGCCTGTATTACCTAAACCTACAATTAGAAATTTCATGATGGTTTTTAAGTTCTTCTGAATTCATCGTTAATCTCTTTCTGTAACCTCAAAGCCAAAGTTATAGTTGAATATTGCAGAACTAGCTGCTTCATAAAAAAACCCTGCCGTTACTGACAGGGTTACTCTCTCAATTAACCAATTTATTTTTTGCCAGTTGCAGCAGGCGCTGGCGCTGCAATAGCAGGAGCGGGCGTGGTACCAGCCGCACCAGTGGCAGCGGGGGCTGCAGCTCCGGTTGGCGCAGCAGCTTCTTCCTGTTTCAATTCCCTTGTAAGCGTTACAGAAGCAATAGGAATACGAGGTGAATTCATGATTTCATAATGCTCTACCTGTACATCCTCTACTCGAACGTTCCCATTCAATTCAAGATTGTCAATATTCACTTCAATATGCTCCCGTAAATACTTTGGATAAGTTTTCACTTTTAGTGCTTTCATTTTAATATGAAGCTTACCACCCTCTTTAACTCCAACAGGACTGCCTACAAATTTCAACGGAATGCTTGCAATTACTTTTTTGTCTTCAACCAGTTCAAGCAAATCCACATGAATCAGCTGATCCGTGACCTTATCGAACTGCAGATCCTTCATAATACATTTATACGTGTCGCCATTCAGTTTTATTTCAGCAAACTGAAAATCCGGTGTATATACTAATGGCTTAAATGCCATGGCAGGAGCAGAAAAATTAATCTCCTTTGCACCCCCGTAAATTACACCAGGCACATTTCCCTGAGAGCGAAGTTGGCGGGTGGCTCCTTTGCCAAGTTCGGTCCTCAGTTGTCCTTCGATTGTAATTGTTTTCATTTTATGATGTTTATTTTATTACTCTTACGTGTTAACGATAACTAGTATCATTATACTGTCAGAACGTTATCTATTCGCTGCTATCTACTTACCCGCTTATCCTTTTCTCTGCGAATGAATAAATAAGCTTGTTATACTTTTATTTTCATACGCATTTCTTATTGCTATGGCAAAAAGTTCGGAAACAGTAAGTACTTTTATTTTTTTGGTCAATTTTTTATTAATTGGAATAGTGTCGCAAACAACTAATTCCTCTAGCACGCTGTTTTCGATATTTTCATATGCATTTCCACTCAATACAGGATGAGTGATTAAAGCCCTTACACTTCTTGCCCCCTTTTCCAATAAAAGAGCTGCGCTTTTTGCCAGTGTTCCGCCAGTATCACAAATATCATCGATGAGCACTATGTCCTTATTATCCACATCCCCTATCACCATCATACTGGCAATTTCGTTAGCTCTTTTGCGGTGCTTATCGCAAATCACCATTTCAACCTCAAAATAACTGGCAATTTCCCTGATTCGGTTAGCTGCTCCTACGTCAGGGGCCGCAAAGGTAAGGTTTTCCAGCCTTAAGTTTTGTATATACGGAATAAAAACTGCTGAACTGTCGAGGTGGTCAACTGGTATATCAAAATAACCTTGAATTTGAGGAGCATGAAGATCCATTGTAATAACCCTGTCCGCTCCCGCAGCTACCAGCATATTGGCTACCAATTTGCTGCCAATGGCCACCCGCGGTTTATCCTTTCGGTCTTGGCGGGCATAGCCATAATAAGGAATTACCGCAATGACTTTGTAAGCTGAGGCTCTCCGGGCAGCATCAATCATCAGCAACAATTCCATTAGATTATCCGTAGGCGTATGCGTACTTTGAACAAGAAAAACATAATCACCCCTTACGCTTTCAAGAAAAATGGGGCAAATTTCACCATCGCTAAATTTTTGAATATTTACCTTGCCCAACTGGCAGCCGTACCGCTTACAAATATGCTCTGCTAATTGCTGAGAACCAGTACCTGAGAAGATTTTTGCGGAGGGTTGCATGGCTGAAAAATATCTTCCAAAGGGATTGCTTTGGAGCGGCGAAGATATAAATTACCAGCCATTCCCGACCGAGGCAGTATGAAATTAAATTGCTCTAAACTGAACCACTATTTACCTGGCGTTTGCAAAACTTGCAGTTGTATTACCAGTTGCTGGTGCAATTTTTGGCTCAGATTTCTTAACTACTGAAACCTTGCTTGCGTTACAGCTATAAAATATAGTTGAGCAAATAAAAATGGAGAATAGAAGTACTACTACATAAACTCCTGCAAAAAAAAGAATAGGATGCAGCGCACCCACGGCTGTTGAGGTTTTAAATCTCATAAGAATTGAATTTTATATTTTTCAAAGGGTTGGGATTTTGTTCTGTCAATGCTAACGACATTTTTACCGTTAAGTTGTATTGACGGAAATAAAAATATTCACTAATCTTTGCTAATGCAAGCGAATAAGTACTCAATAAAACAATGGGCAAAGGACGATAGGCCCAGAGAAAAACTACTAAATCGCGGGCCAGCTCATTTGAGCGACTCGGAATTGCTTGCCATACTTTTAAACCATGGCACTAAGGATAAAAGCGCCATTGATCTTGCGAAAGAAATAATGCAGCTAGGAAAGAATAACCTCAATGAGTTAGGCAAACTCACTGTAAAAGAATTGATGAAAATCAGGGGTATAAAAGAAGCCAAAGCCATTACCATTGCGGCAGCTCTTGAAATTGGAAGGCGGAGGCAAGCAGGCAATTACCTTCAAAAACCTGTTATGTCGGCCAGTAGGGATTTTGCCAATTATCTGCAATCATTATTGAGAGATCACAACCGGGAAGTATTCGCGGTAGCTTTTTTGAATCAAGCAAATAGAATTAATCATATTGAAATGATTAGTGAGGGAGGTATAACTGGTACCATTGCTGATCCAAGAGTCATACTAAAAAAAGCGCTGGAAGAAAATGCAGTAAGCTTGATCCTTTGTCACAATCATCCTTCAGGAAGCTTAAAACCTAGTAAGCAAGATGAAGAGATCACAAGAAAAATAAAAGAAGCTGCAAGATATTTTGACATAAAACTGCTGGACCACATCATAGTAAGTGATGCTGGCTATTACAGTTTTGCGGATGAGGGCATTTTGTAAAATTCTACACAAAATCCCGCCTTTTGAGCGGGATCAGAGGGTGGCGGCTTAAATGATTTCGACTCTTATATGCGGAAGATTTCAGTATTAAGGGCTGCTCCTATAGAAGCAGAGTTTTCTAAAGGCAAAAAAAGAAAGAGAATTTTTCCCACAAGCAATGTTTTTATTTATCCAAAGACCCTTATAGTAAAAGATCAATTAAAAGAGGCTACGGACGAAGATTTATACCGTTAAAAAACGGTATAAAAACAGTTAATAATCGGTTGGTTACAAGGTTTGCAAGATTCAACTTTGAGTTGTAGCTTTTTTATTCTTTCACCTAAAAAATTATGTTTATGAGTAACAAGCAATTTTTTTCGGGAGGTATAACTTATGAAGAACTGAAAATGCTAAACGATAATTTTAAAAAAAGCAAACGTTACGTGCTTCGCAAGCATTCAGGAAAGGAGGAGACAAATGCGATCTGGTTTGAAAGGGATGATGCATTTATGGATTTTTTTGCCAAAGTATTGGCCAATCCAACAATTACTGGAGTAAGAATTTATTTATGTGAGTATGCAGATAAGCCTCAGGATGGTATCCCAAAGGATGATCGATATCTAAAACAATTAACCGTTGCTTTGGTCCCGACAATATTGGGAAAAGGGAGACAGGATGATCTTCCTGTTGTATCAACAGAGGCAGAGAAATTTATTTTAGCGGCTGGTGCACTCAATAACGGACAACTTTGTCCACCGGATACAGGATGTTACAATGAATCTTCCCAGTAACGAACAAGAAGAAAAAATGATTAATTGGAAGTGCAACAGAAGATCATAGTTCATTTATGCCAGGACTCCTAGTTTATCAGTATATTATTATTATTGCCGCTATTATAGGAATGGTGCGTTTTCAATGTTTACACCCATATTACATAAAATGGCTAGTGTTGTTGCTAATATTAACTATAATAGCGGAATTATTTCCTGCTTTTAAAATTATTCGCTTCAGAGGTAGTAACCATTGGTGGTTCAATATTTTTACTGTAATCGAATTTTTGGCATATAGCTATATTTTTTCAAGAGCTATTACTAATCCAAAAACCATAACTATTATTCGCTGGAGTATTCCCGGTTATTTTGTAATAGCTATAGCCAATATTTTTTTTATCCAGGGATTTCATAAGTTTCACACGATATCTTACCGCATTGGCGCTATTATGATAGTGGTTTGGTGTTATCTTTATTTCCGGCAACTGCTGCAATCAGAGCAAGAAATAGTATTGTTTAAAAACCCCATGTTCTGGATATCTACGGGATTATTGTTTTTTTATCTTGGGTTCTTTGTTTATATGAGCGCCTTCGACTTGATCGTGTATAAAAAAATTGGATACAATAAAGAGCTTTGGCGGGGCATATCATATAGTTTAAACACCTTATTGTACAGTTGCTTTCTAATTGCGTTATTATGTCCGCCGAAGAAAGCAATTTCATAATATTCATAGTCACCGGAACCATTATTTTTTTATTGGTGGCTCTCTTTATGGTTTCATTTTTATTTCTGTACCGCAAGCGTCAACATCGTCACTTGAAAGAGAAGGAAGAAATGAAAAACGAATTTAAACAAGAACTTCTCCGCACTCAACTTGAAATCCAGGAGCAAACATTCAAAACTATCTCGCAAGAAATTCATGATAACATTGGTCAAATGCTGAGCCTTGCAAAAATGAACCTGAGTAAATTTGAAATTGATCGTTTTAATTCAGATGAAGCGGTGTTAAGTGCTAAGGACCTGGTGAGCCAGGCTGTGAGCAGCTTACGTGATCTATCAAAAACTCTGAATACAGACGCTATTTCCAGCATCGGTTTCATAAAAGCTATTGAACTGGAACTGCAACTGGTTGAGAAAACAACAGCCATAAAAACGATCATGCAAACAACTGGTCTTCCGCAAAAAATACAACCTCAGGAGGAACTGATCCTGTTTCGAATCGTGCAGGAAAGTTTACACAACAGCATAAAACATGCATCAGCAACCCTTTTATCCGTTCAAGCAAATTTTGAGAATGATTTATTGCTTTTAACTGTCAGCGATAATGGTATTGGCTTTGATTATTCAGTCAATAATAGTGAAGGCAATGGTTTGCGCAATATGCAAAGCCGAAGCAAGCTCATCGGCGCTGACTGGAGGCTTGAATCAGCACCAGATAAAGGCACTGAGATTAAAATAACAATACCGACAAAAAAAGAATCATGACAACTATAGCACTAGCAGATGATCATACTGTAATGCGTAATGGCCTGGCCACGCTCCTCAAAGGTCTTGGCTATACTATTTTGTATGAAGCGGATAATGGAAAAGATTTTATAAGTAAAATAAATAAAGAGCAGCCACCAGATGTGGCATTACTTGACATCAATATGCCAGGAATGGATGGTTATGACACGGCAGCCTGGTTAAAAGAAAATTTTCCCGATGTAAAAGTGCTGGCTCTTTCGATGTATGATGACGAAGCGGCTATCATTCGAATGCTTAAAAATGGAGCCAAAGGTTATATCCTGAAGGATAGTAATATATCGGACGTGAGGGCAGCCATAGAATCGGTGATGTCGAAAGGTTATTATCATTCAGAATTGGTGACTGGCAAATTAATTCATTCTATAAACCATCTCGATGCACCAGCCCATTCGTCAATCAAAGAGCTTTTGAAATTGAACAATAAAGAAACTGAATTTTTAAAATTGGCCTGTACGGAAATGTCATATAAAGAAATTGCAGAAAAAATGTTTCTTAGTCCTCGAACTGTAGAAGGTTACCGTGATACGTTGTTTGAAAAATTGGGAGTCAAAACCCGTGTTGGTCTTGTTTTATTTGCAATAAAAAATAAAATCGTCAATATTTGATAAGAACTTTTGATCAATGAAGTCATCATTGTTACTTCTTTCCAACAAGCTTTCAAATACATAGTTCTTCATAACTTCATTCTTCATTTGAAGTTTATATGACGCCATTAGCGGAAAGAATTCGTCCCTCGACATTGGACGACCTATTAGGCCAGCAGCATTTGACGGGCAAAGGAAGTATTTTACGCATTGCTATTGAACATGGCAAGATTCCTTCGATGATTTTATGGGGACCACCCGGAACAGGAAAAACTACCATTGCACACATTATCGCTCAAACTCTCAAAGTTCCTTTCTTTCAATTGAGTGCCATTTCATCGGGTGTAAAAGAAGTAAGAGAAGTAATTGAAGAAGCAAAAACAAAAACCGGTTGTATTCTTTTTATCGATGAAATTCATCGCTTTAATAAAGGTCAGCAGGATGCATTGCTAGGAGCAGTTGAAAAAGGCATTATCACATTAATTGGGGCAACCACAGAAAATCCTTCTTTTGAAGTTAACAGCGCTCTGCTCAGCCGTTGTCAAGTTTATGTATTAAAGCCTTTGGATGAAAAAGAGCTTATCCGACTTCTGCATCAAGCCATTCAAAAGGATGAATTCTTAAGCAAGAAAAAAATTAAAATAAAGGAAACAGAGGCTCTCATCAATATTTCAGGCGGTGATGCAAGAAAATTGTTGAATCTTTTGGAATTGGTGGTTGATGCAGAAGGTGATGATGTTTCAATAACCGATGATCTCGTAATGGATATAGCCCAAAAAAGAATTGCGCTATACGATAAAAAAGGCGAGCAGCATTATGATATTATTTCAGCCTTTATCAAATCCGTGAGAGGTAGCGACCCCAACGCTGCCGTGTACTGGTTGGCAAGAATGATAGAAGGAGGTGAAGACGTAAAATTTATTGCTCGCAGAATGGTTATATTGGCCAGTGAAGATATTGGCAATGCAAATCCAACCGCATTGGTTATGGCCAATGCAACATTTGAAGCAGTGAACAAAATTGGTTACCCTGAGTCAAGCCTTATCTTATCACAATGCGCCATTTATCTTGCTTCAAGCGCAAAGAGTAATTCTGCTACTGCAGCTATAGGCGACGCAATGGCTGCGGTAAAACAACATGGAGATTTGCCCGTGCCTTTACATATCCGTAATGCACCAACAAGATTGATGAAAAATTTAGGCTACGGAAAAGACTATAAATACTCCCACAGTTATGAAGGAAATTTTTCAGAACAGGAATACCTGCCTAAGGAATTATCAGGCGCAAAATTTTATGATCCTGGTAAAAATGCAAGGGAAGAAGAACTTAGAAAATTTTTAAAGAGTTTGTGGAAACAGAAATATGATTATTAATGATAGAGATCGCTTCAAGAGAAGATATAGAATTCTAGTTCACAGTTTCATTAAACAACAAAGGGAAAAACTGCCCCTCCATTTTTTTTCCTTTTTCAACGGGTGGTACTCCTTCAAGAAGTGGATCATTGGAATCGGAAATCACTCCGTCAGCGAAAACATTAATCACAAAAGCTCTTCTCGGCTTATCGCTTTTATTTTCACCTGAGCCATGCAGCGTGAGCGAATGATGGAAAATCGCTTCGCCAGCTTTTACTTCAGCAAACTGCGGATTTTCAAATTGTTTTTTTTGATCTTCATCCAGAAAATCTTTGATGCCATGCAGCTCGCCGGCAATTACCGGTTTCGGAAGCAGGCCCCATTTATGACTGCCCGCAATATATTGCAAACAGCCATTTTGCCTAGTTGAATCATCTAAGCCGCACCAGCAAGTAAGATGAGCTACCGGCTTGGTTCTTGTCCAATAAGAATAATCCTGGTGCCAGGCCACCACCCCGCCTTTTTTTGCAGGTTTATAAAATAATTGGTCATGCCAGAAACGAACAGGTTTATTTCCTAAAAGTTGGCTTGCTGCTACTAAAAATCTAGGGTTCCATAGTACATCATGAAATCCTGGGGTTATTCTCCACGCTCCTAATGCATGAAAGAGTATTGTGGATGGATCGGCAGATTCATTGGAATGGAACTCATAAAACAAGCTGTGACCTGAATGATCTGTATTTGATACTTCTCCCAATTCTTCTCTAAGTCGATCAATTTGCCAATCGTCAAGCATTTTTATTCCGGCTAAAAAACCGTTCTCATCAAAAAAATTTAGCTGGTCGCTTGATAATTTATATTGCCCCCACTCATCTTTGTTTGACGGCCATTTAAAAAGATCGCTGATCAATTGATGTACCGTGCTTAAATCTTCTGGCATAACAATTATTTTTCTAAAATTAATTGTTTTAGATGTACTGTGATGGCTTTCTTAATTTTGGCCCCCAAAACCAGTACGATGAAAAAAATTTTACTTATTTCTTTATTGATTTGCTTTTCGATTTTTTTATTTTCTCAAACCATTATTCAAAAAGATCCGCAAATTGAAAAAATGGTAAAAGAAGTTTCTGCTGATTCATTGAGATCATACATTACAAAACTGATAAGCTTCGGCACTAGAAATACACTCAGCATACAAACTGATCCTAAGCGAGGCATAGGCGCTGCAAGACGGTGGGTTTTTAGCCGCTTCAATGAATTTTCAAAACAATCAGGCGGCAGGTTGACAGCATTTATTGACACAACCACTTTGCAAAGGGATGGACGTCGGGTAGATACTACTTTGTTATTAGGGAATGTTGTAGCCACATTAAAGGGCGCTGATCCCGCAGATGACCGAATTTTTATAATCAGTGGGCACTTGGATAATATGCGCACAAACGTAATGGATCGTTTACGTGATGCTCCGGGTGCCAATGATGACGGCAGCGGAACGGCAGCAGTTATGGAATGTGCAAGAGTAATGAGCAAATATTCCTTTCCAGCAACGATCATTTTTGTGGCGGTGAGCGGAGAAGAACAAGGCTTATTAGGTTCAACTTATATGGCGGAAAAAGCAAAGAAAGAAAACTGGAATATTGAAGCCGTGTTGAACAATGATATTATGGGCAGCAACAATAGTAGTGAAACGAACATTATCAACAATACAAAGGTTCGTGTATTTAGTGAAGCTTTTTCCGTAGCTGACACAGGCAGAGCTATTTTGAATATCCGCAATCTTGGTTTGGAAAATGACGGCAAGGCCCGGCAATTAGCCCGCTATATAAAGGAAATCGGCGAACGCTATGTAGATAATCTTGAAATAGTAATGGTTTATCGAAATGATCGTTTCCTGCGGGGTGGTGATCATACTCCTTTCGTGCAGCGCGGATATGCTGCAGTACGCATTACAGAAATGAACGAAAACTATTATCATCAACATCAAGATGTACGATTGGAAAATGGTATTCAATACGGAGATTTATTAGAATTTATGGACTTTGAATACTTGAGAAAAAACGTTTGCATGAACTTGTGCAATCTTGCTAACCTTGCTAAATCACCTTCTATGCCTCAAGAAGTGAGAATGGAAACAAGAAGACTAACCAATTTTACTAATCTGACTTGGAAAGCTTCTAAAACCGGCAAGGTAAAAGGTTATTACGTGTTGATGCGTGAAACGACCAGTGCAGCCTGGCAAAAGAAATTTTTTACTAATGAAACAAAAATAGACCTGCCTTATTCAAAAGATAATTATTTTTTTGCTATACAATCAATAAGTGAAGATGGGAATGAGGGTCTACCCGTGGTGCCAACGCCAGCAGGAAGATAAACGGCATGAGACTATAAAAATACAAACACCGAATTTGAACATCAAAAAGATTGGATAAATTCAAAATTACTTTCATGATAAACTGGCTTTTAAAAAAATTTGATGATCTTACCCCTCATGAGCTTTACTCCATCCTCCAATTACGAAACCAGGTATTTGTAGTAGAACAGAATTGTGTTTTTCAGGATGCTGATAATAAAGACCAGGCTTCATACCATTTGATGGGCTGGGATAACAAAATGCTTGTAGCTTATTCGAGAATAATTCCTGCAGGAGTAGCTTATGAACTTTCATCGATCGGGCGTGTGGTTACTTCACCCGCTATTAGAGGAAATGGAGGCGGAAAAATTTTAATGGAAGAATCGATTAAAGCCAGTGAAAAGCTATTCGGCGTTGTTTCAATTAAATTAGGGGCCCAATTATATCTGAAAAATTTTTATGAATCATTCGGCTTTGAACAATCAAGCGATGTATATCTTGAAGATGGCATACAACATATCGAAATGATAAGATCAGTGAGATGAGTAATTGGGAATCGACAACGGTTTTGTTCATTATTTTTTATTTGTATCTATTCGATTCGAAATTCCAAATTACTAGTTTCTAATTCTTTTCTTATTTACACGTAAATATTCTAAGTAGAAAAACCTAAAGAGTAAGCACAATAAAAAAATAATTTCTTACTGATTTGATTTGCTATTTTTCTTTTCTATTTTGTTCGCTGTAAATCCAATAAGAGAAACCAGTAAAATCTAGTATCTATGAAGCGAATTGTACCTTTTGTACGAGCAATGATGTTTGCTCTCATCTTAATTTCCTCATCGTTCAAATCTTTTTCACAATCAATTACTGGAGGTAATGGCAAAGTGGAAGTAGGCCTTGGCATTGGTCCCCTGTTCTTTTTGGGTGATCTTGGAGGAAGCCAAGGTACCGGAAAAACATTTATAAAAGATGTGGACATTCCTTTAACTAAATTAGCCAAAGGCATATTTGTTACTGTTACACCAAACGAATGGCTTGGTTTTCGTGCGGCGGTAAATATCGGTGTTTTGGAAGGTGATGATAAACTAGCTCCCGCTAAAGGTGGTGATGAAGAATTTAGAAAATATCGCAATCTCAGTTTCAAATCAAATTTATTAGAAGGACATGTAGCCATAGAGTTTTATCCTTCTGTTTTTATTGAACAATATGATGGGTTGATGGGCAAGCTGCGCCCTTACGGCGTTATCGGTGTAGGTGCTTATCACTTCAATCCCAAAACCAAAGATGAAAGTGGAAATTGGATTGAATTACAACCATTGCATACAGAAGGGCAAGGTTTTGCCGAATATCCCGATAGGCAAGTTTATAAGCTTACTCAAATGGAAATACCTATAGGTTTCGGTTTCAAATACTATGTAAAAGAAAATATGTTTATAGGATTAGAGATAATGCACAGAAAATTATTTACTGATTATGTAGATGATGTAAGTACTACTTATATCGATCCTCTTTTATTCAATAATCATCTCTCATCTGATAAAGCTGCATTAGCAAACAAATTATATTATAGAAGTGACGATATTACTCCTACCAGCCGTCCGGCACTTGACGAGCAACGAGGAGATCCAAAAGAAAACGATGCCTTCTTTTCCACCATTATCCGTATGGGCTGGAGATTGAATGGCAACAATACGCCAAATGGAAGAGCTATTCGTCAGTTACGATGCCCTCTATATTATTAAGCTTATTTATTCCACCCTATAAAAACAACCCTTATGAACTGCAGGCAAGTAGTTAAACTTTTACGCCCTGGATTTTTTTTGCTGACTATTACCATTTTTATAGCCCAGTCAAGATTACTGGCAATGGAACATGCAAATAAAATTTACCTCAACAAGAATTTTGAAGATGACAAAAAACCAACAAGGAAAGAAAAGTCATTTAAAAATCAGAATTCAGTTAAGGTTTTTCATGACGCAATTAAAAGAAAAGTACACATCATTGCCAGGCCGGATAATAAAAAGGAAATAGAATTTCTTGTATTTGATATAAATGGCAATATGGTAGCAAACTATAAAATGAAAGCAGGCGACAGAAAAGCACTCAATCAATTAAAGAAAGGCTCATATATGTATCATGTATTCGCTGATGATGAATATTTGACCACAGGAAAAATCGTGTTCAGATAAAGTTCTTTTACAAACTCTGTTCCGGTAACGGCAGAGGGCTTAATAAAATCTAATACCTGGTTGATCAAACCTAATCCGTTCTCTATTGGTACTCTCATAGTCTAGTATACGTATTTTATTAATTACCTTCTGCCAACCTTACCGGGCAATATCAATAGCCGGTAGCTCTTTACTTACCATAACTAAGAATCCCGTATTGGTGGGGAAATTGGTAAAATCTGGTATCCGTATGAAACCTGTCAGCCGGTTCTGACAAATTCAAAAAGATTTTTCGCAATCACTCCCTACCGTATTTACGGGAATTCATTTGAATAATAAAGCTATCTCCAGAGAAGCCCTGTTATTAATTTATACATCCGTCGGTAAAAAGCTCAGCTTTTAAAAATTCTGCAGTGTAACTTTCTTTGTGATTTACTAAGTCTTCAGGAACTCCTTCAAATAAAACTTTGCCTCCTCCATCGCCTCCTTCAGGCCCAAGATCAATAATATGGTCGGCAACCTTTATCACATCCATATTGTGCTCAATCACCAATACTGTATTTCCTCTGTCAACCAGCTTATTTAAAACATCCAGCAGATGCTGTATATCTTCAAAATGCAAACCTGTAGTTGGCTCATCTAAAATGTAAAAAGTTTTCCCTGTGTCTCTTTTTGATAGCTCGGTTGATAGTTTTACACGCTGCGCTTCACCACCGCTCAGCGTAACCGCAGATTGGCCCAGAGTTATATAGCCTAAGCCCACCTCATCAAGCACTTTTATCTTTCGATATATATAAGGTACCTGTTGAAAAAATTCAACCGCCTCCTCCACTGTCATTTCTAGCACATCAGCAATTGACTTTCCTTTATACCTTATTTCCAATGTTTCCCTGTTATACCGCTTGCCGTTACATTTTTCACAATGCACATAAACATCAGGTAAAAAATTCATTTCAATAACTCTCATTCCTCCTCCTTCGCATACATCGCACCGCCCGCTTTTTACATTAAATGAAAAACGTCCGGCATTATATCCACGAATCTTTGCTTCTGGAACTGACGCAAATAATGTTCTTATATCAGTAAAAAATCCACAGTAAGTGGCCGGGTTGCTCCTAGGCGTTCGACCAATGGGCGATTGATCAATTTCAATTACTTTATCAATATACTCAAGCCCTTTAATGTTTTTATATTCTAGCGGTGTTACCCTGGACCCGTAGGCATGTTTGGAAAGAAGGGGATACAACGTTTCATTGATCAAAGTTGATTTTCCACTGCCGCTTACCCCTGTTACAACGATGAACTTTCCGAGAGGAAATTTTACATCAACATTTTGCAGGTTGTTTCCTTTGGCTCCTTTTAGCTCAAGAAATTTTCCATTGCCTTTTCTTCTTTCCTTGGGGGTAGCAATTCGACGATAGCCGTTAAGATAGCTTGATGTAAGCGTATCAAGTTTTAAAAATGCCGTCGGCAACCCTTGCGCTACAATCTTTCCTCCATGATATCCGGCCTTGGGGCCAATGTCAATTAAATGGTCGGCAGATAACATAATATCCTTATCATGTTCAACAACAAGAACGCTATTTCCAATATCTCTTAGGTTTTTCAATGCTTCGATTAAGCGATGATTATCCCGCTGATGTAAGCCAATGGAAGGTTCATCTAAAATATAGGTGATCCCTTGTAGCTGTGAACCGATCTGAGTCGCCAACCTGATTCGCTGAGACTCGCCCCCGCTCAGTGTTTTTGACGGGCGATTTAAAGAGAGATATGAAAGACCGACATCCAATAAAAACTGTAGCCTTTCTCTTATTTCTTTCAAAATATCCTTAGCGATTATTTTTTGCTTGTCAGATATTCTCAACTCAATACCATCAAACCAAGCAGCGAGATTATCCAAATTCATATTGCTTAGCTCAGCAATATTTCTTCCTACTATTTTAAACCAAATGCTTTCCTTTTTTAATCTTGTTCCGTTACAAGTTCCGCAAGGCTTTAGTTCCATATATCCTTCAGCCCAATCACGTAATCCCTCACTGTACCCATTATTGAACCAACGCTTCAGCATGTTAACTATACCCTCATAAGGAGATTCGGGATCGAATTGCATGTTTTCGAAATCTATCTCCACTTCCCTTCCTTCTTCATTTCCATATAATAAAATGTTAAGCGATCTCTTTTGTAAATCTTTTAATGGCTTTTGCAGAGAAATTTTATTTTTCTTAGCGATCTCCTGTACCTGTTTATAGACGTAAGCTTCTCTTTCCCCGCCAAGGGGGGCAATGCCTCCTTCAGTAATACTAAGATCCCGATCAGGAATAACTGCCGCCATATTTACATGAAAGGTAGTGCCAAGTCCCTTGCAGGTGGGGCAGGCACCATAAGGTGAGTTGAAAGAAAAGGAATTGGGCGAAGGTTCTTCATAGCTGATTCCCGTGTCTTCACACATTAATTGTTTACTATATTGGATAACTTTGGGATCCTCATTTATCTGCAAAAACATTAAATCCTTCCCAAGCTTTAAAGTTTGCTGCACACTCTGGCTTAGCCTTGACTTAAGCTCGTTTGTGACCTGCAAGCGGTCCACTACTAATTCTATATCATGAATTTTGTAGCGGTCCACCTGCATTTTTGGCGCCAGATCTTTTGTTTCACCATCAACTCTTACTTTTAAAAAGCCTTTTTTTCTTACTTCCTCAAACAGCTCACGGTAATGTCCTTTACGGCCCCTGACCAATGGCGCAAGAAGACTAATTTTTTTATCCTTGAACTTTTTGAAAATATTTTCCACTATTTCCTCTTCGCTCCACTTCACCATTTTTTTACCCGTGTTATAACTATAAGCTTCTCCTACTCTTGCAAAGAGAAGTCGTAAAAAATCGTATACTTCAGTAACGGTGCCTACCGTAGAACGGGGGTTTTTATTGGTGGTTTTTTGTTCAATCGAGATTACGGGCGAAAGTCCGGTTATCTTATCAACATCGGGGCGTTCCATTTCACCTACAAACTGTCTGGCGTAAGCGCCAAATGTTTCCATGTACCGTCGCTGGCCCTCAGCATAAATAGTATCAAAAGCTAAGGATGATTTACCGCTGCCGCTAATGCCTGTAATAACTACTAACTTATTCTTAGGAATGTTGATATCAATATTTTTCAGGTTGTGCACCCGTGCGCCGTATATTTCAATTATATCATTCTCTGCCGGCTCAGTAGTTGTGCCGTTCTTGTTTTCTTTTGCCATAAGAATTTGGGAAACAGCGAAGATACTACAGTTGTAGGAGTAGGCAATTGTAAAATTCATTAGTCCAAAAATTGGCTTGATGATGAAATGGCAAACAGGTATCAAAAAAATAGTTCATATAGAAAAAAATTTTTAGGGAGTTCCAGTAAAAAAAGATTTTTGGCACAGTATTTCGAAACAAACACGCGAGTACCATTTAAATCACAACATAATAAGCTAATAGTATGAAAAAGACCTTCTTTTTAGCAGGCATAGCATCCTTTTTGCTAACCTTAGCCACAAGCGCTCAACAACCGACCCAACCCCAGCCAACACAACCAGCACCACAGGAACAGAAAAAATATGGAAATCCGACAGTTGACTCAATTCTTTCCAAATACACATTGGCCCCTATGCCAAGCCAAATGACCACAGAACAGATTTTTCCTGTGATTGGTCAATATCAATCAAGCACAAATGCGGATCAAAAACTGACCATAACTCTTGACGATCAGAATAAAGGCTTTGCATGGATAGACGGTTTACCTCAGGGAAGAACAAAGGCTGTTTTGAAAAAATCACCAGCTACTTATAAAATTCCTGCACAAAAAACTGCAGAAGGCAATGATGTTCCTGAAGGAACGCTGATCTATGACAAAGATGCCAACACAATTACAGTTATGCTTGGCCGTCCTTTCAATGATGCTGATCCGGCCTCTGTTTTTGCAACTACTGTAACAACAGATGAATCAATGCCCACAAATGAAAAAACAATGGTTACCAAAACCAAGGGAAGCAAAACAAAAACAAAAGCAAAAAAACAACCTGAGCCTTGGGTATTTACAGGAACTAAGATTGTTCAAGGAACTGCTAGCAATCAATAAAAAGATTTTCTAATAATTTTTCTTACAGGGACTAGGGACGTGATGGGCCCCGATTTTTCGGGGCTCTTCTTTTTTCCGACCTTTTGTCTCCCAGAATCAAAGTCTAATCAGTCTAATTGCCAAAAGGACCATTGTTTGCCTTATTATTTAAAAAGACCAATTTGGAAATAAAATTTCAACAATTATCTTTGCACCAGTTCTTTTAAAATGTTTCGAGCGATAAGGAGCAATCCTCTTCCGTTAGGAACAAGCTTATCAAGAAAGGCTGAGGGAAAATGGCCCGTTGAAGCCTTGACAACCTGCTAGGTCATGTAAATGTAATGACCGGAGCAAGGTGCCAAATCCATCCCGATAAATCGGGACAGATAAGCCAGAGTAAAAGCCTAAATATAAAATCAACATATTAAAGCTCATCTGGCAAACCAGATGAGCTTTTTTTGTTATAAATAAATCTTAAAACGTCTGTTAGATGATAATTTCTTTTTCCTGATAAAGGAAATTGCATAATAAACATTTTAATAGTTTTAAAAATGGAAACGCACAAAAAATTGGTTATTGGTCTTTTTGGATTCGGAACAGTAGGTGAAGGTTTATATAAAATACTAAAACAAACACCATCACTGCAAGCCAGCATCAAAAAAATTTGCATTAAGCATCCTGAGAAAAAAAGAAATGCTCCAGCGGAATTATTTACCACAAACAAAGATCTTTTGTTGAACGATCCCCAGATCAATGTTATTGTTGAGGTGATTGATGATGCAGATGCGGCCTTCCGCATTGTAACAAAAGCTTTACGCAATAACAAGGATGTGGTAAGCTCCAGTAAAAAAATGATCGCTGAGCATCTGCATAAGATATTACAATTGCAACAGCAAACTGAAAGATCATTTTTATATGAGGCCGCTGCCTGTGCGTCGATACCTGTAATTCGTAATCTCGAAGAATATTACGACAATGATCTTTTACATTCGATCAAAGGGATAATAAATGGTTCAACCAATTACATTCTCACCAAAATATTTGAAGACAAGCTTGAGTTTAAGCAGGCACTTTTACAAGCTCAGCAACTTGGCTTTGCAGAAAGCAATCCTGCTCTTGATATCGAAGGTCACGATGCGGTGAATAAATGGGCGCTATTATTAACCCATGCTTATGGTATTGTTGAAAGCACACAAAACATTTTATTCAGCGGTATTCAGAATATTCAATTAAGTGATGCAACGGTAGCAAGAGAAAAAAATTATGAAATTAAATTGGTAGCCCAAGCAAAGAAATTAAAAAATGGAAAAGTATCTGCGTTTGTGCTGCCGCAATTTGTAAAGCATGATGATCACCTGGCCTTTGTTAAAAATGAATATAACGGGGTGGTAATTGAGAGCGGGTTTGCTGATCAGCAATTTTTTTATGGAAAAGGAGCGGGCAGCTTTGCAACAGCATCTGCTGTTCTTAGTGATATTTCTGCTCTCCGGTATCAGTATAAATATGAGTACAAAAAATTGTATCATCATCAGCCGCACCAGTTATATGATGATATTTTCTTGAAAGTTTACGTAAGCTTTGATGACTGGGATATCATTCCCCGTGAACAATTTGAATGGATTGAAGAATGGCATGCAGAACAAGACAGAAAATATCTTGTAGGTGTTATTGCCTTTGAAAATCTGAAATACAATGACTGGTGGAAGAAAAACAATGTGTCATTGATTCTTGCACCTGAGCCAATCATAGAAGACATCGAAATATTAAAGCTGAAAAAGAAAAGCCTTGAACTGGCAGGTATTTTTTAGAGGCCACCTAAATCCTTCAAGGTAGCGAACCCGCATCCCACAGTAAGCTAAATGTTGATTACCTCTTACTCTAAACTCGTTATTATTACCTTTGACGAAATATGAGAGAGTTATCAATTGTTATAACGGTAATGAACGAAGAGGAAAATATAAAGCCTCTGCTTGAAAACATTCGGAGTGCCTTAAAGGGAATTGATTATGAAGTTGTTCTTGTTGATGACGGCTCAACAGATAAAACCAAATTGCAGGTATTAAATTATGCAGATGATAGAACTGTTCTTGTTGAGCTAAGAAAAAATTACGGACAAAGCACAGCCATGACCGCCGGGATTGACTACTCGACCGGAAAATACATTGCCCTTTTAGATGGAGACCTGCAAAATGATCCTTCGGATATTCCTGCTATGCTCGATTTGCTAAAGCGTGAAGATTGGGATGTAGTGGCCGGAAACAGAAAAAACCGGAAGGATGGATTTTTTCTTCGCAAATTTCCAAGTCAAATTGCGAATGCTCTCATCCGGCGCATGACGGGAGTATATATCAAGGATTATGGGTGTACATTAAAAATTTTTCGTCGCGAAATTGCTAAAGAATTAGACTTGTATGGAGAGCTGCATCGATTTATTCCTGTGCTTGCAAAATTGCAAGGAGCAAAAATCACACAAATTGATGTAAAACATCACCCTCGCAAATATGGGAAAAGCAAATATGGAATCAACCGTACATTTAAAGTTTTGTCTGATCTTATTTTAATGGTGTTCTTTCGCAAATACATTCAAAAGCCCATGCATCTGTTTGGAACCATTGGCTTTATCAGCTTTGGTCTTGGTATTATTGTGAACCTTTATTTGCTTATTTGGAAAATCTTAGGCCATGATATATGGAACAGGCCTCTCTTGATCTTAGGACTGATACTCTTGCTCGGTGGCATCCAACTCATCACCATTGGCATTCTTGCCGAGATCAGTGTGCGTACTTATTTTGAATCGCAAAGCAAAAAAACATATACAGTACGCAAAGTATATCAGGCGAAACAGGAAGTGAAACCCTCATTAGAGATTACCGTGTGAAGAATTGTCAATTGGCAATAGCTAGTAAATATTTTTGCTGACAAGCTTCCTATAATTCTATTAAACTTTCATTGCCTGCCTGTCGGTAGGCAGGTGTCACTCACTTGTACGTTCTATTCGCTATTCAGCATGCCGAAAGAATTACTCATCTATAATTCAATTCTCAAGAGTTGAGAAGGATTGTTTCATTTAGTTTAAACCACTTATAAAAATTTTCCAACCCTTCATTCAATTTTGTTGTTGGCTCATAATTAAGCAATTTTTGAGCTTTTGAAATATCAGCAAAAGTTTTTGGTACATCTCCTGGCTGCTCAGGAAGTTGTTCAATCATGGCTTCTTTACCAATAATTTTTTCAATAGAACTAATTAACTCTTTTAAAGAAACAGAATAATTATTTCCAAGGTTAATGACCTCAAAATTAGATTGGGTATATGTTATTGCTGCTACAACACCTTTAATAATATCATCCACATAAGTATAGTCCCTGCTGGTGCTTCCATCGCCATACATAGTAATGGGCTTATCATTCAAAATAGCCCTTGTGAATTTATGAATAGCCAGATCAGGCCGTTGCGCTGGACCATACACTGTAAAAAAACGAAGTGCAATAAATCGAATGCCAAACAGTTTTGTATAAACATGTCCTAACATTTCACCAGCGAGTTTAGTCATTGCATAAGGGCTAATGGGAAGCAACTGCTCATCCTCCTTCCACGGAAAATGTTCATTTATCCCGTACACGCTGCTGCTAGAAGCAAAAACAAATTGTTGAATATCTTTTTCTTTAGCAAAATCAAGGAGGGTTTGTGTTCCAATTACGTTAGCTTGTTGATAAGACAAAGGGTTTAAAATGCTCGGCCTCACTCCTGCCTTGGCTGCCAAATGAACAATTACATCAACGGGCTCAGTAATGACTTCAGTAAGTTCTTTTGCAGTAGTTTTTGAAAGATCATATTTCAGCAAACGAAACTTGGGATCATTTTCAAATTCTGAAATATTCAGTTCCTTGATCTTTTTGGAGTAAAATGGATCAAAATTGTCTAGGCAGGTAATAAAAATCCCTTTCTCCGTTTTCAATAAATGCCGAATAAGATGACTACCGATAAAACCTGCGCCGCCTGTGATGAGATAATGCATACATTCAAGTCTTCAAATTAATTTTAATGGCCCGCAATGTAAGTAATAAAAAAATTGAACCGGTTGGTATTTATTCTCAAAAAAGACATCCTTTATTGAATATTTTGCGTTCTGATAAGGAAAATTCAAAATGAAAATTGGTATTGATGCAAAATGGCTATTTACGGGCCATATCAGTGGTAAATTATTTATTCAAAATATTTTACCCGAACTATTCATTTTACATCCAGAAATTGAGTGGCATCTTTTCTTAGATAAAAAAGACAAACATTTTAAAATAGCTTTCAAAAAAGAAAATATAAAAATCCATTACGTATGGGCCAAGTATAACATGGTTTCTAATCTTTTTGTACTTCCAAAATATGCTAAGCTGTTAGGTTTAGATGTGGTTTTATTCCAAACATTTTCCCCAAAAGGAAGATCATTTAAGTCTGTTGTTTTTATACATGATATACTGTTTAAGAATTACCCGGAATATTTTACATGGAAAGAGCGGCTTTACTTTAAACCGATAAAATGGACAGCACGTTATGCTGATAGAATTATTACTACAACAAACTTTGTTAAAAATGAATTAATACGATTTCATTATGCTGGTGCCACACAACCAATAGATCTTGCCCCTTCGGGAGTTACAGGTGTCTTTAAGCCTCGCGACCAACAAAATGAAACATATTTAAAAAAAATCGAAGAAAAATATGGCTTGCCCAACTCATTTATACTTTTTGCAGGCCGCTTGAATGCAAGAAAAAATATTCAGGGTCTTATAAGATCATTATCATTGTTGAACGACCAAAATATTGCATTGGTGATTGTAGGAAATAAAGATTGGAAGGTGCCTGAAATACATCATCTTTTATCAAATAATGAGGAAAGGAAAAGAATAATTTTTACTGGTTCCATTTCTGATGAGGAACTGGCTGCCATTCATTCGATGGCAAGAGTCTTTTGCTTTCCATCTTTTGCCGAAGGCTTTGGTTTACCTCCACTGGAGGCTATGGCTTGCGGTGTTCCAGTTATTGTATCAAATACTACCTCAATGCCGGAAGTTTGTGGGAACGTCGCTTTATTTATCAATCCGCATGATCCAAAAGATATTGCTAAAAAAATAAATGAGCTTTTACAAAACAGTAATCTCTATCAGCAAAAAGTAAAAGAAGGATTGATGTGGTCATCTCAATATACTTGGAAAAGAACAGCGGAGGGCATTATGAAAAGTATTTTGGCCGCCATAGAGGATAATAAAAAGAGAATAATCGGATGAAAATAGGAATACTTGGCTCAAGAGGCATCCCCAATGCTTATGGCGGCTTTGAACAGTTTGCTCAGCATCTTTCAGTTGGGCTTGTCCAAAAAGGGCATGAAGTATTCGTTTATAATTCCAGCCTGCATCCATATAAGGAAAAAACATGGCACGGCGTAAATATTATCCACTGTAAAGATTGGGAAGATAAGTTAGAAGCAGCAGGCCAATTCTTCTACGATTTAAACTGCATCAATGACGCCCGTAAAAGAAACTACGATGTGTTGCTACAGCTTGGTTATACCAGCAATTCGATCTGGCATTGGCGTTGGCCTAAAAATTCGTTTAACATGGTAAACATGGATGGATTAGAATGGAAAAGAACACAATATTCCGTGCTTACCAGAAAATTTATAAAAAAAGCAGAGAAGTGGGCAGCGAGATATGCCGATCATTTAATTGCAGATTCTCTCGGCATTCAAAGCTATCTGCAAAAAAAATATCAAAGAATGTCAACCTATATACCTTACGGTGCAGAGATTTTTAATGATCCTGACCCGGCTGTTTTAAGCCAATTCAACCTTCAACCTCATCAATATTATTTGTCTGTATCCAGAATGGAACCCGAAAACAATGTTGAACTGATTATCCATGGCTATTTGCGCTCAAAACAAGAGTATCCTTTGGTCATGGTGGGCAATACAATGAATAAATTTGGAAAACAGTGGGCAAAAAAATATGAAGGTAAAAAATTAAAATTTCCAGGGGGTATCTACGATAAAGTGATCCTTAACAATCTTCGTTTTTTTTCAAAGCTTCATTTCCATGGTCATTCGGCCGGAGGCACTAACCCCTCCTTATTGGAAGCCATGGCCTGTGGTTGTCAAATTGCCGCTCATGAAAATGATTTTAACAGAGCTATATTACAAAATGAAGCGGATTATTTTTCCAACGAACAAGAAGTTGCAGATCTAATTAACCGAGCAAGTGATGGAAATCTCATTTACCAAAGAAAACAACTTAATCTTGAAAAAATAAAGACGATTTATAATTGGGATAAAATTATTGAGGATTACGAAAAAATAATGCTTGAATTAGTATGCAGCCGAAAATGAAGCTTTTGCTTCAGATCTTTCTACATCAAACTGTCTAAACACGTTGGTAAATGCGAATATCCAGATCACATACTCAGCTATATTGGTTATAAAGCTTCCGATAAACTGGAAAATGAAAATGAAAAGAAAAAGCCAGAGGCGATAGTAATTTGTCCAAACTTTTGTGTAAAAGAAAAGAAAGAGTTCAACAAATAACCTCAGAGCTAAACCCATCCATCCAAAAACAGTAAAGGTTTCTGCCACTGCATTAGGAATGGTGGCAACAAATTCTTTATCATACAAATAATAACTGCGCAGTAAATCTTCTCCCTTAATCTTTATTTGACCAAGGCCAATTCCCCAGTATTCATTTCCTCGTTCTAGTAATTTATTAGCGAAGTAATACGCATCAAAAGTTCTTCCTTTACCGGAGCTATCACGACCGGAAAAAATATTTTCCAACCGTAAAACAAAAAAGCTATTCCGGAAGAAAAAATAAATAATGGCACCACCAAACATTAAAGCACCACCACTAAAAATAAGGCCATTGAAAATTCTCCTTTTCTTTGTTAGCTTTCGAAAATAAAGAAGATAAGTTAGCAAACCGGAAATAACTAATGCACCCATTACACCGAAAGAAAAAGAAAGAACATAAGGAAGAAAAATCATCAATAGCAAAAGCCACCCTTTTATGCCATTTTGGTTAAAAAGATATTGAAGCATATAAAAACAAAACAAAGGCGCAAACAGGGTAGCATAATAAGATGCTTCGTAAGTGAATAATTTAAGTCGCCGAAAATCGCTGATCCCTTCCGTCAGTGATTGCTCAATCCATAAAACTTGGTAATAAGAAGTAAAGTATAAAAAGATTGCTATTAGACAGAGAATAAAATTTATAATAAGCAACTGCTGGAATATCTTTTCAACATCATCATAAACTTTTAAAAAGGTATATACAGCCTGACAAAAAATATATACTAAAACAAGATTGATTAAAGAATAGAAATAAACCTTTCTCACTACATCAGCATATAGAACCTGCGCAAGGATAAACGGAGCAAGGATAACTATAAAAGGAAACAGAACCTCTTTTTTCCTTTTCAATAAGATCCAGACATAAAACAAGGGAGCGAGCAGGGCTGTATAGGTTAATCCAAATGGCAGTGCTAATGAATTAATAAAAAAATAGATAAATGCAAAGGGAAAGTATTTGTTTACTTTCATATTTATGATGTGAATGTATGTTTAGCGGCCAAAAATACCATTAAGAATATAGACACCACACATAAAACCCAAAACAAAAACCAATGGTTGCCTGCCCTTGTAAAATAAATATAAAGCAACTAAAAATGTTGATCATCCGTTAAGTCTTAATAAATTCGAGCAAAACAGATATGTTGCCAGCCAAGCCACAGCAAAACAATTCTTCAGAAGATATCGATTTAATTAAATTATTGGAAAAGACGGTTCTTTTTTTTCGTCGATTCAGGATAGCCTTTATAATCGCAATTTTTGCAGGCATTTTATTGGGTAGTCTTGGATATTTTTTAATACCCAAAATTTACAAATCAAGGCTCATTCTCCACTCAGCTTATTTAACAAATTCTGAACAGATCGAAATTATTAATTACTGGAATGAGCTTTTAAAAAGGGGTGAATATAAAACGCTTGCCCAAATTCTCAACTGCAGCGAAGATTCTTTACACGAGCTAGCAAGCCTTGAAGCCGCAGAGATATTAAAGGTTTTTACACCAACCAATCCAAATGGATTCTATATTGATGCAAAAGTAAAGAACAATTCGATCCTGAATGGGTTACAAAAAGCCATCGTATATGGATTGAATAATACTGACTTTGTAAAAAGAAAGTTAGAGGTGCGCAAAGAAACCCTTAAAGAACTTATTAATAAGGTAAGCATAGAGATCAACAAACTGGACTCAGTGAAAATAAGTATTGAGAATATTATTAGCAATAAAGAAAAGAACTCTTCATCACTTATGCTTGATGTATCGGGAGTAAACCGGCAATTAATTGATATGAATGAAAAGCTTCTGTCCTACTCAGAAGAACTAAAATTTATGGGCAGCGTACAGGTATTACAAGGTTTTATTCCGTTAACAACCCCAGTCAGCATAAGCTTAAAAGTAATGATCTTACTAGGCCTCATTCTGTGCTTATCCATTACCTATATTTTTTCATTGTTCAGTTATGTAAAAGATCGCTTAAAAAAAAGAGCTATAGCTAATGCCTGAAAACACCAATAATAATCTTCTTAACCCGCTTCTGTTTATTCTATATCTTATTTTTCTTGTCAGTCTGGTTTTTGCCTTTAGGGCAGTGAGCAGCATTTCTATTGGGCTTATTCTTATAACCGGGCTCGTGAAAAATAAAATTGAGCAAAAACGCGTGTTAAACCCACAGCTAAAGAACCTATTTTTTATTTGCTGCTGCTTGTTCTTCTTACTTCAAATCATCGCTCTGCTATATACAACTAATCTAAATCGCGAATGGAAGGATATACAGATGAAATCTGCCCTTGTCATCCTTCCCATGGCACTTTATTGTTCTAATTATATTAATCAAGCAAGCAGAAAAAAAATATTACAATGGTATTGCTTAGTAGTTTTTATAGCATGCCTTTTTGCAGCATATACCGCATTTAGGAATTATGCTAATACAAATAATTCGTCAGTATTTTTTTATCATTCATTGGTATCTATATATTCTGGGCATGCCATACAATTTTCAATACTTGTTTTTGTTGCAATACTTTATTTATTTGAATCATTAAGAACAAAGGAGTTACTTTTTAACATAACCTTTCATTTTTTTCTGATCATCTTTTTTTCCATCTTCCTTTTTCTTCTTTCATCCAAATTAGTAATTACCTTTTTTATACTTTATTTCTTTTATTACGTACTTAGAGAGCTAAAAGAAAAAACAAAAAATAAAGCTTTGATAGCGTCGTTCGGTTGTTTTCTCATTTTTTGTATTATTCTCTTCACTACACCTAATTCTATTAATACCCGATTCAAGGAGATAGCAAAAACAGATTTTAGTTTTCTGGAAGCAGAAAAATATACACCTGGGAACTATTTCAACGGGCTTCAGTTCCGGTTGCTTCAATGGAAATTTGTACCGCAAATACTAAATGAAAAAAAAGCATGGCTGGCAGGAGTAAGCCCAGGAAATGCACAATCTCGTCTTGATCAAAAATATATTTCGGAAAATATGTACATAGGCACACCGGAAAGGGGTGATAAAGGTTTTATCGGCTATAATACACATAACCAATTTTTAGAGGCCTTGCTTCAAACAGGTATCATTGGACTTTTATCCTTTGTAATAATATGTGCTGCCCTCATAAGAATGATATGGTTAAAAAGAAAAGCTGAGCTCAGCTTTATAACGATTTTAGTTTTAGCTTACAGTTTTAGTGAGTCGGTTTTTGAAACACAGTATTCGCTTTTTATTTTTATTTTCTTCCCTTTGTTTTTCTATTTGGAAAACAATAAAATAACATGAATCCTAAAACCTCATCAATATTAGCAGAAAACTTCAACCCACTTGTTTCGGTAATAATACCGACCTATAACCGCTGTTTACTATTACAAGAAGCCATAGCTTCAGTAATGGCACAAACATACACTAACTGGGAATTGATTATTGTAGACGATGGTTCTACAGACGATACGGTAGAAACAATTCGAAAGATCAATGATTATCGTATCCACCTAATTGCAGTACCCCATAAGGGGCATCTTGGTATTTTGAGAAATATAGGCGTTGTAAACAGCAAAGGCGATTGGCTGGCATTTTTAGATTCAGATGATCTGTGGCTGCCTCAAAAATTGGAAAAGCAACTAAAAGTATTGAACCAAGAAAAAAAAAGATGGATATATGGCGGTTCACAGCTAATAAATGAAAACAAAAAGATCATTCCTCATAAAACAAAATCAGGGAATCTTGTACCTGGATGGATTGTAGAGGAAGTAATCAATACCTCAATTGACTTTTCTCCAAGCTCTTTAGTTATTGAGAAAAAGTTTTTTAATGAAGTGGGACAATTTACAGAAGAACGGGAATTATTTTGCAGGGAAGATCATGAGCTTACCTTGCGATTAGCGTTTCATGCCGAGGCTGCAGTAATTACTGAAGCAATAGTACTGGTGAGAGAGCATGAGGGTCGCACCACAAATATGCTTTGGGATGGTCATGAGAAATCAGCGGCAGTTTATCATGCTTTTCTTCGTTATAATAAGGATAAAAACTTTGAAAAACTTGCATACAAGCGGCTTGCTTTTCTTCTATCAGAGGCTTCGATACGTCGTTTTGCAAGAGGGGAATTTGCAATAGGCATGCAGCAACTCAGGCGCTCGATTTGGATGGGAGATAAATTAAGTCATTGGCTACTGTCTTTTAAAAGAGGGATCTATGCAATTTGTAAAAAATATCTTTACCATTCTGCAAACAAAAGAAAAGCGAAAAATGTTTCTGCTTATCATACTTGATGTGATAGTAAGCATACTTGACATCGCCTTTCTCGTTTTATTATTATTTTTAATAGACTCCTATGCGCAGGTGAAACCTGCTTATGTCGATTCTCTCTTTATTAAACTGCTTGGCAAACAACCCATCTTTTTAATCGGTCTTTTTTTTCTTTTATTTGCTCTGAAAAACTGGTTTGCATTTCTTGTTATTAAAAAGCAATACTATTTTGTGTATGAAGTTTCTTCAAGGCTATCTGAACAAAAATTATTAATCTACGCTAATGGGAGTTACTCAGATTATAACACCATCGATTCATCCATTCACAGCCGTACTATTAATCACGACACTGTTGAGTTCGCCCATTATGTTCTAAGAGGATTTCAACAGATAATCAGCCAAACCGTTCTCATTATAATCACTTTTATTCCTATAATCATTTTCAGACCTGTATTGTTTTCCCTGCTACTTCTCGTGTTATTGCCTCCGGTTATACTGCTCGCCTTCATGATGAAAAAAAGATCGCACTTCATTCGTGCTTCAATGAAAGCAACTCATGAAAAAGTGATGCAACATCTTACGGAAGCAATTGCGGGATTTGTGGAAAGTAATATTTATCAGAAAAAGAATTTTTTTATTAACCGGTTTGTAAATTTTCGAAAGCAACAAGGTATCAACCTCGCTGAACAGCAAATTATGCAAAGTCTTCCCCCCCGCCTCATCGAAGTGTTTGCCATTGGAGGATTGTTTTTGTTAATAGTAATTAATTCTCTTACCACCGATAGTTCTATTGGAATTTTAACAATTGGAGCTTTTATGGCTGCCGCCTATAAGATAATTCCTGGTATTGTAAAAATTTTAAATAGTATGGGGCAGATAAAAGCCTACTCATATACCATGAACAATCTGGTTCTTACAGGGTACTTAAAGGAAGTGGATTTCGAAGAAAGAGCGGTTGATTGTATTGAGTTTAAAAATGTTTGTTTTGAGTTTGAAAATGAAAAACTGCTGACAGATCTTTCCTTTAAGATAGCAAAAGGAGATCTCGTTGGTATAGTTGGTGGATCAGGAAAAGGAAAAACGACTCTTCTTAATTTATTGCTCGGCTTTTTAAAACCAGGATCAGGAACCGTTTTAATAAATGGTGCTACCGGTAATACAAATGGTCTTCAGCGATATTGGAATCAGATTTCGTATATAAAGCAACAGCCGTTTTTTATTCATGACTCAATTGCAAAGAACATTACATTAGATGAACGTATCGATCATCAAAAACTGGATGCGCTGATATCAATTACCGGTATTGACAATATTTTGAATAAATATACAGAAGGTGTTAACGCGACGATAGCAGAAAACGGTAAAAACCTTAGCGGGGGACAACGGCAGCGTATTGCTTTTGCCAGAGCGTTATATAAGAATGCCAATATAATTCTTCTGGATGAGCCATTCAGTGAATTAGATAACGAATCAGAAAGATGTTTGCTTCAGCACTTAGAAGAACTATCCAAAAAAGGAAAAATGATCATACTCATTACTCACAATAAAGAGAGTTTATCATTCTGCACTAAAATCATTGATCTTGACAAAGGATAAGCAAACTTTAATAATCCTATCACCGGGGTTTCCCGCCAGCGAAGAAGATACTACTTGTTTGCCGGCGCAACAATTATTTGTCCAGACACTAAAAAAAAAATTTCCATCACTTAATATAATTGTAATTGCATTTGAATACCCCTTCTCCAGGTCAGAATATATGTGGAACAAAATTAAAGTTATAAGTTTCAATGGATGGAAGAAATCCAGGATCGTAAAACTGTTTTTATGGCGGGATATAAATAAAACTCTTAAAAAGATCAAAGATGAGAATAATATTATTGGTTTGCTTAGCTTTTGGTATGGGCAATGTGCTTTTATTGGAAAAAAATTTGGGAAAAAATACTCTATCAAACATTATTGCTGGATTTTCGGGCAGGATGCAAAAAAAAATAACCGGTATGTAACCTATATTAAACCACAGGCCGATGAGCTAATTGCCCTTTCAGATTTTATACAATCAGAATTTAAAAAAAATCATTCTGTAACGCCGCCTCATATTATTCCTTTAGGAATTGGTCAAAATAAATTTTCAACCGGGTCAATAAAAAGAGATATTGACTTACTTGGTGCGGGTTCTTTGATTCCTCTCAAACAATATGAAATTTCTATTGAAGTTGCAGCAGAATTAAAAAAATCAAAGCCGGATATTCATGCATTGGTTTGCGGAAGAGGTCCTGAAAAAAACAAGCTGCAGTTATTGATCAATAAGCTTGGAGTAAATGAAAATGTTACATTGACGGGCGAATTGCCACATGAAGAAGTATTACAGTTAATGAAAAGAACAAAAATATTTCTTCATCCATCTTCGTATGAAGGTTTTGGAGTAGTTTGCCTGGAAGCTCTGTCTGCAGGAGCCCATGTCATAAGTTTTATTCAGCCCATGAAACAAAAAATTGATCACTGGCATATTATAAAAACAAAAAAGGAAATGGTGGATAAAGCAAATGAAATTTTAAAAAATGAAAAAACAGATCACCAGCCGGTAATTCCATACTCTATGAATGATACAGTAAGATCAATTATGAAATTATTTAATTATAAGGAAGCCGCCACTTCCTGAATTTTTGCTGCTATTGCATCGAAAGAAAGTTTTTTCCTGAACTGTTGAAGCACTTTATTTTTTTCTGCCTCTGTATTCATTTGCATCGTTTGTTTTAAAGCAGATAATAAAGCTAGTTCATTACCTGGTTCGTACAATATCCCACACTCACCATAATTTGTCATCGCCCTGAATGAAAAAATATTTGTCACAACAGGTATGCAGCCGCAGGACATTGCCTCGCAAACAGCGGTTCCACTTCCTTCGTAATGAGACCCGGAAACAATAAAATCAGCACTATTCATCCAGTCCATCATTTCATCATGTGCTACCCGGCCAATCAAACTAATCTTGTTTTTATTACGGGGATCGTTTGCAAGCAGGCTCTTTATAGCTTCCAAAAGCTCATCAGTATGATAGAGCATATACAACCTGGCTGCTGAATGGATGGATAAAAATTCCAAAAAAGCGTTAACCACGGTCATTGGATCTTTATTCTGATTTAAACGGCCCACCCATAAAAATACCGGGCTGCCTTCTGCTTTTGTTTCTCCCCTTGCCTGTAGTCTATCCGTTACATAAAAAAAAGAAGACACTTCCATCACTTCATGGATTTTTTGGGCAGAAGATATATTCCCTTTTTCTGTCCATTCAAGACCCATTTCACGCGACGCAAAAAGATAAGCATTTACAGTTAAGCTGGCCCACCATTGCAGGTATTTTTTGATGCCGTAAAAAGGCTTTTCAGCATGATGCTGAACAATAATTTTAGCCTTTCTGCCGAGGGAGCTTCGGAGCTGAATAGTTTGCAAGGGATAATGAGTTCCATTTACAACAACGATGTCGGGCTTAAGACTTTTTACAAAACGATGTAAAGATCTGGGAAAGTATAATTTCTTTTTACCATAGTCCTCAAAAAAATACTGGATGCCATTGTTAATCAGCTTGCCTTTATAATTGATTTGCTCGATACGTATGATCTCATTTTCTTTTGCCAGACATTCTAATGAACCAATATAGGGGCTGACCCGACCAAACCAATTTTCAGGGGAATCGATATCAGGGGAATAATTATAACTAAGAAATACAAATCGCATTAAAATAAATCTTCAATAAGCCTCCAAATATAATTTACAATGCTAAATCGGTAATTTTATCATTCACGGCGATTGTAGCAACTATAAAGTCTTTTTATTCGATTATGAATTGGAAAAGCTATTAGAAATTTTAAAATTCCCATAAAAATTAGTAATAATCTGGAATAGTTAATGCTTTTACTAAAAAAAGTAAATACAAGGTTCTATCCTGCTAAACTTTTTTTTGGTCCCGAATGGTTGGTCCTGGGCGTAAATAATATTTGCAATTTACATTGTAAAATGTGCGATGTTGGTACCGGGTACACACAAAGTAATTTCTCAATAAATCTTGTAGGTACACAACCTCTAAACATGCCTTTAGAACTTTTGAAACAAATAATGAACGATGCCGCAAAAAACTTTCCAAAGGTAAAAATTGGTTATGCTTTTACTGAACCATTAATATATCCCCATCTCGCCGAATCTTTATATTATGCGGAATCAAAAAAACTTTACACATCAATTACAACGAATGCTCTTACATTAACAAAACATGCAGATGAACTATGCAAAGCTGGTTTGAAAGATTTAAATATATCGCTTGATGGGCCTGAAGAGATTCACAATTTCATTAGAGGGCATAAGAGCTCTTTCCAAAGAGCTTGTGATGGAATGGAGGAGATATTCTCCAATGCTCAACGGCCCGAGGTATCCATATTCTGTACAATCACGGAGTGGAATACAGGATATCTGAAAAAATTTGCCGATTTTTTTTCAAATTTTCCTTTAAAGCGACTCGGCTTTATGCATAATAACTTTACCACCGATCAAGTAGTTGAAAAGCATAACAACATTTATGGTAATACTTATCCTGCAACAATTTCTAACATAACTGGAAGCAATATTGAATTAATTGATATTGATATTTTATGGAAAGAAATACAAGAGATAAGATCATCGCATTATTCCTTTCCGGTAACCTTTTCACCAGAAATTAATTCTTATAAAGGTTTGGAAATATTTTATAAAATGCCTGAGATCTTTATAGGAAAAAAATGTAACGATATGTTTCGCAACATAATGATCAAGTCCGACGGAACTGTGATACCCGCACATGGCAGGTGTTATAACATTCCTATAGGGAATTTATATAAAAATAATTTGCGGCAAATCTGGAACAGCGAAATTGTTTCTAAATTCAGAAAAGATTTGTTGAATGCTGGCGGACTATTCCCAGCTTGTTCAAGATGTTGCAGTGCTTTTTAGAATGAGCAATAAAGCAGAATTCATCAACAAGTTTATGGAAATGCATAAAGAAAACATATTTTACTATGATCAAATAGCCAATGAATATGATAAAATAACTAAAGACAAAAACAATACAATTATCAGAGAGCGAATGGAAGAGAAGTTTAAGAGTATTGTTTCGAATGGATTAGTGCTTGATTTTGGAGGAGGAACAGGACTTGATCTAGAATGGCTGACATCAAATAATTATAGGGTCATTTTTTGTGAGCCATCTAATAAAATGAAAGAAATAGCAATTGATAATTATAAACAAAACAACCAGATTCTTTTTCTGCATACACCGCAAACTGATTTCCATAACTGGTCCTCACAACTTCCATTTGCAGAAAAAGTAGATGCCGTTCTTTGCAATTTCGCAGTACTTAATTGTATCGCTGATATAAAAACATTCTTTAAGAATCTAGCAACAGTTATGCGACCTGGCGCAGATTTTATCGCATTAATCCTGGATAATGGTTTCGAAAAAATGATGAAACAATCAAAACGGAAAGCAGTCTCGTCGTTAATTTTCCATCTTCCATTCAAATTTTACATACATTATAATCAGCATCGACAGACAGTATATATTCATACTGATAAAGCGATTAAAGATGCTTCTGAGAAATTTTTTGAATTCAAAAACAAAGAGCGCTGGGATAAACACGGCTTTTGTTGGATCCACCTTGTAAGAAAGTGAAAAAACTGATTAGAAAAATATTAACAGGAGAGGAGCAAATCTCTGAGTATGCCACCATATCTGTAATAGATTACATTAAAGAGCGGATTTATCTTGACGTCAACAATAATCTGTCCGACGTTTCACAAAATCAATGGGTCCTTTGTCTTGAACCGCTTGTTTTTGGAGTGTGGGTAGAAGATGAAAAAATTAAAGCTGAGTTGGTTAAATTAAAAAAATGCAAACTGACTTTTATAGATTCAAATGCCTATAAAAAAAAAGTAGCAACGGCTGAACTTGAGCTAATTGATAAAATTGAGGAAGAAACAGGCGCTTTGCTGCTCCTGCAATTAAAAAATTCAAAGCTCCATCACCTTAATTTTTTTAAAATTCACTTTTTATTTCACCGTTATTATAAAAAGCCAAATTTTCCCTTTAAAAAATTCAAATCACTTGTAACGGCATATAGTTATCCGAGAAAAGTTAGAATTACTTCTTTTAAGTCGGACAATCATTACAATATATTTCCTATGGATTTGATTGGTGAAATTGAGGCAAGTAAAAGAATGGCATTGGGGTTAAAAAATACCAACAAAACTCTTCCTGCGATTCTTGAAACAAAAAAAATAACAGTGTCTGAAGTATCTTTTTCTTATAAAGAAACCATTTATAAATTGGGAAGTCATCATAGTAAAACTCCTCCTTTGATTACCGAACTTCCATTCAAAGTTTCGCAATCTAAAATATTTGGCTTTTACATTCCTGAATGGGCAGAAAGTTATAAAGAGATTCAAATTCTTAAAACAGTAAATCTTGGGAGCCACATGTTAATGTGGGGAGAAATTATAAATGAAGTTATTTTAAACCCGAAAACAAGGTCATTATACCATATTCATTTTTTGCATTGGCTACATCAAAAAGGGAGAGATATTGAATATAATATACTTTAAAACCAGCCTGGAAGTAATAGAATCCTGAACGCAGCTGAATTACTGCCAGTTGTTCAAGGTGTTGGAGTGCCTTTTAATACCTATTAAAGCCCTTCTATAAGTGGAAACCAAGAAACTTATAAACCTCAGATTTCAAGCAACTTATTCGCAAAATAATCCGATAGGATTAACAACCGACTATAATCTGTTTTTTAATGAACAAGATCCTATTATTTAACCCCCGCGCTGCCGAAACAAAAGCAAGGGTTCCCAATTCTATCCTCTCTATTGCCGCTTCGATTGAGGGTAAGTATGATTATGCCATTGTGGATGGTAATCTCGAAAAAAACCCTTTAAAAGTTTTGCTTGCCTATCTTGATACGGGCGATTACCACGTGTTTGCCTGCACGGTGATGCCAGGGCCCCAATTAAAACAGGCCATTCCCTTGACAAAAGAGATTAGAAAAAAATATCCACACATAAAAATTGTTTGGGGAGGGTACTTTGCTTCCAACCACAGCCAAGTATCGATAAACTCTGGTTATATTGATTATATTATTTACGGTCCCGGAGATGTCGCATTTCCAATGTTAATGGATGCCATTCAAACTCGTTCTTCAACTCATCACATCCCTAATCTAGTTTTTAAAGAAAGTAACACCATTATTAAAACAAAAAAAGATGAGCTTTATGACCAGGATAATTTGCCGCCGTTGCCTTACGAAAAATTAAATAAGTTTTATCCAATGAGAAAATACATTGGTAAAACGGTGCTGGGAACAAAAACTTTTGCTTATCACAGCAGTGTGGGCTGCCCATTCACTTGTGCTTTCTGCGGAGTTGTTCCTATTTACAATGCACGATGGAAGGGTCGCTCAGCAGAAAAAATGTATGATGATATAAAGCAAGTAAAAGAAAAATACGGGATCAATGCCGTAGAATTTTATGACAGTAATTTTTTTGTATCAGAAAAACGAATCGTAGAATTTTCAAAACTGATAAAAAATGAAAATCTTGTTTGGTGGGGTGAGGGGAGAATAGATACGATTGATAAATATTCCGATGAAAGCTTATCTCTCATGCGGGAAGCAGGATGCAAGATGATCTTTCACGGGGCCGAAAGCGGCAATGATGAAATGTTAAAAAAAATGGACAAGGGAGGCACTCAATCGGGTGAGCAAATAAAACGCTTTGCCGCCCGTATGTCAAAGTTTGATATTATTCCTGAATATTCATTCGTGGTCGGAACTCCTGCGGACACAGAAGAAGAGGTGAACAAACAAATTGATTTCGATATTCAATTTATTCGTGAGATAAAGGAAATAAATCCTAAAACCGAGATCATCATTTATGTTTACAGCCCCGTGCCCACCGAAGGTTCGCAATTATCGCACGATGTGATTAAATCAGGCTTTCATTTTCCAAAAACGCTGGATGAATGGACAAACCCGCAATGGGAAAATTTTGATCTTCATCGAAATCCGCTCACACCTTGGCTAAAACCATACATGATCAACAAAATAAAAGATTTTGAAACTGTATTGAATGGATATTATCCTACTGTAACTGACCTAAGGTTGAATAAATTCAAAAGAAATTTTTTAAGAGGGATAGCTACCCTTCGCTATCGTACAGGTTTATACTGGAAGCCTTATGAATTGAAAGTCCTGCAAATTCTTTGGAAATATCGCCAACCTGAAACCGAAGGATTTTAAATGATGAAAACCGCGATTAAATATATTGTCGGCACAACCTGGCAACCGCTATTGAAAAAATATCTTTCAAAAACCAGAAGCTATACTTATAAAAATATACGGTTACAGGTTCCTTCATCGGTTTTTCATCCTGGTTTTTTCTTCAGCACGCATTTACTTTTAGATCAAATAAAAAGGTTTCCATTACAAAATAAAAAAATATTAGAGCTTGGCGCGGGCAGCGGATTGATTTCTATTTATTCGGTTCAACACGGGGGAATAGTCACTGCAACTGATATCAATCCAATCGCTATAAAATTCCTTTACGAGAATTGCCGGGAAAATAATGTGCGGATAAATATTATTGAATCTGACCTCTTTGACCGAGTGCCATTGCAGGCTTTCGATATTATTGCAATCAACCCCCCTTACTACAAAAAAGAACCGCAATCGTTGGCAGACTATGCTTGGTTTTGCGGTGAAAACGGGGAATATTTTCAAAACTTGTTTGAAGGGTTGAAAAAATATATGCATTTAGAAACGTTTGTACTCATGATATTGTGTGATGGCTGCGATATAAATATGGTTAAAAAAATAGCTGATGAAAAAGGTTATCGATTGAAGACCATATCTACAAAGCAAAATATGCTTGAAAGAAATTTTATTTACAGAATTGAAGTAAAAAAGTAATGATAGTCACAAACAATTTTGAAGAACAATATTTGGGGCTGAGGCTGAAAGAACAGCGTTTGTACACGGATGAAGAGGTAAGATCGTTACCTGAAATTGATATTTCACATCCTCATTATACAGAATGGCAGATAAGAAAAAGTTCGTGCAATAAATTGGTTGAATATCTCTCCGCTAAAAAGAGAGAGCTTAACATTCTGGAAGTGTGCTGCGGCAATGGATGGCTTTGTTCACAACTGTCAAAAATTGAAAATAGTAAAGTAAAAGGTATTGATATAAATAAAACGGAGTTGTTGCAGGCAAAAAGAGTTTTTGCCGATATTGAAAATCTTGATTTTTTTTATAGCGAGATTGTTACTAAGAATACCCCGCATGAAAAATTTGATGCGATTGTTTTTGCAGCTTCCATCCAGTATTTTTCCTCACTTGACGTAATTCTTCCTTTTGCTTTAGAGCTTTTAAAATCTCTTGGCGAAATTCATATTCTTGATACGAATTTTTACAAGCCATCAGAGATTCTAGCAGCAAGGGAACGCTCTACAGCTTATTTCCAATTTGCCGGATTTCCCGAAATGAAGAAGCATTATTTTCATCATTGCATGGATGAGTTGAAAAACTACAACCACAAAATACTTTACAATCCGGCAGCATTTGTTCACTTTTTCACGAAAAATAAAAACCCTTTTCCATGGATTTCCATTTACAATCATGCTTAATCAGTCACTATATAACACATTTCAGCGCTACCGCACTTTAAAAACGGATGTCATCAGGTCATTGCCCATTGTAATACTGATGCCCCACAGTGCTTGCAACTGCCAATGTGTAATGTGTGATATTTGGAAGGATAATAAAAATTTGAAACAACTTAATGAAAACGATATTCAAGGCTTGCTTTCATCTCTAAAAAAATTTGGAACAAGACAAGTGGTAATGTCAGGAGGTGAAGCCTTATTAAATCCTAAGTTTTTTAAACTTTGTGAGATACTCCAAAGGCAGAATATTAAGATCTCATTGCTTTCAACCGGATTAACGCTGAAAAAGAACGCTGAACAATTATTGCAGTGGGTAAATGAGATCATTGTATCCCTAGACGGTAATGAAGAGATACACAACCGTATTCGAAATATTCCCAACGCTTTTCAAAAATTGAAAGAAGGCGTGCAATTGATTAAAGGTATCGATCCCGCTTTTAAGATCATGGGAAGAACGGTGATCCATAGATTGAACTTTAAGCACTGGCCTTCTATTATTGATAGCGCAAAAGAAATCGGGCTAAATCAAATCAGTTTTTTGGCCGCAGATGTCAGTAGTCATGCATTTAACCGGGAAGTGTTATGGAGCGAACCAAAACAACATGAAATTCTATTAGCTGAGAATGAATTACCAATATTGCAACTGATCATTGATGATATTATTGAAAAATATAGGGCAGAGTTGAATTCACATTTCATTGCAGAATCACCTGAAAAACTAAGAAAAATCTACAGTTATTATGCTGCCTTCTATGAGCATAACCCATTTCCGTATAAAAAATGCAATGCTCCATGGGTTTCAACCGTAATTGAAGCAGATGGAACAGTAAGGCCATGTTTTTTTCATGCCCCAATAGGGAATATCAGAAATAATTCACTGGACGAGATTTTAAATAGCAGAGAAAGTATCCATTTTCGTAAACACCTGGCTACCGATTCAAACAGCACTTGTATAAAATGTGTTTGTTACCTGAATTTGAAACCCGGAGCAAATATTTCTTAATAACTATGAATAAAATATTATTTACCCATTCTTATTTTCTTCGCTTCGATCCCAAGCAATGGGTGGCAGGGCAACCTTATGCACCACTTGGCACTCTATATGCTGCGTCGTTGATGAGACAGAACAATTATAAGGTCTTTTTTCATGACAGCATGTTTGCAAAAACCTCTGAAGACATTATTGAAACCATTGAAAATTGTAAGCCTGAGTTTTTTGTGATCTATGACGATGGTTTTAATTATCTCACCAAGATGTGTTTGACCAATATGCGCAAAGCAGCTTTTGAAATGATAAAGCTGGCCAAACAAAGAGGTTGTACAGTAATTGTGTCAAGTTCAGATTCAACAGATCATTTTGAACAATATTTAAATGAGGGCGCTGATTTTATTTTAATTGGCGAAGCTGAAATGACCTTGCTTGAGTTAATCACTGCTCTCACCCAAAAGCAAAATGAATTTTTACAGGTACAGGGAATAGCTTACAAACAAAATAAAGCTATTATCAAAACAGCAAAAAGGAATGTGATAAAAGACTTAGATACCCTACCATTTCCTGCCTGGGATCTAATCGATGTAGAGCCATACCGGAAGATGTGGCTTAAGCATAAAGGTTTTTTTTCGATGAATATGGGCACTACCCGCGGCTGTCCATTTAAATGCAATTGGTGCGCTAAGCCAATTTATGGCAATCGCTATAATTCAAGGTCTCCTGAAAATGTAGTCAGCGAATTGAAAATGCTTAAAGAAAAATTTGGTTTTGACCATATCTGGTTTTGCGACGATATTTTTGGATTGAAACCGGGATGGGTTCATGCGTTTGCGGATCTTTTAGAAAAAGAAAATCTGAATTTCCGCTTCAAGATCCAAGCAAGAGCCGACCTTTTATTACAAGAAGAATATATTAAAAACCTGGCTAGGGCGGGCTGTGAAAATGCATGGATGGGCGCAGAAAGCGGTTCGCAAAAAATACTGGATGCCATGGATAAAGGCATTTCTGTAGAACAGATATATGAGGCTACAGGGATGTTGAAGAAATATAATATTCAACCATCTTTTTTTATCCAGTTTGGTTACTTGGGCGAAACGAAAGAGGATATAAAAAAAACCATCAGGATGATCAATGAATTGTTGCCTTCTGAAATTGGTATCTCCGTTTCATATCCTTTGCCTGGTACTTTGTTTTATGAAAAAGTAAAAGCCGATTTGAAAGAAAAAACAAATTGGACAGATTCAGACGACCTATCGCTAATGTTCAGAAATACTTACAAGCCTTCATTTTATAAACAGCTTCATCGTTATGTTCACAAAACATACCGCAAGTATATCGCCATTGAAAATATAAAACAGCTTTCAAACAAACCTCTTAACGCCACAGCGTTTACCCTTAAAAAAGCAGCATCATTTTTTTATTATGCGCCTGCCGCTTTTTTTGCTAAACAAAAACTGCTTGTTCTTGAAAAAAATGTCAGTGTATGAACAAGACTGCTGATAGCAAATATGAGAAACAAGCAGCGGCTGCCTTTACCAAACAATCAACCGTATTTGATGAGATTTATTCACGTAACACTATCATTCGGTATAAAAGAACAAGAGTAAGAGACCATGTTCAGCAATTTATAAACCGCAACAGCAGCATCCTTGAATTAAATGCTGGCACCGGAGAAGATGCTATTTATTTTGCCCAACAAGGACATTATATACATGCCACTGATATTTCCGAGGGAATGCTAGCAAAACTTTCTGAAAAAGTAAGGGTCAACCACCTTGAAAATAACATAACCCATGAACTCTGCTCATTTACCACTCTAGCTCAATTAAAGCAAAAAGGCCCATACGATCTAATATTTTCAAATTTTGCCGGTTTAAATTGTACAAAGCAACTACACAAAGTATTGCAAACATTTTCTCCATTATTAAAAGAAAATGGAATTATTACTCTTGTCATTTTACCAAAATTCTGTCTTTGGGAAACTCTCCTTTTTTTTAAGGGGAAATTTAAAACAGCTTTTCGGAGATTTTTTAGCAGCAATGGAAAAAAAGCCCATATCGAAGGAATGCATTTTCGCTGCTGGTATTATAGTCCTTCGTTTATAAAAAAACATACAAAGCAAGAGTTTGAAGTCATCGCCACGGAAGGGCTATGTACAATCGTACCCCCCTCTTACATTGAAAATTTTGCAGAGAAACATCAAAAATTGTTTGCATTTCTTAAGAAGCTTGAAGAAAAATGGAAGTGCAAATGGCCTTGGAGGTCGATCGGCGACTACTATATTATTTCTCTAAAAAAGAGGAAGGCTAATCAAGATACTGTGGCCATTGATTTTTGAATCTGTTGACCCCGGTTTCATATAAACCAATAATTCTTTCCTGAAATTCTTCGGGATTGGATTTTGAAAAATGTTTACAGGTAACAAGGTTCATGACCCTTCCTTTTGCATTTTTTTGCCCTCGCTTTTCCTTATTGCGCCAACGCTGCGTGGTCCATTTAAAAAGCAAATCATCAACCCAACCTCCTATTCTTGCATCAAATAGCCATTCTGCAACTTTTTTAAACATTGAGCTCTTATCAGGAATGTTTAAATGGCGCACAGGCACATGAAAAGGGAACCATTCCTTTACCCAATTATTAGTCGCAAAAAAAAGATTCATTACTTCTGATCCGCTAACAGGAAGTAAGGTAACAATCTCTGTTGCTGTATAAATATTTTTTTCCTCAATCATCAATGCTTGCTCATCTATAAAATAGTTCATGCAGTAAAAATGCTGCTTACCAAATAAAAAAGTGAGCTTTTTAAAAAGATGAAGAATTGTTCTTGTAATCCAAAGTCGGTTTGCTTTTGTTATCACGAAAAAGTCAATATCTGCTTTTTCGTCGGCATAATTTTTTGAAAGAGAGCCCGAGATCCCTATTGCCCTAACGTAAGGAAACTTGTACAGGAAAGAGCCTATTTTAATCGCTTTCGGAACAAGTTTTTGAGCACGCAGATTTCCTTGTAATCGTTTTTCCACCATTTGCCTATTATTCTTGAGCGAATAAAACTCACCGAGTTTATAAATAACACCTCCTGAAATTAATCGTTGAATGGCTAGCCGAAATGCTGAATCATTTATCTCAACCGTAAGAAAGTTTTTTATTTCTTTTTCATTAAGTGGATAGTCAAAAATGTCAAAATAAGCCAGCGTTTTTAAAATGGTTAGCTCATGCTTTTCTGTAGTTATATTTTTTATATCAACTGCTGGAATCATGCAGTTAAAAATAAACTTTCTTCTGTCAAAAAACTAAAAATGAGTGAGCAACCATTTTAAAATTTATACCGATTGTATTAAAGCCAGCATTCTAAAAAAACGGTTCCCATTTTCACTCCCTTGTACCGAATGGATTATCATACTAACCTCTTGCCTTCACCTGCAAAGGAAGCGCCATCTGAAAAAGAAACCGTGCTCATTAAAAGTCCCGTAGCCGAAAGAAAAAGGTATCTTTTCATTAAAAGAGCTTTCGATATTGTTCTTTCCTTTCTTTTCATTAGCTGTATACTAAGCTGGCTGTTGCCTATTATCAGCTTATTGATCCTTATTGATTCCAAAGGCCCTGTATTTTTTGTGCAACGACGTATGGGCAGAAACGGCTGGCAATTCCGGTGTATAAAATTTCGCACAATGGTCGTAAACGATGAAGCGGATGAAAAACAGGCCGAAGAAGATGACCACAGGATAACGAGAATCGGAAAAGTTTTACGCAGGACAAACTTGGATGAATTACCTCAATTTATAAACGTGCTCATTGGCGATATGAGCATTATCGGCCCCCGGCCACACATGCTTTCAGATTGCACACGCTTTTCTTTCGTTATTCCCGCTTATAAATTCAGAGCATCTATGAGACCGGGTATTACTGGGCTTGCACAAGTCAAAGGTTACCATGGGCCAACGGCTGATTATGAAAGCATTTTTATCCGTTACCATTGGGATGCAGAATATATTCGTAATGCCAATTTCCGCCTTGATCTAAAAATTATTTCTCTTACTTTTTTGCAATCAATAGGAAATATGATTTACATGGCTTATCGCTTTTTTCGAAGATAAAACTGAATAAAGATTTCTGCCAGTAAATCTTCTCAACTTCCATAAATCGTATGGTTTTCCAATTTTAGGTAGTTCATTTTTGTTTGGGAGTTTGCCTCATTCAATCTATTTTTGCTGCCCTTGCAAATTCAGCCGGTGAGGTGGATGAGTGGCTGAAATCAACGGTTTGCTAAACCGTCGTACGGGCTTAAACCCGTACCGAGGGTTCGAATCCCTCCCTCACCGCATTAAAAAATAAAATCATAGCAACCACTGCGGTTTTTTATTTCAAAAAACACGAAGCTTGAACCCGTTCCGCCTTAGGCGGATCGAATCCCTCCCTCACCGCATTAAAATAAAATTGTAACAACCATTGTAATTTTTTTATTTCAAAAAATACAAAGCTTAAACCCGTTCCGCCTCAGGCGGATCGTGTCTCTCCCTCACCGCTTTAGAATTTTAAAAGATTTATTGTTCTTTTAGTGACTTGCTTGCACAGTCCCCTGAAAGTTTCCTAATTGAATTGTATGGTGTGTTGCTTTTGGGTAATTGCTTCATACAAAGAATTAAAAAAATTGAATACAGATTTTCTTAATTTGAAACATCATACCGTCTTCAAATCTTTAGATTGGAGGGAAGATGAATGTTACACTGAAAGTGGCTAGTAAAATGCAGTCATTTATAAGCTGGACCAATATAACTTCATGATTTCTAAAAAACAAAAATTGTCTGCGACAATAACCTAATTAACCTTACTTAAAAAAACCGCAGTATACTCCCTGGGAGATTTACCAGTAGTTGATTTAAAGACCCTATTGAAATTAGTAATGCTATTGAAACCACAATTAAATGCTACTGATGATACGCTGTCATAACTACCATCAAGCAGCTTTTTACATGCTTCATTAATTCTGATCTCATTTAAAAATGTAACAAAAGTTACTCGAGTATGTTTTTTGAAATACCGGCAGAAAGCCTGCGGGGTCATGTAAGCAGCAGCAGCGACTTCTTCAAGTGTAAGATCCCTGTTGTAATGCTGCATAATGTAGTTGTAAATATTGCTGATCCGCATACCTTCATGATCGCTGAATGTCTTTGGCAGCACATCAGGTGAAAGCGGACTGGTATTTTCAAGAGCAGTTAATGATTTTAAAAGTTGAAAAAATTGCATTAGCTGGTCCATTCCCGAAGAATATTTAATACTCAATATCTTGGCGGAAATTTCTGTGAATGAGTGCTCAGGAATTCTGAAGCCGCTGTAATGGGTGGAAAAAAAAGAGTACACATTTTTTAATTCCGGCAGATCAAATAAAGAGGCCAGCTTTCCCTTTGCATTAAAAAATATAGTGAGAGTGTGTATTTCCTTTGTGTTGCCGGGTGCAAAATATGAATCATCACTTTTAAAGACATGAGGCATGTTTGCTCCAATCAGGTATGCTTCATTGGCCCTAAAGCTATGCATGCTATTACCAACAAGAAGTGTCCCCTCTCCTTTTAAAATAAGTGTCAACTGGATCTCTTCGTGTCGGTGCAAGTGCGGATAAAAATAGGGCAAGACATCCTCCTGAACGAGGATGGTCTTGTCGTGAGAAGCAGGGATAGTAAATGACAGGACTTTCATACAGCAATCTTTGAAGCGATTAATTGGCAACTTAATTTACATAAAATTAACCCGACCGTCCAAAAAAAACAGACAAACAGGTTAAAATATAAGAACTAATAGCTAAAATTCGATTAAGCAGAGGACATCCAGAATATCAACAATAGGAAAATAAATAATACTTCTTTTCAGAATTATTGATATATCCGTCAGAAATAAATACAATAATAAAATGTTTCCATCGAAGTTAAGATCCGTTTAATTCATTCAAATTCTGCTGAAAAAATAAAACCGGATCTTAATTCCTTATTACAGTTATCTGATGATACCTATGGGACGGGGCTACTTTCAGGCCATCACTTAAACTGTTAGATAGCGCCATGATTGTAGCGGATCCATGATTGTTCCAGAAATTTTTATTGTCAGGCAGACGTTATAGACAATGTAGGCAGTTCGGGTTGGTTAACTGCTGTATGGCAGATTACCGGCATTATGACTATCGACGCGGCGTTAAGCTATAGCGAATTAGCTGTGATGTTTACCAAAGCAGGCGGCATGGAAGCTGATTCCTGCGGAATAAAATTATTATTATCTCGTCACTAACCATTTCATTTGAAAACCTATTCCTCCGAACAATTATAGTTCATTGATGTTTCTTTTTGGCGGATCTACACCCAACAGGGACTTTACAAAAAAATCGCGTTTCTTTTTTCTTCCATAGGGCCCTCCATCACCATGACCCATTCCAGGCACGGCTAAGAATTCAAAGTTTTTTCCTGCCTTAATTAATGCGTCTACTACACGATAAGTAGATTCGGGAGGAACGTTTTCATCAGCTTCGCCTACAATAAGCAATAAATCACCTTGCAATCTGTAGGCGTTGGTGATATTGGATTGCTCATCATAATGATTGCCCACAGGATAACCCATCCACTGCTCGTTCCACCATTGTTTATCCACCCTGTTGTCATGACATCCACAGGCAGACACAGCAGCGTCATAAAATTCAGGATGAAACAATAAAGCACCCGCAGAGTTTTGTCCGCCTGCAGATGTACCATATACACCAACCCTGGTTGTATCTACGTAAGGATATTTCGCAGCCAATGCTTTCATCCATAAAATGCGATCAGGAAAACCGGCATCGGCAAGATTTTTCCAACATACGTCATGAAAAGCCTTAGAGCGGTTGTAGGTGCCCATGCCATCTATTTGTACTACGATAAACCCTAATTCGGCAAGGCTTTGTGTTTCTCCATAAGCTGAAAAATTTTTTGGAACAAATGATCCCTGTGGACCTGCATAGATCTGTTCAATAATAGGGTAGCGTTTTTTTGGATCGAAATGGCGGGGACGGAAAACTACTCCCCAAATATCTGTGACTCCATCTCTGCCTTTTGTATGAAATGGTTCAGGTAATTTAATACCTGTTGCCAGGTAGGCTGTGATATCAGCTTTTTCCAGCTCCATAATTTTCGAGCCATCTTCAGTTCGTTTCAGTTCAATTACCGGTGCCATGTCCACCCTGGAATAATTATCGATAAAATATTTTCTGTTAGGAGAAAAAGATGCTCTGTGATTAGCGTTGCCTTCTGTTAGCTTTAAGAGGTTTTTTCCATCGAAACCAATTCTGTAGTAGTGAATAAAATAAGGATCCTCATCGGGGTTCATGCCGCTTGCTTCGAACCATATTTCACGTTTCTTCTGATCAATGCTATCAATTTCTCTCACTACCCACTCACCTTTGGTTACTTGTAGTTTTTCCTTACCTGTCAATTCGTCGACAAGGTAAATGTGCCGCCACCCATCCTTTTCAGTAACCCATAGGATCTCGTGAGTTTCCGGCATGTAATAAGTGAAAATGCGCTGTTCGAAAATGAAAGTGTTGGTTTTTTCATCAACCAATTCACGGCTCTTGCCTGAGGTCGCATTGACTTCAATGATGCGAAAGCGTTGATGCCCCCTATCTACTCTTTCAAAAGTAAAATAGCTGTTGTTATCTTTTCTCCAGTTCAAATAAGGAGGACCGGAAAAATCAATTACATCAATATCAACCCTCATCTGTTTTTTATCAGCTACATTGAATACAAACATTTCATAGCTGGTATTTTCATCGCCAGGCTGAGCATAGCCACGGGAGCGGAGTTGCCCCCTGGTACCAGAAGCAGAACTCAATACATAATACACTTCTTTTTCTTTTACAGGATTTATATGATACCCCACTACATTCTTGCTGTCGGGCGACCAGGACAATTGTCCGTATGGTTTTTCCAGGCTGCCTTCTGTTGTAAATTGTATTTGCTGCGCACTATCCGCAGATCTGACAAATACATTTCCATTTCTTATGTATGCTATCCATCGTTTATCCGGTGAAATGCTATCTGATCTGAAAGCACGGCCTCTTCTGGTTACAGGACCTAATTCATTTTGATTGAAATTACCCCTGTTGCCTAATCCTGTCCTTCGGGCAGTGTCGCTATTTTCTCTAAATCCTTTAGGTGCAGTAGTTGCAGTACAATCATATGTTGTAAGATTGCATTTCCACCATTGCCCATCCATTTGAAAACTGATCTGGCTTGCATTGTTTTCAAAAATCATATTGGAAATGCGAAGACGCGATGCATTATACCTTTTACCTGCAGCCTTCTCTACTGCCTGAGCCAGGCGGACATGATCGAATGCTTTTTGTTTCTGCCCTTTTTCTGCATCTACATAAAAATATTCGAATACTGAATCTTTAAGCGTATTACGATACCAAAAGCTTTCTCCACCTGCCTGCCAGTTAGCCTGTATGTTTGTTTTAAATACCTTATTCCTGATTACACTATCCAACAGAGCAGTTTGCCTATACCGGTTCAGCATTTCATCACGTGTGGGCTTGTATTGGGGCAACGCAGCGGATGGAGATTTTGTTTTAGCAGATTGAATCCTTACAGATTGTACCCCTGTTTGTGCATTCATTATATTAAAAAGTAAAGCAAGTAGAATCAGGTAAAATAATTTTTTTGAGAACATTATTGTAGTTTTTATGTTAGTATCAGTTATTGAAATTACAGTTATTCAAAACTTCCTTTTTACATTATTTAAACCGGTACTTCTCAATATTTGACCGGATAGAAGGGCTTTCGCACAAAAGACGAAAAAATTATCAAGAGACACCTGAAATGATAAAAAAAATCTTTCTTTCGGAGACCATGAAGCAAAGACCTGCACTACTTTTATATTCTTGTATACAACTAAATTATTTTTTAGCCACAGTGTTTTTCCATGATTTATCTTTTATTCGCAAAACAGAAATTGAATAGGGCTTAAATTCCATTTCATACTGATTGATAATGCCAGAAAGTTTTGTCGATTTAGGAACATATTTCTTAGGTTCTTCGAGTGAGTTTTCTGCCGTAGGAGAATCCGCGGTGAGTGTAATGAGATCAGCAGTTCCTTCTATTTGTGCTCCATCAATTTTTAGCATTGTTTTATAAGGCTTGTCTGATGCATTGACTACCTTCATAATCAGCTCGCCCGTTTTATTATCTCTACCGGCTATACTAAAAAACTTCTGAGGCTCTGTATATGTCATTAATAATTTTCCATCGAGATAACAATCAACTTTATCGTAACCAACTTCTAATGTAATATCGTACCATCTTCCTGTTTCAATCCGCGCTTGTAATCTTTTTTGATTGGTAAGATCAGAGACATTCATACCGTTGGTTACTGATTCAAATACACTATTCACATTTACGTAAGAGCCAATGTGTGCACGAAGCATAGTGTTGTCATCCTTAACTGCGAAAGGAATAATAAATGCATTAGTTGCATTGCTAATCTTACGGGCTTTCAATTTTAGAATATATGTATCAAAACTTTTGCCTTGTAACCACGCAAACCGTTGAGCACCTTGTGCTGTTTGAGCGAAAGCACTGTCCCTCGCCTGCCAATTGCCGCGTACAGGCTTCCATTCATTTTCACGATTAATGAAATCACTCTTGTAAACTATTTTCCCATCATGTATCACTTCAATGTCTTTGTATTCCGATTCAGTATCCCATGTAGCCAATCCTATGCCGCCAGCGAATAAAGGAATTTTTTCAGAAGATGGAGTAATAACAGTTTCAGAAAAAACATTTTCATTAGCCCTATGATCATTAAACATTTTTATGGCGTAGTAAGAAATCCTTGCAAAACTTTTTGAAGCATTAAAGTTGATCAGGTTCACGGGCCAGTCCACATCATTTACATTTACAAACAAAGGAGCATAACTTGACATTTTTACTAAATCGCCATTACGCTCCATAGCCATAATGTAAACAGCATCATTTACTGCTGCTAGCATGTTTCCGCTTCCTACTCCCGAATTTGTTGCATATTCTCCTACATACATGTCCCAATCGCCACGCTTATAATTATCAAAATGATCATAATTACGTACCGACCAATATGCTGCCTTGTATGCATGTTCATCCGCAAAATCCACTTTTTTCATACTGTCTAAAGTTCTCCTGTTTATATCGCCAATGCCCATGCTGGCCACAATCTTGATCTGTGGGTATTTCTTTTTTATCGCGTCATAAAACCAATTATATCTGCGTGAATAACGTGGACCCACCTGCTCATTTCCAACCTCAACATATTTTAATGGAAAAGGTTTGGGATGGCCATTTGCTGCACGAACCTTTCCCCACTTGGAAGTAGCGGGTCCTATGGCATATTCAATGCCGCTTAAAACTTCGGCAATAATGGAATCTACACCTTCATCAGGAATAAAAGTGCCGCTTCTGAAATCACATGATACACCGGCATTAAAAACATATAAAGCATCTGCATGAATATCTTCGCAAAACTGCAGAAATTCATGGTACCCAAATCCATCAGAAGACCAATAACCCCAGGGGCTGTAGGTACCAGGACGTTTTTCGACAGGGCCGATACTGCGCCTCCAGGTAGGTGCACTTTCAATGTTGATACCCTCTACAAAACAACCACCGGGCCAACGTATGAAAGCAGGTTTTAGATCAGCTAAATATTGCGCAAGGTCATGACGCAAACCATTAGGCCTGTTTTTAAATGTTTTTGCAGGAAATAGAGAAACAAAATCCAACCATACTGTTCCTGTACTTCCGAAACTCATAACAAATTTTGCTTTGGGATCGCTTTGTGCTGCTTGAAGTTTACAGGTATATTTTTTCCATTCATTACCGGTTATAGATTTAAATGTGTAACTCCCCAAAACTTTTCCATCTGCTGATTGAAGTGATACAGTTAAATGTCCTTTATAACGATTATCAGTACGGGCATAAAAACTAAGATTGTATGTATCTCCTTTTCTAGTATTAATGCCCCAGAAACCTTCGTTTACTAAATTATTTTTCGTAGTTAGTTTTTGAATATTTACCTGCAAAGAATGTGGAGTTGCATCATTCAATGGCTTTTCTTCTGCGAGTGAAAGAATGATAGAAGAGCTATCATTTGTTTCTAAAGACCATGAAGGCCATGGATTTTTTACATTCCAACGCATTTTCCAATCACTTGCTCTGTTATTAGGCAGAGAAAAATGTGGTGTTCTATTTGGGACAATGAATCCATTTTGCAAGGTAGTGGCCGGTGGCAATCTTGAATCTTCGAATCCACGGTTTTGTATCAGCTCTGCATACAAACCGCCTTCTCCACCATGACTGATCTCTTCGAAAAAAATTCCATGAAGAGCCGGCGATACCTTAGCACCTGATTGAGTTGCATTGATAGTGATGGTTGCTTGCTGCTGACTTTGTGCATGAGCGAATAAAACACAGGCAAGCATAAATGTTGAAAGCGCTCTCATCATAAAATTCATAGAAAAGCCATTTATCAATTGTAACAAGGATTATACTATTATTTTCATTTTACAATCCATTCATGAAGGCCTGTAGCAAAATCTTCCGGAAGTTTTACCTCTATCCTTAATGCTTTTGTTTTCACAGGTTCAAACTTTATGGAGTTGTATTTGTCTTTTGAAATTTCGTAAGGAGTGAGATTTTTTACAGGTATCCAGTTATCACCTTCTTTATACAATATTTTCCAGGAAGCCGGAATGCGGCAACCACCGGAAGGACCGTCATCGAACCAATACACACTTGATTCAGAAACCGAGTACTCCTGGTCAAAATCATACTGAACCCACTCCAGTGTATTTTTCTTTGGCCACCAGTGCAGGTAAATAGCAGAATGATCATTTGAATTTCTGGGATCGTATTGATCATTCAATGCTTTTTGCATGCGTTGATTGTTTAGTGAAGATGATACTACACTCTTTGAGGCAATAGTCGGTGCCGGTTTTGGCCGGGCGGCCGATTCATCATAAGCAATCCAAACTTCCATTTCACCTGATCCCCTGTTGTTCCATGCATAATATGGAATAGCTTTTACCTCCTGCTGACTCTTTAACAAAACATCACTGTTCAATTGACGGCGGGTAGAACTTCCCTGTGCTGACAGCATCAACACGCCATTTAAAATATCTTTATTGAACGTCTCATTAATGGGAGCCTTCTCGCTCACTACAATATTTTGAACAGCCTTGTCACTGTTATCCGAGCCTTCGATACAGTACACCAGCGGTCCTTTCTGAAATGCAAACCGCCCTTTATCATCCTCCACTTTTTCATTTGCTAAAACTTTTTCTACTTCCATTGGAAAATCAATTTCTATTTTATCTCCTTTTGTCCAGATGCGTGTCAATACAGCGTAGCCTTTTTCCATTTTGTATTCTAATTTTTTTCCATTAAGTGCGATAGTTATTGGTTTTGCAGTTCTATCTGCAAACTGGTACAGATCGCCAGGGATTGCTTCCTGTTTTGCCCATCCTGGTATGCGTATGCGAATGGTAAATGCCGATTTTTTTTGAGGATCAACAGTAATATTTACTTTGCCCTTCCATGGGTATTCTGTTGTTTGTTCTATTGTCACCAGGCTTGCAGGCAGTGTAATATTTGCTTTGTTCGACATGAAAAGATTTACATAGAGATCATTTTTATTTTGTGCATATACATAACCGGGAACAGATGGCAAAAACCGCGTAACATTAGAAATACAACAGGCACAACCAAACCACGATGCCCGTTGATGCTGACCCATTGAGGCCAAAGGATTGGGATAAAAAAAATGTTTCCCATCCTGTGAAATTCCGGAGAGCAATCCATTATACATGATCCTTTCCAGAACATCTATATATTTTGAATCGCCGTGCATCAGGAACATGCGATTATTCCAATACACATTGGCAATGGAAGCACAGGTTTCCGCATACGCCGACATATTGGGTAATTGATAAGGAGCACCAAATGCTTCACCCGCACCAGTGGCACCAATGCCACCTGTGAGATAGATTTTTTTTTGCACTACATCATTCCAGATATCATCAATTGCTCTCAAATAATCCTGGTTACCCGTAAGCGCTGCCACATCAGCTATGCCGGTGTACATATATGCGGCCCGAACTGCATGACCTACTGCTTCATGCTGACTTGTTACAGGCTTTTGCGATTGATTATATTCAGAGCCCTTAATTTTTCCATTGCCACGTATGTCAAGAAAAAATTTAGCAAGGTCGAGATATTCTTTTTTTCCAGTTACTCTGTACATTTTTGCAAGACCCATTTCAACAACCTGGTGACCCGGAAAATATTCTGCCTTGCCTGGACCAAAATCTTTCACAAGAAGATCTGCATTTTTGATAGCTATATTCAACATGGTTTTTTTGCCTGTAGCCAAATAATGAGCAGCAGCAGCTTCATAAAGATGACCACAGTTATAAAGCTCATGACTTAACTCAGGATCTTTTTCCCATCTTTTCGGACTAATCCATGGATGCAATTTTTCAGGCTTTATGGTGCGGAAAGTATATAGATAGCCATCTGGTTCCTGTGCGGCTGCAATAATTTCAATGAGTGAATCCAGAGATTTTTCCAATTCGGGATTTTTCTTTACTTGTAATGAATAAGACGCACCTTCTATCAGCTTATAAATATCTGTATCATCAAATGGATATTCTGTAATTCTGCCAACAGGCATTTTGCCTGCAGCTTTTAAAAAATTATCTATGCGGCCGGTTTCGCGGCATTTTTGAAGTACATAGGGAATGGTAACACGGACATTCAAATCCATCTTTGGCGCCCAAAAATTATCGTTCACATGTACTTGTGTAAAGGCTACGGGTTGAATTGGATAGTCTGAATGTTGTCCATTGACAGGAAGAGTTCCAAGTAATATAAATGAAAAAATACCTGGTCTGATTTTAAAAAATGACATGTTTATTGAATTTATCTGAGTTAAGGATCAATATTCAAATTATATTTCCTTAGTCGAATACACGTCTAAAATCTTGCAGTTAAGCAAACCAAAGACAGCATTGTTGAGATAGAGTTGCCTTTGAAGAATTAAAACATTATCAAGCAAAGATTGGTCGATGAAATGTTCCGTCCTACTTTTTGGAACTATCAGAACAGTGACTATGGTTTCCTTGTTACAAAATTCATTTTAAACGTTACCAGATACGTTCCGCTAACAGCCTGCTCACCAAGCAAAGGCCATAAACGAAATCCCATTGTAGGATTAACATTCATGTTTATGTCAGTAGCAGTCGCCGGAATTCTATAACTGAATGAATAATTAGTAATTGGTTGGGTTCTTCCTGGCACCATAAGAGCCGGGTATATCGGAAAAACAGGAAGGCCGGATGGATAACGGTAAACCAAGGCTGTATCTGTTTTTTCTTCCGGATAAAAAGGAGCATACATTTTAAAATAAGGCTGGTCAGCCCTTATGTTAACCTGTCCGGCGTTTGGATTAAAAGGAACTCCATTTTTATCTACAAACTTCAGAATGATTTTATTCGCGGCAGAAGAAGTCCGCACAATTGAAGTCGTAAAATTGGTTTGGTTAGTGGTTGGAGTTTCGGAAGTACTTGGAGAAGTATTTACCGACTGCGTAGTTATCTCAAAAGAATTTGTTGGGTTCACAATCTTTATTATTCCTACGCTGTTGACCTCACGGCTTCCAGCAGGATTAGTTACCAAAATGTCAAATTCATAGGTTCCTGTATCAATAAAATTTGTAGCCGGTGTCACTTCAAGCCTGCCTCCAATAGGGTTAACATTAAAACTGCTGTACATCGCTTTGCCTACTTTAGCAGCCACCTGCTCCGGGGTCGAATCGTTTTGCGTAATCTCAGCCGTGTATGTAACGATCTCATATTCCTTTAATAAAATGGCATCTGCTGATTGTTTTGTATAATAATTTCTGGTAGTCAACAATTCAACATTTATCGGGCTTGTCGAGCCATCTACCAGAAGCGCAGCAGAAGTTGTCGCCCTACCTTTTGTAGCGACAAGGGTTTTAGGGCTATATACTAATACCTTACTAAGATATCCTTCAGCGGGTTTTTTACACCCTAAAATTATGATTGTAGCTATAAAAACAAAGCTGCTTATTTTTAAAAATTTCATGCTTGTATAAAATTTAACTTTAAGACTCACAACAAAATCAAAAACGAATAAATGTATGCTGGTTGCTTAATACATGTAATACTTGATCATACGTTCCTTTATCTGATCTCGGCAGTATACCCGTTGTTTGACACAACACTTTAATATCAATTTCATTTGGCGGAGGCGTTACACCAGGTACATCCAAGGCACCTCTGATACGAGTATAATACAATCCGTATGCAGGTGTGTTAGTCCATGTAAACAATCCTGCATCGTTTCCGTTTAACTCTAATACTGACCATGCCCTTTTCGAAAAACCACAGGTTGTATTACCCCGGCTGGTAAGCTGCCTCACTTCAGGTTCGATCACAGCATTTTCCAATTCTATTACTACATCAAAGAAATATTGCCTTACAGAATCTGCGGTCATATTTTTGTATAAGCTATCCAGTGTAAACACTTTATTTATGTCTATTAATTGCAAAGCGGCTTGCCTTAGGTCCATATACCTTTTGATGGAGTAGTCTGTAACTGCAAAAACTGTTTTGGAATTTAATAGCTCAGTTTTAAGATTGAATTTGTCAATGATCAATAAAAAAGTATCAAAGAGATGATATTGATTGGATTTTAAATAATCATAAGTATTCAGCTCAGTCCTTGCTTCGTGTACTCCACCATCTGTTAGATAATCGTTCTTTTTGCAGGACATGATAACCAGAGTTCCGCAAAAAATGATTAAAAGCGTTTTATATTTTTTCATGTTTTCTTTTTTTGAGATTTACATTTTATCGGCCCAAAAAGGAGTTTGGGTTAAAAGAGAATTGGCAATAATCAGTGATGGGTCAATTGGCCATATATATTTGCCTTGAGTAAACTCACCGGCGGTGATTCGTGGTGTAGCTCCCGATCCAAATTTTACTATACCCGTTTTTTTTGCCAATCTAACCAAATCATAATACCTATGTCCTTCAATAAACAATTCCCGTCCACGTTCATCAATGATGGCTTCAAACAAATTAGCATCGGTAGCTGTAGAAGCCGCTAATCCGGCTTGTGCCCTGACCTCATTGAGGATTGTTCTTGCAGAGCCATTATCACCTATGGCCGTTAACGCTTCTGCTCTTAATAACTTAATGTCAGCCAAACGGAAGATAACAATGTTATGCAGCACAACTGGCGAAGTATTGTTTGGTCCTGTATAGGTGATGAAACTGTTATCGGAGTATTTGATAGTAATTGGATCGGCAGTGCCTAAAAATGCCATTCCCTTTTTTACTCTTAAATCATTGACTGTATCGGTAAAAAAGCGTGAGTACAGATTACTCACATCTAAAGGCATGTTACTGTTTCCGGTATTGCTCAGCAAATAAGGTGCTTTTGATGTTCTGGTACCAATCCCTGTCGCATATCCTTCATTGGTTTTGTTTTGAGATATTTCAAAAATTCCTTCTGAACTTTGTCCTTTAAAAATTGAAGTGAAATTTGATCTTGGTACATAAGTGAAGCCACCTTTGATGATAACTGAATCAGCACTGGAAGCAGCTTTGTCATACTCACCCTTCCACGCATAAATATGTGCCAGCAAAGCAAAAGCAGCTGCCCGGTTAGCTCTTACGGCTTTGTCTGCCACAGCAGACGTCCAGCTAAGTTTAGGAATAGCTTCGTTAATATCTTTGATAGCCTGATCTAATATTTGATCTTTTGAAGTGCGAGGGAGAGCTTCGCCTAAGGTAGGATCTGCAACAGTTTCCAGTACCAAAGGCACATCACCCCATATTCGTGAGATATAGAAATAAGTAAATGCACGAAGAAAATAAGCCTCACCTAAAAATCTTTGCTGTACAGATGAAGGGTTCGCGGCAGTATACTCTGTTAAAGGTATATCAGGAACAAATTTTAATACGCGGTTGGCCTGGTCAATAGCACGATAGAAATTATCCCAACGACGCACTCTGTACATCATGCGACTTGCATCTGTTGCGGCAGTGGAAGAAATGGAAATTGACCAGTTGATTTGGTTAATTGCAGCATAGTCCTGTCCTCCCAATGTCTGATTAGATGCAAACTCATCAGTTGGCAAATCACCCCACGCATAATGTCCGATACCTTCGGGATAATTAATCGCTGTTCTTAATAAGGCATATATTCCAGATACTGCCGAGTTGGCTTCTGCCTCATTTTTCCAGAAGTTCACATCAGTTGATGTATTCTTAGGTTCCCTGTCCAAAAATTTTTTACAGGAAGCCGCAAGTACAGCATAGAAAAATAAGTAAATCGTTATATTTTTTTTCATACTTGTTCTTTGCCTTTGTTAGAAATTAATTTCAGCCCCCAGTGTAAGTTTCCTTGGTAGTGGATAATCGTTGCCATTAGAATATCCGTCAGGAGTTACCGGCTCAGGGTCAGGCACTGTTGCCCTGGAGTAAACCCAAATATTATCTATAGAAGCATAAAGCCTCAATGATTTTAGTTTCACTCGTTTAGTAAATTTGTCAGGAAGCATATATCCAAGCATAATATTTTTCAAACGGAAAAAGCTGGCATCCTCTACGTAAAATGATTGAGCGATATGCCATTTATCCACGGCATTGGTCAGCAAGCCAGGAAATTCAGCATTCTCATCACCTGGAAACCAAAACTGTGCTCCGCGAAAATCAGATGAAACTGCTGAAGTAGGACCCCAGCGTGAATAAGGATTGGTGCTACCTGCATCCTGCATTTTGTCGGAAACGTAACCATTCCATAATTTTCTGCCGGTAATAAAATTGCAAAGTATCTGCATGGAAAATCCTTTGTATTGCAAACTGTTGATGAGGCCGCCGGCGATCTTCGTATTCGGATCGCCCATCATGATCCTGTCAAAATCATTAATGATATAGTCGCCGTTATAATCCACTCTTGCAGGATCACCTGCTGTGAAAAATGGTCCGGTTGCAGAACCCCATCTCATTCGGTTGCCTGTGAGCGGATCTACGGGAACTTCGTCATTGGAATTATATATCTTCGGCACATTCCATACCCAGAACTGGAAGGCTGGTTGACCTATAGTCAACACTCTTTTTAACCACGGCGGGCCAAAGGTGAAATCGCGGTTATCATACGGAAGTTTTAAAACATAATTCTGGTTATAAGCAAAGTTTAAAGTTGTGGTCCACCTTAGTGGGGAGCGTCGTGACGTATTATTGGAAGTAATGGTGAACTCGATACCTCTGTTACGCACGGTAACAAAATTATCTCTTGCTGTTACAAAGCCCGTCGTCACCTGTACAGGAATATCAAAAATTAAGTCCTCGTTATCCTTGCTATAAAAATCTGCTGTGATGCTTAGACGATCCTTAAACAAATTCATATCCACGCCAATATTTGCCTGGGGAGAGCTTTCCCATGAAATTCCCGGCACTGCAGCAGTAATATTATAATTTGGGTAAGCTACTGTTACACCATTATAAGCTAAGTTAGTGCCTCCACCTGCTCCCGTGGACGAACCCTGGTAAGTTGCGGAATTTGTCAAGGCAATGTAGCGGCCATAATATGAAATCGGATCACGGCCGGTGATACCATAACTTCCCCGGAACTTAAGAAAAGAAACCACCTTGGAAAAAGGCTCAAAGAATTTTTCATCCGATATTACCCAAAGAGCAGAGGCTGATGGAAAAGTACCCCATCGGTCATCAGCACTAAAGCGGGAAGAAGCATCACGGCGCAGGTTGAGTTCTATTCCGTATTTTCCTTTATAGTCATAATGAAGGCGTGTAAAATAAGACAGTCTTGATCTTTCTTCAAGGTCACTGCTACCACTCAAATTTGGACCGGCAGGCACTCCCTGTACAACCACTATCGAATTAGCAGCTATATTATTACCTCTGAGAAACGTACGATTATTTACTTGTTCTTCGGCACCCTCTCCCACAAGAATACTGGTGTTATGTACATCGTTAAACTCTTTTGTATAGATAAGAGTATTGGTATTTTCCCAACGCCGACCATTTGTTACAGTACTCGTAGCATCATTCCTTCGGTTAGGATTTACTGACATGTGTTCAAGGTAATCCCGACGATTAAAATTAAAATTGTAAGCAATGGAACTTGTAAACAACAAATCTTTTGTGATCTTGAAATTGGCCTGGGTATTTCCATTTATCGAAGTGGACCGGTCATCATCGTAAACCTGGCTATTGCGGCCTGTGTAATTTTTCATATCCTGTTCAGTGATTTGCCAGAAAGAAGAAGGGAATCCCCAGATGGTGAATGGATATCTTGAAAAGCCCGTATTTCCCGGACCGTGATGTGTTTTTTGAAAATTGAAGAAAAGATCATTTGTAACTTCTAATTTGTCAACAGGCCTAATTGATAAATATAAACGCGGAGAAGTTCTTGTAAAATCATAACCTCTTATAACTCCATCCTCATAATACCTGCTAAAGGAAATACGATAGCTAAGTTTTTCCATGCCTTGCGCAATGCTCGCCTCTACGTTATGAATAATTGCTTCTTTAAGAAATAAGCCCTGAAAATCGACATTGTTATTGAAAGCGGGATTGAGGCTATCAGTAAGCATGGGACTAAGATTTCCCATACCTGTATAACTACCATACTGAGTGAGAATATCCATTTTCTGTCTTCTTTCTGCAGCACCAATGATCATCGGTTTCATTCTGGGCCTTGCACTTATACCAACATAAGAGCTTACACGAATTTGCGGAGGGCCTGTTTTTGGTCTTTTAGTTTTTACAATGATCACTCCATTTCCTGCACGCGAACCATAAATGGCCGCAGCAGAGGCATCTTTCAAAATATCTATAGATTCAATATCATTCGGATTAATTGATGATAGCGGATTTATAGCCGGGCCGGCATTACGCTGATCGCTTATATCAAAAACAATCCCATCAATTACATACAAAGGGGCACTGATGTCATTCGGGTCCCTTACTGCAGAACTTCCGCGAATATTAACAATAGCTGTTGAACCTGGCTCGCCGGAAATGTTTAACACGTTTAAGCCAGCTACCCTGCCCTGCAGCATTTGGTCAAAAGTTGGATAAGGCATATTCTCAATATCCTTTCCTTTGACAGTGGCTATAGCAGCCGTTGTTTTACGTCGCTGAACCGCTTGGTATCCGATCACTACAACATCGTCCATTGCTTTTTCACCCTGCTCCAAAATGACATCCACACTGTTTCGATTATTTAGTTTTATTTCCTGTCTAATAAACCCAACGAACGAAATTTCGAGTGTTGCATTTAAAGAAGGAACTTTTAAACTGAAGTTTCCATTCTCATCTGTTACCGTAGCAGTATTTGGCGAGTTTTTTACCTGCACTGTAGCCCCAGCTACAGGCGTGTTGTCTTTTTTATCCAAAACTTTTCCCGTAACAGTTACCTGTGCATGCGCAATGGCTGATACGCCAATAAAAAATGCAAGCGCCAACAAATGATGTACCCTTTTTTTCAGCCGGAAATAGTTCATAGTATTTATTTAAAAAACTAGAAAATCATTCGAATAAACATGTGGGTTGTCGGGGCAATCTGTTTTCTTGTTTATCTCATGAAGGGGCTAAGCGTATAGAAAAGAAGATGCAGTTACTCATAATAGCTATTTTAGTTTTCAACATTTTAAATAAAGCAGATCGTGAAGTAAGAATTCTCTTATCAAACCTATTTTATTTAGAGAGAATTTGGTTATAGTATATTAACAAATAGTACTTGCATTTTAACAACATTCCAAGACTGAAGTTTTTAAATTATCAGCAAAAAATTTTATTCAATGATATTAATGTTTCAGTCGCACTTGGGGAACATATTTGTGCTTTAAGTGTAAATTTTACACGATATACAGAGGGCTTAGGCACCTGACCATTTTGAGGCAAAATAAAATTGAATGCAAACGCAGAAAGCCTGGAAATGCGTTTGAATTTATCACATGAACGCTATATGAATTGGCGATGGGCAATGGCTAATGTGTTTTTTTAATTTTGAATTGCATTCTTCTGCCTTACGGTCGACTTCTATTCCCTACGACGAACAGGTTTTATATTTTTACTGTAATAAACATCCGCGGGTATGTGATGTCCCTGATAAACTCTTTCCAATATGCTGTAAAGTGAAGGATCATACGTTTTCAAATCATCCGGCGACTCAACTCTCGTATCACCATCATAAAATTCATAGTTCGACCAAAACCACCATTGAGTTCCTTCTGCCCAATACTCTGCAACCGTATTGATTGCATATTGTCCTTTATAGAGTCCTTTGGTTTTAGCAGCTTCATACGCTTTTCCTATCTCCCTATAAAGTGCAGTATCGGCATTACGAAGAGCTCCCATAATATTATGGCTAAATTCATGCACCAAAATGTTTTCACCATAATAGCGTGTACCCGCGTAACCCAACAGGTTTTCTTCTGCACATGAGGTAACAGTACCGCCCATGCCGCGGGCACGCCGGTTCCAATATTCACGGTCAGACATGCTGGCAATTCCACCGGGTTTATCATAATTTTCTCTTTCACCAGGCGTAAGACGAGGATCATTTTTCGCGGGTTTTTTCCAATTGCGACGTTCGGGTAAATCGGTTTCCATTTCTGTTTCTGCCATTACAAGCACACGGGCACCACGATTGATCAACGCAGTGCGAACATCTGGCCGTTTGATCAACATGTAGTTGACAATATCTCTTGCAATCAGAAGAGCATCATCAGGTACTTTCCCGGATGAAACAATCGGAATTCCAAAAGCGTCTGTATATTTTTTATAAAATGAATCTATGGATAATGATGCGGGCGGCAACGTTATCATTGCCTGCGCATAGCTTACTACAAGTTTGGTTGATTGAGATGTTTTATCCTGCGTGTCTGTTTGCGAAATGGCTTCGGAATAAAAAAAAACTGTGGTTATAAAAGAGGTTAGGAAAACTTGGGAGAGTCTCATCGCTTTTAATTGTTTACATGCAGATCAAATCATTTAATTGCCGGAAGCTTTTAAAAGAATTACCCCATGAGCAGGAATGCTTGCTGTGAATGTATTGCTGAACTTTCCTAAATCTTTTTGACGCCATACATCACGCAACTTTAGCTGGCTATTCAATTTAACATCGGCAAAATTCACAGTAGTTTTTTGAGCATTGCCAGTGAGGTTAAAAATTCCAAAAGCCTTATTGCCATCTTTCAATTCTTTCACCCACACCTGTATACTGTCTTTATCAATTAGCTTGAATGCCTGCTTCCCTAGCGCATCCTGGTTAATGGCAAGTACTTCATCGTTCGTCAAAAGATTTAAAGTAAAATCATCCAACTGTCCCATATCACAGCCAATTAGCAGCGGCGAGGTCAATAAACTCCACAGGCTGATATGTGTGTACTGCTCATCTGCTGTCAACCTTGAATTACGCAATCTTGGTCCCCAACCTACTTTGCCAACAACGAGCATATCCGGATCGTTATAGGCTCCGGGTTGCGCATAAGGAGAACATTTGTCTTGCATAAAACCAATCCTCGATAAGCTGGACCAGGTATCTGTAATGTCGCCGGTGGTACGCCAGCTATTTCCTCCAACCTCGGCTCCCCATTTCCACACGTCACCCCAACCGTATTGACACAAACTAAAAATAATATCGCGATTCACTTTATCAAGAGCCGTACGCATGACAACATAGGGTTTTTTCAACTCGTTCAAATCCGGATTCTGTGGCGCAATTTGAGAGTAAGAGCACCAGTCGTATTTTAAATAATCAATGCCCCAATCGGCAAACATTTTTGCATCCTGCTCTTCGTGCTGATAACTGCCTAAATAACCACCACAGGTGCGGGGACCCGGAGAAGAATAAATTCCGATTTTCAAGCCAAGGCTATGAACATAATCGGTCAACTTTTTCATATCAGGAAATTTCGAATTGGAGGATAGCTCACCATTGGCCGCACGTTCAGGAGCTTCCCAACCATCATCAATGTTGATGTAGGTCCATCCATGACTCATTAAATGATCGGCCATGGCCTTAGCAGAAATTCGCACTTTCTCATCACTTACACTTAAGCCCCATGCATTCCAACTATTCCAGCCAAGTGATGGTGTTAAACCTATTTTGTCTCCTATTTCAATCGTAAAATCTTTTTCAGCTGTGCCTAGTTTGTTTTTTGCGGACAGTTTTACTTTATAGGTGCCTTTTTTATTTACCGTTCCCGTAATGATTCCTGTAGTTGCATCCACTTTCAAACCTTGCGGTAAATTTTTTACAGCATATTGTACGGGCTTTTCACCCGATGCCGGGATTTTATATTGAAAAGGACGTTCCGGCCTGGCACCAAATATATCAGGACCATTAATGCGAGGCCGGGCAGAAACTTTTGGAGTAAGCAAATAAGGCGAGGTTTCTGTTTTATTGATTTGCTTTCCTGTTCTTGTTTCTATATAATTATACTGAATGATGTAAGATTTGTTTTCAGGAAGAGTATTTTTAAAAACATATTCAAAGGAGTTTGTTTTAGAAAAACCAGCATCTGCTTCTTTCTTAAAAATTTGTTTGCCGGTTTCCGGATCTATAATGGAAACTGTCAGCTTCCCTTTGTAATCATAGTTATCGTAATTGGATTGCAAAAGAATTTTTTTTGTTATTTCATTGTTACCATTAAAAACAAAACTGTTATCGGTATTGATTGTGGCAAGATCAGTTACGTCAACGATATTGATTGCATAATCGCCCGCCAATAAACCTCCGGGTCCATTATTGTTCCATACTCTTATTGCAATTACATTTTCTTTATCCCATAAAATAGCAGGATCATTGGCTGCAATAAGATAAGAACGCGGACCACGACGTCCTGTTTTAATATTGGAACTTCGACGGGCATTTCGGCCAATCAATTTTCCATTCAGGTAAACCTCATCACCGGAGCCTACCTGTCCCAAATCAATACGCAAACTGTCTTTTAGAAAAGATTTTTCTTTGATAGAGGACGGAATAAGCACATGCAAACGATACCAGCCAAAACCATCATAATCAGTATAGCCCTGCATTTCCCATGGCTTGCCTACTTCAATTGCTTTCCAGTCTTTTTCATCAAGAGAAGCAGACGCCCATGCAGTTGAGTCGTCACCTGTTTTAAACTTCCATCCCTTTGTTATAGAAACATCCTGGGAAAAAACATAAAGGACAAAAGCATTGGCAAATAAAAAGAAAATAAATTTCCTCATAATGTATCAATTAGTTGAATAAAGATAGCCTACAACTTTAGGTTGCAGGCTATTGACTTTGATTGCTGCTTAAGAGAAACTTTTCTTTACTTAACTTTAATTTTCGAACTATCTCTTTCATTAACGATCAATACGATTACTTGCTATTCTCGAATTAAAGGTAGACACATAAACAACTAATCAATCAAAACATTTTACCCCGAATTTTACAATTTTTAACCGCAATCATTTTCACTGTAACAATCTTCTTATTCCTTTTTCTAAAAAGATTTTTGCTTAAAATCGGGTAAGTTTAAGTGAATAAATGAATAGTCAGTTCCTGCCGCCTATCGTAGTTTTATTTTAAATTCATCCACTTCTTAAAAAAATATAAATGGTATGAAGAGATTCCAATGTCTTCCTGGAATTATACTCTGTTGTATTGTTTTTATTTCTTCCTCAACAAAAGCCCAATCACTTGCTCCCGAATGGAAAAATAAGAAAGTGAAAGTGAAAGAGAAAGCCGATATAAAAGCTTATGCCTTTAATTTAAAAGACGTAAAACTCTTAGAAGGTCCTTTTAAAAAAGCAATGGAAGCAGATGCTCAATACCTGCTTAAAATTGAACCAGACAGGCTGCTTTCTGATTTCCGTTCCCATGCAGGTTTACAACCCAAGGCAGCTAAGTACGGTGGATGGGAATCTTCCGGATTGGCGGGACATACACTCGGCCATTACCTATCTGCCTGCGCTTTGCATTATGCGTCTACGGGTGATGAAGAATTTCGTAAAAGAGTGAATTATATTGTTGATGAATTGGAAGAAACACAAAAAGCAAGAAAGACGGGCTACGTTGGCGCCATTCCAAAAGAAGATAGCATATGGGCAGAGGTGGCGAAAGGAAATATTCGCTCAAGAGGTTTTGATTTGAATGGAGCATGGTCGCCGTGGTACACCGTCCATAAAATAATGTCAGGGCTTGTAGATGCTTACCTGTATTGCGACAATGAAAAAGCATTGAAGATAAATATCGGCATGGCCGATTGGGTCGACAACCTTACAAAAAATCTCAGTGATTCCTTAATTCAAAGAATGCTGGTCACTGAATATGGGGGCATGAACGATGTGTTGGTGAATACCTATGCATTAACCGACAATAAAAAATACCTCGATCTGTCTTACCGCTTTCATGATAGAAGAGTTCTTGATTCTTTAGCCATACGAAAAGATATTTTACCCGGCAAACATTCCAATACACAAATACCAAAAGTGATTGGAACAGCCCGTAGGTATCAACTAACCGGCGATCAAAAAGATCTGGCCATTGCTGATTTTTTCTGGCAAACCGTAGTTCATAATCATTCTTATGCTACAGGTGGCAACAGCAATTATGAATACTTAGGCGATCCCGGAAAATTAAGTGAAAAACTCAGTGATAATACAACAGAAACCTGCAATACTTATAACATGTTGAAACTAACGAGGGAGTTATTTGTACTTAATCCTTCTTCGCAGTTGATGGATTATTATGAAAAGGCGCTTTATAATCATATACTCGCATCGCAGAGACACTCTGATGGTATGACCACCTATTTTGTTCCTTTACGAATGGGAGGGAAAAAAAATTACAGCAATCCGTTCAATACATTTACCTGCTGCGTTGGCTCTGGAATGGAAAACCATGTGAAGTACGGAGAGAGTATTTACTTCCGTGGCAAAGATGGAAGTCTTTATGTAAATCTTTTCATCCCTTCAGAATTGAACTGGAAAGAAAATGGGGTTAGGATAAAACAGGAATCGAATGTACCTGCTACAAATACAACGACTTTTACAATCACAACAGCAAAAGCAAAGTCATTTTCTATCCGTATCCGCAAACCCCATTGGGCAAAAGATGTTCGGGTGAAGATGAATGGTCAATCACAAAACATTGCTGCCGATGATAAAGGTTACATTGAATTAAAGCGTAAATGGAAAAATAATGACAAAATAGAATTTATAACTGCTGCACATTTCTATACAGAGAGCATGCCCGATAACCCAAACCGTAAAGCTATATTTTACGGGCCGACTTTATTAGCCGGCATTTTAGGTGATAAGGAACCAGAGCCGGAGGATATTCCGGTTTTTGTTACATCAAGTCCTGATCCAAACCAATGGATAAAACCCGCGAATATTGATTCACTCAGCTTTCAAACGGCGGGTACAGGAACACCAAAAGATGTAAAGCTGGTTGCTTTCAATCAAACAGTGAATGAACATTATAGCGTTTACTGGGATGTATTTACACCACAGGAATGGACAGTTCAGCAAAAGATATATGAGGAAGAAAAAAGAAAACGAAAAGAACTGGAAGATAAAACGGTTGATATGCTGCGTGTTGGGGAAATGCAGCCGGAAAGAGATCATGATCTTGTTGGAGATAAAATAGCAACGGGTGACGGCCATGGAAGAAAATGGAGATCAACCCGCGATAGCGGCTACCTGGCTTTTACTATGAAGGTTGATCCATCTGATGTAAATACTCTGATTTGTACTTATTGGGGCTCCGACAACCGCGGAAGAATATTTGACATTTTGGTGAATGATGTTAAAATAGGAACGGAAGATTTAGTCAAGTTTAAAATGAATAAATTCTATGATATAGGTTATCCTATTCCGAAAGAACTGACAGCATCAAAAACATCTATTACCGTAAAACTTATTGCCAGGCGAAATACAGGAGTCGGACCTGTTTATGGAATAAGAATGGCAAAAGGTGATGTGAGCAATCTGACAACACCGCTCACAAATGAGAGTATTTATAGGTAACTGTATTATGATCTGGTTGAATAAAAATTATTGTTTTATTCTAACAGTTCTCATCCAACAATATAATTATGAACTCAAAAACATTTGTTTATCTATTTCTTTTATTAGGGGCCTTTTTTGCGCTCTTATCAATTTATTTAAGTCTAAAGCCCATCTCGATGAGGGAGTTCTATCCTATTTATACTCCCCACGGAATTATTACCACAGGTTTTATTTCAGGCGTTTGCTTTTTTGTTTCGGGATACCTTGTAAAAAAGAATGTAGATTGATTTGAACCTAAAACTTTACATGAACAGGTTTGCCGTTGTACTCTGCAGTTTTAATTATGCCCTTCGGAATTAATTCAACTTTAAATTGCCTTTGTGCTGCAATATTGGTTGCATCTTTCGGAGCGCCTCCGGGTTGAATAGTCAGCTTTTTCTCTTTGTCATTCCAGGTAATACTTGTCCAAGTTCCTTTGGCTTTTAGATAATCCTGGCTGATGCCATCATCTTCATACAATGTATACTGTCCATTAGCACCACTATAAATTTTTAAAGTTGTGGGCTCATTAACTATTTCACTTGTGTATTGACGAACAGGATCAACGGGAATTATGGCGCCGGCATGTACATAAATAGGCATGATAGAAAGATCTACTGCACGGGTAACTGTTTGCCCACCCTGTTCTTTTTTATTTGTCCACCAGTCGTACCATTCTCCTTTTGGAAGATAGACTTGCCATGATGTAGCTCCTTTTTCAAATACAGGTGCAATCAGCAGATCACGTCCCCAGAGATATTGCGTTGCCATTCCTCTTGCCTTTTCATCTCCGGGATAGTGAAGCCAGATAGCACGCATCAAGGGCATTCCACTATTTCGCGCCTCCCATGCAAGTGTGTACGTATAAGGCACGAGTTGATAACGCAACTCATCATATTTTTTAACTACCGGTTCAATTGCAGAATTGTTCAATTCAGATTTTAGCGGATAGCGATTACCTTCTAATGGACCCAGATCGCTCAGGCCCCAACCCCAGGGCAAACGTGTCCACCAAGTTCTTCCATGTGAACGAAATGATCCGCAAAAAGAACCGAACTGAAACCATCGGGCGTAAAGTTCACCCGTTAATTCTTCATTCGGATAAAAACCACCAATGTCGGAACCCCAGTAAGGTCCAATGCTCAATGAATAGTTGAGACCAACTGCTACCTGACCTTCCAATGTTTTCCATGAAGATTCTGTATCTCCCGACCATACCCATCCACCCCACTGTGCTATGCCGGGGTATCCATTACGTTGCAAACTCCAGGGACGAATATTTGGATTGGTTGAAAGATGTCCCTGGTAATACATTTGAAACCGCTTGATCCTTTCAAACAAATTAAACCAATCACCTTCGTCAGGCCAGAAACCATCAATACCTGTTTTGACAAGATTTACATGATATTTCCAGTAATTGGAAATATGTCCTGAATCCAATTGTTCTTCTGCCTTCGGTGGGATGTTTCCGTGAAGTGTTGGCAAACGGTCTCTATCAAACGGAACAATGTGTACAATAACTTTTACATCTTTCGCATGCATATCTGCAAGTACATCTTTTGGATTACGCTTGAACACTTCAGGATTGAATTCAAATGAAGGTTGTCTTTTGTTCCATCCGCGTGGCGTAAATCCTGTCCCTAAATAGATAACTGCATCAACAGGAATTTTTTTTATACGAAAGCTGTCAATGACACCAAGCATTTGTGTTTCATCTTCAAGTGTACGATGAGATTGCATATAACCCAGTGACCATTTGGGGGGCAGGACAGCAGGTCCTGTAATTACTGAAAAATCTTTCATGAATTTGGCAGGATCATGAGCATCAAAAACAAAAAGATCATAAAGACCCGGAACAATTTTATCTACAGGATGAATTCCTTTACCTTGATTCAATTGCTGGTTTCTTTGATTTTGCGACACTACCTCTCCTGAAGGTTTCCACGGAATAAAAATTCCTTCATCTTTTTTTCTTAGATCAACATATACCCACGGAGTGGCTACAAAAAGGCCCCAACCTTCTGTTCCTATCAACATGGCTACAGGATTTCGTGAACCATAAGCATCACTTTGCCAGCGTGGTTGCATGCTGTCAATCTTTCCACGACGGTCAAATTGGATGGGTTGATTGCGCCAGTTTGTACCACGTTCAGGTCTTGGCCCACCTTCTCCCATACCTAATACCGGTTGATCATTTAATTGAAAAGAAAGATTTCCGTCATCACTAAAAATTAATTTTTGCACTGCTTCACCCTTTGTATTTGTTACTACTACAGTTAGTGGCGATGACAAAACTTCTACATTCAGATTCCCTACTTTCTTTTTTACAGACTTTGAAATTTCGTTAAGACTGATTGCAGGAGCAGGATAATTTCTTTCAACAACAGCAGGAGTAAAAGGATAATTTTCTTTAAAGTTTATTGGTTTAAGTGTAATGCGAATGCTTTGTTCTCCTGCTGTTCTTATATCCAATTGTGCAGGTTGGCCTCCTGCGGTTATTTTTTGGGCATTTGAAACAAAACCAGTAGTAAGAAGTGACAAAAAAATTAATAAGGTAGAGAAACGCATTTTCTGTTTTTTAAATTGATCCTATTGAATCGCTTTTATGCTCTTTTTATCCTGATCACATTCATACTATTCGGTTCTGCATCATACCTAAATGTTTTTCCAGATATCTTAATCTCTTTGCTTACCGGGGCAATCTTCGTTGGTTGATCCACTGTATTCTCAGTCTGCAAATCGGTACTTGATAAACTGACCACACTAGCTTTCTTAGCAAGCTTTCCATTACCACTTATGTTGAAACTGATTGTCTTCGAAACAGGTTTCACATTCACCAGCTTGATGATGATCTCATTTGTTTTAGTATCAATGACAGCAGAAGCATATAAACTATCCTTTCCAGCAACTACAGAATCGTTCATCAATGCAGAAACCACATAACTTCCTTTGTTGGTTGCATACAATTGTTGCACATAATAATTTGGAGTAGCGAATGACGTGAGGTTATTGAACCAAATCAAATTCGGCGACCATTGCCAGGCATCTACATGAGCGAACAGTGGTGCATAGGAACACATTTTTACAACAGCAGCGTTTCGTTCAAGGCCAGTCATAAATGCTGCTTCGCTTAATGCAGCCAGCCAATTATTTTTTCTTCTTCCATCTTCCAGCGGACGATCATGTGCTGCATACTCACCTGCAAAAACTTTCGGTCCGGTAGTATCATAATTATCGTAACGCTTTGCATTTCGTAAGAACCAATTGGGGGGAGCATAATAATGTTCATCAACCAGATCGGGTTTTAGGGTTTTCATTTGTCCCCACAGATAGGTGAATAGATCTCCTCCTGAGTAAGGTCCCGCAGATCCGATCAATTCAATTTCGGGATGCTTTGATTTGATCGCATCCGTGAATGCTTTTGCTCTTGGAACATATTCCGGTCCCCACTGTTCATTACCAACGCCAATCATTTTCAAATTGAATGGTGCGGGATGACCCATTTGCGCTCTTAACTTTCCCCATTTGGTATCGGTATTTCCATTGGCAAACTCTATCAGGTCGAGTGCATCTTGTATGTAAGGATCTAATTGATCCATTGCAACCAATTCTCCTGTATTAAACTGACAAGCCATTCCGCAATTGAGAATGGGCAAAGGCTCAGCGCCGATGTCTTCCGCCAGTAAAAAATATTCGTAAAACCCAAGTCCGTAAGATTGGTAATAATCAGCAGGAGAATGCTGCGCAATTTCAGAACTCCAACGATTGATGATGACTTTTCTGTCTTCTATGTTTCCGACAGTTTTTTTCCATTGATAGCGGTTGTTGAGATCACGGCCTTCAACAATACAACCACCAGGAAAACGAAGATATCCTGGTTTCAGATCGGCAAGCTTTTGAACCAAATCAGATCTCCAACCATTCTCCCGTCCTTTCCATGTTTCCTTCGGAAAAAGAGAAAGCATATCCATTTGCAAAGTGCCTGGCCCTTTTATTAGAACTTTAAATGCAGCTTTGGCATCGGTAGCAGAAGAAGTAAACAATGCAGTGTACTTTTTCCATTCAGTTCCAATATTGCTAACCGATGATTTCCCAATGATGTCTCCTTTACTGTTGATCAATTGAAGTTCTAGAGAAGGACTTCCTTCTCCAACTTTTTTTGCGATCACCGAAAAATCATACGTCGCTCCTTCCTTTACACCCATTCCTCTGAAGCCATCATTTTGCAATCCAATTAACGAATCAGGGCTGTTATTAATGATCTGTATGTAACGTGGATTATTCTCATTGCCTGAATTAAATACATCAATTCTCCCCTGCGGATTTCGTCCCATCAGTCTCCGCCATCCCATGAATGGTGTATTGAATTCGAAAGAACGGTTCTTGATCATCTCTGCATAAACTCCACCATCGGCAGCAAAGTTGATGTCCTCAAAAAATAAGCCCCACATCGTTGGTGAAATCGCAGCCAGCTTTTTATCAGGCTGGATAACGATGGCGCTTGTTTGAGAATAGCCGGTAATTAACCAAACACAAACTGTACAGAAGAGAAAGATTTTTTTCATTCAATGGACTGTTTTATTAATTGAATTGATACTGTTTGCTCGCAATTTCGCTATCTGCTCCTCTTGACCAATCTGTCCATATTTGTTTTTGAAGAGGATCAGGATTTGCTATTGGTGAAATGCGAAAACTTTTTTCAAATTTTTTTGCAAGCATTATTTCTTTTGTAGTGCTTACCCCATTGTTTGATATAACGATACTTAATTTTTCTCCGGGCTTTTTTGATTGAAGCAATGCAGTGAATGCTTTTGAATCCATCTTGTTCCCATTGACTTCAACGATTTCATCTCCTGCTTTAACTCCGGCTTGTGCAGAAGGAGAATTGGCCTCAACCAATGATACCACAAATTTTTCTCCTTTTTGCTGAACTAATGCTCCGAAGTAAGAACCTTCAACTTCATGTAACGCTGTATCAATAGTCAGTCCTGCATAAGAAAGATATTTCGGATAATCAAGCTCTTTTACTGTACTGATATATTCAAAAATCTCAGGCAGTGGTTTTCCGGCAATCTTTTCACTCTCTTTTCGAAACTCTTCTTCCGTGAATCCTCTTTTTTTCTTTTGATAATATTCTTTATAGAGTGTTCGCATCAAATCGTCAAGCGATTTTTTATTTTTTGTTTCGTGCCTAATCGCTAAGTCCAGCAGCATTCCTACTAAAGGACCTTTTTCATAGTATGATATAGTCTTATTCACTTCGTCGCCTGTACGGCCAAACGGACCATCCGACCATGTTTCATAACTGGCCTGTTCGAGTGTTTGAAAAAAACGTCCGGGCTTTCGTTCGAATGTGCGGATAGCAGAACTGATCGCATTTAAAAACTCTTCTTTACTGGTGATGTCTGCACGTCGAAGGATGATCCATTCATAATACACAGTTACACCTTCAGAAAGCCATAACATTTTAGTGCGGCTTCCGTTATCGTAATCAAAAGGCCCTAATTCAATCGGACGGATCCTTTTTACATTGTAATGATGAAAATATTCATGCGAAAGAAAATTTAACAATCGTAAACGGCCCTCTCTTGTGTTCAATCCTGAACCACTGAAGCTGACGGTAGTCGAATTCAGGTGTTCTATGCCACCTGCACCAGGACCAACTGCAATGAAAGTATAATGCCTGTAAGGAATATCACCGATGACTGAAGTGGCAGCTTCCACTATTTTTTTTAAATCGGCAATGAATTGCACACGATCAAATTCACCCAGCCTATATCCAATGAAATAATGCGGAATGCCTTTGACTGTAAATGAAGGCAATGTTTCAAGATTACCAATCAATAAAGGGCTATCATATAAAATGTCAAAATCCGGAGCTGTATAAGTAAACCGCATACCTGCAACAGTATCTAATCCCGTTGCGATATTTTTCCATTTAGAATAGGGTTTAACGGTAATTTGTACTGGTTGTTGGATTACATTGTTTATGTGCATGAACATGCCCACGGGAACAATATAACCTCTTGTCGTATCTAAAAAATTACTTGCGACAAAAGGTCTTGTACCTTTTACTTCATAAGTTATGCTTAGGGTGTTTGCGCCATTGCCGGATATTCGCCAGGTATTATCAGCCGTTTTCTGCCACTTTAATTCTGTTCCTGAATCATTTGTTACGTGAAAGTTCTCAACATTGTTTGCATAATTCATTTTTTGATAATAGCCAGGTGACCATACCGGCATTTTAAGATCAATTGTTTTTGTACCGCTATTTTCAAGCTTCATTTGAACCTGGAATTTTTGTGCTTCAGGATGCTCCATTGATACCGTAAATAAAATTTTCTTATTCTGCTTTTGGGCAAACGCAAACAGCGATATAAAAACGAATAGGACAAGAGGAAAGATCCTATAAAAAATTCGTTTTCTCTTCATAAAAAATTTGATTATTTACCGATCTGCATTACTGCTATGAATATTCTGTCGCGTCGCACTTCGTTCATTTGATAAATAAATTCCATCTCCGGAACTACTGCTTCTTGCAATGTAAGAGAAGCTTTTTCATTTTGTTTTTACACTAACTGAAAATTATTTGGACAATTTATTCAGAATTATAGTTGTTGTTCCTTTTGAGGCAACAGGGATTGTAATGATTGATCCGGCACTATTTAAATTCATCTGTTGAATAGGTTTACCGTTTGCTTTTACCTCGTAATTACCAGTTAGTCCTTTAATATTGATTTGAGTGTGATGCGCATCTGCAGTTCTGTTCTCTAAAATCAATTGAACTGATTTCCCTGAAGATTCAATAGTGATAAATTTATCCCTTGCAAAACCATCCCTGTTTAATTCAATATCTATTTTATGAATGTCATTTCGATAATATAATCTTCTGCGCAGCCCGTCTTTCGGAATCACCTGTATTAATTTATTTATTTCTGTTAATTCGCCACCATAAGCCACCAAACCAAAAATGGGATCGCTTGTTACAACCGTTGCAGCCATACGGGTAGCGCCACCAAATCCTAAATCTATTTCACCATCATAAAACCATGGCCCTCTCCCTTGCGGTTTTTGTATCCATGAAGTTGCAAATTGCTGTGGTTCGAATGCCCAGCCCGTAGCTCCGTCATTTTCCTTTCCGGGATACCAAAAACCATAATTTGTTTCCGGTGTTCCTGAATTGATCAGTGCGAAGGAACTGAGGTATGATTGATAACCCAGACGGATATAATCAGAAGGATCGTTTGCAAAATGTAATCCATAATCGAGTATAGACCATCCGCCCATTTGCGACATGTAACTTAATGTATAACTATCACTTCTTCCGCGAAAATCACTTCCTAAAAAATAGTAAGCAGGTTCAATAACACCTCTCAGCGCCATATTTGCCTGTATTTGTCTGTCCATAAAACGACCACCATCTTCTTTTTTTATTTGAGGATGCGAGTACCACCGTTTTAAATTTTTATCATACCATAAATTGCTGTCTGGCTTCAACGTATTAAGCACAGCATACTTTGCGAGTGCATGACTTGACTCAAATGCTGTAGCATCAATTGCATACTCCGAACGGAAAGGATAAGGATCATCATAAACAAAATATTTTACTTTTTTTTCCCATTCATTGGTGAGGAATTCAGCATCTTCTTTAAAACCTTCCTTTTTTAAATCAGCAATCAGATCTATCAATAATAATTCGTTGTAACAACCCCACTTATATGTTTCATACCAGGGAAGAATTTCATAAGGATATTTGAAATAGGCTTTAGCAGTTTCCTTAGCTCTTTCGAGATATCCTTTCTGATCAAGATAATGCACCATGCCAGGATACATTTTTGCCACCTGGTACATGTGGTAATACAACATGATGATGTGCGGATAATCATAAGAACGCCATACATGGACCCGTTCCTGGTTCCTGTCATTTGTATTTCTCCTGCGCCTGGTGGTGTCCCGGTTTACATACCAACTTGGCGTACCATAAACTCCATAAGGATATGGAGTTTCTTTATCGGTGCGTTGCAAACCACCCCATACAAAATTTCTAATATAGTATTCAACTGCATCAATCTCCTTTTGATCCGGGTAAAAGACATTTTTTGCAGCTACAAAAGGAGCTTTGCAGAGACCGGGATCATCGCAGGTTAATACATAACTCAAACGGCTGGTATCAAAATAATCGGGATTATCGGGACCACGTAATACCGCATTTTTCATATCGTAAACACCAAACAACCCGTTATACCATTTGCCAGGCACTTTGTGTTGCTGATGATTTACTATAAAAGAAGAACGTTTTTTATATAGCGTTTCTAAGGGTTCGGTTACAAAAAATTCCAGGTAGGTTTTGTAATTATCACCATAATGGATAGTTAGTTTGTTTTCACCCAGGCGTAAAAATTTGATTTTATACAGCTGTGTTCCCTTTTTCTTTTCACCTAAATATTTTATAGTTGTAGCCGACACAAATTCAGCATCTATGGTGTGAATTTTTTGATTTGTTCTTAAAGCAATTGTTGCTTCAAGATCACTGGGAACAGTCATGCCTGGCATCACCTGCACATCAATCAATCCTTCTTCTGCGAGTATGTTTCGGACGTCATTATAATCACTGGCCCAGCGAAATTTAAATCCATACGTTATACTGCTTTTAGCTGCAATGGTTGCTGAAGTATGAGGTTGCCTCCATTTACCTCTCAATTCCCTACTGCCAGTAAGAGATGAATGAATAAAAGCCTGGAACAATCCGCGTTCACCGGGAGAAGCTGATGCTGTAGAAAAATATTCGAATGAAGAACCGGGCAAAGGGAACATTACCAGGTAGGGCCCTAAACCTGTTGGGCGTTCCCAAAAAATAAAAGAATTATTGCCTGAAATAAAATGATGCTTTATGACCCTTTGTTCAAATATTTCCATTGGATTTTCTCCGCCTCCTGCGTTATAAGAAAAAGGTAATGCAAGGTCTTCTATCCGAATAGTATATGCTGTTGTGTTAGTCAATTGTATGTTCCATACTAAAGCATCGTTCTCTAAAGAAAATGTTTGTGATAACAGCAATGGATAATTTTTGACACTATCCGGTTGCCAAACACCCACGCTTTTTCCATCTTGTAAAAAATTTGTTTTGCTGAACGCTGAAGCTTTTATAGAATCCAGCCTTCTTTCAGAAATAAATTTCACTGTTACATCGCCAAATACTCTTCCAGTTCTTATGTAATTAGTGGGATGGATATCATCTGTTTTTAATAATTCACCAATGCCATAACGATTTATTTTTATAGCAAAGAAAGCATTCTTCATTTGTTTTTGATCCTCCGTTTGAGCCACAAGTCTGAGAGCACAAAAACAAAAACAGAAAATAAAAATGAGAAGAGTTTTTTGCATGATTAGCTAATAAAATAGTTTTAGATTACTATGGTATTCCCGGTAGAATAAATACCAGTCACTACTTACTCTTTCGCATCTGCTATATTACCTGAAATCCATGAGCATACGGGTCATCATCGTCAATGATGATGGTATTATAACCAGTAATCACTGCCCATCCTTCTACGCTTGGTACGATCGCCGGCTTACCTGCTATTGTTGTTTCGTCTTCAATACGACCAATAAACTGCGAACCAATAATACTCTCATGTATAAATTCATCGCCTTTCTTTAGTTTACCTTTCGCATACCACTGTGCCATTCGTGCCGATGTACCCGTACCACAGGGAGAACGGTCGATAGCTTTGTCTCCATAGAACACAGCATTTCTTGCTGATGCCTTTTGATCAATGGTAGCACCGCTCCAAAGCATGTGGCTTAATCCTTTTATATGTTTATCTTCCGGGTGAACAAACAGTTCGCAATATTTATCATTCAAATATTGGCGGCATACACGGCTCCAGGAAATAAGCTGATCGGTTTTATAACGATCAAGTCCCAAAAAATTTTTTTGTATATCTACTATCGCATAAAAATTTCCCCCATAAGCAACATCGAGTGTAATAGATCCTAAATCAGGACACTCAACTTTCAAATCCTCTGCAACTAAAAATGATTTCACATTTGTAAGCTTCACTGATTTTACTTTTTTACCTTCCTGCTTATACTCAATCAACACAAGTCCGGCAGGTGTTTCCATTCTTAACCTTCCTGGTATTTTCGGAGTTACCAATCCTTCTTCAATTGCAGCAGTTACGGTACCGATAGTACCATGCCCGCACATAGGCAGACAACCACTTGTCTCAATAAAGAGAACTGCTATATCATTTTCAGCGTCATGAGGCGGATATAAAATGCTTCCACTCATCATATCATGCCCGCGAGGTTCAAACATCAGGCCCTTACGAATCCAATCAAATTCTTTTAAAAAATGCAGTCGCTTTTCCATCATCGTATTACCCTTTAACACAGGACCGCCATCAACTACCAATCTTAAAGGATTTCCACAGGTATGAGCATCTATACAAAAAAAAGTTTTACACGTCACAGGAAAGAGTTCAAGAGTTAAGATTCAAAAGATAAAGATTTGATATTCCTAAAAAAATTCCGGTCTTTAAAAGAAGTTTTCTTATATATTTCAAAGACAGCTTCAACCTTTAAGGTCGCTTGCTCTATTTCTTGACTGTAGCAATTGTAAATCCTTCGAGAAAATAATCCTGCTGTGCGGTACTAAAGACTTTTTTTTTATTGTTCTTGCGCTGGCAGTATGTCCAATATAATTATGCCCATTGAACATTCTCTGCGGGTTGTAAATTTAGATAATCAGGTAATTCGGGCCTGTTTTCCAATGCTTCATTTACCACTGCAAGAACATACTCTCTTTCTTTCCCTTCCAGAGCCATGCGGGGTGCCCTTACATTTTCAGTGCCGATGGCAGCTATTGAAGAAGCAAGTTTAATGTACTGCACCAGCTTTGGATGAATATCCAATTCCAGCACAGGCAAGAACCACCTGTAAATTTTTAAAGCATCTTGGTAGTAACCCGCCTTTACCAGACGATAGATGGCAACGGTTTCTCTTGGGAATGCATCTACCAGGCCAGCCACCCATCCATCAGCGCCCATGCACAAGCTCTCCATGGCAAGGGGATCAACACCGCACATAATCTTATAGCGTTCGCCAAAACGGTTTATCATGCGTGTAACATTTGAAATATCCCTGGTTGATTCCTTAACTGCATGGATATTAGAAACTGCACTCAGCTCTTCAAACATATCCAGTGATACCAATATCCTATAATCAACCGGGTTGTTATAGATCATGATAGGCAGTGATGTATTATTAGCAACCGTTCTAAAATATTCCAGTGTTTCTTTGTCGTCAGCCCTATAACACATTGGAGGAAGCAACATGAGCCCGTCGGCGCCATTCTGCTCTGCATCATTTGCTGCCCTTACAGCTTCTCTTGTTGACTGCTCTGCAATATTCATTATAACCGGCAGCTTTTTTGATACGATACCTTTTGTATAGGTCAAAAGAGCGGTCTTCTCGCTATCTGATAAAGTACTTGCTTCTCCAAGAGAACCGCTAAGAATGATCCCATCGATGCCCGCATCTATCTGTGTTTCCAAATTGGTTGTAAATGTTTTAAAATCTATCGAATCATCATCTGTGAATGGAGTTAGAACCGCGGGATAGATACCTTTCCATTGAACAATACTCATACAAATTGTTTTAGTGGTATAATTAGGTAAAAATAATTCCCTCAACAATTCCGGGCTTTTCACCAATTAATTAATTGTTTACGTATTTTAACTGCTTTTGTGATATGACAAAATATATTCAACAAATCCACAGCTATTGATCAGCTTTAAATACTACTTTGTCCCGCCAGGACAATATTTTCTTAGAAAAGCAGTAAATAAATCTGACAAATGTCTTGTTGTACCTTCACCCTCGCTAATACCATGTGTACGGTTTGGGTAACTCATTATTTGAAATTGTTTTCCATATTTCACCAGTTCATTGATCAGCATTTCAGTTCCCTGGTAGTGTACATTATCATCTCCTGTTCCATGAATGATCAATAAATTTCCACTAAGATTTTTTGCATAAGAAATAGGTGAACCTTTCAGGTAATCATTTCTATTCTCCTGTGGAAGTCCCATGTATCGTTCCTGGTAAATATTATCATAAAGCAATTGATTAGCTACAGGTGCTATCGCAATGCCTGTCTTATATATATCCGGGTATTGAAACAATAGGTTTAGTGTAGTAGAACCTCCACCGCTCCAACCAAATACTGCAATGCGGCTGGTATCTACAAATGGCCATTGCATAATTTTTTTAGCTGCCATGGCCTGATCCCGGATATTGATAGTGCCAATATTCCTGTAAATGGCTTTCCGCCATGCAGCACCTTTTGGTGCAGGCGTTCCTCTTCCATCCACGCTAATCCTGATGTATCCATCAGCAGCCATATCACCGGCATAAAGATTGGAATTTGCACTCCCAGCTATATCTTTTACAGTTGTGCCAGCAGGTTCGGCATAAACACTGAATACAACAGGATATTTTTTTGTACTATCGAAATTCATGGGTTTTATTATCCATCCGTCCATAGTGATATTATCATCTGTTGTGACCTGGAACATTTCAACAGGAGAAGAATTGCCAATACGGGAAACCACAGGGCTATTTGTTTTGAAACTTTCATGATCCGGCAGGCGCACCCATTCCGATACCCTTTCGTTTTTAATATTGGAAAAATTATGCGTAGCATACCTGGCATTGGGAGCAATGGTATAACTATGAGTTCCCTTTTGTGCAGCAGGCGATATCTTCTGTAGATCCCCGGCACCGTTGAGAGGAACTCTATATAAATATTGCTGAGTTGCGTTGTCAGGAGAAGCCATGAAATAAACAAATCCATTCTTTTCGTCGATAGCCTGTAACCTGATCATATCATAGTTGCCCTTTGTTAAAAGCGTTTTCTTACCACCACGGTCAATACGGTAAATATGACGCCAGCCGTCCTTTTCGGATACCCAAAGAAATTCTTTCCCGTCATTGATCCATTCCCAGCCTTGGAAATCATCACTCCATCTTGCCTTTACATCTATCCAGGCACTATCGCTTTCAGAATAAATTAGTTTGGTCGCACCCGTTGTTGCATTGCATAAAAATACCTTTGCTTCATTTTGCTTTCTGTTAAGTTGCTCGAGTATCAGTTCTGAAGAATTAGCCGCCCATTCCATACGGGGAATATAATGTTGGCGGGAATCACCAGGCACATACATCCATTGTGTTTTTTGTGTTGCCAGGTTAATGACACCAACTCTGCATGGAGACGGTTCTTCACCTGCTTTCGGATATTCAACAGAAATGGTAAAAGAATAAAGTGAATCGGTATTATTGATCAGAAGGAAATTCTTGATTTTCCTGGCATCGATTTGCCAGTAAGCAATGCTTCTGCTATCAGGATTCCAGCGAAACCCATCACGGCAATCAAATTCCTCTTCATACGCCCAATCGAATGTACCGTTAATCAATCTTGCTGTTCCATCTTTGGTTAGTTGTGTAATGCTATGTGTGGTGAGATCTTCTACATAAATATTATGTTCCGAAACGTATGCGGCCATTTTACCATCAGGAGAAATCTTGGCAAACATCAATGAAGATGAAGGCCTTCCTTTACCCAATTGTTTTAAACTATTGTTGGATAGATCCAGTACCCAATAGTCACCTTTTGTGTCCCGTCGCCATACTCGTTTAGTATTTGTGTAGATCAAAATCTTTTTTTCATCATCGCTGAAAGTGAAGCTCCGAATTCTTAATGTCTTGCTTTGACCTTTAGGTAACAACTTCAAAGAATCTGCAATTATAGTTTGCCGAAACGATGGAAGTTTGTATTGCACAATTGCATTTCCTTCAGTAGCAAAATAACTATTGCCATCTTTAGCCCATTGGATACCTCTTGTAGGTTGGGCGTGAACAAAAATGGAAAATAAAAAAGAACAACTAATAATAAACAGGCGTATGAACAGGTTCATGTAAATTGTTTAGATGAATTTGTGATCATGAAAAAGAACATTACCATTAGCCTTTATTTCTATCGCTGATACATTTTTATTACCGATTGATTATCTTATTTTTTTCGAAAAGAACAGCATCTATATAATACATTTTCTCAATAGAATCTTCTGTAAACAAAGCTGTCTGTTCATTCTTTAATTCTGTGCTTTTCCATTGTTCGGTGGGAATAATTCTTATTCTTACACTACTAGTTTTCAAGACCAAAGGAAGATTGAAGTCAGCCACACAGTTAGTCCAGCGATAAAAAACTTTTTTATCATCCAGATAAAATTCAAGTTTTGGAATTTGTGTTGTTCTTAAATATTGGTCGAACACTTTGCTGTAATCATATCCTGCTTTTTTTGAGATATAATTTTCTACTTGTCGGGAAGTGACTGTCTTATGATAAAAATCTTTATTTAACCCTCTCAATATTTTTCTGAACAATTCATCATTATCCATACTATGCCTAATAGCATGCAACATGTTTCCGGCTTTTGGATACATATCACCGCTACCCTGATCATTTACATCATAATTAGCAATAATTGGCCTGTCATTTCTGATTCCTCTTCGTATACCAGCGTTATATTCATTTGCAGCCTCCTTACCAAATATGTAATCGATAAAAATGGTTTCACTATAATTGGTAAAACCTTCATGTACCCACATATCAGCGAGATCTTTTGAAGTGATATTGTTTCCAAACCATTCATGGCCGCTTTCATGCACTACTATAAAATCCCATTTCATGCCCCATCCGGTTCCTGATCCATCTCTTCCGCGGTATCCGGCTTTATACCAATTACCATAAGCAACAGCACTCTGGTGTTCCATTCCTGTATGCGGTACATCTACTAACTTGTATCCATCTTCATAGAACGGGTAAGGCCCAAACCAGTATTCAAAACTTTTCAGCATATTATGAACTTCATTGGTTAAATATTTTTTTGCTTTATTGAGGTTGTAATCCAGCACCCAATAATTCACATCCAGAGCTTCTTTTTCGCCAGGATAAGTTTCACTGAAATTGACATACTTACCTATATACGGAATGATATTATAGTTATTGATCGGGTTTGCCACAGCCCAGGTGTAAGTTGCGGTTCCGTCAGGATTATTTTTTTTCGATTGAAGCCTGCCATTAGCAACTGCTATCAATGTATCAGGAACGATCATGGTCATTGATGCGCCCTCGTCCGGTTCATCGCTTTGGTGATCCTTGCATGGGTACCAAACAGAAGCTCCCAAACCCTGGCAGGTCACAGTCATCCACGGACGACCTAGGGAATCTTTTGTAAATGTCCATCCTCCATCCCACGGAGCACGGGGAGCGATACGTGGTTTGCCTGAGAAAAAAACAGCTATTTTCTGAACAGAAGAATTTTTTTGCCCGGGAACTTTTACATGCCATATATTCCCCTCTTTAGTGAAATCGAGTCTTTGTGAATTGTTGTATATGATACTGTCAATGCTCAAAGTATCTTTCAGGTCAATTTGCATTACGTCCGGATGATGATCACTCAATATTTTGTAGGTTATGATGTTCTTTCCTATCGTGGTCTTATTAATAAAATCGGGTTTAACAGTGATATCATATCGAAGTACATCCCACCAAGCTCTCTCGGGAGTAATACTGCCTCTCAATGTATCAACATGTGTAAAAGTTTTATTTCTCATTGCCGGTTGAGCCCGACAAAAAAATGGAATCAGTAAGGTGAATAAAATGATTGACTCGAGTCTCTTATTCATATGCCAATAAGATTTATTGTATAGAATTAATACGGTCTTTATATTATCAGAGCATGAGGCCAGGTGAATTGTTTTAAAGATTCCATTCTGTAAACTAATTTTAAAACTGATGTAAATGACCTCCTGATTCCTGCTACGAACTTAACTTGTATCATTGAATCAAACCTATCTGTTTTTTGATCTAAACTTTACGAATATTAACCAAGAAGATTAAATGATGGATTATGATTTACTTTCGGTTCTCAAGACAGAATATTTTTATGCATAGCAGAAACCTGTCCAAGGAAAAATGCTTTATCTGGTTCATGGAAATAATCAAATCACTTAGCAAGGTTTTTGAAAATTTACGTGACTGATTTACAAAGAGGCGAATATCTTAGAATAGATTGAGAATTTTAAAGAAATAGTCCTATAGATTATAAATTATTTTTAGCTACACTAAATTTTAATTGAGTTAAAATATGAAGATTGTTCGATTAGTTTGCTTATACGCCACGCCGCTCATGACTTCAATTGGTTCTTTGTCTGTATTTGGCCAGGGGACAGCATCTCTTACTGCACGTCCCAATCTTGCTGTTGTAGCCACACCATCAGCAGCTCGTGGTGGCTTCGGATTAAATGCCTTGAATGATGGCTTTGCCCCAACGAATCAAGGGAACTTTCGTGGTGGTGGTAACAGGCCCCAGGCACGCAGTATGTATTGGGTGCAATATGAATGGACACAGCCCATCAATACAAAGGAGATCGCAGTATATTGGTGGAATTACAATAATAATATTCGTCTGCCGGAAGCCTACAGGATCAAGTACTGGGATGGGAATAATTTTGTTGAAGTGAAAAATGCCTCGGGGCTTGGGTTAGTGAACAACCAACTAAATACAACGACTTTTGAAGAAGTAAAAACAACCAGGTTAAGAGTGGAACTTGATTCGGCAGACAGAGCTTCAGCTACTCTTCTTGAATGGATTGTATATCCATCTGAAAATTCTCCTGCTCATCCGCCTGTTGTAGTAGCAGGAGTTGATCGCGATGTAATGGCTGGTGGAAAAACTTATTTGTCTGGTACAATCAAGTCGGTTACTCCTGTTAGTAAGATTACATGGACCAAGGTCTCAGGACCAGGAAATGTTCAATTCAGTAATTTAAATTCAAAAGAAGGAACAGCAATTTTTTCAACACCTGGTGAATATATTCTTGCGTTTAATGTCATTGAAGGGCAACTAAACGCTTCCTCTGGCTTGAAAGTAAAAGTTCATCAACCCCCTAAAGAAAAGCGTCTTGACGTTGTATATACAAAGCGTTACAAAATCGACAGTAAATTGTGGAACGACAGGCTGAAAGCATTGATCGTAAATTGGATCCCACATTGCATCCAGCAAATTGAACGAACAGATATTACAGCTGCGGATGGTGGTGGAGAAGGTGGTATTGATAATTTCATTGAAGCAGCAAAGGCCTTACGCGGCGAACCGCATGGCCGTCATAAAGGATATGTTTTTTCCAATGCATGGGTCCATCAAACTGTCGAATCTATGTGCATTGCTTTGATGGTTGATCCGCAAGGAGACAAGGAAATAATTGCCGCACAAGATAAAATGAAAGAAACTCTTGAAAAATGGATTCCTATCATTCTTGCTGCACAAGAACCCGATGGCTATCTGCATACTGCATATACACTTCGGGACACGTCGCGATGGAAGGAGCGTTGGTCACCAAGAAATCGTGGCGATCATGAAGGATATGTTTCTGGCTATTTCATCGAATCAGCAATCAATCATTATACTTTAACCAATGGTAAAGACAGACGCCTGTATGATGCAGCCAAAAGGTTGGCTGATTGTTGGGTCGCCAACATTGGCTCAGGAAAAAAAGAATGGTATGATGGCCATCAGGAGATGGAACAGGCACTTGTACGCTTCGGGCGTTTTGTAAATGACATGGAAGGCAAAGGCAGCCACGGCGACAACTATATAGCACTCGCCAAATTCCTTCTCGATAGTCGTAAAAACGGCAATGAATATGATCAAAGCCATGTACCAGTTCAACAGCAATATGAAGCAGTAGGACATGCTGTAAGAGCAACATATAATTATTCAGGTATGGCAGATGTGGCTGCAGAGACAGGTGATGTGGATTATCAAAGTGCAGTTATGTCGCTATGGAATAATATTGTCAATAAAAAGTATTATCTGACTGGCGGCATTGGAAGTGGTGAGACGTCGGAAGGGTTTGGACCAAACTATTCCCTCCGGAATAATGCATATTGTGAATCGTGTTCAAGTGCAGGTTTGATCTTTTTTCAATATAAAATGAATCTTGCTTATCATGATGCTAAGTATGCCGACCTATATGAAGAAACAATGTACAATGCACTGCTGGGATCGTTGGATCTGAATGGAAAGAGTTTTTATTATACCAATCCTCTTTCCTCATCGCAGTCTCGTTATGCATGGCATGTATGTCCCTGCTGTGTAGGTAATATTTCGAGGACGTTGTTAATGGTACCTACATGGACTTATGTTCGTGATAATGACGGGCTATATGTGAATATGTTTATCGGCAGTACCATCCAGATTGAAAAAGTTGCAGGCACCGATATTGAGATGATCCAAAAGACTGATTATCCATGGAGCGGTAATATTTTTATAATGGTCAACCCAAAGGAATCAAAAGAGTTTACCGTATATGTTCGTGTGCCTAACCGTAACACCAGCGAATTATATACTCCTATGCCACAGGTTAACGGGATCAAGTCGCTAAAAGTAAACGGTCAAATTCTCACACCAAAAATTGAAAACGGATATGCAGTTATCAGACGTAAATGGAAAAAAGGAGATAAGATTGACTTAGTGCTGCCAATGGAAATTCAAAAAATTACAGCTGATGAAAAAATCGAGGCAGATAAAGGTAAGGTGGCTTTGCGTTATGGCCCCCTTATTTATAATGTTGAAACTGCAGACCAGCCAAATATTGATCAGCCCATTGGTTCTGTTCCTTTGACCCTGGAATGGCGACCTGATTTTCTGAATGGAGTGATGACAATTAAAGGAACCTGGGCTGACGGAACACCGCTATTGGCTATCCCCAATTACGCACGTCTCAACCGAATGCAACCTACAGCTTATCCCCAGTCTGGTCAGGTTACTCAACCCAACCAACCCTCGCAACCTGTGAACAGAAGTCCGGTTTCAATTATATGGATAAAAAAACAATAAACTTATTTATGCCACTAATGATATAATATAAGACAAGGAGCACAAATAAAATTTGCCCGCAAAATAGCAGTATCGTTTAAAAGTTCACAATAACTGGCAGTCGCCTCTGTTTTTACAGAGGGCTTTAAGAAGATATTTGTTCGAACATTCTGCATTTTAAACTATTGAAAGATACAAAGGAGTTTGTGAAACAATTTGCTTCCATCCGTTCCTGTATAGGAAATTGCTGAACCTGAATTTTAAGCTAAGTTCAAACTGAAAATAAAAGAGCATATCATTTACGGCTACAACGAATTCAACAAACCCAGTAGATTATCTTTTTCTCTTTAGCTATGATTGGCGGAGCGAATGATGAAAAACCCTTAACGAAATAATTATGAAAGCCTTTATTGTTTATAATTTTTTCTTATTTAAAAAAAAGAGAGCCGGATCTTAACATAGATTTGACTGTCAACAATTTTACGCATCAATTTAGATCCCGGAATTCTTTCTGGGATTTTTTTATGGATTCACCCCGCATTTTGCTGATATCCTTTTATAGCAATTGAATTTCCTTCATTCATTGTATAAAGGCGATACAGTAGCAGATCTTATATTTTTCATCTAACTGACATAAAAAAGCTCACAATGATTGTAAGCTTAGTCGAGTTGAGGATGTCAAGTTCAAACCCATTTATGGCTGACCTCAACAAAATTGCTGTTTTTTTTACTTTCCTTTAGGCACAAATGAGAGTACAAATAAACGATAAAATGAGTATAAATCTGTCTTACAGGACTTTCTATTGATTTTTTAAATAGTTTGTCATCAAAAGGTTCTCACTAATAATAATTTGACTACTCGATCGACCTTGCAGGCTTCAAAGATAATTTCCGAATCTTCCTCACAGGCAGCACACAAGACACTAGCGGCGATTTTAAAATAACAATATATTAAAAAACTTCTGGTCAATAGCAGTAAAGGCAGGACTAACTTGCCCTTCAATAATAAAATTTGAATAAGGCAATTTATAATACTGACGTCAAATTTTACTATCTTATTATTCCTTTGATTTAACTTTATTGCATCAAGCTATCGGTCATGGCAAAATCTGCTTCTCATGATTTTGAAAAAGAGTTGCTGCTTTCCCATTTTACCTTGGAAAATCTGCATGAAGCTGTCTTTTGGGTAACTTCAAAAGGCGATATCTATCAAGTAAATGATATGGCCTGCCAGATGACAGGGTATACAAAAGATGAATTGACAACAATGACCGTGATGGATATCAATCCTTCAAGAATAGTAGCTGATTTTGAAAAATTCTGGCAACGGCTAAAAAAAGAAAAAAAATTCACTTTTGAGTCGAGGCACCAGCATAAAACAGGGTATCTCTACGAAGTAGAAATTACAGGGAATTATATTGAATTTGAAGGACAGGAATTCACCTGTAGCATTGTGCGGGATATACGAAAGAAAAAAATGGAAGAAGAATTGTTGCGTAAAGTATCAGAAGCAACTTCAGGATTAACAGGCCAAGATCTGTTCCTCGAACTGGCTAAGAAAATAACTGCCATGCTGGGTATGCAATACACTTTTATTGCAGAATGTGTAGATGAAAATAAAACAAGGTTGCGTACTATGGCATTTGTTGAAGGAGAAAAGATATTAGACAATATTGAATATAATACCAATGAATCAGCTTGCCGGATGATGATGCAAGGCGACCCATATTTTTTAAAAAGTGGTGCACAAACATATTTCAAAGCAGCAAAAGGAATTGAGGCTTATGTAGGCGCTCCCATCATAAGCCCAGTTACCGGTGAAATATTAGGACATATTGCAGCTACTGATTCACGGCCAATCACCGAAGAAAAAAACCAGACAGCAATTCTGAAAATTTTTGCAGCCCGAATAGGTGCAGAAATGGAGAGAATGAAATCACAAGAGCAATTGGCAATAAAGAATAAAGAATTAAATGAAAGACTTAATGAAATTGAATTGTACAATAGTACAATTAAAAATCTTCGTGACCAGATATTTTGGGTTGATAAAAATGGGAAATTCATTCGCACTAATGAAGCTGTTTGCCGTGAGTCAGGCTATAGTATGGATGAACTGATTACGATGACAGTATTTGATTTGAATCCATCGCTTAGCCGTAAAGAATGGGAAGAAAAATGGAAAGAAACAAAAAAACTGGGACAGCAAATACTGGAAACAGAACATCGTGATAAAAGCGGGCAATATTACCCCGTAGAGGTAACCAATAATTTTATAGAACATAATGGAGTGGAGTATTTCTGCAGTGCAGTGCGTAATATACGCAAAAGAAAAATGGAAGAAGAACTGCTAAGAACTATTTCGGAACACACAGCAAGCGTGACTGGCGAGGATTATTTTCGTGAACTGGCAAAATTTGTAACATCCGTATTGAACGTCAGGTACTCTATGGTAGTTGAATGTTCCAGCGGCGATAATACAAGATTGAGAATGTTATCTTATATAGAGAGACAGGAAGTATTGGAGAATATTGAATACGACAAGAAAGGAACACCGTGTGAAATTGTAATGGAAGGAAAAGATTTTTTTTGTCCTAATGATCTCGAAAAATCTTTTCCACGAGAAAAAGGAATTCAATCCTGGATAGCAGTTCCGATATTTAGTCCTTCCACCGGTAAAGTCATTGGTAATATTGCCGCCTTTGATCGTATCCCCATGACTGAAGATCACAATCAAACGGCCATTCTAAGAATATTTGCTGCAAGAGCAGGAGCTGAAATAGAAAGGATGAGGGCGGAAAAAGAATTGGAAAAAGCCTATAAAGAACTTAATGATGAGTTAAGATCACAGCTAAAGGAAAGTGAAAAGCGATATCGTGATCTGTTTGAGGAAGCCCCGATTGCTTATGTTCACGAAGGACTCGATTCCAAATTCATAAGTGCCAATCGTGCGGCCTTGAGAACTCTGGGAGTGCGACCAGATGAGGTTGCTGAAACTTATGGATTATCGCTCGTTGCTAATACTTCGGATAATCAACAACGAGTTAAAAAAGCTTTTGAATCAATCGGTCGTGGCACGGATACCAGCGGCGTTATCATGGAACTTCGTCGCAAGGATAATGGCAAACCGGTCTGGATTCAATGGTGGTCCAATCCGGATCCCAGCGGAAAGTTTACACGTACTATGTTTTTAGATATTACCGATCGGGTGCTGATGGAACAGGAGCAGGCAAGGCTACAGGCAGAGAATAAATACCTGCAGGAAGAAATTAAGTACACTCACAATTTTGAAGAAATCATAAGTAAGAGTAAAATCTTTCATAAAGTCTTACAACAAGTTGAACAGGTTGCATCCACTGATGCCACTGTGTTAATATTAGGCGAAAGCGGTACAGGTAAAGAACTTATTGCAAGAGCTATTCATAATATCAGTAATCGCAGTAAGAAATCATTGGTAAAAGTGAACTGTGCAACTCTTCCCGCTAATCTCATCGAAAGTGAATTATTTGGCCATGAGAAAGGAGCATTCACAGGAGCATTAGAACGAAAGATCGGACGTTTTGAATTGGCAGACGGCGGATCTATTTTCTTAGATGAGATCGGTGAACTACCTGTTGATCTCCAATCAAAATTATTACGGGTTTTACAGGAAGGAGAATTTGAAAGACTGGGCAATCCAAAAACTATGAGAGTAAATGTTCGTGTAATTGCTGCTACCAACCGTAATCTTGAACAGGCTATTGAGAAAAAAGAATTTCGTGAAGATTTATTTTACAGGCTGAATGTATTTCCAATTATTTGCCCGCCGCTGCGTGATAGAAAAGAAGACATACCATTACTCATAAAACACTTTTGCCAGAAGCATGAAGCTAAGATCGGAAAGAAAGTGACAAACATTTCACCCAGAGTAATAGATAGCCTGATGGAATATAGCTGGCCTGGCAATATCCGTGAGCTTGAAAACCTTATTGAAAGAGCGTTGATACTAAGTCCGGGGAATATGTTGGAGTATGGTGATTGGATGCCTAAAGGAAGCCTTGTTATGAAAAATGGAAATGGAAAACCATCTCTTCAAAAATTAGAAGAAGTAGAAAGAGAACATATCATTGAAACACTAAAAAAAGTAAATTGGAAGGTAAGTGGAGAAAAAGGCGCTGCTAAAATTTTAGGAATTAACCCAACTACACTCGAGGCTCGCATGAAAAAATTAGGCATTAAAAGAGAAGCTTAATTACTAAGACCTCATTATTTTACCATATCGCACGGATGCCGGAACATTGATTATTTTCATTACTTGTATTGTCGCAGTGATCAATAATACAATCCCGATAACGCAATTCAATAAAGTCTGATGTTGTTGAATTTGTAATACAAGATAATTTCCCGCATAGATAAATACCATAAACCCAAATATTGTACCCAAGCCAATACCGATAACATACCAATTGTTTTGATTGAATGACGGTCGCAAAATATTTTTATTCATCAATACGCTGCTCCACCCCAGCCAGAACGGTATGTGTAATGGATTAGTAAAACTCAAAAATGCCCCTGACCAAAAGGGTGTAATGGATTCTATGGGCAAAGGACTTGCAAACCCACTCATTTTATAAGCTGCTACAAAACTTGCGATAGCAAGAAATAAAATAACTGAGGTAGTTATATATTCAAGTAAACGAAAAAGCCTGTGTTGTTTGGCCAACAATTTCATTGTTACCAATGCAATGCGAACAATGATCACTTCAACAATCATGGAGCCTGCTGTAAACGAAAAACCGTCTTTTATTCCATGGTTAACGGAGAGCTGAGTAACGGTAACATTCATTGTACCCAAAGGAAGCGAGCCTAAAAAACTTATCAGCATTCCCCAAAAAAATACACGAAATAATTTTTGCATATCAGGCCGTTTGTCTCAGATCTTCTGAAATCATTTTTACATATTCTTTATTCTGCCTGAACATTTCAATACCTGAACTGATCTTCATGTAAGGCAATTGGTAACAACGATGATTTATTCTACTGATCTTCCATAAAATATTCCAATGCCTGATAATTTCTTTCCAGGCATAAAATATGGAGTGTTTTGGATCATATATATGAGTAGGTTCACTGCCGGCGCCATTAATTTCAATAACTGAAATATTTTTCCCTTGCAGCAAATCTTCCCAGCTATTGAAGCGAATATCTAAACGTCCATAATAAAAGCCGCTTACCTGCTTGCAAATCTTATCAATTGTATTTACAAGTTTTTCATCAATGAGATGACTTACATTAATAAACTTTGCCCCTCTCACATGATTCCCATACGGAACAAGAATCCGTTTCTCTCCTTTTTGCAAAATCCTTTTCAACTCGTTGCCATAGGTTCTCTTTAAAGCCGGGATTTGAAGAATGAATCTTTTATCTTTACGGAGTAATTCTGTCATAGTTGACGCACCATCTCCTTCAACTGCTAGAAACTCTTTTTTTACAATCCCTGATATATGGCCTCTTAATTTGTTTGGGAAGCGGTAATAAAATATTCCTATTTCATTTTCGTAAGAAACGAACTCCTGAATCAGGAAACTCACTTTTGAATGTGCCACATATTCTATCAACTCTTGTTCATCACTCAATTTCTTTACTGAAAGGCCTTTCATTCCAATATCAGGCTTTCCGATCAAGGGGAATTTGAAATTTTCTTTTTGTATTTCTCTTAAAATTTCCTGAACTGAACTTTCTGCGTTAAAGAAAATAGTTCGCGGGTAATATTTCTGAGGGAGAAGATCATATATCTGCTTTTTCGATTCCATTAAAAAACCACCATTGCTGATAGATGGATTGGAAGTATTGAAAAAGAAAAAGGATCTTGCTTTCAAACAAAGCCAAAGCCAATAAAAATATAAAGGGCCATACACTACATGAAATGACCAATATTCCCAATGAAATAATTTTATAAAAAAAGGATGATATAGAATTTTTTTGATCATGCTAGCTCGTAGTCGGATGTAAATTCAATTTTACGTTCATACATTTTTCCTTCTTTCAAATCGAGATATTTCATGCTGCCTCTGTCAGCAGTTAATAAAATGCTCGTGATGCTAACCGTTGAATACAGTCCTTTTCGCTCCATTTGAAGGCCATTGCTCCTATCTCCGTCTCCTGTGAATTGGTGAAAATGCAAAATGTCTTCTTGCGTAGGAATCGGATTTTTATTAAGAAATGCCGCAAACCATTGTTCTCTTTTCCTTACAATTTGTTCTTCGTACAAGGTTGTCGATGACCAGATATAGTGTCTGTAATTTCTTAGCTGTCTGCAATGTTTTTTGTTTCCATCCCACCTGCATTCATACAAGTCACCTTTATCAACTACGATAAGTGTGAACGGTTCAATCCTATTCAGATTCAAGCGATCAAATCGTCTAACTGGATTTTCGCTGGCGATTACATGTAAAAATATTTCGCCACGGCTAAGTCTGTAAGGGGGGCAAGGAATATGTTTTTCAAATGCTCCATTTAATAAAACGGCTGCATTTCCATTTTCATGCAAAGCGATCCAGCTTCCGCCTGCATCTCCATCCTTTGGGAAGATCAACTTACCACTTTCAAATTCGTAAAAAGCAGGTGGTATCGCCTGTTTACGCGTATTCTTTTCATCCCGGTTTGATGTAATAAAATATTTATCTCTTCCTGGTATAAAACTTACTGTGCACATTCTTTACGATATTTAATAGTTGAAGAAGCTACTCCAAAACCTTCGGGCACTACAACAGTAGAAACCTCATTGATTCCTACACGGATCAATGCCATGTGATGAACGGTATGTTCTAGATTATAAATTATTTCACGATAGTAGTTCGTTGTAACGGCAAGTGTTTCTGCTGAATGCTCGTCATAATTTGACTCAAGCACTAATTTCTTATTTGGCTTTTCAAGAGCTGTATAAATCTTTTGCAATAAGCTGCTGGCAAAATCTTTATCCGTTTCAATAACCAGATCCCTTTTTCTTTTCTCATAATTCACCAAACCTGTTTCATAACCTTTTTCGAGGCAAATGAACAACTCAATGATATGGCGAACATGCTGTCCGATCGTGGCATTAAAAAGTGTTTTGCTTTGTCGAACATATTGTTCATCGCTAAGCTGATGCAATGACTCGCTTAGTTGAACGAAAACATTTTTTACAGTTTGCTGGAGTTGCATGATGAATTGTTTTTGATGATTATGATTTAGCGAGAATTTTTTTTATCGGCATAAGATCAGTTCTATGGATAATCACAAGCACAATACTTGACACCAATACAAGCAATGCATAAATGAACAGCTGACCACCATCATTCTGAACGTTGATACCAAGCTTGGTAAAGTGAAAAAAAATAGCTCCTGACATTAATGCGATAGCGAGCAAAGCGCCAAATGCTGTTGTTGCTGGAATTAGGATTAATATACCGGCAATCAATTCTAATACACCAGTTCCTATTCGCCCCCAAGGCTCCATGCCAAGTTTTGAAAAAATATAGATTGATTCCGGTGCTGCGCTGAATTTGAAATAAAGGGTTTGCAACAAAATAATTGCAGCTAATAATCTAAGGATCCAAATACCAATTGTTGAAAAGCTCGGCATGAACTATTTTTTTATTAATGATAAAATTTTTGCCAGTTTAAGTCGGCCTTCGCCTTGAGATTCGCTTCATTTTTATTCCAGCTCTTTAGCGTATTATTGAAAAACTTGTTATAATACAAAAAGAGCTTGCCATCAATGATTTTAAATGTTTCGGGATCGACTTCCACTTTTGACCCGTCTTTACCCATTGCATATGCACACCAACCGCCGTACTGTGGTTCATACTTCGCAGGATTTTTTTTGAACTCTTCTTTATTTTCAAGTGAATTAAAATAATAAGTGACACCTTGTACAAATACGGCAAATTCTCTTTTGCCTTTCACCGGCTTCCCCTGTTTGAAGTAAGCAACCGGGTCATAGCCGTTAATAGCAATTCCATTATCCAGATTGTATTGTGATTTGCGAAGCTGAGTTACATCTTGACCAACACAATTGATGATAACTAGGCTAAAAAGAAAAGTAAGCAGAGTTTTCATTTTTAAAATTTTCTGAAAACAAATGTAAACAGCGGCAAACCGCATCACTGTCGTGCAAATGACAGCAGGAAGCGTTTTTGGGGAAATAAATTTTCATGGATGTTTTTATCAAATTTGAAATAAACTTTCCCAAAATCGCCTCACAGTATTTTGGGAAATTCCCAATCAATTGGGAAAATTTTCATTAACACATGCGCTGTACCCGAATTCAAAAAATTCTTGAAACTATTGCTAGTAAAGGGTTTCAGCCCTGTCTAAAATTGTTAAAAAAAAATCTGGCACGCAGGTTGGCTATATACCGCATCAAAATGGAAACAACATGAACAAAGCCATCGGAAAAAAAGAATTTAGAAGTCACGTGGTGGAAAGTATAAACCTAAGCCTTGTACAATTTAAGACAGAATGGAACGGAGCTTGTCAAATCGTATCCATGATCTATGAAGACCTTGCAAAGGCCTACAAAGGAACCGCAAATTTTTTCACTGTGGATATAGAAGAAGAGGTACATCTCGGAAAAGAGTATGGGATAAACGAGATACCAACGATCCTGTTTTTTAAAAGTGGTAAAGTGGTTGACTATGCCACCGGTCTTATCCCTAAAAATGTATTGATATCAAAAATTGAAAACGCATTATCTGCCTCAAAAAATTAAGCCATTCTCAAACCATAAAAATTAATTGTATGTGCGAAGAAATTAAATATGCTTATCTAAAAAGCCATCCTTTGTTTACTAATTTGAGTGAACAAAAAATTAAAGATGCTTGTTCAACAGTAAAAGTGAAAACTGTTTACCGTGGTGAAACTCTTAACTACGGTGATGGTAATTATAGTAAAATTTACTTGCTGATCAAGGGAAAAATCAAGATCACAGAATGTGATGAAATGGACAATGAGCTGATCAAAGATATTTTGACTGCTCCTGATGTATTTGGTGATTTAAGCCTGGATGGACATCCATCAATAGATGAATTTGCCGAGGCCTTAACAGCTAACACTGTTGTTTGTGTTTTCAATGTTCTTGATTTCAAAAAATTACTTCAAGAAAACACCACAATGGCATTGAGCTACGCAAATATTGTCAACAATAAATTGAAAAAACTGGAAGGTCGTCATTCCGATTTAGTATTTCGTGACGCAAAGAGCCGGCTCATCCGTTTCATAAAAAACTGGGCCATTTCTGATGGCAGCCGTATTGGCGACAAGATCATACTTAACAACTATCTTACCCATAGCGACATTGCGGGTGTGATCGCAACCTCAAGACAAAGTGTAAATACACTTCTCAATGAATTAAGAGACTCAGGTATTCTGTTTTACAATCGCAAAAGAATCGAGTTGAACGATCCAATGACATGGAACTAAATCTGCCGACAGTTGTCACAAATTTGACAGCAGTCTCTTCGCGCACGTCTTAGCTTTGTTCCTATAATAATTACTTTCTCAGTGGGAGTTGGTTTTTGGTTACGGCCGTCCCGACAGGGGTCGGAATGGCCGTTTTTATCAACTGGTAAAATTATGAAGCAATCTGTTTGTTTATATTTCAAAGTTCATCAGCCTTTTCAGTTGAAAGCATATACTCAGAGCCATGTCGGCATTGATCATTATTACATTGATGATGCGACTGATGAGGCCACTATAAATAAAATATCAGACGAATGTTACTTGCCGGCTAATTCCATTATTTCATCGAACATACATAAAACCAAGGGACGATTTAAGCTCAGTTATTCAATCAGTGGTACCACGCTGGAGCTTTTATTGAAATACCGTCCTGATGTTATTGATTCGTTTAAAGGGTTAGTAAATACAGGCTCTGTTGAAATACTCGCTGAAACTTATTATAACTCGCTAAGTTTTCTTCATTCAAAAAAAGAATTTGAAAACCAAATTGAAAAACATTCTCAGCTCGTTCAGAAAATTTTTGCATTTGATCCCAAAGTTTTTAGAAATACTGAACTAATCTATAATAATAGCCTTGCTCAATACATTTACAAGCTGGGTTATAAAGGAATTTTATGTGAGGGGATAGAGCGAATACTCAAAGCAAGAACAGCTAATAAAATTTATGCCGCACCAAATACCGGCGAGCTTGCCCTGTTATTGAGAAATTCAAGACTTTCAGATGATGTCGCTTTTCGTTTTGATGATAAAACATGGAATGAACATCCTTTAACCGCTGATAAGTTCACCGATAGGATCCATTCACATCCCGAGACCGATCAGGTAATTAACCTTTTTATGGACTATGAAACTTTCGGTATTCATAAGAAAAGAGAAACCGGCATTTTTGATTTTCTTAATGCCTTGCCACACGCTATACTTACAAGCGAAAATTTTCAGTTCAGCACAGCCTCCGGAGCAATTGAACAATATTATCCGTATGATCTCTACGATGTTCCCTTAACTATTTCTTGGGAAGATAAGGCGGAAGCTTGTTGTATTTGGTGTGAAAATGCCAAACAGAACAATACCGTCAAAAAAATTTACAGTCTCGAAAAATTTATTCGTAACTCAAGTAATGAACAATTGATTGAGGACTGGAGAAAATTGCAAACCGGGGATTATATTTTTTATATGGCCGAACATAAAGGAAGAAAGCACTTGAATTTTGTAACGCCCGAAGATGCCTATGAGCATTATAAAAACATCGTGACTGACCTAGAGATAAACCTGATAAAAGAGCAATTGAAAAAGAACAGGCTCGATTTTATTCCTTTAACGCATAACGTTTATTAGAAAATGAAATCATGAAATAAGCCATAAAATCTTCGGGTTACCATTCTCATCAGCGATGAAAAATTTTATGATTTATTCCATGTGACCTTAATAAAAATAAAAATTACATACATGAAAAAAAAACTTGAAAACCAAATTGCAATCATAACAGGGGCCAGTTCGGGCATTGGTGCAGGCGTTGCAAAGGAAATGGCCAAAGAAGGAGCAATCGTTGTGGTAAATTTTCCAGTGCCGTCCACAAAAGATATGGCGCAGGCAGTCGTGGATGAAATTGTTATTAGTGGCGGTAAGGCGGTGGCCTACGAATGTGATGTGAGCAAGGAAGACCAGGTAAAACAAATGTTTAGGGATATTGTTGCTAATTATGGCACCGTCGATATTTTGGTAAACAATGCCGGGCTTCAGAAAGATGCTCCATTTGCTGAAATGACGCTTGAACAATGGAACTTTGTGTTGGGAGTAAATCTTACAGGTCAGTTTCTCTGTGCGAGGGAAGCGATCAAGGAATTTTTGAGAAGAGGAGTGAATGGGAAATCAAAGTCTGCGGGCAAAATTATTTGCATGAGTAGCGTGCATGAAGTTATTCCTTGGGCTGGGCATGCTAATTATGCGGCTAGCAAAGGCGGCGTAATGCTGATGATGAAAACTATTGCCCAGGAGTTTGCGCCGAAAAAGATCCGTATCAATAGCATTGCTCCCGGCGCCATAGCCACTCCTATTAATCATGATGCATGGGATACGGCGGCGCATTTGCAAAATCTGCTCAAATTAATTCCGCAAAAAAGAATAGGACAGGTAGAAGATATTGGCAAAGCTGCTGTTTGGTTAGCGAGTGATGACGCTGATTATGTAAATGGCACTACCATTTTTGTAGATGGAGGAATGACGTTATATCCTGGTTTTGAAGACAACGGTTAATATTTATGAAAGATCTATTATTTATAGTATTGTTTTGGCTGGGCTCCGGACAGGTATTCGCACAGGAAGTAAAAGTCTCTTTTATTAATGACACAACAGAACTGCAGGAATACAGCAATGGCGAAAAGCTGAAAGTGAATTATAAGCTCAATAACAAAACAATTACTTTAAAAGAAAAAGATAAATTGTTAAATAACTACCCCGGCATTCAGCAGGAATTTAACATTAGGAAGCTGAATAATGAGCCTTTTGGGGAAGTAAATTTTATAGCTGGTAATGTTGTTGTGGGATTAGGGAAGGAGACGAAGACAGGGGAGATTTCCAGTAATAAGCTTGATATTTCAGAAAATTTAAATGGACGACCATTTCCGGCGTTTGAATGGAAAGATATAAATCACAATAGCATTTCACTTCACCAGTTAAATGGAAAAACAGTTGTACTGAACTTCTGGCACACATCCTGCGTGCCATGTATAGCAGAAATGCCATTGCTGAATAAGCTGGTGCAGAAATATTCAAATGAAGATGTTGTGTTTATATCAGCAACACCAAATACTGAAACGGAGTTAAAAGAATTTTTGAAGAAAAAGAAGTTTGAATACAGGCAGGTACCGGACGTTGATACTAAAACAATCTTTTCTCCATTTCCTGGCTGGCCGATACATATTGTATTGAACAGAGATGGAGTGATTCAATTCTTTGCATTGGGTAAGCAAAATAATATTGAGGAAAAATTGATTGAAAGTTTGGATAAGTGTTTAAAAGCAGCGGAATAATTGACGGGTTAAGCTTAATAAAATTACAGAACCTGCAAAAAGTATCCACTGGCTCCTGTGGGCAATGCCACAAAAATTTTACAGTAGCAAGACTGTCGATCGAAAAAAATATTCTTATAAAAATTTTGTTCATGAAAGAAAATTTAAATAATGGAAAATTTCCTTACGTTACTGCCGGTGATGCAGAGCAAAAACGATTAAGTGAACCGGGTTGGAAAAAATGGGGACCTTACCTGAGCGAACGCCAATGGGGAACTGTAAGAGAAGATTACAGCGAGTATGGAAATGCCTGGGATTATTTTCCGCATGATCATGCACGAAGTCGTGTATATCGTTGGGGCGAGGACGGCATTGCAGGAATTAGCGATGACAGGCAGCATATATGCTTTGCCATTGCATTGTGGAATGGAAAAGATCCGATCTTAAAGGAAAGATTATTTGGATTAACCGGCAATGAAGGTAATCATGGTGAGGACGTGAAAGAGTTGTATTACTATTTGGATAATACTCCGTCGCACGCTTACATGAAGCATTTGTACAAATATCCACAAGCAGAATATCCCTATGCTGATTTGGTGAGTACGAATCGCAACCGTTCTAAATATGAAGATGAATACGAGTTGCTAAATACAGGTTTGTTTGATAGTGGAAAATATTTTGACGTAGTTACTGAGTATGCGAAAAAAGATACAGAGGATTTGCTGATTCGCATCACGGCACATAATCGCGGCAGTGATGCAGCGTATATTGCTGTATTACCAACGATTTGGTTGTGTAACCTTTGGAGTTTCGGAATGATGAAAGAAAAACCGGTGATGTATTTAAAAGATGGCATCGAAGATTATGGCGAATTAAAAGTGGATCACTACTGGACTGGTGATTATCATTTTTATTTCGAAAAACCCTTGCGTACCCTTTTTACAGAAAACGAAACCAATACTGAACGGCTGTATGGGCAACCTAATGAAACACCTTATGTAAAAGATGCCTTTCACACAGCAGTGCAGCAACAACGGTTTGATTGGCTTGAAGAAAAAAAGCAAGGAACCAAATTCGCCCCGATGTATGAATTCAACATTGAGGGGCAAACCTCAGTCACGATTAAGTTGCGCTTGAGTAAACATCACCTCCAGCAACCATTTAGTGAATTTGATTCTGCTTTTGAAAATCGTATTCAAGAGGCAGACGAATTCTATAGAGATATTTCTGAAACAAGGGATAAGGAATTGTTCAACATACAAAGGCAAGCATTTGCTGGCATGTTATGGAGCAAGCAATATTTTAATATTGATATTCCACGCTGGTTGAACGGAGATACAGGACAACCGCCGCCGCCTGAAGCAAGGAAACATGGACGCAATCATCAATGGCAATCATTAAACAATGAAGATATTATTTCTATGCCCGACAAATGGGAATATCCCTGGTATGCTGCGTGGGACTTGGCTTTTCATTGTGTGCCGCTTTCAATGATCGATCCGCAGTTTGCAAAAGATCAGCTCATTTTGCTCTTGCGCGAATGGTACATGCATCCAAGTGGTCAGCTCCCTGCTTACGAGTGGGCATTCGGCGATGTGAATCCTCCGGTACATGCATGGAGCTGTTTGCAGGTTTATAAAATGGACAAACAAAAAACAGGTGAAGGCGATATTCATTTTCTAAAAAGGGTTTTTCAAAAACTGCTGATCAATTTTACATGGTGGGTAAATCGCAAGGACCACAAGGGTAATAATGTTTTCGAGGGCGGATTTTTAGGATTGGATAATATAGGTGTGTTTGATCGCAGCAGCTCAATTCCTGGCGGCGGAATTTTGGAACAGGCCGACGGCACAAGCTGGATGGCGATGTATTGTTTAAACATGCTGGAGATGGCGTTGGAAATTTCTCAGTACGACAGTAGCTATGAAGATGTAACGACAAAATTCTTTGAGCATTTTGTGTATATAGCAGAGTCGCTCAATCGCATTGGTGAGGGCTGGACCGGGAGTTGGGATGATGAAGAAGGATTTTTCTACGATGTACTCGCCTTGCCCGATGGAAGATATATCCCTCTGAAAATACGTTCACTCGTTGGCTTGTCGACCTTATTTGCGGTATTGGTTTTGAAAAAGGATCTGCTTAAAAAACTCCCCGATTTTTACAGCCGTCTTAAATGGTTCCAGAAGTATCGCGAGAAAAACAATGCTTACCAGGTGATCGAGGAGCTCAACGATCATGACGATATTCTGCTATCACTTGTACCGCGTCAACGTTTGGAAAAATTATTAAAGGCTTTGCTTGATGAAAAGGAGTTTCTATCACCTGGTGGTATTCGGTCCATTTCCAAAATCCATGAAACACCCTATATGGTTAACATTGACGGCCAGGAATTTGGTTTGAGCTATCAACCGGGTGAGTCGAACACTTCTTTATTTGGTGGCAATTCAAACTGGCGTGGCCCCGTATGGATGCCGATGAATTTTCTAATCGTCCATGCGCTGCAACAATATTCGGAATATTACCAAGATCAATCGCATGTTGAATTCCCAACTGATTCAGGAAAACAAATGACGCTTGGAGAAGTTTCGAATGAACTGGCGAAAAGATTAATCTCCATATTCCAAGAAGATAAAAATGGTGCACGGCCGGTAAATGGAAACGAAAAGATTTATCAAACCGATCCCAATTTCAAAGATTTGATTTTATTCTATGAATATTTTCATGGCGATACATCCAGAGGCGTTGGTGCTTCACATCAAACCGGTTGGACAGGTGTTGTAGCAGAACTGATTAACAGAATCGGCTTATTTAAAAAGGAAACAAAAAAAGAAATAAAGGAGGAAGTAATGGTGTAAGCAGCGGTAGAATTTCTATTTAATTTTCGTTGCCTACCTGCCGGTATGCAGGCGTCGCACACTTGTACTTTCTGTTCGCTATTCTGCAATAAAAATATCACGCGAACACACCAAGGCGAAATGCATAAGACACATGGTCTCGGCGTTTTGCGAATCCTTGGAGTCTTTTGCGTGAAAAACAAAATTTATGCAACTCAAAAAAGACAAACTTGTACTGCAGGATTTTAACGAAGCAATTCGTCATGAATGGTTGGAGACAAATGGACTTGGTGGCTGGGCAAGTTCATCAATTATCGGATGCAATGCCCGCCGGTATCATGGTTTATTGGTAGCAGCTATTGTTCCACCTGCTGAACGCATGGCCCTCGTTTCTAAATTGGATGAGACAATCATTATCAACAATCGGCAGTTTGAATTGAGTGTCAATAATTATGGGGGAGTTATCCATCCAAATGGCAACCAATTTCAAACTTCTTTTACAAAGGATTTGTTTCCCCAATTTGTTTATGAGGTCGCTGGTGTAAAATTGAAGAAAACAATTGCCATGGTTCATGACGAAAATACAACGCTAGTTATTTATGAGGTAATAAAAGCTGAACAGCCATTTATTCTGGAATTATTGCCCTTGCTTTCTGTGCGGGGATATCACAGTTTAATGCATGCTAATGATGCTGTTCATCGTGAAATAAATTTTTCAGATAATATTTTTAAAACAAAGCTGTATGACGGAACACCAGATATTTTCATCAAAGTTCCCGGTGGTAATTATCACCACAACCCCAACTGGTATTTTCATTTTAACTACGATATAGAAAAATATCGTGGACTTGATTTTGTGGAAGATCTTTTTACACCTGGAAATTTTTCCGTCTCCCTGCGTGAAGGAGATTCATTAGGCATCATTATTTCAACCGATGATCCTGCCTATAAAGATGCACATGAGTTATTGGCAAAAGAAAGCTTACGCCGTCAATTATTATTACATGATCAACCTAGTGATGAAACGCTACAGCAACTTTTGCTAGCTACTGATCAATTCATCGTTAAACGTGGTGAAGATTTGAAAACAGTGATTGCCGGTTATCATTGGTTCACTGATTGGGGTCGAGATACAATGATATCCCTTCCCGGTTTATGCTTGAGTACAGAACGCTATGATGACGCAAAAAAAATTTTAGCGGCCTTCGCCAAAACTGTCAGCTTGGGCATGCTACCCAACCGTTTTCAGGATAACGGTGAGCCTCCCGAATATAATAACGTGGATGGTACGCTTTGGTATTTCATTGCTATTTATAAATACTTCCTGGCCACAGGCGATAAAGAGTTTGTGTTGAATGAGTTGTTACCCGTTCTAAAGGAAATAATAGAATGGCATTTCAAAGGAACAAGATATAATATCCATGCTACGGAAGACGGCCTGCTTTATTCCGGTGAGCAAGGAGTGCAGCTAACATGGATGGATTCCAAGATTGGAGATTGGGTCGTAACGCCGAGAACAGGAAAAGCAGTTGAGATAAATGCTCTTTGGTATAATGCTCTTTTAATCTATGCATCGCTTCTTGAATTGAATGGCAACAAGGATGAAGCTATTCAGGCAAAACAAAAAGCGATGCTGGCTAAGAAAAGTTTTAACGATCAGTTTTGGAACGATGCAAAAGGGTATTTGTATGATGTAGTAAATGAGAGTGAAAAGGATGATCGCTTACGACCGAATCAATTATTTGCGATCAGTCTTCCTTTTGCATTGGTACAAAATGAAAAAGCAGAAAGTATTATAAAAATTGTGACTGAGAAATTATACACTCCGGTTGGTTTAAGAAGTTTGTCTCCTGGTGATCCGTCTTACACAGCCTGTTACGAAGGAGATTCTTTCAAAAGAGATTCATGTTATCACCAGGGAACAGTATGGAGTTGGTTGTTGGGAGCTTATGTGGATGCAATTGTTAAGACACCAAGTACAAGGGGGAAGGAACAAGCAAAGAACGTAATTGAGAATTTTGCATATCATCTTAATGAAGGGTGTATAGGAAGTGTCTCAGAAATTTTTGATGCAGATGTCCCTCATTCACCCAAGGGTTGCACCGCCCAGGCGTGGGGAGTAGCAGAAATCTTAAGGGTCATAAAAGATTATGACTTGGTGAATGAACAAAAAATAAAAACCAAAATAAAAACCAAGAAAATGGTGAGAGATAACTTTGTTTAGGAAACATCATCGCTCTCCTCAAAACTCACTTTAAATGTCGGCTAGGCGACAAAAGGCCTAAGCTGGTTTTATATTTTTGTTTACCTTAATATCAGCTTCGCCTTATTATACAGTTCATAATCTTTAAAACCTCAAAAGATGGAAACTTTAACTATTTCAACTCCTTCTCTAAAGGAAAAAGACCTTGTACAAACGGCCAGTGAATTAGGGCCTGTTATCAGTCAAACCATCGATGAAGAAGAAAATAATGGAAGGTTGTCGTTACCTGTTGTAAATGCCCTCAGAGAAGTAGGTTTTTATAAATTATTCTTACCAAAATCATTGGGTGGACTTGAAACTGATCCATTAACGATGGCAAAGGTTGTGGAGGAGGTAGCCAGCCATAATACAGCGGCCGGCTGGTCGTTGATGGTTGCAAATACTACTCTCCTCATGCTAAGTCGCATTCCTGAAAAAGGAATAGAAGAAATTTTTGGTAATTATCCCGATGCTCTTATTGCGGGCAATGTTCACCCACCCATGATAGCTACCCGTACTGAGGGTGGTTATTTGATTAATGGAAGAACCCCTCTCGTGAGCAACGTGCATGAAGCGCAATTGATAATGGTTTTAGCACTGGTAATGGAAGGAGGACAGTTGAAGATGAACCAAGGTCATCCGGAAATTCTCGGTGTTTACATGAACGCAAAGGATTGCCGGATCGTTGATACATGGCAAGTACTGGGGATGCGTGCCACCGATAGCAATGATATTGAAGCCAAAGATGTATTTGTGCCGGACCATCGTCTTTGCCTAATAATACCGGAATTTCACCCTAATCATCATTTCAACGGGCCTCTTTATCGGGCTCCTGCTGCGTGTGCAAACGTTGCGTGTCTACTTGCTCCCGTAGCTCTTGCTGTTGCTCGCAACGCAATTAATGAATTAAAAACACTTGCTTCAAAGAAAACACCTCTTGGCTCAATGGTGACGATAAGAGAAAGAGGTGTGATGCAAAGAAAGCTCGGTAAAGCAGAAGCATTAGTTCAATCAAGCCGCGCATATCTGCATGATAAAATAGCAAAATGCTGGCAAAAGACCCTGGCGGGTGAAACTATTTCCCTTGAAGAAAAGGCTGGTTTGTTACTGGCAGCTACTCATACAAATCAAAGTTGCGTAGAGGCGATTGAATTAATGTATACGGCGGCAGGAAGCACAGGCATTTATTTGAAGAATAAACTGGCGCATCATTTAACAGATGCACAGGTATTAAGGCAGCACGGATTTATGAATGAAAGCCGTTATGAAACGGCAGGGCAAGTATATTTCGGACTGCGGCCTGATTTGCCAATTATAGAATTGTAGAAGTACAAATCTTTGCTTACCAGTTTTGAACAAATTTCCTCATGGCGACTATTTCATCAGCAAAAACTTATAGAATAGTTTTGCCACAAAGGCCTTTAGAGCCTTTGTGGCATTTAGCATTTAAACAAAAGCGTTTTGTAACTGGACAGATCATTTAGCCGCAAGTCCGGTAGCGCCATCTGGTAACCCGGTTACTGTCTGAATATTGCTCAAACTTCCATCATTCGCTACTGCAAATGCTGAGATGGTTTTAATTCCTGAATTCAGCGTATAAAGAAATTTTGAATTATTACTTAAAGCGGCATCGATTGGTGCCGAGCCACTGCCTGTTGGAGCTGCAACCGCATTTAGCACCATTAGATCTCCGGATTGGTTTTTAAAAGACGATATATTTCCGCTTCCTGTATTTGTTGCATAAACATATTTGTCATTATTCGTGATGACTACCCAACACGCAGCCGTTTGACCTGCACTTACTGATCCATCCACCAGGGTTATTGTGCCGTCAGCACTTACATGATAAGATGAAACCACACTGGCACCCGGAGCACCACCGGCAGCCTCCGAAACATAAATGTATCCGTTTTGCCCAACAGCAAATCCAAATGGCGTTGGGGTAGCTGACGCAATGCTATGCATACTGCCAGGCATTCCTTGTGCATTAATCGTATAAGTAATGATCTTATTATTTGCTTTTTCAGTTACAACCACGGCATGGCCATCGTCAGTAAAAGAAATTTGTGCAGGGTCTGCACTTGAATTGCTTAATTGTCGGGTTGAATTTGCTATCACACTCAAGTTTCCATCATCATCCAGGTTAAAACCTGAAATGTTCCCACTTCCACCAGCATTTAACACAAATACGATGTTATTATATTCAGTAACACTAATAGGCTTTGTTCCTCCTGAAGATACGGTGGATGTCAATTGCAGCCCGTTACCTGAAACTTTAAATGATGACACAGAATTGCTTCCGGCATTTACCGCAATCAACCAGCCACCACCACTTGATAAAATTACTGCGCCCTGGCTTCCAAGTCCTCCGCCAGTTCCAGTTCCTCCTGCGGCATAGGCTTTCATGAAAGTAAGATGACCTGAGACATCCCGACTGTAAGCGAGCACTTCATTTGCGCTGACCTGGTTACTTAAAGTATAAACCACTCCCACAGCTTGTCCTTTCTCACTGGCTTGTTCTGATATTGAAGAACGTTCGGCAGATTCTTCGTTCATCGAATCCCTGATATCTTTCTGGCACGAGGCAAATAAGATAGACAAGGCGGCAATTGGTAAAAAACGATTCTGTCTCATAGTTTGTTGATTTAAATTTTTAAAAAATAAAACCTAATTATGGCATCTCTTACTCCCATGATATTTCGGCGCTCAGCAATTCAGGCAATACAACGCTGTTCAGTAAAACACTGTCACTTGTCACCTAAATAAAGGCTTGGTTTTTCTCAGAGAACCTTCAATAATCAAGAGTCTTTTTCTCTGTAAGTTTTAATGCGCAGTTTTGCTAAACGCTATACGAAGTCCGGCGCTCTTTACCGGTAAATCGCCAACTCCGATGCCTTTTAGAGGAAATTGAATATATGGCTCTAACCGTATAGTATTTGTTCTTCCCAGATTTTTTTCATAGCCAAATCCAAGATCTATCGTGGCCGCTGCGTAACGCCTGTCTTTTTTATATGAGCCGTACATTTTTTCTTCCACACCATTTACCATTGCATCATATTTATTGTGTTCGGACATCAATAAGTAAGAAGAAAAACCAAAGGAAGAAAAAAAACGGTGGTTATTTTGATTAAGAAAATTATAATGCAAATGCACCGGTACCTGGAAAATATAACTGCCACCTTCTAAATGCATCAGATCCATGCCGGCCGGCATTGTTGCACCCACTTCTTTCATACTAAAATATTTTCCCTGGGACATATAATACTTTTTTGCAAACAACAATCCCATTTCAAGAGAAAACCTGTCATTGAAGCCGTAACCAGCAAAAACTCCAAGATTGTAACCTTTTTTGTAACCACTTGCTTTCACTGAACTCAACTCCGAACCTATTGCCACGGCATAATACAAACCAGACTTAAAAGAAAACTCTTTATTTTCTTGTTTTCGCTCTGTCTTAAGAGAACTACCGGTTACGTTTAGCTTATTCATAAGGTAATTAGTATTTTCAATATAATCTCTTAAAGAACCGGCCTGTTGCTCAGGAACGATTTCTCCAATATTGTCAGCCACGACTCGCTCGTTAAAAACTGTTTTCTCAGCCTGTATATCCATAATATTCACCTGCGGCTGTCTGTTTCCATTTTTTGTTTTAATAAAGGGAGATTTATTTTGAATTATAACAGGTGATAAGAAAATCTTTTCATATTGAATTTTCTTTCTTACAATTTCTTTATTACCGCTTATATCATTGTTCAAAATTTTATGAGAAGCAATTTTGTTCTTATTCAAAAAGAAATAGCCGGTTAAAAGAAATAATAATAAAAGCAGCAGTGCAAAGTATTTCTTATAGTCACGTTGTTTTGATATTTGTTTTTCACCGTTAGCGCCCGTCGATATTGTAGATAAAATATTCTCCCAGTTATCATCGCTCTGTTTAAGCGGATAATTTTCTGCAGCCCGGCGAAATAATTCATTCATATCTGGTTCTATATTCGGCATAATTTTCCTTCTTCCATTTTTTGTACGGCGGTTTGTAATAAGGCCCTGGCTCTTGACAGGTTAGACTTTGACGTGCCTATAGAGATATGAAGCATCTCGGCGATCTCACTGTGAGTATATCCGTCGATCACATACAAGTTGAAGACAATGCGATAATTCGCCGGAAGCTCTTTTATAAGAATAATCAGGTCCCTATACAACAACAACTGATCAGCATCGTGGTTCTTATCAGACAGTTCCCAGACGTAGTCGGGAATTCCGCCAATCTCCGGCAGCATTTGACTTTTTCTTAATTCATCAATCGCACAGTTGATCATAATCCTTTTCAGCCAGGCCATCAGCTGTTTCTCCGGATTATCATCGTCCGTTTTTTTAAAACTATCGAAATGGTTAAATGCTTTTACGAACCCATCCGTAACGAGATCCATTGCCTTCTCATACCGATAGATGAACCGAAAGACTATTTTGCAGGCAAAACCACGGTAACGGTCATAAACTATCCTTTGATATTTATGCTCCTTGTTTATACAACCGTTTATGATGCGGTTCAAATCTTCCAACGTTCAATCGTGTTGTATGATCGTTATGATAATAAGGCAAAGCTATGGCTGATTTTTTTATGAACCTTCCTCTTTCATTCACAGCCTTCATTATATAAATACGTAGAAGTGGGTAAAGGGTTGCAAAAAAATTAAAAAAAGAAAGGAAATTGCTGAAAGCTGAGATTTTGATTTCTGTGCTAATTAGATTATGCAAACCCAATCCAATAAATCCACATCGCAAAACTCAATGCCAGGGCAATCCATGGATTGACAAAGGCAACAGCCAGAATAATTACGTTGCAGATCAAACCAATGTTTTCATTTCTTGTGGTTTGTTTAATTTGCGATTCAGTAACACCATGAATTAATAAATCGCGATTGCGAGTTGCAGCATGCCAAAGAAACCTGAATGCGACGCTGATCAAAACAAAATAGGCTGTATAAAATACTACGGCTGTTTTCAAAGCTCCTGTTTGTAGAAACAATCCTAATGTTTTCGTAGGGAAAGGAACTAATGCAACCAACATCAATAGCAATCCATTTGTGATCATTACAAAATTATTGGTCTTATGCAGTTGCTTGAATAAACTATGGTGGCCGATCCAAGCCAGCAATACATTCACAAAACTGATCACATAAGCCAGGCAGATCGGCCATTTCTCTAAAAGAGAATAAAACAAATCCGAATTGGTGGCATTATTTTTTACTTCCACACCAATTTCTATGGATAATAGAGTAACGGCAATACAAAAAACACCATCACTGAAAGTTTCAATTCGCAGCGTTTCCTTTTGTGATTGTATGTCTGATACTCGGTTTATTTCCATTTTTGATCGTCAATGGTGAGTTGCGAATTGTGAACAAGTGCTCTAATTGCCAATTGACTATTCACCATTCACAATCCTGTTAATTTCCTGCTGAAGCTTTTCTTGTATATCATCACTGTAACCTATAAATACCTGCCTAATAATTCCTTCTTTGTCAATCACGAGGTGCGTAGGATAATTTTCAATATTGAGCGAGCTGATAAAATCGACAGAAGTTGGAATGATGTTGTAATCAAATTGAAATTTTTTCAAAAACTTCTTTATCAGATTTTCATTTTCTGGTGCAGGTGCAATGAATACGACTGGATTATTTTTATTATTTGCTACCAGCTCATTCAGGAAAGGCATTTCCATAATGCAAGGTTCGCAAGCAGTAAACCAGAAATTAATGACCACCACCTTACCTTTTAATTCCTTTAAATCCCATGTTTGCTTGTTGAGATCAACCAAATGAAATGAAGTGATTGGCCTATTCAACAAACTATTTTTAAAGGCCTCGAGCTTTGCTTTCTGTAATGCAAGCTCATCATTACCTGATGGGATAATAGTAATTACTTTCTTTCCATTGATATTTTCCTGCCTTATAGAAAACTTGTCCTTTATTAATTGCTGCACTTCTTCTTTGCTTAATATTTTTCCCTCCTGGTTTTTAAAAGTAATTGTTGAATCGTTCAACGAAAAAAGCTGACTGAATATTGGGTTCATGGCAACAACCAAAACAAACGCTAAAAAAATGATCTTCTTCATTGCTTCCGATTAAAAGTTGAGATTGTTATTCTTTATCTTTCAGTCCTGGCCAGTTTTTATCTGCAATTTTTATCTTTTCTTCTTTTTTATCCCGCCACATCTCCCGAACTTTTAGGTTGTAATTAAAATACAGTTTTCCATCTACAATTGTCCATGCATTTGGATCAGTGGGCGCCTTGTGCCCTTCATACAGACCGTAAGCACAATAACCACCATATTGGGGAGCGAATTTTTCGGGGTTGGTTTTAAAGGAATCAAGATTTTGCTGATTGGAAAAATGCCAGTCGGCGCCCTGCCAACTATAAACAAATTGATCCTCGCCTTTTATAGCCTGGCCTTGTTCAAAATATGCTACAGGATCGTAGCCGCTGATTGCCACTCCTGATTTAATAAAAACTTCTGATTTCTGTGCTGAAGCAATTAAGCTTGTCAGAGCAACGAATAAGGATAAGATTACATTCTTCATATATTTTTTTTACAAAAATCTTCTTGCACTCCGAAACCCAATGTCTTCTATTTGACAATTAAGAGTGGTCTGAAAAAAAACTTAAAAACTTTATGAAAATTCGCCACCGGTCAAACAGTTGACAGATTGGTGGCTCAGATTGTTTTCATTTTGTGAATTCAATTATTAATATCATGACCAATCATTACGATATCATTATTATTGGTACGGGCAGTGGTGGCAGCACGATGGCCTACAAACTGGCTCCAACAGGAAAAAAAATTCTTATTCTTGAAAGGGGTGGTTTTATTCCAAAAGAGAAAGAGAATTGGGACCCGCATGAAGTAGTCACCAAAGGTCGTTATCGCCCTAATGAGGAATGGTATGATCAAGACGATAAACCATTCAAGCCCTTTATCCACTACAATGTAGGTGGCAATTCAAAAATGTATGGTGCTGCATTATTCCGTTTTCGTGAAAGTGATTTCAAGGAAGTAAAACATTACGGTGGTATTTCTCCGGCATGGCCTTTTGCCTACGATGCTCTGGAGAACTATTACGAACAAGCAGAAAAAATATATAGTGTTCATGGCAAGCGTGGTGTAGACCCCAGCGAGCCGTGGGCAAATAGCAGTTATCCATTGCCGCCGTTGGCTTATGAGCCGGTAATTGATGACCTCAACAACAAATTGCAACAACTAGGATTGAAACCTTTTCCATTACCAATGGGTGTGCGTTTACCGCAAGATTATGCACAAACAGAAGCTCCCGTAGTGCTTGAGAATTTTGATGGCTTTCCCGATCTTACTGATTCAAAAGCTGATGGACAGGTAGTGGCATTACGCCCTGCACTGATGAATAAAAATGTTACGCTTCTCACCCACGCCTACGTTGAAAAATTAGATGCAGATCCAAGCGGCAAAAAAATAACTAAGGTGCTCACTAGTGTAAAAGGTGAAAAAATAATTTTCAGCTCCGACCTTGTATTTGTTGCCTGCGGCGCTGTTAATTCGGCTGCATTGCTTTTGCGAAGCGCAAATAACAAACATCCAAACGGTCTTGCAAACAGCAGCGACCAAGTAGGAAGAAATTTAATGCTGCATCACAATGGTTGCTTGGTTGCTTTTACAAAAAAGAAAAATGATAGTGTATTTCAAAAATCGTTGGGACTTGCAGATTTTTACCATGGTGCTGATGATAGCGAATTTCCACTTGGAGAGATACAATTGATGGGCAGAAATGATCCTGACACTATTTTGTGGCTAGCTGAAAAATTATACCCCGGAAAAAATTATGCAGAGTTGAAAGAAATGACCATTGATTTCTGGCTAACTGCTGAAGACCTTCCCCATCCCGATAACCGCGTCACTCTTCGCCATGATCGAAGCATTCAAGTTTCTTACACAAGAACAAATTATGCAGCTTATGAAAAATTGAAAACAAAGTTGAAAGAAATCTTTGCGAAACTTGGCGAAATTGATCCGGACTATAAAGACACACAATGGAGCGGTTACGATCTTGATATTTCAGGAATGAGTCATCAGAATGGAACACTTCGCTTTGGAGTCGATCCTCATACTTCAGTTTTAGATCTCAATTGCAAAGCGCATGATCTCGAGAATTTATACGTTGTTGACGCTAGCTTTTTCCCAAGCTGCGGAGCCTTTAATCCGGCTCTTACTATTGCCGCTAATGCATTGCGAGTGGGCGATCATATTATAAATGAAGTTTTAAAAACAAATACAGTTAAAGAAAAAGAAATAAACAAAGTACTTGCGTAAATGAAACCAGGAATATCAGACATGGAAGAGATAGCAAGGAATATTACCCTTACTGTCAGCCACGCAGTTGAAATGCTGGCGGCAATTATTATCGGTATTGCTGTGCTGCAGGTATTATGGAATTATGGACATACATTTACAAGATTCAATCGCGCTATTTCCAAGGAATCTGTTCGCGTTCAGTTTGGAAGCAGTGTAGCTGTTGCTTTGGAACTGATGCTGGGAGCTGATGTGCTGGCCACAGCTGTTGCTCCCAGCTGGAATGACATTGGCAAGCTGGCAGCAATTGCAGTTATAAGGACTGCGCTTAATTATTTTTTGGAAAGAGAGCTGAGGCATATACATTCAAGACAACAGGAGAAAAATAAAAAACACGCTCCTGCTTTGTTTAATAATGCAAATGCGACAAGTATGATCGAAGAAGTTAAGTAGGTCCAGCGCTTTGCTCACGGATTTATTATACGAAATATTCGTTTTTTGTAAAAACTAAAATTATGAGACGGCTTGTCTATTGTTTTGTACCGATCTTTTTTGGCGTACAGCTATCAGCGCAAATTCATAAGCCGATTAAAGTATTATTGCTCGGAACTTTTCATTTTGACAATCCCGGTCTGGATGTTGCCAAATTTCATGATGCTGATATTTTTTCAGCTAAGCGGCAACAGGAAATCGCAGAGGTAATTAAAAAAATTAAAACGTTCGCCCCGGATAAAATTTTTGTTGAATCGCCATCGGGAAACCAGATGAAAATAGATTCGGCTCTAACCCAGTATAAAGAAGGAAAACTTTCCATCAGGGCAAGCGAAGTGCAGCAATTGGGTTACAGGCTTGCAAAGGAACTAAGTCTGCGCACCGTTTATGGAGTTGATTTCAGGGACGCTTCATTTCCCTTTGACAGTCTTATACAATCGGCTGCAGATGCCGGGCAGCTTGAACTAATTTCGAGGATAAAAAACTTTATCGACAGTATACAAACTGCGTTTAATGAATCATTAAAAAAATATACGATCAGGGAAATGTTACTCCGGGAAAATTCGGTCCACAACCAGAAAATTGCTGTTGGATGGTATTTCAGTCTTTTGACAGCAGGGAAACCCGGCGACCATGTAGGTTCATATCTCACCAGTGAATGGTGGAGAAGGAATATGGTCATTTATGAAAATATTTTGAAAACCCTTACAGGCAAAGAAGAAAAAATACTAATCATCTTTGGTTCGGAACATACCGCCCTTCTTAATGAAATGATGTGGTACAATGCAGATTTTGAAATTGTTCCTGTTGATAAAGTTCTTTAGACAATTCCGTCACCCATTTTTATTGAATATCTCGTTACGCAGCCGTTTCGCGCCTGGCGTGATATCGGCAAACTTGCTGCCATAGTAATTTTCAGAACTGCGCTTAATTATTTTTTGGAACGGGAGTTGAGACATATCAACAAAGAGAAAAACAACTGGAAAATCGTCAACGTGCCTAATGCCTTAAAGAAATCATTTTGCTGGTGAAAAAGAAATGGAAAAAAATAATAGCTCTTCTTATTTTCTGTTTTTTTATATTTTGGTTAGTCCAGGCACAGCGCACTATGAAATTCAGAGAAACCGATGAGCAGGCAAAGAAAGAATTTGACAGCTTAGGGATCAATTTGGTGACAAAAACTATTCGGGCGGGCAATTTTAATTTGCATTATATACAAGTAGGTTCTGATACAATGCCCACTTTATTCTTTGTTCACGGATCTCCCGGCAGTTGGAGTGTGTTCAAACGTTATTTGCAGGACAAAGATTTGTTGCAACGCTACCGAATGATCGCCGTTGATCGGCCTGGTTTTGGATACAGCGAGTTTAACCATGCAAAAAATTTGGATGACCAAGCGAAAATAATTGGCTACTTACTCCATTCGACTCAAAATAATAAACCGGTTTTTTTAATAGGACATTCATTAGGTGGGCCGTTAATTGCAAAACTTGATTTGGAGAATGCTGACTTAATTTCCGGCCTGGTGATTTTAGCAGGTTCTATGGATCCAAAGGCAGAGAAACCAGAGAAATGGCGCCCGCTTTTGTTTAAAACTCCCTTGAATTATTTTGTTCCTGGTGCGTGGCGGCCAAGTAATGAAGAATTGTGGTACTTAAAAACTGATCTGAAGAAACTTGATCTGAATCTTGATAAAATTACCTGCCCAGTTTGGGTGATACACGGGAACAAGGATAATTTAGTTCCAATAAGTAACGTAAAATATGTCCAAGAAAAATTAAAGAATGCAAAAAAAATAGAAGTCAAAATATTGCCAAATGCAACCCATTTTATTCCGTGGACACATTTTAAAGAAATTAAGGATATCTTATTAAGTCTTTCTCAGCAATAAAAATTAAAGCGCTGTTTTGTTAACTTTCTGTGGAGAATTAATTACCAATAAATAAATAAATGATCAAGCTAAGTATTTTTTATCCAAATATTGAAGGAAAAAAGTTCGACAAAGATTATTATATCAACACTCATATGCCTCTGTCCATGAAATTACAGGGCTCAGCAATCAGGAGTGTAAATGTTGATTTTGGGATCAGTGGGTTACCCGGTACAAAGGCCCCATACATTGCAATCTGTCATTTTATATATGATTCTTTTCAAGCGTTTGAAGCAGCTTTTACACCACATGCCGATGTTTTAATGAAAGACATTAAGAACTATACCGATATTGAAACCATTATCCAGTTTAGCGAAGTGAAAATATGACTGCTGATTATTTTGAGAGACTGTCTTTTTATTAATTGTGAAATGGTTGGATAATTTTCCCTTTCGTCTTGTAATTGACAAAATATCCCCTCTCTGTTTCGTCATTTTGCATTATGAGAGTAATGCCAATAAGAACTTACAGTGGCAAAGGCGGACTGACACAAATGAGGGCTTCTTTCAAAAAAAATTGGATTCACTATTTGCAGGAGGCATTGGGTCTTGCCATTTTCATGATCTCAGCTTGTTTTTTCGGAGCTATGCTGGAGGCAAAAAGTTCGATCATACATCTTGCGATTCATTCTTCATTTATCAGAACAATAATTATGGGGTTGTTAATGGGAGCAACTGCTATTTTCATTTTCTATTCTCCCTGGACAAGCCCTTCAGGTTCACAAATAAACCCTGCTGTTACATTTAGTTTTTTACGGTTGGGAAAAATGTGTCCTTGGGATGGATTGTTTTTCGTTCTTTTTCAATTTTCCGGTGGCGTTTTAGCAGTTTACGTCATGCAGCTGATTCTTGGAGAAAAATTAATTTCTCCTCCTGTAAATTCTGTAGCTACTGTTCCCGTTGCAGGCAATACCCTGGCACTAATCACAGAATTCCTTATTGCATTTATAACAATGATGATGGTGATGTTTACTTCTCATCACAAAAAATTAAAAAGCTACACGAGAATATTTGCCGGCGGCCTGGTATGTACCTGGGTGATAGTGGCTGGCCCAATATCCGGTTTTGGCATGAACCCCGCCAGATCATTTGCCAGTGCGTTGCCGGCTAACATTTGGACTGCATTCTGGATCTATTTATTTACACCAGTTGCGGGAATGTTGCTGGCAACTGAGTTTTTTCTTTTCGTTCAAAAAAATAAGGCCCGGAAAGCAATTGATAACAAAAATCTTGGCTCTTACGAGCTAGAGTTATAAAAATTCATTTATGAGAAATATTCTATTAAAAGGTTTTTTTGTTTTTACTGTTACATTGACCTGCTTTTTTTCTGAAGCACAAGTAAAAGAGGTAGGTGCTATTGGAATTACAGTAAATGAGATGAATCGTTCCGTAAAATTCTACAGCGAAGTGTTAGGTTTTAAAAAGGTAAGTGATGTGGAATTATACGGAAAGGAATATGAGCAACTGCAGGGAATATTTGGTTTACACATCCGTGTGGTGAGAATGCAGCTAGGCGACGAATTTATTGAGCTTACTGATTATTTGACCAGCGGTGGTCGCAGCATTCCTGAAGATGCAAAAAGCAATGATCTTATTTTTCAGCATATCGCGATAGTAGTAAGTGATATGGACAAAGCTTACCAGCATTTGAGAAAATTCAATATTGAATATGTATCCACCTTTCCTCAAACCCTGCCAAAATCAATCCCGGGAGCGGAAGGAATCAAGGCCTTTTATTTTCATGATCCAGACAATCATAACCTTGAGCTGATCTATTTTCCAAAAGGTAAAGGATTATCGAAATGGCAAATTACTAATGGAAAAATTTTCTTAGGCATTGATCATACTGCGATCGGTGTAAGCAATTCGGAAAACAGTCATAAGTTTTATACGGAAATACTGGGATTGGAGAGAAAAGGTGATAGCTGGAACAAAGGAACCGAACAGGAACATCTGAACAACGTGGAAGGTGCCTCATTGCATATCACTGGTTACCGTTCCCCCTCAGGACCTGGTATTGAGTTCTTGCAATATCTAATACCTGGCCCCGGTAAATCCTATCCTGCCGACTCCAAAGCTGATGACCTCTGGCACTGGCAAACAACCATTATTGTTGATGATGCGGAAAAACTGTACGCTAAGTTTCTTAATTCGCCTTATAAGATTGTGTCAAAGCAGTTAGTGCATTTGCAAAACAAGGAGGATCATCCCACCAAAGCATTTATCGTCAGTGACCCAGATGGGCATGCCATGCTTATTCTGGAAAAACTAAAATAACTGGCAACATACCAGTATCAAAAAATATTATCATGAAAAAATTATTAAAAAGCTTTTTGCCCATCTCTATTTTGCTTTCCTTTCTCACAAAAACGAATGCGCAAGGATGTAGTGATGCCGGTATTTGTACTCTTCATTCAATAAAAAATAATACGAAGAATAAAAATGCTGGAGATTATAAGCCAAATGCGCTGGTATTTGAGTTGGGATTTGGAAAGGGTGAAGATGATATTTCCTATTTCACTCCTTCCTTAGAATACACCAGGCAATTGACTAAACTGAATTCTTTCACCGCGAAACTTGATTTTAGCTATATAAATGGCCACTTGGCAAATGTTGCTGGACTTGGTGATCTTTTTCTTTCTTTAAACCATCAGTTTGATACAAAAAAACTAATTAGTAAGTCAGTGATCATTGGATTAAAAATTCCGTTTGATCATGCGGGGCTTTCAAAGAATAATATTCATTTGCCAATGCCTTACCAGACAAGTTTAGGCACATTTGATTTTATTGCCGGCTTTAATTTCTTCTATAAATCTTTTGGTGCCACACTTGCGTGGCAACAACCATTAACAAAGAGTAATCGTAATGAATTTCTTCCTTCAGAATATCCGTCAAATTCTTATGCACAGGAATACCTTCCGTCCAACCAATTTGGAAGAAAGGCCGATGCTTTGATAAGATTATCTTACAACCGGGATGTTTCAAAGAGATTCTCAGTCAGGCCAAGTCTATTGGGAATTTATCACCTTGCCAACGATACTTATCTTAATGAAAGCAAACTTCGAAAGGAAATACCTGATTCGAAAGGTCTTACGCTGAATGGAAATTTGTTTTTCAATTTCAAGATGAATAAAAGAGGCGAATTTGAAATTGCATTAGGAACTCCGTTTATTGTAAGAGATGCGAGACCTGATGGACTCACCCGTTCTTTTGTTTCCTCGCTTGAGTATAAGATTGGCTTTTGACCACATCTCGTTGAATTAAGCGAAGATCTTTTGAAAAGTGCTTCAGGCATAATTGCAACTTCCGCTCAAAGGAACAATAAACAACAGAAGATAATATCCGGGGAAGAAGGCTGCTACATAATTTATCCTTCTCCGTCAGCCACACGACACTAAAAAACCCGGTTTTTATGTCAATTTGCATTGATGAAACCAGGCCAAACAATATGCCCTCTTTGCAAGGATAGCGTGGACAAACTGGTTTATCGTTTTCACTATGATAGCGAGCGGGTAGTAATTGACAAGATCAGAGCTGAATTTCCCGAATGGACAAAGGATGATGGCTTGTGCAGCCGCTGTCTTGATTTTTTTCATTCTGAAATTGTGATGGAACAGCGAATACTTCCTTCCATCGGGCCACATTTTCCGATACGGACAGCAGATGATTTTATCGTGATCCCAACAGGATTGCGAATGAATGCGGATCCGCGATTTACCGGGAAAGGCATCACAATATGCTTTATCGATAGCGGCTTTTATCCGCATGCTGATTTGACTGCCACAAAGAACAGGATCAAAAAAATTGTTGACATACCCAATTTATCAGAGTCTTCGAAAGTCCTCTCCTTTGGAGAGGATTTAGGTGAGGTCGGGCCTTCTTGGCATGGAACTATGACCAGCGTCGTTTGCGCCGGAGACGGATATCTAAGTAGAGGTTTATATAGAGGTATTGCAAGCGATGCTGAATTGGTTTTATTGAAGGTACAGGATAAAAAAGGCAGGATCACAACGGAGAATATTGTTAAAGCGCTGGAATGGATTCTCGAAAATCACGAAGAATATGGTATTCGCATTTTAAATATTTCACTGGGAAGTGATGAAATAGTTTCATACAAACAAAGTAAGATCGATAAACTTGCCGAGCAAGCGATCGAAAAAGGAATTGTGATTGTAGCAGCAGTGGGTAATGATGCAAACGCGGCTATTAAACCTCCTGCAAATTCATTAAATGTAATTGCTGTTGGTGGGGTGGATGATAATAATATCCTTGATCAGACATTTAGTAAAGTCTATCATTCCTCATATGGAAAAACGATTGATGAGCTGATGAAGCCAGAGCTGGTAGCACACGCAATTTGGATTGCGGCGCCAATATTGCCTGGTACGGTAACGCAAAAAGAAGCGGAAGCATTATATTATTTGACAGGGATAAATGATGAACAATTAATTCCCGAGTTGAAAAATTTCTCTTCTGCAATTGAGCTGCATGATTCGATTTGTGAATCCGATAATATTGAACTGGTTCGAGAGAAAATGTTGCAACATATTCGAAATTGCAAATACATTTCACCACATTACATGCATGTAGATGGAACTTCATTCGCAGCTCCAATTGTTAGTTCTATTATTGCACAGCTACTTGAAATAAATCCGGATCTAACACCAGCAGGTATCAGGGAAATACTTTTCTCTACTGCAAAAAGAATAAATGATGTAGCTTCTGAACAGCAAGGTTTCGGTTTGGTTCAACCCAGGAAGGCTGTTTTAAAGATCTTAAAAAGGGAAACAATTACAAAGCCTAACCTATCTCCTCACGTTAATCAAGATAAAAAAACGATTGGTTTTTATGTTCGGCATGATTGTGCATCACAAATTTCATTATCCGGCTCTTTCAATCATTGGGCGCAGGACGAATTGTTGATGGAACCTGGAAAAAATGGTTTGTGGCAACTTGAAATTCCAATATTAACTGCAGGTCGATATCATTATAAATTTTTTGTGGACAATAAAACATGGATCGAAGATTTTGACAATCCTTATCGTGAGCCGGATGGATTTAATGGCTTCAACAGCATTTTAATCATTGAACCGAATTAGAAATGATTTTAGGAATAATAATATCAATGGTGGGTCTTTATCTTTTATCGGGATTTCTGTTTGTTATTCCATTTGTGATAAAAGGCGTGACAGTAATCGACCCAGATGGAGCACAAGGAACAAAATGGGGTTTCCGGTTAATTATTATTCCAGGCACTATTGTTTTTTGGCCATTGTTACTAAAAAAGTGGTTACGGGCTAGTAAAAAAGAAAATCATGATTAGGCCATTACGGAAAAGACATTTGCAAATTTGGTCAACACTGCTGGTGTTGATACCAGCAGGAATTATTATGGCATGGCTATCTATAAAAAAACCGGTACATAACAATGTGTTACAGCCAGCTTCAGAACAGGCTTTGCCCAACATCATTCTTTCAGTAGAAAAAGAAAGTTATACAGTTCGTTTGCGAAGCAATGAATCGGGTGCTCGACAATTGGAATGGGTCAATAAAGATGTATTGAGAGTTCCATCTGCGGTTATTTATAAGACCTCCCCAAACCCCTCCCAAGGAGGGACTTACGGAAAATTCTCAGCGGAACATGCTGAACTAATCGGAAGAATTGAAGCAAGAGGAACTTATCATTTTCCATTGAAAGAGGATTCATCAAATCTTCCTCCTCAATTTATACTCTATGATTTTATTCACGAGAAAATTATTGATTCAGTTAAGTTCTAAAATTCCTCCCCTTAGGGAGGCCAGGAGGTTTTATGAGCGCATCATACCAAGCAGTGTTATGGAACCGGCAGAAAAAGCATTATGATTGGCTCATTTTTGCTTTCTGCACAACTTATCTTGTCATATTCATAAGTCTAAGTCTTGCATTCAATCCGCAGGTTACTTTTGAAACCCTTTTGATTCGCTCCACATCAACGTTAGCTGTATTGTTGCTTCATATTATTCTTAGCATCGGTCCACTTACCCGCATCAATAAAAAGTTCTTACCGCTTTTATATAATCGTCGTCATTTGGGAGTAACGATGTTTTTCATAGCTGCTACTCATGGAGTATTCAGCATTATGCAGTTCCATACATTGGGAAATGTACACCCGATTGTTTCTTTATTCACCTCAAATACAAGATTTGGTTCTGTTTCTGCTTTTCCTTTCCAGGCGCTTGGGTTTTTTGCACTGCTAATTTTCTTTTTGATGGCAATTACTAGTCATGATTTTTGGTTACATAATCTTTCACCAAAAATTTGGAAGACGCTGCACATGTTTGTATATGTCGCTTATTTTCTCGTTGTGATGCATGTGATGCTTGGAGTAATTCAGTACGAAACCAACCCTGTGTTTGTGATCATTCTGGCTATTGGCTCGGCTACATTGATCACGCTTCACTTAATTGCAGGTAGCAGGGAGGTAAAAAAAGACAATATCAAATTCAATTTACAGAAAGAAGGTTTTGTTATGGTTTGTGATTTGAATGACATTGAAGAAAACAGGGCCAAAATGTTCTGCATCGAAAAAGAAAGAATCGCTGTTTATAAAACAGATGGAAAATTATTTGCAGTGAATAATGTTTGCAAACATCAGAATGGTCCCTTGGGTGAAGGAAAAGTGATCGATGGTTGTATTACCTGTCCTTGGCATGGGTATCAATACCTTCCGCACAACGGACAATCGCCACCTCCTTTTAAAGAAAAGGTAAGCACATATGATGTGAAACTTGAAGGGTACAATGTTTGGATAAATCCTAAACCATATCCTGAAGGGACTGAACGACCAGGAGCTGTGATACCCCATCAAACCTCCCCTGAAGGGGAGGCTTTCGACGTGTCCAAAGTTTGATGATTAAAAAATCAATAATAATATGTCAAAACAAAAGATCAATAAAGATATGCAGTCTGGCCCTCCCTCTCTAAAGGAGAGTGAGCCGGAGGGTGAGGCTTTTTATATCGGATGGATGCCAAAAGCACCAAATAGTTTTTCCAGCTTTATTAAAAAATATTTGATTTTGCTTGTTGTTTTTGTAATTGGTATAAGCATAACACTGGCCTTGGTGCAAAAGAAATTTGGAACAGGAACATTTGAATTTGGCAAATTAACTGAGGTAAAAGGAATATACTTCAACCAGCCTGTACCAGCCATTAAAGCGGTAAATGGGAAAGATATTTGGGGAAATATTTCTTATATCACCATTCCTTTAGTGGGTTATGGAAAGCACGGTGCAGATGGAATTATCGCTGACATTGAAAAAGAAAAAGCTGTTAGCCTTGATAAAAAAGAAGTTATTCTGAAGGGTACATTGCTTTATAATGATGGTAAAACAATTTTACAGATCGACAAAAACGACAACCCTCTAATAACTGTTGGTAAAACAGCTTCCATAGAGCTTCTTCCGAAATTGAAAGAATTAGGTGTGCAAAAGATCAAAGGAGAGATTGTAGATCCCAAATGTTATTTCGGCGTCATGAAACCCGGAGAAGGAAAACCACATCGCGATTGTGCTATTCGCTGCATACTTGGTGGCATACCACCGGTGTTTCATATTCAAAATGGAAAAGGAGAAAACAATTATTACCTGGTTATTGGTCCTAATGGTGAAAAAATGAACGAGGCTGTGCGGGATTATGTGGCCGAGCCAACAGAAATTGAAGCAAGACTGGTGAAATATGATGATTGGATTGTGATGTATGTGAATGACAAACAAAAGATCAAACGCATCTCATATCTCAATTTGATTCGGGATAATATAGCAACAATAGGATGTGCAGCACATGGCTGCCAGGCACACTAATGATAAATCGGATTTTCAGCAATTCTTTTCCTGATCGTTGAGGGGTTCATATATCTTTCCCTTTCCATAGGCTGATGAACATTATCTGCTCCATCCCAATTATCGTTATGCATTTTTTGTCTTACAAAGCTGCTCCACGCAAGTAGCTGGTAGCCTAATCCATGAGCAATGCAAATGCTGTCCGTTCTGAATTCGAAGTGATCAATATATTTTGCAGAAACATTTCTGACCGCATGTTTTAGTATTTGTGAAGTGAACATTGAAGAGAAATCAGTTACGTGGCCAAGCTCATGACCAATTACCCGAATCTGGGCATTGAAAGGTAAATTTTTAAAAAGTATAGGCGCTAGCATTGATTCGCTGCTATCACTTATTGTGATAACATAGTGCCGTTTCTTTTGAGGCCGCACCAATCCTAACCAAGTAGATCTTGTATCCAGAGGCGTATGCCTTTTTCTGACACGAAAAAAAATGGAAGTATTCTCTAATTCGGGATAATAAGAAAGTGCAAGCAGAATTTGCTTTTCATATGGTTGCGGATACCGCTTATTCGCGCCAAATTCACCTTTTAATTCAGAAATAAGTTGATTAGAAACACTGTCAGGCTCATAATTTTTTCTGGGCTTCTGGCCAAAAATGAAAAAAGGAGAAATGAAAAGAAATAGGAAACAGATTTGCTTTTTCGCCTGCATTTATAAAATTACTCAAAAGCCCTTATCTCCTCGTACTCAAACTGCTTCATTAACAAAGAAGATATCTCCCGAACAATATCTTTTGCGACTTCCGTTTTTTGTTTCAACGAAAATTGCTTTTGGATAAGATCCCTGTTTATGATTGTTATTTTATTTGTATCATAACCGAAGGTGGCATTTGCATCGTTCATGGAATTGAGTATGACCAGATCAAAATTTTTCTTTTGAAGCTTGTTCTTTGCATGCGAAAGCTCATCATTGGTCTCAAGGGCGAAGCCAACCGATATTTGATTATTAGTTTTTATCTTTCCAAATTCATAGGCAATGTCTATATTCTTCACCATTTTTATAGTAAAAGAGGTCTCGTCCTTCTTTATTTTTTGCTCCGACACCTTTGCCGGTCTGTAATCAGCAACAGCAGCCGCAAATACCGCAATATCTATTTCTTCAAAAACCTTGCAACTGGCCAGGTACATTTCTGAAGCTGCATTTACTTTTATTGTTTTTAGCCGTGGATGCTGTAACTGAATATTTACAGGTCCGGAAATCAAAATGACTTCTGCTCCCAGCTCTAAAAATTTTTCAGCAATAGCATACCCCATTTTTCCACTCGAATGATTACTGATATAGCGAACTGGATCTATTGCTTCCCTGGTTGGGCCAGCGGTGATCAACACTTTTTTTCCTTGTAGAAGATGAGCGGTCATAAAATTTAATTTTTTCTCCTTCAAATCTATGTTGATAGTTAGAATTTTACTGTCAATTGGCCTACAGTTCCAATTAATTCATCATTACAATGGATAACATCTGCGAAAGTTCTTGGATTGTCTTTTTCAAAATGGTAACGCTGGGCGGGATAATAATAAGTGTTGTAATCCCGCATCAACTGCTCTGCATCTAATTTTTCGACGTTACGTTGGATTGCTCTTTTTAATCCGGTTTCAAAAGAACAATCTATCCAAATCTTAAAGTCATAATAACCTAAATACTTTTCCTGGAAAAGAAAGATCGCTTCTATAAGCAAAACATCGATTTCATTATAGTCAAACCTGAAATCATAATATTCATCTGCATGGGTTCGTATTAACCTTTCGTTGTGTTGAATATTGCCGGTTTTTCTTAACGGAATAATCAGCTTACTAAAAATATCATTCCATCTAAAAACATTTTTATAGAAATTTTCGGCGGCATTTACTTTTTGTAACCGAACGGGAATAGGATTTTGCCAGGGATCAAGATTTATATTGGCAATTTTCAATCCATGGGTCCTCAATTCGTCTTCCAAAAGTTTTGTAACATAACTTTTCCCTGATGCATCAATGCCGCTAATGGCAACTGTAAAAACATGGTCAGCAGAATGAGCATAAAAATTTTGAATAATGGTTTGCAGAGTTCTTTTATTGAATTCATCAGGCATTATTGTAAACCTTGATGACGGGTTCTCTTAATGCTGATGCAGCGTCGGTAGAGTAATAGTGAATGACTTCAGCAATTTGCTCAGCCTTAACCCAATCATCGAAATTAGCGGCCGGTATTGCTTTGCGGTTGATCTCAGTGTCGATTGTGCTGGGGACTACTACACTGGTCACCACATTCTTTCCTTTGGCTTCATCATTTAGCAATTCAGCCAGGCGAAATACAAGCGATTTGGCAAGAGCGTAGGCTACAAAACCTTTTCCATTTTTAGCATCGAGTCCGGGTCTCGAACCAATAATAAAAATACGGCCATTGCTTTGCTTGGTCATCTGAATAAACGATGGTCTGGCAATGTTGTAAGCAGTTTCGAAATTTAGCGCATATTGTTTGCTGACATCTGATGTTTTTGTTTCGCTAATCTTGCCTGCTGCGAATCCACCAACAGTTAAGATAGCTACATCGATACTCCCGTGTTTTGAAACAACCGATTCCACAAATTTTTGCGAATCTTCCTCCCTCAACAGATCAACTGTAATTTTTTCAAAACTATCAGCTGGGTAATTGAAAGTCACGGAATCATTTGGTATTACTGTGCCAATTACTAGATACCCCTCGGCTATAAACTTTTTTACGATTGCCTGTCCAAGATTTCCCGAGGCGCCGGTTACAATTGCCGTTTTTCTTGCCATTATAGTAAGTTTATTGCAATACAGACCACCCAAACAAATGATTATATTGTCTGCAATGGATCAGTGCATATTTATATTGCATAAAATCAATTAAAGTGTTTATCTCGTAAACCTGGTTACCACCAGTTGCCTTTAATGCGCCAAGGTCAATAAAGTTCTGCGGTTGCATTTCTTTTGATAAATAAACCCGCAGGTCAGGGCCATTGCTGCTGTTGAAATTCATCAGCTTTAACGCATAGGTTGAGCCTGTTTGAAAAATCTTGGCAACGCCGGTTACAGTTCCATAGGGTCCATTTGAAAAATTGCCTTGGTATTTAATTATTGCCGTGCTGTCAACCATTTCATTTAAATCTACTTCCGGCGTATTGTTCTTTTTACAAGCGACTAATAAAAGAAAGGCCGATAAAAAACTAACTGAAATAAATTTCATCATAGAACTTTTATTTTGCTACTGGTTATTGCCAGCTAAATTTTCCTCCTGTGTTTACGCGGATCTTGTAAACACTGCTGTGTGCAGTGAGGTATAATGTCTTGCCATCCTCATCGCCCCAAGCCATATTTGCCGGGCGTTCAGGCGTTACAATTTTCCCAAGCAATTTTGCATCCGGTGAAAGGATCCATAAGCCGCCAGGAGCCGATACGAACAGGTTTCCTTCTTTGTCGATTTTCAACCCATCCAATGCTTCATCATCTTCAGTAAAATTGAAATCAAAAAATATTTTTCCATTTGTCAATGTGCCATCTGGTTTCACTTCGTATCGCCAAATTGTTTTTGTATGATGGATGTCGCGGATGTCCCAATTGGTGACGTAAAGGAATTTTTCATCCGGAGAAAATGCAAGGCCGTTTGGTCCGCCCAAATCTTTTGAAACCGTCTGCACCTTTCCATCCTTTATCATAAATACACCCGAATAATCAAGTTCCTTTCTTTTATCATCAAAAAAGTTGGGGAGGCCATAAGGAGGGTCAGTAAAGTAAACAGCTCCGTCGCTTCTCAATACTACATCGTTAGGACTGTTGAATTTTTTTCCATCAATTCTATCTGCAAGTACAGTTACGGGACCTTTCTTTTCAATCCTTATCACACGGCGATTTCCATGCTGATCAATAATTAGCCGTCCCTCTTTATCGATTGCTAATCCGTTGCTGCCAGGCTGCCCATATTCACCAATATCTGCTCCCGTATAACCACTATGACTGATGTAAACAGTTACGTTACGGTTTTTTGGATTGTAGCGATAAATAGTGTTTGTATTCGGATCACTGAACAATAAATAACCATCAGGATGCCATACGGGTCCTTCTGTAAACTGAAAGCCATCGGCGACTTTTTCCACCTTTGTTCCGGGAAAAATGATGCTGTTCAGTTTTTTGTCGATCGCGTAAATCTTTCCAATATCTTTCCATGAATTATTTGAAGGCCACTCTTTGTAAAAATCAATTACTGCATTGCGGACCCAAATGTAATTATCGGGTAGCTTCCCAATTGCGCCATTGATACCAAGAATCGCAATGCTGAATTTTTCGCCCGGTTGTGCATTGTCGGTAAGTATTACCCGGTTTCTTGTGTTATAACCTGCAATCAAACCGTTCCCACTTTGTCCAAATGCTTGCGATTGTTTTCCATTCACCCAAATTTCGCTGTAATCATCGACTACAATTTCAAACACGGCAGTTGTGCCAGCAGCATTCAACTTACCTATTGTTTGCGGAATGGTTATTTCCACTTTATACCAAACAAATGAAAACAAGCCTGTACCTTGTCTTGACTCAAGCTCTGTTGGCTTAATTTCTTTGAAACCCTTATCAAAATCTGAGGCGCCAATTTGCGGATGTAATTGATGCGTTTTAATGGCAGCACCAGTAGGATACAACGCTAGCACATCTGCAGCAAACGGCCCCGGAGCTTTAAAATCAGCATTCACAACATGGGCTTCCTGTGTAAACCATTTTGCATTTACAAAGCCCGCTCCGTTGATTGTTTTCAAGTCGGCGATAGCCTGCGGTTTATCTACCGCCAGTTGTCTTGTTTCCTGTGCAAATGCTATGATCGAAGCTGCAATCAGTAAAATCAGCAGAATATAGAATTTTAATAAGGTATACAACTTACTCATAAAATTTTCTGAATTTGAAAATGAATGACTAAAATCCTTTCTCGTCCAATTTTATTTTTACGGCAGCATTGGCCATGTCTTCGTCTTGTTGTGCACTTGCGCTTCCGCTTACTCCAATAGCCCCAACAACCTGTCCTTCAAAAATGAT
>DASYQS010000063.1:0-18240 GCA_036005185.1 Chitinophagaceae bacterium | reverse complement strand
CGAATGCATGCGGGAGCGATTAAACCTCTGTATCAACGAGCAAGAGAATTAAGGAATAATGCAACCCAAGCAGAAAAAATAATTTGGGGGTATTTGAAAGCTAAACCTTTAGGCTTCAAATTCAGAAGGCAACATCCTTTTTCAATTTACATCCTTGATTTTTATTGTCATCGTTTAAAATTAACTATTGAAGTTGATGGGAAAATCCATGAATTAGAAGAAGTTAAATTAAATGATAAAATAAGGCAAGAACTTCTTGAGCAAGAGGGAATATTTTTCTTAAGATTTACCAATGAACAAATCTTAAAATCTTTGACGAAGTGATTAAAAAAATTGAAGATTTTATAAATCAGAAAAATGAATGACAAGGAAAATCTTTCACCCAGAGGGGAGCATACAAACACCCCTTTAGGGGTTGGGGGTGCAATGATTTTTTCAGCTGGATTGGGAACAAGATTCAAGCCGTGGACAGATAGGCATCCGAAGGCGCTTGCCTTGGTGAACGGGAAATCTTTGCTGCAACGTAATATTGAATATCTTCAAAAATACGGCGTCAAAGATGTGATTGTTAACGTGCATCATTTTGCCGATCAGATCGTTGACACAGTACAAAAAAATAATGGTTGGGGAAGTAATATCATCATCAGCGATGAAAAAGATGAGGTGCTTGAAACGGGAGGTGGATTATTAAAAGCAAAAGATCTTTTTACTCCCAATAAAAAAATCATCACTTGCAATGTGGATATTCTTACCGATCTGAACCTTAATCATCTCATTGCCTTTCATGAACAGAATAAGCCACTAATTTCTTTTGGCGTTACCAATCGCAAAACCTCAAGGTATTTTTTGTTTGACAATAATAACCGCCTTTGTGGATGGCGAAACACAAAAACTGGTGAAGAAAAAATAGTTCTTAATAAACCTGGTCTTGTTGAAAAAGCATACAGTTGTGTTGTTGTTTTTGAACCGCAAATTTTTTCCCTTATGCCGTTTACGGGTAAATTTTCTCTCGTTGACGTCTATCTTAGCCTCGCAGCTAATTACCTCATTCTCGGATACGATCATACAGGCGATAAGTTTGTTGATGTTGGTAAACCAGAGAGTATCGCAATTGCCGAATCATTATTTCCATAAACATTTGTAAATGCCATTTAAACGGTGCGGCCTTTAATTTGCTTTAAAGTATTTTACAGTCCTAATTAAAAATAACAAATGAAGAAAATAGCTTTAAGCGTCATCGGTTGTTTCTTTCTCATAACAACATTTGCTCAAGGTGCAAAAGGGCCAGATGAATCAAAATACAACCACCAGGAAGCTTTCAATCCGCTTTTTTATCCTCAATCAGGAAATGATTATCGCACAGGTAGCGGTGAACCCGGTCCAAAATATTGGCAAAACAGGGCTGATTATAAAATCAACTGCACATTAGATACGGGCTTGAATCGGGTAACTGGCGAAGTTGAGATCATATATACAAATAACAGTCCCGAAGTTCTGCGTTTTCTATGGTTGCAGGTAGATCAGAATATTTATCGCAGCGATTCACGTGCATCAGCCACCACTACTCAAACGGGTGGCCGCTGGGCCAATGCCAAGTTTACTGAAGGCGATTTGATAAAATCAATATCGATCGAGGAGAATGGAAAATCATTCGCACCAAAATATGTTATAACGGATACACGTATGCAGCTATGGCTGACTAATGAGTTAAAACCTTCCGGCGGTATTGCTAGGGTGAAGATCAATTATCAATTCAATATTCCTGAATATGGAACCGATCGCATGGGAAGATTAAAAACAAAAAATGGATGGATATATGAGGTGGCACAATGGTTTCCACGTATGTGTGTATATGATGATGTACAAGGTTGGAACACATTACCCTATTTAGGTGCAGGAGAATTTTATCTTGAGTACGGCGACATTGAGTATAACATCACTGCACCTGCTGATCTAATTGTAGTTGGTTCGGGCGAATTACAAAACCCTCAAGATTGTTTAACATCTGAACAGATTAGCAGATGGAACCAAGCGAAGAATAGTGATAAAACGGTAATGATAAGAAGTGACAAAGAGGTGAATGATAAAAATTCACGGCCCAATAAACCGAATTGTACATGGAAATTTAAAATCCAAAATGCTAGAGATGTGGCTTGGGCAGCTTCAAAAGCTTTTGTTTGGGACGCTGCAAAAATAAATTTGCCAAGTGGAAAAAAATCAATCGCCGCCAGTGTATACCCGGTTGAAAGCATCAAAAAAAATGGATGGCAGCGCTCTACTGAAATGGTAAAAGGTTCTATTGAATACAATTCTGCTAAATGGTTTGAGTTTCCTTATCCGGTAGCAACAAATGTAGCAGGCAATGTGGCGGGAATGGAATACCCTGGTATTGTGTTTTGTGGTTATACTGATTCCGGAAATGGGTTATGGAATGTTACAGATCACGAATTTGGACATACCTGGTTCCCGATGATAGTCGGCAGCAACGAAAGAAAATATGCGTGGATGGATGAAGGCTTCAATACTTTCATTAATGGACTTTCGACACAAAATTTTAATCGTGGTGAATTTGCCAGTGCATCTTTTTTTCCGGGTGATGCGACAAAATATATTTTTAATGATGAGATGGATGGTTTAATGAACATTCCTGAAGTAATTCAGCAGGATAATCTTGGATCAGCTGCTTATTTTAAACCATCTATGATGCTGAATATTTTGCGGACTGTTGTTTTGGATTCGAACCGCTTTGACGCAGCTTTTCGTGAATACATTAGGCGCTGGGCATTCAAGCATCCTACGCCCTGGGATTTTTTTCATTCAATAGAAAATGTTTCAGGCGAAGACCTTAATTGGTTCTGGAGAGGTTGGGTATTGAATACTTGGAAACTTGACCAGGCGGTAAAAGGTGTAACTTATATTGACGACAAGCCTACAAGCGGTTCAGAAATCACCATTGAGAACGTAGAAAAAATGGTGATGCCTGTTACTGTTCTTGTGAAAGAGGCAAATGGAAAGGAACACAGAATAAATTTGCCGGTAGAAGTTTGGCAACGAGGCCCCGTTTGGACATTTGATGTGCCTACTACCAGTGAAGTAAAGGAAGTGATCCTTGATCCTGATAAAAAATTACCTGATTATAACAGAACGAATAATAATTGGAAAAAAGCTTTTTAAAAGCGTAGGAACTTCAACATTTGGCACCAGTGTTTTATAATTAGTCGGGATTAGTGCATCTCCATTTTTACCTGCTTACTCTTATTCCCTCTTACTAATAAAACAAACGGAATGCAAATAAGGAACATGACGCCGATGAATAAGAAAACGTCCATGTAAGACAGGACCGCGGCCTGTTTTGCAACGGAGTAATCCAGCACTTTATAAGCCTTGCCCAAAGCGAGATTAGAAGGATCGCCTTTTGCTATAAAACTGTTTTGCAAGGCAGCAACTTTATTCTGTATAACCGGGTTGGTCAAATCAAGCTTACTTACAAGATCATTTCTGTGTACCACATTCTTGCGGGCCATGTATGTGGTGATAATAGCAATTCCAAAGGAACCGCCTAATTGTCGCATCATCCCAGTAAACGCAGCTCCCTCCCCGATCTGCCTCCCCTTCAACGTACTTAATGATAAGGTGGTGATCGGAATAAATAATAAACCCATACCAAGTCCGCGCAGGATAAGCATCCAGAAAAATGCTTGCTGACTGGTATCAGGAGTTAGTATTTTATATCCCCAGAAACAGAAAAAGAAAAAGATCAGCATCCCTAAAGCAACCAGATATTGCTGCTTTGCCCCCCTTTGCAATAACTGGCCAATTACAGGCATCATGAATGCAGTCGTTAAAGCCGAAGGAATTAATAAAGTTCCAGCTTGTGTAGCTGTCCACCCCAATGTTGCCTGTGTATATAATGGAATGATAAAAGTTGAACCATACAATCCAAAACCCATAATAAAAGATAAAACAGTACCTACTCTAAGGTTTCCATTCCTTAAAACTTTCAATTGTACCACGGGGTTTCGAAATGTAGTTTCTCTCCAGATAAAAAAGAAAGCACCTAGAATACTTATTACGATAAGAATGATTATAGTGCTGCTATTAAACCAATCTTCATCTTGCCCTTTTTCTAAAATATATTGAAGTGAACCAACAAAAATCGCAAGAAAGCCAATCCCCAGCCAGTCAATATCTACCATTGAACTTCTTTCGGAGTATTTGGGGCTTCTTACAAATTGTAAGGTAAGCAGTGCAGCAATTATACCAAGAGGAATGTTGATATAAAAAATATAAGGCCATGAAAAATGGTCGGTGATAAATCCTCCCAGCGGAGGCCCTAAAGTTGGGCCGATAATAACCCCTAATCCATAAATAGCCTGGGCCATGCTTCGTTTTTCAACTGGGTAGCTCTCGGTAATAATGGTCTGCGAAGTTACCAGCAAAGCACCTCCACCAACTCCCTGCATAAAGCGAAATATCACCAGTTCCCAAATACTTGTTGCGTTACCGCACAAAAAAGAGAAAATCGTAAATACAACAATGGAAGTTGCAAAATAATTTCGCCTGCCAAATTGCTGTGCAAGCCAACTGGTCATAGGAATTATGATTACGTTCCCAATAGCATAGGCTGTTACAACCCATCCTATCTCACTGGTAGTGGCGCCCAGATTTCCTTTCATATCGTTAAGCGCCACATTTACAATCGTTGTATCAACAATTTCCAGCAACGCACAAATAATTGCTGTAATCGTAATGATCACTCTTTTTGAACCGTATTCGACTAATGATTCTTGTTGCATAGACCCCAAACCCCTAAAGAGGCTTTAATAACAGTCCTAAAAAATAATTTTAATGGCTGTTATGATTTTTAAAAATTATCAATTAACTATTTAACAAAAATTTCCCCATCTAAGTCCCCCGCCTTAGGCGGGAACAGGGGTTTAATCCAAATGCACATCCACAGATACATTTAATCCCGGTCTTAGTTTTTTCACTAAAGGGTCCGATAAATCAGTGAATTCAATTTTAACTGGCAAGCGTTGAACAACTTTTACAAAGTTGCCGGTGGCATTATCCGGAGGCAATAAAGCGAATGTTGAACCTGTAGCAGGAGAGAAAGATGTAAGCCTTGCCTGAAATCTATGTTTTGGAAAGGCATCTGCTGATACAATTACGGTTTGGCCTTCTCTCATTTTATTAAGCTGTGTTTCTTTAAAATTAGCTACAATCCATACCTCGCTGCTGTGTACAACACTGAATAAAGCCTGGCCCGCTTGCACAAATTGCCCCGGTTGCACATTTATTTTTGATACCAACCCATCTTGTTGGGCTGTAATAACAGTATAAGAAAGATTTAGCTTGGCAGCATCTACATCAACCTGCTTTTGATGAATGACAGCATTGGCAACACTGATCTGTTGCGCTGTAGCATTGCTTTGTTGAGCAACAGCGTTTGTTTGTTGAGATGCCTGCTTTTTTTGCTCTTGCAAAATGGCTAATTGCTTCTCAGCGGTTTGTTTTGCAGCCAATGCCTGCTCATATTGTTGCTGAGTAATAGAATGATCCTTGATAAGATTAGCATAGCGTTCATAGTCTTGCGATGCTCTCCATACATTTATCTTCGCCGCATCAATTTGCGCGTCAACCGTACCAACGGATGCCTGCGACGTTGCAATGTTTGCTCGCGCAGCGTTTGTTGTTGCCCTAGCAGTTTCAAGATTAGTTTTTGCAGCAAGAAGTGCTGCTTCAGCTTCTTCCAACTTTATTTTATAATCCCTGTCATCCAAGATCAATAAGGTATCACCTTTTTTTACCTGCTGATTATCTGCTATAAAAACTTCTTTTACATATCCAGCCACGTGAGGAATAACAGGAACAATATCTGCGCTAATTTGTGCGTCATCCGTTTCCTCATGATGCCTGCTGTGGATATATTTTGAAATACCAAACCAGCTGCCCCCAATAATTAATATTCCAAGAATAATAATAAAAACAGGGTTTCTTTTTTTTCCGTTTGTCTTCTTCACTTCGTTAGTTTCCGCCATAATTTCTTTTTTACTTGTTATTTTCTATTTCATCCAATAGACCTGATTCTTGCAAGAGTTTATTATACGCAACGACTGCATCAGCCTTTGCAAAAACAAAATTCATTCTTGCCTGCAATCCGGCCACATCCGCATCTAAAAGATCAGTAGTGGTGGCAAGACTATTGTTATATTTATTTTTTACAATCCTATAATTTTCTGTAGCCTGTTCAACTGCCTTGGCATACACGTCAATTTTTTTCTGGCTGCTTAACCAGTTTAAATAAGCTTGATTTACCTGCAATCGTATATTGTCATTCAGCACACTCTCACCAATCGCTGCCTGTTTAGCCCTTGCTTCTGCTTGCTGAACCTTAGCCTTAGTTTTCCAAAGCGAACCAATATTATAAGAAACACCAGCGCCTATATTTACAGCATTTGTAACAGTAAGCACCTTAGGTATATCAGCAGCAATATATCCGCCGGTTAATGAAAGGCTGGGATAATATTCCCCTTTTGTTGCCTTTACTCCAGTTTCTGCCGCTTTCTTTTTTAATTCTGCTGAAGCAATATCCTTTCTTTGCATATAAGCGAGCTGCACATATTCATCCAGTGTTTTTACATTTAATTTTTGATTCTCCATTGCTGAATCAGGAGCCAGCTCTGTTTTTTCTGGAAGACCAAGCAAAAGATTCATATTTACATTGGCAAGCTGCCAGTTGTTTTCTGCATCAAGCAATGCAAGCTCTACATTAGATGCCTGCAATTGAGCCTTCAAAAGATCATTGCGTGCCAGCAATCCATTTTTTTCCAGATTGCTGAAATCTTTCACACGCTGCTGAGCTTCGGCTAGATCTTCTCGTACAAGACTGACTGAAGATTTTGCTTTGTATAAATTAATGTAAGCTTCAATGGTTTTCTGAATCACTTCTTCCCTCTCATTATCCGCATCCAGTTTTGCTGCTTCAGCCAAATATCTTGACGATTCAATTCCGTAACGAATGCGGCCACCTGTATAAATTGGAAGTGATGCATTCAGTATTCCATACATGGCTTGTGAAACCTCTGGAGTTCCGCTTTGATTTCCACTATTATTATTTTTCGATTTTACCTCGATATTTGCATTATTCAACCACAAATACGATCCGGAAACCTTTGCATCTGGTAACCTTTTTTCAACCGCTTCTTTCAATGCTGCTGTTGCTTCTTCAACTTTAGCCTGGTTATACTTTAGTTGCTTGCTGTTTTTCAAGCTCAGTTTTATGGCTTCATTTAAGGTAATTGGTCTTTTTTCCTGCGCTTGCAAAAAACCAGATGTCAACAAACCTAAAACTATTGCCAATCCTGCTATTCGTTTATTCATAAGTCAATGTTGCTTTAAAAAGAGATTTTAAATGAGCGCTCAATTTTTTCTTTATATGCTTTTCAAATTCTTCGTCAGATAAGGATTCAAGATTATTCAGCTTGCGGTAATAATGCTGAGTAGTTACAAGATGGCTGGCTGTTCCTACAAGGGTTGCCATCATAAGCGGCACATCGATATTTTTTTTAAACTCACCATTTTTTTGTCCTTCTTGGATCAGTTTTTTTACCAATTCCTGGTTCGTTCTTTTTAAATCATGAATTAATTGAGTGGTGATGCCTTTCAACTCCACCATCTGTATCCTCGACAAAATTTTATGAAAGCATTGCTGATTCATTATGCGTTCGATATAATTGTCGATGAGAGCATATACTTTTTGCAAAGAGCTTAATTCTTTATTATCGATCATACTTTCCAGTTGCAGCTTGATTGATTCTCCCCGATATTTAAACAATGATTCCATCAATTTTTCTTTGGAGCCAAAATAATAAGAGATCATAGCAAGGTTTACACCAGCTTCTTCAGCTATATCTCTAACTGAAGTGCCATCGAAACCTTTTTCAGCAAAAAGTTCTTCGGCCGCTTCCATGATCTGGATTTGCTTGTCACTATAATTGACCACTAGATTTTTCATAAAGGGCACAAAATTAAACAAACGTTTAATTAAAAAAAAGAAAAATTAAAGTCTTGAGAAAAAATTAATTCTGATTAATTTTTTCTCACTAGCTGCTAAAGCTCACAGCTTGAACCGTGGATTATCAGTTATGGAAAATGGAAATCTATCGTTGACTCGCAATCAGCAAGTTTAGATCAGTATATTTTAAATCAAACCGCTCGCTGAGGTAGAAATTTGTAAGTGATCCTTTAAAAAGATAAATACCGCTACGCAAATGTACTTTATGCCATACGAGGTTTTCGAAACCTCCTTCGTCGCCAGCCTCAAGTAATAAAGGCATTAGTACGTTGCTGATGGCTTGGGAAGCAGTTCTTGCAAAACCCGAAGGAATATTAGGTACACAATAATGTATCACACCATATTTCATAAATATAGGATGTTCATGGCTTGTGATCTCTGAAGTTTCGAAACATCCGCCTCTGTCAATACTCACATCAATGATCACAGAGCCGGGGCGCATGTTGCTAACCATTTCTTCAGTTACTACCAGCGGGGTTCTTCCCGTTTCAGATCCTAATGCGCCCACTGCCACTTCGCAGGTTTTTAATTGCTTAGCCAGCATACGTGGCTCGATCACCGAAGTCCATAAACGGTGCCCAATATTATTTTGCAAACGCTTTAAGCGATATACGCTGTTATCAAAAACCTTTACTGAGGCGCCAAGCGCAAGCGCAGCCCGTGCGGCATATTCACCCACGATGCCGGCACCAATAATAATCACTTTAGTAGGGGCAATACCAGAAATACCACCTAGCAATACTCCTTTGCCATGATTCGCTGAACCTAAATACTGTGCAGCTATCAGCATTACAGCACTACCTGCAATCTCGCTCATGCTGCGTACAATTGGATAAGAATCGCTGTCATCTTTCAAATTTTCAAATGAAATGGCTGTAATGCGTTTGTCCATCATTTTCTGCAGCAATTCTGCTTTCATCACACTCAAATGGATAGGCGAAATAATTACCTGGTTCATTTGGAGCAAAGGAATATCTTCATCAATTACTGGAGCACTTTTTATCAGGATAGGAAGTTTATAAACCTCTGCTCTGTCATATACAATTTTTGCTCCGCTTTCTGCATAATCTTTATCACGAAAATGAGCAGCTTCACCGGCATTATGCTCAATGACCACAGTATGGCCATTACTTATCAATACGCTCACTGCATCCGGTGTAAGAGCAATTCGATTTTCTTGAAAGGCTGTCTCTTTAGGGATGCCAATATGCATCTGAGCCCCTTTTGGGCGTATATCTAGTTTTTCCTCTAAAGTTTCGTAGCTAAATGAAGTGCTTATTTTTGGTTTCTGCTGACTCATTAAGTTGGGCTGCTGGTTTCTAAATGACTAGGGATTTTTTTGTTACCAGCTTTGTAATACTGTTTAACGCCTGTTGCCTGACTGCCGGTAGGCAGGTGTCACTCACTTCAGCTTTGGGAATTCTGATCAGCTTTTTTGCTGAATAGCATTTTATAGCGCAAGAGAGCGACGCAACAGCAGTTTAAAGTAATACCACTGCCGGTTTATCAAAAATAACTAATTATCCCCTATCCTGAGCCTTCGAGTTTGAACGCCAACCGGCTCAATAAATACATGCAAGGTGTCATCAGGTAAAAGCGAAGAAATTTTTTCGGGCCACTCAACCAAACAAATATGGTCACTGTATAAACAATCTTCCACACCCGCATGAATGGCCTCCTGTTGATCTTTGAGACGGTAAAGATCAATGTGAAAGATTTTCTTATTGGATCCGTTTTCCAAAAAAAAATATTCATTAATGATTGAAAAAGTAGGGCTGCCTACAACGTCTTTTACTTTCAGAGCATCGCATAGAGCGTGAATGAAAGTAGTCTTTCCCGAGCCCATATTTCCATGAAAAGCGATGACATGAGTGTTGGCCGCTATTTTCCAAAAAGCCTGAGCTGTTTGCGACAATTGGCTTAAAGTATAAAGCATTTCCATAAAGGCAAATTTAACAGTGCTTAGCAACCTTGTTGTCAATATAATTCCTGTATTCGCAAAATTTAAGACGGCCATTCGGTAAATTTGCAACAGAATTTGCAACCCTCTCCCTTCTCTCAACAAATGTGGAGAGGAAGAAAACGAAAAAGCCTGAGAGCAAAAGCATGGAAAAAGTACAATGGAAAGTAGAGGGGATGACCTGCAGCAATTGTGCACTCACCATTCATAAATACCTGGAAAAAGAAGGATTGAAAGAAATAAAAGTGAATGCCATTGGAGGAGATGTGTCTTTTGAAATAAATGGAATCCATACTAAAGAACAATTAGCAAAAGGCATAGAAAGCTTAGGTTATTCAGTAACTGATTCCAGATTACAATCCGGCATGAAGGAACGCAGAAAGCTCTTTTCTACACCCCTTGAAAAGTTTTGGTTTTGCTTTCCGTTTACTGCATTGTTGATGCTTCACATGATACCTGGGTTACATTTTCATTTCCTGATGAATCCATGGGTGCAGCTTGCACTTTGCTTACCAGTGTACATTGTAGGCATGAGCTTTTTTGGAAAGAGTGCTGTAAAAAGTCTACACAATGGAATGCCGAATATGAATGTGCTCATAGCTCTAGGTGCTACAGCTGCATTTGTTTATAGTTTATATGGGACATTGATCGGGCAGGCAGAGCAGTATATGTTTTATGAAACGTCAGCTGCTATTCTCACTCTTGTATTTCTCGGTAATTATCTTGAAGATGCTTCACTTCACTCAACTCAAAAAGCATTAAACTCACTAGCCAAATCACAAAAGGTGATGGCAAATATGATCGCTTACGATGATCAGCATCATGAGCATATTTTTCCAATTGAGAATGAGCAGCTAAAGGTTGGTGATTTGATCTTAATTAAAACAGGAGAACAAGTTCCCATGGATTGTAAAATTCTTTGGGGAGATACTTACGTGAATGAAGCCATCATTACTGGTGAAAGTATGCCGGTACATAAATATGCTAAAGATAAATTGATCGGTGGCAGTATTTTACAAGAAGGAACGGTAAAAGCACAAGTAACTGCGGTCGGAAATGATACCGTTCTTTCAGGTATTATTAATCTGGTAAAACAAGCTCAGGGTGATAAACCTCCTGTTCAGCAATTAGCAGATAAAATAAGTGCTGTATTCGTACCCCTCGTTATTGGGATTGCCGTCGTAACGTTTGCAATTAACTGGATCGTACTTGAAAAATTTACCGATGCCTTAATGAGAAGCATTGCTGTATTAGTAATAGCTTGTCCGTGCGCCATGGGGCTTGCCACACCGGCAGCGATAGCAGTAGGGTTGGGAAGAGGAGCAAAAACAGGAATATTATTTCGCAATGCAACAAGCCTTGAATTGTTTAAAAATATTAAACAGGTTGTGTTTGATAAAACCGGGACGTTAACAACTGGAAATTTTAGGATTTCGGGTTTCGAGTTTCTGAATTTAAGTGAACAAGATTTTAAAAAAACGGTGTTCTCACTGGAAAAATATTCCACTCATCCCATAGCACAATGCATAATAAAAGAATGGAAAATAAACGACGAAATTAAATGGGATAAAATTGAAGAAATAAAAGGACTTGGGATGAAAGCATTAGATAAAGATGGGAATGAATATTGGGCGGGCTCATTTAAAGTTGCAGAAAAATATACGAATGATTCCAGCCACAACATTTATGTCGTAAAAAATGATCAGTTGCTAGGATGGGTGGACGTAAAAGATGAATTAAGACCAGAGGCAAAGCATGTAATTAATTATCTGCATTTAAAAAATATTAAAACCATCTTGTTAAGCGGGGACCGGTTACAAAAATGCCAGCAGCTTGCCAAAGAGTTGGGAATTGCTGAAGTAATTGCAGAACAAACACCAGAACAAAAACTGCAAAAGATTGCTGAATTAAATGCTTCCGTACCCACTGCCATGGTAGGAGACGGTATTAATGATGCACCAGCTCTTGCTAAAGCAACAGTAGGTGTGTCAATGAGTGAAGCCTCCCAAATTGCTATGCAAACGGCACAAGTAGTGCTGATGGGCAGCGGATTGAAAAATTTGCCTACTGCCCTTGGGCTTGGCAAGCATACCTATCTTACTATCAAACAAAATCTTTTTTGGGCCTTCCTTTATAATATTATCGCCATTCCTGTAGCAGCTTTTGGTTTTCTTACTCCAACGTTTGGTGCATTAGTAATGGGATTCAGTGATGTCGTCCTTGGAATTAACTCAGTTCGCCTTTTTGTAAAAAAAGTAGTTTAACGAAGTCGTGAATCGTTTTCTCCCTTAATTTCTTAGCTTAGGGAAAATCTTATGCTATGTTTTTTATGTTAGCATTGCTACAAAATTGATTTCGTGATGCCAATTCAATTATCATCTCATCACTCACGGCTCACGATTCACGATGGCCTCAAACAATACTGGGGCTACGATTCATTTCGCCCATTGCAGGAAGAGATTATCAATTCTGTTCTTGATGGAAAAGATGTGCTTGCACTTATGCCTACTGGCGGAGGGAAATCACTTTGCTATCAGGTTCCCGGGTTGGCTAAAGAGGGATTATGCCTTGTTATTTCACCATTGATCGCTTTAATGAAGGATCAAGTTGAAAATCTTCGCAAAAAGAACATCACTGCTTATGCGATATACTCAGGGATGAGTCGCAAAGAGGTGATCAATACATTAAAAGTAGCAGCTCATAGCAATTGCAAGTTTTTGTATGTATCGCCGGAACGGCTGGAAACATCTTTGTTTAAAGAATATCTGCCGGCTCTTGACATTAATCTGATTGCAGTGGATGAAGCTCACTGTATTTCACAATGGGGTTATGATTTCCGCCCTCCATATTTGCGGATAGCAGCCTTAAGAGATGAGGTTCCAAATGTTCCAATCCTTGCTCTGACGGCCTCAGCTACAACTGAGGTGCAAGATGATATCTGCCAAAAACTTCAATTCAAAATCAAAAACATTTTTCGTCAATCGTTTGAAAGAGCAAATCTTTCATTCAGTGCTTTTAAGGTAGATGCCAAAATTAATAAGATCATAGAGATCCTAAAAAATGTTTCCGGAAGCGGCATCATCTATTGCAAAACTCGCAAGAGAACAAAAGAAGTAGCTGATTTGGTAAAAATGCATGGGATGCCGGCAGATTTTTATCACGCGGGCCTAACGCAAGAAGAAAGAAACCAAAAACAAGAGAATTGGATAAGAAATAAGATACGAGTAATTGTTTGCACCAATGCTTTTGGAATGGGAATTGATAAACCAGATGTTCGCTTGGTTATTCATGCAGATGCTCCGGATTGCTTGGAAAATTATTATCAGGAAGCAGGCCGTGCAGGAAGGGATGGAAAAAGGTCTTACGCAGTTTTGCTATATGATCAAAAAGATATTAAGGAACTGGAAGAATTGATCCAATTACGCTATCCTTCGTTAGAAGAAATAAGGCAAGTATATCAATCCATTTCTAATTATTTACAAATTCCTTCTGGAGGTGGAGAAGGTCAATATTATGACTTTGACATTACTGATTTCCTTAAAAAATTTAAACACGATATTTATACAGCTCTTTATTCACTGAAAGCTTTAGAGCAGGATGAATGGTTAAGCTTTAATGAACAGGTCTTTCTTCCTTCAACAGTTCAGTTTACTACTAACAAAGAGTATTTATATCAATTTGAAAAAGATCAACCACAATTGGAACCACTTATCAAGACCTTGCTTCGAGCCTATGAAGGGGTTTTTGAATATCCGGCTTCTATATCGGAAATTCTCTTAGCACAACTGTTGAAAAAAGAAAAAGACGAAATAAAGAATAAACTGAAGCAACTACATAGTTATAGCATAATTGAATATAATCCACAAAAGGAAACTCCACAGCTTTTTTTTATTCGAAACCGGGTAAAAACAGAAGACCTTACGATAAATACAAAGGCCTACAAGATTCGAAAAGAAAAATTCACTACAAGAATTAATAGCATGGTCCGCTACATTTATGAAACCACTGAATGCCGGAGCAAGATCATAGCCTCTTATTTCGGAGATGATAAAATAAAGGATTGTGGAATTTGTGATAACTGCCTTAAACAAAAATCCATTCAACTTAGCAAAGAGGAATTTAATACAATAAACAACCGGATCGTAAGTTCAATAAAGGGACGATCTATTCATACCAAAGAACTTCTGCAGCATTTAAAAGGAATAAAAAAAGAAAAAGCATGGAAGGTGATAAACTTTTTACAGGCCGAAAACAAAATTGAATTAGATAAAACGGGATGGATAAAATTGAAATAATTAAATAGCTATCTCAGCAGTTTCCTTTCTTAAATAGCTTTTAAGATTTAAAAAGAATTCTCTGAACCTTTTCATCATTTTTGATTTTAAGACCAGAGAAAAAACGATCTTGAAAATGGGCCGGTTTTTAATCAGCATTTGTAATGATAGCTTGGTTTGTTCCGGCGATATTTTTTTGAGAATATAACGGTAACCAGCAACGCCTTTTTCATTCATTTCCACCAACTCAATATTTTCAGTCTCAACTTTCACCGACTCCATTATATTCACTGAATTATTTCTCGTTATCAGGCAAGGATGCCTTGTTCCGATTTGCATAATTTCATCGTTCGATGATCTTTCACTTTTTTTCTTGTCTTCGCTAATTGCCACTTGTTGTTGCATATTGAGAATAGTTTCAAAAACTTTTTCCATTGCAACAGGTAAAATTTCTTCTTCAGAAAAAGCAACATATGTTTTTAATGAAGAATTATAAACAGGGAACGATACGCGTATTGTTTTATGCAAATCAGAAAGATCAGAAAAATAAAATTGAACGTTCCCGATGTCATATTGTTCACTTGCTTGAATAGGCATATACCATGCTGGCAGATCTTTATGCTTTGTTTCTTCAAGCAATTGATCAGTGAACAAAACATATTCCTTTTTATCAAGACTATTTTTTAGTAAGCGATGAATAAGAATAACATCTTTGCCAAAAAGTTTTTTATGGTCTTTTACTGACATTCCTGCTACTTCTCCAAAGTGAGCAATAACTTTTAGTGTTAAACCAACCGCAGTTTTGCAAGCGCCGCAGGGACATATTCTTTGGTGTTCGTACAATTTTAAATGTGCATGAAATCGGGTAAACATTTTTTCGACCTGTGTCAATAAACTCTGCAGATCCGGTTTTTCTCCGAGCCGGTAAAAAAAAATTGCATCACCTTCAACTTCGCTGATCTGCAAATTCAAGTCGTTGCTATCAATAAGTATTTCGAGAAGTTCTTGAACAATATGCTGGCTATGCGAAATTTCTGTTTCATTCACAAACTGCGTAAATCCGCTGATGTCGGGCATAAATAATAATGCAGGTTGCGGCCGATCAGAAACCATATCTCACAGTTTACAGCTAAATTACTTATCTTATTTGTATACTGGCTGTCAATGATGTTATTGACAATTGAGGGACAACATAAGACAAATGGCTACGAAAAGACAAAAATCCTTTCTAAAGTAATATCAAAAAAAATCCCGGTAAACCGGGACTCTTTTGTGAATCAATTTACATTTATCCCAACGCCACTCTCTTGAACTCTGTTACTTTTAAATTTCCATCAATACTCTTCAAATAATCACTTACTGTTTTACCGCCATCCTTTACAAAAGCTTGGGCTAATAATGTTTGCTCTTTAAAAAATGCATTGAGTTTTCCTGCTGCAATTTTATCAAGCATATCGGCAGGCTTGCCAGCCATCTTAGGATCATTTTTTAATTGTTCAAGAGCAATATCCTTTTCACGGGCAATAACATCGGCCGGTACACTTTCAGAATCTACCGCTACAGGGTTTAATGCTGCAATTTGCATGGCAACATCTTTTCCAGCCTCTGCAGCTTCTTTGGATAAGCCAACCAATACACCTATACGATAAGCTCCATGAATGTAAGAAGCTACATAGGGAGCATCTACTCTTTCGAATTTTGTGATGCCAATTTTTTCTCCAATGGAGGCCAGCTTATCATTTACCAAATCAGAAACCTTGGAGTTATTTACTGTTGCATTGTTTAATTCATCAAGATTTTTTACATTATTGCTAATAGCGGCATCAGCAATGGTTTGAGCAAAAGCAACGAAGTCTGCATTCTTGCTTACAAAATCTGTTTCGCAACTTACACAAACAACTATGCCTGTTTTGTTATCGGCAGTTGTTTTTGCAATCACAACACCTTCTTTGGCCTCGCGATCGCTACGTTTAGCTGCCACTTTCTGCCCTTGTTTACGTAGCCAATCAATAGCGGCTTCAAAATCGCCATTTGTTTCTGTTAATGCTTTACGGCAATCCATCATACCTGCGCCTGTCATTTGACGCAGCTTGTTAATGTCTTGTGCACTTATTGTTACTGTTGACATAATTAGTACCCCACACCCCTAAAGAGGTTTAATTTTTTTGTTATTGAATATTTTTTGTTTCTCCTAATCCCTATTTAGGAGATAGTGAGTTTATCTTCTGCCGCCACCTCTTTGTCCACCACCGCCAGGTGTTCTCCGCCTTTGTCCGCCTCCGCCTGCTCCAGCGCTCCTTGGTCTTCCCCCACGACCGCCCTCGGCTTCCGCTTCGGCAAGTAACTTGGCTGCTTTCTTTTCATTTTCATCGGAGCCTACAGCCTCTTCAGCTTCCTCTTCTTTTGCTGCCTGACGTTCGGCCAAACCTTCAGCAATAGCGGCTGTAAGATAATTAGCTATAATAGCAATTGATTTTGTAGCATCATCATTAGCAGGAACAGGAAAATCGACTTTATTTGGATCGCAATTGGTATCAACCACGCCAAAAGTTGTAATACCTAAACGTTTTGCCTCAGCTAAAGCTATATGTTCATGACCAATGTCGACAATGAACAAGGCTGCGGGAATGCGACCCAGCTGTGCAACACCGCCCAAAACTTTTTCCATCTTTTCTTTATCGCGACTTAATGTTAGACGTTCTTTTTTAGTGATACTGTCAAAAGTCCCATCGCCCAACATTTTTTCAATGCTCTGCATTTTCTTTACGCTCTTACGCACGGTATTAAAGTTAGTAAGCATACCGCCCAACCAGCGCTCTGTTACAAACGGCATGTTGACTCTGCGGGCACATTCATTCACGATATCCTTTGCCTGTTTTTTTGTACCTACAAATAAAATCTTTTTACCACTGCGAGCAATCTGTTTCATAACTGCCGCAGATTCTTGGAGACATTCAACCGTTTTATTCAGATCAATGATATGAATTCCCTTTTTTTCTGCAAAGATGTATGGAAGCATCTTTGGATTCCACTTCTTACGCAAGTGGCCAAAATGTACACCAGCGTCTAAAAGTTGTTGTTGGAGAGAAGTGCTATTTTCCATTTATTATCGTTATAAAAATTAAAAATATTATGAGTTGCTGGTTGTTAGTTGCTAGTCGTTGATAAAAAATAACGACCGGTTTCCAGTAACCAGATCAACGTTTACTGAACTGGAAGCTCTTTCTTGCCTTTTTGTGACCGAATTTTTTACGCTCAACTGATCTTGGGTCACGTTTCAGTAAACCTGCAGCTTTTAATGCCGGACGAAATTCAGCATTCAATTCAACCAGCACACGGGCAATGCCCAGCATGGCTGCTTCCGCCTGACCTTTATAACCACCACCAGATGCACTGATCTTTACATCAAACTTGTTTAATGCGTCAATAGTTTTTAAAGGACGCTCTACTTGATTCTGTAAATACACCAGGGGGAAATATTGTTTGTAGTCTTTGTCGTTCACTGTGATCTTGCCATCTCCCTTTGAAAGAAAGACTCTTGTTACAGCTTCTTTACGACGACCAACTCCGTTTTTCTGTTTTTCCATTTATTTATTTTTTTAGACCTCCAAACCCCTCCGAAGGAAGGGCTTTCGAAGAGCCATTAGATTTAGAATTTTAATTCTTTTGGTTTTTGTGCAACATGCGGATGATCAGCACCTGTGTACACAAATAGTTTTTTGAACATTTTACGACCGAGACGATTTTTAGGCAACATCCCTTTTACCGCTCTTTCGATCACCACTTCAGGGCGACGTTTTATCAAACTTCTTGCAGTTTCTTCTTTACGACCACCAGGATAGCCGCTAAACGTATCATAAATTTTTTCATCTAGCTTGTTACCCGTAAAAACTACTTTGTCGCAATTTGTAACGATCACAAAATCGCCA
>DASYQS010000062.1:0-26981 GCA_036005185.1 Chitinophagaceae bacterium | reverse complement strand
ATTATATTTCCTCAAAGCAATTGTTTAATTTTAAACCATGCTTGCAGAAAAAAGAGATTCGATAAAAAACAGGCTGATTAAAATGTATAAGACGGCCAATGCTGGCCATGTAGGCTGCTCCTTATCCTGCCTTGAAATGCTTGTATTTATTAAGTTTGAGCTGATGGCGAAGGGAGACGAGCTTATTTTATCAAAGGGTCATGCAGCCGCCGTGCTATACAGTGTTCTTGCTGAAGATGGCATTCTTTCTGAAAAAGAAATTGAGAGCTTTTATCAAAATGGCACTTATTTATCAGCTCATCCTCCTGTAAATAAAATCAAGGGAATTCCTTTTGCAACAGGCAGCTTAGGCCATGGGTTGTCACTTTCAGCAGGACTTGGATTAGCAAATCGGCTAAAAAAAGATGAAAAAAAAATATTTTGTGTTACTTCAGATGGAGAAATTAACGAAGGAAGCACCTGGGAGGCTGCTTTATTTATTTCACATCATAATTTAAAAAATATTGTGTGGTTCATTGATAGAAATTACATACAAGGATTTGGCAGAACTGAGGATACACTAAAGTTAGACCCATTAGATAAAAAACTAGAAAGCTTTGGTTTTCACGTGGCAATCGCCGATGGACATAATTTTGATTCCTTGAGAAGCGCCATATCTGAATCCCAAGTTGAAAAACCTTTGGCCATAATCTGTAATACCATAAAAGGGAACGGTTTAAAATTGCAAAATACTGTTGACTGCCATTATCTGCCACTATCAGATGAAGAATTCCTCGAATTAATAAAACCCTAGAATGCGAAAAGAGTTTGCACAGGCCATCGTTGATCTTTCCGCAAAAAATGATAAGATCGTTTTTTTAACGGGTGACCTCGGCTTCATGGCATTGGAAGGTGTAAAAGAATGCCTTGGAGAAAAGTTTATTAATGCTGGTGTAGCCGAGCAAAACATGACAGCTATGGCCGCATCTTTGGCCTATGAAGGTTTTATTCCTTTTATTTACAGTATTTCTCCCTTTATTACACTCAGACCTTACGAACAATTGCGAAATGATATTTGCTTGCACAATCTACCAGTAAAGGTTATTGCAAATGGAGGCGGATATGGTTATGGAATAATGGGCGGCACACACCATAATATTGAAGACATTGGTTCAATGCGGATCCTGCCCAACATGAGGGTTTTTGTGCCATTCACAAAAAAAGATGTTCATGCTGCGGTGCACGAAATGGCAAATGACACCGCTCCCAATTATCTTAGATTAAATCTTGCAGCAACCCAGGAAAATATTCCTGTTTTTTCACAATGGAGAAAAATAAAGGAGGCCGCCAATCCTAAAGCAATTGTGATCAGCACAGGAACAGTAGCAGATAATTTATTTAAACTACCTGCTCCTTTGTTGGATAAACTGGAGATTTGGTTGTTAAGTAAATTTCCTGTGTATGACATACCCGAGGCATTATTGCAAACTATCAACAATACCAAAAATGTAATTACTTTGGAAGAACACCAGGGTCAATGCGGATTGCATGAGACATTTGCCAGCCTGCTTTTAAAGCAACAACTGAAAATGCCGATACAATACAATACGCTTTTTGCTTCAGGTTATCCAAGCGGCAAGTATGGTTCACAACAATGGCATCTTGAAGAAAATAGCCTTGCAGGTAAAAACTTAGAAAATAAAATTTCAGAATTTATAAGCTCCAAAAATGCTATCTGACCAGATTAAAGCAGAAATACAAAAATTGGAGGGTCCTATTGTCGTATTTGGTGCAGGTGGATTTATAGGAAGCAACCTATTCAGGTATATTTTGGAGTATAGAGACGACGTATATGGTATTACGTCTAAGGAACCATTTATTCCTTGGCGAATTGATGATTTAAGAACAGATAGAATTATACATGCAAACCTTACAGAAATTGATGGCTTGCAAAATTTATTCCAACGACACCAGTTCAAAACGATTTTTGATTTGGCGGCTTATGGCGCTTATGCCAAGCAAAACGATGTAAAACTAATATACAGAACAAATGTTATCGGCTTACTCAACTTGCTACAGGTAAGCTCTGCCTATAACATCAAGGCATTTGTTCATGCAGGCAGCTCATCTGAATATGGATTGAATTGCAAAGAGCCTTTAGAAAATGCAGAACTGCTGCCGAACAGCCATTATGCAGTCACTAAGGCATCGGCTGCGAACATGATAAAATACTATGGAACGATCTTAGAGTTTCCCATCGTTAACCTACGATACTATTCTATTTATGGTGAATATGAAGAGCCGGACAGACTGATACCACAGATCATTGAAAAAGGGATAAAAAAAGAGTATCCGCCCCTTGTTCAGCCAGATATATCAAGGGATTTTGTTTACATAGATGATGCAATCTATGCAACACTACTGGCGGCAAATGCCGATTTTTCTATTATTGGTGGTCAATCTATCAATATTGCCTCCAATAAAAAAACTACTATCAGAGATATTGCAAAAACAGCAAAGGAAATTTTCGATATTCCCGGCGAACCAGTCTGGGGTGATTTTCCAAACCGGAAATGGGATTTAAAGGAATGGTATGGAAATGCAAGTCTGGCAAAAAAAATATTGAACTGGGAAGCAACTACTGGTTTAAAAGAAGGGTTAACTAAAACTTACCATTGGCAAAAAAAATACTCAAGGCCTCTTTATGAAAAGAAGCTTTATCAGGACCAGGTGAAATATAAAATTTCTGCCGTAATTGCTTGCTACAAGGATGCGCAGGCAATGCTTATTATGTACGAGCGATTGGTAAAAACCTTTCATAAAATAAATGCGAATTATGAGATCATTTTTGTGAATGATGCCAGCCCTGATAATACTTCAGAAATTTTGCAAATGCTAGTGCAACAGAACAAGTATGTAACTGGCATAGAACACTCTCGTAATTTTGGATCACAAAGCGCATTCTTAAGCGGCATGGAAATAGCCACCGGCGATGCAGTAGTACTCCTTGATGGAGACCTGCAAGATCCACCTGAATTGATAGAGAACTTTTATGCCAAATGGCAAGAAGGCTATGATGTAGTATATGGAAGAAGAGTAAAAAGGGAAGGGAATTTGGTATTGGTCAAACTATATAAAGTATTTTATAGAGTGTTTAGAAATCTATCCTATGTTCCAATGCCTTTAGATGCAGGAGATTTTTCAATGATGGATAGAAAAGTGGTGGATGAGTTGATAAAGCTTCCTGAAACAGATCAGTTTTTAAGAGGTCTGAGAGCCTGGGTAGGTTTTAAACAGGTGGGTGTGCCTTATACAAGACCTGAAAGAATGTTTGGGGTAACAACCAATAACTGGAGAAAGAATATTGGATGGGCAAGAAAAGCAATCTTTTCTTTCAGTTATGTACCGTTAGAACTATTGAGCTATTTGGGATGGGCGCTGACCCTGGTATCTCTTCTGGCAGCAATTGTGCAGATCGTTTTGTTTTTTACGGGCTCACCAATACCTCATGGTATTACTACTATTATTGTGCTTATACTTTTTTTTGGTGGCATGACTATGCTGGCTATTTCAATTTTAGGCGAGTATCAGGCTAAAATATTAGAAGAAGTAAAAAAACGCCCCAAATTTATAAGAAGAAGAATTATCAAATCTCAACAAGATGCTGAAGAATAAAACTTCTGTTGTTGATGACAGGGGGTATAACCAGGGCTTTAAAGAAACGGCAGCGTTAAAAAAAAGAATGGAAAGGCGGGCTGATTGGATGATCAATGAAATGAATGCAGAACCTGGAAAAAAAATTCTGGAAATTGGTTGTGGCACAGGATATCTTTCTTATTATATCGCTAAAAAAACTGGCATGCAGGTAATCGGCTCTGACCTTTGTAAGCCATTTATAGAAGACGCGAGTAAAAAATATGTGCTTCCTAATCTGTCATATGATACACTTGATTTTAATAAGGCAGCGGCAAGTGTTGATGATCGGTTCGACTATATCATCGGGAACGGCATTTTACATCATCTTTATTATAACTTGAATGAAGTGCTGGTTACATTAAAAAAACTATTGAACTCGCAAGGAAAAATAATCTTCATGGAGCCAAATATTTACAATCCGTATGTGGCTGCCATTTTTAAAAACAAAAGACTTAGAAAATGGGCCAGGTTGGAACCTGATGAAATGGCTTTCTCTAAAAAATTTATCTATGGGAAGTTAAAAGAGGCAGGATTCAGAAATATCAAAGGTGAGTACAAAGATTTTTTATTGCCAGGTATTCCGTCATGGCTTATAAAGCCTTCTATCATTATTGGAGATTTTCTTGAAAAAACGCCGTTGAAATTTATTAGTCAGTCTATTTTAATTAAGGCAGTAAAAGAAGAATGAAAATAAGCCGAGTTTAGACCACAGGATTTCTTGGCTTATCAGTTAATAAAAAAGGAATAAAAAACCCTGTAAGCATGCCTCCGAGATTTCTGTCAAAATAAATTTCGGTGATCCAAGCCGAAGCAAAAGTGAGAATGATTAAGATAGTTAACCAATCTTTATGCTTCTTTGCATAAATTAAAGGAAGAAGAATCCAACCCATAAGAAACAAAATCAAACCAATTATTCCTAAGCTGTATAAAATATCAAGATAATTATTGTGGACATTCCTTTTTGTTTGTAAACCAAACTGAAATTTTTTTTCTTTATACTTTTCCATTAGTGCATCGTGCTTATCACCAATGTCAACTCCTTTTATGGGATTGCTCAAAAATAACTCCCATCCGCATCTCCACGCAGCCATACGAAAATTAGCGCCATTCCATTGATCTTTTGTAACCTCCATGTTATAATGGCTCTCCTTCCCCATACTCTGATAATTGAATTGTGTATATGTGAGCTCTTTAAACCGATTGAATGTTTTAGGAAAGAATTTAAATATAAGAAGAACTCCAAGCAGAAGACCGATCAGAAGAGTAAATCCTTCAAGATATTTTTTTTGCTTAACAATGTAATATACAGCAAACCCGATTGCAACTGCATATAGCACTAACATCAGGTTACGACTAGCAAGCAGATAACTCATTGCAAAAAGAAACAAAACGGCCAAAATCATCCATCTTTTATAGCGACTTCTTTTATAAATGATGTGATAAGTAAAAATATAGATAGATAAGTTCACAAGTAGTGAGATGTAGATGGACTGCTGGTCGAAAATCTCGGTCAATGAATCATTGTATAAAAATTCTGGTTTTTTAAAAAAAACTGAACGATAGACCCCCCAACAAAAACAAAGCAGAACCATAAAACTGGTAAGCCAAGCAAAACTCAATAATATTTTTTCTTTGAACTCTTTTCTTAATTGCAAAAGACCAATGCCTACAGGAAAATACAAAAGAGGCAATCTGGGATCTAAATAACGAAGCGCTTTATGGAAATTTGATGAAAGCAGCACACTAATTACAACCATCAGAAAAAAAAGAAGCATCCATTGCAAATATTTTCTCTCCTTCAGCAATTGCCATTTTTGTTTCCATAGAGTTGCGAAGCTTCCTTCCCAATTAAAAAAAAAGAAAGCGTACAAACCTAAGAATATGGCAGCAAAAATATTCGCCAGCTTTATCAAAGGGAAAAAAAGAGTAGTTAAAAAGAGCAGGATAAGTGCAAAAAGAATTTTTTCTCTTTTGGTCATTCTCTAAGTATAGTAAGTAAGTTTATTCGCTACATATATAACCCGCCATCCGCATTTATTACCTGGCCGGTGATGTAAGAACTCATATCTGAGGCAAGGAACAAACCAATATTAGCAACATCTTCAACGGTGCCAAACTTACCCAATGGAATTCCTGCTTTATATTTATTTGCTTGTTCACCTTGTTTTAAATAGCCGGTCATATCCGTTTCAATAAAACCTGGCGCAATAGCATTACACCGAATATTTCTGCTGCCCAGTTCTTTAGCCACCGATTTGGTAAACCCAATAATGCCTGCCTTTGAAGCTGCATAGCTGCTTTGCCCGGCATTTCCCATCAATCCAATAATCGAGCTCATATTAATAATGCTTCCCTGTTTCACCTTCATCATGGGTCGAATAACTTGCTTGGTCATGTTGAAAACACTTTTCAAATTCACCTGCATCACTTCGTCCCATTGTTCAGCACTCATTCGCAGTAGCAGGTTATCTTTTGAAATACCGGCATTATTTACACAAACATCAACTGCATTAAATTCTTTCAATACTTCATTCACTAAAGCCTCACACTGAGCATAATCACCTGCATTGCTGTTATACGCTTTTGCTTTGACGCCAAGTGCCAGTAATTTTTCTTCCAATGCTTTTGCTTTTTCAGCACTGCTGCTACTTACGTATGTAAAAGCAACGTGAGCTCCATGTTCTGCAAACTTTATAGCAATGCCTTCGCCAATGCCACGGGCAGCCCCGGTTATTATAGCAACTTTTCCTTCCAGTAGTTTCATAATTATTTATATGAGCAGCAAAAATAATCTATTGAACTTCCATTGCGCTCCGTTCAACTTTCTTTTTTTATTTAGCTGCAGCCGTATCAAGGGCTGCACTAAAAAGAAAATATTCAAGCTATTTACATCAGTAACTTTATCTCTTCAATAAATTTTCTATCGTTACTCAGCCTCGGCACTTTATGCTGGCCTCCTAATTTTCCCTTTTCCTTTAGCCATTGATTAAAAATCCCCTTCTTTAGTATATGCAGCACAGGTTTTCTCAGTGCTATATCTTTATATCTTTTGGCCTCATAATCGCTGTTTATGTGTTTCAATGCATCGTCAAGCACTGTAGCAAACTGCTCAAGGTCTTTGGGCTCCTTTTCGAATTCTATCAACCATTCATGTGCTCCATTTGATGCATCTGAAAAATAAACAGGAGCTGCTGTATAATCATTTACTATAGCCTCTGATTTTTCACTGGCAATAGCAAGAGCTTTATCCGTATTGTCAACGATCACTTCTTCTCCAAAGGCATTTATAAAATGTTTCAATCTTCCCGAAACTTTTATACGGAAGGGATTCAAGGCAGTAAATTCAACGGTGTCGCCTAATAAATATCGCCACAGCCCGCCATTCGTGCTTATGACTGGTGCATAATGCTTACCAATTTCTACATCTTGTAATCCCAATGTTTGTGGCTCTGGTTTTCCATATTCATATACAGGCATAAACTCCATAAAAATGGCATGATCCACAAATAAAAGCATGCCATCATCGCCAGGAATTTCGTCGGCCCCAAAAAAACCTTCGCTGGCATTATACATCTCCAGATAATTAATATCCTTACCAATTATTTTTTTGAATTGATCTTTATAAGGAGTAAACGAAACACCCCCATGCATATACAATTCTAGTGAGGGCCATACTTCCCCCATAGTTTGTTTCCCCGTAATTTCTAATATACGCTTTAATAAAACCAGTGTCCATGTGGGCACGCCCGAAATAGACGTTACATTTTCCTTAATTGTATTTTCCGCCAGCTTTTCGATCTTGCCTTCCCATTCATCCATTAAAGCGATACTTAAGTCAGGTGTTCGTAACCAATGGCCCCAAAAGGGTGAATTCTGTAACAAAACAGCGCTTAAATCGCCGTACTGCGCCGCAGGATTTATTTGGTGAATAGTATGGCTGCCCCCAATGACAAGCCCTTTACCGGTTAGCAATTCCGAATTGGGATTAAAAGCATAATATAGAGTAAGCACATCTTTTGCAGCCTTGTAATGACAGTCTTGCAGGCTTTCATCGCTCAAGGGAATGAATTTACTTTTATCGCTCGTAGTGCCGGAGCTTTTAGCAAACCAATGAATGGGAGTGTTCCACAAAATATTTTGTTCACCATTCATGATCCGCTGAATGTAAGGTTTGATATCATCATACTCATGAATAGGAACTGCCTGCTTGTACGATTTTATATTAAAAAGCTTTGAAAAATTATATTTACGCCCAAACTCTGTGTATTGTGCAGAGGTTACCAGATCCTGCAATACTTCCCGTTGCGCATCGATTGGGTTATTTTTCCATCCCTCAATGCGCCAAAACCTCATACGGGCAAGCGATGATATGGCAGGACTTAACAGCTTCATTACTGCCAAAATAAAGAATTGGAATGAGATAGCTATTAATATCTTTTGGCTTCTTCATGTAGATAATCCTTTCTCTTCAATTCAAAATTTCTGCCGAGATAAAGTTTCCGTACCTGCTCATCTTCTGCTAATTCCTCTGCTGTTCCCTGTTTAAAAATCTTCCCTTCGATCAGCAAATAGGCACGATCACAAATAGAAAGAGTTTCTGTTACATTGTGGTCGGTAATGAGAATACCGATATTTTTATATTTCAATTTTGCTACAATAGATTGAATATCTTCTACGGCAATAGGATCAATGCCTGCAAATGGCTCATCCAATAAAATAAACTTAGGATCCACCGCAAGCGCCCTTGCGATCTCTGTTCTTCTTCTTTCGCCGCCGCTTAAAAGGTCGCCATTGTTTTTACGCACATGATGCAGGCGAAACTCATCTAACAACGTTTCTAGCTTTTCTTTTTGCTCTGCTTTACTTAAACTAGACATTTCAAGCACAGCAGCAATATTATTTTCTACACTTAATTTCCTGAAAACGGATGCTTCCTGAGGCAGATAACCAATGCCCATCCTTGCCCTTTTATACATAGGAAGCTTTGTAATATTTTGGTCATCTAAAAAAACATCACCCTGATCTGGCTTTATAAGGCCAACTACCTGGTAAAAGGTTGTTGTTTTTCCTGCTCCGTTCGGTCCAAGCAAGCCTACTATCTCACCTTGTTTTACTTCGATAGATACGTGATTCACAACGGTGCGGCTGCGATAGCGTTTTACAAGATCCTTTGTAGAAATAGTGATAGCCAACGATTACGATTTGAGCAAAAATACCGGAACTAATGTTATTGATTTGGAAATTTTGGAATGTGAATTATAAGACGGAATATATTGCGTTCTACAGATCTTCCTGGCTGGCTCTATTTAAAAGTTCTTTTTCTTCTTCAGTTAAATGACTGTACCCCTTCTGGTTTATCTTATCCAGTATTTCATCGATCTTTTGTTGAGTTAGATTAGGAGTTTTTGTATAGGGTTGAGTACCCGCTTTATAAAATAATTCTTGTTTTACCTTTCTTTTTTTCGATGGTTTTGCAGGGTTAAACAGATCATTGAACCAATCATATACGTTGTTCATCCATTCGCTGCCATCATAACCTTTGCGTAGCATGTAAATAAACAGAAAACCACCAAATGCCCCGGCAAGATGTGCAATATGGCCTCCGGAGTTAGTTCCTGGAATTGTAGCAAGGTCAATGATCAAAAATATCATGGTCAAAACCCACAATGGTATGCCGCCATTAAGCATTGGGAAAATTCTATATCCGGGAGCTATCATGGTAGTGGCGATTGCAATAGCCATTATGCCAGCAGAAGCTCCCAAAGCGCCTGGAATATCTTTAAGTGCCGGAATAAAATTAACAGATAGAAGAAACCCTATTGCTCCGGCAATTCCACCATAAATAAATACAGGAATTATCTTTTTATTCCCGGTTAGATCTTGCATAATGTAGCCAAAGGCCCAAAGCCAAAGCATATTGCTGATGATATGCCATACATCTTCATGATAAAACATGTGCGTAATCAGTGTCCAGGGTTTCCTGAAAAATTCACTGAAACTTGCTGGCAAGGCAAGATTTCTGGTAAAGTCTAAATTAAAATTGGCCTTCGCTATATTCTGTTCAAAGCTGAAAAAGTACAATACATAAATAAACTTGAACAATACAAATACCACCAGGTTAATAGCGATCAACATCACTAAAGCATTACCGTCCTGGCCCAGAAATAAACGGCGTTTGTATTCTTTTTCGTAATAACTCATTTAATTGTTCCCGCCATTGCGGGATGAATTGTCAATTTTCAATTAAGATCTGTTACTCTGTGAATAGTTAACGATGTAAAGCGGGAATTCTTATTCACTACGCACCATTCACTATTCACAATTAGTATAACGTTCGGCGGTTGGTTTTGTTCCAAATAAATACAAGAATAAAGCCAGTAATAGCGCCGCCCAGGTGGGCAAAATGGGCAATGTTATCTCCTACTACACCTATTCCGCCAATTAGGTCATATGCCACATATCCCAATACAAGCCATTTAGCTTTGATGGGAAATGGAATCGGAATTACAAATAACTCGGTGTTCGGAAATAAATAAGCAAAAGCGGCCATGATTCCCATAATAGCGCCGGAAGCGCCTAAGGCACCACCTAATGCACCCCGGTATTTAATAACACCAGCCTGATCGCCTGATTGAACAGCTTGCCACAATTGCTCAGCTCTGAAATATTGCACACCCAGATGCAAAGCAGCCGCACCTAATCCGCAAATAATATAAAAAAACAAGAACCTTTTTGGACCCCATACATTTTCCAAAACTCTTCCAAACATCCAAAGCACAAGCATATTAAAAATGATGTGGAAAAAAATGGTTGGAGAGTGAGAAAACATGTGAGTGAAAATCTGGTACGGATGAAATCCATAGTAGCCTTCTTCAGAAGATGCCATATACTTTTCCAACTCGTGAGGCAGGATAGGATACAACATGAATCGTTCTGTCAAACCAGTAATCGTTAATTGCCCTATAAAAATTAAAACATTGATGATGATAAGATTCTTTACAACGGGAGGAAAATTACTCGGCCTGTGGTATTTAAAGTCGCTCATTGGGTAAAGTTAAAGGTTATGTTTAAAGCAGAAAGTAAGAATTGGCTAAGCGAGGCTGTTAAATTTTATTTCAATTTTAACTGTACCACATTTTCAATATGGTGTGTATGTGGAAACATGTCCACAGGTTGAATTTTTGTGACGGCATATTTTTCATTAAGCCAATTCAGGTCCCTTGCCTGGGTAGCAGGATTGCAGCTAACATATACGACCAAGGGGGCAGCTATCTCGAGTATTTTTTTTACGAGCTTTTCATGCATGCCGGCCCTTGGAGGATCCGTAACGATCACATCGGGTCTACCATGCCTGCCAAAAAATTCATCATTGCATATATCGATCACATCTCCGGCATAAAATTCAGCCGATTGCGATAAATTATTTAATGCTGCATTCTCCTTTGCATCGTTAACGGCAGCTTCGATCATTTCAACGCCAATAATTTTTTTTGCTTTTTTGCTTAAAAAAATTCCAATGCTGCCGGTACCGCAATAGAGGTCATAAACGATTTCGTTCCCCGTCAGTTCAGCAAATTCTCTCGCCACCTTGTATAATTGCTCACCTTGTCTTGTATTAGTTTGAAAAAAGGAGGTAGGCCCGATCTTAAATTGAAAATCTTCCATTTTTTCAATTACATAACCTTTTCCGTAACGACTAATGGGTTCAAGATCGGTCAAGCTATCATTGTACTTTGTATTAATAGTATAAACTAAGGTTGTTATGTTTGGAAACTTTTCTAAAACAAAATTTAGCAGGCGATTTCTTTTTTCTTCATCATCATACCCAAATACGATGTTCACCATTACTTCACCTGTTGTGCAAACACGCAATTGCAGGGTTCGCAAAAAGCCCCGATGATTTTTTATATCGTAAAAAGAATAATCATTTGATTTTGCAAACTCTTTTATAGCGAGGCGCACAGCATTGGTGGGCTCGTGTTGAAGAAAACAAGTTTTAATATCAATTATCTTATCAAAAACACCTTTTGCATGGAACCCAGCGACGCCTTCCTGACTCCCGCCAATAGGAGAGCTTACCAACAACCCGATCCCGTCTGTTGTGGTTTCATTTTTAATTTTTTTGAATTCTTCATCAGGCAAAAATTCCCTGTTGCTGAAAGTATATTCTAATTTATTACGATAAAACTTTGTTTCTTCTGCACCGATAATAGGCAGCATTGGCAGAAGCTCGATTTTTCCGATTCGTTTTAAATTTTCACCTACCTGTTTTTGCTTATACTCCAACTGCTTTTTATAGGGGAGCATTTGCCATTGACAGCCACCGCAAACCCCAAAATGGGGGCAAAAAGGTTCCACCCTCTCCTTTGAGTATTCATGAAAATAAACGGGATACCCTTCTGCCCAGTCTTTCTTATTCTTAAAAAGTTTTACATCAACCACATCCCCGGGCACAACCTTTTCTATAAACACTACTTTGCCCTCTATCCTTGCCAGAGATTTACCTTCAGCGGCATAATCTTCTACCTCAATTTTTTCTAATATTATATTTTTCTTTTTTCTCACGGCGCAAAGCTAAAGTTTCAAAAGGAACTTATGGAACTAATGAAACCCTTTGAACTCTTTACTCGTCCATTAACGAGCCTTAAACCATTAACCTATTAAACCTTTGAACCTTTTAATATCTTTGTCGCTTATTCAAGCCTCATGAAACGAATCACATTTTTGGCGTTTTTATTCATTTCCAGCTTTGCTTTTGGTCAACAACCGGGCTATGAAATAAAAGTGACTTTTAAACCCTTCAAAAACCAATACATTTATTTAGGTCATTACGAAGGCAAGCAATTGCCGATTATCGACTCTGTTTTAGTGAATGAAAAAAGCGAAGGGATATTCAAAGGATCAAAAAACTTAGGTGCTGGCGTTTATCTGATTGGATATCCTAACAAACAAGGTTTTTTTGAATTTCTAATTGGAAAGAATCAATACTTTTCAATAAAGACTGATACTACTAATCTTCAAGACATAAGTTTTAAGAATTCTACCGATAACGATCTGTTCAAAAACTATCAGCGCTTCATGTCTTCAAATGGAAAAAAAATTGACAGTGCAAGAAAACTTTTGGGATCAGCAAAGACAGCAAAAGATTCAGCCACTATAAACAACCTGATCACAAAAAAAAATAAAGAGATAAAGGATTACCGGTTTGATATAATTAAAAAATATCCTGATGCTACCCTTTCGTTTTTATTAAAGTTGTTACAAGAGCCTGAAATTCCTCCCGCCCCACAACACCCAGGTGGCAAATATGATTCCGTTTATGCTTACAAATATTTCAAGTCACATTTCTGGGATGGGATAAATTTTTATGATGACCGGATCCTCCGCACACCTATCTTCGAAAACAAGCTTGATAAATATTTTGAACAATTGGTTTATCCGCAACCAGACTCGGTAAATAAAGAAATTGACTGGATGTTGGGATATGCAAGCATCAAACCGGAAATTGAAAAATTTCTGTTGCTGAAATTTGTGAATCGCTACTTAACCATGAAATATATGTGGGAAGACGCGGTGTTTGTTCATTTATATGAAAAATATTTTGCCCAAAAAACATATCCCTGGCTTACCGAAAAAGGGATGAAAACCATACAAGACAGGGCTTATAACCTAATGGCAAATATTTTAGGTAATGCTGCCCCCGATATTGATTTGCCTGATACGTCGGGAAAAAATATTACGTTGTATAATTTAAGCTCGCCATATACAGTGATAGTTATCTGGGATCCTACCTGCGGACATTGTAAAGAAATTGTACCTAAGGTAGATTCCATGTATGAAAATAATTGGAAAGCTGTGGGCGTAAAGGTTTTTGCATTGGCTAAAGAAACAGATGGCAATAAAAATGACTGGCTGAGCTTTATCCGTGAACACCATTTGGAAAAATGGGCCAACGTCTATTATTCAAAAGCAGCTGAAAAAGCTAGAGTCGATGCAGGAATTCCAGGCTATTCGCAGCTATATGATGTTTTGAGCTTCCCTACATTATATTTGTTAGATAGGGATAAGCGAATCATTGCAAAAAAACTAAGCTTCGAACAAATTAATGATGTTTTGCAAGAAAAAATTAAAAACCACCAATAATCAATTGTCTATAAAATTCAAACTATGAATAAGAAATGGGCTCTGCTGGTCATTGCCAGCTATCTAACAGCAATAGCCTCTGCACAAACCTTGTTCACTTATGGAAATTATTCTACCGATGCTAAAGATTTTTTGAGGGCGTTCAATAAAAACAACACGGCTACCACTACAAATAAGGCCAAAGCAATGAGGGATTATCTTGATCTTTATATTGCTTCACGGCTTAAAATTCGCGAGGCCCATAATAGAGGTTACGATACTTTATCACAAATAAAAAATGACATTGATAATCTCCGTTCACAGATCATAGAAAATTACCTAAACGACCCGGCTACATCGGAAAAGCTTTTGAAAGAAGCCTTTAAGCGGAGTCAAAAAGATATTCACATAGCGCATATTTTTATCAGCTATAAAAATAATGTTGGTGCAATCGATAGTACTGAAACTGAAAAAAAAGTTAAGGAATTGTATCAAAAATTGCAGAAGGGCGAAGATTTTTTTGCATTAGCTCAACAGTATTCATCAGACCCAACAGCGAAAACAAACAAAGGTGATATTGGATATATTACAGTATTCACCCTGCCTTATGAATTTGAAAATATTGTGTACAACATCCCTGTTGGAAAATTTTCGGCTCCGCATAAATCAAAGATCGGGATTCACATTTTCAAAAATCTAGGCGAACGAAAAGCCGTTGGCAAGATAAAGGTCGCCCAGATCTTGCTTGCATTTCCTCCTAATTCTGATGATGCCGCTAAAAAGAAAATGGCTTCATTAGCAGATTCATTATATCAGCGATTGCTTAAAGGTGACGATATAGCAAAACTTGCTAGCCAGTTCAGCAATGATTATGTATCTGCAGCATCTGGGGGGCTTATTCCTGAGTTTGGTGTAGGACAATATGATCCTGACTTTGAAAAAATGGTTTTTAATTTGTCCAAAAATGGAGAGATCAGCAAACCTTTTTTAACGGCACATGGATACCATATCGTAAAACGCATTGGTGCTACTCCCGTGATTACAGACCCAAATAACAAAGCCAACATGGAGGAGCTTAAATCCAGAGTTAGTATGAGCGACCGAATGCAGTTTGCCAAGAATATGGTAATTGAAAAAGCAATCAAACAAATTTCAATAAAAAAATATCCCTTCTCCGATAAAGATCTGATGATTTTAACTGACAGTTTGCTTGATAATAAACCAACAGCCTCGCCAGTTAACATCACAAAAACAACTCCGTTGTTTTCAATAGGTGATCAGCTTTTTACTGTAAGTGATTACATAACCTATGCGCAGACTTGGCGTATTAAACCGGATGGAAGCGGTATAAAACCATATCAGCAGGTGATGAACGAATTTATTCGGCATGAAGCTGAAGAATATTACAAGGCTCATCTTGAAAATTTTAATACTGATTTTCGCTACCAGATGAATGAATTTAAGGATGGGAACTTGTTTTTTGAGATTATGCAACAAGAAGTTTGGGGCAAAGCGCAGACTGATACAACTGCACTTGAAGCTTATTATCAGAAAAATAAAAACCGTTACAATTGGAAACAAAGCGCTGATGCGATCATTTTTTTCTGTGGGGATGAAAGCAGTGCAAAAACATTATACGACCAGGTTAAAAAAAATCCCTCAGCATGGAGAGCCGCCTCTGATGCAATGATAGATAAAGTTGTGGCTGACTCTTCACGATACGAGCTTGAACAAATTCCCAATGCTTCAAAAATGCCGATACAAGCTGGACTAATAACGACCCCCCTAAAAAATAAAACAGATGGCACTGTATCTTTTGCTTACATATTGAAAACATATCCTGCTAATATGCAGCGGAACTATACGGAAGCAAAAGGGCTTGTAATAAGCGATTACCAGACTGAATTAGAAAAACAATGGGTTGCCGAGCTCAAGAAAAAATATCCGGTAAAGATTGATGAAAAAGTTTTTCAGCAGATTGCTAAATGACCTCAAGAGTTGCAGATCATTGCTTCCCCGAGCATGTGTTGTATTTACTTGAGCAAAATCAATAGATTCTTTTGCCGCTTATCCATTCCGTTTTTGATGTTAAGAAAATCTGAAAAAGGGTTTTTATAAATATGGCTTCGGCTTAAATAGACTTCTTTACCTTTTAACCTGCGCTTTAAAGGCTTCAGCAATAATTAGCGTTCTTTTATCATTTCGTGGTCATTTACTGTTTTTGCCAGTAATAGAGATTAGCTTGTTACTGAAACGGCAAGAAAATAATTTAGTTGTGATATTGATCCTTTCACTTTTAAAAAGTATAGCAATGAAAAAATTAATTTTTGCCCTAACAATGCTGCTCGGTTCGGCAACTATTTTTGCGAGCACTACTCCTGAAGTAAATGAAAAAGTACTAAAGGCGTTTCATCAAACATTTAAAGATCCGAAAGATGTGAACTGGCATGAGTATGATAATTATTATGAAGTAGATTTTAAACAAGATGAAATTAAAACTCAGGTTCGCTACGATGCCGAAGGCAATATAACCGGAACCACACGTTATTATTTTGAAAGCCAGTTGCCGCCTCATATTATTTCTAGTCTAAAAAAGAAATATCCACAGCGCTCGGTTTACGGAGTAACTGAAATTTATACTGAAGGTGATCTTCAATATTATATTACAATGCAAGATGAAAAAAACTGGTACACTGTAAAATCTAATCCAGTGGGGAATCTTGAACAAACAGAAAAATTTAAAAAAGCTCCTACCAAATAATTTTTGCTTTAATTTTTGATAAACCGTCCCGACATGTCGGGACGGTTTTTTTTGCTAGCTATTGCTATCGATTAATTTCGATGTTTAAAGAATATGAGACAAGTCACCAATAATAGTAAGATAAAAAAAAGCAGGCTGATTAGAAAACCGCCTGCGTAGGTCATAATTGACCGTTCACATGAGAAAACTTATTTTAAATCTTACAGATTAATCAATTTTTGAGGATGCGTGCATTATAAAATTACACAGCCTTAATCTTTATTTCTGAACTACTTTACTCAAACATGAAATTGTTATGCTGAATTTCATAAACATTCATACATCATTAACAATTACCGCCTATGAACAAATACTTGTGCAACGATCCATGCCACTGTTGGCGTATTGCGCTTGCTTCGTTGATAGCGGCCCACAATCATCTGAATCTCACAAAAAAGCAATAATTAAAGACTGAGTAATTGTAATTAAAAAGGCAGCAAAATAATCTGCTGCCTTTTCTTTTTAAAAAAATCTGTAAAAATCAGTACCCGGAATTTTGCTGGCCTTTTATATTCGGGTTTACATCAAGTTCTGCCTGTGGAATTGGAAATATTCTGTGATAATCATCTGCAGCAATCGGGAAAAGCACAGTTGGGAATTGAGACTTTGTATGATTTGGAATTGGCAAATTCAAACGCAACAAATCATAAAAGCGATATCCTTCAAAGGCAAATTCTTTTCTTCTTTCTGAAATAATATCATTTTTTAATTGTTGCCCGGAAGAAGTATATCCAGCAAAACTCGGATCTCTGTTCGTAGCTACAGAATTTAATCTTACCCGAGCATTAGGTTCATCATTTAAATTGGCATAGGCTTCAGCAAGAATTAAAATCACATCGGCATATCGTAGGATTTTTACATCATCCTTATCTGCAGCATTAGATGTATTAGAATACTTGTTATTAATATAGACTGTGTTTCCTGTAGACACTGTTGTATTTACCAAAATAGCCTGTCTTCTTACATCAGTAGCATTATATTGGTTATAAAGCTCTGTAGTTACCCAAGCATCGCCATAGCCAACTAGCTGATAAAAAGCAGCCAAGGCATTCGTAGCTAAATTTCCCGAATTGTCAAGCGATATCTCAAACATCGTTTCAATTTTATTTGTGCTCGGAGCAGGATTTGCCCAATAAGCTACATAGCTTGCATTGCTAACTAAGCTAAAACCACCATTGGTAATTACATCCAATGCTGCATCCTTTGCATTAGCCCAGTCGCCCATTGTTTGATATACTCTTGCTAAAAGCGCTTTAGCCGCATATTTTGTAAAATAAGATGAGTTTAAAACTTTCGTTGAGTTAGTTGCCGTAATTGTGAAAGATTGCCCCACCGTATAAGTCATTAAAGTATATGCCCTGTTCAAATCACTGATAATTTGATCATACACTTCTTTAATTGTGTTTCTGGGAGGTAAAAGATTTTGATCAAACGAAGTAATAATAGGAACACCTAAACCATTTTGATCAACAGTGTATGGTTTAGCATAATTTCGGACTAATTCAAAATATACCAATGCCCGTACTGCGTATGCTTCACCTTTTATCTGGTCCACAATTTTAGAAGAAGCAATTTCTGCATTAATAATTTGGTTTGCATTTTTGATTGACACATATAATGCATTCCATGCGTCATTGGCTTCTGCATTAGCCACGGTTTGATTATAATCCCTAAAAGTTAAATAGCGGCCAGAGTTACCAAATTTTAAATATGCATTGTCGGCCATTAAATCTCCTTTTAAAGGCAGTGCTCGTCCAAAGGTAGCAGCGCTTCTTAAGGAGGCGTACAATCCGTTGACTGCTGTACTTAAATCTGCCTCAGAAGCATAAGCTTGACCTACAGGCACTGCATTATATGGAGGCAAATCAAGAAAATCTTTTTTACAGGCGGCTAAACCCTGCAAAAGGAGCAATGAAAAAATTAAAAATTTATTATTAAATCTCATAGTATTTCAATTTTTATTTTTTAGAACCCAATATTTACACCTGCGGTGATGATTTTATTAAAGAAGACATCAAGATTACCAGTACTGTTTACGCCAGCTTCAGGATCAAGCGTCAGGTTTTTATCATACGTTTTAGTCCAAAGATTAGTGCCTCTTAAATAGAAACGCACAGTGCTTAATTTTAAACGGCTAACAAGATTTGTACTCATGTTGTAACCAACTGTTATGTTCCTTAAGCGAATAAAATCTCCTTTGTACAAGAACCTTGTTGAAAATGAGCTTGAGCTATTTGTAGAGCCATAAACATATTTTGGCACATTTGTTATATCGCCAGGTTTTTGCCATCTCTGCAGATTTAAAAGCGTTTTATTGCTAGTTGGGTCCACGCCATCAATTGTATAAAATATCCATTGATCGCGAACGAGGTTTCCATAATTATAATTGAACTCTGCTTCCACATCAAACCCTTTGTAGGCAACGGTTGAACTGAAACCGCCAAAAAAGCTTGGTGACGCGCTGCCGATTAGCTGTCTTTGGGCATTGGAATATGTACTAGTTGCAGCAGTATGTGAGCTGTCAACCCACCATGATGGATTACCAGTTGCTGGATCAACTCCATCCCATTCTCTTACATAAAAAGTGCGATAGTCATATCCTTCTCTCAAAATGAAAGCACCATCAATAATGTCTTTACCGCCAGGAAGCTTTTTCACTTTATTCTTGTTGTGAGAAACGTTAAAACTTACATTCCAGATAAAGTCTTTCAGCTTTAATGGGGTTGCATCTAATGTAACTTCATAACCCCTGTTCTGAAGTTTCCCTATATTTCTTGTAACTGATAAAAACCCAGTTGTTGGAGAAATGGGGTCATTAAAAATTAATTGATCAGAAATTCGGTTATACCAGTCGAATACTAGGGAAATTCTGTTTTTTAAAAAAGAAGCATCCAAACCAATATCGCCTTGGTTAGTGCTTTCCCATTGCAGATCACTATTTCCAACCACATTAAATGTACCGCCAGGCAGGCCATTATAATTTGCACCAAAACCATAAGTTTGTCTCCATGCATAGTTGCCAATACCTGCCGCATTACCCGTTAATCCATATGACCCACGAAGTTTCAAACTGGAAAGAAAAGAAACATCAGATAAAAAATTCTCCTTGTCTGCATTCCATGCGCCGCCTATTGACCAGAAATTACCATACCTATTCTCATCGCTAAATCTGGAAGATCCATCTCGGCGATAACTTCCACTAAGAATATATTTATCCTGATAGCTTATAGAGGCAGTTGAATAAACCCCCGCAAAATCGTAATCGGCAATATTGTTACTTGCTTGTTTAACAGTAGCAGCATTTATTGTTAGATACAGTGAATTAGGAGGGGGAAAACCTTCAGTTCTTGTAGAAATATTGTATTGTTTTGATTTTTGAGATTCGTAACCCAACTTAGCATCAATTCTAAACTTACCTTCTTTTCCTACAGTTGTATAATAATCGAGCTGGTTGGTCGCAATCCAGTTAAAATATCTTGTATTAAAAGCATCTCCTGAACCGCCGTATGAAACTCCATCCCCATGGTATTGATTCCAAAACCTGTACTCTTCCAAATTATCATAGTCAACTCCAAAACGCGATGTGAATTTCAAATTTTTCAATATTAAATATTCCCCACTCAGTGTTCCTTCCAACTGAGTTGAATTCAGATCGTTTCTATTATATTGAGCAATGTATAAAGGGTTATACTGGCTTGAAAAATTATTGCCGGTTCTGCTTATGTTCAATGTTCCATCAGCATTATAAGGGTTTTGTGTAGGGCGCAAAAAGGGTAACGAACCAACAGGATTAGCAAAGGCGCCGCCACTATTTGGTGTATGCTGTATTGAATTAGAGCCTGCAGCTGTAAAGCTAAAATTCAATTTATCGGTTGCAATATGCTTAAAATTGGCTCTCAAAGAATATCTTTTAAAATCAGAGTTTATTACATTAGCCTCTTGATTAAAATATCCACCCGATAAATAAAACTGATTTTTTGCGTCACCACCGCTTGCTGAAACATTGTATTGTTGTTGACTGCCTTGTTTTGTAATAAGATCTAACCAGTTTGTATTTACACCATTTCCCTTACCATATTGAGCCGCGATTGCATCTACCTGCGCTTGAGTGCCTCCGGAATTACGAACGCCTTCCTCTAATAACATAATGTACTCATCGGAATTCAAAAATCTGTTGCCCTCAGGTAAGTCAATTTTGCTTGTATAGCCAGCTTCAGCATCTACTCTGAATTTTGTTTTCCCAGCCCTGCCTTTTTTTGTTGTGATCACAATAACACCGTTGGCCCCTCTCGATCCATAAATAGAAGTTGCTTGCGCATCTTTTAAAACATTCACACTCTCGATATCATTTGTGTTAATTCCTGCCAGAGAGTTTGCAGTAGTGGCAACCCGCGAAAGGTCTCCTGAATTAATTATAACACCGTCAACCACGTACAATGGGTTAGCTCCGGCACTTACGGAACCGATACCTCTGATCCTGATGTTTTGAGCAGCACCTGGCTGGCCGCTAAATAAAGGGGCTTGCAAACCGGCAACTTTACCCTGTAACATTTGATCAACAGAAGTAAAAGGACGGTTTTCAATTTCCTGTGCCTTTACAGTTGTTTGTGCGGAGGTTACGTTTGCTCTCCTTTGAGTACCGTAACCAACAACTACTATTTCCTGCAAATCGTTTTTAGAATTTGCGGACAGGCTAACATCATATGTATTGCTGCTAGTTAAACTGATTTCCTTTTCACCCATGCCAATATAAGAAACCACAATGGCACGGGCGGTAGAAGGAACTGATAGTGTAAAGGAACCATTGGCGTTTGTTACAGTTCCAACCGTTGTACCTTTTACTACAACTGAGGCATTGGCGACTCCATTTCCTTTGTCATCTACTATTTTACCAGAAATTGACCGATTTTGAGCTTCAGCAAAAATGCATGAATACAGGAATGCAATAAAGAGAAGAATCTTTTTCATCAGCATGTTAAATTTTGGTTTGAAGAATGAAAAATCAAGTCTAAGGCAGCAATATCAGTAAACATGCTTCATATAACCAATGGCTTATTTACTGAAGCATGAATAAGGATAAGTAGGGCAGTATTTTTTAACGCTGAATAATTTTGATTCAAAAAAAGAGATTTTCATTTTACACCAAGAGCATGATAAACTTTGATGAAGAATGAAAACTCGCTATTGAATCCGCTACTTAAAAAAAATGTAAAAGACATTTTTTTTGATTTCATCTTCACCATCTAAAAAACTCAGACCAGATATTAATAAAATAGGAGAAGCCATCCTTTGAGATAGCCTCTCCTTCACTAATAAATTTTTACCTATAAATTAGAATAAATTAAAGCGGGTTTTGCACACAATTAGGATTCGAATTCAATTCAGTTTTTGGAATTAATACTTCCCAGGTTTTATCACCGGCCGGAACAGTGAATATGGAAGCAACTGCTGCCACATGATTCGCTCCTGTCCTGTCCAATGGAAGATTCAATCGTTTTAGATCGTAGAAGCGGAATCCTTCACCCCACAACTCAACGCGGCGTTGCAACATGATCTCATTGATCAAAGTTTGTCCGGTATTAGTTGACAAAACATAATTTGGGTCTCTTGCCTTCGCCAACGTAAACAATACTTGTGCTGCAGCTGCATCCTGACCTCCGGCCCGGGCTTTTGCCTCAGCTTCGATCAAGTACATTTCTGCTACTCTCATGATGGGCACATCTCCGATACTACTTCCGCTTCCACCAGCAGATAGAAATTTTCGATTCATATAAGGAAATCTCGCCCCACCGGGAGGTACCGGAAATGCTGTATTTGTTCCGGTAGGATCCCACAATTGTTTCCTGACATCGGTTGTAGAGATGGTGTTGTATAAAATTGAATTGATACATTTTGGAGCGGTTCTGATGTTAGTAGAATTAAAATCAGCTGACATGAAAGCAAAGAAAGAATAAAAGAAAGTGGTCTGGTCAGACTGTTGATGACTACCCCACATCCATTCGGGATTAGTATAGTTATTAAATCCCTGCATATACTGAGCAGTGCTCATTAAGCTAAAGCCCTGCCTTGCTTCATTCGCAAATTGCGCGGCTGTCGTCCAATCCTGCATAGCGAGTGCTACCCTCGCTCTTAATCCTTTTGCAACTTTTACATTAATATGCGATGCGTTAGAACGTGCGGGTGCATCTGTGAGGTTGGTGATAGCAGCAGAAAGATCGCTGATTATTTGCGTATATACTTCTGCAACTGTTGACCTGGGCAGCTTTTCAGTTGTCGGCTCAAGAACCAATGACAAACCCAGTCCATCATTAGCGCCTGATTTATCGTAGCGCTTTCCAAACAATTGGATCATCTGAAAATACGACCAGGCCCTATAAGCATAAGCCTGGCCTCTTATCGCTTTTTTATCTGCATCAGGTCCTTCTGCCCGATCAATATTTGCGATAATCATGTTCGCATTAGCTATTATCCCATAATAAAAATCGAAATGGAAAAAAGGAGTGGAAGTTGAGTTTTCGTTGCGGTGACTTATCCAACGGTAGGTGCTGATGAACCAGCCATTAGAAGTTGTTGGATATACAAGGTCTTCCCCAAGCATATCCATATCAATCATGTTTTTACTTTGTCCACCCTGGTCCTGTGTTGCATTATATTGTATATATAATGAGCGATGAATACCATTAATGGCATTCCATGCATTGGCTGTTGTCTTGAAAATATCATCTTGTGAAACCGCATCAGTTGGATTGGTTTCGAGATATTCTTTTTTACATGATGATAAAATAACAGCCAGGGTAATGGTTGCAATCAGACTGCTAAACAATATTCGTTTCATAAATAAAATAATTTAGAAATTTATGGTTAGACCTGAAGTAATGATCCGGGCAGGAGTAAAAACGTTAGAGGTAACTCCTGTAAATGCCTGGTTAACATTCATCCCTTTTCGTTTTGAAAAAAGATATACATTTTCAGATCCTATAAAGAAATTGGCATCCTGTGCGTTGATTCTCGATACAAGAGATTTTGGCAATTCATAAGAGAATGTAATGGATCGGATATTCAGGAAAGATGCATCTGTTAGCCATCTGTCAGAACGAGCATCATAAATTCCCAATGCACTGTTCTGCATTCGAGGCACATTTGTAATATCGCCCGGGCTTTGCCACCTTTTTAAAGCATCTACGTGCAACGCACTGCCGTAATCACCAGGATGCATTAACTCGGCATAGGTATCGTCATATACTTTGCCTCCAATTTGATATTGAAGAAGAAAGGACAATTCAAACCCTTTATAGCGGAATGTATTTTCTATACCTCCGAATAGTTTGGGAATAGCGCTTCCATTATAGTGAAGGGCTGCATTGTTGATATCGGTGGTTACAGTGTCCATGCCTTTTGATGTAGAAACTAACCTTGAATTGGCAGGTATATATGATGTGGCTCTGAACAACGCAACTCCGTCTGCAGGATCTACACCGTACCATTCACGCAACCAATAATCAAAGATGGAGTGACCAACCGATAACTTTTTGGTTCCGCTGATGACTTCCGGGTTTTCAACTGGCATTTTGGTAATTCTGTTCTTAATCGTACTTGCATTGATCTTCATTTCCCAGTTAAAATTCTTCTTTGTGATCACATCTCCGCCAATTTCTATTTCAACACCTCTGTTGTACATATTTCCAACATTGGTAGGGACCAAAAATCCGCCGTTAGAAAGCGGCTGCTGAATATTAAAAATCAATCCGGAAATTTCACGATTATAGTATTCAACAGATCCTCTGACGCGATTTTTGAACAAACCGAAATCAATTCCAATATCAAAAGGATTGCTCGATTCCCATGTAAGCTGAGGATTTGCAAGCTGGCTCTGTAAAGCTCCTGATTCGGTAGCGTTATTGAACCCCAGGTCGTACAACGCTTGATAAGCATAGTAAACTTGTGAGGTACCACTTAATACTCCGTCATTACCTAACTGACCATAGGAGCTTCTCAGTTTAAAAGAATTAATCCATGAAAATTTATTCATGAACTTTTCCTTATTAATACTCCAGGCTATGCCTACTCCCCAGAAATTTTCCCAGCGAACATCACTGAAAAAACGGGAGTTTCCATCTCTTCTGAAGTTAGCACTCAAAAAATATTTGCCGTCGAAATCATAATTGAGTCTTGAAAGATAACTTTCAATGCGATATTTATCTTCTCTTGAGTTCAGACTATTAATGGTAGAAAAATTAGGAAATTCAATACTCCCCTCCAGAACCTGACCCTGTCTTTGTCCAGACAAACGATTAAATGTATAATCATAATTTTCGTGTCCGGCTAAGGCCACTATGTGATGATCGCCAAATCTTTTTTCAAAATCAGCTATCTGATTAAAGGTGTAAGAGATTGTTTTATCGTTAGTTTTTGAAGCTCTGCCTGCCGGAGCTCCATCACCTACCTTGGTATTTTCATAAGTGCTGGAATTAAGATCTGTGAGGTCAACAGTTATGTTACTGGTCAATTTCAACCAAGGTGTAAAAATCACCGAGGCATACCCTCTGCTGCTAATTGTATTTCTTTTAAAAAAACTCTTGTTCAACTTTGTTTCTTCAATTGTATGTCGTCCTGGGTAGGCGCCACTTGGACGATTAGGAATCCCTAATCCTAAAGCACTGAAATTGCCATAATCATAAAAACGGTTGCCCGTTGCATTCAATAAATAATCCCCTGTGGTTTGGTTATGCGCATACACGGGATAAATAGGACCTATTGTGCGAGTAAAGAAAAATGGATTCACAAACCCTGTGCTACTACCATCACTTGCCCGGTTTGAATTATTGATAACGGCCGAAGTATTTAAACCGGTTTTAAACCATGATAATGGCTGTGTATTCACGTTTAATCTGCCAGAAAATCTCCGCCAGTCAGATCGAATAATAAAACCTTTTTCATTTATATAGCCAAACGAGCCAAAGTAATCAGATTTATCATTGCCGCCTGAATAGCTCAATACATACTCTTGCCTGCTGCCCGTGCGAACCAGTTCTTTGTTCCAGTCAAGATCATCGGGCCACAATAATTGCGTAGCGGGATTTAAGCTGCCATCAGTTCTTACAATATCATTATTAGGAACATTAAAAGGATTATATCCCAGTTGTGTTTTTATACCGTTGGTGGCGTTCTGACTTGCTGTTGCTGCTGTTTGACCAGTTGTATATTGTAACGAATTACGCAATGCTTCCCACATAAGTGGATAATATTGAAAAGCATCTACTCTATCATACTCGGGAAGTCCTCTTGTGCTAACACCTTGCAAAATCTTAAATGATATACTGTTCTTGTTCTTTTTACCCCTCTTAGTAGTGATCATGACAACACCATTCGATGCTCTTGATCCCCACAAGGCAACAGTGGCAGCATCTTTAAGAGTAGTGATCGTTTCGATATCTTCGGTATTAAGGTTAGCAAGACCAGCATCATAAGCTACTCCGTCAACAACAATAAGCGGACCATCAGAAGCCCCTATAGAACCGAAACCCCGTACGCGTATATCGGGTGAAGAGCCAGGCGCACCATTGCCAGCGGTAGTTTGTACACCAGGGCCTGTTGCTACAATTGCATTTAGTGGGTTAATGATAGGTCTGTTTTTGAAATCGGCATAAGATGTCTGGTTAGCCGATCCTGTAAAGTCGCTTTTTTTTACTGTGCCATAAGCGACTACAATTACTTCATCCATACTTTTTGTAAGCGCGGACATTCTCACCGAAATCGTTGACGAGTTAATAGGGGCCTCTTCCGGCGACATGTTAATAGAAGTAAACACTAGCGTCCTGGCATTAGCAGGTACAGTAAGAGAGTAGGTTCCATCAATCTTAGTTGTAGTACCTATAGTAGAGCCTTTCACTGCCACTGAAACATTCGCCAGTGGGTTGCCTTTAGCATCTGTTACCCTTCCTGTAACTGTTCTATTTTGTGCTGTCGCAAAAAAGAATGGGCATAAGAAGCCGAGGAGGAAAAAAAATTTTTTCATCAGCATGTAGTTTTTAGTTTCAAGAATGAAAAATCAAGTCTAAGGCAGTAATATCAGGAAACATGCTTCATAGCACCAATGGCTTATTTACTGAAACATGAATAATAATAAATAGAACAGTGTTATTTAAACCCTGAAAAAACTGCTCAAAAGAATTCAGCAGTGGGCAGATTTAAGATTATAATAAATAATAAAGTTGTTTGGTGTACTCTATTTTTTAGAAGGATAATAAACGATCTTTTGAATATCTAAATCGTTTTGCAGATTGTTCATTTGGCGCAACACCCAACCTGATCTAATTGAAACATATCTTGATAATGGCTTTACTGAATAACGTCGCGGGTTAGGTAAACAAGCAGCGATCATTGC
>DASYQS010000061.1:0-95543 GCA_036005185.1 Chitinophagaceae bacterium | reverse complement strand
AGCAAGTAGTTTGCCGGAGCTGTCTGTCAGACCCGGCGGTGGACCTACCACCATCACATTGACAGCATGTGCTCAAATTAAAAGCACTTCAAGGCACAACATAGGATAAGGTTTAATGGTTAATGGTTTTTGATTAATAGAAAATCCCCGCTTGACGGGGATTTTTGATGCCTTTCACACTGGTGAGAAAAATATCACTTTTTCTTACCTGTATTTCTTGCGATCTCTATCGCTCTTTGTAATTTCTGAGCTAACAATTCTTTTGATGGCAGTTGTGTGAGATATTCGGCGACCCTGATATGCCCATGATTCAATTCCAGCAATTCAATTTGCTCCTGTTGTTTTTGAGCGCAAAGAATTAATCCAACGGGAGTTTCTTCTCCTTCCTTACGTTCATATTTATCAAGCCATTTTAGGTAAAGTTCCATCTGGCCTTTATAGGCTGCTTTGAATCTATCGAGCTTGAGGTCTATCGCTACGAGTCTACGAAGACCACGATGATAAAAAAGCAGATCAATTCTAAAATCCTCTTTATCTATTGTGATCATCTTTTGCCGGGCAATGAATGCAAAATCACTGCCCAGTTCAGTAATAAATTTTTGTAGTTGGCGAAGAATAGCAGATTCAAGATCAAATTCGCTGTATGTATCTTTCAATCCCAAGAAGTCCAGAACATACGGGTCTCTGAATACAAGATCGGATGTAACGGTACCGTCTGATTTAAGGATAGTCAATTCCTTTTTAATAAGTTCGTCTGGCTTTTTTGAAAGTGCAGTTCTTTCAAAAAGCATGCTATCAATTCTTTCCTCTAAAAAACGGGTTTTCCATCTTTCTTTTATGCAGAGTTGCAGATAGAATTCCCTTTTTATTTCATCCTTAATAGAAAGGATGATCCGTATATGCGTCCAGCTTAATTGTTCACGCATTGCGTGAACAATTTGCTCATTAGGATAAATAGCGGCAAAGGTTCTGCAGTATGTAAGGTGCGCTATGCTATACCCGCTTCCATATTTAGAAGTAAGAAGATCGCTTAAACGTGAAATGATCGCTTTTCCATATTCGGCACGTTTGTTTTCCAAAATATTTACATTTATCGAAGTTCCTATTCGCCAATTTACCGTTACCATTTCACTGTTTATATGCAGGGCAACATTTTTCCTTGACTGTTCAATGAGGCTACTAATATCATTGAATAGCCGTGAAAAGGTTTTTGGGTTTATTAGAGTCCCCGACTTATCTTTTCTTTTTGCCATTTCATTAGTTCTTTAAATTGTTCACGCAATGCGTGAATAATGTTTGTTCTCACTTAGCAGCCCTTAAGTTGTTTTCCTCGTTTTTAGCTGCAAATTTTTTTCTAAGCAAACCCATATCCTCGCTCACTTTTCTATCCAGGATTTTGGCATAAATCTGTGTGGTCTTAATGCTCTTATGGCCTAACATTTTACTGACTGATTCAATTGGAACACCATTATTCAGCGTTACAATTGTTGCGAAAGTGTGCCGGGCAATATGAAAGGTTAGGTGCTTATTGATGCCGCAGATATCAGCGACTTCCTTCAGGTAAGCGTTCAATTTGGAATTTGACGGCACAGGTAGTAGAGAATCGTTTAAACCTGGTTGATCTTTATAAACCTCCATAATTTCCAACACAACTGGAAGCAATGGAATCTTGGTAGGGCTGTCGGTTTTTTTTCTTTGCGTGTAAATCCAGCGTTCTCCATCCATTCCAATTACAATCTCTGACCGTTTCAGTCTTTTGGCATCAATATAGGCAAGACCGGTAAAGCAACTGAATATAAATATGTCCCGTACTTGCCTGATCCTTGTGTTCTGAATTTCTTTCGAAATAAGAGTTTGCAATTCTTCTTTTGTCAGAATCTCACGAATAACTTCTTTCTTGGTCATTTTGAATCCAAAAAAAGGATCCCTGATTAACCATCCGTTTTTCAGGCACACATAAATAATTTTCCGGAGATTGCTGAGGTATTTGATCGTTGTATTATGATTGCAGTTCTGAATGCTCTTCAACCAAAATTCAAAGTCAGTAATAAAGCTGTAACCAATGTTTGAGATTTCAATATCTGATCTTTTGAATTTCCATTCCAAAAAAGCGATAGTATGATCTAAAGTCGTGCGGTATTTTCGGTGAGTTGCCTTCGAGCAACTTTTTCCTATCAATGCTTTCATCTGTTCATTGTGATATGTAAAGACTTCCACAAGAGTGTGCTTGCGTTCTTCAAGTTCAGAATTGCCCTTTACTTTCCCTGCTGAAGTTGACCATTTACCGCTTTCAACATATCGCTGTGTACTCACTTCGAAACGTTCTCCATTAATAGTAACTCTTAAATAAACGGATAGGGTTTTGTTGCTATCCAGTTTCGTTTTTTTCCCATAAAATAGGATACTCAATCTTGCTTCCATTTTGCTTGATTTTAAAGGTTTAAAATTACTTTTAAAGTCCTCAGCCAAAGCGGATGTTCAAATTCTGAATCCCTTATCTGGCAAGGATTTCGGCTGAATTCGGGCATTCTGGGTTTGGTTTTTCAGAATGCCCGAATGCGTACCTCAAGACTTGAGTATTTTGATGCTATTTGGAGTAGGTATGGAAACAAGAAAGCCCATAAAATCTACATTTTACGGGCTTTTGATGTGTTTGAGTATTAACTAAGCGGACCGGACGGGACTCGAACCCGCGACCTCTGCCGTGACAGGGCAGCATTCTAACCAACTGAACTACCGATCCTTATTATTAAGAATATTTATTGGTTGCTTAATTAACCAGCGCAAATATTCCTTATTACAACGTTTAATTCTTTTTTCTTCAACCAAGGCCTCGGGTTTGGTTGCAAAAGTCCTAACAAAAACTAACTTCCATGGCATCTTTGATCTCGTAAACTGGCTTTCGCCATTGTTGTGTTCAGCAAGGCGCTTAATATAATCAGAACTAGATCCTTTATAAAAATCGCCATCTACAAGACTCTCCAGAATATACACATAATACATCAAAGAATCGTTTTATCATCTCTCCACTCCGAACCCGTCTCGCCTCAGGCGAGATGACAGGGCAGCATTCTAACCAACTGAACTACCGATCCAATTTCATTATGAACCAATCCCGTTTTAGGGGAGGCAAAGATATGAGTTTTGATTTTTTGGGAAAAACATTTTTTGTCTATCATCATGGTTGAAAATCGTTTTGGCACTTCGCCGCGAACCTTTAATGCATTACTATTGCATTTGCCAATCTTTTATTATCTTGATTGTTCTATGATGGCACCATTGTCGGATTAAAAAAGTATTAAGGATATTGTTACTCTTTTTCTTGTTCCTTAGTTTGCTAAACCTTATCAAACTTTGCCAATGAAGCCTCCATTTTCACGACTTTCCATACGCCAGCGGCTTCCTCTTTTAATTTGCCTGCTATTGGTCATTATTATCCTGATCTATGGTTTCACGTCTTACATCGGTGTAAAAAAAGCAGCCCTTAAAACAGGCTATGATCGGCTGAAAACTTTAACGGAGCAGCTGAGCACAATGCTTTCAGGCAATACACGAACTTTTATTTCAACAACACATACAGCAGCCAACAAGCCCGCCATCAAAAAATATATTTTGTCAAACGGAAAGGATTCGGCTGACGAAGTATCGAAGCTTCTAAATGAACTAAGAAAGGATACTGTAAATGTTCAGGTTGAACTAAGAAACTTGGATAAAATCCAAATTTTTAATTCAGCTAAAGAGGGAGTGAATATAAATGTCAGCTTAGATTCACTCTTATTTATCAAATCATATGCAAAGCTTGATTCCGGCAGAGTGGGAAAATTATATGCAATAGGCAATTTAATTTATTACCCCACTATGGCCACCATAACCGAACAAAACAAGCTAATAGGATATTTAATAAGATGGAGACGGATGACGGCAACCCCAAAAGCATTGGAGCAACTCTCGCAATTGATAGGCACAGGGGCAAAGCTTTATATTGGTAACGCCGATGGCAAATTATGGACGGATATGATGAAGCCCGTTTCTGCACCGCCGGTCTATAAACAACATAAAAGCGGCATCACTGAATACGCAAGGTCAAAAGATAGTCCTGTAATCGCTTCAATGCATCCCATTGCAAATAGTAAGTGGTTGGTGGTAGTGGAATTGTCAAAGAAAAAAATAACGGAACATGCAAGCCGTTTTTTGTATTGGTTAATTATAGTGGGTGTTATTCTGCTGATCGTTGGGATTTTTATCGCTTGGCTAATGAGTCGTAATATTAGCGACCCCTTGAGAAATCTTACAACAGCAGCATCAGCGATCGCCGCGGGTAATTATTCATCCCTGGTGCAGGTTAACAGGAGTGATGAGCTGGGTAAGCTTGCCCTTGCATTCAATACCATGACATCGCAGGTGAAAAAATCGCAAGATGCTTTAGAAAAAAAAGCGCAGAAATATAAACTCTTGTTTGAAAAAAACCCAATGCCGATGTGGATAATTTCCAAATCAACTCTTGACGTAATAGATGTGAATGAGGCAGCCATTAGTCATTATGGTTATTCAAGAGAGGAATTCCTTAAATTAAACGCAAAAGAGCTCAGGCCAGAGGAAGATATTGAAAAATATCTCGAGCATACAAGCAAAGCAATTCAGGGGACTACCAGGTCCGGTACATGGCGACATAAAAAGAAAGATGGAACAATAATCATGGTGGATGTAATCGCTGATGACATTATTTTTAAGGACAACCCTGCAAGACTTATACTTGCTAATGATGTAACTGAAAAGCTAAAAGCAGAAGCCGAATTGTCACGGCAGTTTTTTTTAAGACAAAAATTGATCACAGAAACTACCATGCAGGCACAGGAAAAGGAAAGAGAGGAAATTGGCAAAGAGCTTCACGATAACATAAACCAGCTTTTGGCAGCATCTAAATTATATCTTGAAATAGTTTTAACGGGCAAACAGGAATCATTGATGGAAGCAGCGAAAAAAAGCTACGAAAATGTAAATCTTGCCATTAATGAAATTAGGCAACTTTCCAAGCAACTGGTGCCGCCCATATTGGAAGAAACTTTAACCAGTGCTATAAAAGATCTCGCCGGTGAAATTCAATCAGCATCCGGTATCTTGATAAAAATAGAAATTGAAAAATTTGAAGAAGCTCTGATTAACGAAAATCTTAAGCTCATCATCTATAGAATTGTGCAGGAACAGGTGAATAATATTGTAAAACATTCCCGTGCAAAAAATGTAACAATAAAAATTGAGACGAAATTTGACGAGGTTGCCTTAACTATTGCAGATGATGGGGTTGGATTTGATACAAATAAAAGATCAAGAGGTATTGGATTAAGAAATATTGCAAGCAGGGTTGGATTTTACAGTGGTACTATGAATATTGAATCCCAGCCTGGTAAAGGATGTACTTTGGAAGCATCTATCCCTTTAAAACAAGAAGATAACATTAGCGCTTCTTCGGCTTAACCGATACTATTTACCATGTTTAATTTAAACTTTCAATGGAAAAAATCACCGTTCTTATTGCAGATGATCACCAAATGGCAAGACAGGCATTAGTTTTTGTTATAAATAGTGATGGCCGCTTTCTGGTAATTGCTGAGTGCAAGTCTGGAGAAGAGGCGATTGAAAAATCAAGACAATTGCAGCCAGCCATTGTTATTATGGATATTAATTTACCTGGCTCTGATGGCATTGAAGCCACGGGTCGAATTCGTGAGTTTTCACCTGGCTCAAAAATTCTTGGCATATCAATGCATACTCAACCATCGTACGCACAATCGATCATGCAGAAAGGAGCCTTGGGCTATATAACAAAAAATTCACCAAGAGATGAAATACTCAAGGCCATCTTGGAAGTATATGAAGGCAGGAAATATGTATGCGAAGAGATCAAAAATATTTCATCAGGCAGTTAATATAACTTTTGTGAAAACTTATATTGCTGAATTGGTGCAGGTCGTTTAAAAAATTCACGTTATCATTTTTTCAACTGCTTCGCAAGATTATTGAAAGTTTCATAAGGGCCTTTGGTGGCGAATAGATTGCTGATGCCGGGAGAAATATTTCCGCCAGGATTTACTTCCAGGAAATACACAATACTGATCTTGTTGGCCCCATCATATTTTACATTCCAGTTGCCGATAAATTTCGGAACTCGGACCTTGCCTCTGACTTCGGGAGCAGCACCAGGTTCGCCGGTTGCTTTTACGTTCAAGATATTTCTTGCCTCATCCAGATCAAAATGCATCCGGATCACCATATCGCGGTTGTCAAAAGGCCATGGCAATTGGGTTTCGGCATAATACAAAAGTTCATTTTCATTGATGCTTTTTACCAAATGCGATCGCTTGGTATTGTAAACCCAATTTTTATTATTGCCCACATCCTTCAGCACGGCGATCAATTTTTTCAACGTGCCTTCCATTTCCGCTTCTACCTTTATGATCTTGAACCGTGAAGAATCACTGCTTGCCTTATATACTTTGATATTATTTTCATTCTTGCTCAGCTCCCAGCTCTGCGCCGGCAATGCAACAGGCAGCATGGAACAAACAACAGCGATGAATATATTCAATTTCATGTCAGGCTTTCTTTGAAGCTCCATTAGGAGTAAAAAATCTTGTCGCCAAACCGATCAGCGTACTGACACCTCCCGCCAGCACCAGTATCTTATCAAACACACCTTGCTGTGTAAAAAATATCAGGGCTGCAATGCCGATCAATAGTATCAACAGCGGCACGCGGATATATTGCCAAGTTGAATTTTGCCTATGCTCTTTTTGCAGCACTGCAATTTCTTTTTCATCCACTGAGTTGAGAATAAAGGCACGGAAGCCTGGGCTAAATATCCTCATTCGCTCGTCGTCCACCACCAATATTCCTTTGTTCATTAGCTCAATGATCTCTTTTGAGTTTTTATAGTTGATGGTGCCATCTACTGCAAATCCATAAAGAAGAAATTTTTCTTTCTCCGTGCAACTGTTCCAAACATAGTTGTAGAGCTCTTTGCCATTTTTTAGATCATCCACCAGTTCTTTTTCATACTCCAGCAATTTGTTGGGATCGCAATGAGCGGAGTACTCTTTGTACCGAACAGGAGTATAAAGACGATCATTCTCCGATAAAGGCCATTTATCAAAAAATGCAGCAAAATGTTCCTTGGGCCGATTGTCCTCTTCATTTTTTCGTGAGTAAATATACCGGGTCAAAAAGATCTGTTCTGCATTTTTTGCCAGCCAATTGTAAAGGCCGATGAGAAGAAGCAGAGTGATCAAAGCGATAGGAAAAATTTTTTCTTTGGTGAGATAAACAAATCTGTCGGGCATGGCCGAAGCGATGTGCAAACAACCGGCTGCCGCTGCGGTTTGGTTCAGTCGCCTGCGTGGTATGGTGGGCTGATACCAAAAATGCATCGTGTTATCCTCAATCGTCCAGTGCCAGCCTGTGTCCAATGCCTCATCCTGCAAAGCCGCATACGATTGTTGTTTGTAGTAAGGCGTGCTTAGTTTTTCTGCCACGTCAAAATAAAAACTTTCAAAGCCTGTTCCTTTTTTGTTATCGTTTCCCTTGCATGAGTCATCGATCTTATCGTTATGAATTTTATAAATGCCATAGGAAAGACGCAGTGAATCAAAATATGGATCGGGAAGCAAGCTATCTCCTATCTGTTTTTGTTGCTGAATGAGAAAATTCCTTTCGCGTATTTCGCCGGCAAGATAAAGTTGTTGCCGTTTCACCGTTTGGATCAGCTCTTGATTATGTGCATACCATGTAAAAATGGAAGCAGGCAATACGGCCAGGCAAATGACTAGCATAGTAATTAATAACTTATAGCCTTTCAAAAATGTAAATGGCGATTGGAGTGAAAGAAGAGATGAATTTTTTGGAATCAAGCCATAGATCCACATAAAAGCATTTATCGCAAGCTGAAAGATGAGAAAACCTCCTGTAAGCGGATATGTTGTTTTAGCCAGGAAAAAAAACATGATGGTGATGATCAGATGGGCGATAGCTGTCTTAAAAATATTGCGCTTTTTATTGGCTGTGTTAAAAGCAAAGCGCATGCAATACAGAAGAAGGATGATATTCAGAGGTGTAAGAATGATGATCGCTAGAATATTAAAATTGCTGATCTTGTAATGACGGTTTACAAGAACAATGGCCAAGATGGAGAGCAGATAAATAATGGTGTAAATAAATGCATGAAAATAATAGTTCACCTCCCTTGATTTAGGAGTGATCCAATCCAGAAAATCCATTTTGCAAAAAACAAGAGCATGGCTGGATGATCCTTTGCCATCGAGCACCCACCATAAGATTGCGGATATAATAAAAAATAATGTGCAAAGCAAAAGAGTAAAAATGAGAATTCGGATATTGATCGGTGCAATATATCCTTCATCATAAAAACTGATCAAATAAAAAGGAAGGCTGTTATCCAGCGGCCGCACATGCATCATGTGAAGCCGGCTATACGCCACTACGTAATCGATGATCTTAGATTGACGGGAAGCAATCGCTCCTTTTAATTCGCTTGGTTTATCCGTTTTTTCTAAAAAATTCTCTCTCAAGTTGCGAGTGCCATCCGAATGAACCAGCGCATTTCCTTCTTCATCCACAATACAAAATCCATATCCCGACGGCAAAATCGTATTCACCAGCGAATACATTTTTGCCGCCATCGCAACGATCATATCTCGCGATTGAAGGCTGACAGAAATATTGAATTCATTATTGGTCCAGCTATAGATCGGTTCCCAGCCAAATTTTTTATCAGGATCTCCGGGGAGACGATAAGGCGTGCCTGTTCGAAAAACGGTAACATAATTTCTTGTGCTCACATTTGTAAATACCGGGGCGCCATAAAGCTCGGCCTTGATTGTCTGATCTCCGGTGCTGTCAATCCAGCTGATCCTGTCGAGATGCAGGTAAGTAGAACGGTTCTCATTGGAACGCTTCAGGAATGATCGTACTGAATCTGAAATATCTATTTTTTTAGTAAGTTCTGCATTGTCTAAACTATGGAGTAGTTCTGTTTTAAATTGATCAATGATCTCCGTCTCCCTGTATATTTTTCTCAATTCAGCATTAAATGCGTTTTGTATTTCGGCAGATATAGTTTCAAGGTTTCGCTCTACTCTTTTTTCTTCTCCTTTCCAAAGTAAGAATTGAATGATAAGGATCGTCAGCAGCGATGCACTAAGTATAGCCGAAACACCAAAAAAGATGACATCCTTTGCGCGCAATGGCTCATTGGTGTCCATGATGTAAAACTTAATGACCGGGAAAAGGATGAGCAACAATAAAAAAATGATGACCAGCGGATAAACGAAGTAAAAAGGGATTTTTTTGATGGCTTGAACATACTTATCGGTTTCTACAAATCCTGAAAGTACAAATGAAGAATTATCGATGGCAAATGGGTAGTAGAACATTTTCATATCAATGTTCTGCGAAGTCATGTCACGTATGCCGGCGACATAAGATCCGCCGCCTTTTGGCAACAGGCTGTCGGCCACATCTGAGCGAAGCGCCAATTCTTCATCCTGATATACGATCTTAGATGTATTTCCATTTGTTTTTTGCAAGGCATAGAAAGCAAATAGCTCAGCGTTTCGGAAATCAAAAAGTGGCTTTAGCAGGGGTGTGAAAAATTGATCGATAGATTGTGAAATTTGTATGACATCTTTTTTATCCTTAGCCTTGATTGAAACGATTACCTTATCTACCGTGATCCGCAGCTTATTAAAATTGGAATCTTTGGGAACGCCGGTTTTTATCTCTACTGCTTCAACACCTTTTGTCTCAAAGATGGACTGAATTGAGTCTATTGAACCATCGCTGTTGTTTACCCAATTTGTATAATTTGCTACGTGGCTGTCCACTTCATTCGCAATGTTGGATGAAATGGTTTTTAAGATCAGGAAACCGTTTTTGTGGATCGTTTTGCGGTTGTGAGGGATGAAATAGAAAATATATCCTAGGGCAAAGATGCCCAGAATAAAAAGAATGATCACGGAATAGGTAAAACTTCTCTTTCCTTTAGAAGTTAGTAATGGCATTTGCTGAAGATACAAAAATCGCCATCTAAAAATAGTACCCAATACATGTTAGAGGAGGCAATTGGAATCATTCCTACCCCTAGTTCACTATCTATTATACTTCGCTTTCTTTAGTGTAGCCCGTTAATTTTTCATTATTAAGAATTGAAATTCTTTTGCCGGCTATATGTATAATTTTATCATGAACAAACTCATTCATAATTCTGAAAACAGTTTCATAGGTAGTACCGGCATAAGAAGCGATATCCTGGCGGGCCAGTTCTATATTAATGTGTCCTTCTCCTGCAGTTCCAAATTTTTCTCTTATTGTCAGCAAAGCCTGTGCAATGCGGCCTTTCACCTGCATATGGGCCAGGTTTCGCATTTTCCTCTCTGATACTTTTAATTCTTCAGCAAAAAACATCATTAGCCAGTACAGAAAGTCGTGATTGACTTTTAGTGAAGATTTAAAAAAATCCAGTTCGATAAAACATACGGTTGAGGGCTCCAAAGCTGTGGCAGAAATAGGATAAATTATATCGTTGCCAAGACCTCTGTGACCTACTATATCCCCTGCCTTTGCAAAGCGAACAATCAATTCTTTTTCGCCCCATTTTTTATGAACCTTTACAGATCCGCGGTAAACGAAATAAATCCCAGTAACTACCTCCCCTTCTTTAAATAACAACTCGCCTTTTTTCACGTCAAAATTTTTCCGTGAAGCGGCAATGGCAGGTATCCACTCTTTCATACATAGTTTACAGAAATAACATGTTTTGAGATCGCAGTTTTTCTTTGAAATTTTCATTCTTGTGACGCTTTGAGCTGCAAAATAAGGGTAGTATGGGTTTGAAATAAAATATTATAAAAAATAAAATCTAATAAAAATCATGAAAATTTGTTGTTTTTTCAGTAAGCTTACGTAAATTTATTACCGAAATCATATTTCTGATTAGTTTTTTATAGCGTTGTCAAGTTAAAGTATCAGATATATATTTTTATAATTTGATTGTTTGCCATTGTTTTAACCAACAAAATTTCCCTCATGAGATTAGTAGTTGTTGGCAATGGCATGATAGGCTATAAGTTTTGTGAAAAGATAATTTCCAAAACAAATCCTCATTCTTTTGAGATAGTTGTTTTCGGTGAAGAAACCCGACCTGCCTACGATAGGGTACATTTAAGCGAATATTTTAGTGGTAAAACGGCTGATGATCTATTATTGGCTTCGACGAACTGGTACAATGATAATAATATAACCTTTCATTGCGGCGACCCGATTGTAAAAATTGATACAGAAAACAAAACGGTTTTCTCACATTGTGGCATCAGCTCATCCTACGATTACCTCATTCTTGCCACAGGCTCTGCAGCATTTGTTCCTCTCATCCCAGGAGTAGAAAAAAAGGGGGTCTTTATTTACCGAACGATTGAAGACCTGGAAATGATCAAAGCATATTCAAAAAAGGCTAGAACGGCTGCCGTCATAGGTGGAGGTTTGTTGGGACTAGAAGCTGCCAAAGCTATGCTTGATCTGGGAATTACTGATACGCACATTATTGAATTTGCGCCACGGTTAATGCCAAGACAAGTTGATGACAACGGTTCAAAAATTTTAAAAACAAAACTGGAAGCCTTCGGTTTGAAAATTCACACCAATAAAAACACGACAGTAATTTTGGGTGATGATTGTATTGAAGCCATGCAATTTTCTGATGATACAAAGATTGATGTGGATATGCTTGTTATTTCTGCCGGCATAAAACCAAGAGATGAACTGGCCAAACAAGCAGGCATAACTGTTGGACCGAGAGGAGGCATTATTGTAAATGAAAAACTGCAAACTTCTGATCCATTCATTTTTGCCATTGGTGAGTGTGCATTATATAATGGAATGATCTATGGCCTGGTTGGTCCCGGATATGAAATGGCCGATGTAGTGGCAAAAAATCTTGTACAATTGGTTTCTTCGAAAGTCCCCGCTGAAGACGAGGCTTTATTTACTGGCTACGATATGAGCACCAAATTAAAACTCATTGGTGTGGATGTAGCCAGCTTCGGCGATCCATTTGCAGGTGGCAAGGAAGTAAAGGCAATAGTTTTTGAAGATGAAGTGAAAGGAATTTACAAGCGCATCAACATTACTGAAGATGGAAAATATTTATTAGGAGGAATGCTTGTAGGTGATGCAGAACAATACAATATGTTGCTGCAAACCTGTAAAAATAAAGTTGCACTCCCCGCTAATGCCGAAGATATCATTCTTGGATCAAGAGGCGGAGAACCAGAATCTGGTGCCGGCATTTTAGGACTGCCAGATGATGCGCTGATTTGCAGTTGTGAAAGCGTAAGCAAACATTCAATTTATATGGCTGTGTCGGAAAAAGGTTGTGAAACAACAGAAGCCATAAAAAAATGTACGAAAGCTGGTACGGGTTGTGGTGGTTGTGTGCCTATGCTAAAGGACCTGATGGTACACACTATGAAGGCCCAAGGAAAATATGTGCGTAATGTAGTGTGTGAGCACTTTAATCATAGCAGGCAGGAGTTGTACGATCTTATTAAAATACACGATCTGAAAACTTACGATGCAGCATTGGACAAACTTGGAAAAGGTGATGGTTGTGAAATTTGCAAGCCCGCCATTTCATCCATTCTTGCCAGTTTATGGAATGAGATGATCCTGAAAAAAGGAAATGCTACTGCACAAGACAGCAACGACAGATTTCTGGCGAACATTCAAAAGGGCGGCAGCTACTCTGTAGTGCCGCGCATACCCGGCGGTGAAATAACTCCGGATAAATTAATTGTTATTGGTCAGGTCGCAAAAAAATATAACCTCTATACAAAGATCACGGGAGGACAGCGAATAGATATGTTTGGCGCACATGTAGGCGACCTGCCGAAAATCTGGGAAGAATTAATTGCTGCCGGTTTTGAAAGCGGACATGCATACGGCAAGGCATTACGAACAGTGAAAAGTTGCGTAGGTTCTACCTGGTGTCGGTATGGTTTGCATGATAGCGTAAGCTTCGCCATTCGTATTGAAGAACGCTATCGCGGATTAAGAGCTCCCCATAAAATTAAATCTGCTGTTTCCGGATGTATTCGTGAATGTGCCGAAGCACAGAGTAAAGATTTTGGAATTATTGCAACAGAAAAAGGTTGGAACCTTTATGTCTGCGGAAATGGCGGCAGCAAACCTCAGCATGCGGTACTGCTTGCTATTGATCTTGATGATGAAACCTGCATTCGGTATATTGATCGTTTTCTCATGTTTTATATAAAAACCGCCGATCCATTGACAAGAACCGCAACCTGGCTCAATAAAATGGACGGCGGTATTCGTTATCTCCGCAACGTGGTCATTGATGATAGTCTAGGAATGGCTGAACAATGGGAAAAAGAAATGGAAGAACATGTGAGAACTTATCAATGCGAATGGAAAGTTGCGATCGAGACTCCTGAGATCCGTAAACGTTTTAATCATTTTGTGAATGCGCCTGAAGAAAAAGACCCTGCGGTAAGATTCGAAACGTTAAGAGGACAAAAAAAAGCAGCAGAATGGAAATAGTAAGTTGTGAATAGTGAACCTATCCTTAAAAAATTTTGCAGTTATCCTATCCTAAAAATTCTTGCCTCTGATGATTGCCTGTCATACTGAGTTCATCAGTATGGATGTTCCTTAGCGATTCATTGCCTAACAATTCTATTTATTCATTTCTAAATTATGAATGAAACTAAAAACATAGAAATGACCGGTAACCTCTTTATAGAGGAAGGATGGCTTTGGTTTTATGCCTGTCTTGCTGAAGACATACCTGACAATGGCGGCGTATGTGTTAAGTTCAAAAACGAACAGATTGCCCTATTTTATTTTACTCGCCGCGGCGAATGGTACGCCACTCAAAACGAATGTCCACATCGCAGACAAATGGCGTTAAGCCGCGGTATAATTGGCTCACAAAACAATGAGCCAAAGGTTGCTTGCCCTTTTCACAAAAAAACATTCTCGCTAAGAACCGGTGAATGCTTAAACGGCGATGAATGTTCTATTAAAACCTATCCTGTAAAAATTGTTGAAGGGAAAGTTTTCATAGGGGTTGAAATTATTTATAAACAAAAAATCTAAAAGCATGATAAATCAACATTCATTTTTCACCATTCAATGGTGACACAAAAAACCCCGGAACGAAATGGAAGCTCGACCGGGGAAATCGATTTTAAATTGACAAACAATCTAAAACCAAAACAAAACTATGTCAAAAAAACAAAAATCAAGATGCCTTTTTTGGCTAACTGCTTATCTACTTTCGGCAGTTTTCGTCAACGCGCAGTTCTCATTAGTGGGACAACTGCGCACACGAACAGAAGTGCGAAATGGATATGGTAACCTTGTATTAAAAGGCTCCAAAGCTGCAGTATTTACATCGCAGCGAACAAGATTGATCTTTGGTTACAAATGGGATAGATTAACACTAGGAGTTAGCATTCAGGATGTACGTGTATGGGGGCAAGATGCATCGACTATTTCAAATGCCGATGGCAATCGTTTCATGCTTCATGAAGGTTGGGCTGAGCTTACTTTATTCAATAAGGCAGATACAACGATCAAAATAAAAGGCATTGACCTGATGACTTTAAAAATAGGTCGTCAGGAATTGAGTTATGATGATGTGAGGCTTATCGGAAATCTTGACTGGCTGCAACAAGGACGGCGACACGATATGGCCTTATTAAAAACTGTGCACAAAGGCTGGCAAATTGATATTGGATATGCATTTAATCAAAACTCTGACGCAGTTGGTATTACCAACACATCCTATGTTCCCTCTAATGTGGCCCCTTATGTAAAAAATTCATTGGGAGTATTGGTACCAACACCAGCCGGTCTTCTCCCTATGGCGCCCGCAGGCAATGCCGGTAATAACAGTACAAAAACAGGAACGCCGGTTTGGACAAATCCTCCTACCACAAATGGCGGTAATCAGAACTATAAATCGTTTACCAGTTTATACGTCAGTAAAAAATTCAATCAAACAAAATTTTCCGCTTTATTCTTCAATGACAATTTTGGAAAATATAAAATCGACTCGGTCGGTACTGCTGCCACGGGTTACGTGTATGGAAGAAGATTTGTGTCATCGGGCCCAACCGATTCTTTTGATTACACAGGCACGCATCATAGATATACTTACGGTTTAATGATAAACCACACCATAGGCAATGCTTCTGGCTTTGGAAAAATTGCGATACAAGCAGCATATTATGCACAATCAGGCAAAAACCGTGATGGCTCAAAAATGAAAGATGCCTACCACTATACCATTTCTGCCACGTATCAAAAAGGAAAAATAAGTTTTACTCCGGGATATGATGTATTAAGCGGCAATGATGCAAATACCACAGAGGATGAAAAATTTGATCCACTATATGGCACTCCTCACCGCCATTGGGGTTACATGGATTATTTCTATGTAGGCACAGGTTCTCCGACCGGAGGCTTGAAAAATCCTTATTTCAAAATAAAATATACCGGCAACACATTAGCAGCCGGAGTAGATTTTCATCTTTTTTACACCGATGAAAATATGAAGAGAGCTGATGGGACTTTCATCGATAAAGAGCTGGGAAATGAAATTGATTTCGTTGTCAATTATAGCATGAATAAGTTCACCAATATTGAACTGGGCTATTCAATCATGAATGCCACAAATAGTATGGCTTTTGCCAAAGGACAGGCTACTACAGATGCAATAGCGGACACGTATAGAAAAACAGGCACCTGGTTTTATGCAATGCTTCGCTTTACACCTGATTTTTTCTATACAAAACCAGTGGCAATAAAACAGTAACCTGAATTTGGAACACTTAAAAATGAGTTTTATGAAACACTTTATAAATAAATCAATTCTTATTGTCAGCCTTTCAATTTTATTAACCGCCATCACTTCTTTTAAAATAAATGCACCTGCCCGAAAAATCAAACTAGGATTTATTTCATTAACCGATTGTGCACCTCTTGTTGCAGCCAAGGAGTTAGGGCTTTTTGCAAAATATGGAGTAGATGTTGAATTAGAGAAAGAGGCATCGTGGGCTGTGGTACGAGATAAAATTTTAAACGGTGAAATTGAAGGGGCGCATTGCTTATTCTCAATGCCATTATCCGTTTATACTGGCGTTGGCGGCAAGGCTGGTTCTGAAATGAAAATTGCAATGGTACTCAACAACAACGGCCAATCAATTACATTATCAAAGGATTTTTGCGGTCTTGTTGGATTCAAAGAAATAAATAAAGTAGCAAGCGCTGTTAAAAATGTCCAGGGTCGGAAAGAGGTCACATTTGCGATGACTTTTCCAGGTGGCACCCATGATATCTGGTTAAGGAATTGGCTGGCTGCTTGTGGTGTTAATGCAAAATCTGTCGGCATCATCACCATTCCTCCTCCGCAAATGGTAGCCAATATGCGTGTAGATAACATGGAAGGATATTGCGTGGGTGAACCATGGAATGGTGTAGCGGCGATACAGAATATTGGCTTTACTCATATTTCGACACAAGACATTTGGAAAAATCACCCTGAAAAAGCATTGGTAGTTAATTCAGAGTTTGCAGCTACTGACAAGGAAGATTTAAAAAAAATTATGAAGGCCATTATTGAAGCCTGCAAATGGCTCGATGTAATGGGTAACCGCGCAAAGGCTGCATCATGGCTTACCAAACCTAATTATGTAAATGCCCCTTTGCAGGTAATTGAAGCGAGATTAAAAGGTTCGTATGACCTCGGTTGTGAACTGGGAGTGCAGAAGTATAAAGATGATTACATGCTATTTTATAATAACGGCATTGTGAACATGCCCAAAAAATCTTATGCTATTTGGTTTCTGGCGCAATATGTAAGATTTGGCTATTTAAAATCAGAGCCGGATTATAAAGGCATTGCAGAAAAATTAGTAATGGATGATCTGTTTGCTGAAGTAGCAAAAGAAATGGGGGTACCTGTGCAGCCGGATATGCAGCCATTTAAAACAACCTACGATGTGCCGTTTGACCCGAACAATGTTGGGGCGTATTTGAAAGCAACGAAGAGATGACTGGTGAATGGTGAGTTGTGAATAGGTATTAGATAGTAGTGTGATTCATATTTAAAAAATAAAAAATGAAAAAGATTTTATCACTCAAGATAGTTTTATCTCTGTTTTATTTTCTCTGTGGTATTGCATTGATGGGTGGAATATGGGAACTGATTTCATACTACACCAAATATGAAATTCCATCGCCGCGGATGACATGGTCTGTGTTCAAAGAAGTAATGCAAAACCCGATGCAGAATGATCCCGATTACAAAGGTATTGGAACGAAACTGTTGAGTTCACTCGCTCGCGTAGGAATCGGTTTTGGTTTGGGCAGCCTTATATCAATACCTATTGGGTTATTGATGGGTTCGAGCAGAGTTGTAATGAATATCATCAACCCAATGGTACAAATATTACGTCCTGTTTCACCCCTAGCATGGTTTCCGTTAGGTCTTGCTATTTTTCAGGATTCACCCAAGGCCAGCATTTTCATGATTTTTATATGCTCACTGTGGCCCACACTTATCAATACAGCATTCGGTGTATCACATATTCCGCAAGATCACAAAAATATTGGGCGAGCATTTGGATTTTCCAAATGGAAGTACATCACCAAAATAATGTTGCCCTCTACCATCCCACACATTTTAACCGGATTGAGATTATCAGTAGGAGTAGCATGGATGGTAATTGTAGCAGGAGAAATGTTATCTGGTGGAATTGGTCTGGGATATTTTGTATGGGAAGAAGGATTTAATGGAGGCAGCGTTGCTAAAATATTGGTCGCCATTATCATTATCGGTTTAGTGGGATTAACGTTAGATAGAATTTTTATGAGTCTGCAAAAAAAATTCAGCTATGCAGTCTGAACGGAAACAAATGCTGTGAACATTTTTAAATCAAACAACATGAAAACAAACCTAGCAATAACAACGAGTGAAAGGAATTCTATACAAGAGACACCTGTATTGAAACCTGTTTATGCATCGAACGATAGCATTAAAATAAATAATGTAACGGTGACTTTCAAAACAGCCGGAGGCAAATACACTGCAGTAAAAAATATTTCATTAAATGTAAAGAAAGGCGAGATTGTTTGCCTCATTGGTCATTCAGGTTGCGGTAAATCAACACTCATGAATACTGTTTCCGGAATGGTAAAGCCTGCCGAAGGTGAAGTTTTTTCAAATGGCATGTTGGTGACAAAACCAGGTCCCGATCGCGGCATTGTATTTCAGAATTATTCATTATTGCCCTGGCTGAGTGTGTATAGGAACATTTATGAGGCGGTTGATTCTGCAATAAAGGATTTATCAGCAGCAGAAAAAAGAAGCCTTGTAGAAAGAAATCTGAAAATGGTAAAACTATGGGATCATAAAGACAAATTACCCGGTCAGTTATCAGGCGGAATGAAACAACGGGTGGCAATTGCAAGAGCATTTGCCATCAACCCCTCTATTTTATTGCTTGATGAGCCTTTTGGTGCATTGGATGCTCTCACTAAAAGCAATATGCATATTGAACTGCTGAAATTATGGAACCTCGATCATCGGCAAAAAACCATTCTGATGGTAACTCATGATATTGAAGAAGCAATTTTTTTAAGTGATCGTATTGTAGTGATGAACAATGGCCCTGCCGCTACGATTAAAGAAATTGTAAATGTGCCGTTGGAGAGGCCGCGCAACAAAAAAAATATTGTGCATGACCCTGAGTACAGCATTATTCACGACAAGCTGATGAATTTACTGGTAGAGAAATTTTCGATTGAAGACATTAATGAATAATAAAAATTAAACCGCATACTTGCATGAAAGCAGTCAATACCAAACCACTTGAAAAATTAAAAATATTCAGTCTTTCAGGTGTTCAAATGAAAACTTTTCATATCACCTGGCTCACATTCTTCTTTTGTTTTTTTGCATGGTTTGGTATTGCACCCTTGATGCCGCTTGTGAGCGAACAGTTACATTTAACAAAAGCACAGAAAGGCAATATTGCCATTGCTTCGGTATCTGCTACCATCATTGCTCGTCTCGTCATTGGGCGGTTATGCGATAGGTTTGGTCCACGCAAAACCTATACTGTTTTATTGATTCTTTGTTCACTGCCCGTTATGCTTGTCGGGTTGAGCCACAGCTATACAAGCTTTCTGTTGTTTCGTTTTTGCATAGGTATCATCGGCGCTTCTTTTGTATTGACGCAATTTCATACATCTGTCATGTTTGCTCCGAATATCAAGGGCACGGCCAATGCAGTTGCTGGAGGTTGGGGAAATACGGGCGGAGGAGCTACCCAAATTATCATGCCCCTGATTGCCGCAGCTTTTGTGGGTTTAGGCTGGGTGAGCAAAGAAAATAGCTGGAGAGTTGCAATGATCGTTCCTGGCATTTTATTATTAGTGATGGCCTTTTTGTATTTCAGATATACAAAAGATACTCCTGAGGGAAATTTTGATGAATTGAATCCCATAAAAGGCAAAAAAGAAAACACTTTTTTTCTCGCTGCAAAAGATTATCGTACGTGGATACTAACGATTGCTTATGCCGCCTGCTTTGGTGTGGAGATTACTGTTGACAATTATGCGGCGTCTTTTTTTCACGATAACTATAAAGCTACCATTATCATGGCTGGGTTGCTTGCCAGCATTTTTGGATGGTTAAACATTTTTGCCCGTGCATTAGGCGGCTTTATTTCAGATAAAACAGGAAAACGATTTGGATTCAATGGCAAGGTTAATTTATTAATCATTTTATTGTTGCTTGAAGGTGCAGGAATCATATTCTTTGCCAAAGCTGGTGGTGTTGTCATGGCCATTTTCATGATGTTCTTCTTTGGATTGTGTTTAAAAATGGCAAATGGCGCTACCTATAGCATTGTTCCTTTCATAAATTCAAAAACAGTAGGCAGTGTTGCAGGTATTGTAGGAGCCGGAGGAAATATTGGCGCCATGTTGATTGGATTTTTGTTTAAATCTGTTTCTTACCTGCAGGCTTTCTTATACCTAGGCCTGTGTGTGCTGGGCATTGGGATCATTGTATTAGTATTTCGCTTATTTGCAAAACCAGCTCAGGAATCAGTTGCTGTAACTACACAAGCGGTTTTACAAAGAGCATAGCTGGTGCAAAAAATAAATTCTATAGCGATTGTGTGTCCGATTGTAACCATAAGGAAGATTAAATCTGTATTCAGGAACAAACATGAATGAAAAAGTATTTAAAACCACTTGTTGTTATTGCGGTGTAGGTTGTGGCATTGCGGTGCACAAAGAAAAAAATGGCAGCTTGCGTGTGGAAGGCGATGCATCACATCCTGTAAACAAAGGTATGCTTTGCTCAAAGGGCATGAACCTTCATTACACCGTAATGGATACCAGTGATCGGTTGCTTTATCCTGAAATGCGTTACAATCGCAGTCAGCCACGGCAAAGAGTTTCATGGGATACAGCACTGGAAAGAACGGCTGCTGTATTTAAAACTTTGATTAAAAAATATGGCCCCGACTCGGTTGCTTTCTACGCATCAGGCCAATGCCTGACGGAAGAATATTATGTAGTCAATAAGCTGATGAAAGGATTTATTGGCAGTAATAATATTGATACCAATTCACGATTGTGCATGAGCAGTGCTGTGGCTGCCTATAAAATGAGCTTGGGAGAAGATGCTGTACCCCTTAGCTACGATGATATTGAACTAGCTGATTGCATTTTTGTAGCTGGGGCTAATCCTGCATGGTGCCATCCCATAATATGGAGAAGAGTAGAAGCTGCGAGAGAAAAAAATCCCGATCTGAAAATTATTGTAAGTGATCCGCGCAAAACACAAACTTGCTCCAGTGCCAATATTCATTTGCAATTAAATCCAGGCACTGACGTAATCTTGCATCACGCCATCGGCAGATGTTTAATTGAACAGCGAAATATTGATTTAAATTTTATTTTACAACATACAGAAGGGTTTGAAAAGTATAAGCAAACCGTTTTTGAAAAAAATATCTCCGAATATGCAGCTATTTGTGGCATTGATGAAGATGATATACGGTTGGCCGCCTCATACATAGGTAATGCAAAAGGTTTTATCAGTATGTGGACAATGGGCTTAAACCAAAGCGTAATTGGTGTTAATAAAAATCTTAGTCTCATCAATCTGAATCTGATTACGGGACATATTGGGAAACCGGGTTCAGGACCGTTTTCCCTAACAGGTCAGCCCAACGCCATGGGGGGAAGGGAAGTCGGAGGTTTATCAAATATGTTGCCGGCTCATCGTGATCTTACAAATGAATTTCATCGGGAGGAAGTAGAAAAATTTTGGGGTATCCCTAAAGGAACAATTGCTGCAAAACCAGGATTAACAGCAACAGAAATATTTGAAGCATTAAATGATGAGCGATTAAAAGCAATCTGGATTCTCTCGACAAATCCTTTAGTTAGTTTGCCTGATGTGCGAGTGGCGGAAGAAGGATTGAAAAAAGCAAAATTTGTAGTAGTGCAGGAAGTGAGCAGCAAGCCTGAAACATTAAAATATGCTGATGTCGTTTTACCCGCTTCCTCATGGACAGAAAAAGAAGGCACGATGACTAACGCCGAAAGAAGAGTCAGTTATTTAAGCAAAGTGCTAGATGCTCCCGGAGAAGCTTTACCTGATGCCGAGATCATTTGTCTTTTCGCAAAAAAAATGGGTTTCAAAGGATTTGATTATAAAAGCTTGGCTGAAATATATGAAGAGCATGCAGCGCTTACGGCAGGTACAAATATTGACATCAGTGATCTGACTTACGATATCCTGAAAGAAAAAAGAAGTGTGCAATGGCCATACACAAAAATGATCAATGGTCATGGAACGGCAAGATTATTTACAGATAAAAAATTTTATACTGCTTCACAAAAAGCTATTATCCATTCTTTCCCTGGTGATAACAAATCAGAGCCGCCTGATAATAATTTTCCGTTAATTCTTACTACGGGGCGCATTCGCGATCAGTGGCATACCATGAGCAAGACGGGCAAGGTGAATAAATTGAATCAACATGTTGCCGAATCTTTTCTTGAAATAAATCCGGACGATGCCATGCAAAGAGGCATTGCGGAAAATCAGTTGGTAGAAGTATTTAATAAACGCGGACAGGTAAGAGTAAAAGCAAAATTTTCCGAGGATATAAAACAAGGGGTTGTTTTTCTTCCCATGCATTGGGGCAAAATATTGAACAACGATTTGAATCGCGCAAACAATCTTACCAACAACCTCGTTGACCCCACATCAAAAGAACCGGATTTTAAGTTTAGTGCTGTGCAAGTGCGCCGTTATAAAAAAATAAAACAAAAAATCATCGTGATTGGTGCCGGCGCCGGCGCTTATGGTTTTATAAAAAGTTATCGTGAGCTAAATATAGATGATGAAATTGAAGTATTCAGCAAAGAAAACTTCCCTTTTTATAACCGTGTACTTTTGCCCGATTACGTCAACGGTTCATTAGCATGGAATAATCTTGTTAAGATGACTGATGAAGAAGAAAAAGATCATAACATCAAATTACATCGTGGTGTAAGTATTGAAAAAATTGACCGAAATAAAAAAATAGTAATAGATAGCAATGCTGACGAACACAGTTATGATATTTTGTTGATCGCTACGGGAAGCCGAGCTGCTATGCTTCGGGATGCACCACTATTGAACGGCATTTTCACCATGCGAAATAGAATTGATGCAGATAATTTTAAAAATTATATCGACCCAACTAACGGCAGGGTAGTTATTGTAGGCGGGGGTTTGTTGGGAATTGAGCTTGCCGCTTCACTAAAAGAAGTGAATGTAGAAGTAACAATCATTCAGCGCATTTCAAGATTAATGGATCGCCAGCTTGATCCATTGGGAAGCCAGTTGCTACATGAAGAGCTTACACATAAAGGCATTGATATTTATTATAATGATGAAATAGAACGTTTCCTTGGAGAGAATAATGTGACCGGCATTCGTTTGAAGAGCGGTTTAATGATAAATTGCCAGGCCATTGTTATTGCTATTGGAACTGTTCCCAACATTGAACTGGCAAAAGACTGTAATCTTGAATGCAAGCGCGGTATTGTGGTGAATGCATATTTGCAAACAAACGACCCAGATATTTTTGCAATAGGAGAAATTGCCGAATTCAAAGGGTTTTTATATGGAATTACAGCAGCCGCAGAACAACAAGCAGAAATTGTTGCAAGATATTTGAGCGGCGATATTTCAAAATACTATGAAGGCTCATTGTTGATGAATATTTTAAAAATCCATGGAACAGACCTGTGTTCACTAGGCATTCCTGAATGCCCCGATGATCTCAATTTCGAAGAAGTAGTATTTATTGATAAAGCAAAACGATATTATAAAAAATGTATCATCCATAACGACAGACTGGTAGGCGCCATTCTTATTGGCGACAAATCGGAGTTTCTTGAGTTTCGTGACCTGATACAAAATAAAATGGAGCTGAGTGAAAAACGTCTTCAATTATTACGTTCGGGCAAAAAAGCGGAACCTATGGAAGGAAGGCTGGTGTGCAGTTGTGCAGGTGTAGGAGAAGGAAATATCCTTAATAAAATTAAAGAAGGCTGCAAGGATATTGTACAACTTTGTCAGTTGACAGGGGCTGGAATGGGCTGTGGCAGTTGCCGGCCAGAGGTAAAAAGCATTTTAGAAAACACACAAAAACTTAAGTCAGTAAACGTTATTTTATCAGTAGCATAATCTTTGAAAAAATGAATGACATATCATTTAGCCATCACATCGATTATACTCCTTCGGAGAAAGGAGGGATAAAATATTTCAAATTCGAAGAAGATTTTGTAGAACAAAATGTTCGATGCATACCGATGATAGTTCGTTTTAAACTTGATGTATGTGGAGTAAAATTAAAACTTGCTGAATGGAGCAAATTTAAAGTAGAGGAAAGAAAGCAATTTGCTGATCAATCCTGCATCACTAACGAAGAAATACAAGCTTACAAAAAATATGTACAGCATTTAATTGTAATGAGAACTGGACATGAGCCAACAGATCTTGCTATAGATAAAAATCCGGCATGGGCGGACGGGGATCACATTCAGCAACCTTTACAGAACAAGGCAAAAGAATTTGGATGGGAAATTTCAATTGAACAATGGAAGGCGCTGAGCAATTTGCAACGATTTGCCTTATTAAAGCTGTGTAAGCCGGGGCATGAGAATAAAAATTTTCCAAGGGCTATGAAGGAGTTTGAATTGGTATAAACTACATGAACAATTTACATACCATAAAAATAAATTTCTGCGGGGGAATTATTTCGCCTGGTGATTTATATAATATTCTTGTGACTGCTGCTAAGAATGGAATTAAAAAAATAAGATTTGGTTTAAGACAGCAAATGTTGCTGGAAGTACGTGCCGAGAATTATCATACGCTAGTTAATGAACTAAAATTGTTGGGAGTAAAATTTGAAATAAATGCTGATGTACATCCAAATATTGTAAGCTCCTACCCGGCTGAAGAAGTTTTTATTACTAATACATGGTTGAGCGAAGGCGTTTATAAGGACATTTTTGATTTAATGGATCATGAGCCCAAACTTAAGATAAATGTGAGCGACAGCAACCAAAGCTTTACACCACTGCTCACAGGCAATATTAATTGGGTGGCATCTCCTTCTCAACACTTCTGGCATTTGTTTATTCGCTTTCCAAAAACAAATGTGATATATGAGTGGAAAGATTTAGTGTACACCAACGATGTTGCTCGCATGTCAAAGCATATTGAGGCATTGATATTGAATAACCCTGATAAATTTTATGATAAAGCTGAAGTAAATGGCGATCTATTGTATGAGTGGGTGAACAAAGAAAATTATATTATCAAGCCAGCCGATGTTCCCGCAAAATTACCTGCATTCAACCTGCCTTATTATGAAGGACTGAACAGACATAATGATAAATATTGGCTAGGAATTTACCGACGAGATGAGATGTTCTCTGTTGAACTATTGAAAGATATTTGCGAGTTATGTTTGCAAACAAAAATCGGACAGTTGTGTTCCACACCTTGGAAATCTTTAATCATAAAAGGCATTGAAGAAAAAGACAGGCCTGCTTGGAACAGGTTGCTGGTGAAGCACCTGGTGAATGTGAGGCATGCAGCCAATGAACTGAATTTCCAAGTGGAAGATAATTGTAAAGAGGGTTTAAGGTTAAAAAATTACCTGGTAAAGCATTTAAATAACCATGATATACGAACATTTGGTATTTGCATGGGTATTAAAACAAGAAACAAAAGCGAAGTTTTCAGCAGCATATTAGTGAGAAGAAGGCCCTTAATTACAGTGGGGAATCGCGGTTTGTTTTATATATATGACATTTTATGCGCAAAAGATTTTAATCCAAATGAGCGAACTGGTTTTGTATTCAGCCAGAATAACCCAAAATTTTTACTACCTGCACAGTTGCAAAAAGTAATCTTAAGTTTTTATACTCATGTTGCCAACAATAATAATCGACTTGAAAAAAGCGCAGCTAAAAAAGAAACAATAATAAAACAGGTAAAACCTGCTAAAATACATCAGTGCAACCATTGCTTGACCATATACGACGAAATGATAGGAGAACCAGAAAATGGAATAGCTGCAGATACTCCTTTTGAGCAATTGCCCGAAACATATTTATGCCCCTTATGTGAAGCACCAAAAAAAGATTTCATTGTGACAGAGAAAGTTGCTTTGGGTTTACATACCGTTTAATTCTGAATGCGCATTAAAATTGCGGAAGTATTTTTTTTGTTCAGCTGTTAATGGCAGTTCATAAAAAGATATTTGTTCAAGCATATACTTCATACTGTGTTTTGGTAATTGATGATGCTGATTCAACGCAATGATCTTTGATAAAGCCTTTGCCCTATAAATGGCGCATAACGGTTCTGGTTCCCCATCGTTGGTAAAAATATACGCATCGTAGCCGGTATGTAACAGGTATTGTTGAAGAAGTTCCTTTAGCACAGCTGTTTCAATTAAAGGCATATCGCAGGCTAACACAAATAAATCTTTCTGCTGATATTGACAATGTACGCTTAATACTCCGCATAAAGGCCCTTTGAATTTAATGGTTTCATTATCCATTATTAATTGCTCTGTAGAAAACACAGTAGCATAATCCTGATATTGTTGTTCATTTACAGAAAGCACTACAGGTAAATACAATTCTGCTATTTTATCAACAGCCGTTTGCGCCCATGTCCTGGCATGCAGCTTAAGCATTCCCTTATCTGATCCCATTCTTGTACTTTGACCGCCACAAAGAATTACGCCAAGCATAACGAATATTAAAAATGATTATGAATCTTGAGTTTTCTTATCTGCGTGCCCAAGATTTTTTTCGGGGTTCACTACATCTCTCACCATTTGTTTGATCTCTTTTATTTCAGGAAAGCCATTGTATTCTTTTCGGTCGAAAATTTTTTTCTCATCAATAAATATTTTGTAAGAGCCTCCAATTTCACTTGGCTGCAAGGTTACTTGTTTTACATCATCATTAAAAGTGGTGAGTATTTCCTGCGCCATGTAAGCTGCACGCAATAGCCAACCACATTTGGGGCAGTACTCAATAGTTATGGATGGTTTCATTAGTAAAAGATTGATGAAAGATTATTCAAATTTGAATAATTAATAATTAATAACTAATAATTTTTTTCTAACAGCTGATTAAAAAAACTGAGATATGTTTTTGCTTCGTTAAAAGAAAAAATTGAGTGCTTGCAATTCCATTTTACTCACCCATAAATCTTATTTTTGTGCTCTCAAAAAATCCAGAACTGTCCCGATACATTGGGACAGTTTTTATTTGACCACGAAACATTTGAAAAACCTTAAACCTCTTTCGCCAATGCAACTTATGAAAAAGCCAGCCATCCTCCTTTTTGCTATTTTAGCAAGCGTTATTGTTGTGTTCGCTGCCGCAAAAAAATCATCCGCAAAGAAAAAAGTCAACATCATTTCATCTTCACATATTACTGTTGCAAAAAAAGCAGATAATGCTTCGGTGCTTTTCTCCGAATTACATTTGAGTGAAGCCGGATTGAATCAATCTATTTTTAATTCAGCCGTTCATGGCATGCAAAAACTGGAAGACAAAGGCATGATTAAAGATGATAATATTATCACGATTGTTGATTTTAGCCAGCCAAGTAATAAAAAAAGACTATATGTTGTTGACCTGGAGAACAAGCAAGTTTTATTTAATACGCTGGTTGCACACGGAAAAAATACCGGTGCCCTTTGGGCAAAATCATTTTCGAACAAAGCCTCTTCATTCAAAAGCAGCCCGGGCTTTTATGTAACGGAAGACACTTACACTGGTGACAATGGCTATTCGCTTCGTTTGAATGGTGTGGAAAAAAATATTAATGATAATGCTCTCAACCGCGCTATTGTAATGCACGGCGCTCCTTATGTTGATCAGTCTGCTATCAATTCGTTGGGATTTCTTGGCAGAAGCTGGGGTTGCCCTGCAGTTCCTGTGGCTCAGCATAAAGCGATTATCAATACGATTAAAGGCGGAACTTGCCTTTTTATTTACAGCCCCGATAGAAACTACCAACAGCATTCTACCTTGCTGGATTCATAGGCTAAGAGCTAAAAGAGAAAAGAGATTTAAGGGTAAACCCATATTCATTCAATCAAATTGAATAATAAGCTCTTTCCAGCTTGATCTTTTACATTTTTTTGTCATTTGATTGTCTTAGCTCTTTTTCTGCCTTGATCTGTTAGCCTATCTTTACCGGCAATTTATTCTATGCTAAAAATCGGCGTCTTTGGAGTTGGACATTTGGGAAAATTTCACCTGAATAACTGGAAAGAAATTGCTGGGGTTGAACTGGTTGGCTTTTATGATCCGGATGATGATATTTCTAAAGAAGTATCCGAAAAATATCAATTAGCCCGTTTTCTTGATCCAAGTCTTTTAATTGATGCAAGCGATGCCATTGATGTGGTAGCGCCCACTCATTTTCATTTTGAGCTTTGCGAAAAAGCCATCAAAAAGGGCAAGCATGTTTTTGTAGAAAAACCCTTGGCCAATACGATGGAGGAAGCCCGCCAATTGGTAAAGCTGGCGCAGGAATCAAATATCAAATTACAAGTTGGGCATGTGGAAAGATTCAATCCTGCCTTTCTTGCATTGAAAGATACAGAGCTTAATCCCCTGTTCATCGAAGTCCACCGGCTGGCACAATTCAATCCCAGGGGAACGGAGGTTAGTGTGATCCTTGACCTAATGATCCACGACATCGATATTATCCTTAGCATTGTAAAAAGCGGTGTAAAAAGTATCTCGGCAAGCGGTGTGGCTGTTATGACTGACACTCCTGATATCGCCAATGTCCGCATTGAATTCGACAACGGGTGTGTGGCCAATTTAACAAGTAGCCGAATTTCTATGAAAAAAATGAGGAAAATGCGTCTATTTCAGAAAGACGCTTATATCGGCATTGATTTCCTGAATAAGAAAACCGAGATCATCAAGCAAAAAGAGCCAAGAGATTCAAACGTTTTTGCTTTTGACATCGAAACACCGAAGGGTAAAAAAACGCTGGCCATTGCCAACCCAACGGTTCCGGAAGTAAATGCCATAAAAAAAGAATTAGAAGAATTCAGCAGCGCGGTGATCAATAATACAAAAACGATCGTATCAGAGATCGATGGGTTAATGGCCATGGATGTAGCCCACCAGATCTTAAAAAAAATTGGCAACAATGTTCTCGTTCGCTAATTCACATGAAGAAGAATAAGCAAATACCGATCGCTTACTATGCCATCACGGATGTTGTGATGGCAGCCTTGGCCTGGGCTATATTCTATTTTGTGCGGAAATCAATCACAAAACAGGATGTTTTTTTTGAAGGACAATTGCAGGTTGATAATAATTTTTGGCTTGGCATCGTCTTTATTCCGATTGGCTGGCTGATACTTTATACCATGGTCGGTACCTACCGTTCGCTGTATAAAAAATCACGATTGTTTGAATTTACCACAACATTTATCTGTAGCCTCATTGGCTGCATTCTGCTTTTCTTTATTATTGTTTTGAACGACATAAAAAATAATTACTCTTATTATTACATGGCATTCTTATGCTTGCTGGGCATACATTTCACACTCACTTTTTTTGGAAGACTGGTTTTTCTCAACATGGCAAAAAAACAACTAGTCAACGGCACCGTTCAGTTCAATACATTGATGATCGGAAATCCCGACTATGCCAACCGCATTTTTCGTCAGACAGAAAAAAATCTTCGCAGCGATGGCTATCACTACACCGGATATGTAACGCTGTCTGAAATGGGCAAAAACGGTGTGGGCAAAACGCTTCCCAAGCTCGGCACGGTTGAATCATTAGAATCGATCATTGAAAATAACAACATTCATCAGGTAGTGCTTGCTATGGAAAAATCAGAGCATGCTATGGTGGAAAATATCATCAATCGCCTTACGGAAAAAGATGTAGAAGTAAAAATTCTTCCTGATACACTTGACATTCTTTCGGGATCCATACGTACCAGCAATGTAATGGGCGCTTTGTTAATTGATTTGAAAACGGGTTTGATGCCGGAATGGCAACAAAATATAAAACGCTTGATCGATGTAGGAGCTGCCGTTTTCGGATTGATCATTTTATCTCCGCTTCTGCTGTATGTAGCGATACGGGTAAAGTTTTCATCGCCCGGCCCTATTTTTTACAGACAGCAAAGAATTGGCTACAAAGGCAAGCCATTTACCATGTACAAGTTCCGATCCATGCATGTGGATGCAGAAAAAAATGGGCCTTTGCTTTCGAGTGATAATGATCCGCGTATTACACGCTGGGGTAAAATAATGCGTAAATGGAGGCTTGATGAATTGCCGCAGCTTGGAAATATTTTACTTGGAGAAATGAGCCTTGTAGGGCCTAGGCCCGAGCGTAAATATTATATTGACCAGCTCATTGAGCGGTTTCCTTATTACAAATATTTATTGAAAGTAAAACCAGGCTTAACCAGCTGGGGCATGGTGCAATTTGGTTATGCCGAAAATGTGAATGAAATGATAGAACGATGCAAGTTTGATTTACTTTATATCGAAAACATTTCACTCGCCCTCGATTTCAAAATCATGATCCATTCATTACGAATCATTTTTTTAGGAAAGGGAAAATAAATTTTAAGATCTCAAAAAATTAAATCAGTGGTAAAATTTATTGGTTTTTTGCTTGCAGCTCAATTCACCTTAACCGGACATGCTTTTTCGCAATATTGGCAACAGGAAGTCAACTATAATATCGATGTTAGTCTCGATGATAAAAATCATACATTGAAAGGACTGCTAAAACTTGAGTACACAAACAACTCTCCCGATAATTTGGATTTTATTTGGTTTCATCTTTGGCCCAACGCTTACAAAAATGAAAACACGGCATTTGCCAAACAGATCTTTCGTGAAAAAGATGGAAAGGCCCGTTGGAAAGATCTGAAGGATAAGGGATATATCGATAGCCTTGATTTTACCGTGAATGGTCAAAAGGCGAAAACAGAAACGAGTGCAGAGAATATTGACATAATAAAAGTTTTGCTGCCATCACCCCTACCATCAAAAGGAAAAATCACTATTACAACACCATTTTTTGTAAAGCTGCCAACTTATATTTCCAGATCGGGGCATATTGATCATTCCTATATGATCTCTCAATGGTATCCCAAGCCAGCAGTGTATGACAGCCGAGGCTGGCATCCCATTCCCTATCTTGACATGGGTGAATTTTATAGCGAGTATGGAAAGTTCAGTGTTAACATTACAACGCCGTCTGACTATGTGATCGGAGCAACAGGAAGCATACAAGATGTGGATGAATTGAAATACTATAAAGAACTGGGCAAACAAAATTTCGCGACCGATAAAAACAAAAGATATGCTCCAATCACCAAATCACCAACAAAAACACTCCATTATCAAGCAGAAAACGTTCATGACTTTGCCTGGTTTGCCGATAAAGATTTTATTATTGAGTATGATAGCATGCAATTGACATCGGGAAAAATAATTGATGTATTCGCTTATCATCCTTATTACGGAAATAAACTTTGGGATAAATCTGTTGATTATATTAAAGATGCTGTTCGCCATTATTCTTCATGGATTGGTGAATATCCATATCCGGTAGTGCAGGCTGTGGAAGGGCCAAAAAATTTAAGCTCAGGTGGTATGGAATATCCCACGATCACCTTGATCACCAGCCCTGATGCAAAGGAAGAAAAACTAGACGCCGTGATCACACATGAAGTGGGGCATAACTGGTTTTACTCCATACTGGGCAGCAATGAACGGGAACATGCTTGGATGGATGAAGGCATCAACACTTATTTTCAGTTTCGCTATGAGCATGAAAAATATCGCGCCAACACATTGTTTGGCGATGCTGTTCCTAAAGAAGTGAAAGAAAAACCACTCGATCAATTTGAGGCTGCTATTTATTCGGCGATGATTGATATTCCTATGGAAGAAGCGATCGACCTACCGGCTCAAGATTATCCAAATAAAGACGAATATGGAATTGTGGTGTATATAAAAACCGCCATCTGGATGTATTTGATAGAATTGTTCGAGACGAGAGAAAAATTGGATAAAGGAGTTCAGGATTATTTTAAGGAATGGAAATTCAAACATCCCTATCCTGAAGATTTTAAGGCCGCTATGGAAAAGTCAATGGGAAAGCCCTTGGATCAATATTTTTCTTTGCTGAAAAAAACAGGAACTCTTAGATAGTTAAGGTTCCAAGTTTAACGTTTAAGGGTTGCAAACTAGGAAACAATAAATTTCTAGTTGACGCGGTGAGAAGGATAAACTATAAACATTCCATACTGTTTTTTATTTTTGATAGAAATACCAAACCTTTTGAGAAAAATCATTGTTTTATGGCTCGTAGCTCAGTGCTCACAGCTCGCAGCTTTTCCTCAATACTGGCAACAACAAGTTAACTACACGATTGATGTTACGCTAAATGATAAGGACAATAGCCTCGACGCGTTTCAGAAAGTCGAATACTTCAACAACTCGCCCGATACTTTAAAATTTATCTGGTTCCATGTTTGGCCGAATGCTTATAAAAACGATAAAACCGCTTACAGCGACCAAACGCTCATCGATGGAAATACAAAATTCTATTTTTCCGAAAAGGAGCAAAGAGGCTACATCAATCGAATGGATTTTAAGATAAATAATATTACCTGCGGTATAGAAGATCATCCGCAATATATTGATATCATCAAAGTCATTCTTCCTACACCATTAGCACCGCAACAAAAAGTTATTTTATCAACCCCATTTCATGTACAGCTTCCATACAATTTTTCGCGTGGAGGCCATGATGGAGAAAGTTACCAGTGTACTCAATGGTACCCCAAGCCTGCCGTGTATGATAAAAATGGCTGGCATCCTATACCCTATCTTGATCAAGGTGAATATTACAGTGAATTTGGAAACTTTGACGTCAGGATCAATGTGCCAAAAAATTATGTGGTTGCCGCAACAGGTGAATTACAAAATGAAGAAGAAAAACAATGGCTATTGACCAGAAATGACTTTTCATGGGAACCTATTAAACGGACGACCAAAATAAAAGGCGGTGGCACAAAGACAATTGTTCAGAAATTCCCTGCTTCATCTGCTGAAACAAAGACCATTCGCTATATTCAAAACAATATTCATGATTTTGCATGGTTTGCCGATAAGCGTTTTATTGTAAATCATGATACCTGCCAGCTTGCCTCAGAAAAGATCATTGATGTATTTACTTACTATACCACTGCACAAAAAGAATTTTGGAAGAACAGTATAAAATATGCTAAGCAAGCGGTGAGATTCTATTCTTCCCAAGTGAGTGAATATCCATATAATATTGTGAGTGCAGTACAAGGCCCTCAAAGCTTTGGTGGTGGCATGGAATATCCCACCATTACGGTTATTTCGCCCTCATCATCTGCAAAGGAGTTGGATGTTGTTATTGCACATGAGTTTGGCCATAATTGGTTTTATGGAATACTCGCAACCAATGAAAGAGATCATCCTTGGATGGATGAAGGCATCAATAGTTTTTATGAACATCGCTATACGGAACAATATTACAGCACCGCTCCCTCAGAAGAGAGAACTCTCTTTGAAACTTTTGCTGCAGAAAAATTAGACCAGCCCATCGAAACGACATCAGAAAATTTCAATGCGATCAATTATGCTCTTGTAGCTTATTACAAAACTTCAGAATGGCTGCGCTGGCTTGAACAGCAGCTTGGAAAAGATGCCTTTGATAAAGCGATGAAACAATATTTCAACCAATGGCAGTTCAAACACCCGCAACCGGAAGATTTTAAAAAAACAATAGAAGAAAGCAGTGGCAAAAATCTTGATTCCGCTTTTTCATTATTAAATAAAAAAGGAACGCTTCCTAATTTGCAGCGCAGTGGAACAAAAGTTGATTTCTTTTTGTCGCCAAAATATTTTCAAAATTTTCTAAACAATCATTACCAAAAACTGATTACCATTGGCCCGGCTATTGGTGCAAACAGCTATGACAAATTTATGGCTGGTATTTTTCTTACTAATGTGAAACTGCCTTTGAATAAATTTAAATTTTTTGCAGCTCCCTTATATGCGTTCGGATCAAAAAGATTTACAGGAATTGGCAAACTGGATTATTCATTTTATCCAAAAGGCATTTTCAGAAAGGTTGATCTTTTTGTGAATGGTTCGACATTTACAGAAAACGAATTTGCCGATTCTAGCGGCAAAAAAACTTATCTGGCATTTCAGAAGATTGTTCCAGGCATCCGCTTTACATTTAAACAAAAAGATCGGCACAGCAGCATGCATCGTTATATTCAATGGAAAACCTTTTTTATTACGGAAGAGAGTTTGAGATTTTCAAGAGATACCCTTCCAAACCCTCCAAGAGTTGTTACAACAGTTGGAAAGACTCAGCAAGACTGGACATTGAACCAGTTATTATTTTCGATTGAAAATTTGAGAGTTTTATATCCTTACAGGGGCGAATTAAAAATTGAACAAGCTGAAGGCTTTGTGAGAACAACATTTACCGGAAATTATTTTTTTAATTATCCAAAAGAGGGTGGCTTCAATCTTCGCTTTTTTGCAGGCAAGTTTTTTTATACGGGATCAAAGACGATCATTAAACAATTTGAAACGGATCGTTACCATTTAAACCTGACTGGCCCCAACGGTTATCAGGATTACACTTACAGCGATTATTTTATTGGACGCAACAGGTTTGAGCATCTGCCAAGTCAACAGATAATGATGCGCGATGGTGGCTTTAAAATAAAAACAGAGCTGCTTGCCTCTCCTGTAGGCAGAACAGATGACTGGCTGATGGCGGCGAATTTTACTTCTTCTGTTCCGTCGAAAATAAATCCATTGAGTTTGTTGCCTATTAAAATTCCGTTGAAAGTCTTTTTTGACATCGGCACTTACGCTGACACATGGAAACAGGATGCGGAAGGCGACCGTTTTTTATTTGACGGGGGGTTACAACTTTCGGTTTTGAAAAATACGGTGAATATTTATCTGCCCTTGATATATAGCAAAGCATATAGAGATTATATTGATTTATATCTTGAAAAAAAGAATCGCTTCTTGAAAAAAATTACGTTCAGCATTGATATTTCCAATTTCAACTTGCGAAAAATTGACAAGAACCTTGTGTTTTAATGCCTCAAGTCTCGAACATAGAATATCTTCTCCATCACGAAATTGATAGGGCAAAATGGGATCAATGTGTGACGGAGGCAGAGAATGGATTGATCTATGCTTATTCGTTTTATCTTGATCACCTGTCAAAACATTGGGATGGCTTAGTGTTGAATGATTATGAAGCCATCATGCCGCTGACATGGAATAAGAAATTCGGCATTCATTATTTATACCAACCTCCGTTTACAGCCTGCTTGGGAGTTTTTGGGAAAAATCTGACAGAGGCAATGATTGGAGAGTTTGTGCAGGCAATCCCCAAAAAATTTAAACTCATTGAGATTTCGTTGAATGAGGGGAATATCTTTAGCATTCCAACTGGTTTTTCATTGTTAAATACTAATTATACGTTATGGTTGAATAAACCCTATCATGAACTTTATCAGCACTATCGCGAAAACCATCAGCGAAATATTCAAAAAGCTTTACAGGCGGGATGTATCGTTAAAAAAAATATTCCCGTAGGAGAAATCATTCATCTGAATAAAGAACAGATGAAGAATATAACACCCATTTCAGACAGCGATTATCAGCAATTCAAAAAGCTTTGTCAATTTCTGTTTGATCAGAACAGAGCTGTAAGCTATGGTATAACCGATAAACAAAACAAACTACTTTCCTCCTGTGTTTTTTTCTTTTCGCATAACAGAGCGTATTATATTTTAGTGGGCAATCATCCCGATGGAAAAAATATTGGAGCGTCACATGCGTTGATTGATGCGTTTATCAAAGATCACGCAAACAAGGATCTGATTCTTGATTTTGAAGGCTCCGATATTGAAAGCTTGGCTTTGTTTTATAGCGGTTTTGGATCGCAAAAAGAAATTTATCCTGCACTCAGATGGAATAGATTGCCGTGGTGGTTGAGATGGATGAAGCCTAAGTACTCAGTACTGAGTACTTAGATATTGTTCTGCGATTAACAAATCGATTGGTCTTGTGATCTTAATATTCGTCTCCTCCCCTTCTGTCAATGAAATTTTTAAACCGTATGCTTCTGCTACGGTTGCTTCATCGGTAAATCTGTCCTTATAATCGATCTGGTAGGCCGTTAATAAGATTTTACTGTGGAAAGTTTGAGGTGTTTGTACCATTACAACCTTAGTGCGATCAATGGCCTCGCTGCTATCTTCATTAATGAGGCGCACGCTATCTTTAGAAAGCACAACAGGTATAGCGCTACCGGTTTGCTCGGCCACTTCATAACAGCGATGAATAAGATCAACCGACACCAGGCATCGAACGGCATCATGAACAAAAATAATTGACTCTTCCTCGACCAGCTTCAATCCATTTTTTACTGATTGAAAACGCGTATCACCGCCGGATGTAATACGAATACGATCTTTATCAAACCATGCATCAATAATCTCTTGGCCCATGTCTGTAAAAGCCACCGGCAAAACAAGAATGATCTGCAGATCATTAAAGGCATTCAAAAAAGCTTTGAGTGAATAGTATAGCACAGGCTTATCTTTCAGCAACATAAATTGTTTAGGAAGATTACCGCCCATTCTTGAACCTGTGCCGCCTGCAACGATGATCGCATATTTTTTCATGAAAGAACCTGGATTTGCAGGAAAGATAAGGATTAAGAGGAAAATGTTACTATAACTTGAGCAGTAGAGGCTGAAGAATAAAAGTCTGTCTGTTTTTGTTTGTGGCTACCTATTGTACAAGAGTGCGACGCCTGCAGAAGGTGATCAGAATTACAAAAGCTTGTAACCAAACTATCATCTATCATTTCTCAACTATCATCTGTAAATAGCGATCTCACTACCGCCATCACTGCTGCGATAAGCACGGTACATGCCAGCGCTGTTTAAGACCATCGCATGATTGCCGTGTGCATCTACACCGATCATGCCGCCTTGTCCATCCAGTTTCATTAGCTTATCATTTACAACAACGTTCATGGCTTCGTTAAGGTTGAGGCCTTTGTATTCCATTAAGCAACTAACATCATAAGCAGCTACAGCACGAATAAATGGTTCACCGTGACCGGTGCAGCTAATCGCACAGGTTTTGTTGTTTGCATAAGTGCCAATGCCAATGATGGGACTATCACCGATACGGCCATATTTTTTATTGGTCATGCCGCCAGTGCTGGTAGCTGCTGCCAGGTTGCCTTCATAATCGCAAGCTACAGCGCCTACCGTTCCGAATTTTTTATCACGCATCAATTCTTCTAACCGTTGATGCGTATGATCCAGAGAATAATTATCGGAATCGCGAATCGATTTCCATTGATCATAGCGGAACTGTGAGAAGAAGTATTCATCAGGCTCTAGTTTTACTCCTTGCTTGATGGCAAAATCGTTGGCGCCTTTGCCGCTTAAAAAAACATGATTGCTGTGCATCATCACTTCGGTGGCCAGCACAATAGGATTGCGAACATTGCGAACACCTGTCACCGAGCCCGCCTCGAGTGTTGTTCCATTCATGATCGCGGCATCCATTTCCTGCACTCCTTTTTTTGTAAATACTGAGCCTCGTCCTGCATTAAAAAGGATGTTGTCTTCCATAACTACAATCGCCGCTTTCACTGCATTCACGGCAGCACCGCCTTTTTCTAATACGGCATAGCCAGCTTCCAAACCTTCTTTTAAGCCTTCCATATAGGCAGCTTCCAGATCAGGGGTCATGTATTCTTTTAAAATAGTTCCCGCTCCGCCGTGAATAACAATAGTGAATTTTGACATGTGCTAATAAATATATTTCGTGGCCGAAATTAGGAAGTTTAGCAACTAATAATTTCCAAGTTTTTTCAATGATGTTTAAACGATCACGAATACAATCAGATATTTTTTTAAAAGCCACAAAATCCTTTGCCTGTAATCGAGTGTAGTTTAAATTCAAATAAAACAGGAATTGTTTTTTATTCTTAAGTAAAGAATGAACTACTTTAATATTTGCATTCTGTTAAATGAGGCGTGTGCGCTGATGACCTCCCCCATCGGGGGAGGTCGGGAGGGGCCTCATGCGAGCAACAATTCACACTCACTTTGCAACCTGCTTTTGTCAATCGCCACTGTTCCCACTTCTTCGCAAACCAAGCCACCGGCAATGTTGGCAATCTCGGCCATAAGATGAACGTCTTTTGTGGCCGTGTAAACCAGTGCAGCCACAGCTATTACTGTATCGCCGGCTCCTGATACATCGGCAATATTGCGCAGGTGCGAAGGGATAATGGAAGCCGAACCATCCTGTTGGTAAAAAACTCCCTTTTCCGAAAGAGTGATAAAAGAAATATCATGTTCAAGAATATTTCTCAGCTCAAGATGGATCCGGCTCAGTAATGAATCATTTAGCTCATCAAACAAAAGATTCAGGCCTTGCTTTACTTCTATAAGATTGGGTTTAAAAATATCTGCATTATGGTAGGAGAAGAAATTTTTTCTTTTAGGGTCCACAGCAGTAATAACACCAGCTTGCTTGCAAATAGTAAGAACCTCATGAATAATTTTTTCGGTCAGCACTCCTTTATTATAATCCTCAAAGATCATTACATTAGGATCATGAGTTTGAATAAATGAGCGTACTTGCTGTAATAATGCTTCTTCATCTCCCTGGTCAATGTCAGCGGCCATTTCGGAATCGAGGCGCATCATTTGTTGGTTGCGGCTGATGATTCTTGTTTTATTTGTTGTAATACGCGAGGGGCTTTTTATGAGGTATGACGTATCAATCAAGCTTTCATGAAAGAGTTCTTCCAGCAACAATCCTTCTGTATCATCTCCCACCACTGATAATATAAAAACCTGCGATCCGAGTGAATGGCAATTCAACGCAACATTTCCTGCACCACCAATACGGTATTCTTTTTCTTTGAGGCTAACGACAGGTACCGGCGCCTCGGGCGAAATGCGGTCAACACTGCCCCACATATATGTATCGAGCATCACGTCGCCAATTACACCAACTTTTAGTTTTGTAAACGACTCGAACAGCTTTTGAAAACTTTCCATGCTGCAAAAGTCGGTGAATTATTTTTTCCGTGCAGCAATGGCAATAAAATAAAGAGGAATTCCAATAAGCACAATGATTAAACCGGGCCATGTATACTGTGGTTTATATTTTATCAGCAATAAACAAAAAGCAATCCCCATTATAATATAAATTGCCGGGAGAACAGGATACCCGAATGCTTTATAAGGTCTTTCAGCGTCGGGCCTTTTTTTACGAAGAATAAAAATTCCACCAATCGTGAGTACATAAAAAATAACCACAACAAAAGAGATCATATCAAGCAAGTCGCCATATTTACCGCTTAAACAAAGAATAGAAGCAACCAGGCATTGTATCCATAGCCCAAACTCCGGAACTGCATTACGATTTAATTCGCCGGTCTTTTTAAAAAACAAACCGTCTTTCGCCATCGTATAATAAACCCTGGCTCCCGCCAAAATCAATCCATTGTTACAACCAAACGTAGATATCATGATCATAACAGCAATCACGTAGGTGCCGATAGCGCCAAAAATGGCATTCGCTGCCGATACGGCTACGCGGTCCTGTGGAGCAAAAGCAATTTCGCGAAGTGAAAGAACATTTACATACATCAAGTTTGCAGACACGTAAATGATAGTCACGATCAATGTTCCTAAAAACAAACTAAGCCCAATATTTCTTTTCGGATTTTTGATTTCGCCGGCAATGAATGTTACATTGTTCCAGGCGTCACTGCTGAATATAGAACCCACCATAGAAGCGGCAACCGTACCTAACATGGCAATAGGTAAATATTCCTTGATACTCCCACCGTCTGCGATTCCCTTCATGTTCCAGGCGTCAGTCCAGTTTGCAGACCATGTGCCCCATTTTGATCCGATTAAGAAACCAAACACGATGAGTCCAAAGAGTGATAAAAGTTTAATTGATGTAAAGGTGGTTTGAATTAGTTTACCACTTTTAATGCCTTTTGAGTTGACCCAAGTAAGAAAAACGATCAGTGCGATAGAAACTAATTGCGCAGGATATAATTTAAAAGAGCCAATTTGTGTTAAAACGTTTTCATCTTTTAATTCCAATACATGGAAGAAATATCCCGCAAATTTGGAAAAGGCAACTCCAACCGCGGCAATTGTTGCCGTCTGTATTACAGCAAAAAAACTCCATCCATACAAAAAGGCAACAAAAGGATTATAAGCTTCTTTTAAATAGACATATTGTCCCCCAGCTTTAGGAAACATACCACTTAACTCACCATAACTCACCGCAGCTGTAATGGTCATAAAGCCTGTAATTAACCACACAGCAATTAGCCACCCTGCACTGCCTACATGCCTTGTAATATCAGCACTGACAATAAAAATTCCTGATCCGATCATGGAACCTGCAACGACCATAGTTGCATCAATTAGACCAAGCGATTGTTTAAATGAAGTTGCATGTTGTGGTTCGGTGATGATTTCTTCTGCCATGGAGAGTTGGTTTTTTGTTCAAGATAAGTATTTTAGCCCAACCCTCAGTCCCTTCCAGAAGGGAAGGGAAGCCCAGCAATAGAATTGTTTTCATCATTGGAATTAGCACGTCGACCTTAATATAGTTGTTCAATTTTATTCTAACGTTGAAGTGGATGAATAAAATGTTTGGAGTTATATCACAGCACCTTCCTTTCCCGTCGAGAACGAATGGGTTTTTTCAAAATACCCTTTATACGGTATTCAAGTGCATTTTGTTTGTCTCTAATTTTCATTGTTTTTACAAGCTATCATCACAAAAAAGCCCTCTGTCTGTGCAGGGGGCTTTTGCTAATTTTTTTTACTGGGCTTCTTTTTTTCTTTTACATACATTTCGTTTAGCCCTTTTAAGAGATCCTGAGTAATGTCAAGTGTGCTGTCTTTATAAAAAACCAAGCCTGGTTCGTTAGAAATAATGATCGCAAATTTTTTATCCTTGTTGTACTCGGCGCAAAACTTTCGGATCATAGCGAGAATCTCTTGCTGCTTCTGCACGCCATAGCTTTGATAATCCTGATCCATATTTGACTTGGTGGTCTTTATGGTTTGCTCTAACTGCATCAATTCATTTTTAGCAGCATCCACCTGCGCGTTGGTCATTGTAGCTCCGGTTTGCTGAAGGTGAATATATTTTTGCTGATACAAATTTTGAAGTCGACCTAATTCTGCATTGATTCTATCTTCTTTTTTCCCAAGCTCACTCTGCATTTCCTTTGCCATCTCAAAATTTGCTGCCACTGAATCCATTTCGAAATAAGCGATCTTACAACTGGTTGGCGAACTGGCACTATCCATTGAATCATTAGGTTCCGCTCTTTTTCCAGCAGTTGTACCCGTTTTTCCTGAATCGAAATGCAGGTAAAACAACACTCCTACAGCAATTAGCAATATGAGGTTGAGTACAACTAATCCATTTTTCATCTTTCCTTTTTTTGCAAAATAAATACGATTAAGCGGGCAAATATAATCATTGCTTTACTTTATGAAACAGTTAACGAACCGCTGATTTTCCCTGATTAAAAGATTAAATGATTACGAATACAAAAGGAGTAGTTTTCGTCTACTCCTTTCACTATTATCAATTAAATCAATGTAATCAAAGGTTATTCTTCCTCATCATACGCCATTGCTTCTCTTGTAGTTTGCAGCAATTCGTACTCTTCCTTGCTGCCTACGATCATATTTTCAAATTCACGCAATCCTGTACCAGCCGGTATCGGATGACCTGTGATCACGTTTTCTTTCAATCCAAGCATTTCATCGGCTTTACCCTGAATAGCGGCAGCACTTAGCACTTTTGTTGTTTCTTGGAAGGAAGCTGCAGAAATCCAGCTCTGGGTACCCAATGATGCTTTTGTGATACCAAGCAATGTAGGCGCAGATGTAGCAGGACTAGCATCGCGATATTCAACGAGCTTTTTGTCATTACGACGAAGAATAGAATTCTCTTCACGTAACTCACGCAAGCTTACAATTTGTCCAGCACGCAGCTTAGCTGATTCACCTGGCTCAGTTACCACTTTCTTATCGAAGATAAAATCGTTCTCTTCAACAAATTCAAATTTATCCGTTAGATCTTCCTCGAGGAATTTAGTATCGCCTGGGTCAACAATACTTACCTTACGCATCATCTGACGAACGATCACCTCAATATGCTTGTCATTGATCCTTACACCTTGTAAACGATATACCTCCTGAATTTCATTTACAACATATTGTTGCACTGCAAACGGTCCTTGAATGGAAAGAATATCCTGAGGAGAAATTTGCCCATCGCTCAATGCAGAACCAGCTTTTACAAAGTCTCCATCCTGCGCAAGAATTTGTCTAGTTAGCGGAACAAGATATTTTTTCGTAACGCCGTCTTTTGCTTCGATGATGATCTCACGGTTACCGCGTTTTACAGCACCCATTGTAACTACACCATCAATTTCAGAAACAATAGCAGGGTTGCTAGGGTTTCTTGCTTCAAACAATTCTGTTACTCGAGGCAGACCACCCGTAATATCTCTTAATTTTCCTAATACCCGAGGTATTTTTACAATTACTTGCCCTGCTTTTACTTCCTCAGTTTCTTCGATCACAATATGACTTCCTGTTGGCAGGTTATATGATTTAATTTCTTTTCCTTCAACAAGAATAGAAGGGATCTTTGTTTTATCACGAGTTTCAATAACCACTTTTTCGCGGTGACCGGTTTGTTCATCAGCTTCTTCCCGATAGGTAACTCCCTCGATCACATTTTCGAACTTTATTGTTCCGTTTAGTTCAGCGACAATTACATTGTTGAACGGATCCCATGTACAGATCACTTCACCTTTATTTACTTTCTGTCCATCTTTTACTAAGAGAGTAGCACCATAAGGAATGTTATGTGTGATCAGTAAACGATCATTCTTTGTATCAATGATCCTTACTTCACCTGTGCGGCCAATAACTGTTTGTACTTTTTCTCCTTCATTATTCTCGGTCACCACAGCACGTAAGCCATCGAACTGTATTGTTCCATCAAATTTTGCAGGTAAGGTTGATTCAACAGATGCAGAACCAGCCACACCACCCACGTGGAATGTACGAAGAGTTAACTGAGTACCTGGCTCACCGATTGACTGTGCCGCAATAATTCCTACCGCATCACCTTTTTGTGCAAGTGCGCCTGCAGCAAGATTTTTTCCATAACATTTTACACAAACACCACGTTTGCTTTCACAAGTAAGCACTGAACGAATTTCAACAACTTCAACTCCGGCTTCTTCTATTTTCTTTGCAATTTCAGTAGTAATCTCATCACCACCAGCAACCAACAATTCATCTGATTGGGGATCATATACATCATGCAATGATGTACGGCCTTCAATCCTGTCGCTCAAAGGCTCAATGATATCTTCATTATCCTTTAATGCGGTTGTTGCAATTCCGCGGAGCGTACCGCAATCTTCTTCTGTTATAACTACATCCTGGGCCACGTCAACCAAACGACGAGTCAAATAACCAGCATCCGCTGTTTTTAACGCCGTATCTGCAAGACCTTTACGAGCACCGTGTGTAGAAATAAAATAATCCAACACATTCAATCCACCTTTAAAGTTGGAAAGAATAGGATTCTCAATGATCTCTGAACCGGTAGATCCAGATTTTCTTGGCTTGGCCATCAGTCCTCTCATACCAGCCAGCTGTTTGATCTGCTGCTTAGAACCACGGGCACCAGAGTCAAGCATCATGTAAACAGAATTAAACCCTTGTTTATCGCTGCTCAAATCACGTATCAATGTTTCTGTTATCCTTGTATCCACACGACTCCAAATATCAACGATCTGGTTGTAACGTTCGTTATTCGTGATAAGACCCATGTTATAGTTGTCCCACACTTCATCAACCTCACCTTTCGCATTTTCTAAAAGCTCTTCTTTTATTTCAGGAATAATGAGGTCGTTGATGTTGAATGACAAACCACCTTGGAAGGCAGTGCGGAAACCAAGCTGCTTAATATCGTCAAGGAATTTCACCGTTTTTGGAATGTTTGTGATCTTGATAATATCGCCAATGATCTCGCGAAGATTTTTCTTAGTTAATAAGGCATTTACAAAACCAACTTCATTGGGAACATTCTGATTAAAAATAACACGGCCGACGGTTGTTTCAATTAATTTATGCTCGAGCAAGCCGTCTGCATTGCGAATATTAGTTTTCACTTTTATCCAAGCATGCAGATCTACTACTCCTTCGTTATAAGCAATAATTACTTCTTCCGTAGAATAGAAAATCTTTGCCTCACCTTTTACTTTTTCTGAATCGGTTGATTTTTTACCCTTGGTAATATAATATAAGCCCAATACCATGTCCTGTGAGGGAAGGGTGATAGGTGTACCATTCTGAGGATTCAAAATGTTATGAGAAGAAAGCATCAGCAACTGAGCTTCTAACACCGCGGCATTGCTCAAAGGAACATGCACGGCCATTTGGTCACCATCAAAGTCGGCATTGAAGGCTGTTGTTACTAGCGGATGCAATTGTATGGCTTTACCTTCGATCAATTTTGGCTGAAAAGCTTGGATCGATAAGCGGTGCAATGTCGGGGCACGATTAAGCATTACCGGATGCCCTTTCAAAATATTTTCAAGAATATCCCAGATTACTGCTTCTTTTTTGTCAACAAGTTTTCTTGCAGACTTCACCGTTTTTACAATACCTCTTTCAATTAATTTACGAATGATAAATGGTTTGAATAATTCAGCTGCCATATCTTTCGGCAAACCACATTCGTGCAGTTTTAATTCGGGACCAACTACAATTACTGAACGGCCGGAATAATCAACACGCTTACCCAATAGATTTTGACGGAAGCGCCCTTGCTTGCCTTTCAATACATCACTTAATGATTTTAATGCACGGCCACCTTCCGCTTTTACTGCATTTGATTTTCTTGAGTTATCAAACAAGCTGTCCACGGCCTCCTGCAGCATACGTTTTTCGTTACGAAGGATGACTTCAGGAGCTTTGATCTCCAATAATCTTTTTAACCGATTATTACGAATGATAACGCGGCGATATAAGTCATTTAGATCAGAAGATGCAAAGCGACCGCCATCCAATGGAACTAACGGACGCAGCTCTGGTGGAATAACCGGAATATATTGCATGACCATCCATTCAGGACGGTTTGTAATTCTTGAATTCGCATCACGAAAAGCCTCTACCACGCTCAATCTCTTTAATGCATCGGCCTTGCGCTGTTGTGATGTTTCTGTGGCCGCGGCATTACGCAGATCGAATGATAACTGGTCGAGGTCAATTCTTGCCAGCAGATCATGAACCGCTTCAGCGCCCATTTTAGCAATGAATTTATTAGGATCATCATCAGCCAAATACTGGTTATCCTTTGGCAATGTTTCCAGAATTTCCAGATATTCTTCTTCGGTCAGTAGGTCGCCATAATTCTGACCTTTATCAGCGCGAAGACCTGATTGGATCACCACAAATCTTTCATAATAAACAATGCTCTCTAATTTCTTAGAGCTCATGCCCAACAAGTATCCAATTTTATTAGGTAACGATTTGAAATACCAAATATGAACAACAGGAACAACCAGTTTGATGTGTCCCATTCTTTCACGGCGAACTTTTTTCTCCGTCACCTCCACGCCGCAACGATCACACACAATCCCTTTATAGCGAATACGTTTATATTTTCCGCAGGCACATTCATAATCTTTTACTGGCCCAAAAATTCTTTCGCAAAACAAACCATCACGTTCGGGTTTGTAAGTACGATAGTTAATGGTTTCGGGCTTTAGCACTTCACCGTAGCTTCTTTCAAGAATTGAATCAGGAGAAGCCAAACCAATAGTGATCTTAGAAAATGTTGGTCTCGGGCGATTTTCTTTTTTGATTGCCATATAAAGAACCTTGATTTTTTTGATTTGGATGGATTAAGAAGATATTATTCTTTTATCCACCATCATAAAATTATTTTTTTAACCACTCAGGATTTAAATTCATTTCCTAAAAAATCCCTTTGAATCCTTTAATTGTGGTTCTGTTTTTATTCAAACTTAAGATCAAGACCTAACCCACGCAGCTCATGCACCAACACGTTGAATGATTCAGGGATGCCTGCTCTTGGAACATTGTCACCTTTTACAATGCTTTCATAAGTCTTTGCACGACCAATGATATCGTCTGATTTAATAGTGAGCAATTCCTGAAGTATGTTCGATGCACCATACGCTTCCAATGCCCATACTTCCATTTCACCAAAGCGTTGACCACCGAATTGGGCCTTACCACCAAGAGGTTGCTGAGTAATCAAGCTGTAAGGTCCGATTGAACGGGCATGCATCTTATCATCCACCATGTGATGGAGCTTGATCATATAGATAACGCCAACTGTAGCTTTCTGATGAAAACGTTCACCAGTTTCACCGTCATACAAATAAGTATGCCCATATCTTGGAATTCCCGCTTGCTGACAATAATCTGCAATTTCATCAACGCTAGCTCCATCAAAAATTGGTGTTGAGAATTTCACCCCAAGTTTTTGACCCGTCCAGCCAAGAACAGTTTCATAAATTTGTCCTAGGTTCATACGGCTTGGCACTCCAAGAGGATTAAGAACAATATCAACCGGGCTTCCATCTTCAAGAAATGGCATGTCTTCCTCACGAACAATTTTCGCAACGATACCTTTATTACCGTGACGACCAGCCATTTTATCTCCCACTTTCAATTTGCGCTTCACTGCTAAATAAACTTTTGCAAGTTTCAGCACACCTGCTGGTAATTCGTCACCAATGGAGATGTTGAATTTTTCTCTTTTGTATCTTCCTAATTCTTCGTTGTACTTAATATTAAAGTTGTGCAACAGAACGTTGATCTGATCGTCTATTTTTTTATCACCGGTCCAACCCAAAGGATTTACATTCTGATAGTCGATGCCAGCAAGATTTTTTGCGGTGAATCTTGCACCTTTCCCAATCAGCACTTCACCAAAATTGTTACTCACTCCTGCTGATGCATGATCCCTCAATAGAACTTGTAATTTTTCAAGCAATACTTCCATCAGGTCGGCCTCATTTTTCTCGTGTAATTTTTCGAGTTTTTCTAAGGCTGCTTTCTCTCTCACCTTTGCATTTTTGTCTTTCTTGGCCCTTTGGAATAGTTTTTTGCTAATCACAACACCTTCCACACCATTAGGTGCCTTCAAAGAAGCATCTTTTGCGTCGCCGGCCTTATCACCAAAAATGGCACGCAATAATTTTTCTTCTGGTGTAGGATCGCTTTCACCTTTCGGTGTGATCTTTCCGATAATAATGTCGCCTTCCTTGATCTGTGCTCCAATACGAATGATTCCATTCTCATCAAGATCTTTTGTTGCTTCTTCAGAAACGTTAGGAATATCTGGAGTCAATTCCTCCTCACCCAACTTTGTATCACGAACTTCCAGTTCATATTCGGAAATATGAACAGAAGTAAACAGATCTTCTTTCACCACTTTTTCGCTGATCACAATAGCATCTTCGAAGTTGTAACCTTTCCAAGGCATGAAGGCAACACGAAGATTTTTTCCCAGCGCCAGTTCTCCGCCTTGTACTGCATAACCTTCCGTCAGAAAATCTCCTTCTTTTACCTGTTGTCCTTTTTTAACAGCAGGCTTCAGGTTAATGGCAGTTTCCTGATTGGTTTTAATAAACTTCGTAAGTCTGTAAACTTTTAGATCATCTTCAAAGCTTACCAGTTTTTGCGTTTCGTTTCTATTATAACGAACATGAATTTCATTGGCATCAACATACTCTACTACTCCGGTTCCTTCGGCATGGATCTGAATCCTTGCATCACGTGCAGCTTTTCCTTCCAAACCGGTTCCTACAATCGGCACATCGGGGCGGATCAATGGAACAGCCTGACGTTGCATGTTTGATCCCATCAATGCACGATTGGCATCATCATGTTCAAGGAAAGGGATTAATGAAGCGCTCAAACCAACGATCTGGTTTGGTGCCACATCCATAAACTCCACATCTGTTTTATCAAGAATTGGAAAATCACCTGTCTCGCGGCTCACAACTTTCTCTTCAACAAAATTTCCACTGTCATCAAGTGGTGAGTTTGCCTGAGCAATTTTAGCCGTATCTTCTTCTTCTGCACTCAAAAAAGTCAACTGCTTCATGTTCACCTTGCCATTCTCAACTTTGCGGTAAGGAGTTTCAATAAAGCCCATCTCGTTGATCTTAGCATGAACACAAAGTGTGGAGATCAAGCCGATGTTGGGTCCTTCCGGAGTTTCAATGGTACACAAGCGGCCATAGTGAGAATAATGAACATCACGAACCTCAAAGCCTGCTCTCTCACGGCTTAAACCCCCGGGACCGAGTGCCGAGATACGACGTTTGTGAGTGATCTCCGATAAAGGATTCGTTTGATCCAAAAATTGAGATAACTGGGATGTTCCAAAAAAGGAGTTGATCACAGATGAAAGTGTTCTGGCATTGATCAAGTCAACCGGCGTGAACACCTCATTATCACGCACGTTCATCCGTTCGCGGATCGTTCTTGCCATACGAGCAAGACCTACACCAAACTGAGCATACAATTGTTCGCCCACAGTACGTACGCGGCGATTGCTTAAATGATCAATATCATCAATTTCTGCTTTGCCATTGGTTAAACGAACCAGATATTTGATGATCTCGATAATATCTTCTTTTGTTAATGTCTTTTGTTCGAGCGGAGAGTTAAGACCAAGTTTTCTGTTGATCTTATATCTACCAACTTCTCCCAAGTCGTATCGCTTGTCGCTGAAGAATAATTTATCAATGATTCCTCTTGCCGTTTCGTTATCCGGAGCATCAGCACCACGGAGCTGGCGATAGATATGTTGAACAGCTTCGAGCTCACTATTCGAAGTGTCTTTATTTAAGGTGTTATATATAATTGCATAATCACCACCCACATCTTCTTTCTGAATGAAGACACTTTTTACATCCATATCCACGATCATATCAATCGCTTCCTGATCAAGAATGGAATCACGCTCAAGTACTACTTCATTTCTTTCAATAGATACTACCTCACCGGTATCTTCATCAACGAAATCTTCTACCCAGCTTCTTAACACACGAGCAGCAAGACGACGACCCACATATTTTTGTAAAGCTTTTTTATCTCCCTTCACTTCATCAGCCATTCCGAATAATTCCAGAATATCTTTATCGGTTTCATAACCAATAGCACGCAGCAAAGTAGTTACGGGGAATTTTTTCTTACGATCGATGTAAGCATACATTACATTGTTTATATCGGTCGCAAACTCCATCCATGCACCCTTGAAAGGAATTACTCTAGCTGAGTAAATCTTTGTTCCATTAGGATGGATAGACTGTCCAAAGAATACACCTGGTGAACGATGCAACTGAGAAACTACAACACGTTCAGCACCATTGATCACAAACGTGCCTCTTGGAGTCATGTAAGGAATATTTCCAAGAAACACATCCTGAACTATGGTTTGAAAATCCACGTGTTCTTCATCGTTACAGCTTAAGCGAAGTTTTGCTTTGAGCGGAACAGCATAAGTTAATCCACGCTCCATACATTCCTCAATAGTGTAGCGGGGAGGATCAATGAAGTAATCCAAAAATTCCAGCACGAAAATGTTACGCGTATCAGTGATTGGAAAATTCTCTCGAAATACACGGAACAACCCTTCTATGTTTCTCTTATCGGGTGTAGTTTCTAACTGGAAAAAATCCTTAAAGGATTGAATCTGAATATCCAGTAGGTCGGGTGCGTCAGCAAGATGCTTGATTTTACCAAAGTCAATCCTGTGATTCAATTTTGTTGAAGACATAGGCTAAAAAAACCGGTTTTTTAAAGAGTCAATGACGCAGAAATCACTTTAGGCTTTTTTCACCTATGGAAAAAAGCCTTTGAAAATCAACTATTTAATCATGATTTGTAACGTCAAAATGTATTTGGCCAAATTAAAGGAACGCAAAGGTAAGGAATAAACCCTTACAAACAAGAAAAGTTTGGCAACAAACATTAAGCCATAATACCACTAAGCGTCCATTTTCAAAAGTCAAAATTGAATGTAGCTTTAACAAAACCTTATTTATGAAATGGAAAGAGTTTTTGAATGACTATTTCACTTTTACTCGCAAAGAAAGGATTGGTTTACTAATTATAGTAGTTGTTATTGTAGTCATATGGATATTTCCTAAAGTCATTGCTTCAGGAAAATCTAGAACGCTACCCATCGACACAAGTTGGATCACTGCCGCGAAGAAGTTAGAGCATAAAGAAACCAGTTTAGAAACAAATACTAATCAAAATGAGGAAAATATAAATGAATTTGTTTATGCTAAAACTACCGATCAACATTCCAATAAACTGAAAGGCGAGCTATTTTATTTTGATCCAAATACTTTGACCTTTGATGGATGGAAGAGATTAGGCTTGCGTGAAAAAACAATTACTATTATTCAAAACTATCTAAATAAAGGTGGGCATTTTTTCAAACCCGAAGACCTGAAAAAAATTTATGGCATTCATGCAAATGAATACCAAAGGCTAGAATCATATATTAAAATAGAAACACCAAAAGGATTAAATAGCGATTATATTAAACCCGGTTTTAAAAGGGAACAACTTTCAAACAATAATTCAAAATACAGTTTAGTTGATATTAATAATGCTGATACATCCGCTTTTATCGCCCTACCCGGTATTGGAAGTAAATTGGCCTTAAGAATTATAAATTTCAGGGAAAAATTGGGAGGATTTTATTCAATTGACCAGATCGGCGAAACTTATGGTTTATCTGATTCCAGTTTCCAAAAAATAAAACCTTTTCTAAAACTTGAAAATGCTTCTGTTAAAAAAATCAATATCAATACAGCAACAAAGGATGAAATGAAATTACATCCCTATATAAAATGGAATTTAGCAAATGCCATTGTTGAATACAGAAATCAGCACGGCACTTTTTCTTCTCAGAACGACTTAAAAAAAATTACACTTATAACCGAAGAGGTCTTCGCGAAAATTAAACCTTATATTTTAGTTGAATGATTTGTTAGTCCAAATAAAAAAGCCGTTTTTTTGAAACGGCCATATTTGTAAGAATTTATTCAGTAACCGCACCTTCAACAGCCTGGCGTTTTTCTTTGATTCTCGCACTTTTACCACTGCGCTTGCGCTGGTAATAAAGCTTAGAGCGGCGAATACGGCCGGTTTTATTTAAAACAATTGATTCAATGTTAGGAGAGAAAAAAGGAAATAATCTTTCAACGCCAATGCCATCGCTGATCTTGCGAACAGTAAACGTAGCCGTGGCACCCGTTCCCTGACGTTTAATAACATCACCCTTAAAAGACTGAATTCTTTCTTTATTTCCCTCGATAATCTTATAGTTCACTGTAATATTATCTCCAGGCTTAAAATCAGGAAACTCTTTTTTGCCTGTTAGCTGCTCGTGAACATATTGCAAAGCGCTCATAGTTGAAAATTTTAAACGGGTCGCAAAGATAAGTGGAAAGTTTAAAAGTTTAAAGGGTTAAGGAATTAAAAGTTTTTGAGAGCGTTCGGCTTAACGCGCCACGTTTACCGCTCTTTTTTCCCTAATAACAGTTACTTTAATTTGGCCCGGAAAGGTCATTTCATTCTGAATTTTTTGGGCTATTTCAAAAGATAAGCGATCAGAATCTGCATCTGTTACCTTTTCAGCTTCAACAATTACTCGCAACTCGCGACCCGCTTGTATAGCATAGGCCTTTTCAACACCCTGATAAGATAAAGCAAGATTTTCCAAATCCTTTATTCGTTGCAGGTATTGCTGCATAATCTCTCTCCGTGCTCCGGGTCTTGCACCGCTGATCGCGTCACAAGCCTGCACTATCGGCGAAATAACATATTGCATCTCCATTTCATCGTGGTGAGCACCAATTGCATTTACTACTGCAGGATTCTCGCCATATTTTTCAGCCAGCTTGGCGCCTAATAAAGCATGACTTAATTCTGTTTCTTCATCAGGCACTTTTCCTATGTCATGCAGCAAGCCTGCACGTTTTGCCAGTTTTGGATTCAATCCCAGTTCTGCTGCCATAACTCCACAAAGATTTGCCACCTCCCGGCTATGCATCAAAAGATTTTGCCCGTATGAAGAGCGAAAGCGCATTTTTCCTACAATACGAACCAAATCCTTATGTAGGCCATGAATGCCTAGCTCAATTACAGTTCTCTCGCCAATTTCTACTATCTGCTCTTCAAGTTGCTTACGCGTTTTTTCAACAATCTCCTCGATTCTGGCAGGGTGAATGCGACCGTCGGCAACCAGACGTTGTAAACTTAACCGGGCAATTTCACGCCGTAACGGGTCAAAGGAAGAAAGAATAATGGCCTCAGGAGTATCGTCAACAATCAGATCAACACCAGTAGCAGCTTCAATAGCTCGAATGTTACGACCCTCACGACCGATAATTTGACCCTTTATTTCATCGCTTTCAAGATTAAAAACAGTAATGGCATTTTCAATAGCTTGCTCTGCTGCCGTACGCTGTATGGTTTGAATAACAATTTTACGAGCTTCCTTATTGGCCTTTTGTTTGGCATCATCAATTATTTCCTGCTGCATGCCAAGGGCTGCCGTCTGGGCTTCGTGTTTCAGACTTTCTACCAATTGTGTTTTGGCTTCTTCGGCAGTAAGCCCCGCAATTTTTTCCAATCGACGAATATGCTCCTCCTGATGCTTTTCAAGCTCGGTACGTTTGATATTAACCAATTCTATTTGCCGATTGAGGTTTTCCTTGATGGCCTCGTTTTCTTTTATTTGCTTATCGAGGTTGTTCTCTTTTTGATTGATGCTCTGTTCTTTTTGGCGTATCCGGTTTTCACCCTCGCCCATTTTTCTATTTCTTTCCAAAACCTCTTTATCGTGGCTGGCCTTCATTTGCACGAACTTCTCTTTAGCGTCCAGTTCTTTTTCCTTACGAATGGTTTCAGCTCTAATTTCAGCTTCCTTTACTATGGCTTGTGCTTGTACTTCGGCTTCTTCGATTTGTCTGCGTGTGTTTTTTGCAAAAATGAATTTACCCGCTATGATGCCAACAATTAGTGCAGATACACCAATTATAATGTATATAATATTTGGGTCCATTAATCAGTTTTTTAATTTGTTCCAAAATGCTATTTTTTAATAAACTGTACATATTGTATTGGTTCCATTTGAAATAGAACCCCTATCCGGCGAAGATACAAAACGGAGTTGATTGAATAGAAGGATTTGGAATGGAGATAGTATTTGAAAATAGATTTAAGGAAGAAAGGCTGCAAGCTGGTCCTAATTACTTTAATTGACTTTCCAATAAACGTTCTATGATCCCTAATTGACTAGCGATGTTATCTTCTTCAACCTGCTTTGTCATGGCGGCATTTTGTTCAGTCGCGAACCACATTAAGACCATAGCAACGTAATCCTGCATATCCTTGCCGGCAAATTGAGTCTTAAATTCAATGATCTTCTCATTTATGGTTTTTACCGTTTTCCGTAAAACTTCCTCATCCTTGGGCTGAATCCGGATGCGGTAGCTCCGATCAGCAACAATAACAGTTACAGGAATTAATTCACTCATTGTTTGCATTTTACAAATTCATTATTTAACTTCAGCCTCCTTTAAAAATTTAGTCTGCTAAACTTTGAAAATGCCTCATAACCACATTATCCTTGAAAAGCTAAAACCAAAACATAAAACATGTTTGCCAAAGTTAAGTCAACCGTCTTTATTGACTCACTCAAACTTGAATTAACCACTCCTGTTGACCATTCATTAAAAGCCATTTTACGAGATGACAAAGGCTGCATATGCAGCACACTCGAAACGACTATGCCTGCCAGAAATAATGAAGTGATTTGGAGAGGTTTGAACAATTTGCCCTACGGAGTTTATACATTAGAGCTTAGTCATGGAGAAGACGAAATGAAATTGAAACTGGTAAAAAGAGTGTGAATCATTCACTAAGTAAGTTAATGCATTTATCAATCTCCCTCAGATAATGGTTAATGCGCTTTTCAAACTCTTTTTTATCATTCTCTTCCCAATTTCCTGAAGTTATTTTTAGAACCTCCACTTGTTGTTTCAACGTTTCAATGGTTTGCTGATGCTGTGAAAATTGCTTTGATGATTTTTCTAATTCTTTTTTTAACAGAGTATTTTCTTTTTCCAATTCATTGTACTGCTTCAATAAACGATGAAGCTTTTCCTGTATCCTTTTTATGTGCACATTTAAATCTGACATAGTTACTCTTCTATGCTAAGGGAAATTTAATTTGCATTAATTGATGTGCTCATTGTGTGTTTAACATTTACTTTCTAATCTCTGCATTTACTTCCTTTTCTAGTGCGGTCATAATCTTACTCATCATTTCATCAATTTCCTTATCTGTTAATGTTTTTTCTTTATCTAAAAATGTAAAACTAATCGCCATTGATTTTTTTCCAGTGCCTAATTTTTCACTTTCAAACACATCAAACAGTTTCATCTCCTGCAAATTATTCAGTTTTAATTTTTTTATGGCTCTCTCTGCTTCTTCATATTTCAATTCGCTGGAAACAATAGTTGCGAGATCTCGATACACAACAGGAAACCTTGGTATTTCCTCAATCGCTATCACATTATCCTCCGCTTGTACATATAAAGCACTCCAATTAATATCAGCAAAAAAAATAGGCTGCTTAATATCAAATTGATTAAGCAAAGGGTTAGCTACAGAGCCTAGTTGTATCATGATAGACCCGTTGATCCTGATCTGAGCTGCTTTCGATAATTTTTTATGGGTGAATGGTTCAAAGCTATCAACCTGCACGCCCAGTAATTTTAGTAAAGATGTTATTATACCTTTCAAAAAATAAAAATCAGCCTTGGCAGTTTTATTTCTCCAACTCTCTTCCTGCACATTGCCTGTTACATAAATGCACAAATGTTCGGTTTCATAATATTTTCCCGAATCGTGCTTATTGTATGTTTTTCCAAAATCAAAAAATTTCAGATCATTATTTTTTCGGTTCAGGTTATGGGCAATGGCTTCTAATCCTGTTTCCAGCATAGATGGTCGCATAATATTTAACTCTGCACTCAGGCTATTCAGCATTTTTACTGATTCTTGCAATTCTATTTCATCAAAATAGGCCTCATTGGTAATTGAATTGGTCATGATCTCATTAAACCCAAGACCCACTAAATAATTTGAAACTTTTTCGCGAAGAACTTCTGATGCATAATTCTCCTCTACCGAGGGAGTCATGGTTATGGAAGCAGGGATCTCGATATTATCCAATCCATCAATTCGAACAATTTCTTCAACAACATCCGCCGGCAAAGAAATATCGGGTTTGTGCAAAGGCGCCGCTACCACCAATTCGTCAAGCCCATCTTTGATGATATCAAAACCCAGACCTCCGAGAATTTCTTTTACTGTATCAGAATGATAATTTTTTCCCGAAAGTTTTTTTAGATAATGGTACTTTAATGCTACTTGTATTTTTTGTTTTGGTTGTGGATATACATCTACGATTTCAGAAGCTATTTCACCACCACAAATTTCTTTTATCATCATGGCGGCTCTTCTCAATACATTTACCGTATTACTTATATCGATTCCTTTTTCAAACCTACTGGCAGCATCAGTACGCAAACCATGACGAAATGATGTTTTACGAATATCGATAGGGTTAAACCATGCGCTCTCTAAAAAAATATTTTTTGTCTTGTCTGTAACTCCACTGTGCAAACCGCCAAAGACACCGGCAATACACACACCTTCTTTTGCATCGCAGATCATCAAATCCTCGGAGCTGAGTTTTCTCTTTTTCTCATCCAGGGTAATGAACTCTGTCCCTTCAGGCAAATTTTTTACAACGATCTCTTTGCCTTTCAACTCATCAGCATCAAAAGAATGCAAAGGTTGACCGGTTTCATGCTGAATATAATTCGTGACATCAACAATATTATTAATAGGCCTAACACCAATTGCTTTCAGCCGCTGTTGTATCCACAAGGGAGATTCAGTAATGGAGATGTTCGCAATACTTATTCCTGAATAGCGTTGACAAGCATCGGTATTTTCAACTGCTACTTTTACCGGAAGTGAATTGTTATCAACCTTAAAAGCATTACTGTTTGGGATCTTAGGTCTGAAATTCGTTTTATCATGATGGCTAAGGTAGGCGCACACATCTCTTGCCACACCCCAATGACTCATGGCATCCATGCGGTTGGGTGTTAGCCCTATTTCATAGATCCAATCCCCATACAATTGAAAATATTCGGCTGCAGGAGTTCCTGGTTTTGCATCATCAGCCAATACCATAATGCCTTCATGCGATTCGCCCAAACCAATTTCATCTTCGGCACAGATCATTCCTTGACTTTCTATACCACGAATCTTTGCAACTTTCATAGTTAAAGATTCACCACTTATAGGATAAATCGTAGTTCCCGGTCTTGCCACAACTACTTTCTGTCCTACTGCCACATTGGGCGCACCGCAAACGATCTGCAAGGGATTGACGGCATTGATGTTTACCGTGGTCAATGTGAGCTTGTCTGCATTTGGATGTTTTTCGCAGCTAAGCACCTCGCCCACGACAAGGCCCTCGAGACCTCCCTTTACTTCTTCGAATTTATAAAAATCTTCTACCTCCAACCCGATGGATGTAAGTATGCGGCTCAATCTTTCAGGATCAGGAATGGAAGGAATATATTCATTCAGCCATTTATATGAAACTTTCATGCCTGTTTGCTTAAATTATTCTACTGTTTTTTGCAGGTTGACAAAGATATAGTAAAGGGCGATAAAGATTTTTTGAAATCGGCTTGGCTGATTTATAACTCTGCAAGGAGTTATTTTTTATTTCATGGTTATTTAAATGTATAAGAATTCTAGATTTCTCAGAATTTTAAAAGCCGTTACATTCATTTGCCTGCTAGTTTTTTTGGCATATAACAATGTATTCATTTTTCATTGTAGATGCCGTTTCTCCAACAATATTTGAGGGGCTGTTTTTCGAAGGCATTCTTTTGTTAGGAATATTTCGTACAATCGTTTCAATATGAGAAAACTTATTTTGCTCAAATAGTTGCGCGGTAATCTCATCTGTAGGAATATTAACTCCCTTTACCGTTCTGTTTCCCACCACATAGCATGCAAAAGATCCCTTTTTCATAGTAGTTGAAACATGAGTAATTGATTTTTCATAGTCTTCATAAAAAGAGACTACATCTCTTACCCTTTCTTTATCTTTTTTTTCTATGGCAGAAACAACATCATTTAATACATCGCTCTTAAACCTATTCAAATGCTTTCTTTTTTTACCACCCATTAAAATATTATCGACTTGATTTGCTTTCTGATAGCCTAACCATTCGTTTGCTAATCTTGAATACTGTCCATATGCTACTGTTGTCCTTGAATCGCCATAAGGCGGTGAGGTAACAACTATATCAATACTGTTACTTGCAATAACGTTACAGGGAATTGAGCTAACAGTATTAAACCCATATACAGAAGATTGGCATCCATTTTTAATGGTCTTGGTAAACTCTACGAGACCTTGCTTGTTTCTTGATAATTTTCTTACCATGATTCCAAATACATCGTGATCAGAAATTCCATTAAAGTCTTTTCTTCTCACCAATTTAAATTCTCCAGGTTTTACAAATGAGGTTTCCCGAACGGTTTCGCTAAAAGCAACCTTGAAAAAATTTTTAACCAAAGAGTCTTGAATATTCTCAATGTACTTTAATAATATTCCTAATTTTTTTTGAACACTATTTGAGAACCAAAAATCGATATTTTTTATCTCTGGAATAATAACCGATTTTATATTTTCAGATTGAAAATTAATTGAGAAAAAATAATTCGCGAAATCGTGTAAGAACAAATCTAAAATTTGAATATCGATCTTAGTGGTCTTTGCTGAAGCGATTAATTGCGCTAGAGGATTGATATCCGTTCCAATAGCATTCATGCCTTTTAAGTTTGCTTCAACCAGCGACGTTCCCGTTCCGCAATAAGGATCAAATAAGAGTTTTGATTTTTGCCCATAGTTCTCAATGATCCTTCGCGCTACCTGAGGTATCATCATAGCAGGATAGGCATGAAAGCAATGCGTATATTCTTTTGTATTCGATTTCCTGAAATCCCAGCTCTCGTCAACAATTTTATTCGCTGGCGATTTGAATTTTATCTGGTATTTAACCCCGCTCTTGTTTAAATTAAGAGTTGAAGAAACATTCTTTGAAGAGAGATAATTCGAATTTCTTTTTTTCTTTTTTAAAGTCTTTGTAACTGATTTAAATTCTTGCCTTATGTCTTTCTTTTGAACAGACTTTTTCTTTATTCTCTTTTTCATTACTGCTTCATCCTTTTTTACAAAGATTTCCATTTATTATTTAATTCCGATGCACAAGTTTTCAACGATTGGGTTTAATTATTTCTACTTTAAATACGAACTCCCCTGCCTGTGGAGCAAGGGAGATTCTAAAGACCATCATGTAAAAATCAGAATTAATTGAATTTTCCGAGGACTGATAATTTCCTTCGGCCTTTCAAATCGTCTGATAAGGGAGGATATCTTAGGCTTCGAAAAATGAAGCGAATGATAAAGCAAGTCCATTTGATAAAACCTCGTACAAACATACAGGCTGATTTTATGCATTAATTAAAAATCATTTTCATCTGCGCTTGGGCCATAGCTGCCGGGGATGGGTATGTTTAACAACCGCAAGTACACACCCAACTGGGCACGATGGTGTATCTGCTGACTTAGCGACATCCTTAACACATCAATCTTTGGATTAGTAGCATAGATAGTATCTCCATTTCTTAAGATCCATGGCTTGTTTAATTGTTTTTCGTTTTCCTGTGTAAGCGCTGACAAGCCATCATTATAGCGTTTTTCAAAATAGGCCATAAGTTCTGCTTGACTGTTGATAGTCGGTTGCTCGTAAGGCTGGGCAAAATCAAGTCCGTCAGTTGTTAAAGTAAAATGTATCCAGCCTGGCAGGTCAGCAATATGCGTAACCAGACGTTTCATGTCCATACTTTTGGAGTGGGGTTTATAATCAAATTGGTCGGCGGGGACCCGAGCCAGCATTTTGCGCGTAGTAGCCGCTTCTTCAATAAATTGCTGCTTGAAAAATTCAATGAATGTCATAGTGTTTTGTTTTATATCACAAAGCAACAACCCACTAGTGACAGCCCTATGTCAGCAGCATTTGGTTTTGTTCAATTTTTTTTAAAATATTTTCTGCTATTTCAGCAACCATCTCATTTAGTGATGCAGGCTCAACAATTTTAGCATGATCGCCGAACAACATAAACCAACGGGCGAAACCCATTAATGATCCGCTTAAAAAATGCATGCGAACATACTCGCCCGCCAGCTCTTCTTTCACAAATCCATTGTAATATTTTTGTTCGCCTAAATATTTCACAATATCTGCTTTTACATCTATCACCACCTCGTGAACCTGCCGTTCAGCAGACATTTGGCTGATAAAACTTTGAAGTGGTGGATGTATTTTTGAAATGACCTCATCAGTAATCATTAATTTATCAATTTTATCCGTGCGGAAATTCCTATAATCATTTCTTAACTGACAAAACGCGATCAGATACCAATGACTGCCTAGATAATAAATACCGACTGGCTCCACTCTGCGTCGTGTTGTTTCACTCTTTTCAATAGAAGTGTAATTGATTTCAACGATAGATGATGTTCCTATTGCTTTTAACAAAGGTTGAAGATGTAATTCTTCCTGCGGCCTATGTACAATGGCAGGATGATTCATGACGGCAATATGTTGATCAATTTCTTCAATATGATCTTTTTCTGACAACCTCAGCACCGCTTTAATTTTGTCAAGCGCTGAGGTATAATGTTTAGATATGCCCGCGTCTGTTTTTGATTGCACCAGTTTAGCAGCAGTTAATAAGGCGGATGCTTCATCTTGATTAAACATCACCGGTGGCAGCTTATAACCTTCCATCAAACGGTAGCCTGTGCCGGCCTCCCCAATTACAGGCACGCCTGCTTCTTCAAGAGCGTGTATATCACGATAAACCGTACGCAAGCTGATGGAAAATTTTTCAGCAATATCCTGGGCCTTTATCAACGGTCTGGATTGAAGTTGGATTAGAATAGCTGCTAATCGATCAATGCGGTTCATAGAGTAATAAAGATACTTGTAAATGGCGAGTAGTGAATGCCTACTGGGATGGCATACGACAATGGTTCTTAGTTATATTGAAAAAAGAAACTAAGTTCCGCTGAACTAATTAAATCCCGTGCTATTTTACTCCTTTGCTCGAATCCCATGAGCCTTGAAGTTTACGTATATAAATCATCTGACCGGTATGATAAGCATTATGTGTTCCGATATGGGCGATAGCTGAGTACCATGATTGCAGTTTTTTATCATCTGCTTCCTCAACTGCTTTTTCCAGTGCCGTCAATATACTATCAAGTCTTTGTACGGTAGCTTTCCAATTGTTACTGTCGAAACTATTAAAGGTTTCATCATTATTACCATTGAATGCAGGTTGGGGAAGATTTTTGAATTTGTTCAATTGCTGAAAATTCCAAAAAACAAGATGATTGGCAAGCTGACCGATAGAATGATTGCCACTCCCATCTGTCCATTTCGCTTGTTCAGGGGTTAACCCTTCCAGTGCAATGTTTACAGGCACAAACCAATCCTTTACATTGTGTGTAGTGCGCAGCTGCTCTAATAAAATGCCTTTTAACGTGGGTGCTTTTTTATCCTGCGCATAAACGGAAGATACGTTTGCAAGCAATAAAATGAAAAATACCTTTTTCATATAAACTGATTGATGTGGATGAATTGAAAGTAAAGTTATTCAATAGCTAAAAGGTCTATATTACCGTTCAGCAAATTTTCATTTATAAATAAATAATTTCTGAAGTTCTATTCTGTCATTCCGTTCGCCCTGCTTTTTGTAAACCATTTTTTCAATCAGGTCGCTCAATCTGCTGACAGCAGTATTGCTCAATATCCAGTTTAAAGGAATTTGTTTGGTACTCAACCTAAGATTTAGATTTATATATTCGCCATGAATATTTTTTACAAATTCTTGCATATTATAACGTGCCATGTTTGATCGGCCCGACCGGGTATTGTATATGCCCCCGATTATTTCCATGATCTCGCTGAATGACTTTATACTTTTAGCACTGATGATCGAATCCTCAGTTCCGAAATTGAATTGAAGAACATATGGCTTTATTGGTTTTTTGTCTAATTGCAAATTTTTCATTACTTGAAGAAGTGTTTCAGAACCTGCATTTTCATAATAGCCGCCATCAACAAAATGAAATCGCTGTTCATTTTTTCCCTCGCCAAAAAAAATGGCGGCCCCCGGTGAAACCAATGGAAATCTTGTGCTTAGATTAATTGCCGTACTATACGGTAGATTTTTATTGGCACGCAAATAAAGATTTGTGCGTTTGCTTAAAGGAAGCCCGTTAATATTTACATTGCTCCAAATACACTGCAGGCCGGTTTCTGCCTCTGTAGTATTGATAAAAACAGCAGGCAATGTACTGTCTATGGTGTTGTTGAAGGAGCCGGATAAAATATTTTTATCCTTGTTGATTTTTGCAAAGCCATATTCCCAGGCTTTTTCCAACGCAATAGCTCTATCCAAACGCTCAATGTGCCATGGAATAAAATAATTAATGATCTCACCAAACACCAGCTTCCCTGTCGCAGCCGCAAGGAAATCTGTTTTAAAAAAAGATTCAGTTGCAGAACTGAGAGAGAGATCATTATTTGCAGTTCGTTTATTTATCAATAAAGCATTAAAAAAATTAGTACCCAAAGCGCCACCAGATACACCGCTATAGCAATAAATATATTTACTAAAAGAAGGGAAGCTGTCAAGTTTTGCTAATATCATGGCAGCAAAAGCACCCGTTCTTAGTGCACCGCCTTCCGATGCTATAAACACAACAGGTATAGTGTCCTTATTGGCGCCGATGCGATAGGTTGTATCCTGTTTCAAATGATTGAGCCATTTATCAAAATGCTGGCTCAGAGCTGGAGTTGTATTGGAGGCTTCTTTAAGATTTCGTATAGGATGATCACGGTTATAAAAAGTGGTGATCAGAAACATTATCAATAAGAAAAACCGAACGGGAAATTTTGTTTGTGCCTTATCCAGCAAATGAAGTAAAGTGTAAATGACCTGCCAACAGGCAAATGCCAGACAAATCATAGCCGTTGCGCCAAAAACCATATAACCTTTAGCAGACACTAAAAAAGCAAAACTTATGATTGTTATAGTGGCAATAATTACTAACACTCTAAACTGTCTCAAAAGGCAATTATAAAACGCAGTTGGAATTTTAAACATCCAAATTTTAAGTTTTGCCTTCTCATCTATTATGGGATTGTTGGCATAGGAAATGAATTTAGAGGGCAGTATCATACCATTTGTAAGAGGTGTATTGCGTGGCAAATCGTTGTCTATATATGTTGTATCAGAGGTTGGCATTTCCACCCTCACGTCATTCAATATTCCGTAGAGCTTCCTTACCCAAACATTTTCATCAGGACTTATTGCCAACCATTGAAATCGTTTATATTTTTTTGCAAGATTCACAATCCAATTACCGGCATAAAGTTTATACAGTAAAAAAATTTCGAGCAATATCAAGATTATGATAATGATAAATGCTGTTTTAACGGCAGGTGTGTTAAAATCCTTACTGTTACTTGCAAAAGCTTGTATAAAAGCAAGAACCATTAACACCATTGGAAAAAACAAAGAAAACCTGGCAATATATTTTTGACTGTTTTTCCTAAAATCAACTCGTCGCGGTGCTAATGATCTGCCCGAGTTATCAGTTAAATAAATAATAAATCTGGAACAGAATTCTGCTGCAATACTCCAAAAAAATAATGTGACCAAGAGCCAGAAAAGCGGTCCCCAGCTAGTATAATGTGTAAAGGAATAAGCAACATCTTCAGCAATACTAACAAGAACGTCGGATCCTTGTGGTGCTTTTAAAAAAGCAAAAAGAGCAAGAAGGTCGAATAACAGTAATAACCATAAGCCTCTTAGTACAGCCAGCAGATCTCTTATTTGCATTGACAAAGTATAAGCAAATGCATTTTCTTTTTTAAGCAGATCAGAAGAGGCGTTCATAAAATTTTTTTTTAGAATGAAGGATTAATGGCTTATTGCGATTCGAATGCACATGCTTGCCATGATAAAAATAGAAAGAGACTATATTAAAACTGAAAATAGTTAATAACAGAATGCGCAGAGATTTTCACAATATCAGGCGATAAAACAAACTTTTTTTCAAACGAATGAAAATGACAACTGTGAAAAAGAAACAGACCGATTCAATGTTTCTTCTTGATTGTTTGAACGGTCAATTTGAAATACTGCTGTTTCACAAAAGCGGGAGGCCACGGTCATCTTTACATTGCCTGCGTGATTGTTAAATAATTCTTGCACCAGTTCAGGACGGTTATTATTTTCGGAAAGATGGGATAATATAAGATGGCTCATAAAAGCCGGCTTATGTTTGATGAAAATCTCCAACGCTTGATTGTTGGAAAGGTGTCCCATACCACCTCTGATACGTTTTTTCAGATGGTAAGGATAATTGCCTTGCTCCAGCATTTGCTCATCATAATTGGTTTCAAGAAAGGCTGCATGGCAATTTCTAAAATGCTTAATCACATGCTCGCATGGATATCCGATATCTGTAAAAACACCGACACTTATTTTTTTACAATCTACAATAAAGCTATAAGGATCTGATGCATCATGCAACTTGGGAAAAGGAGTAATAAGCAGATCGCCGATAGTAACCGGTTGATGGGCTGAAAAAGACCTGATCAATTTTTTCTCAAGCTTGAGTCTTCCGAACTTGAGTGTATCAGCAGTTATATAAACAGGTATTTTGTGTTTTTTTGTAAATATGGGCAAGCCACGAATATGATCTGTATGCTCATGCGATACAAAAACAGCTTTTACTTTCCCAATGCTTAGTCCCAGCCTCTTCATTCGTTTTTCAATTTCCCTGCAGCAAATACCGGCGTCAATAAGAACAGCTTCGACTGAATTGCCAATGTAATAACAGTTGCCGTTGCTACCAGAGTTTAATGAAGTGATGAATAAAGACATCGGAAGACAAAGAAAACAGAATTTAATGATTTACAGACAGAGAAAATTATTATTCAATTTGAATGTGAAAAAAAAATCAGCTATTTCTTATTTAGAGAACACGAAGGCCAGATAAACTATAATGTGCTTCTATTGCGAAAGGATTATTTTTCAAATAAAAAGGACATCAAACGATGCCCTTTTTATTTTTTTTCATACCAAATTCTTATTTCAAATGTTTGGAAAGATGTTTAGCCATATCAAACATTGATACTTGGCTTTTGCCACCAAAAACAGGTTTTAGTTTGTCATCGGCATTGATCATGCGTCTGTTCTTTGCATCTTGAAGTTTATTGGCCCTGATATAATTCCACATTTTTTTTACTGCTTCTGTGCGAGGTAATGGTTTGTTGCCAACAACCGCAGCCAAATCTCCACTAGGCGTAAGAGCCTTCATAAATGCGGGATTAGGTTTACGAGCCGATTTCTTTTTGGCAGCTTTTTTTGGAGCTGCTTTTTTAGCAGCCTTTTTTGGAGCTGCTTTTTTTGCTTTTTTTGTTGCCATGTTTTTGAATTTTTAGAATTTAAATGGGTGTTCGGTTATAAAATTAATGATGAATATAGTACTATTTCTCATACGCCAAAATGCTCCTCAGCATTTGTTGATATTTTCTGGTAAATACCGGTAAAGAATCATCATTTCATTGGGGCAAGGCCGTCTTTTTAGACCATTGATCGGGTCTAAGACCCTGCTTACCGTCCTTTTACTTTACCTTTATCCGGTGCAGCATATAGAATTTTTTCATAAGGAGCATTTTGAAAAAAGGTATTTCCGGACCCAGCCCCCCACCTTGTTAAAGCCATTTATCGATTTTTTCTGGGAAACAAAATTTGATCAATTGTGGGCACAGTATCCAAAAGGATTTTCTGATTCCCTATTTCCTAATATTGGTTATACCTATCTGATTAACCTGGGTACTCCTTTTATTATGCAGGTAGCTGATAAAAAATTCACGATGAATACCGATGGTTTTTTACCCAGGCATGAAGCGATTGAATGTTATCACCAAGCCGGAAATAAGATATTCGGCATTAAGTTTAGAATATCGCCCGTGCTGCTGCAGAAAAAAATAAATTTTGCCGAGTATAAGGAGTATATCTTCCCTTTAAGTTACCTGTTTGATCGAACTGTGATCGACAAGATCAAAAAGGCTGGATCATTTGAAACCAGAGTTAAAATTGCCTGCACTTATTTCGAGTCCATCCTTAAAAAAAAAGAAGCCTCATTAAAGCCGGTAAAAATTGTATCAACTATCCTCGATCACTGTGCCAGGCGTAATGATTTTACAACGACTGTGGAAGAATACGCTGAGCAGCATGCTATATCAACCAGAACACTTCAACGCTATTTTGAGATCACCACAAGCATCAGCAGTAAAAAAGCCTTGCAGATATTAAGAGTTCGTAAAGCCACCGAACACTTGGCCAGCACACCTGATAATTTTCATTTTTCAAAATACGGCTATTACGATCACAGTCATTTTTACAAACATCTGAAACAATTCCTTCAAAAGAAAACGCTGGAGAAATTGAAGCCGCATTTGCGTTTACTGGAAGGATTACACAAATAGTTCAGAGTCGAGAGTTCAAAGTCATCGACATTTAACTCTGAACTATGAACTCTGAATTCATAACTAATTCCCCGCTCTCTGTCTTTCTTCTTCTGACGAGGTGGTTCTTCTTCTTGCTTGTGCCACTGTATTTTTTCCAAAGCGATAGGTGAAAGTAAGATTGGCGACACGGGTTTCCCGGAAAGCATGCCATTTCTCTATGTAATTATTATAAGTGATGACAGCTTTTGGAAGATTTGTCCAAAAAATATCTGTTACATTCAAACGAACTGTTCCCTTCCCTTTTAAAACTGTTTTTTGTACACCAGCAGCAACTCCCCATTGCGGATCGGTAACCATAAAGCCATACTGTCCACCCGAACTAAAATTGCCATTCAATTCGCCTGTCCATCCTTTTTTGAAGCTGAATGTATTGTTTGTACGAACATCAAATGCGGGTTTGCCATTATCAAGAGTTGTACCTCCAAGATTTCCATTGAAATGATTGTAATAGAGGTTGGCATTATTGATCATATTCCACCATTTGGTGATCTTAACGGGTGCGGCAACAGTTAAACCGAAGTAATCAGAGGAGGAAAGGTTGATCGGTATTTGTATAGTTACATTATCCTCGGCTGGAATATTTGGAAACACATCTTTGAACCGGGCGATCGCAATATTTTGATTATCTTTTGTATGACTATATCCTAAAGTGAAATGAAGATTTTTTAATGTATAGCTTAATTCATAACTCCATGTAAGTTGTGGCAAAAGACCAGGACGACCCGTTGCATAAGTACTAACATCGATCAGAAATAGAAAAGGGTTTAATTGATAGTACCCCGGTCTGTCAATGCGGCGGCTTACGGAAACCCCCAATGTTTGATCTTCCTTCAGCTTATAATTAAAAAAAGCGCTTGGAAATAATTGGAAATAACTTGAATCCCATTCAATATCCCCATTGGCCTGCCTAGTATTGATATTCGTTTGCTCTCCTCTTAACCCAACTTGCAGATTAAATTTTTTGAACTCTTTACTAAAATTCAAATAAGCAGCGTTATTATTTTCTTTGTAAAAGAAATGATTGGTCTTGTTCACGTCATTGACCGGCGTACCGCTGCTCACATCAAAGAACTTCACGTCATTGTCAGAAGAAACAAAACTAATTTTAAACCCGGTCTCGAATTTTGCTCCTTTTCTTAAAGGATTCACGTAATCAACCTTGGCAGTTTTTAGTGTGAGCTTTCCATCCTGATCTCCATCCAATTTATAATCCGGTTGCTGTTGGCTCCCATCCAGCTTGTAATATCGGGTAGCAGTGGTTGACAAAGAATGAGAATTATAAACCCCGTAGTCAGCGTCAGCAGTGATCTCTTTACCTGTGCTATCGAATGTATGCTTGAAGTTGATGTTGCTGACAATATTCTTGTTGTGGTCGTTGTTTGTTGAATAAGCCTTGAAAGTATAATAAGGCTGATGTTGATCGTTAATAACAATAGAGTTGTTGTCATTCGTACGGCGTATGTGATTGAAATTACCATTGACAACAAATCCTATGATCGTTTTTTTGCTGGGAAAAAAATCGGCGCCTATTCTTGAGGAATGAGTGTTAAATGGAAATTTTGAATAGTTATCTTTCAGATCCTGACCTGTAAATACTCCATCATTCGTATAAAAATTTCTATCTAGGATCAAATGATTTAGTCCCAAGCGATAAGCATAATTATAGTTGCCGAAGACATTCAGTTTTTTGTTGCGATAATTAAAAGTAAACCCTGCATTAGCCTTTGGGTAAATGCCTTGACCATAGCCCGCGGTTACAGTTCCGTTGGTGCCAAGACGCTGATCTTTTTTCATCCTAATGTCAATAATACCTGAGTTGCCGGCTGCATCATATTTTGCTGAAGGGTTTGTAATTATATCGATCCGCTCAATAGCCGCTGATGGAAGGCCGCGGAGGTAATTCGCCAGATCGGCGCCTGACATTGGTGTTGGCTTGCCATCAATCATCACAATTACTCCTTGCTTACCGCGCAAACTTAAATTATCATTTTGATCTATTGTAACTCCCGGCGAACGTTCCAGCACATCCATGGCTGAACTGCCGGCACTTACTATGCTATTCTCAACATTCACAACAATGCGATCGTTGAGTTTTTGGATGAAGGGTTTTTTTGTGACCACAGTCACATTTTTTAATTCGCCAGATTTAACTGTAAGAGCTATGTCGGGCAGTTGTAGGTCTTTATAAAGGTCAAAGGAAGAAGAATATTTTGAAATATAATTAACCATGCCTGTTTTTAATAAATAAGACCCGGCTCGAATATTTTCGAATTCAGCAACTCCCATTTTATCTGTAATGGCAGTTTTTACGAGGCTTGAATCTTTTGTCCTTAATAATTCAACAGTGGCATTTTCTAAAGGAGAATGTTGTTCGTTAACCAACCGAACTGAGATCTTTGCCCGGCTAACTTGTGCATGTGTTATCCATATTGAACATAGAGCAACAATCGTGATCAGGAACTTTTTCATAGCTTTTACTTTCCGCAAATCTTACTCTTAAACCAATTGCTAAGTAGTTATAGTTTCGTGACCGGCTGCAAAAAAATATAAATGGGTTATGAAAGGTGAACGGTTGTCGGATTTTTACATGACCAGACAATTCTGTCTAATATGAATGCCTACCAGATAAGATGGGAACACAGGTCACTTTACAAGAGGTTAATTATCTACTTCGGCAATGGTTGGTCTTCTATCATTTAAATTTCTTTTTTCATAATCTAGTTTGAACTTAGAGAGGTTCGGCGTGTAGTGCCGTGCTCGTTTTAATTCATGTTGATAAATGGTTTGACCTAGTTGGTATAAAAATGGGTAGCCGATATTGTCATAATCATATTTGTTGTCATTTAAAATACCATCACTGTTCACATACACGGTTGCCGTCAACATAAACTCTACATTATTCTTGAAGTCTGCTATGTATGATACATCGGTTAAAAAACCATAGGCCCAGCCTACTTTATTGAATACACGAACATCTGTAGGCATTTTATGGGATCCGTGTTTAAAGAAAAACTTTACGTAGCTGTCATAATATTTATTGCTATCGTATCTGGGAAAATTGGTTTCTGAAGGATATTGCGAAAGATAACGGTATAAAAATTCATAATCATTTTTTCCCAAGTCAAATCGCTGTTTCTTAGGCACCGATAAAGGAAATAGCACGGATTGAAGCAGTTGTTGCAGATCTTCCACTGAAAGATTATTAGCATAAGTAAAATCAATTGGTTCATGAACCAGGCTATCATTACGATCATAATGTGCTTTGCCGATTTTAATTTCATGAGGGAAATAGAATGAGTCGGAGTTATAAGCATCAGGTTGTTGATAAATAAGATTTCCATCATCGCGAATAAAGCGCAATTGATTCGTATGCCGGTTTTGCTCAGCAGTAAAACCCATGAATTGCCTGGTGATACGCATATCCTTATAGCCTTTATCATGCAATGATCGGTTGATGGCTTGCTGTCCCACGAATTGATACATTCGATTATAAGCATCATTGTCACTAACTAAAAACGCTTTTTTAATAAAATGAGCAATGGAAGGAAGATAGTTTTCTGATGTGCTGTCTTTAAACAAGCTTATCTGTTTTTCATAGCTGCTGTCAAATAGAATTGAAGTATATTTCGTCACATTTTTTATATGCAGCTTATTCAGCTTTTCTAGTGAAAGAAAGGCCAATGGAAGTTTAACTGTAGAAGCAGGATTAAAATAAAGATCAGGGTCATAATTGAAATAATAATTTTTAAAGGACGGCTTGTTGTGTTTATCCCTGTTGATCTCAGTATAAATGATCTGAAGCCGGTAAGTTTGAGGATCATGAAGAACCTGTAGAAAAATTTCGCCGTGATTGTTGGCGAAAATTGACTTCAATAAGCTATCGGTCTTAGGCTGAGCTATTACAATGGTATTGAATAAAGAAAAAATGACTATCCAGAAAGAACGCATGAGTTTTGGTTTATGAGTTATCGACTTTGTGATAAGAGTAAAAATTTTGACAAGAAATTTAATCGGGGTTTTTTTAGAGCAAAAGGGCAAAAAAGCTCAATGTTCATGAACAGTATTCTTTATTCAATTGCTAAATTAAAAATCTCATTCGTTATTGGAATGAGATTTTTAATTTTATACTTTGAAATTGATTACGGGAATATTCCCAGCTCGGCATAACTGGTGCCCACTTTATTAATCGCGACTACGAATGCAGCCGTGCGCATATCAGGAATTTGCGGATTGTTTTTCCATACATCTATAATTTCACGGGTTGCAGTTATCATTGTTTCTTCAAGCCCGCTATATACTAAATCTACCTCGTCAGCACCGTGCATGATAAATTCTTTTTCTTCTGAATCTATTTTCTTTCCGCTAAGCGCTTCAATTTGCCCGATGATATGAGCATTCATATTTTCTGTAAATCTTTTTTCCATACGTCCGTATCGAACATGGCTTAGGTTTTTCAGCCATTCAAAATATGAAACCGTTACACCTCCAGCATTCAGATACATATCCGGTACTACAAGCATTCCTTTTTGGGCAAATATTTCATCTGCTCCCGGTGTTAGAGGGCCATTGGCAGCCTCACCAATTATTTTCGCCTTTACCTTTGGTGCATTTTCCTCATTGATCACATTTTCTAAGGCTGCAGGAATTAGAATATCACAATCCATTTCCAACGCATCCGTATTTTTTGCAAAATTTTTTGCACCCTGAAAATTCAATATGGTGCCTGTTTTTCGGCGATTATGAAAAACTTCATCCACATCTAATCCTTCCTCATTGTAGATAGCTCCTTCATATTCCGCAAGCCCGATGATCTTTGAGCCGGCATCCTGAAAAAATTTAGCTGTATGATAACCTACATTTCCCAACCCCTGCACCACTACCCTTTTACCTTCTACTCCCAGCGTTAATCCCACTCTTTTCATTACATCAGGCATGCTGCAAACCTCGCGCAAGCCAAAAAATACTCCAAGCCCTGTAGCTTCACGGCGTCCACGAACACCGCCCTGTGTTACCGGCTTACCTGTTACACAACCGGCTGCATCAATTTCGCCAGGGCGCAAGCTTGAATAGGTATCCAATATCCAAGACATTTCTCTTTCACCTGTTCCGTAATCGGGAGCAGGCACATCCGTACCCGGCCCTATAAAATTTTTCTTGATCAATTCCGCCGTATAGCGGCGTGTAATTTTTTCAAGCTCATAAGCTGAATATTTTTTTGGATCGACTTTAATTCCACCCTTTCCGCCACCAAATGGCACATTCACAATAGCGCATTTATAAGTCATCAATGCTGCAAGGGCCATTACCTCGTCCTGATTTACTTCTGCTGCAAACCGGATTCCCCCTTTGCAAGGGGTTTTGTGTTGTGAATGTTGTACACGGTATGCTTCTATCACTTCAATTCGCCCATCATCCATTTTTACCGGAAATTTCATTTGATAAACGGCATTGCATGCTTTTATTTGCTCCAAAACACCAGGATCCCATTTTGTAAAAGCCGCTGCCTTGTCGAAACTTTTATTTACACTTTCAAAAAAACTATAGTGCTTCTCTGACATGACAAATTATTTTTAATTTCCAATTTTTATCTGTAGGTTAAACATTAAGTCATTGATTTATTGCTAAATTGTTTTATTGTCAATTGTTCAACATGCCATTCATCAACCATTAAACAATTCAGCCATTATTCTCTTTCTCCATTCTCGTTATCTTTCTATCTAATCGCACAAGATATAGGAGCAGCCCGATCAAAATCAAAACAACAACGGCTACTACCACGTAAATACGCCCGTTACTTCGCATGGTATCAGCCATCTCCACTTTGTCACCATCATTCTGAGCGTAGCTTATTTGGGTTAATAAAAACAAAGGAATGAATGTGAATAAAGATTTTAATTTTCTCATTGCAGAAATCTTTTTTCTTTTAGCAAGTTCAAACGAATTTTTAAAGATGTGATCCAAACACCCAATAATGTCCATCCTATCACAGCGGGGTAAAATACAAGGCGCATACGGTTATCAATATCTTTAAAGTCAAGTGCAGGATTTCCGTTTTCACCACCTGGATGGAGGCTAGGTAATAACCGTGGAATAATCCAAATGGTAGGGAAAAGAAGTGCGAAGGCAAAGATATTATACACTGCAGTAATTCTCGCCCGCTTATCGATATCGGAAATTGAATCACGAAGTACCATGTAAGCAAAATAAATAAGCAAAGCAATGGCTGCGCCAATAAGTTTTGGCTCCCGGGCCACAGCGTTGAATGATTGAAAAGAGCTGTTGTTGGGATCAGCCCAAGTATAGCTCATCCAAATGGCGCCAGTTGCATATCCTAACACACCAAATACAATTCCTACTGCTGCAAACTGACGGCTGTAAATGTCATCTGTCAACTTGTTCGTACGCAAATATCGAATAGCATACACAACAGATACTGTAAAAAGTATCATCATGCAAAACCACATGCAAACATGAAAGTAAAGATTGCGAATGGTTTCAGATAAAGCTGGTAACCTTGGCACATCCATTAAAAACCCGCCAATAAATGTGTAAAGCAGCAAGAGCACACATAATATTTTCCACCAGGATTTGTGCATAACATTATTGAACATCGGCAGTAGTCATTGCTAAACAATTTCAATGACAATCAGCAATCGTTTTAAAAAGTGGGGCAAAAATAGGGTAAAAAGAATAAGTAAGAAATATCAAATTGTGAATGGTGAATTGGTAATGGGCAATAAACCCAGCGAAAATATATTGCAATTCACTATTGACAATTCACAACTCACATTTAGTCTTTCCATAAAAAGGGGAATAGAATAACTGCAAGTAGCACCACCATAGCGTCGAGGGCTACCAATAATAACACAGTTGCCAAAGGCATTGATGTATTTTGGGTAAACGCGGCATTGGACAAACGCATTAATAATAAAAGCTGGGGAATAATAATTGGAAAACCAAGTATAGCCATAATTGCTGCATTTTGTTGTGCCTTTGCCGCAATGGCAGCTAAAAAAGTAAATACTAAGCTTAAACTCCACCCACCTAATAATACAAGACATATAAATGCACCAGCTTTTTGTATAGGGTTACCAAGAAACAAGCTGAACAAAACGAGACTCAGCAAACTCATAAGCAGCATTAGTAAAGAGTTAAAAAGCAATTTGGCTAAGATGAAATCCTTTGGCCCCGCAATAGAATAGAAATAAAGCATGCGGCCACGGCTTTCCTGTAAAAAACTTTTAGCAACAGCATTCACTGATATGAAAAGTTGTATGACCCAGAACAAGCCGTTCCACACATTGCTTTCAGGAGCGTCAAGAGCCATGTATAAGACAAATATCGTGGAGCCTATGTAGAGCAGCACACCATAAAAACTATATTGTTGCCTGATCTCAAGCAAAAGATCTTTTTTAAAAATGGTGAGTATATGATTAAGCGATCTCAATTCATTCCTTCATTATAGCATATACGGCAACGCGGTTCATACACATCCATTTCACCCAGCATAACCTGATCGTCATTAGGAACTTTACGATAGGAATAATTCGCAATATTGCCACATTTTACACAAATGGCATGCACCTTAGTTACATAGTCAGCTTTCGACATCAAGCTGGGCATAGGTCCAAAAGGATTTCCAAGATAATCCATATCCAGGCCAGCAACAATAACCCTCACTCCGCGCAATGCAAGTTGATCGCAGACCTTTGGCAATTCCTCATCAAAAAATTGAGCTTCATCAATGCCGATCACATCTGCTTCGGGAGCCAGCAATAAAATTTTCTGAGAATTGTCAATAGGTGTTGATTGAATCACATTCGTATCATGAGAAACAATCTTTACTTCATCGTACCGAACATCAATGGCCGGTTTAAAAATTTCAACGTTTAAATTTGCAATTTTCGCCCTTTTCAGCCGGCGAATTAATTCTTCTGTTTTTCCCGAAAACATAGACCCACAGACCACTTCTATCCAGCCTCGGCGTTCACCTCTTATATTAGGTTCAATAAACATTGTTAAATTGATTGGATTAATTATCCACAAGGACTTTATTGGCAAACAGTTTGTAACTTTAAAGCACTGATTTACCGGATTATAAAAAAGAATATGCTGATAGGTTTTTCTTAAGAATGTCCGAAATTACTTCGATCAGTAATAATCCGTGAATCCTTCAAAACATTTAATCAGCCATTCAAAAGTAATTAAATCCATGGAACGAATCCAGATCCTAGTCGGCAAATTGAAAGAGCAAGTTGAACAAAAAGCCAGCCCTTCTCAATTAATCGTAACAGTTCAAATGCTGCAAAATGAATTGTACCAATTACAAGCAAGCGGCAATTATACATTAGGAACATCTAAAGTGGCGGTCGTTCTTCCAAAAACTGTAAACATTACTTTACCGGATGAAATTGAGAAAACATCTGTGAAAGTTGAAGACCATTCTTTAGTGGAGGAGGAACCAGCTTATTCGAGAACTAGAACAATGTCAGCAAAGAAAACGGATCAATCGAACCTATTGTTTGATCCGCTATTTGAAATTCCTACTTTATCACATCAGCAAGGGGTAAAAGAAATAAATGAAATGGCAGGCTTGCAAAATGAGTCATTGAACGATAGGTTGAAACAAAATAAAACCGAAGTGGTTGAAGTACTAAAACACGAACCCATTAAAGATCTTCGCAAAGCCATTGGTATTAACGACAGGTTTGTTTTTATTAATGATCTTTTCCGCGGCGATGAAGCTATGTACGAAAGAAGTATAAAAACCATCAACAGCTTTCATATTTTTCCTGAAGCGGAATACTGGATCAATAGAGAGCTGATTGTAAAATTAGGCTGGGATAGAGAAAGTCAACTCGTAAAGCATTTTCATCAACTCGTCAAAAGGCGGTTTTCCTCAATGTAATGCATTACTGCTTCGGTTGCTCCTCTGTTTTTCAATACATAATTTTTGGATGCCTCACACCTCTGCTTGTAATCCTCGTGGTCATTTAGCAGAGTGATAAATATTTGATTCAAGTCTTCACTTTCAAAAAAACTTTTAGCGCCTTCATATTCTATCAAATCAACTGCCTCTTTATATTTTTTATAGTTTTTTCCAAATATAACCGGCTTTCCGTACACCGCAGCCTCTAAAACATTATGCACGCCATCCTTGGTAAATCCTCCTCCCACATAGGCTATATATGCATATTTGTATAAGCGAGAAAGCATACCAATATTGTCGATGATAAGAATGTTTCCGTTTGTGAGCTTGTTGCTGTCTATTTCCGAAAGCCTGATTGACTCAGGGAGAAGCTTCTTTATTTCATCCAAATGAGTTTGGTGAATTTCATGAGGAGCAATAATTAGCTTTAAATTGGCAGTATTTAAGCGAAAAAAAGCTTTTTGCAAGATTTCCTCATCCGTTTTCCATGTGCTACCGGCAACAATACATTTTTTGTTATCGATAAACTGTTCAATAACTGGAATTGGTTCAAATTTATTTCCAATTTCAACTACTCGATCAAATCTTGTATCGCCGGCAATTGTACATTTTTCGATCAATCCCAGGCTAGCTAATAATTTCTTTGAAATCTCATCTTGTACAAAAATGTGTGAAAAACAAAAAAGCATTTTTTTTTGCAACTTTCCATACCATTTAAAGAATAACTGATTTTTGCGAAATGCCGCAGAAATTAAAAGACAATTGATATTTCTATGCTTAATCTCGTTCAAATAATGATACCAATAATCGTATTTTATCCAAATCACCAGTGAGGGGTTAGTTATATCCATGAATTTTTTGGCATTTTGTTTTGAATCGGGCGGCAAATAAAAAACATAATCAGCACCCTCATAGTCTTTTCTCACTTCATAACCGGAAGGTGAAAAAAAAGTAAGCAAAATCTTATATCCTATGCCTTGTGTTCTAATCCTTTCTATCACAGGCCGCCCTTGCTCAAATTCTCCAAGTGATGAACAATGCACCCAAACAACTTTAGCCTCAAGATCTCCAATTGCAGATTTGATCTCGGGAAAAATTTCCTTTCTTCCTTTTTGCCATTTTTTTGCTTTAATGTTCCATAAAGAAGCAATACGAATACCGCCGTGATATAGAAATAAGAAAATATCGTAAAATAAAACAAACAAATTTTTCGATTTGAACAAAAGTAAAAGCAATCCAATAACCTACCTATATTTTATTATTTTTGCGCCGCTCTAATGTTCAGTAAGCAATTGGGTCAAGAGTTATTTGCAAATAACTAATGACTTATTGACTGAATGACTCATGTGCAACCTAAATTTGAAACACTGAATGAGGTCCATTCAAATGGTAGATACGCAAACGCAGTATCAGAAAATAAAATCTGAAATAGATTTTGCTATTAAGGAGGTGATTGATAGCTCAGCTTTTATTAATGGTAAGATCGTACAAGAGTTCGCCATTAATCTGGCAAAATATCTTGAGGCTAAATATGTGATCCCTTGTGCAAATGGAACTGATGCATTGCAGGTAGCGATGATGGCTCTTGATCTTCAGCCTGGCGATGAAGTCATTACACCTTCATTTACATACATTGCTACTACAGAAGTTATTGCCTTATTGAAGCTAACTCCCGTGTTTGTTGAAGTTGATGCTCAAACATTTTGCATAGATCCTGTAGCCATTCGAAATGCGATTACACCTAAAACAAAAGCAATTGTGCCGGTTCATTTATATGGCCAGTCGGCCCAAATGGAAGAAATCATGAGCCTGGCGAGAGAATTTAATTTATTTGTTATTGAAGATAATGCACAAGCTATCGGCGCCGAGTATATTTTTAGCAATGGTATAAAAAAGAAAACGGGCACCATCGGAACCATTGGAACTACTTCTTTTTATCCTTCGAAAAACTTGGGAGCCTTTGGAGATGGCGGTGCCATATATACCAACGATGATGAATTGGCTGTGAAAATAAAAATGATAGCCAATCATGGACAAAGCTCACGATATTATCATGATTTAGTTGGTTGTAACAGCAGACTTGACAGCATACAGGCGGCTATTCTCAATGAAAAATTGAAACATCTTGATGAATATGCCGAAGCCCGTCAAAAAGTAGCTGATTTCTATGACAAAGCCTTATCAAATTGCTTAAAGATTAAAACTCCTTTCAGAGCTTCGTACAGCAATCATGTTTTTCATCAGTACACAATTATTCTTGAAGATGTAAATCGTGATGAGTTACATAAGTTTTTGGCAAGTCAAAACGTTCCTTCAATGATTTACTATCCTGTGCCGGCACATCGTCAGAAAATGTTTGCCGAGTTTAATACTATTGCAGTAGATATGCCTGTCACAGATTGGCTAGCTGAACGAGTAATTTCTTTGCCGATGCATACCGAATTGGATGAAGAGCAATTAAATTTTATTTCTTTTAAAGTATTGGAATTTGTAAATAGATAAATCAATGAAAATTGCTGTTATTGGAACTGGATATGTTGGATTAGTAACCGGAACTTGTTTTGCAGAAACCGGAAACACAGTTACCTGTGTGGATATTGATGCGGAAAAAGTAAAAAAACTTTCCAATGGAGAAATAACCATTTACGAACCTGGTCTTGAAAAATTATTTTTACGAAATCTGCGGGAGGACCGGTTAAAATTCACCACGAATCTTGCTGAAGGAATAAAGGATTCCTTACTTATTTTTCTTGCTTTGCCTACTCCACCGGGTGAAGATGGATCTGCAGATTTATCTGCCGTTTTGAAAGTTGCTGAAGAACTTGGAAAAATTATAACAGATTATAAGATCATTATTGATAAAAGTACGGTACCCGTTGGCACAGCCGAAAAAGTGCAAAAGGTTATCGCTCAAAATTGTAACTGTGAATTTGATGTGGTATCAAATCCTGAGTTTTTACGGGAGGGGCTAGCCGTAGAAGATTTTATGAAACCCGACAGAGTGGTAATTGGCACAAGTTCTGAAAAAGCAAAGAAGATTTTGAATGACCTGTATGCGCCTTTCGTAAGGCAGGGTAATCCTGTAATTTTTATGGATGAACGATCAGCAGAATTGACGAAGTATGCTGCTAATTCATTTCTTGCCACAAAGATTTCTTTTATGAATGAAATAGCGATCCTTTGTGAAAAACTTGGGGCTGATGTGGATATGGTAAGGCGTGGTATTGGCAGTGACGAACGAATTGGAAAGCGATTTTTATTTCCCGGCATTGGATATGGAGGCAGCTGCTTTCCTAAAGATGTGCAGGCATTGGTAAGATCAGCCAGGGAAACAAATTATGACTTTAAAATATTGGAAGCCGTGATGCTGGTAAACGAAAAACAAAAAATTTACCTCGTTCCGCGCATTAAAAAATATTTCAACAATGATCTGAAAAATAAAAAGATTGCCCTTTGGGGTTTGGCCTTTAAACCAAATACCGATGACGTGCGTGAAGCACCGGCCTTTTACATAATTGACGAGCTGCTAAAAGAAGGAGCAGTGATTACAGCTTTCGATCCTGAAGCAATGAAGAACTCAAAAAAGCTTTTAGGAAATAAAATAAAATTTTCCGACGGCCAGTATGATGCTATCAAAGATTGTGACGCCCTAGTGATCGCTACAGAATGGAGTGAATTCCGAACTCCTGATTTTGAAAAAATGAGTTCATTCATGAAAAATAAAGTGATCTTCGACGGAAGAAACGTATATGAGCCGGTACGGTTGAGAGAGCTAGGATTTTATTATGAAAGCATTGGGCGAAAAGTAGTCAGTGGTGACTGAAGTTACTAGTCCCATCCTTAAATTGAATAAAGAAATAAAGTTGATAAAATAAAGCCCCTTTGGGGTGGAATATGAAAAGAGTTTTAATTACAGGTGCAGCAGGATTTCTGGGTTCACATCTTTGCGACCGTTTTATTCGTGAAGGTTATCATGTCATCGGCATGGATAATCTCATCACTGGTGATCTGCGTAATATTGAACATCTTTTTAAGCTCGAGCATTTTGAATTTTATCATCACGATGTTTCGAAATTTATTCATATTTCCGGCCAATTGGATTACATTCTTCATTTTGCTTCTCCGGCAAGTCCTATTGATTATTTAAAAATTCCGATCCAAACTTTAAAGGTAGGAGCATTGGGTACGCATAATTGTTTGGGTCTTGCGCTGGCAAAAAAGGCAAGGATATTGGTAGCCTCTACCAGTGAAGTGTATGGTGATCCGCTTGTGCATCCGCAACCAGAAGAGTATTGGGGCAATGTAAATCCGGTGGGGCCAAGAGGTGTGTACGATGAAGCCAAACGCTTCATGGAATCTATCACGATGGCTTATCATAATTTTCATGGAGTAGACACAAGAATTGTCCGCATTTTTAATACTTATGGACCTCGAATGCGGTTGAATGACGGCAGAGCATTGCCTGCGTTTATCGGCCAAGTTCTTCGTGGAGAAGACCTGAGTGTATTTGGGGATGGTTCGCAAACAAGAAGCTTTTGTTTTGTTGACGATTTGATTGAAGGAATTTATCGTTTGCTAATGAGCGATTATCACATGCCTGTTAATATTGGAAATCCCAACGAAATTTCTTTGCTTGATTTTGCAAAAGAAGTTTTTGAATTGGCTGACAATAAAGTAAAAATTATTTTTAAACCTTTGCCCGTTGATGATCCTAAACAAAGGCAGCCTGATATAACAAAAGCAAAAGAAATATTAGGTTGGCAACCAACAATAAATCGTAAGCAAGGTTTAAAAATAACATTTGACTATTTCAAGACACTTTCGCCTGAAGAATGGAATAAGCAGCCGAAAGAGTTTGTGAGCACGAGATGATCGTTGCACGAAGATTAAAAACTTAACCGCAAAAGATAAACGAACAAATGTACACAGAGCTTGTTGAGAAAAAGAAAAAGCTGGCAGTAGTAGGCTTAGGTTATGTAGGCTTGCCCATTGCGCTTGAGTTTGCAAAAAAACTTTCTGTAATAGGTTTTGATATTAACGCCAAGCGAATTGAATTGATGAAGCAGGGCATCGACCCCAGCAACGAACTGGATAAGGAATCATTTGAAGATAGCGATATTGTATTCACTGATTCACTCGATGTGTTGCGCGACGCAAATTTTTTTATTGTTGCTGTACCTACCCCGGTTGATGAACATAATGTGCCTGATCTTATTCCTATACAAAAAGCCTCTGAAACCATCGGCAAAGTGATAAAGGAAGGGGATTATGTTGTGTTTGAGTCAACAGTTTATCCGGGATGTACTGAAGAAGATTGCTTGCCGATCATTGAAAAATTATCAGGACTTAAAAAAGGAGTGGATTTTAAATTAGGTTATTCACCTGAACGTATAAATCCAGGCGACAAAAAACATACATTGGCAAGTGTGGTAAAAGTAGTGGCAGGATGCGATGCAGAATCATTGGAAGAAATTGCCAAAGTATATGAATTGGTTGTAAAAGCGGGTGTTCATAAAACCTCAAGCATAAAAGTAGCAGAAGCGGCAAAGATCATTGAAAACACACAACGCGATTTGAATATTGCTTTAATGAATGAGCTTTCTATCATTTTTGATATGATGAATATTAATACCTATGAAGTTTTGGAGGCAGCGGGCACTAAGTGGAATTTTTTAAAATTTCAGCCTGGCCTTGTCGGTGGTCATTGCATTGGGGTTGATCCGTATTATCTCACCTATAAAGCCCGCAAATTAGGATATGGGTCTCAGGTAATTTTAGCCGGAAGAAACATCAATGATGACATGGCTAATTATGTAGCAAGAAAAATCATTCAACACCTCATCAGATATAACGGAGATGTGAAAACATCAAAGGTTTTGATAAAAGGAGCAACGTTTAAGGAAAATGTGAGCGACATACGTAATTCAAAGGTGGCAGACATGGTTAAAGAGCTAAAATCGTTCTATGTAAATGTGGATGTTGAAGACCCCTATGCTGATTCCGATCAGCTTACTCATGAATATGGATTTGGGCTATCTCAAAAACTTTCTTCAGAATACGATGCTGTTATCATTGCTGTGCCGCACGAACCTTATCTATGTCTTGATGAAAATTATTTTACTGCTATTACAAAACAACATGGATTAATTGCCGATCTAAAAGGTTTATATCGTAATAAGATTACAAAAAGAATTTATTGGAGCTTATAAATATGCCTTTTTATAAAACTGAATTTTCCGGGTTATTTGTTTTTGAGCCTATTGTTTATGAAGACAGCCGTGGCTATTTTTTTGAATCATATAATGAGAAAAGTTTTCAACAACAAGACATCGATCTGCGATTTGTTCAGGACAATCAATCATGCTCATCATATGGTGTTATACGAGGCTTACATTATCAATTAAAACCTTATGCGCAGGCAAAACTTGTGCGTGTTTTAAGTGGAGCGATCCTTGATGTTGTTGTGGATATACGAAAAAATTCTCCCACGTACGCAAAAGTCTTTTCCGTTGAGCTTTCTGCTGAAAACAAAAAGCAGCTATTCATTCCCCATGGTTTTGCTCACGGGTTTTCTGTGTTGAGTGAAAAAGCAGAAGTATTTTATAAATGTGATGAATTTTATAATAAGGAGTGCGAAGCTGGTATTCGTTATAATGATACCTCTTTAAATATTGATTGGAAAATTCCTAACGAAAAAATAATTGTTTCAGAAAAGGACATTCTGCTTCCCTTACTTGCCGATTGTAAAAATAATTTTGAATTTTGACCAGGGAGAGTGATTAAATCCCCTCTTGTGTAGGTCATATTTAACCATGAATATAGGGATTACAATAATTGGAATTGTGTACTATATCATTGCCTTTTTATTTGCGTGGACGGAAGGGAGAAAAAGGACAATTGGTTTTGTTTCGGCCTTACTAATTGCTTTTTTAATTCCTTTCTTTGGGATTTTTATTGTGGAAAGCTTTAGGTTGAAAAATGCGGATTGCAAATGGTGTGGCAATAAATATAATGAAGCTGAATATTGTGGCATTTGCGGTAAAAATTCAAAAGGGGAAATGAAATCAGAAGTCATAAAATAACGACATCAGAATCCTATTGCAACCAAAAAAATTGAAACTTATATATTGCTATTTGATGGCTGTAATCTCCGTTGTTCCGTTTCCTGAATCTGTTTTTACAACTCCAAACCCCGGAGCATACCATTCTGTTACCTCAGCATTCATCGGGATACCAATACCCATTTTAAAAACCATTTTGCTGTGATAAGTTATTTTATAGCAATTCCATGTTCCCGCGGGAGTAGTAATATCTTCTTTGCCTGCCACTTTTCTATTCGTCATATCTATGCTAATATGACCGCCTAAACCAGCTTGTGATTTAAAATCCATAGAAAAAGAAGCATCTTTCAAAGCATCACCTTCTTTCATGTTTGCCGGATATTCAAGATAACTAATCGTTCCGCTTGCAGAAATATCTCCCATTTGCTGCTGTTGTGCAGACGGAATGAGCATCTTCATATCCATCATCAACGTTCCATTTTCACACTGTACATTATTTGTAGCTTTTGAAATACTTTTTCCATTCTTATCAAAAAAATCCGAATTCACTGTAGCGCTTATTGTGTTACCTGTTTTTTTCACATTTGAAATATTGTAAACCAATTTGCCGCTTTCCTTCCCCTTTTTATTGGTGATCGTCATCTCAATCGTTTTGTTGTTCTGCAAAAAATAATAATCTGCACATTTTTGTGAAAAAGCATGAAAGCTTACAAAAACAAAAAGAAGAAGGATAACATTTTTCATGACTGAGAATTTAGAATGAAGGTAGGAAGAAGAAAAAAACCTGCCAATACCCTTTAATATCAGCAGGCTTTTGTTGCCTTGCAAGGATTCGAACCCTGACATTCAGAGCCAGAGTCTGACGTACTACCATTATACTACAAGGCAAGAATCGGTTAAGAAATAAGGCACAAAGTACAAAGCACAGGTTTTGAATTTAAGATCTTACTTGTACCTTGTTTTTTGTGCCTTTACCTGTTGACCCATAAGGATTCGAACCTTAACAGACAGAACCAAAATCTGTAGTGCTACCATTACACCATGGGTCAATCTTGGGGAGTGCAAAAATAGGCCTTGATTGCTTTTATGCCAAATGGTTTTTAAAACCTAGCTTATCGCATTGACTATAGCTATTAGTTTTTTTTATTTAATGTTCTGCAGCTAAGTAGAATTACTCTTGGTTTAAAGGATTTAAAATCTTAGAACTAATGGCTAAGAACCAATGGCAATCGGCTCCTTCCCTTCTCTTTCCTTTAACTCCCTCAATTTATCCAATGCCCCTGCCACTACATCACACATAATTGTATATAATGCACCGGGTTTATGATTTGCATATATGTATTCAAGGGCCACGTTCTCATCAGGAATAACTTTAACCGGAATACTTGGATTTATTTTTTCAATTCCTTGTTTCAAAAGGTCAATAATCTCTTCCGCGGTTCTTCCTCGCAAATTTTTGTCACAGCGTATAATGATTTCATCAAAACATTTGGCAGAAATTTCCCCAAGCTCGCGGATGTCACTATCCCTTCTATCACCGGTACCGGAAATGAGACCAATATTTATAGGGTATTCCAGCTTGCTTATAAAATCACAAAGCAATTTCAACCCATGTGGATTGTGTGCAAAATCGGCCAGCACGGTAAAATTTTTGAAATGAAAAAAATTCAATCTGCCAGGTGTTTGAGAAGAAGAAGGTAAAAATGAGCTCAGTGCTGAACGAATGTCTTCGATAGTAATATCTCTAAATAAATAGGTGGCCAGCACAGCCGGCAAACAGTTTTGAATATTGTGTAAAGCTTTTCCTTCAAAAGTTATAGGAATATCCTTGTCTGGAATTACTCTGATCTTCCAGTTGCCTTTTTTAATGCTTATATATCCATTTTCAAAAACGGCTGCAAGACCACCTTTATCGGCATGCCTTTTAATACGTGGATTATTTTCATCCATACTAAATAACGCCACATTACAGCTAACATTATCTTTCATTTTATATACAAGATCATCATCAGCGTTTAGCACAGCATAGCCATGAGGAAATACTGTTTCTGCTAGCACTGATTTTACCTTTGCCATCTGTTCAATACTATTGATGCCGCCTAAACCGATATGATCAGCGGCTACGTTAGTTATAATAGCCACATCGCAGTTTTGAAATGCGAGACCTGATTTCAAAATGCCCCCTCTTGCACATTCAAGCACTGCAAAATCGACGGTTGGATCTTTCAAAACAAACTGTGAAGAAATTGGCCCAGTGCAGTCGCCTTTCATCATCATTTGATTTTGGATATAAACGCCGTCACTTGTTGTATAACCCACTTTTTTACCTGCACTTTTAGCAATGTTTGCCGTAATTCTTGCAGTTGTTGTTTTGCCATTGGTGCCTGTTATCGCAATAATCGGAATTCTTCCGGCGCTGCCTTTTGGGAATAACATCTCAATAACGGGCTCAGCTACATTTCGCGGTAAACCGATCGCCGGTTCCAGATGCATTCGAAAGCCAGGAGCCGCATTCACTTCTAAAATAGCACCGCCATTTTCAGAAACAGGAGTTTGCAAATCGGTAGCCATCACATCAATGCCGCAGATATCAAGACCAATAATTCTTGCAATACGTTCAAACATAAAAATGTTGGCCGGATGCACTTCATCCGTAACATCTGTGGAAGTGCCGCCAGTGGATATATTGGCTGTTGGTTTCAATATTACTAATTCATCCTTCGCAGGAATCGTTTCTAAATTATAACCATGATCATCCAGCATTTTTTGTGTGAATTGGTCAATAGTTATTTGGGTCAACACTTTTTCATGTCCATAGCCACGACGCGGGTCTTTATTGGTCTCATCGATGAGCCATTGTATCGTATGTTCACCATCCCCAGTTACAGATGCAGGTGTTCGCAAGGCAGCGCAAGTAAATTTATAATTGATTACAAGAGCTCTGAAATCATAACCAGTTATAAATTTTTCTACAATGATTGAGCGGTTATATTCTTTTGCCGCCTGAAATGCCTTAATAGCTTGTTCATAATTAGTAATGTTTGTTGTATTACCTTTTCCATGATTACCATCAATTGGTTTTATTACCAAAGGATAGCCAAATCTTTCTATAGCGTCTTGCAATTCTTCTTCCGTTCTTATCACTGTGCCTCTGGGTACTGGAATTTGAGCAGCGTCTAAAAGCATTTTTGTTTCCTCCTTGTTGCCTGCAATATCAACTGCAATGGTTGAAGTGGTTGACGCTATGGTAGCCCGAATTCTTTTTTGATGCACACCATAACCTAACTGAACAAGGCTTTGTTTATTCAATCGTATGTAAGGAATGCCTCTTTTAGCAGCTTCATCCACAATGCAGCCAGTTGATGGGCCGAGCCTTGTGTCCTCACGAATTTCTCTCATCTGCTGTATATCTTCCTCCAGATTATAGGAAACATCATCAATCAATGCCTGTGTAATTCTCACAGCGGCCCTCGCCGCATACACTCCGGCATCTTCTTCTATATAATCAAATATTACATAATACACACCCTCTTTTTCACCTGTGCTGCGAGTACGACCAAAGCCAGTATCCATGCCCGCTAGTGTTTGTATTTCAAGAGCAATGTGTTCAATCACATGGCCCATCCATGTTCCTTCGTCCACCCGATGAAAAAATCCACCCGCCGCATCCTCGCTGCAGCGATGTTCGTATAAACTTGGGATCAATTTTTCCAAACGCTCACGAAAACCGGGGATTTTATTAGTTGGTCTTTGCTCCATTTCTTCCAAATCCAATTTCATTTGTATCAGCTTCGATCTTCGAATGCTCCAATAATTCGGCCCTTTTAGAACTTTAATTTCTATAATCTTCATACATACAAGTTGTAATCCTGCTTGCCAGCAGGTAGGTTTCAATTTAGTTGATTTTACTTATGTAGCCAACTTCACTGCAACTAGCAACTTTGGTTGCATTTTATCCCCAGCTTGTCGAAGACCACCAAGTTGTATTTTGTTTACTATTTATCAATCTTATCTCCACTGGCAGTAAGGTTAAGCAAATCTCGATGGGCTTTTTTCGGTACATTTAATTATTAAATTGACCGTTATGTCAAGTAACCGTCGCCGTTTTTTACAGCGCCTCGGCGCCATTTCCGCTACTGCTTTTTTCTCCTCACTTGCCAAACCTGGGTGGAGTCGTAACCTTGAAAAAGCTTTGAGAGATGCCGAAGGTATTTCTCCTGCAGACCTTGCTACGGAGGAAGATTTCTGGTATTACATCCAACAATCATTTACCGTTTCACCCGGACTAATCAATTTGAACAATGGCGGAGTTTCACCTGCTCCCATTCCCGTGCAAGAAGCAGTAAAGCGTTTTTATGATTACAGCAATGAGGCGCCGAGCTATTATATGTGGCGCATTCTTGACCAGGGTCGTGAGCCGTTAAGAAAAAATTTGGCCAGGCTTGCCGGTTGTGACGCAGAAGAAATTGCCATCAACCGGAATTCCTCGGAAGGTCTGGAAACAATAATCTTTGGCTTGTCCCTAAAAGCAGGCGACGAGATAGTAGCCGCCAAACAGGATTATCCCAACATGGTGAATGCATACAACCAGCGACAAAAACGAGATGGAATAAAAATGGTATGGGTCAATCTTGATTTACCTAGTGAAGATGAAAATTATCTCGTAAATCAATATGTAAAAGCGTTTACACCAAAAACAAAAATCGTTCACATTACACATATCATTAACTGGAACGGTCAAATTTTGCCTGTAAAGAAAATTGCACAGGAAGCGCACAAACGAGGTATCGAAGTCATCGCAGATGGAGCGCACAGTTTTGCTCATTTTAGTTTTAAAATTCCTGATCTCGATTGTGATTATTTTGCAAGCAGCTTGCACAAATGGTTGTATGCTCCTATTGGCAGTGGTATGCTATATATTAAAAAAGAAAAGATCAAAAATATCTATCCTTTGTTTGCCACCAGCGATGATCCTTTAAAAGATGACATCCGGAAATTTGAAAATCTTGGAACAAGACCTTTTTTTATTGAACAAGCTATCGGTAAGGCATTAGAGTTTCATGAAATGATCGGCAGCGAAAGAAAAGAGAAGCGTTTACATTATCTCAAAAATTATTGGATGGAAAAAGTGAAAGATATACCGAAAGTAAAAATTAATACATCGCTCAACCCAAAATGGGGCTGTGCCATTGGTAATGTGGGTATTGAAGGCAAAAAACCAGGTGAATTGGATTCATTTCTTTTTGATAAATATAAAATTCATACTGTAGGCATTGACTGGGAAAATATACATGGTGTTCGAATTACTCCGAATGTTTACACAACTATTGCTAATCTTGATCTGTTAGTTGAGGGAATTAACGCCTTTGCAAAATTGGCATAATATATTGCGGTATTTATTTCATCGAGCATTTTCGTCTGCATTCTTATTCTCACAAAAGAAATTTAATTTACACATGTAAAAATCAGAATGCCCGCACTCCAAACTAACCGCAAAATAAATCTCCTTCAAGCATCAGCTATCAATATGATCGACATGGTGGGCATCGGCCCTTTTGTAGTCATGCCGATTGTGGTCAGTTATTTTCACAATGGTTTGTTCTTGTGGGCGTGGATCTTTGGAGCATTTACAGCTTTTGTAGATGCCATGATCTGGAGTGAACTAGGCGCAGCTTATCCGCTGGCTGGCGGCACTTATAATTTCCTTCGCATTGGGTACGGTGAAAAATGGGGCAAGCTCATGAGCTTTTTGTTTGTATGGCAAACAAGCATTCAAGCTCCGTTAGTGGTAGCATCAGGAGCTATCGGCTTTGCCCAATATCTTTCTTATATCGTTGACATGAATTTTTTGCAGCAAAAATTAGTTTCAGGTGGATTAGTGGTCATCGTCTTTCTTTTACTGTATCGTAAAATTGAAGCGATAGGAAAGATTTCGGTGATACTTTGGATAGTTGTCATATTAACTGTTCTATGGATCATTGTAAGTGGACTAACTCATCAGCAACATTCTATTCAATTATTACCAGCAGGTGAAGAATCATTTTTTCAATATGCTTTCTGGGCGGCCGTAGGACAAGGCTCTGTAAAAACAGTCTATAGCTATTTAGGTTATTATAATGTTTGCCACTTAGGAGGGGAGATAAAACGACCGGAAAAAAATATCCCAAAAAGCATTTTTATTTCCATCGCTGGCATCGCCATACTCTACCTGCTAATGAATATAAGTGTGATGAGTGTAATACCCTGGCAGGAAATAAAACCAAATGAAAAGCATTTGGCTAGTATTTTTATGGAACATATTTACGGACATCAAGCAGGAATAATCATTACTGTATTGATATTATGGATTGCGTTGGCGTCTTTATTTGCAATCGTGTTAGGCTACTCAAGAATACCTTATGCCGCTGCAGTGGACGGAAATTTTTTTAAAATATTTTCAAAGCTTCATTCCACTAAAAACTTTCCGTATATCTCACTCATTTTTTTATGTGCACTTGGGCTGATTTTTAGTATGCTCTTCAGGTTAGGACAGGTAATAGATTCGATTTTAGCTATGAGAATATTGATACAATTTATTGGCCAATCGATAGGGTTGGTACTATTAAGAAAGCGATTGAACACTTCTAATCTTCCATTTAAGATGTGGCTTTATCCCCTGCCTGTAATTCTTTCTATTTGTATCTGGATGTTCCTTTTTGTATCAACAGGTTGGTTTTCTCTGTGGGGGAGTTTGATTGCGGTGATCGGCATCATTGTATTTTTTATTTCGCAAAGAATGAAAACTAAAACCACATAGACGCACAAGAAATATACATGCTCAGTGTTAGAGAAGGAAAGCACCTTGTCCACAACTTGTCCCGACATTGTGGGAATCTTCACATACTTAGCTGCTGCATCTTTTCGTTAAACCATTTTCGATTATTTTTGTCGTTAATCAAACCCCATTGAATGGACCATCCTAAAGGAAAACTAATAGCTGTTGGAGGAGCAGAAGATAAGGGAACCGATCTTGAAAGAGGACAAATCTCACGCAACAATCTCAATTTTTTTGAGCTAGGCATTCTTCGTCGCATTGTAGAGGAGGCCGGAGGGCCGGAAGTCAGAATTGAAATTATCACTACAGCCTCTATTATCCCAAACGAAGTAGGTGAAAATTACCTTAATGCCTTTGGAAAAATTTCCTGTACAAATGTTGGGCTGATGCATATACGCAACCGTCAGGATGCGGTGAAGGATGAATATCTTGAACGCATTCGTCATTGCGATGCGGTAATGCTTAGCGGGGGCAATCAATTGCGACTTAGTGCGACTTTTGGCGGAACCGATTTTTTAAATATTCTCTTGCATCGTTACCAGTATGAAAATTTTGTGGTGGCAGGTACGAGCGCCGGCGCCATGGCGATGAGCAATACTATGATCTATGAAGGCAATGCCACACAAGCACATCTCAAAGGCGAAGTTAAAATCACCACAGGTCTTGGTTTTATTGATGATGTTATTGTGGATTCCCATTTTGAGAAGCGCGGGCGTTTTGGAAGATTGGCGCAAGCCATAGCTACCAATCCTCAATGTATTGGCATTGGCTTAGGTGAGGATACGGGCATGCTTATCTTGGAAGGAAATAGAATGGAAGCTATTGGCAGCGGGCTCGTGATCATCATTGATGGTCATGAAATAGGACATAGCAATATTGCCGATATACCAGATGGCAACCCTATCAGCATTGAAAATTTAAAAGTGCATTTCTGTGAAAAAGGGAATGGTTATTGGCTGCGTGAAAGAAAATTTTTAATGGAAGTAAGAGAAGGAGCGTTGATTCGCAAACAGATAAATGTGGAATAATACCGATATCTGCTATTGGTTTTTATGAATGAAGACTGCCAGGAATTATATCATCGTTTTATTTTGCCTTACCACTTTTATAAACTTGCTCATATTTTTTTATAGGGAAAGATTTGCCTATCACAAATATGGAACATACTCCAGCTTATATTCTTCTGATGTCAGCAAGTGGAAAAAATTTATTTATGATTATCCCAAACAAGAATTAATAGAAGCAAACACTATTTTAGATAGTTTGAATATAAAGGATCAATCTACCGCCTTCAAAATATTGGAAATTGGCAAATTATTGTACAACCATTTTCATGATCAGATAGGGCAGCCTTCAGCACAACTACTTACAATATCTCCCCTAAACCAATATAAGGTATTGAGTTCTTCGGACTCAATAAGACTATGGTGTGGGAATTTTGCAAGTATATTGGCATTCTTTTGTTGGTCTAAGGGGATTACTTGCCGGGTAATTGAAATTAATAATCCGGGGGATCATCATGTATTGAATGAATGCTATTTGACAGAAACCAATGAATGGGTGATTACTGATGTGACTAATAACCAACTATTGTTATTGAATAAAAATAAAAATCGCTATGTTAACTTATTGAATTTACGCGACTCATTGCCTGACACTTTGTTATCCGCACAAGTCGCAGGCGACTCAATAATAAGTAAGTCGTTTAATACAGGATTTTATGATCATTATTTTGGAGATAAAAACCCTATCAATTATTATTACCGTGTGAACAATATTGAAGTGTATAAAACCAGTGAAAAGATCAAACGTTATTTTTTTCCAGTTGCGTGGTATGAAGAGATAAATAAAACGCCTAAAGGAAATTTACCTTTTTATATCAAACAATTATTTATTTTGCTTTGGTTGATTTGTCTTATTCTTTTAATAAAACAAACTATATTCCCTAAAATCAGATTGCAGTTATGAGAATCATTTATTGTTTTCTTTTTTTGTTCATTGTTGCTTTTATGCCTCAAAAGAAAAAAAAGGTAATATTTTTTGGAGATTCCATTACACAACAAGGTGCTGAACGCGGTGGTTTTATAACCCGTATTGACAGCATGTGTAAGTTGGAAAATAAATCAGCAGAATTTGAGTTTATCGGGGCCGGCATAAGCGGCAACAAAGTGTATGACCTGTACTTAAGATTAGAGGAGGATGTGCTGTCAAAAAGTCCCGATATAGTTGTGATTTATATAGGCGTAAATGATGTATGGCATAAGGTTTCTTCAGGCACCGGCACAGACGCTGATAAATTTGAACGATTTTATAATGCTATTATTAAAAAACTCAAGGAAAAAAATATTAGCGCTATTCTTTGTACGCCCGCTGTAATTGGCGAAAAAACTGATTTTACGAATCAACAAGATGGCGATATGAACAAATACTCGAACATCGTTCGAACGATTGCACAGAAAAATAATTTACCCTTGGTTGATCTTCGGCAAAAATTCCAAGACTATAATAAGCAATACAATACGGAAAATAAAGAATCAGGGATTCTTACCAGAGACAGGGTGCATTTAAATGCGAAAGGCAATCAAGTAGTAGCTGAAGAAATGTGGAAGGCTTTAAAACAATTTTAATTTAATCGATCTATTGCCTCTACCAAATAATGATTCTTTTTCCCTTTTTGCACTAAAATATATTTATCATGCAGTAACAAAGAACTATCAATTCTCATTAACAGATCATCAACTTTTTGTCGATTGATACTTACTCCCCCACCCTGAATAGTTTTTCTTGCTTCGCCTTTGCTTGGGAAAATTTTTGTTTCAGCAAGGAAACTTACCACATCAATTCCTTCATTGATTTTATCTTTATTGTAATTAAATTTTGTTACTCCTTGCATGCCCTCCAAATCATCCACAGTTAAATTTTCAGCCGGGATATCCTGATTCTGAAATGTTTTTTCCGTTGATAATAAAGCTTCTTCCAAGCTTTTTTTGCCATGAACAAAAGCCGTTATTTCTTCAGCCAATCTTTTTTGCAAAAGCCGTTGAGCAGGATCCCGCTGGTGTTCATTGGTGATCATTTCAATTTCTTCAATTGGCAAAAAAGTAAATATCCTGATCCATTTTTCTGCGTCGGCATCACTAGCATTTCTCCAGAATTGATAAAAGTGATAAGGAGAAGTTTTTTCAGGATCTAACCAGATATTGCCTTTTTCTGTTTTACCAAATTTTCCTCCATCTGCCCTTGTAATGAGCGGACAAGTAAAGGCAAAAGCTTCTCCTCCGCCTTTACGTCGGATCAGTTCCGTGCCCGTGACAATGTTCCCCCATTGATCACTACCCCCCATTTGAAGTTTGCAATTTTTATTGGTATAAAGCCAGTAAAAATCATAGCCCTGCACCAATTGATAAGTAAATTCTGTAAAGCTCATTCCCGTGTCACCTTCTATTCTTTTTTTCACGCTATCCTTTGCCATCATATAGTTTACAGTAATATGTTTCCCTACATCCCGGATAAAATGGAGAAAGCTCATATTCTTGAACCAATCGTAATTGTTTACCATTTCTGCGCAATTGGGATTCGATGGAGTAAAGTCAAGAAACTGCATCAATTGTTTTTTTACCCCTTGTTGATTATGCTGCAAAATTTCTTCACTTAATAAATTTCTTTCTTCGCTTTTTCCACTTGGATCCCCAACCATGCCTGTAGCTCCTCCTACTAAGGCAATTGGCTTATGACCAGCTTTTTGCAAATGAACTAGCAATAAAATGGGAACCAAACTTCCAATATGAAGACTATCGGCTGTGGGGTCGAAGCCAATATAGGCGGTAGTCATTTCTTTGTTCAACTGTTCCTCCGTTCCTGGCATTATATCTTGTATCATGCCTCTCCATCTGAGTTCTTCGATAAGGCTCATTTATTTGTATGCTTTGAGGCAAAAGTAAGGCAGAATGCAAACCCTTTAAATAGCATGCAATATTTTTCTAACTTGTTCGTTTACAATCCTTACACTAATTACCCCTCGAAGCTATGATTTTCGCGGGTTAAAGATTATTTTTGAAATGCCTATTACCCCTCTGAAAGCCAATTTTTTTAATCGCTTATCCGAAAATTGTAAGAATGAAAATGCCAAGATTATACCTGTCCCTATTAATGACTTTTCTATCTCTTTCCAGTTTTTCTCAATTCCGGAAATATTCTAATGAATTTTTAAATATTGGTGCAGGTGCTCGAGGCCTTGCCATGGGCAGTGCTCAGATTTCGTCAGTTAATGATGGAACTGCAGGTTATTGGAACCCCGCAGGATTAGTCGGAGTAAAAGATCATCCGAACCTGAACCTCATGCACTCCGAGTATTTTGCAGGCATAGGAAAGTATGACTATGCAAGTATTGCTTTTCCTATAGCAGATAACAAGCGAACAATCGGTATTTCTGCTTTACGGTTTGCAGTCGATGATATCATGAACACTTTGTTTTTAGTTGAGCCCGATGGATCGATCAATTATAATAATATACAAGCTTTTTCATCAGCAGATTATGCTTTTATTTTTTCATTTGCTCAAAAACTGAAAGAATCTGAAAAGAAGAATGTTCACTTTGGTTTAAATGCAAAGGTTATTCATCGCAGCGTAGGCAAATTTGCGAAGGCATGGGGATTTGGTCTCGATGCAGGCTTACAGGTACTTCAAGGAAAATGGAAATTTGGGGTTGCAGGCAGGGACCTTACTACAACTTTTAATGCATGGTCGTTCAATTTTAGTGAAAAAGAAAAAGAAGTTTTGTATTTGACTAAAAATGACATTCCAGTAAAATCAACTGAACTTACAGCACCACGGCTGATACTTGGTGTTGCAAGAGATTTTAGAATAAATAAAAAACTTAGCCTACTTGCCGAGGCAAATTTTGACTTGACTTTTGATGGCAAACGCAATACGATTATTAGTGGTGATCCTGTGAGCGTTGATCCAAAATTTGGATTGGAGTTAAACATACATAACATATTTTATTTACGAGGAGGCATCAATAATTTTCAAAAGGCATTGGCCGATGGAGATACCTTGAACCAGAAAAAAGTATGGATCTATCAGCCAAGTGCTGGTGCCGGTTTTAAGATCCAGAATGTTACCATTGATTATGCCTTTGCTAACCTGGCTAATCAATCGAACCCATTATTCACACATGTCTTTTCGTTAAAGCTTGATATGGTGAATGACAAAAACAAAAAGAAAAAATAACCCGTACCTTAATAAACCCCTGGTCCATGAAAAGAATTTTACTCTTGTTATTAGTATGCGCTGGCCTTTTAACAAAGGCTCAGGTGTATAATAACGAATGGATAGATTACAGCAAAACTTATTACAAGTTTAAGGTTGGCACAAATGGCCTTTACCGCATTCCGCTAGCAACATTAAATTCAGTTGGTCTTGGTACTACTTCCGCGGAAAACTTTCAATTGTGGAGAAACGGAAAAGAAATTCCCATATATACTTCCGTTTCGACAGGCCCCTTAGGCGGTAGTGATTATATTGAATTCTGGGGTGAGATGAACGATGGCAAGCCAGATAACCAATTGTATCGTGATCCCGATTATCAATTGAATGATCACTGGAGCTTACAAACTGATACTTCTTTTTATTTTCTTACGGTTAATCCAACAGGTTCAAATAAAAGATTAGTGCCGACTACAAATAATATTGCAGGCAATACACTTTCTCCTGAGCCATATTTCATGCATACACTTGGAAATTATTTTAGAAATAAAATTAATGTCGGAAATGGAGCTCTTGTTCAAACCACTTATGTATATTCCTCTGCTTATGATCGTGGTGAAGGCTGGACATCAGCCGATATTGATTCGGCAGGCATATTGAGTAATTCTCATTTAAATCTTCATGTTTACAGCGGTGGACCTGCACCTGTGTTTAATATCAATGCTGCGGGAAATGCGATCACTACAAGAAGTTTTCAGGTTAAAATTAATGGTACCTCCATTCTGCAACAACCAATGGATTATTTTAACTATGTAAAAATTCAAACACCTTTTTCCTTATCAGTAATTACTTCCGGAAATGCAACGGTTGAAGTAATAAATCAACCTTCAGCACGCCCCGACCGAATGGTAGTTGCTCAATATGAAATAAATTATCCAAGACAATTCGATTTTGATAATTTAAAAAGCTTTGCCTTTGAACTTCCGGCTAATTTAAATGGTAATTACCTGGAGATCTCAAATTTTAATTATGGTTCTACTGCACCTGTGCTGTATGATATCACAAATGGCAAACGTTATGTAGCAGATATTTCAAACCCGTCATTAATAAAAATTGCTCTTGAAGCCTCAGCAACAAACCGAAAACTTATTTTGATTAGCGAAGATGCTTCAAATATAAATTCGATCACAGCCATTCAAACGCGTTCCTTCATCAATTATGGTTTGGCGTCCAACCAAGGCGATTACCTCATTATCTCAAATCCATTGTTGTATGATGCATCCAATGGCAGCCATCCCGTGGATGAATACAAAGCTTATCGCAATTCACTCGCTGGAGGAAGCTATAACACCAAAATTTATGATGTCACTCAGCTCATTGATCAATTTGCTTTTGGTATAAAAAAACATCCTTCCTCGGTTAAAAACTTTATACAGTACGCTTTAGAAAATTATTCATCCCCTCCAAAATTTGTTTTTTTGATCGGTAAAGGCGTTAATTACATTCAATATAGAGCGAACGAGAGTTCACCTAATCTTACGACACAGAGCGATCTTGAAAAGCTGAATCTTGTTCCTACATTCGGATATCCGGCATCGGATAATTTATTAAGCTGCTTTCAGGGAAATAATATTCCCCGTGTTCCAATTGGCCGCCTTTCTGTTATAAATGGTGATGAAATAGCTGTGTATTTGAAAAAGGTGAAAGATTATGAGCAGGCACAAGTATCTTCTTCACCATATATAGCAGATAAAGCATGGATGAAAAACGTTATCCATGTTG
>DASYQS010000060.1:0-5757 GCA_036005185.1 Chitinophagaceae bacterium | reverse complement strand
TATTTGACAACATTTTGTTTGGGATAAACATCATTACCAATCCAAACAAAAGAGGAATGATTGCGGCAATTATAAGAAATGTGGTTTGGGTCATGTTGAGATTTGTTGGGTGATTCAATTACTGTCGCATAGCACACAACGTTCTCGCATTGCCGATAGTGCCGGAATTAGAATTCGTGCCGCTCGGCAGCGCGGTAACTTAATTTTCTTACGGCGCTATTCTAAAGTTAAATAGAAATACTAAAGCTGAGAAGTTGTTTTGTCGCCGGCATTTTGGCAATGCACTGTTGGCTGCAGTAGATTAAAAGGCATTTTGAGTCAAGTTGCTATTTTATATTGTAAAATTTTGCTGCATTATTGTAAAAGATATCCTGTTTTTGAGCTTCCGTTAAAAAAGGAGCATTCTCGACATTTTTAATAGCGAGTGGAATTGCATCTTCCCAGGCCATTTGATCGGAGCCGTACATAATGCGCTTTCCAAAACCCGCGTCTATGAGGGATTTAAGATAGCTGTAGAAATCGGCAACAGGTCTTAACCAATCAATGGCGGCGATGTCCGCATATACCTGTGGGTATACGTTCATTATGGCCTTTGTTTCCTGCAGGTAAGGAAAGCCCAAGTGCATAAGTTGAATTTTCAATTTAGGGTGCATCACTAAAACCTCTTCAATCAATTGCGGATTGCCCAAGTGGGTTCTGAATTTCGGACAACAGGTGTATGGAGTATTAGGAAATGACATGCCAGTATGGAGCGCTACCGGGATTCCCAACCTTTCACAAATTGCCAGGTAAGGCTCAAGTTCCGGATCTGCTAATGTTTTTCCTTCATACTGAAGAGCCAGCTCCCCAAAAACACTCAACTTTCCTTCCTGGATATATCGGACAAAACTTGCCGTGTCCGGCAATGAATTATTCCCTTTGAAAGGATAATCAAAACCAGGAATGACCCTGTCAGGATCTGCCATTTGAAAATTCGCGACTGTCGTTAAATTGCCTGATGCGATGACCCTTACAACATTATTATCCTTAAGTGCGGCCAGCATGATACCCATCATCTCTTTATCATTCTTCCATTCAGGTATTTTTCCCGTTACCGGGTTCGGAGGTGGCGGGTTAGGATAGTCCGTAAGCAATCGCGCATGAAAATGGACGTCAATGATTTTTCTTGGTGAATTCTTCTTTTGATTCGCAGCTAACAAAAACACACACCCGATTATTGTATAGAGAAGTCGCATAAAAAAGTTTTTGAAGGATTACAAATTAAGCTGTTGTGGCGCTATTGCAGCCAACGGTTCAGGTATTTCTGCAGTAGCGGAAGTCCGTGTTCCGTCACCTTAAATTTAGTACAATAGATGATTAGAATTACAATTGCTCAGCCTTTGTTCGTCAGCCGCTATTGCAGAAAGCAACTATGTAAAAGCGGTAACTTAAGTTTCTATTAATTAACCGTGCAGTACAGTCAAACAACTGTCTGCTATTAAAAAATTGGTTATGCGAACTCAAATTACCGCTATACCTAAGTTATATATAGGTATGGACATACACAAAAAAAGTTGGTCGGTACATTTTCGTACTGATTTATTTGATCATCGCGGCTATACGATGCCGCCGGAGCCGAAACAACTGGCAGAATATGTAGAAGGAAATTTTCCCAATCATGAAGTGTATATAACTTATGAATCGGGCTGTTGCGGATTTTCTGCTGCTCGCTATTTTAAAAATCTTGACTGGCACACTGTAGTAGTAAATGCGGCAGATATTCCGAAGATGAACAAACAGAATTATCAAAAGACAGACAGGATAGATTGTCGTAACCTGAGTAAACAACTACAGGCGGGCCAGTTGCGGGCTATACATATACCTGAAGAAAGCCAGGATCATTTGCGGAGTTTGGTGCGTCAGCGAAATAGTATTGTAAGACAACTCAGGCAAGTGAAGCTGCAGATAAAAGGGATGTTGTTGTACCTGGGAATAAAAATTCCGGTACAGTATGACAATCCCAACTGGAGTAAAGAATTTCAGCAGTGGTTAAAAAATATTGAGTGGAAAAATATTACAGCCACATACAGCATGCACAGTAAGCTTCGGATATTAGAAGTATTGCATACAGAATATCTGAATGCAGCCAATCAACTTCGCAGTTATTGCCGCAAGTATTATAAGAAGGATTATTATTTATTAAAAAGCATACCAGGCATAGGTGGATATTTAGCAGCAGCCTTACTGGGAGAGTTGGGAGATATCCGCCGGTTTGAAAACGAAAAACAATTTAGTTCGTATATCGGAATGATACCGGCTATGCGCAACAGTGGCAGCAGTGAAAGCACACTGGGTGTAACACCAAGAAGTAGATCACTTGTGCGCAGCTATCTGGTAGAAGCTGCATGGGTAACGATAAGAAGGGATCCGGAGATGCAGGCTTATTACCGGAAACATTTTGGAAAGAACGTAAAGAATGTAATTGTGAAAGTGGCGCATAAACTGGTGAAGCGGATACTTTCTGTTATAAAAAATGAAAGACCTTACACGGTCAATTATACACATCAGACACAAGCATCTTTAAAACTCGTTTGATTTTTTCACATATGAACAGACTACAAAACATGGGTGGTGATCCCGCCGTTGGCGGGAGTCACATCGCAAAGCCGCATGTTATATGCGGTTTGTTGTTTATTTTATTTTCATTCAATATTTACCAATTCCGAATTCTCAAAAAATAGTGTTAATCCATGTTCCATTTCCCAATCTAGCTTTGTAAGAATCGAAAATCTTAGTTTCGGTCCTGAGTCTTGTGTATAGTAAACTTCATGAAAGTTGCATGTTGAGTAAACAGAATCTTTAGTCGCGCCATTAAAAAATAATCGATTGGCTTTTGTATTCCCATGTTTTTCAATCAAGTTATCTGGGACCTGACTATAACTGGTCGCTTCAATGTATCTATTAAATAGTTTAAAAACTTCATCTTTCAGCTTATCAATAAACTTTGTTTTATCTAATCGAATGAAAGAGTTGATACAGTCAGTTACATAGTCCGTCACTAATTTGTCCAAGTCCTGTTCGTGCTCGCCGGTGCCCCAGTCAATGATCGGAATATAAATTCGGTTGACAATTTCTTTACTGAAGGCATTTGAATAAGTAGTGAATGTCAAACTATGACCTTCGTTTTTAACAATTGCAGTTATTTCTTCCCTCGTCATTGAGTTTGTCTGTTAAATCGCATATAACGTCAACGCATTGCCGAAGTGCCGGAATTAGAATTCCTGTCGCTCGGCCGCAGTACTAAAGTTAAATAGAATTCCAAAAGCTGAGTGTATATTCTGTTGCCGGCATTTTGGCAATGCAATGTTGTGTGCAGTTTATTCTTTGGTGCATTTAAAGTTAGCCCAAAGTCGATTTAAATCGTCCCATATTAAGTCAGTGTACGGTTTTGGTGATATTTCGTGGAAAACGAAGGTTTTATTTTGCCCTTCGCAAAATTTTATGTGTACTATTAAGTTTACAATTATTGGTTTACGTGTCATATAATCAATCATACTAACTGTTCCTTCAAATGTTTTCAAGTCTCCTTGGTAAGAACTTCGTTTCTGTATTGACACAGTTACTTGAGTTAATTTGGTAGTGTCAATTTGTTTTTTGTCGATATTAATATTTGTAAGTCCAGTGTAGTATGCTTTCAAATTTTTCTCAATGATTTTTGAATTAAATTTTGGTCTGCCATCTAAAAACCATAAAAAGGCATAGGTCCAATATTCATTAGTTTCTTTTTTACCCCAGCCAGGAGTAAATCTGATATCCTCAATACCATTATAAGGTATAGTAGATGCAAACGCAATAGGGATTAAAAACCGTTCAACGTCCCAACTTTTTGGAATTTCTAAAGTGTAGGGAGCTTCCCATTTTTTACCATCAAATTTTTCTTTATCCTGCCCTGAGGCTTCGAAAACAAGAAGGCATGCGGCCCCAATTAAGATATTTTTTATTTCATTCATGTAGCCAAATATAAATTGCACACAACGGCTCATTTTAATTTTTTTAGGTTATTTAGTTTTCTAATTGATTCAAGATTATTTTTATCTAAATCAATAGCTATTTGATAACTTTTTATTGCATCATCTTTATCACGAATTGCAACATAGGCATCCCCTAAACTGTCAAACGCATTGGAAGATTTCGGATAACTTGTTGTATTCAATTTAAAAATCGCAATAGCGTCATTTAATTTATTTTCACTAACTAATTGATAACCCAATGTATTTAATTCTGATTCGGAAAAATCATAAGTAGTGTCATTTGCAGCCTTTAATGAGTCATACATATTTAAGGCAACAATAATTCCACGCTCTTTTATTGTGTTATACATTTTTTCACTTATCGGCAACTTTGGTAAACTATAAGGTTTGTCATTTAAAATGCTCACAATTGCATCGTTTATTTCCATGCGTCTGCTATTTCCTTTATTGGTTAACATGATAATGGTAATCCTTTCTTTTAGTCTTCTCTCAATGAATGCCCTATAGCCTCCTGTACTTCCTGTATGCCAAACAACTTTATCTGCTCCGATTCCTGTAATGTTCCAGCCAAATCCATACGTGGTTTTGCCTTCTATAACTTTTGCAGGAGTAAATGCGGTATTTAAGGTTGATTGTTTTACTAATTCTTCTGAATATAATGCTTCGCTCCATTTGAGCAAATCATATACATTTGAAAACATGCCACCATCTCCTGTGGTTAATGCAGCATAACTATCCTTTTGATTGAACTGGCTGTAACCTATCGCTATGTTGTTCGATAATTGTTGTGAACCATCATACAGAAAAGTGTTATTCATTTTTAAAGGAGACAGAATTTTTTCAGTCAGAAATTTTTCATAGGATTTACCCGTAATTCTTTCTACGATTATGGATAATAAAATATACGCGGTATTACTGTATTCATATTTTGTTCCCGGTTTAAAAGCTAATGAATTTTGTTTCACTAACATTTTCAATACTTCGTCATTAGTTAAACCCGGATGGTCAATTCCTAAATCGCCAACGTCGGGAATTCCAGAAGTATGTGTTAGCAAATGTTTAATTGTAATACCATCAGTATATTTCGATAGTTCAGGAATATATTTTGAAACAGGGTCATCATATTTAATTTTATTTTTTTCAGCAAGCATCATAATCGCCATTGCTGTGAACTGTTTTGAAACAGAGGCGATACAAGAAATAGTTGTAGGAGTAAACTTTGCATGAGTATCAAAGTTTGATTCACCAAACCCATTTGTATAAATTATCTTTCCATTTACTGCCACAAGAATACTACCGTTGAATTGTCCTCTTTCATACAAATTTGACATTAATTTATTTATGCTTTCCGTAGTGTCTTTTGGAATAGCATAAGTATTAATTGACCATATAAATAAAAATCCAAATAAAAATTTCATGTCGTTAAATATTGTGAAGTGTCGGTTAAAATAGCATACAACGTAGAGGCATTGCCGAAGTGCCGGAAATAGAATTACCGAAGTTCGGCAGCGGCGTAGATTTTTTTCACGCCGCCTTGATAAAGTTAAATAGAATTACAAAAGTGGAAATGATATTCTGTCGCCGGCATTTTGGCAATGCAATGTTATGTGCTGTGCAATTGTGAGGGAAAGCGTATCGATAAAATCTCTTTCTATAGATGTTTTAGTGTTGAAGTTTACTTAAGTAATAGGCAAAGCCAATTATAAGTAGAGTATGAGGAATTAGGCCTGTTATTAACCCAGACAAT
>DASYQS010000059.1:0-144205 GCA_036005185.1 Chitinophagaceae bacterium | reverse complement strand
AGTTGCTCTCCATGTTCTGGTTACTGTTCTAGCACATGCAGTTCCGCCTGTTACATCTGTACCTACTATGCTTACTGTTGCACCATTACATGCGTCAGAAGCTGTTGGAGCTGTAAAGCTTGGTGAAGCTGTGCACTCTATTGTAGCATTTGCACCAGCAGAACCAATCGTTGGTGCCTGTGTATCTACAATAGTTATGGTTTGACTGCGTGTAGCCGATACGTTGCCGCATACATCTACTGCATTCCATGTTCTGGTTATAGTTCTTGCGCATGCAGTACCACCTGTTACATCTGCACCTACAGTGTTTACAGTTGCACCATCACATGCGTCAGACGCAGTTGGTGCTGTAAAGCTTGGTGAAGCAGTGCACTCTATCGTAGCATTTGCACCAGCGCTACCGATTGTCGGTGCTTGTGTATCAACGATAGTGATAGTTTGTGCTACTGTACCACTTTGATTACCGCAACCATCTGTTGCTCTCCATGTTCTGGTTACTGTTCTGGTACAACCTGTAACGACTGTTACGTCACCACCTACTATGCTTACTGTTGCACCATTACATGCGTCAGAAGCTGTTGGAGCTGTAAAGCTTGGTGTTCCTGTGCATTCTATTGTTACACTTGTACCAGCAGGACCAATAACTGGTGATTGTGTGTCCACTATTGTAATTGTTTGGCTGCGAGTTGCAGAACTATTACCACAACCATCTACAGCTCTCCATGTTCTTGTTATAGTTCTTGCACAAGCTGTACCGCCTGTTACATCTGCACCTACTATGCTTACTGTTGCACCATTACATGCGTCAGAAGCTGTTGGAGCTGTAAAGCTTGGTGAAGCAGTGCACTCTATCGTAGCATTTGCACCAGCGCTACCAATTGTCGGTGCTTGTGTATCAACGATAGTGATCGTTTGTGCTACTGTGCCACTTTGATTACCACAACCATCAGTTGCTCTCCATGTTCTGGTTACAGTTCTTGCACATGCAGTACCACCAGTTACATCTGAACCAACAATACTTACTGTTGCACCATTACATGCATCAGAAGCAGTTGGAGCGGTGAAGCTTGGTGAAGCTGTGCACTCAATTGTTGCATTAGCACCTGCAGAACCAATCGTTGGCGCTTGTGTATCAACAATAGTGATTGTTTGACTGCGTGTAGCTGATACGTTGCCGCATACATCTACTGCATTCCATGTTCTAGTTATAGTTCTCGCACAAGCTGTACCACCTGTTACATCTGAACCTACAATATTAACTGTAGCTCCATCGCAAGCGTCAGAAGCTGTTGGTGCTGTAAAGCTTGGTGAAGCAGTGCATTCTATTGTTGCATTTGCACCAGCATTACCAATGCTCGGAGCCTGTGTATCTACAATAGTTATTGTTTGACTGCGGGTACCTGATATGTTACCGCATACATCTACTGCATTCCATGTTCTGGTCACAGTTCTTGCACATGTAGTTCCACCTGTTACATCTGAACCTACAATTTGTACTGTTGAACCACCACAAGCATCAGATGCTGTTGGTGCTGTAAAGCTCGGTGCTGCTGTGCACTCTACTGTAGCATTTGCACCTGCCTGACCAATAGTCGGAGCTTGTGTATCAACAATAGTGATTGTTTGGCTTCGCGTTGCTGAGCTATTACCACAACCATCTACTGCTCTCCAGGTTCTGGTTACCGTTCTTGCACAGGCAGTTCCTCCCGTTACATCCGGGCCTACCGTGCTTACCGTTGAACCATTACATGCATCAGATGCTGTTGGAGCTGTAAAGCTTGGTGAAGCTGTACACTCTATTGTTGCGTTTGCACCAGCGCTGCCAATTGTTGGCGCTTGCGTATCTCTAATAGTGATTGTTTGGCTAACTGTTGTGCTGGAGTTTCCGCAACTGTTTGTTGCCCTCCAGGTTCTGGTAACTATGCGTAAGCATGAATTACCTGAACTAACATCGGGGCCAACCGTGCTCACCGTTGATCCGCCGCATGCATCAGATGATGTCGGCGCTGTAAATGAAGGTGATGCCGTACATTCTATTGTAGCATTTGCGCCAGGGCTACCAATGCTAGGAGTAGAACAAATTACATCAGTTGTTACCGTACAAGTTGAAGAAAGACCCGTGCCTCCATCATTAGTGACAACAAATTGAACAGTATAATGACCCACTGAGCCCGGGCTTACAACCAGAGGATTAGCAACCTGACCTTGCCCTGAAACAATTGAGGCAGGGGTAGTCTGATTGCTGAGGATAATTGACCAAGTATAAACAGGATTATTAAGAGCATCCACTGTTGCAGTATAATTCTGATTGCCTGCACCTGCGCAAACTGTGGCAGGCCCACTAAGCTGACAGGTTGGCTTTACAATAATATCTGCTCCTTTCAATTGGTTGTCTTGGTTTCCAAGATTATCAGTGCTTCCTACAAGATCATCCAATATTACGTGATAAGGACCTCCATTGATATCAGAAGCTCCTTGGCCAGTGCCATAGCCGCCGATGCCCTTGGAAATATGAGCACCAAATTCAATAGCTGCATCATCTGCATTAGCGACTGAAGTTTTCCATTTTATATCGTAAAAAATATAACCTGCTTCGTATTTTACAAATTCAACTCTGTTATCTGCGCTGCCAGCTCCACCAGTCAAACTCGGAGCCCATACTCTAACTGTTCTTACTCCGTAAGCAGCTTCATAGGCTGCGATCTGGCTAGCCACTGTGGCTCCTCCGACATCACCGGGGATTACAAAATCTCCTTCACTTTGACCAGCAGGAGTATTAGGACCAGTACCAAAAATGGGGAGATCATAATAACTGACTCCATCATGAAGCTGAGAACACCTTACACCGGCAACGGCGGAAATAGCATCTCCGCAAACATTTAAAGACCGGGGTTCGGTTTCATCATAGAGAGCAGAACTATTTGATGGCTGAGCATCAGGCATCAGCTCTTCCGATCCCGACAGATCATGCGCGGCTTTCAGCGCCTGGTTCCAGCCTGTGATAAAATCGTAGGCATGGTGTGATGCTTTCTGAGCCTCGAATTTTACTCTCAACACGTGATTGTTGCCTGCCACCGTAGCCAGATCCAGGAAAACGACCCTTTGCAAGGTTGACATTCCTTCCGCATACCTGGAGTTACTTTGTTGCAAGATTGAATTTATCCAATGGATATCACCAAGAAGGAAAGGAGCATCTTTGTTAGCCCCTTGTTTGAAATCTACCGAAAAATTAAAAAATGGCTTGCCCGGGCTTTCTTTGCCAGGCCCATCCTTGGCAGAGAGACCAGAGCTGAGCAAGCAAAGCAAGACAAAAGCAAACAATAGTTTTGCATTTGGCAACGCCTCACTAAGCCACCTTTTGAATGGATGACTACATCGTCTCGTAAACATTGTCATGATTAAAAGTTTAAATGAATAATTGTTTGAGTTGGTCCATCTCAGGAGTATGAATTAAATGACAAAGTCTTCATCGAGGTCAGGAATAGTACCGGAAAATTTTCAAACAGGGACAAGATCATTGCTCATTAGACAATGAAGTCAAGCGTTCACAGAGGGGCAGATTAAACAAATAATTAGATCAGGTAATCAATTTTATATAATGGAGGATTTTAAGTTTTCGGCAGGACGTTGGCAGTACGGAGTGTAAATGGGAGCGAAAAAGTAGAACTTTTTTTTTGTCCACCAAAAAATTTGTTATTATTTCTTAAAAAAAAAATTGATACTAGTAGATATACGATTCAAAAAATTAATGAATAGTATCAGTGCGGCCTATAAAAAAAATTGATGAACGATCTATTTTCTTGAAATTCATTTGAGATGTAAATGAATATTTTGTTGAAGTAAAATAGCAGCACTTCATTCTTTATTTCGTTGTTCCTTTGATCCGATTGTCTGAACAGTTCTCTCTAAAAATTAATTCCCGCTGAGTAAAATTTAAAATCAAGTTTGCGAATGCCTGGAATGAAAACAGATTCACAAATAAAAAAAGTCCTCCCGAGTAACGGGAGGACTTAAAATTGACTTTTCTATCCGTCATTAATTTATTCCAAGTGAAGCAATTTACCTGTTACCGATTTGTTGCCTACTCTGAGGATATAGATCAGGTTTGAACCAAGCTTAGAAACTTTGTATTCTACAACTTGGCCTCTATTTGCCTGTAAATATCCTTTGTAAACAGTGCTTACTTTTTGTCCAAGCTCATTGTAAACTTCAAGTGAAGCTTGTCCAGATATTTTAGATTCAATAGTGAATTTAACACTCGACTTGAACGGATTTGGATAAGCCGTTACTCGCAGATTATCTGCTGATGCAACAGATTCAGAAGTTGATCTGGCAACTGTTACAGGGCTCGCATTACATTCGATTGCAGTTAGGTCTTCACCGCTATTTGGAACTGGGCCAAATGCAGCATTATCGAGACTGACAGAAGAACTAAACTGATAAACAGAGGAGGTGCCTGTTACAGTTGAACCCACGATGGAATTACTGTTGAACTTCGCAGAAATTACAAGTGTAAGAGCAGCATTAACACTAGCACCCGTAAATTCTATAGTAATAACAGGATGCGAAGGATCAGAGAAATCTGTTGTAACCTTCCTAGTTATTTGTGCACAGGCATCGGTCCATGCCTTGATTTCAGCCGAAGTAAACAAGCCTGAAATTACACCATCATTGGTTTGATTAATGCGTACTGAAATTGTTGAAACACCTGCCGGCTTGGTTACAAAAGTGAAGTAGAACCATGCACCCGGAGCACTGGCATTGGTGACTACACCATCGCTTTGTGCAAAGCAAAGTGAATTTAACGGTGGTACACTTTGATCTTCGAAGTTGTCACAAGTAGTACCAGTTGGGAAGATATTGTCGATACAAGAAGTTACGGTAATGCTTTGGCTTCGTGTTACAGAAGTGTTGCCGCAAGCATCCGATGCTTTCCAAGTCCGTGTATAGATAGTAGATCCGTCAGAACCTACTGCCGTTCCATCCGACCCGACTACACTTACAGTTGCGCCATTACAAGCATCACTTGCTGTTGGAGGAGTGAACGATGGTGTTCCACTACATTCGAGAGTAGCGTTAGCACCGGCACTACCAATAGTAGGAGCTTGTGTATCTATAATTGTAATTGTTTGGCTGCGCGTTGCTGAACTATTACCACAACCATCCACTGCTCTCCATGTTCTTGTTACAGTTCTGGCGCATGCAGTTCCACCAGTTGCATCCGCACCCACAGCGCTTACTGTTGCACCACTACATGCATCAGAAGCAGTTGGAGCTGTGAAGCTGGGCGAAGCTGAACATTCTATAGTTGCATTGGCCCCGGCTGATCCAATAGAAGGAGCTTGTGAGTCAACAATGGTTATTGTTTGGCTTCTTGTTACAGAAGTATTACCACAACCATCTACGGCCCTCCATGTCCTTGTTACAGTTCTCGCACATGCAGTTCCACCTGTTACGTCTGCACCGATGGTACCCACTGTTGCACCATTACATGCATCAGATGCTGTTGGAGCTGTAAAGCTTGGTGATGCCGTACATTCTATGGTTGCATTATCACCGGCATTACCAATGCTTGGAGCCTGGGTATCGCGTATAGTAATAGTTTGACTACGTGTGACCGATGTAATTCCACAATCATCCACCGCTTTCCAGGTCCTCGTCACTGTTCTCACACATGCAGTTCCGCCTGTAACATCCGCACCAACTGTATTTACTGTTGAACCACCGCAAGCATCAGATGCTGTTGGAGCAGTAAAGCTTGGTGAAGCTGTACATTCTATGGTTGCATTAGCACCGGCACTGCCAATATTTGGAGCTTGTGTATCCACTATAGTTATTGTTTGACTTCGCGCTGCAGAACTATTACCGCAACCATCTACGGCCCTCCACGTTCTTGTTACAGTTCTGGCACATGCAGTTCCACCTGTTGCGTCTGCACCGGTGGTACTAACTGTTGCACCATTACATGCATCAGATGCTGTCGGAGCAGTAAATGACAGTGAAGCGGTACACTCTATGGTTGCATTACCACCAGCACTGCCAATGGTTGGCGCTTGCGTATCTCTGATGGTGATTGTTTGGCTAACTGTTGTGCTAGTGTTTCCGCAACTGTTTGTTGCCTTCCATGTTCTGGTAACTGTCCGTAAGCATGAGTTACCTGAACTAACATCGGGACCTACAGTGCTAACCGTTGATCCGCCGCAGGCGTCAGATGTTGTTGGCGTTGTAAATGAAGGTGAGGCGGTACACTCTATTGTGGCATTTGCTCCTTGACCACCAATAGTCGGGGTAGAACAAATAACATCAGTTGTTACCGTACAGGTTGAAGAAAGACCCGTACCTCCGTCATTAGTTACTACAAATTGCACTGTATAATGACCAACTGAACCAGGACTTACAACAAGAGGATTCGCCACCTGGCCTTGCCCTGAAACAATTGAGGCAGGAGTAGTCTGATTGCTGAGGATAATTGACCACGTATAAACAGGATTAACAAGAGCACTTGCTGTGGCAGTATAATTTTGATTACCTGCTCCTACACACACTGATGCTGGACCCGTAAGCGTACAAGTGGGCCGTACAATAATATCCGCTCCTTTTAATTGGTTATCCTGGTTACCAAGATTATCAGTACTACCTACGAGATCATCTAATATTACGTGGTAAGGCCCTCCATTTATATCAGAAGCCCCTTGACCTGAGCCATAGCCAGTTACACCCTTCGAAATATGAGCGCCAAATTCAATAACTGCATCATCTGCAGAAGCATCAGAAGTTTTCCACTTTATATCATAAAAAATATAACCAGCGTCATATTTTACAAATTCAACTCTGTTATCTACGCTACCTGCACCACCATCTAAATTTGGAGCCCAAACTCTCACTGTTCTTGTTCCAAATGCGGCTTCGTAAGCTGCTATCTGGCTGGCAACTGTGGCTCCATCGCCTGTAATCGGAAAATTCCCTTCACTTTCACCTGCGGGAGTATTAGGACCAGTACCGAAAATGGGGAGATCATAGTAACTGACCCCATCATGAAGTTGATCGCACCTGGTTCCTGCATTTACAGAAATAGCATCGCCACAAATGTTTAAAGATCTAGGCTCGCTATTATCATAGACAGCAGAGCTGTTTGATACCTGAGCATCAGGCATCAACTCTTCTGATCCTGACACATCATGAGCGGCTTTCAGCGCTTGGTTCCAGCCTGTGATAAAATCGTAGGCATGGTGTGTGGCTTTCTGAGCCTGGAATTTAACTCGCAGCACATGTTTGTTGCCTGTCACCGCAGTGAGATCGAGGAAAACAATCCTTTGCAAGGTTGACATGCCTTCCGCATACCTTGAGTTACTTTGTTGCAAAATAGAATTGATCCAATGAATGTCGCCAAGCAGTAATGGAGCATCCTTGTTAGCTCCTTGTTTGAAATCTACCGAGAAATTAAAAAATGGTTTGCCTGGCTCTTTTTTATCAGGCCCATCCTTGGCGAAAAGACCAGAACTGATGAATAAGCTGATCAAGATAAAGGCAAATAATTTTTGTGCATTGGTCCCGGCTCTGTGCAGCCATCTTTGAATTTGATGACTACATCGTTTCATAAACATTGTCATGGTTAAAAATTTAGATTAAAAAATGAATGGCCTGTTTCCGAGCAGGAATAAAAATCGTTTTATGCCGGGTTGGGATAACACTAAATGCAATAGGCAAGCAAAGTTTTCAGAAAGGAGCGAAACAAATTTGTGCAGGAGTAAATAAAGTTAGGCTTCCATTCAGGATAGAAATAAACTACTGGTTAGCAAATAATCACTCTGTATGATGAAGGATTTAAATTTTTCCGAAGGATGATGGTGGCAGGGATTTATAAGACAAACTAAAAGGTAGAAACAATTTTTACATTTACCAAAATTATTTTAGCTGTATTTCGACCTTTTACGTTTTCATCTTGCAATGAAGTTACATTTCACACAATTGTTTTTGCTATTTTTTTCCTTTGCGATATGAACTACCAAAATTCATTCATACAGCGAAACACAACAGTGAATAAAACTTCAATCGTTAAATAAAAATCCGGACAATTTTAAAATCATTTAAGCATTTCTCTAAACATCAAAGAATGGTTTTTTGATTTCAAAAAAAAGTCCTCCCGAGTAACGGGAGGACTTGAAATTGGCTTTTCTATCCGTCATTAATTTATTCCAAGTGAAGCAACTTACCTGTTACCGATTTGCTGCCTACTCTGAGGACATAGATCAGGTTTGAACCAAGCCTAGAAGCTCTGTATTCTACAACTTGGCCTCTGTTTGCCTGTAAATATCCTTTGTAAACAGTGCTTACTCTTTGTCCAAGCGAATTGTAAACTTCAAGTGAAGCTTGTCCGGATATGTTAGATTCAATAGTGAATTTAACAGTACCTCTAAACGGATTGGGATAAGCTGTCACTGTCAGATTATCTGTTGTTACAGTTGAACCAAACTCAGAAGTTGGTCTTGCTGTTGTTACAGGTGGACATGGAGTTGATGAACTTGGTAATGGGCAAAAACTATCTACTGATGGCTGATCGCCAGCAACCCAAGCTATGAATCCACGGCAACCATCGAACGCATTGTTGATACAATCAACTGCATTCGTGATATCACTGTAGGTAACGCCTGTTGGTAGAGCATTTCCACACAAAGCGCTATTGGCTAATGCATACAAGCCAGATACATTCTTTGTTGTTAATGCATCATATACAGCCTGCGAAATCTTGCACGATACATGGTATGGGTTAAAATTCCTTGTCCAAATGAAACCGCCGAGTCCATCAGGTACACAATTGAATGTGCACGATGCGACTGTTTCTGAACCGCATTCTACCAGGTCTGCAGTTACAAGCCATTTATTAGCCTGCAATGCAAAATTACCAAGCGAAGGAGGATTAATACCCAAGTTCAAACCAAGAGTGATTGTTTGAGCTAGCAAGGCATTATTGATCCTGCCATTCTTCAGCAATCCGGCGGACCCTAAGTTGCAGATATTAAGGTCACCCGCAGGTAATGCTCCACTTGAGCCACCACCAGGTAACACATCAATAAGGCAAGCTATATCTGTAGCGTTATTATTTATAGTTACAGAATGGCCTGGGCAACCTACCGTTAATGAACCACCCAAATTAGCAAGAGAATGAGCGATCAATCCGGCTGTGTTGAACTGATCAGTACCATCACATGAAGTACCAACATCATTGCCATAATATCCCTGTGTATAAGTACAGAGCGCAGATGGACAAGCTAGTACTGTAATAATCTGGCTGCGTGTAGTGGATGAATTACCACAATTATCAACTGCTCTCCAGACTCTTGTAAAGACAGTCGATCCGCCGGCTCCTGCTGTGGTTTGATCAGAAACCACTTGAACCGTTGCACCGTCACAAGCATCAGATGCTGTTGGAGGTGTAAAGCTTGGCGTAGCTGTGCATTCTACTGTTGCATTTGCACCGGCCTGACCAATAGTTGGAGCTTGTGTGTCTCTAATAGTAATTGTTTGACTTCTTGTTGCTGAAGTATTACCGCAATTATCTACTGCTCTCCATGTTCTTGTTACTGTTCTTGCACATGAAGTTCCACCCGTTACATCTGCACCTACTATACTTACAGTTGCACCGTCGCATGCATCAGAAGCAGTTGGTGCTGTGAAGCTAGGTGAAGCTGTGCACTCTATGGTTGCATTTGCACCAGCATTGCCGATAGTCGGTGCTTGTGTATCAACAATAGTAATTGTTTGACTTCTTGTTGCTGAACTATTGCCACAATTATCAACTGCTCTCCATGTTCTGGTTACTGTTCTTGCGCAAGAAGTTCCACCTGTTACATCTGAACCTACTATGCTCACTGTTGCGCCGTCGCATGCATCAGAAGCAGTTGGTGCTGTAAAGCTTGGTGAAGCTGTGCACTCAATTGTTGCATTCGCACCAGCATTACCAATGGTCGGAGCTTGAGAGTCAACAATAGTGATTGTTTGACTCCTTGTTGCTGAACTATTACCACAACCATCTACTGCTCTCCATGTTCTGGTTATTGTTCTTGCACAAGATGTGCCTCCTGTTACATCTGCACCTACAATGCTTACTGTAGCGCCACTACATGCATCAGTTGCGGTTGGTGCTGTAAAGCTGGGTGAAGCTGTACATTCTATGGTTGCATTGTCACCAGCATTACCGATCACAGGTGCGGTGTTATCGCTAATAGTAATGGTTTGGCTGCGAGTGACTGAACTATTACCGCAAGCATCTACCGCTACCCATGTACGAGTTCTAGTTCCTGTGCATGCCGATCCACCTGTTACATCTGCACCTACGATTACAACTGTTGCACCACTGCAAGCATCAGATGCTGTTGGTGCTGTAAATACTGAAGTGCCTGTACATTCTACCGTAGCATTAGCACCTGCTTGACCAATGGTTGGAGCTTGTGTATCAACTATAGTGATTGTTTGACTTCGCGTTGCTGAACTATTGCCGCAAGCATCTACTGCTCTCCATGTTCTGGTTACCGTTCTTGCACAAGCTGTGCCTCCCGTCACATCAGGACCAGTCGTGCTCACCGTTGCCCCATTACATGCATCAGAAGCAGTTGGCGCTGTAAAGCTGGGTGAAGCTGTACACTCTATCGTTGCGTTTGCACCAGCGCTGCCAATGGTTGGCGCTTGCGTATCTCTAATGGTGATTGTTTGGCTAACTGTTGTGCTGGAGTTTCCGCAACTATTTGTTGCTCTCCATGTTCTGGTAACTGTGCGTAAGCATGAGTTACCTGAACTAACATCTGGACCTACCGTGCTAACCGTTGATCCGCCGCAGGCATCAGATGTTGTTGGTGCTGTAAATGAAGGTGAGGCTGTACATTCTATCGTTGCATTTGCTCCTTGACCACCAATAGTTGGAGTAGAACAAATAACATCAGTTGTTACTGTACAAGTTGAAGAAAGACCCGTACCTCCATCATTGGTCACTACAAATTGAACCGTATAATGACCCACTGAACCTGGGCTTACAACAAGAGGATTCGCCACCTGGCCTTGCCCTGAAACAATTGAGGCAGGAGTAGTCTGATTGCTGTTGATAATTGACCACGTATAAACAGGATTATTAAGGGCATCTACCGTTGCAGTATAATTCTGATTGCCTGCACCTGCGCAAACGGAAGTAGGACCAGTAAGTTGACAAGTTGGTCTTACAATGATGTCTGCACCTTGTAATTGGTTATCCTGGTTTCCAAGATTATCAGTGCTGCCTATAAGATCGTCCAATATTACGTGGTAAGGACCTCCATTGATATCAGAAGCTCCTTGATTTGCGCCATAGCCACCAATACCCTTGGCGATATGTGCACCAAATTCGATAACGGCATCATCTGCAGTAGCGACAGACGTTTTCCATTTTATATCGTAAAAAATATAACCGGCTTCATATTTCACAAATACCACCTTGTTATCTGCACTACCAGCACCTCCAGTTAAACTCGGAGCCCATACTCTAACTGTTCTGGCTCCGTAGGCAGCCTCATACGCGGCTATTTGAGCGGTTGTCGTACTTGCATCACCAGCTATCACTAAATCTGTTTCACCACTTACAGGAAGATCATAAAAACTTACTCCATCATGAAGCTGAGCGCACCGAGTTCCTGCATCCGCGGAAATAGCATCTCCGCAAACGTTTAAAGAACGGGGTTCGGTTTCATCATAAAGCGCAGAGCTGTTTAATGGCTGTGCATCAGGCATCAGCTCTTCAGATCCTGACAAATCATGAGCAGCTTTCAAAGCCTGGTTCCAGCCTGTGATAAAATCGTAGGCATGGTGTGTTGCTTTCTGTGCTTCAAATTTTACCCGCAGCACGTGATTGTTGCTTGCTACAGGAGCCAGATCCAGGAAAACAACCCTTTGCAAGGTTGACATGCCTTCCGCATACCTGGAATTACTGGATTGAAGAATTGACCCGATCCAATGGATATCGCCTAGCAACAAGGGAGCGTCTTTATTAGCACCTTGTTTGAAATCCACCGAAAAATTAAAAAATGGTTTGCCTGGCTCTTTTTTTCCAGGCCCATCTGCAGCAAAGAGGCCGGTGCTGGTTATTGACCCAAGCAACACAAAGGCAAACAATAGTTTTGCACTTGTGGCCGCCGCACGAAGCCATCTTTGAAATTGATGACTACATCGTCTCGTAAACATTGTCATGGTTAAAATTTTAAATTAATGAATGAGTTGGTCCATCTCAGGAGTATGAATTAGCGACAAAGTCTTCATCGAGTGGGGGTATAACAACTAATCAGTAACCAGAATAGTTTTCAAAAAGGTTGCGAGACGAGTAAAGCTTAATCATTCAAGACAAGCTTTCACAGAGGAGCGGCCATGAAGCTACTAATCAAGTAAAAAAAACAATTTGTATAATGAAGGATTTTAAATTTTTCGGAAGGATGCTGGCGGTACGGGGTATGAAATGGAGCGAAAAAATAGAAACAATTTTCCTATCTACCAAAAAATTTTAGTGGTATTCTCAAAAAAAAAATTGCAACACTGCTTGCAGTTATCAATTCAAAATAGTTTTTTCTTTTACGATCTCAACTTTTTTCATGTCTTTTATTTTGTTCCAACCGCCGGTAACGTTACGAAGATTGTGAATACCCTGGCGCTTAAGCAGTGATGATGCAATTACACTTCTATAACCTGCGCTGCAGTGAACATAAAGGTTGTCCTCTTCATTGATGTTTGCCATGCTGACCGCGTCATACATTTCATTCAAAGGAATATTGATGGCCCCGCTAATATGGCCCTCTGCAAATTCAGTTGACTTGCGAACATCGATAATGACGAGGTTGTCATCAAAAGGAATATCCATAATTAGTTCATCGGGCTCTACATTAATGACCATGTCAATTTCTTCACTTGAGTTTTTCCATGCTTTATAGCCTCCGCTAAGACACCCTGAAATTTTATCAAAACCTACCCTTGCCAGCCTGATCACTGATTCCTTTTCCCTGCCCTCTTCAGTTACCAGGATAATCGTTTCATCAAATGGCAAAAGACTTCCTGCCCATTCTGCAAATCTCCCTTCCAATCCTATATTGACAGAACCCGGAATAAAGCCTTGGGTAAAAACAGTTGCTCTTCGTGTGTCCAGAATGATGGCATCCTGACTAATGAAGTTTTTGAACTCTTCTATTGATAATTCTTTTGTTCCTTTTGCTGTTATATCGTCAATACTGTTATACCCTTCCTTATTTATTTTAGCATTGATCGGAAAATATTCGGGAGGCGCTTCAAGGCCATCTGTTACTGCTTGCACAAAATCTTGTTTTGTTTTTTGTTGCAAGGCATAATTGAATTTTTTCTCTTCGCCTATGGAGCTGAAAGTTTCCGGTCCAAGGTTTTTTCCACAAGCACTGCCTGGGCCATGCGCCGGATAAATAATTACATCATCAGCCAGTGGAATAATTTTTTTCTGCAGGCTATCGTACATCATGCTAGCTAACTCGTTCATAGTAATTTCATCTGTCTTTTGGGCGAGATCAGGGCGGCCAACATCGCCTACAAATAAAGTATCACCTGTAAATACACAATGATCTTTCCCTTTTTCATCCTTTAATAAATAACAAGATGATTCAAGAGTATGGCCAGGCGTATGCAGCACTTCAACAGTCAAGCTGCCTACTTTAAAAGTTTCTCCATCTTCTGCTATATGTACGGGAAATTTTGTTTCTGTACCCGGGCCAAACACTATGGTAGCTCCTGTTACTCTGCTAAGATCAAGATGACCGCTTACAAAATCAGCATGAAAATGTGTTTCAAAAATATATTTGATGGTCGCTTTTCTTTCATTGGCCAGCTCAAGGTATTCGTCAATGTCGCGCAAAGGATCAACAACAGCAGCTTCGCCCTCACTTTCAATGTAATAAGCAGCTTCGCTGAGGCAGCCTGTGTATAATTGTTTAATGAACATTTGACAGATTTATCTGCAAAAATACCTATAAAAACGAATCTTTTTTTAGTAGCATTAAGTTGATCGGATCATGAAATGAAAAAAAATTGCATTTAATTATTGTTCAAACTTGGCTGTTTCATAATTCTAATTATATTTATATCCCTAATATGTTTCTGACTTCCTTGAAATTCCTTATCATCTTTTGCTCATTTTATTTCCGACCTTATAAAGCTGTGTAAGCCTTATCGATCTACCAATCTGTTGAAAACTTTTTTATTCCAAATAAGGGAGTCAAACTTAGTTTATGAGGAAGATTTATTTTTTTGCTTGGGTTCTCTTTTTATTTCTTTTGTCGGTTTCAGGGAGTGCTCACACAAGAAGTGGGTCCGAAGCTAATGCTTCAAAGGCTACTGCAACAGTTGTAACAATTATGGGAAAAGGCGGGTTTACTAATACTGGGATAACCGCGGTGTTTGATATAAATTATTCTATAACGAAATTTCCTCCTATCGCAACGAAACGCTAACGAGCAAGTTCATCAATTATAAAAATATTTGGATCTGAAAAACCTGCACTTGGGGGCCTTTTTTAAGCGGCCCCCTTCTTTTATATGTTTAACCGACCAAATCCTTCACAAATTTGTTCAGCTCTTCAAGCCTTTCGGTGCTCACTGAATAATAAATAAATTTTCCGTCACGCTCTGTTTTTACAAAACCTGCCTTACGTAAAATAGCAAGATGCTGAGAGGCTACAGACTGCTCAAGCCTGAGCTTCACATAGATTTCAGTAACCGTCATCTTGCCATTCTCATCAATGAGCTTAAGAATTTGCTGCCGCAGTTTATGATTAATAGCACGAAGTACCATTGCGGCCTTTTTCAAATTATACAGGTCAACATTTACTGAGGAAAAACTTTCCATTACTTGCGCTGTTGGTATTGCATAGTCGTCCATAGAAAATCAATGGTTAAGGTGTTCAAAATAAGTATCCACATCACAAAATTACAATGAATAACCGCTTGATTTAACGGCTTTTCAATTCCCTTTCGGTAGTTCAATTGCTTTTGTTATAAAGAACTCTTTTAAGTATAGGGGCTCCGTATAAGCAAGGCCTGCAAAATTATTGCCAATAAAATTTTTATATGTAATGGCGGCCTGCGCAGCGGGATTTAAAGGAAAGCTTTTAAACATAGCTTGATCATTATGGCATATTTGCTCAAATTTTATGCTGCCATTCCCCAAAAAAAGAATTTTTTGCCTCTTTAGTGTCTCTTCAAAAGAATGTTCATTCAAAATAAGAGCGTGTGGTTTTACAATCTCAGTAAGATTTGAATCATAAATGGCGGTAAAAACTTCCATTCTTCTTGCATCAATCATGGGACAAAAAAGAAAATCGTGAGTAAGAAAGCCGTTTTTTGAGGTTTCTATGTCTTTTATCGCCCCAAAAGCGATCACTTCTAATGAATTAACAGTGATCAGTGGAATTTTTAAAGCATAACACAAACCCTTTGCCGTGGAAAGGCCAATTCTTAGTCCTGTATATGAGCCAGGCCCCTTATTTACTGATACCGCTTTTATATCTCGCATTTCAAATGCCATTTCGAGCACCATGTTATAAATAGCCCTCTGTATCCAAGAAGCATGATCGCCCTGGTTTTCATTCATAGCGAATTTCAATACATTGTCATCTTCTGATAGTGAAATGCAAGCTGTATCAAGTGCTGTATCAATATTTAAAATAAGAGCCATTATACGATCGCTTCTTTTTCTAATAATGGAGCGGGTTTATATCTCGCGTTATTTTCGCTTAATTTTTTCAATAAGCTGTAAATATTTTTTATCCCGATCTTATTACACCATTCGAAAGGTCCATAAGGATAATTAGTGCCAAGTTTCATTGCTGTATCAATTTCCTGTTTCGTGCTTACATTTTCACCCAATGTAAACCATGCTTCATTTATGATCATAGCCAGCACTCTTGCCGTAATAAATCCCGGCTCATCGGCAACCCACTCCGTTTTTTTATTCAGAAATGAAAAAATTTTTTCAGCTTGCTGTTTTATGTTCTGGTTGTTATGAGTTGCCTCTACTACCGGTCGTTTTAAAAAACCAGGCCAAGCATTTATTCGAATAAACGGTGCATCAATTTCTTGCAAAGTGGTGATAACTGAATTTATAATGACCGGTCTTGATGAAAAATTCTTCAGTAATGCAATCCTTTCCTCTTCAGGCTCAAATATCAGATCAATGAATCCGTGAGCAGTTTTATATTGTATAAATTCGCCAGCATTTTTAATCCATATTATCTCCACTTCGTCTGCTGCTTCATTGCTTAACAATTCTGTTTTTGAACTTTCATTTGACAGCACAACCAATTGCATAACTATTTTTTGCAAAGAAAACGCTATAACACGAATTACACGAATGTTCGCTAATTGACCTATAAAAAAATAATTCTGTCATCGACTAATTCGTGTTAAAAAATTCGTGTAATTCGTGTATGGACAAAAAAATTATTAACACTAATAATGCACCTGCACCAATCGGCCCGTACAATCAGGCAGTACAAGTGGACAACATGCTTTTTATTTCAGGTCAGATTTGTATTGACCCCGCTACCGGTGAGTTGAAAAATAAAGATCTGCAGGAAGAAACTCACCAAGTAATGCATAACCTCAGAGCTATTTTGCAACAAGCTGGAATGGATTTTAGCCATGTTGTGAAGACAACGATCTTTATTACAGATATGAATCGCTTTTCGGAGATGAATGAAGTATATGGAAAGTATTTTGATAACAATTTGTATGATAGCAAAGCGGGTTTTCCCGCAAGAGAAACTGTACAGGTTTCCGCACTGCCAAAATTCGTAAATGTTGAGATCAGCATGGTTGCAGTTAAATAAAAACCCTATCCCCAAAAGGAGCTTAATTTGCGAGCGGAATTTTTTCATTAATTTCTTCAGGATATATGTTTATGTTGAGCTATGGAAACAGTATCATCATCTCATGCATGGCTCTGAATTTTGCTCAGCAATATGCGTAGAGTTTTACAAATTATACTACTAAAACCAGTGTTATGGATTGCCAACAGGTTTTCATCCAGGCCAGTTGCTGAAAGAATTTTTAAAGCATTATCAGAATTAAAACAGCAAATAGAAAAACAACCTTCGAAAAAAGGGCCGTTTATTCTTTTCGAGGCAAACAAAGGAAAATTTATTGTTTTTTCAGATCAGCATAAAGGAGCAAAAAATGGTGCAGACGATTTTATGCTTTGCGAACCAAATTATCTTGCTGCCTTAGATTATTATAACGAAAAAGGATTTTTTTTTATAAGCCTTGGCGATAATGAGGAACTGTGGGAGAACCGTTGGCCTTCGGTAAAAAAGAATAACACAGCTTCATTTGAAAAGGAAAAAAAATTTATTGAACGAAATGCCTTTATAAAAATGTTCGGCAATCACGATCTTGCCTGGAATACAGATGTGACTACGGGATTGGAAATGGGGAAAATTTATGGGCAAAGAATCAGCGTTTATGAAGGCGCAATTTTGCATGCAAAAATTGCGGACCACGCATTTTCTATTTTTCTTACTCACGGCCATCAGGGCGATGCTCAAAGCGATGGCAATTGGTTCAGTAAGTTTTTTGTAGCACATATTTGGGCACCGCTGCAAGGTTATTTAAAAGTAAATCCTAACACACCTGCATACAATACCACAAAAAAAACCTTGCACAACCGAATCATGTATGAATGGTCGGCGCAGCAAAAAAACACCTTGCTGATTACAGGACATACACATCAACCGGTTTTTGAATCATTAACACATCTTGAACGTTTATACCGCCGATTATTAGATGCACAAAAAGCGAATAATTTGAGCTTAATTGAGGAAATAAAGAATGAAATCCGGATCAGAGAACCACAATTTACAGCCGTATCAGCCGATTATCTTGAAATGAAACCTACCTATTTTAATAGTGGTTGTTGTTGTTTTAGCGATGGTGATATTACGGGAATTGAAATCGAGGATGGCTGCATCAGGCTTATTAAATGGGAAACGGAAAACGAAAAACCCCAACGATGTGTATTGGAGGAAATAAGTTTGGAAGAATTAGTTGACAGTTTATAGCTTCTCTATATAACTGAACCATTAGTGAATCGTTTTACCTTCATACATTTTTGTAAACTCACTGTCTATAGGTTCCCATAATTCAATTTTATTTCCTTCGGGGGTCCATGATCCAGCCAAATTTTCCGTATTCATATTTCTCAATTTCACCTATCACCTCTAGGCCATCCTTCCTTAATTGTTCGATCAGCAATTCGAGATTTTCAACACGCAAATTGATCATAAAATCTTTTTGCGAGGGTTGAAAGTAAGTTGTGTTCTCTTTAAAAGCTCCCCACACCGTGTAGCCTTTTTCCTCCGGTTTGCCCGTCCGTATTTCTCCATTCAAATAAAATTCCTGCATCATCACTTTGTTTAAAGCCAAGATGTTTTACATACCCTTCACTTAGCTTTTTTGCATCTTTTGTTTTAAAAAAAAATGCCGCCTATTGCCTGTTACTTTTTTCATGATTTTTATTTTTATTCATGCCACGGTTTAAAACCGGGGCATGAATTATTACATTCCTAATTTGAAAAGAAAAATGTGTTGTTGTTCGGGAGTTGTTAAAATAATATTTGATGGCCCCGTTTCCTGATAATTTTCCAGACCCTGTTTTTTTAGATTCTCAATTTTGTCTTTCATATCAGCAGCAAAGAAAGTAGGAGCCGGATGTTGGTACTGTGTCGTCTCATGCAAGCCAATAATGGATAATCCGTCTGAAAGAATGGCCCAGAGATAAGGCGATGTAAATTTTGATAACACCTTAAATCCAATTTTTTCCCAGAATTGAATAGAGGAGTCAAGATTTAAAACCGGATGAGCAAGTTCTCCAAACATGCCGATTGTTTTATTGGTATAAGTTTCAGGTTTAAAATAATCGGACTGATCCATGTCAAGCATAGTTCTGCCAGCGGGCTTTGAAAATCCATCCGGGATGCCCACTAAACTCACATTTAGTCCATCGGGGCTTTTAAAAAGATACCGCTTCACAAAATCGGATGGTTTTGGTCTTGAAATAAATTCAATTTCCTTGCTTTCTACCTCAGCAACTACCTTCTCAATTTCTTTTACATAATATGTCAATGCCAAGTAAGGATTATTATCTTTTCGCAGCATAATTAGTAAAGCATCATCCGTTATTTGGATCCATGGGAAGGGGAAATCCATTCTCATTATTTCTTTGAATCCAAGTTTCTGATAGTATTGCAGTGAAGTTTCGAGATCGGGAGAAGTGATGGTCAATGCAGAAATTTCTCCCAGCATTGGTTTCGGTAAATCGAGTTGCATTGTAATATTTGCTTTAAGTAAATAAGAATTTATTATTTCTGTGCTATTTGAATCAGGTTGCCGCAAGTATCATCAAATACTGCAACAGTTACCGGGCCCATTTTTGTTGGCGCCATTGTAAACTTTACACCAAGCCTTTTCATTCGTTCGTATTCGGTTTGAATATTATCAACACCAAATGAGGTATAGGGTATGCCAGCCTCAACAAGGATTTTTTTAAATTCCTTAGCAGCTGGTTTACCATTGATCTGAATTGCAGCGTTCCAGTCTGGTTCAAGAAGCAACTCTGTGCCATTTTGGTCTTCTGGAGATACGACAGTTAACCATTTAGCTTCGCCCAATGGTATTTCTGTTTTTTTTACAAAGCCTAAAACTTCCGTATAAAATTTCAGGGCTTTATCCTGGTTGTCAACCATTACACTTGTTACAACGATTTTCATACTAATAGTTTTTATTAAACTGATGTGTTAAGTTTTAAAACGATTCAGGCCAAGGAAGGGCTTTTTCTTCTTCTCAATGCAAGAGCAGAAATAATAGCAACAATAAATCCAATCACAAACACAGTTCCGAACATGATCAAAAATTGCATAACTGGATTACTGAACATTTGCATTTGTGATTGGAGCTTATCCAATGCAGGCTGTAATTTTTCCGGAGGAGTGTTTTCTTTAAGCTGCTGCGAATAATACTCAAGATAATCCTGTCCCCATTTTGGGTTTAGAACTTTTGCATAAAAAATATCAAATAACCCAAAAAATACAGATGGTATTAAAACAATCAACGTACCTACTTTCAGGCCCTGGCCAAAACTAAGCTCACCATTATTTATATAATTACGATAGTGCCGGATTCCAATAAAAACAAAGATCATTGACAGGAGTATAGTTAAATAGCCAATTACCTCCTGCACCTTAAAATTGCATTTAGGAAATACGATAAACTGAATGATTCCTGAGGCAAGAACTACTAATGTTCCATATAAGCCGTAGCGGAAAGCTGTTGATTTCATAAAAAATTTTTTATGCAAACTAATGCAAGCGACCCCTGTCGTTGTCATACTAAAGTATGAAATACCTCATCCCTGAGTATGAAATAACTGATACTTTAGCTTTAAGGAACAATTTTTAATTGCTTAGCAGCCTGTATTGCCTGCGTTCGGCGTTTTGCATCCAGCTTGAAAAGAATGTTTGAAACATGCGTTTTGATTGTGCTCTCCGAAAGATATAATTCATTAGCAATTTCCTGATTGCTTAAGCCCTTTGCCATTTTTATTAATACTTCATGTTCCCGCTGAGTAAGTCCAGTTCTTTTTAATTGGTCATAATCAATTTGATTTTCGTCCGTAAACTGATTGGATGAAAGTTTTTCAGCGGCCGCTTTTTTCTGGGATTGGTAATTAAAATAAAGGCCTACAAAAAAGAAGATAAAGGCAACTATAGCTACAATCACCTCAAGCTTTACATTCCCTTTTATAAAATTTACTTCGCCTATCTGAAAAAGAATAAGAAGACAAAGTATGAGCAAGCCAAAGCCAATGATAATGGAACGCATAAGACTAAGATAGTTCTGAAATCTGACGTCAAAAATTCAAAAGTAAAAAAGCTGGGAGTCTATTTTAAGTTTTGCCTTTCTACTTTTGACTGTCTAATTCTTCCTGATCTTTGCCTTCAATAATTGTCTTAATTCATAAATTTCATCGCTATCGCTAAAACTATTTTTGGGAACCAGGAAAAATGAACGGCTGTCAAAATACAAATGGAAAAAATTAGGAGTTTCCATAAATGTGCTAAGCGCTTTCCATGGCCATGCCCTTGACCCTCTTTCGTTGCCCAACGAAAATCCTTGCTCATCAAATTTCATGGTAAAGCTGTCTTTAAAAGTAGCCGCTCTTCTATAAACCAGTGCGGGCATAACAAACCAAAAGCTGATCATTAAAAAAAACCACATAAACGATCCGGTCAATACGGCAAGCGAGGTAATCCTTTTAAAATAATATAAGATGGCGCATAGCAAGGCGAAAACATTTACAACAATAAGCATGATCCTGATCTCCGGCCGGCTGATGAAATGATAGCGCAAAGCCTGCATTACTTGGCGTTTATCGTAAGAGAAATGTATGGTCATGCCTTATGAGTCTCTTAAAAATGGGGAGTATTAAATCATGGCAGCAAGGTAAAAGTTATTCACTTACGGGCAGCAAAAAATCCCGACTCGCGACGGGATTCTTTTTATAAATTTTTTCTCTTATTTATTCATCATTTGCTTTGCCTCAATGCTTAATGTAGCGTGAGGTACAGCACGTAGACGGGCTTTATCAATCAGCTTTCCGGTAACACGGCAAATTCCATAAGTTTTATTTTCAATCCTCATCATTGCTTTTTCAAGATGATCAATGAATTGAATTTGCCGGCTGGCCATTTGACTCAGCTGCTCTCTTTCCATGCTTACACTACCGTCTTCCATTGTCATGTAGCGGGCATCCTCCATATCACCAGCCTCATCTTTACGGGTTATCAGACCCTGCAGATAAGCTAATTCCTTTTTTGCAGCATCCAACTTTTTAGTGATCAACTCTCTGAACTCTTCGAGGTCAGCATCGGAGTAACGTTGTGTAGGGCCAGTGTTTTCATTCATAGGCGTGTCTAGTACTGATTTTGTAAATTCAGGTTCATATTTTTTTACTGATCGGGTTGTGGTTTTCGGTATTACCACTTTCATGGGTTTCGGAGGTTCCTTTTTCAATATAGGTTTGATTGTAGGTTTTACTGATACTAAAGACTTTGCAGGTGTTTCATGCTTCTTAACAGGCGCCTGCTCTTTTACAACAGGTTTGTTCACCTTAGGTTCAGACTTTTTTGAAACTATTTTTGCCACAGGCTTTTTGGCTACCGATTTTTTGACGGCAGGCTTTTTTAATGCTCCTTTTTTAGGCGCGGGTTTTGCTGGCTTTTTGGCAATCGCTTTTTTCGGTGATGCTTTTTTTGCCGGCTTTATAGCCTTTTTAGGGGCTGGTTTCCCGCCTTTTGGACGGGCAGGTTTTTTAGTTGGCATACTACTACCCTTTTTTTAAAACAATCACTTTCAGAGAAATATCATTAATCTCAATTTGAGTACCATTCTCAATTTCAGAGACCAATTCCAGCTTATCTGCCAGAATTTCGGCGCAAATATAGTCATTAAACTGAGCCAGCGAATTCTTTAATCCATTGCTGGCTGCCACTTTTACCTCTATCCTATCAGTAAGCTCAAAGCCGCTCTCCTTTCGGATCTTTTGAATTCGGTTTACAAACTCCCTGGCGTTACCCTCATTCTCCAGTTCAGGGGTTACAGTTATGTCCAAAGCAACTGTAAGAGAACCTTTATTGGCCACCGTCCAACCGGGAATATCTTCACTTGTAATTTCAACTTCGGAAAGCTGTAATATTACGGGTTCGCCATCAATTGACAAATTATATTGGCCTTCTTTTTCCAGTTTTGAAATATCTTCCTGACTAAATGCAGCAAGGGCTAAAGACACTGCTTTCATTTTTGGACCTAGCTTTTTGCCCAAAGCCACAAAATTTGGTTTGATCTTTTTCTTAATAAAACCTTCTGTGTTCGACAAGTATTCAACCTCTTTTACATTGACTTCTGTTTTTATAAGATCCTCCACTTTTTCCAACTGTTCCTTCATAGCAGCATTTAAAACAGGTACCAACACTTTGTGCAAGGGCTGACGAACTTTGATATTTACTTTTTTGCGCAATGATAGTATTAAGGATGAAGCATCTTGGGCCAGTTGCATTCTTTCTTCCAGTGCTTCATCAATGACTTGTTTGTTGGCTATAGGGAAATTAGTATGGTGAACCGATCCGGCTTTAAACCGGTTTGTTACTGAATTGAGGTTTTGAAAAACAGCATCGCTGAAAAATGGCGAAATAGGCGCCATTAATCGAACAACCGTTTCAAGGCATTCATATAATGTTTGATAAGCACAAATTTTATCCTGTTCGTATTCTCCTTTCCAAAAACGTCGCCGGCACAAGCGCACATACCAGTTACTTAAGTGTTCATCAACAAATTCCTCAATCAGGCGACCCGCTGCAGTTGGTTCATATTCATCCATGGCTTCATTTACTTTCTTCACAAGAGTATTCAATGAAGAGAGTATCCATCTATCAATTTCCGGTTTTTGTTCTAGCGTCACGTAATGCTCCTTAAAAGCAAAGCCATCCACATTTGCATACAAAGCAAAAAACTGATAGGTATTATATAATGTACCAAAAAATTTTCTCTGAACTTCTTTGATGCCTTCAATATCAAATTTCAGGTTATCCCATGGCGAAGCATTGGTGATGAGATACCATCTTGTAGCATCGGCACCGAATTTTTCAATGGTATCAAATGGGTTGACCACATTACCAAGCCGCTTGCTCATCTTATTTCCATTCTTATCAAGCACTAATCCGTTTGATACACAGGTTTTGTACGCAACCGAATCAAAAACAAGAGCGGCGATTGCGTGTAAGGTGTAAAACCAACCTCTGGTTTGGTCAACTCCTTCGGCAATAAAATCAGCGGGAAATGGAGGTCCGACCTCCCCTAAATCCCCTCCGAAGGAGGGGACTTTTGAAGCTTCATGATATTTGAAAAAATTATTTGAAGATAATGGACCGAATTGATTTGAACTTGTATCAGGTAATCCCCATTGTGCGTAAGGCATTGCCCCACTGTCAAACCAAACATCAATCAGGTCGGAAACACGCTTCATTGGTTTGCCTGTTTTACTCACCAACACAATTTCATCTACATACGGCTTATGCAGGTCAAGAATGCCCTTGTGCAAATAATTTTTGTTTACGTCACCTCCTAAAACTTCATTCGCCTTGCGGATGCCTTCATTCAATTCCTCAATTGAACCGATGCAAACTTCTTCTTCCCCATCTTCTGTTTTCCAAACAGGCAAGGGTGTACCCCAAAAACGGCTGCGGCTTAAATTCCAATCCACCATATTCTCCAGCCAGTTTCCAAACCTTCCTTCACCGGTTGATTTTGGTTTCCAGTTAATGGTTTTATTCAGCTCAACCATTCTACCTTTTATCGCAGTTGTCTTTATAAACCATGCATCGAGAGGATAATAAAGAACAGGTTTATCGGTTCTCCAACAATGCGGATAACTGTGCTCGTATTTCTCAACTTTAAAAGCTCGGTTTTCTTTTTTCAATTTTACTGCTATGTCAACATTCACATCAACATAATTAGGGTCATCGGTATAATTTTTTACATAACGATTGCTGAACTCACCCAAGCCATCCACGAATTTTCCTTGACGATCCACCATGATTAAAATTCCAATTCCGTATTTTTTCCCAACGCGGAAGTCATCAGCACCAAAAGCTGGTGCGGTATGTACAATGCCAGTGCCATCTTCTGTTGTAACAAAATCTCCAAGCAAAACTCTGAAAGGGTCGCCACCGGAATTTTCAAGAGCATTGGCTTCGTAAGGAAGTAATTGTTCATAGCGAATTTCTTTCAATTCTCTTCCCTTGAATTCTGCTAAAATTTTCCAAGGAAGAAGTTTTGAGTCCGAATAATTGTCAAAATCACCATCCTTGCCTTCTTCTTTAAAATATTTTCCAACTAAAGCTTTTGCAAGTATTACATTAATCGGAAGATGCGTGTAAGGATTAAATGTTTTTACAAGAACATAAATTATATCGGGTCCAACAGTTAGTCCAAGGTTTGATGGAAGTGTCCATGGTGTTGTCGTCCATGCAAGAAAGAAGATTTCTGAATTCTGAATTCTAGATTCTGAATTCTCGATGGCTTTAAAAAGAAGCTCTGATCTATCATTCCTAATCGCCTTAAACATTGCAATGCAACTTGTATCTCTTACATCCTTATAACAACCCGGCATATTTAACTCATGAGAGCTCAATCCCGTACCCGCAGCAGGTGAATAAGGTTGAATGCTCACACTTTCATACAATAATTCTTTTGCATACAATTGCTTCAACAACCACCAAATGGTTTCGATGTATTCATTTTTGAAAGTGATATAAGGATCATTGAGATCGACCCAATAACCCATTTTTGTGGTCAGCTCATCCCATTTGTCTTTGTAACGGAGAACAGCCTCGCGGCATTTTTGATTATACTCTTCAACAGAAATTTTTTTACCAATATCTTCCTTGGTAATTCCCAGTTCTTTTTCTACACCGAGTTCCACAGGCAATCCGTGCGTATCCCAGCCTCCTTTGCGTTTTACCTGAAAACCCTTCATGGTTTTGTAGCGGCAAACCAGATCTTTTAATGTACGGGAAATCACGTGGTGAATACCGGGCAGGCCATTGGCGCTGGGCGGACCTTCATAAAAAACAAATGGCGTGGCACCTTCCCTCAAGTCGACACTTTTTTCAAAAGCCCGTTCAGCATTCCATTTATCAAGGATCTCTTTTTCGATGGAAGGCAGGTGTAATTGTGAAAACTCTTTGTACTTACCGCTCATAGCTTTTTGAAAAGTCTGCGAAGTTAAGGAAAAGCAGTTGGCTGGCAAGAGGCAAAAGCCAATTCTATTCAGAAATGGCTTGATCCTTAATAGCTAGGTTCTCCGATTTAAGAATTCAAAGCAAACAGCTAAAATCTTATGCCTTTTATAACAATTATGGTCAAAGCACAATGAGAGTCAGTAGCTGACATAAAGATGACAATAGCGGCTTGTCATGATAAAAGTCACTTGAAAGAGTTACGACAATCATTCACTTACCTGCTATATGAATTGATATTTGCTAAATGAAGATTGATCTCTCGATACTAAAAAAATATAATATACCCGTACCACGATATATAAGCTATCCCACTGTACCTTTTTGGAACGAGGAGTTTGATGTGACAAATTGGAAACAAGTTTTTAAAGAACAATTTTTAAAAACGAATCATCGCGACGGTATCAGCTTGTACATTCATTTGCCATTTTGCGAATCACTTTGTACCTATTGCGGCTGCAACAAAAAAATTACAACCAATCATAATGTTGAACAGGAGTATCTAGAAGCTATCATAAAAGAATGGAAACTATACAGGCTGCTCATGAACGAGCCGCCTATCATCCGTGAAATTCATTTAGGCGGTGGCACCCCGACATTTTTTTCTCCAAAAAATCTCGGGGTGTTGCTTGAAGCAATTACCAAAAGATCCATTGCACATCCGCATCATGGATTTAGTGTGGAGGGCCATCCTAATAATACAAGCACAAAACATCTTAAACTTTATACGCATCAGGTTTTCGCCGAATTAGTCTTGGAGTGCAGGATAACGATCCTGAAGTGCAGCATATCATCAACCGAATTCAGCCTTTTGAAAATGTGCAGCGTGTTACCGAGGAGGCAAGGAGAATTGGACTCAAATCTATAAACTTCGATCTTATTTATGGATTGCCATTGCAAGGTTTGCAGTCAATGGAAAAAACCATTCTTCAGTGCATTGGATTGCATCCGGATCGTGTAGCTTTCTATAGTTATGCTCATGTGCCTTGGACAAGTAAAGGTCAACGGTTATTTGATGAGAGCAATCTTCCATCACCCGCATTAAAGATGCAGCTTTACCTTTTGGGAAAACACCTGTTTACGGCCAATGGCTATACAGATATTGGTATGGATCATTTTGCTTTACCCCATGATGATTTATACAAAGCCTGGGCAGATGGCAATCTGCACAGAAATTTTATGGGTTATACTACGCAAAGAACGGCTCTATTATTAGGATTGGGCGTTTCAAGCATCAGTGATGTGGGCTTAACATTTGCGCAGAATGATAAAATATTACATAACTATTATCAGAAAATTGCCAAAAGCGAATTGGCTGTAACTAAAGGATATTTTTTAAATGAAGAAGATGTCGCTTTTAGAAACTATATCCTGAATATAAGCTGCATAGGGTACACAACACTTGATCCTCAACACCTGCCTATTTTAAGAAAATTTAGCTTTCCGGAACTTGAAGACCTGAGAAAGGATGGATTAATTGAATGGAATGAACAGGAAGTAAGAGTAACTCCAGCTGGCCGCAACTTTATCCGTAATATTTGCAAAGCCTTTGATCTTCATTTACTGAGACAGCAAAGAGAAAATGAAAGTCCGTTATTCAGTAAGGCTATTTAGCATGAGCAATGAATGATGAGTTTGTTACTCATCACTCATTATTGATTACTCATTATTCATTACTTACTTCTTCGTCCTGATCAATTTATAAATTTTTATTGCGCTCATTAAGAGAATAACAAATAAAACCAAACCAACGATGCCCCACACGATACTTATATTTTGTTTCACAACAACAATCATAACTATAGCTACCAAAAAAATAGTTGCTACCTCATTCCAGATGCGTAATTGCTGAGACGAGTATTTAAAAATTCCCTTTGATTGCTGATTGTAAAGGATGTGAAGGCTAAAATGATAAATATACAGGCCTGCTACAAAACAGAGTTTTATTAAAAGCCATTGAGGAAGAGATGCCAGCAAATACCACATCCATCCCCCAAATATTAAAGTAAGAATAGCTGATGGCCAGGTGATGCCGTACCATAAACGCTTCATCATGATCCCAAACTGATTTCTTAAAATGTTTTTTTCAACCTCTGACTTTTCACCCGCTTCTGTATTGTAAATAAAAAGACGAGGCATATAAAATAGACCTGCAAACCAGGTAACAATGAAAATGATGTGCAATGCTTTAACGTAGAGATACATTTCGAAATTTAAAAGTCAAAATTAAAAAGTAAAAAAAGCAAGCCTCATTTTGAATTTTTGCCTTTTTACTTTTTACTTAAAATCATTTGTTTATTGCCACCCACGTACTCATTTATCCATTTAGCAATGGCCATTACCCACAACGGATGGGTATTCAAACAAGGTATCATGGTGAATGATTCTCCGCCTGCATGTAAAAAAATTTCTTTTCCTTGTTCTGCAATTTCTTCGAGTGTTTCCAAGCAATCACTTACAAAAGCTGGACACACAACCAGCAATTTTTTTACACCTTCATTTGGCAATTCACTTAATCGCTGAGCAGTATAAGGTGTCAACCATTTATCCCTCCCTAACCGGGATTGAAATGAAAGCTCAAATTTTTGCTTTGGAATTTGAAGTGCCCCCGTTACCAATGAGGTTGTGCTTATACATTGATGACGATAACAATATTGATGAGCAGGAGAATTAACTTCACAGCAGTTCGCCGTTTTCAAGCAATGGTTGCCTGTAACATCCCCTTTTAAGATATGTCGCTCGGGCACGCCATGATAACTGAATAAAATCTTGTCATAGCCCTGTTTCAAATAAGGTTTCACACTTTCAGATAAGGCAAGTATGTAATCCTCATTATTGTAATACGGTTTGACAGTTGTGAGCTTAAAAGGATATTTATTTTTTTTATGAGCTTCCTCCATGAATTCAATACCTGTCTCATAACTGCTCATAGCATAGTGCGGATAGAGGGGCATTAAGATCACTTCATCGATATCAGGGCTTTTTTTTAGTAAGGCGTCGTAGGCTGCGGTCGGCGTTGGGTTTCCATACCGCATTGCTATTTCTACCGGCTCTTCCAACTGTTCTTGCAGGCTTTTTTGTAGCTGTTTTGTAAGAACGATTAATGGAGAGCCTTCCTTTGTCCATATTGATCTATAGGCTTCGGCTGATTTAGGCGCCCTGAAAGGGACAATAATTCCTTTCACCAATAACAACCGAAACAAATAGGGATAATCAATCACTCTTTCATCCATCAAAAACTCATGAAGATAACGCCTTACATCTTTTACTTCCGTTGATTCCGGTGAGCCAAGGTTCATTAAAATAATTCCACGCTTCATCTGCTAACTAAAATGACTGCAAATGTAGTTGAAGTAAAAAGTAAAAAGGCAAAATTCAAAAACCATCATTTTTGCTTACGGTTCATCATTAAAAAAATACGTTTGACGCACATCATAGCTACACTTGATGATAATCATGTTTGGAAATGACAGTGGAATGACATAGTTTTTAGGTTGTTGAGACAACCGAAATTAGTTTTGTGCTCGATTTACAGAACCAATCATGGTAAATCCTTTAAAAGACATATCAAAATTCTGGATCGCCGGGATCAATTATAAAAAGACTGATGCGGGCATCAGAGGACAATTTGCTATTCAAGACGAACAGTATGCTAATTTGTTGAAACAAGCCCTCGCAAATGGTTTAAATGAAGTATTTGTTCTCTCCACTTGCAATCGCACTGAAATTTATGGATTTGCTGACAATGTTTCTCAACTCATAAATCTCCTTTGCGCACAAACTGCCGGCAGTAAAGAAACTTTTTCGGAATTAGCCTATATCAAGAGAGGTGAAGAGGCTATCGAACATCTTTTTTATGTAAGTGCGGGTCTTGATTCGCAAATACTCGGTGATTATGAAATTGTAGGACAGGTAAAAACAGCTGTGAAATTTTCAAAAAAACATGGCTGTATGAATGTATTGCTTGAAAGACTGGTAAATACAGTACTGCAATCATCAAAAGCCATAAAAAATCAAACTGAGCTGAGTGGTGGCACTGTTTCTGTTTCCTTTGCTGCCGTTCAATACATCCGCCAGCACGTAAAGGCCGTTGCTGACAAAAAAATTCTTCTGCTTGGTACAGGAAAGATTGGAAGGAATACTTGCAAAAATCTGGTGGATTATCTTAAAACAAAAAACATCACACTCATCAATCGTACTGAGGAGAAAGCAGCAGAATTAGCAAAAGAGTTGGGGCTAAAACATGCGTCGTTGAGTGAATTGCCAAAACACATTGCTACGTCTGATATTATCTTGGTAGCTACCGATTCCACGGAACCAACGATTTTGTATTCTCATCTCGAAGATCAAAATAATAAACTGGTTCTTGACCTTTCCATTCCCTATAACGTTGAAGCAGCAGCCCAAGAGCTTTCGCATATTACTCTAATTAATGTGGATGAGCTTTCCAAACTAAAGGATGAAACGCTGGCCAAGCGTGAAGCTGAAGCTCCAAAAGCCAAGCTTATCGTTGCAGAACATATTACTGAGTTTTTAGAATGGTACGACATGCGCAAACATGTTCCTGTGTTGAAAGCGGTAAAAACCAAGCTGAAAGAAATTCATAAGAGCCCATTATTTATACCTTTATATAATAACTCCACCCATACTGAAGAAAAAATTCAGCGGGTTATCAATGGCATGGCTTATAAGATGAAAGGACAAAATCAAAAAGGTTGTCAATACATTGAAGCCATCAATGAATTCATTGCTACTGGTACTAATTAATTATAATGGGGAAAATCATCAGGATCGGGACCAGGGAAAGTCAATTAGCTGTCTGGCAGGCAACAGAGGTAAAGAAATTGCTTGCTGAACATGGTTTTGAAAGCGAATTAATATTTATTAAAAGTGAAGGTGACATTGATTTTGTGACTCCACTATATCAAATTGGTGTGCAAGGAATTTTTACCAGAAGTCTTGATGCAGCATTACTCAATAACAGGATTGACATTGCTGTGCACTCCATGAAAGATGTACCTGTTCAATTAGCGCGGGGAATACAACAGGCAGCAGTTCTGAAGAGAGGTTCGTACAAGGACATTTTTGTACCCCACCCTAATCTATCTGATGTGAATACAATTTTTGGGCGAGGCCTGATTGAGGTACAACATGTCACTATCACAAAATCCGGTTCTAAAACTAAGGAGAGTGTGCAGACCACTTATGAAAATACGGGAGAACCGGTGAATGTCGTCATTGCTACAAGTTCTATTCGCCGGATTGCACAATGGTCGAGGAGATACCGACATCATAAAATTGAAAATCTAAGAGGCAATATTAACACTCGCTTGCATAAGTTGAAAGAAAGCAATTGGCATGGGGCCATATTCGCTGCTGCCGGCTTGGAAAGAATTAATCTTCGCCCTGAAAATTCAATCGAGCTTGATTGGATGTTACCTGCACCGGCACAAGGTGCTATTATAGTGGTATGCAGAGAAGACGATGATTATGCTTTTGAAAGCTGTCAGTCTTTCAATGATGAAGAAACGGCATTATGTACAAAAATTGAGAGAGATTTTTTAAGTGCATTGATGGGCGGGTGCTCTACACCTATTTCTGCTTTGGCGGAAGTAAAAAATGGTGAAGTGTACTTCAAAGGAAATATTGTGAGTCCTGATAGCTATCATATGGCTGAGTCTAGCGCAATATATCGATTAGCAGACGCATCTGATTTAGGTTTTGTTGCCGCAAAAAAAATTTTATCAGACAATGGACAAGTTATAATTGATAAGATCAGAAATGCGACAAAATAAAATCACCATATTATCAACAAGATCATTAAATGATGAACTCATTGGCGAGGCTATTGCTAAAGGCATCTCTATTGATGTAATACCATTTATCCAAACTCAACCTATCCACTCTATAGAAGTACAACAGGAAATTGAACAGGCGTTAATGCGGACAGCAGTTGTTGTTTTTACCAGTGTGAATGCTGTTGAAGCAGCGGCTGCAGAAATGAAAGATCATAGTCCTGATTGGCAGATATTCTGCATCGGCCAAGCAACTTACCAATCTATAGAAAAATATTTTGGAACTGATCTGATCTCAGGAGCTGCCGATAATGCAAGGGACTTGGCGAATATGATTATCGATAACAGTGATGCCGATGAAGTAATTTTTTTTTGTGGCGATCAGCGCAGAAATGAACTACCTGATGCATTGAGGAAAAATAATATTGAAGTTCATGAAATCATAGTTTATAACACCGTGGCCACACCTAATATGATTGAAAAAAAATATGATGGCATTTTATTTTTCAGCCCTAGCGCAGTGAGCAGTTTTTTTCAAAACAATCAATTGGATGAACAAGCCATTTTATTTGCCATTGGCAGTACTACAGCAAGCGAAATAAAAAAATTTTCAAAAAATAAAATAGTTGTTAGCGATGTGCCTGACAAAAAAAGTTTGCTTGAAAAACTGATTAGTTATTTCCAATCACATCCTATTCACCATTGACTATTCACTATTCACAATGAACCAGTTAAAAAATGATCTTTTATTGAGAGTTCTCCGTGGTGAGGCAGTTGAACGTCCTCCTGTATGGATGATGCGGCAGGCTGGCAGGTATTTGCCGGAATACATGGCTCTGCGTGACAGATATGGATTTTTTGAACGCTGTCAAACTCCTGAGCTCGCCTGTGAAATCACCATTCAACCTATTGACATTATTGGGGTAGATGCTGCTATTTTATTCTCTGATATTTTGGTCGTTCCTCAGGCAATGGGTTTAGAAGTGGAATTGATCGAGGCAAAAGGGCCTGTACTTCCCGAGCCCATCAAGAACCTAAACGACTTCGATCGCATAAGAATTCCTGATGTGAATGAGACATTGAGCTATGTTTTTGACGCCATTAAACTGATAAAACAAGAATTAAATGGCCGTGTTCCTTTGATTGGTTTTGCCGGTGCGCCCTGGACAATTTTATGTTACATGGTTCAAGGTAAGGGGTCTAAAACTTTTGATGAGGCAAAAGCATTTTGCTATACACAGCCCGCTGCAGCCCATCGCTTGTTACAAATGATCACTGACACAACTATTGCCTATTTAAAAGAACAGGTAAATGCGGGAGTCGATGTGATCCAGATCTTTGATTCATGGGGCGGGCTATTAGGTCCTGACGATTTTGAAAATATTTCATTGAAATATATCCGGCAAATTATCAATGCGCTTAAGCAAGATGTATTGACAATCATCTTTGCAAAAGGTGCGTGGCATTCATTGAAGAGCATGGCTGATACGGGTGCCCATGGATTAGGCATCGATTGGTGCATCACACCTCAAATGGCGAGGCAATTAGCTGGAGATAAGATCATCTTGCAAGGGAATCTTGATCCTGCAAAACTGTTATCTCCCATTCCTGTAATAAAAAAAGAAGTAAGTAAAATGCTAAACGATTTCGGAGGGCAGCGACATATTGCAAATCTTGGGCATGGCATCTTACCGAATGTGCCGGTCGATCATGCAAGGGCATTTGTAGAAACTGTAAAGGAATATCAATAAGCAAATCACATGCTTTATAAAACGGAAACGAAAGAAACGAGAGGTCAGTGGATAGAATTTATCTATCATTTGCAGGATAAAATTTGCAAAGCACTGGAAAAAGTAGATGGCAAGGCTCTATTTTCTGAAGATGCATGGCAAAGAGCAGAGGGCAAAGGGGGCGGTGGATTGACAAGAGTAATTGCCAATGGCAATGTTTTTGAAAAAGGCGGTGTAAATACTTCTGTGGTGTATGGTCATGTAACAGAAAAAATGCGCAACCATCTTGGCATAGATAGTGCAAAATGGTTTGCTGCTGGTCTTAGCCTGGTTATTCATCCGTTAAATCCTTTTGTGCCAACAGTTCATTGCAATTATAGAATGTTTGAATTATATAATGAAGAAGATATGCTGACAGATCGTTGGTTTGGTGGTGGCACTGATCTTACACCTTATTATTTATTTGAAGAAGATGCCAGGCACTTTCATAAAACCTACAAGGAAGTTTGCGATGAATTTGATCCGTCATTTTATCCAATATTCAAAAAATGGTGTGATGATTATTTTGTAAACAAACATAGAAATAATGAGCGAAGGGGCATAGGAGGAATATTTTACGATCATCAGCGACCGGATGAGAACCATGACTTGAATTCTTGGATGAACTTTGGAGAAGCTTGTGGCAATGCCTTTATTCCTTCTTATTTGCCAATTGTAGAGAAAAGAAAAAATATTCCATATACAGATAAACATAAACATTGGCAGGAAATAAGAAGGGGCCGCTATGTAGAATTTAATTTAGTGCATGACCGGGGAACTTTGTTTGGATTAAAAACAAATGGAAGAATTGAAAGTATTTTAATGAGCTTACCGCCGACTGTTAGGTTTGAATATAATTATCAGCCTGAGCCAAATACTGAAGAAGAAAGACTAACTCAAATTTTGTTGAATCCTAAAGAATGGGTTTAAAAATAAATACATGCACAATTATATTATAAATGCTTCACTTCAGGTTTTGCCAATCGTAAATGATAAGCATCCATATGAATGGGTTGATGAAGCTATTGATTTAATCAAACAAAGCGGATTAAAATATGAGGTTGGCCCTTTTGCTACGGTTTTAGAAGGCAGGTATAATGAGGTAATGACTGTGGTTAACTCCATTAATGAATATCTCTATAAAAAAAGGTGCAATGAATGGATTCTAAATGTGCAATTGCAAATTAGGAGCAATGCAGATATTACAGCCAGCGAGAAGACTGAAAAATATAAACAGAATAATTAACCATTATAAAAATGTATTTGCAACGAAGAAACAGGATTTTAAGACAATCCCCTGCCATAAGAGCCATGATAGCAGAAACTACATTGTCTCCCAATGATTTTATCGTTCCTCTTTTTATAGATGAAGGAGAAAATGTGCAAACTGAAATTGCTTCAATGCCCAATTATTTTAGAAGAAGCTTGGATTTAACTGTGAAGGAAGTAAAAGAGCTCTGGAGCATGGGCTTAAAATCAGTTTTGCTTTTTATAAAATGTAAAGATGATTTAAAGGATAACAAAGGAACAGAAGCATTAAATCCAAATGGCTTAATGCAGCGAAGCATTAAAGCGATCAAAGATGCTGTTCCTGAAATGGTGATCATGACTGATGTTGCTCTTGATCCTTTTTCTTCTTATGGCCATGATGGAATTGTAGAAGGAGAAGAAATAGTAAATGATGCAACTGTTGAAGTGCTGGCTAAGATGAGTGTAAGTCATGCACAGGCAGGCGCTGATTTTGTTGCTCCCAGCGATATGATGGATGGTCGCATCGGCGCCATGAGAAAAGCTTTGGAGGAAAATGGATTTACAAAAACGGGCATCATGAGCTACAGCGCTAAGTACGCTTCATGTTTTTATGGGCCTTTTCGTGATGCGCTTGATTCCGCTCCCGGCTTTGGTGATAAAAAAACATATCAGATGGATTATTCTAACCGAATTGAAGCCATCAAAGAAGCCGTTATGGATGTAGAAGAAGGAGCAGATATTGTGATGGTAAAACCCGCATTGGTTTATCTTGATATTATTCGAGAAGTAAAAAATGCAGTGAACGTGCCCGTAAGCGCCTACAACATCAGTGGTGAATATGCCATGATCAAAGCCGCTGCAAAAATGGGCTGGCTGAATGAAGATAAAGCGATTTTAGAAACACTGACAGCCATTAAAAGAGCCGGCGCCGATTTAATTGCAACTTATTTTGCCAGGGATGCTGTGAAATTAATAGGATGAGTAATGAGTGATCAGTAATGAATGTGAGAAATTTTTATTACAAGATTTAATAAATTGAGCAAGCAAACCATTTCAATATTAAACTTTATTTTATGTTCTTACAACTTGCTCACACAAAGCTGAATATTTTTACAGCATCCAAATCATTAGCTCTTGAATGTTATAAAATCACTAAGTTATTCCCTGCTGAAGAAAGATATGCGATGATTCAGCAAATCAGAAGAGCCGTTCTATCTGTTCATTTAAATGTTGCGGAAGGCTGCTCCAGAAAATCACAAGCGGAAAGGAAAAGATATTTTGAAATAGCAAGAGGATCAGTCATTGAAATTGATACTGCTATTGATATAGCTATTGAACTAAAATACTGTTCGATTGATCAACTGTTAAATCTAGGCAATTTGATAATAAAAACTTTTAAACAATTGGGCGGACTAATTGGATGAGCTAATACTCATTACTGATTACTCATTACTCATATATGCATCAAAAAAGCGAAGAATTATTTGAGAGAGCGCAACAAAGCATTCCCGGAGGAGTAAACTCACCCGTTCGTGCTTTCAAAAGCGTTGGCGGTACTCCCTTATTTATTAAAAATGCAAAAGGCGCATATTTATATGATGCAGATGGCAATCGCTATATAGATTATATCAACTCCTGGGGACCGATGATACTTGGTCATGCTTATGAACCATTGGTGAAAGCCATACAAGAAAAAGTTTTGGACTCTACTTCATTTGGCGCACCGACGGAATTGGAAATTGAAATGGCAGAACTCATCAAAAGCATGGCGCCGAATGTTGATCTCATTCGGATGGTGAGCAGCGGAACAGAAGCCTGCATGAGCGCCTTAAGATTGGCAAGAGGATACACAGGAAGAAATAAATTCATCAAGTTCGAAGGTTGTTATCATGGTCATGCCGACGCATTTTTGGTGAAAGCAGGTAGTGGTGTGGCAACATTCAATATTCAAACTGTTCCCGGGGTTACAGGTGGTGTTTCCAATGATACTCTAACCGCTCCTTACAATAATCTTTCTGCAGTTGAAAACTTAGTAAGTGAAAACAAAAATGAGATTGCTGCGATTATCATTGAACCTGTGGCAGGTAATATGGGCTGTATTCCGCCAATGCCAGGCTATCTTGAAGGATTGAGAAAAATTTGTGATGAAGAAAAAATTATTTTGATTTTTGACGAGGTGATGACTGGTTTTCGTTTGGCACAGGGCGGTGCGCAGGAGCGATTAAGTATTAATGCTGATCTGCTTACTTACGGAAAGGTAATTGGAGGAGGAATGCCTGTGGGAGCATTTGGCGGAAAGAAAGAGATCATGCAACATATTGCTCCGCTTGGCAATGTTTATCAGGCAGGAACATTGAGCGGTAATCCAATTGCAATGATCGCAGGTTATATCTTACTGAAAACATTGAAAGAAAATTCTTCTATCTATTCTGAGTTGGAAGAAAAAACTAGTTATCTCCGTAAAGGCTTGCATGAAGTCTTTGAAAATGCAAACATTCCTTTTGTTATTAACCAAGTTGGTTCCATGATTAGCATTCATTTTAGTGAACAACCGGTTATTGATTTTGCAACTGCTGCTTTAGCTAGTAATCAAACCTTCAATAAATTTTTTCATCACATGCTGGAACAGGGCATTTATTTGCCTCCCTCTGCTTTTGAAACATGGTTTGTATCTTCTGCACTATCAAAAAATGACTTAGATAAAACCATAGATTCTGCTAAACAGTTTATAAAACAACTCTAACCTCTACATTTTCCTTTATCCGTAAATCATTTTTCCCGATTCGGCATGTATTAAAAATCAGGCTGTTGTCTATTTGCTAAAAAATTGACATTATTATGAGAAAAGCAATCCTCCTGATCCTACTAACTCTTACCCTAAAAGGATTTTCCCAAAATGAAATGGCGGTTATTAACCAATCAATAAGTGTGAATTCTGAAGGGCCAATGGGTATTATTTCTGGTCAAGTAACAACAACCGATAATAAGCCGGCAGCTTATGTCAGCATCTCTATAAAAGGAACCAACAAGTTTAGCATTACAGATGAAAATGGATATTTCACCATTAAAAATGTAAAGGAAGGCATTTACTCATTGGAAGTTTCGATGGTAGGGTTGAAGGCAATTGAAAAAACGGTAGAAGTAAAAAAAGATCAGCAAACTATCGTTACTGTTTCTCTCGAAGAAGATGCGAAACAATTGGCTGCTGTAATTATCACAGCGAGAAAAACCCTGAATGACAAACCAGTTTCCGCTGGTAAAGTAGCGATAAATCCAATGGATCTTCCACAAAGTATTGCTGTTATCGGTCAAGCAACAATCAAAGAACAGCAGGCGTTACGTTTAAGCGATGTGATCAAAAATGTAAATGGGGTGTATCTCACAACTACCCGGGGTAATGTACAGGAAAGTTTTGCCGCAAGAGGTTATAGTTTCTCCAGTACCAATTTATTTAAGAACAACTTTCGTATAAATTCCGGTGTAATGCCTGAAATGAGTTCTCTTGAAAGATTGGAAATTCTAAAAGGGAGCACTGCCATTTTGTATGGACAGGTTGCTCCTGGCGGTATTTTGAACATGGTAACCAAGCAGCCAAAATTTCAATTTGGAGGTGAAATCTCTATGCTAGCAGGAAGTTATGATCTCTACAAACCCTCATTCGACATTTATGGACCCATTAATTCTTCGATTGCCTATCGTGCAAACGCAACATTTGAAACAGCAAACAGCTTTAGAGATGTTGTTCATTCAAAACGATATTATATAAACCCATCCTTGTTATTTAAACTGGGGCAACGTACTGAATTGGTTGTAGAAGGTGATTATTTAAAACATGACTTCACTCCTGATTTTGGAATAGGCACACTCGACAATACCAAAATTCCTGATTTGCCACGCTCCAGGTTTCTTGGTGCCTCATGGTCTTACAACACTACAGAACAAACAACTACTACAGCTTCATTAAAACATCGCTTTAATGACGTATGGACCTTGGATGGCTCTACCTCTTATCAATTTTATAAAAGAGATTATTATTCCACAGAAAGAATACAGGCTACCGCTAACGGAGATTGGGTAAGGCCATTGGGTAAAATAAATTTGGAAGAAAATTATTATGCAGCCCAGGCAAATTTAACTGGCAAGTTGAAAACAAAAATGATTGAGCATACCCTTTTAACCGGTGTGGATGCCGACAGGTCATTTACCACTAATTATGATTTCAGCTTTCCCGCTGTGACTGGATTGGCCGCCGGAAGCTATGATAAGATTAACATTCTTGATCCGGAAAAATATGTTCAACGAACCGACATTCCCGAAGCAACTAAAATAAGAAAAAGAGAAGCACCGATAAATCGCTTTGGTGTTTATGTACAAGATCTGATCAAGCTTTCTTCAAAGTTTAATATTTTGGCAGGCGTACGCTGGTCGTATATACAAACGGTCGGCATTGATTCTGCTAATCTGCTAACCGGTATCCAAACGAAGGGCTTGACTCGCGACAATCAAGCATTTTCTCCACGCTTTGGATTGGTATATAAACCATTAGCAACTACTTCAGTTTTTGCAAGCTATTCTAATTCATTCTCCGTAAATACGGGAACAGACATCTATGGTAATTCTTTGGAGCCTTCTGTTATCAATCAATATGAAGTCGGAATCAAAAATGATTTTTTCAAAGGTTTACTTTCTGCCAACTTAACGGTTTACAGAATTATAAATAATAATCTGGCACAAACAGCTCCGTATGATAAAGATGGCAATCAGAATAGTAATACTTCCATTAAAATATTATCAGGACAAACAACAAGTGACGGAGTAGAATTGGATCTATCAGGTCAACCTGTAAAAGGACTTTCCATTTTAGCCGGCTACAGCTACAATTATATGCGCTACACTAAAACTGATTCTGTAAAAGGCAATTTTATCGAAGGCGAAAGATTGGTTAACAATCCTGCACACACCGCCAACGCCAGTGTTTTCTATACATTCAGCAAGGGAGGGTTAAAAGGTTTCAAAATCGGAGCCACTGCCATCTATGTAGGAGACCGTATCGGCGGATGGAATAATACAATCGGACAAACACAAAACTATTCCAGAATGATATCTGTGGATGGTTACACTACTGTTGATGTTAGTGCCGGCTATTCGTATAAAAAGATCTCTATGCTGGCAAAAATTTCCAATATAACAAATACTTTAAACTATTATGTTCACGAAAACTATAGCGTCAATCCATTACCACCACGCCAGTTTGTAGCAACAGTTTCATATAAATTTTAATTAAAAAAATTTTAAAGAGGCTAAGCAAATAATGTTTTGCCTTTTTGTTTTTTGGTAATAATATGAAAATTCTTTTCCGCCGTATTCATTTATATCTGGGTCTTACAGCAGGATTAGTGATCCTCACGTGCTGCCTAACAGGAGCCATTCTTGTTTTTGAAAAAGATCTGCAAATGGCGATGAATAAAAAACGGTATTATGTGGAGTTGAGCAAAACCAGACTTTCCATTGATCAATTAATAAAGAATGTAAAACAAAACTTCCCCGAGGGCAAAGTAAACGGTGTAAAAATCTATGACGATCCGCGTCGATCATCGGAAGTAAATATAAATTTTTCACCTAAAAAAGATATTAAGACGAAACAAGAATGGCCTTCAAAAAAAGAAACACGCCAGCCGGAGCGACAACCAGGTTATACCATTTTCGTAAACCCATACACAGGTGCCATCTTGGAGAAGTACAGTTACAGAGAAACTTTTTTTTACAAAGTATTTTCGCTTCACCGGTGGTTATTAGGCTCTGAAAAAAGTGCGGGCAAATACATTGTTGGCGTTTCAACCTTTATTTTCCTTTTCATCTTGATTACCGGCATTATTCTTTGGTGGCCCGCAACGAAAAATATTTTACGTCAGCGATTAAAAATTAAAGGGAATGCGGGATGGAAGCGAATGAATCATGACCTGCACATTGTGTTTGGTTTTTATAGCGCCATCTTTTTATTCATCATCGCCTTTACAAGCTTGGCCTGGTCATTTGAATGGTTTAATAAAGGAATTTATAAACTTACCAACTCTCCATTGAAAAATCCTGCTCCTCCAAAATCAGCTTACATTGAAGGTGCAAAACGAATCACCTTCGATCAATCACTATCTGGGGCAAAAACATTTTATCCAAATGCAGTTTTTTATTCCCTCACAATGCCCAAAGATTCCAGTGAAACAGTAAACATAATGGCATTAAACAAGAACGCCGCGCATGAGGCCGCAACAGACGTGCTGTATATCGATCAATATTCAGGCAAGGTATTGGGAAAACTTGAATATAAAGACAGAAGTTTGGGAGCTAGAGTTCGTTCTACATTTAAGCCGGTGCATACCGGCAGCATTGGAGGAACACCAACAAAAATAATTGCTTTTATTGTGTGCTTATTTGGTGCAAGCTTTCCTGTTACAGGTATTATTATGTGGATGAACAGGGTAAGAAAGAAAAGAAAAAAGAGTGCACACGATCTGATTATCGAAGAAGAAGCTCGCAGGGCTTAAGACCTGTGTGTTTTTTAAAGGCAGTAGAAAAATGGGAGATGGAAGAATAGCCCAGCATTAGCGATACCTCGGTGACGCTTAATCCCTTTTCATAAAGTAAATAACGCGCATGCTCCATTCGTTGGCTTTGGTAAAAATCAAAAATGGTAGTGCCAAACATTTCTTTAAAACCCTTTTTCAGGTAGCATTCATTGATCGCTACTTTTCGGCTGAGCTCCTTAATGGTAATTGGTTCACCGATATGTTCAATTAAAATCTCTCTTGCCTTCGAAATCTTTTCACGGTCAGCTTCATTCGCCAAGAACTTACAGTTTATTACATCCAGCTCTTTTTCTCCTACCATACAATCAAGGCTGTAAAGAAGAAGCATTTGTGTTTGTGCATTGATGTAAATATTTTCCAAACTATCTGTATAGGTATGATTTAGCAGTGCCTCAATAACCATTCTTGTTTTACCACATAAAGGAAGGATCTTGGTAAATGACGAAGAATGTTTGAAATTTAGAATGCTGTCAGTGAGCGTATCATTCGTTTTTCTTGGTTTGATAAATTGCGAAAGATGAACCGATGAAAATTTAAAACTTAATACATCCACACTCTCTACTCTTTCAATGCAGCTTCTCGAATCATTGAACTTGCACATATCGCATTCTGTATCTTTCTGCCTGCAATACACATTTCCCGTTACACAAAATTTTAATTCGAGATAGTTTTCTTTTGGCCTTGTCTTTTCATAATGATACACCATGATACCTGTATCATCAATATTCCACTGGTTATTACGATGATACCTTTTAATAGTGTAATTAACAGAACCAGGTATCTGCCTTTCTTTTTCGTGGAGTAAATGCAAATGCTCCTGCATAGGAGCTTGCTTATAAGCAAGTGCTAATATATCGGGTGGTTGGTGCATTAAAGGGCAAATTTACGTGGCAATGATGAATATTTCGCATGATGAAAGTCATGATTATGTCACTAGCTTTTGTGATCGTGATCAGCTTATTGTGTCAGCAAATGATTATCGACTTTTACATTCCTTAATCGCTATTCAACAGTTGTGTGAAACCAACATTGGAGATCTTAACTAAGATTTCACTTTTCGCAAATATTGAATAATATTTGAGACCTCAAAAGGCGCAAAGCATTGTAACTTAACAGAATTACAGCAGGAAGCACCACAATAAAAAAACCTAACGGCAATTAGCTATTTCCGCCTATTTTTGCACGTCACGTTAATAACGTGACTTTTTTGTAAACGACCGCATGATTCATCCTCATACTTATATTCATCCGAATGCCAGGCTGGCTACGAATGTAAAAATAGATCCTTTTACAGTCATTCATCAGGATGTGGAGATAGGTGATGGAACATGGATCGGATCGAATGTAACGATCATGGAAGGTGCACGCATTGGAAAAAATTGTCGCATTTTTCCAGGCTCTGTCATTGCCGCAATACCGCAAGATTTAAAATTTCAGGGAGAATACTCCATTGTAAGCATTGGTGATAATACAACCATACGGGAATATGTAACTGTAAACCGAGGAACAAAGGATAAGGAAAAAACAGTTGTCGGAAAAAATTGCTTAGTGATGGCATATTGCCACTTGGCACATGATTGCATTGTAGGCGACAATTGCATTATGAGCAATAATACCCAGGTCGCGGGACATGTTACCATTGGTGATTGGGCTATCCTAGGTGGTATGTGCGCTATACATCAGTTTGTGAATATCGGTTCACACTCTATGCTTAGCGGCGGCTCATTAGTAGGCAAGGATGTACCTCCATATATAAAGGCTGCCCGTCATCCCTTATCCTACGCTGGTGTAAATTCCATTGGTATGAAACGAAGAGGGTTTACTGTAGAAAAGATCAATCACATTCTTGAAATATACAGGGTCATTTATGGAAAAGGGCTGAATATATCACAGGCTGTAGAATATCTTGAAGAAGAATTTCCTGCGACAGACGAACGGGATGAAATTGTTCAATTCATCCGTGCTTCGCAAAGAGGAATTATCAAACGCTTTTCAAAAACCAATGGCGATGAAGGTATCGTTGACTGATGCCGGCAAACGTTTTAACCGCGATTGGATTTTTCGTCACCTTACTTATACATTTGAAGATGGCAGCTCGTATGCTATTATCGGACCGAATGGCTCGGGAAAAAGCACTTTATTGCAAGTGTTAAGCGGAGCTATGCAAGCAAGCGAAGGAAATTGTGACTGGACAAATACCAATGGCAAGCTACCTGTTGAAGAAGTTTATAATCATATTTCTATTTGCGCTCCTTATTTAGAAGTAGTTGAAGAAATGACGTTGAAAGAGTTTTTAGAATTTCATCAACATTTCAAGCCACTTTTGCCTTCTATAACAATTGAAAATATTATTTCAATCATTGATCTGGAAAAAGCAACTAATAAGCAGATACGTTACTATTCAAGCGGAATGAAGCAGCGGGTAAAATTAGCACAGGCCATTTTTTCTGATACTCCTTTTTTATTATTGGATGAGCCCTGCACCAATTTTGATACTACAGGAATTCAATTATATCATCAGTTAATTGAGGAATACGGCAAAAATCGTTTAATCATTGTAAGCAGTAACGATGAGGCAGAATACAAGTTTTGCAAGAACATAATCAATGTGCTTGATTACAAAAAATAGAAATCTTTTTTTTAATTTATCAGTGCTGAGTGATAGGATAAATGTTTATAATTCCTTTTGCATTTCAAAATGAGGAATAGATACTTCCATAAATTCATCGCCTTTAACTTTATATCCCATTTTTTCATAAAAGCCCACTGCATTTTTGCGGGCATGCATGGTTAAAATCCTATACCCGTGATCCCTTGCCAGGTTTTCTGCAAACTGCATTAATGCCCTGCCAATTCCTTTTCCCTGCAATGCATTTGGAACAGCCATTTGCCTTAGTTTCACTATGTTAGGATTTTCTTCAACCAACATGCAACAACCGAGTATATTGCCATCTTCAAATGCACCGATCAATAAATTATCTTTTTCTTCTTCTAATTCTTCTGCGCTAAAACTTAAACCAAGCGGCCTCCGTAAAATATCATCACGCAGCTTCACCATTTGCTGATATTCCCTGGTCCCATGATCTATGATTTTCAGCGCCATCCTTTTTAGTTTTGAACGCTTTCAATTTACAAATATCCGGTTACACTGCCAACCGTTAGTAACCATTATTTGTTATCAATGGTTTTGAGTGTTTATTTACCCTTGAAATTAATGTCGAAAAGCTGTTCAGGAAAAAAACTGTACAGACATTGTGATTAATTCAAAAAGTATATTTTTGCAGCCTATAACAAAACTTTTACGACATGTCAGACATTGCATCAAGGGTAAAAAAGATCATCGTAGACAAATTGGGTGTTGATGAAGCTGAAGTTACAAATGAAGCTTCTTTCACGAATGATTTAGGCGCCGACTCATTAGACACGGTTGAACTGATCATGGAATTCGAAAAAGAATTCAACATTTCCATTCCTGATGAGCAGGCTGAGACCATTACTACAGTAGGCCAAGCCATTGCTTACCTGGATGAGCATGCCAAGTAATGCCTTACACATTCCGGCTTAAATGCGGAATGCCCTGCAGGAATAAACTACTCCGCCTTCTGACTGTTATAATTGCAGAGAAGGCGGTTTTACTTGTACTACATAACAAAAATGAAGGCACGAATCTTTAATCAAATTTATCTGGTATTATGGAATTAAAGCGGGTTGTAGTAACGGGAATGGGAGCTCTTACACCTCTGGGCAATACTGTAAATGATTATTGGGATGGGTTGATCAATAGTGTATCTGGTGCTGATATGATCACCATTTTTGACGCCTCAAAATTTAAAACTCGCTTTGCTTGCGAAATAAAAGGCTTCGAACCCACTAATTTTCTCGATCGAAAAGAAGCAAGAAAAATAGATCGCTTTACACAAACTGCACTAGTGGCGAGCGACCAGGCCGTAGCTGATAGTGGTATAACAAAGGAAAATTCCAATACAGATAGAATAGGAGTCGTTTTTGCCAGTGGTATTGGTGGGCTTACCACCTTTCAAGATGAAGTAATAAATTATGCAAAGGGTGACGGCACTCCGCGATTCAATCCCTTCTTTATTCCGAAAATGATTCTTGACATTGCTGCAGGACATATATCCATGCGTCACGGTTTTCGAGGGCCAAATTTTGCCGTAGTTAGCGCTTGTGCTTCTTCAACAAATGCAATCATGGAGGCATATAATTTAATTCGCCTTGGAAAAGCAGATATTATTTTATCGGGAGGAGCCGAAAGCGTAATTAGCGAAGCTGGTGTAGGTGGTTTTAATGCAATGAAAGCATTAAGCGAAAGAAACGATAGTCCAAAAACAGCAAGTCGCCCTTATGATAAGGAGCGTGACGGATTTGTAATGGGTGAAGCCGCAGGAGTAATGATACTTGAATCATTGGATCATGCCATTAAGCGTGGGGCTAAAATTTATTGCGAAATTGCTGGTACCGGCGCTACGGCAGATGCTCATCATATTACCGCTCCTCATCCCGAAGGATTGGGTGCAAAAAATGTAATGCTTGCCGCTTTGGAGGATGCAGGAATGACCGCTGCAGATATCGATTACATCAACACGCATGGTACATCAACTCCCCTTGGAGATGTGGCAGAGGTAAAAGCTATTGTTGATGTGTTTGGTGAAAATGCCTACAATTTAAATATCAGTTCAACAAAATCAATGACTGGTCATTGTCTTGGTGCGGCAGGGGTTATAGAAGCGATGGCTTGCGTAATGAGTGTGAAAAACGATTGTGTTCCTCCTACCATCAATCATTTTACTGACGATCCGGAATTAGATAGCAGACTTAATTTTACATTCAATAAACCACAGCAGCGAACGGTTAGAGCAGCTTTAAGTAATACTTTTGGCTTTGGCGGCCATAATGCTTGTGTGATTGTAAAAAAATATTCTTGATTGTCTTAAAATCGATTTAATTTAATTTTATTTTTCCGGTGAATGTCAAAAATTTTGTAGCTTAAGATTTGTGGATATTTTTAAACAGTTTTTTCCAAAGGAATCAGGAAACTCTTTCAAGAAACATTTAAAAAATATACTGGGTTTTAATCCTGGTAATATTTCCCTGTATAAAACTTCACTCACTCATCGTTCCGTAAGAGAATCCGCTGATGAAAACAATGAACGGCTTGAATATTTAGGTGATGCTATTTTGAGTGCATTGGTAGCCGATTATTTATTCAAGCGTTATCCTTATAAAGGCGAAGGGTTTTTAACGGAAATGCGGAGCAAAATGGTAAATCGTCAGCAGTTAAACGAAATTGCCTTAAGAATGGGATTGAAGAAAATTACGCTTTACAATAAATCGGATAGTTCGTTAAAAGTAAGCCAGATATTTGGCAATACTTTAGAAGCGCTGGTAGGTGCCATTTATCTCGACAAAGGGTATAAGAAAACAAGCAAATGGGTGGCGGAAAGAATTATTTTGCCCCACATGTATATGGAAGATCTGGAGTTACTTGAAATCAATCATAAAAATAAATTGTATGGCTGGGCAAATAAAAATGGCAAAGCCTTGGAGTTTGAAACCATCCATGAGCATATTGAAAATGGAAGACGCCTTTTCACTATTGCAGCTGTAGTAGATGGCCAGGCCGTTGCAGAAGGAAGAGCTTTTAATAAAAAGGATGCCAGCCAAATTGCCGCACAAATTGCAGTAGAAAAACTTGGTATTGGTAAAGAGCCAGATGAAACTGAATAACTTTTTTTATAATATGCCGCTTTGAGGTTGTAGATTTTTAAGAGAACCCATTTAGTCGGTATTCTCCTACTTTTCTAAGTAAAAATTTTAACCCTTTTATCGAAATTCTACTCTCTATTTTTGGTCTTTTGAGACTAAAAAAATTTCCCTTTTCGATTCGTTTTTTAGAATTTGACAAATGTCAAAGCCCTCCATGTAGCTTATAACCAATGACATGGCAGGGCCAAGTAAACTTTCTGAACAAAGCTGCAAAAATTACTAGTATGACCACTTGCAAGAGAAAAAGCTTACCATTAGTTTTGTGCTCGCTCTTTCAAACAGGTAAGGAAATACTCTTAGAAAAAAATACCGGTTTGATTTAGTACCCTAAAAAAGAAAATAAAGAATCCGTAATTATGAAAAAGCTCTACACAACTGCTCTCGTATTTTTCACAGCACATTTTACGTTTGCAAATCCTGTTATCAATTCTATGGCTAATAATGGCAATTGGAAGAACGCTTCAACCTGGAGTCTAGATCGCTTACCAATGAATGGTGATACTGTGGTTATTTCAGCAGGCAAAACTGTTATAATTGACGACATTGAAAATCTCGATAATCAATTTTTATACATTAAAATTTATGGAACTCTAAAATTCTCAAATGGTAAACTTTGGATAAATAATAATAGCTCAATTGCTATTTTCAATGGCGGTTCAATAACCAGCACAGGCAGTCCATCAGAAACTTTAAAAATTGGAGGGATAGATAAGTTTTCAGGCAGCATAGATGGAACTTTATCAACCGCATCATTTGCAAATAAAACAACCGGCACTTCGCCGCTTGGGTTTAATTCCGGCATCACAATTCTTCTGCCTGTAAAATTCATAAGCTTTAATCTCGCTCACCAAAATAATGATGTGTTGATACAATGGGCAACTGCTGAAGAAATAAGCAGCAGCTATTTTGATGTACAAAGAAGCGAAAATGGTAAAGACTGGAGCACGATTGCTCACCTTACTGCCGCGAGTAACACATTGTCTTCACATTCTTATTCTTACACAGATAAAGACATCACAAGTAAAATTGTTTATTACCGTATATGCCAGGTGGACATTGATGGAAGGTTTACCATTACTGCTGTGCGTACGATAAAAAATGAAAATCGTGATGCTGAAATAAAAGTAAATGCATCTTCTTCCAATTCTATTTATGTGCATTTTTCTGAGCAGGTAAAGGAAAATGTAGTAGTTCGTTTAATCTCTACCACAGGACAGATTGTTTCTCAAAAAACATTTGATGAATCGGTTGGACAAGTTGTAGTGGCAGCTCAAAATACAATCAAAGGAATTTACATTATTACAGCAACTGACGGGCAGAATCTAAAATTTTCAAAACAGATTTTGCTTTAAAAATATTTTGGACGATGAGGAAAAAACCTGGTATATCTATACTGGGTTTTTATTTTTTTATTTCTTGACAAAGTTCTACTAGCACGCCGTTGCTGCTTTTAGGATGCAAAAAGCAAACTAGCTTATTATCTGCTCCTTTTTTCGGGGTGTCATTTAATAAAATAAATCCTTCTTGCTTTAAGCGTGCTATTTCCGAATGTATATCCATCACTTCAAAAGCAATATGGTGAATACCTTCTCCTTTTTTCTCTATAAACCGGTCAATGACTCCATTCGGCTCTAAACTTTCAAGCAGTTCAATTTTTGTTTCCCCTTTTTGAAAGAAAGCTGTATTGACATTCTCATCTTCCACTTGTTCCGTTTTATAGCATTGGCAGTTCAATAGTTTTTCAAATAGCGGTATAGATGCAGCCAATGATCTGACAGCAATTCCTATATGCTCAACCTTGTGCATCATTTAAAATTTAAAATACAGAATGAAATTATCGCAGGGGTTTTAACAAACAAGAGTTTGCAATAAATGGCCGCTATATCTGGGACCAATAAAATGTCATATGAAGAACTTCCTTTACTCATATAGTGATCGTAAAATTAGGGTATGAAAGCGAATTAGCTCTTTCTACAACCTTTGAACTAATTTTGTGTTATTGAGATGATAATTTGTTCGAGCATGTTAAAACTTCCGGTTTATTTGGACTATAATGCTACAACTCCTTGCGATCCAAGAGTTGTAGAGGCAATGATACCTTATTTTACCGAGAATTTTGGTAATGCTGCCAGCCGCAACCATGTTTTTGGGTGGCAAGCTGAAGAGGCTGTAAATTATGCCCGCGAACAAGTAGCAAAATTAATTGGCGCCGAACCAAAAGAGATCATATTTACTTCCGGGGCAACCGAAGCCGACAACCTTGCAATAAAGGGAGTGTTCGAAACATATAAAAGCAAAGGCAATCACATTATTTCATGCAATATTGAACATCGAGCTGTGCTTGACCCTTGCAGTCATTTAGAAAAACAGGGCGCTGAAGTAACTTATTTAAAAGTGAAAGAGAATGGGTTGATTGATCTGAATGAGCTAGAAGCTGCCTTTAAATCAACTACCATTTTAGTTGCCATTATGTTTGCCAATAATGAGATTGGAACTATTATGCCCATAAAGGATATTAGTATAATCTCAAAAAAAAGAGGGGTATTGGTTTTTACTGATGCAACGCAAGCTATAGGAAAAATTCCTGTAGATGTAAATAAAGATGGTATTGGCCTGATGTCTTTTAGTTCACACAAAATGTATGGACCAAAAGGCACAGGTGCTTTATATGTACGAAGAAAAAATCCAAGAGTAAAACTAACGCCTCAAATGGATGGCGGCGGACACGAAAGAGGAATAAGAAGCGGCACATTAAATGTACCAGGTATAGTTGGCTTTGGAAAAGCCTGTGAACTTTGTATGAATGAAATGCATCAAGACAAAGATAGAATTAACAAGCTCAAAGATCGACTTGAAAAAGCATTATTAAGTATTGAAGAAACACATTTGAATGGAGATACGGTACATCGCTTGCCAAATGTTACAAATATTTCTTTTAAATATGCAAATAGCGAAAGTTTAATGATGGGTCTTAATAAAAACATAGCCGTGTCATCGGGATCGGCTTGTATGTCAGCTTCATTAGAACCTTCATATGTATTGAAGGCGTTGGGCTTAGCTGATGACCTGGCTAGCAGTTCGCTGCGTTTTAGCTTGGGACGATATACAACCGAAGAAGAAATTGATTATACAATCGAGCAAGTAAAAAATGCAGTTGCTAAATTGAGAGAAATGACAAATATTTCAGATCTAAAATAAAAAATATGAGTGTAGCAATAGAAAATGGCATTTATATAAGTGATAAAGCGAAAGAAAAAGTTATTCAGCTGATGGGAGAGGCCGGCATTGGAAATGATCCTTCCTATTTTCTTCGCGTGGGCGTGGTAGGTGGTGGCTGTTCAGGATTAAGTTATAAACTTGACTTTGATAATGAACAAAAATCCACTGACCAGGTCTTTGAAAACAATGGAATGAAAATCGTTACTGATCTCAAAAGCTTTTTATACCTGGTAAATACCACTCTGGATTTTTCCGATGGTCTTAATGGCAAAGGGTTTCATTTCATTAATCCCAACGCAAGTCGCACCTGTGGTTGCGGTGAAAGTTTTGCTGTTTAATAACTCCTATAAAAGAGTCCTTCAGGTTTTGATTTGAAGGACTTTCATCAAAACAATCATCAACTTTTTTCTTTTATTTTAGGAGGAGGTGGCGGTGGAGGCGGCGGAATTGGCGAAGCGCCGTATTTGCCTGTAAAACTCTTTTTTTCATCCGCTTTCTTCATATCATATTTTTCCTTTTCTCCATTTTTGAGTTTAAGTGTGATTATATTTCCTTGTCGCGATATATCTGCAACAGAAGGATTTCTTTTATAAAATGCATCTGCCTCCTTACCCTTCACTGTAATAACAGGGGGCTCAAATTTCGACACTTCCACTTTCGGCGGTGGTGGAGGGGGCGGGGGCGGAGGCACATCTTTTTGTGAATAAATGTTTACTGAAACCATGGAGACAATAGCATACGTAGATAAATGAAAAACTAACTTTCTCATAAAAAAAATTTCAGTTAAGATGCTATGCTGTTTCTTTTCCATAATATTTTTTAAAAATTAGGTGAGTGTTCCGGTTAAAAGAATTCAAATGTTCTTAATATGTTCTTAGTTTAACTTATTTTGCACCTGCCTGCCGGTAGGCAGGCAATCTTCAATCAGCATGTGGTCAATCTGCAAAAAAGAGCTCAGGCAATTCTTCAGCAGTCTTACAGGTTATATTGCTATCATCGTTTTTTTATTGGTGAATGGTTTGGTATTATTTGTTTTTGAAAACAATATTTTTGATTTTGGCTACGCCATGCTGGAACGTTTCTTTGAGCTTTCGCCGTGGATATTATTATTGTTGATTCCTGCTATAACTATGCGCAGTTTTGCCGACGAGTTTAAGGCAGGCACTTATGAAATATTGCAAACAAGGCCACTCAGCCGGACGCAAATTATAGCAGGGAAATATTTTGGCAGTTTGATCGTTGTGTTAATAGCTATATTGCCTACCATCATTTATATTTTTTCCATTCAAAAACTATCATCGAATGAAGGCATTGATACAGGTGCTACCATTGGTTCATACATTGGGCTTATTTTTTTAACCGCAGTATTTACTTCTATAGGAATTTGTGCCAGCAGTTTTACAAATAATTCCGTAGTAGCATTTATTGTAAGCTTGGTTGGCTGTGCTTTGGTCTATTATGGATTTAGTGCTATTAGCAGACTACCCGGCTTAAGCGGTGGCGCAGACTATTACATAGAGATGGCAGGCATTGATTTTCATTATCGCAGTATAAGCCGTGGCGTAATTGATTCCCGAGATGTTATTTATTTTTTCAGCGTCGTTATTTTATTTCTTTTAATAACCAACCGTAACTTATTAAAGCGTTAAGCCGGAAATGAGAAAAATCATAGCATCAAAATTTTGGCTGATTTTTTTATTACTTATCCTAGTTGGCATTAATTTCCTAGCTGCCGTTTTTCATTCCCGTCTTGATTTAACTAAGGAAAAAAGATATACGCTGAGCAAGGCTAGCGGCCAAATAATAAAAAATTTAAGCGATGTTGTTTATATCGATGTTTTCCTTAAAGGCGATTTTCCTGCAGGATTTAAAAAACTTTCAAAAAGTACAGAAGAATTTTTGCAATTACTGAAAGATCGTAATAGTTCAAAGATCCAATACAATTTTATCTCACCTGAAGAAGAAATACCAAATGAGAGCGGGAAACGATATGCTGATACATTAACTGGGTTAGGGGCCTACTCAATAAATCTTACCGTACAAATTAAGGAAGGCCAGAAACAGCAAATGGTTTTTCCGGTAGCATTAATTCATTACAAGGACAAACAAGCTCTTGTCAATTTATATTCCGGAGGCAAAAGAGTGATTACACAACAAGAAATAAATGATGCAGAGGCCTTGATGGAGTATCAGTTTATTAAAACATTAGATGACTTAATAGATCCCTCAAAACCTTTGATGGCCTATTCTATTGGAAATGGTGAGCCAACCGGTCCGGAAACTTATGATCTTTGGCAAACACTCAGTAAGAATTACCAGTTATTTACAATTAATCTTGAAACACAAAAGTTTATTTCCGACACTTTCAGCACTCTCATCATTGTAAAGCCTTCCAGGCCTTTTAATGATCAGGAAAAATTAAAAATAGATCAGTTTGTTATGCGCGGAGGAAGAGTTCTACTATTCATAGATGAATTATTTGCCGAACAGGATAGCCTCCGATTCAAATCTCAAGTTATTGCTTATGACAGAGGTTTGAATCTTGAAGATCTATTATTTAAATATGGTGTGCGTATCAACACGGATTTGGTTATGGATCTGCAATGCGATTATATGAAATTTATTGTTGGTGGTAACGCATCGAATCCGCAGGAAGATTATTTACACTGGAACTACTATCCATTGTTCAGTTCTGACAACAATCATTCTGTTAACAGAAATCTTGGGCTAGTGGAAGGTCGTTTTGTAAATTCTATAGATACCGTTAAAGCTCCTGGCGTTAAAAAAACATTCCTATTGCGCTCTTCGCCGAATTCAAGAATCATTAGTACTCCTGCTATAATTAGTCTGAATGAAAACAAAAATGCACCTCAAAATGAATTATTTAAACAAAGTAACATCCCGGTTGCTGCATTGCTAGAGGGCCATTTTACTTCATTTTATAAAAATCGAATAGGCAAGGCGGAAAGAGACAGCTTGGAAAGCTATGGGATTCCTTTCCGGGATGCTTGTGAAACGGAAAATAAAATTATTGTGGTTGCGGACGGGGATATGGTGTTAAATGATTTTTCACAAAAATATGGTCCCCTGCCTATGGGATTAAATATTTCAACAATCGATAACCCTCAATACAGTTACCAATTTGCAAACAGGGAATTTTTAATGAATAGTATTGAATATTTAACCGATAAGCCAGGTATTATTGAAATGCGCAATAAAAACATTATCCTTCGGCTTCTTGATTCAAAAAAAGTAAAAGAACAAAAAACAACCTGGCAATTTATAAATATCGCCTTACCCGTTCTGCTTATTATTTTATTTGGTTTTATTTACCAGCAATTGCGCAAGAAAAAATATGCCACCAGTTAAGTTTTTCGTTAATAAGACGAAGGCTTGATCACCGAGTTTCAAACTTAAACCAGAAACCCCAAACCATAAACTCCGATTATCTTTGCTCACTTAATATGAATGGATGAATACTACGCAGCTCAGCTATCTTGTTTTCGGCGCTATTTTATTATTGGCAATCAGTTTTGATCTAGGCTTGCTCAGCAAAAAAGGCTCCGCAATTACTATTCGCAAGGCACTATGGCAAACTGTTTTCTGGGTTGCCCTGGCCTTTGGTTATTTTGGTTTCACCTGGCTTGAGCGAGGACATACAATCGCACTGGAGTATATCAGCGCTTATTTAATGGAATGGAGCCTGAGCATTGATAACATCTTTGTTTTTATTCTCATCTTTACTTTTTTTAATGTACAGCAAAAACATTATGCCAGGGTATTGCTTATTGGTATTCTGCTTGCGATTGTTTTCCGTATTCTTTTTATCACAGTTGGGGTTGCGCTGGTAGCTAAGTTTGAGTGGATACTCTATATATTCGGGGTCATACTTCTGATCACAGGAGTAAAGATTTTTGCAGTTAAAAAAGAATCGCAATATGATCCGCAGAAAAACATTGTATATCGCTGGATGAAAAAAATTTTACCGATCTATGCTGAAGATGTGAGTGGAAAATTTACAGTAATAAAAAATGACAAGCGATTTTTTACAACTGTTTTTGTTGTCATTGTTTTACTGGCAACAACCGATATCGTTTTTGCATTGGATAGTATTCCCGCTGTGTTTGCTATTTCGCAGGATCGGCTGGTGATCTATACCAGTAATATTTTTGCCGTGCTTGGGTTGCGATCATTATTTTTTCTCTTGCAGGGAGCAGTTAACCAGTTTGAATACCTGCAGCAGGGAATTGCTATTATACTCATATTCATTGGCCTTAAAATGCTGGCCGAGGCCGTGCATATTTACGTTCCTGTATGGGTATCATTGATGGTAATTGTGGTTTGCCTCTTTGGGTCGATTTTATATTCTATACAAAACACGGAAAAGGAGAATAAGAATGGAGTATAATTTAAAAAATATTTCCGTTGTTATTGATGGCCGAATTTTACAAATTTACGAGGGGCCCAGCATTGAGCATTTATTGATTGACAGTCGAAAAGTTTACTCTCCTTCCCTTTCATTATTTTTTGCTTTAAAAGGTCCCCGTCGTAATGGTCATCAATTTATTTCCGAATTATATAATAAAGGCGTAAGAAATTTTGTAGTAAGCGATAATATAAACCTATCCGATTTTCCCGAGGCAGGTTTTCTTTTGGTTAGAGACACTCTTGAAGCATTACAAAGGCTGGCTGCTTTTCATCGAAAACGATTTAGCATACCTGTTATTGGAATTACCGGCAGCAATGGTAAAACAATTGTAAAGGAGTGGCTGTATCAATTGCTTCATGAAAAATTCAATATCGTACGCAGTCCTAAAAGTTATAATTCACAGCTGGGAGTTCCGTTAAGTGTATGGCAAATAAATGAGCATCACGAGCTGGCTATATTTGAAGCGGGCATTTCAGAGCCCGGAGAAATGGAAAAATTGGAAAAGATCATTCAGCCCACAATAGGCATTCTTACAAATATAGGTGAAGCACACAGCGAGAACTTTATAAACCGCGAAGAAAAGCTGACTGAAAAACTAAAACTATTTACGCATGCAAGCAAAGTTATTGCTAAGGGTGATGACGCCTGGATAACAAGGCAAATGGTAAAAGTAGGAACGAACAATTTCTTCTGGGGTAAAAATAAAAGCTCTGATTTGGAAGTTGTTTCTGTTGAAAGAAAAAACTCACATTCTGAAATAACCTTAAGCCTGCCTGGCCGGCAGGCAGGCTTTAAACTCGACACCTTAAACTTTTCAATTCCTTTCATTGATGAAGCATCAATTGAAAATGCTGTCACTTGTTGCAGTCTAATGCTAGTAGCTGGAATAGAACGATCATACATACAAGAAAAAATGCAGCAATTACAAGCTGTAAGCATGCGGTTAGAATTAAAAAAAGCAATTAATCACTGCTCGATTATTAATGACAGTTATAGTGCAGATCTGAGCTCATTGACTATAGCATTAAATTTTCTTGATCAGCAAAGCGCTGGCACAAAACGAACAGTAATTCTTTCTGATTTTTTACAAACAGGGTTAAAAGAAGAAAAACTATATGATGAAATTTCGGCATTGCTTCACAATCATCATATTAATAAAGTAATTGGCATTGGAAAAAACATTGGCACCTATTTAAAAAGTGATAATAAAGCGGTTTATCAGTTCTATAACTCAACCGAAGATTTCCTTCATCAATTTCGTTCTTCACAATTTAAAGAAGAAACCATTTTAATTAAAGGAGCCAGGGTATTCGAGTTTGAGAAGATCGCTCACGCCCTAGAACAAAAAGTTCATCAAACAGTTTTAGAAATAAATCTGAATGCCCTTGTTCATAATCTGAAAGAGCACCAAAAATTTTTACATCCCTCAACCAAGATAATGGCCATGGTAAAGGCATTTGCCTATGGAAGTGGCGGCGCAGAAATAGCCGGTATTCTTCAGTATCATAAAGTGGATTATCTGGGTGTAGCATATGCAGATGAAGGAGTAGAGTTGCGAAAGGCGGGAATTAACCTCCCGGTTATGATCATGAACCCTGAAGAGTCAACGTTTGATGCCATTGTTGAAAATAATCTTGAGCCTGATATTTATTCTTTTGAAATATTGCAACAATTCGATTCATACTTAAAACAATCTGGTCTTCAGTATTATCCTATTCATATTGAAGTTGAAACCGGGATGAACAGGCTTGGTTTCGATGTCACCGCAATAAAAAATCTTGGCGATGCATTGAACGAAACGAATTCTTTTAGAGTAAAATCTGTTTTTTCTCATTTGGCAGCTAGTGAAGATCCGACTCAGGATGAATTTACTTTGCAGCAGCATAAAAAATTTATTGAGGCAAGTGAGGAGTTGAAAAAAATACTCGGTTACTCATTCATAAAACACATCGCAAATTCTGCGGCTATTATTCGTCATCCGCTTTTACAAATGGATATGGTGAGGTTAGGGATTGGAATGTATGGCGTAGATGCTGCTAATACAAATTCGCTTGAGCTGCAAACAGTAGCCACTTTAAAATCAACCATTGCACAAATCAAACATTTGAAAACGGGTGAGTCTGTAAGCTATAACCGAAAAGGAATAGTGAATAGGGATTCCGTAATTGCTACTATTCGCATTGGCTATGCCGACGGTTATTCACGTTTTTTAGGAGATGGTGTTGGAAAAATGCTGGTGAATGGCCAACTGGCCCCTGTTATTGGAACAGTATGCATGGATATGACTATGATAGATGTGACGGATATTCCAAATGTAAAAGAAGGCGATGAGGTGATTGTTTTTGGAAATGAATTACCTATTGAGCAAATGGCAGAATGGGCTGATACGATACCTTATGAAATCATGACCGGCATTTCGCAAAGAGTAAAGAGAGTGTATTTTGAAGAGTAGATCGAAATTCAATTTTGATTTGCTTAAAAATTACCTGGCTTTTATGACCGTAGTATTTGTCCAGCTATCATGCCATGGGCGGTAGCCAAAACCACTCAAAGGTTCGAGGGGAACAAGGCGGGAAAGGGATCTTAAAATAGCATCTTTAAATTTCAGCTCGGCTCCATCATCGCGAATAGCTCTTGTACCTGTTATGAGTTTGCCTAAAGTATAACCTTTAAAAACTTTTTCGCAGAAGGTATAATAAACTAAATAGTTCACGATTGCTATAAGATAACCTATCACGAGAAGATCAAATTTAGATTCATCATAGGATATCTTTGCCGCGTAATCAGGAAAAAAAGCTGCTAAAAAAAGGCCAACTAATGTTCCTGTTAAAAAACTAAGACCAAACCGCATGAGCAAATTATCGATCAGGTAGTTAAGAAACCTCTGGATTGTTGACGCCCGATTATATTGTATATAAGAGCCTAATTCCTCAGCCAGGCCAGTTTCCTGCTCAATGTTTATGTTTTGATCTTCCATAAAATAGAGTTTGTTACTCAAACATAATATTTAATGCTCGTAAATCCTTCTTCAATTGGGCAGGCGATTGAAAAAAAATGCCTTTTATTCCTATTTGTTCGGCTGCTTTTACATTGCGTAAATTATCATCAATAAACAAAGCTTCGGAAGGTTTTAGGTTAAACTTGCTAAGTAACCGCTGATAGAACTCAGGAAAAGGCTTTCGCATTTTTTCTTCTCCACTTACTACAACACCATCAAACAATTTGAAGAATTCAAAGCGCTCCAATGCATGAGGAAAAGTTTCAGCGCTCCAGTTGGTGAGTGCATATAATTTGTACTTGCTTGTTTGTTTTAAGCCTTGCAAAATTTCCACAGTTTCATGAATAGCATCACCCAGCATTTCAATCCACCGCCCATAATATGCTTTTATCTCGGGTTCCCATTCGGGATGCTTGGCAATTAATTCTTCCGTTGCCTTATGAAGAGGAAAACCCGCATCCTGGTTCTCATTCCATTCGAGAGTAGTGACATTTTCAAGAAACCATTCGACCTCTTCTTCAGTCTTGAAAATTTTCCTGTAAACATAGCGTGGGTTCCAGTCAATGAGTACGCCACCTAAATCAAAAATGATTGCTTCAATAGATCTGTTCATCGTATTGTACTTCTGTTGTCAAAGATTTTTTATTTGCTAAAAACCGATTTTTCCAAGCTACAACGGCTGCCGTAAGCATGAGCAAAATTAATAAGGACAAGCCTGTCGAGAGATTTACTTTTTCGGAGATAAAGCCGATCAGCGATGGCCCTGTTAAAAAGCCAATTAAACCCCCTGTGGTTACCATGGCAAAACCTTCTACAGCGCTTACACCGGGAATAGTAGCGGAAGCACTGAACAAAACCGGCACAATACAACAGCAGCCAAACCCTATCAAAATATAACCTGCAATGGCAACGGAAACAATTGGCGCCAGCACTACAATCGAAAATCCTGTTGCAGCAAGTAAAGCTCCTGTTATCACTACGTTCTTACTTCCAAATTTTGTAATGATATCATCCCCATTCAATCTTCCGATGGTCATGGCAGCGGAAAAACCTGCATAACCAAGCCCCATGATTTCTTTAGAGCCATGTAACGACTCTCTTAAATAAATAGCGCTCCAATCGGCTACACAGCCCTCTGACATAAAGATGACCATGCATATAAATGAAATACTTAAAATCGACAGCGATGGCAGTTTTATTCCTGAACCCGAATGAATGATCTGGCTATTGGAAAGTAAATGTCTCCGGTTGAAAAAAACTACAGTACAAATAAATAATGCCACTAAAATAATTTGTAAACCTGATTGAAGATGCAAAGCAAAAAAAATGGTTGCAAGGGCTGCACTCACCCCTCCCCCAAGGCTATACATGCCATGACAAGTGCTCATCATTCGCCGGTTGTATTTTTTTTCTAAAAACCCTACTGTAGTGTTTACTGATACCCCATTTAAAAAGCTCATCATGCCAAATGAGTACAAGCATATCCAGAACATAATGCGATTTACCGAATTTATCTGCAAGATCATGATGATGCAAAGTGTAAGATAGCCAGCGATCATCCATTTGCCCACAGGAAGTTTGCTAAAAATTCTTGTTGAAAGAGCAACGCCCGTTAATGCACCCAAAGGTGAAAGCAATAATGAAAGCCCGAGGCTTGCATCTGTAAACCCCAATCTGTATTTAATTCCTGGAATAGAAGCCACCCATGTGCCAAATAAAAGACTGGATGATGAAAACAGAAATCCAACGGCTAATACAGGTTTGAGTTTTATGAATGAAGAAATGTTTTTGATCATGCGAACTAGCTCAGATCTAAAATATTGTGGAGGCGCAGAATTTTGCGCCTCTGAAATATTTGTTGAATAGAATTACAAAACCCTGTATTGCCGTACAGCAGTACAGGCGTGTAAGTGAGTGACTCCTGCCTGACAGTAGTCAGGCAACGAAAGCTTAATATCTGCCTACAGGCAGGCAAGGAATTCATCTTGCTGGTCACAAAAATCTATTTATACATTTTATACTGCTTTAGCTTGTCTGGACCTGTAGGTATTAAACTGATTGCTGTGCCGCCGCCAGGAGCAAGTTTCAATCTCAATTTTGTTTTGCTGCTTACAATAAATCTTTCGATCGTATATGCTTCCGGATTGCTTTGCCAATCGGCATTATCAGCATCCCGATAAATGGTAGCTAAATATTTTTGTCCGTCATTCAAAAAACTCAATATTTCGGTAAAGGTTCTGGCATTTTCATCGGTGATAGCGCCCATAAACCAGCTATCCTCTCCTTTTGCCTTTCTTGCCTCAATAATATAATCACCCGGCTCTGCATCCAAAATTCTTGTATCGTCCCAATCCACAGCCACATCTTGAATGAATTGGAAGGCATCCAAATGCGCTTCATAATTTTCCGGAAGATCAGCTGCCATTTGCAAAGGACTATACATGGTAACATACAAAGCCAGTTGTTTAGTAAGCGTAGTATGGATTTGCTCTTTCTTATCAGGATTGAATTGATTCAATTTTATTCTAAACAGCCCCGGTGTATAATCCATGGGTCCTCCCATCAATCTTGTAAATGGCAAAATAGTTTCATGATCAGGATGATTGCCCACACTCCATGCATTGAATTCATTGCCTCTTGCTGCTTCACAGGCCAGCCAGTTAGGATAAGTTCTTTGTAAGCCTGTAGGGCGAACCGGTTCATGCATGTCAACCATAATTTTATATTGAGCTGTTTTATTTGCTACTCTTACATAATGATTGATCATCCATTGCCCATCATGATGCTCACCTCTTGGAATAATGTGGCCCACGTAACCAGTCTTTACCGAATTCATATTGTGATTCAACATGAAGCGGTAAGCTGTATCCATCCAGCGTTCATAGTTTGTAACTGATGCAGAGGTTTCGTGGTGACAAATGATTTTAACTCCCTTTGATTTTGCATACGCCGTTAGCTCATCGATATTATAATCGGGATAGGGAGTAACAAAATCAAAAACATCTTCTTTCCACTCGCCAAACCAATCTTCCCAACCGGTGTTCCATCCTTCGACCAATACGCCATCAAACCCATATTTAGCAGCAAAGTCAATATATTTTTTCACGTTGGCTGTATTAGCGCCATGAGGCACTTTAGTTGCCTGCTGAGAGCCAACTTGTCCGCCGGAATAATCCCAGCTTGATTTTCCAATATGCATCTCCCACCAAACACCGACAAATTTTTGCGGTTTGATCCAGGAAGGATCTGCAATTTTTGAAGGCTCATTCAAATTCAAGATCAGTTTTGAAGAAAGAATTTCAGGAGCTTTATCGCTGACAACAATCGTTCTCCAAGGAGTGCGAGTTGGTGTTTGTAAATAAGCCATATTGCCTACCGCATCAGGAACAAGATGTGAGGTGAAAGTGAACGTTGATTTATCAATTACAAGATCCATTGCCGGATAATTCACCAAGGCCGCTTCATGAATATTAATGTACAAGCCATCTGCAGATTTCATCATCAGGGGTGTTTGCACCGCATTTTTGTCGAAAAAAGTTTTAGCAAAAATCTCCTGGCTCATCGCACTGCTTGAAGCATCCACTTCACTCAAATTGGTATGATTGTATTGAAATTCGTTGGTATCGAAATCTCCGGGGATCCAAAATGCACTATGATTGGCGCCGACGCAAAATTGCGTAAGCTCATCGGTTACAATAAAATGATTGAGTTTTTTCTGACTTGGAAACTCATAGCGAAATCCTACTCCATCATCAAAAGCACGGAATACAATATTTAATAAAATTGAATCAGATCTGCTTCTCAATTGCAGCGTCAACTCATTGTAGTTATTTTTTATGCTACTTACTTCACCCCAAACCGGTTTCCATGTTTCATTAAATTCCCTTTGATCAGTTTTAATAAGATCAAATTTATTCAACAGCACATCAGGTTTTTTTAACTTCATGGCAAGAGACGATGGCTTGATAAAGAATTTTTGCTTGTAATAAACTCCATATTTGATCTGTCCATCTGCCTGATGATTAATAGTTACCTGAATCGCGTGATTGGGAGAAAAAACAGAAAGGCTATCGTTAGCATAAGCATTATAAACGAAAAAGATAAAAATAAAAGCAAGTGATCGCTTTAAGAACATAGCAATTAATTTTTGATGAAGATAGGAAGTTTAGTGTAATGAATACACATTCGATCATCGTTTCTCCAACAGCCACCATAAGCGTTTACGCGGTTGCACTTTATAGTTTGTGGTGATGTAATTGTGAATGTGCAGCATAGCTTCATCAATATCATCGGTCAACAATACTAATTTCATGTCTTCTGTGGCTATTGTTCCATGTTTTGCCATTATTTCAATAGTTTCCATCAGATCCTTGTAATAATCTTTTCCGAAAAGCACAATTGGAAATTGTGTGATCGTTTTTGTTTGTATCAGCGTGATCGTTTCAAAAAATTCATCCATAGTTCCAAAGCCGCCAGGCATAATGATAAAGGCATAAGAGTATTTTGTGAGCATTGTTTTGCGCACAAAAAAATGCTCGAATGTAATAGATGTATGTACATAGGGATTTGCTTTCTGTTCAAAAGGCAATTGAATATTACATCCTACGGATGTGCCTCCATTTTCAAAAGCGCCGCGATTAGCCGCTTCCATAATACCTGGTCCGCCACCGGTCATTGTTGTAAAACCAATATCGGCAATCCGCTTTCCGAATTGCCTTGCTTTATCGTAAAAAAAATCCTTTTCTTTAAATCTTGCCGAACCAAAAACAGTAATGCAAGGCCCAACAAAATGAAGAGTTCTGAAGCCTTTGATAAATTCTTTAAAAACTTTCCATGCAAAAGCCAATTCGTAGCTGCGACTCTTAGGGCCTTCCAGATAAACATGCTCTTTTGGTGGAATGATGCGTGTATTTTTTTCCAATGCCATGAATATTTATTTACAACTAAAAATAGAAACATTTTAGTTGCTGTTTACTTGATCTTCATCTTGTGCCTTGTTTCCTGTCCCTTAACTTTGAGTGCATGCGAATTATATCTTACAATGTGAATGGCTTGCGTGCTGCTATCAATAAAGGCTTTTTAGATTGGTTGAAAACGGACCCTGCCGATTTAATTTGCTTGCAGGAAACAAAAGCCCAAAGAGAAAATGTTGACCACAAACCTTTTCACGATCTGGGATACCTCGACTATTGGTTCAGTGCTCAGAAAAAAGGTTATAGCGGAGTGGCCGTGTTTAGCAGAATAAAACCTGATCATGTTGAATATGGCACAGGACATAAAGTAAGTGATGATGAAGGAAGAGTATTGCAACTGGATTTTGGTGATGTGCATTTGATCAATGCCTATTTTCCATCGGGCACTTCCGGTGAAGAACGACAAACATTTAAATATGCCTGGCTAGATGAATTTTTCCATTATCTTAACCAACAAAGAAAAAAATATTCAAAAATAATTCTGTGTGGGGATTATAATATTGCTCACAAAGAAATAGATATTCATAATCCAAAAGGAAATGTAAAGACTTCTGGTTTTTTGCCAGAAGAAAGAGCATGGATGGATAAGTTTTTTGATCATGGCTGGATTGACACATTTAGAATTCATCATCCGGAGCCACATCGCTATAGCTGGTGGAGTCAGCGTTTCCCTGGCGTACGGGCAAGTAATAAGGGTTGGAGAATTGACTATATAAATGTAACAGAATCGTTAAAAGAGAAAGTTGCTGATGCTGAGATCTACCCTAATGTGATGCATAGTGATCATTGCCCTGTTTACATGGAATTAAAAATTTAATAACCTCATCTTATTTCATGTTTGTCTATAACATTACAATAAAAGTTGAACCAAAAATTGAAACTGAATGGTTGAAATGGCAAAAGTGTGAACACATACCTGAGATAATGGCCACAGGTCTTTTTACTGATTACAAATTTTTTCGTTTGCTTGAAGAGGAGGAAACAGATGGCGTCACCTACATTATACAATATTTTATTTCTTCTTTTGAGCGCTATAAAAAGTATATTGAAATTTACGCGCCGCTGCTTCGTAAAAAATCTTTTGAGAAATGGGGAAATCAGTTTATTGCATTTCGCACTATTATGCAAACTGTGAATTGAGTGTGCAAAAGATTATTTTATTCTGATTATCACAAAATAATTATAAACACTTGCAAAGCCTTTACCAGCAAGCTTTTGAGGTTATATCGCTGAAACTCAGTCTTATCAAGCGTTTTGCGAAATCAAAAGATTAAATTGTTTTACAAACAAAAAATACAGATTTGCTAAAATCCTTGCCTGACAAGGCTTCGAGCATATTTTCAAAAAAGAAAAAATAAAAGAAAAAAATTTTGTTGCAATTGAAAAGCGTCTAAATTTGTCGTCCTTACAAAAAACGCTAAAATTAATATTATGAACAAAGCTGAATTGATCAACAAAGTTGCCGAGGATGCCGGCGTTACTAAAACTCAAGCTAATGCTGCTTTGGACTCTTTCATTGAAGCAGTTACCAAAACTTTGAAAGGTGGTGGCAAAGTTACACTCGTTGGTTTTGGTACTTTCTCTGTATCTAAAAGATCTGCACGTAATGGTCGCAACCCGCAAACTGGTGAAGTTATTAAAATCAAAGCAAGAAAGGTAGCCCGTTTCAAAGCCGGTAAGGAACTATCCGGAAAGCTGTAATTCTACCTCCAACTTTTTAAGAAGCCCCAGCTATTTTTATTTTTTAGTATGGGGCTTTTTTAATCATAATCATTTTAATTAAAATAAAAAACTATGGGAAAAGGAGATAAGAAAACAAAAAAAGGAAAGATATTTAAAGGCTCATTTGGAAAAAGCCGCCCCGCGAATGTGAAGAAAAAGACAGTGAAAAAAAATTCATGAGATAATAGATAAAAATGAAAAGATAAAAGCGTTTAATCACCATTATCTTTTATCTATTACCATTCGTTAGGGAGCAAGCCTTTCAATTTTCCAACTTCCGTCTGCTAAGATGGTGTATTGAATCCGATCATGCAATCTGCTTGGTCTTCCCTGCCAGAATTCCATGATAACCGGCTTTACAATAAAACCGCCCCAATGCGTAGGTCGTTGAATAGTTGTTTGTTCCAATTCTTCTGATAATTTTTTATACCGCGCATCAAGCCATTGCCGGCTTTCAATTACCTGGCTTTGGGGTGAAGCAATGGCGCCAACCTGACTCGCTTTTGGTCTGGATTGAAAATAGGCATCACTCTCCTCGGTATCTGTTTTTTCTATAAGGCCCGTAATTCTCACCTGTCGTTCCAACTCTTTCCAGAAAAAAACCAAGCAGGCTTTTGGGTTTTCTGTTATCTGCTGACCTTTATAACTGTTGTAATTTGTAAAGAACACAAACCCTTCTTCTGAAAACCCTTTGAGCAACATAGTTCTTGCTGAAGGCATTCCGTCAGCAGATGCAGTGGCTACTGTCATTGCATTTACTTCAACAATCTTCGCTTCCAATGCATCCTGCCACCAAATATTAAATTGCTTGATTGGGTTTGACTCGACCTCAGATTCAATTAAAGTTTTACGGGAATATTCTTCCCTGATCTCAGCAATTTTTTCGTCCATAAAATACTTTTTCGACTGCAAAATTACTGGTACTTAAGCAGAATGATAAAGAATATGAAAAATCAGGGATGTGACGATATTTAGTGACTGACCTGTCTTTTTAATAACTGGTTTTCTTCGGCGACCATATTGAGCATGCTTTCCAATTCGCCAATACGTCTTAGCTGATGTTCGAGTTTTTTATTGGCATCAGCTACCATTTGAAGGTCAGTATTTAATTCTTCCAGGTAACTTACTCTTTTTTGCAATTGCTGGCGCTGAAAATTAGCATCGCGATATTTATCCTCTGTTTCATTTAATTGCAGAGTTAGTTGTTGATTCTCCACAGTAATCGTTTGAAATTTTGCCTTATACTCATCGTTTTCGCGTGATATTTTGCGATAAGCCTCTTGCAGATCCTCATATTCAATGCTTACCATTTTACTGGATGACAATTGTGTCTCCAGCTTTTGAATTTTACTTTGAAGCGTGTTGAATTCACTATAAGCACTGTCAAGCATTGAAGTCATTTCTTTAGTAAGATTTTCCTTTTGCCTTATGTTGTAAACCTCTGCTTCTCTTTGGCTCAGCAAATGTTTCAACTCTTTTACCTGGCTCATTAAATCCTCATTTTCCTCTTCTATTAATTTTTGCTTTTCCTCATTTTCTCTTACTACTTCAATATTTTCTAGCAACTGATTGATCTTTTCATTATGTTCCAGCAAGCCGGTCTGTGCCATTCGCAATTGTTCAATATAATTAGGTTTATTTTCTGCTGTATCTCTTTTATTCACTAAATCTAATTCAGCCTGTATTCTTTTTTGCTGTTTCCGCAATTCCTCCATTTCTATTTGGTAAATACGATTATTTCCCTCTGCTTCTGTAAGCCTGCTTTTTAGTTCGGAGGTTTCTTTATCCTTAGCTTCTACTTCATTAAAATATTTTAGTTTCCAATCCTCAACATTCTTCTTGATCTTTTCGGTTTCAATAGCTGGGGCCTTCAAACTTCGGCGGCTGGTGATAAAAAAATGGATGACGATACCAAGAGATACCGCGCAAAAAAACAAAACAGTAAGTTCTACAATTGATAAATTTAGTGTCATAGATCGGACAGGGCTCGAAAAGCGAAAGTAAACTATAAAAAAAGCGTCACTTGCTAAAATACATTGTCTATAAGTTATTCACAAGAATGTATATAAAAAAATTATCCTGCTACTAAGGTTCCCACTTTTCCGCCTGTCACAACCAGGCGAAGGTTACCTGGCTTGTTCATATCAAAAACAACGATAGGAAGATCATTTTCCATGCATAGCGTAAAAGCTGTCATATCCATCACCCGAAGATTTTTTGAAATGCATTCGTTGAAAGTGATCGTGTCATATTTCACCGCTTTGGGGTTTTTTTCGGGATCTTCTGAGTAAATGCCATCCACTCTTGTTCCCTTTAAGATCACATCGGCTTTTATTTCTATCGCTCTCAATACCCCGGCAGTATCAGTAGTAAAATAGGGATTACCCGTGCCCGCACCGAATATCACAACTCTCCCTTTCTCTACGTGACGTATGGCCCGGCGGCGAATATAGGGTTCGGCAATTTGCTCCATTTTTATAGCGCTTTGCAAACGGGTATAAACTCCAACTTTTTCAAGTCCTGCTTGCAAGGCCATTCCATTGATCACTGTTGCCAGCATTCCCATGTAATCACCATGAGCCCTTTCAATTCCGGTCTCCGCTTCATTCATGCCTCGATAGATATTCCCCCCTCCAATTACAATGGCCACTTGTACACCTAATTCGGTGATAGACTTAATATCTAATGAATATTGCGAAAGAACATTTGGATCAAGACCAAAACTTTTGTCACCCATCAATGATTCACCGGAAAGCTTAAGCAAAACCCTTTTGTATTTAGGAAGCATGCAGAGATAGCAGATTTAGATTCAGATTGAGAAATTAGCGCTGCGAAGATAGGGGTTTCTCGTTTTGGTTGCTGGTCACTGGTTACTGGTTATTCGTTACACTGATTTTAATCACTGTCTTCATCTTTATGCCGGCAAGTAACTAGAATCTAGCAACCAGAAACCAGCTACTTTTACAATCTAAATCTAACTGTTTATGATCCTCCTTGTTTTAGGTTTCATTGTCCTTATTCTCGGAATCGTTTTCAGATCTATTGCAATGGTTGCCAGGTATGCAAGAGGTTTTATCATTGCTGGTGTAGTTGTAATGCTGATTGGTATCAGCTTAAGTTGCTTTATACAAATTGATGCCGGGCAGGTTGGTGTGAAAAAACTCTTTGGTAAAGTTCAGCCCGACGTATTGGAAAGTGGCCTGCATTTTATCAACCCTCTATACGAAGTGGAAAAAATGGATGTAAAAACTCAGAACTATACAATGAGCGGCATTCATGATGAAGGAGCAAAATCTGGTGATGATGCCATTCGTGTTTTAACAGCTGATGGCTTGGAAGTAACCATTGATCTTACCGTGTTGTATCGCCTAATTCCTACTGACGCCCCAAGGCTGGTTAGAGAAACAGGAATGGACTATGAATACAAAATTGTAAGACCGATTGCCCGTACAAGAATTCGTGACAATGCAGTTTATTATGAAGCTGTTGCCCTGTACTCAACAAAAAGAGACGAATTTCAAAACCGAATCTTTAACGGTATTGAAAATGATTTTAAAAAAAGAGGTTTGTTACTTGAGAATTTACTGGTCAGGAATATAACCTTACCTGCAGCAGTAAAAAGCACTATTGAACAAAAAATTCAAGCCGAACAAGAAGCGCAAAAAATGCAATTTGTGTTGCAGAAAGAAAAGCAAGAAGCAGATAGAAAAAGAGTAGAAGCTCAAGGTATTGCTGATTACCAGCGTATCATCAGTGAAAGCCTTACCGACCGACAATTACAATACGAACAAATAAAGGCCTATAAAGAAATGGCCCAATCACAAAATGCAAAGATTATCGTGATGGGTAAAGGAAGCACTCCTGTAATCCTTGATGCAAAACAGTAGTAAAAGTTATCGGCTATAAATTGAATAAAAGTTCAAGGCTCAGCAATGATCTTTATAATAAGTTTGATCTTTTGTCTAAATTTTTAAAACAGCCTTTTTCGTCGCCCTCCTAAACCTAATACACCCAGTAAACTTCTTGTAAGAACAGTAGCAGCCGTACGTTCGACCTGCCTCACCATTGGATTATCAAATATGCTCTCTTCCTTTTTTGTTCGTCCAGAAGCTTTTTGTTCTTGCTTCGCTTCTTTTTCCTCTTTCGTTTTTTGTGAAGCTTGTTCTAGTTTAGCACCAAGAATTTCATAGGCGCTTTCATTGTCAACTGACTGGTTATATTTTGTCACAAGCTTTGAATGGGAAACAATATTATCAATTTCTCCATCGGTTAAAATATCCATGCGACTGCGTGGCGGGCATAGCATAGTATGTGCCAATGGAGTGGGTATCCCTTTTTCATTTAGCATTGTAACCAGCGCTTCGCCAATTCCTAATTCTGTAATAAGGTTTTCTGTTTTATAAAACTCTGTTTCGGGATAATTTTCTGCCGTTTGCTTGATAGTTTTTCTATCTGCTGCGGTAAATGCTCTTAATGCATGTTGAACTTTTAATCCTAATTGTGCAAGAACAGAAGCGGGAACATCCATAGGATTTTGCGTACAAAAGAAAACACCTATGCCCTTTGAACGAATTAATTTAATAATGGTTTCAATTTGCTGCAGCAATGCGGCACTTGCCTCTTGAAAAATAAGATGGGCTTCATCAATAAATATTACCAGTTTCGGTTTGTCCATATCCCCTTCTTCAGGGCAAAAAGCATATAGCTCTGCTAGCATCTGTAACATAAATGTTGAAAAAAGCTTTGGCTTATCCTGCAGGTCAGCAACACGTAAGATCGAGATCATACCACGACCATCGTCGGCAATCCGCATCAGGTCGTCAACTTCAAAGCTTTTTTCACCAAAGAATAGATCAGCACTTTGCTGTTGCAGTTCGATTACCTTGCGCAAAATAGTTCCGGTGGACGTGGTGGAAATTTTGCCATAAGTTTTTTCAATGTCTGCTTTTCCTTCATTACTGATAAATTGAAGGACTTTAATAAAGTCTTTGAGATCAAGAAGCGGAAGCTTATTATCATCACAATATTTAAAAATAAGAGAGACGAAACTTGTCTGTGTGTCATTCAGCTCAAGAATTTTAGAGAGTAACACGGGACCAAATTCACTAACTGTAGCCCGGAGGCGTACTCCTTTCTGGTTACTTAATGTTAGCAGCTCAACAGGAAACGCAGAAGGCTTGTATTGAATATTTAATGTTTGACAACGTTGAGTGATTTTATCATTTGTTTCTCCTGCGGCTGCAATGCCACTCAAATCGCCTTTAATATCCATTAGAAGAACAGGCACACTGTTATCGCTGAGAGATTCACTAATAAGTTGTAAAGTTTTTGTCTTGCCGGTCCCTGTAGCGCCGGCAATTAAGCCATGGCGATTCATTGTTTTAAGAGGAAGAAGAATATCTGCGCCTGATATTACTTCCCCATTTAACATCGCAGCACCTATAAGTACTGAATCACCTTTAAAAGCATAGCCATCTTTTATTTTTTTCAAAAAATCCTCTTTTGCTGCCATAAAAAAATTTAAAGAAAGATAAGAATAACTCAGAAATGATAAATAGATATTGATAATGCAAATGAATCAAAACACTCTTGAATGTTCGAAAGAATATAAAAACTGATGGGAACGGAGTATTTAACCATGAATATCTCTCATGTGTTTTATCGCAGAAGTTTACAATCAAAGTTCTTCCTCTCTTTCTAACATAAGAATGGCGCTTTGCGGAACAATAAAGTATTTCTCATCTTGGTAAAAGATCTCAGTGGCCCCTCCAACTAAAAAAATGGCAAGGTCACCTTCTTTTGCCTGTAAGGGCACATACTTTATTTTTTCCTCCTCTTGCTTCCATGGCTCTTCTTCAGGTGGCATTGGAATAGCATAACCAGGACCGGTTTTGATCACATATCCCTGTTGCACTTTTTCTTTTTCCTGAACACCGGGTGGCAGATATAACCCGCTGGCAGTCTTTTCATCTGGCTTTGTAGGCTTTATAAGAACCCTGTCGCCAATTACGATCAGTTTTTTGAGCTTATTATCCGGAGTAATATGCATGAGTTGGTTTAATGTTTGTTGTTCGATGTTTGAAGTTATCACAAAGTTAGCCTCTGAAGGTAAAAATGAAGATTTGATCGTTTTAACAAAAAAATGAAGCGTTAACTTGGTGGGTTGTAATTTCGTTAACTTTATTTGCAATATAAATTACATCCAAACTATTCCGAAGGGTTTCCTTTGGGATAAATAGTAAACTATAAATACTAAATCATGGAAGGAAAGAAACCAAAAATTTTATTGTGTGAAGATGATCCGAATTTAGGAATGGTGCTGAAGAATTATCTTGAATTAAACGATTATGATGTAACCCTCGAAAGAGATGGCCGGCTGGGCTTGGCCGCCTTTCAACGGGAAAAATTTGACCTCTGCCTGCTGGATGTCATGATGCCTAACATGGATGGATTTACGTTGGCAGAAGAAATTCGTGATGTGGACCCCGACATTCCATTGTTTTTTCTCAGTGCTAAAACAATGAAAGACGATATTATACAGGGCTATAAGCTTGGAGCAGATGATTATATTACCAAGCCTTTTGACAGCGAGGTTTTGCTTTTAAAAATCAAGGCAATTTTAAAACGCAATGAAGAATTGAATAAAGAAGCTGAGAACAGGGAATTTGATCTTGCCAGCTACCATTTTAATCCCAAGTTGCGCCAGTTAAGTCATGACAGCATTACGCAAACTCTTTCTCCCAAAGAAAATGAGTTGTTGAAAATGCTTGCTGAACATATGAATGATCTGTTGCCCAGGGAAGCTGCATTGAAAAAAATATGGGGAAGCGACACTTATTTTAATGGTCGTAGCATGGATGTGTATATTGCTAAATTGCGTAAGTATTTAAAAGATGATGATAAGATCGAGATTGTGAATATACATGGCAATGGATTCAGGTTGGTGGTGCAAAATTGAGAACCAGAATTAATAGGAGAAAAGGATTGGGAGGAATCTTGATCCTTTTTTATTTAGGAGAATAGATCCCCCTCAATCCGGCATTCCGATTGCTATTTCCTTTAAGTACCCTATTTAAAAGAAGATGGCGCTTACATGCCTTTTTATCTTGCTATCACAAATTTTCTGATCAGATTTAGTTCGCCGGTGTTGACTTTTAGTACATATATTCCCGGTCTTAAGTCTTTTACTGAAAACGCAACTTGATTATACCCCTTAATAACATCGATCACGTATCTTTTTGCCAACTGGCCCACGCTGTTCAATATTTGCACATTAGATATTTCCTCTACAAAACTGTTGAAATGCAGGTGCACGAGTTCTGATGCAGGATTAGGGTAAAGCAACGCGATATTGGAAACATCGTCGCTTACTTCATTCTTATCAGGTGAAACACGGGTTATTGATGACCCGTTACTGACGGCTTGTATCAATAAATTATAGCACTGTGCCGTGTTATAAACACCATTTTTGCCAGTCACTTTAACATAATAAACAGCATTCCTTGAATGTGAATCATAAGTCACGAGTTCATTTGAAGTGCCAGTGTTCGTCGATGCGCCTACCTGTACCAAATTTTTATTGTAAACATATAGATCGTAATCAGCTGGTAAATTACTAAGTGTAATCTGCAATGTGATATTGGAATTATTCGGAGTAGTTATTTTAAACCAATCCACATCGGTGCTTGAAGAAATGCTCGCAGAAATTGGAATTCCTGACGTGATCGCTTTTGCCTGGCTGGATGTATTATTAGTTTCATAAGCATCACTGCAAACTGAAACTGCCGTTGTGAATGAACCCTGAGCAACACCTCCACCATAATACTGAGAATTTGCAGAGCAAACCGCTGAAACTTGCCAGTCGTATGATGTAGCAGCTGACAGACCGACAAGATTATATGAAAGTGAACTTGTTTCAATACCAGGATATATCCATGAAGAGGAAGTTGATTGTTTATATGCAATAGTATACTTATCAGCATTTGCAACTGCACCCCAGTTCAGCGTCACACTGTTTGCTGTAATATTGGTTGTGGTCAGCCCTGCCTGGACAGATGTGCCTGGTGTGACTGACTTCGGTTTATAATACCTAAATTTTGATTCGTCAGGATTGAATCGCTCTACGCCTGCACTGGTAGAAAGCCAAATGAGTCCCGAACGATCCTGAAACATACTAACAACATTATTTGCCTGCAGACTGCCGGGATCTAAAGGACCAGCCCTGTATTGATAAAAAAAATTCTTTTCAGGAGAAAAAAGATGTAAGCCGGCTGCATTCGTTCGAATCCAAAGCCTTTCGCTTCTGTCAATAAAATTAGTGCGCAGGTAATTGGAGGGAATATGGGATTGCTCTTCGGCAAAATTCGGAAAGCGTTGGCAACGATTCGTCTTAGTATTGAAATAATCCAGGCTAAGAGTGTTTCTTAAAAATGTCCATGGGTTCCCATTTTTATCAACAGCCATTTTAGCAAGGGAATTGTCCGATAGAGTAGATGAATCCGCCGGGTCATGAAAAAAAGAGGTGAACCGCATAGTGGAAAGATCAAGACGATTTAAATCATTGCCTGTGGTAATCCACATTGTTCCATCGGGAATGAATTGAATGTCCCTGATATCATTGTCCGAGATGGAATTTGAATTATTATTGTCATGAAGGAATTGTTGAAAATGATTATTCTTCGCATCGAAAGAACATAGGCCTGAAGGTGTGCCAATCCAGAGAATACTGCGTGTATCTTCAGTGATAACCGAAATCCAGTTGGAAGGAAGGGAATTTTTGTCGTCCTGCTTCTTAAAAAAAGAATGAAACGAATTTGTATGCAGATCATAATATGCCAATCCATTTGATGTTCCAACCCAAACCACACCACGGGAATCTGTGAATATGGATCGAACCATATTGTCAGGCAAAGAATTTTTGTTACCAGGCTCATGCCTGTAGATCTCTACTTTATACCCGTCGAAACGATTTAACCCGTCAGGAGTAGCGATCCATACTAATCCATATTTGTCTTGTGTAAATGCAAATGCTTCATTATACGATAATCCCTGTTCGATAGAAAGATGCTGAAACCGGATGGGATAAGGCTGTGCAAATACACTCCGTGCAATTAGAATTATATACACCAGTAATCTAAATCGCACAATTGTCGTTTTCACTGTTGAAAGAGATTAACAGTTTCAATTGAGCCCTCTTCTCAAGTTACTCACTTCTTTTCAATATTCAATCGTGTCATAAATGTGGCCCGTGGTATCCTGTATAAAGAAGGTGAAAATTGAATACAGTTTAAAAGAAATTGTGTCAAGAAAATAGAAGATTTTCTCCTCCCTTTCCGAAGGGCTTCTTTCCTAAATGTTCATATGCTTTTGCCGTAACTTCTCTACCTCTTGGTGTACGATGAAGAAATCCTTCCTGTATCAGGAAAGGTTCATATACTTCTTCGAGGGTCCCGGATTCTTCACCAACCGCTGTAGCAATTGTAGAAATACCAACTGGTCCTCCTTTAAATTTTTCAATAATAGTGAGAAGGATTTTATTATCCATGTCATCGAGCCCATATTCATCTACATTCAATGCTTTTAAGGAATGTTGCGTGATCGCGAGATCAACCACACCATTACTGAGCACTTGTGCAAAATCTCTTACTCTTCTTAATAATCCATTGGCAATTCTGGGTGTACCTCTGCTTCTGCCAGAAATCTCTTTTGCTGCATCGGAAGTAATTCTAACACCTAAAATATTTGCAGACCGGTTTATAATTTTTTGAAGTGTTTCAGCAGAATAATATTCCAGTCTTGATTTAATGGCAAACCGGGAAAGTAATGGCGCTGTTAGAAGACCGCTTCTTGTTGTAGCACCGATCAAGGTAAAGGGATTCAGCGTCAGTTGAATGCTCCTGGCACTAGGGCCGCTATCAATCATAATATCAATTCGATAATCTTCCATGGCAGCATATAAATATTCTTCTACTACCGTGCTCAATCGGTGTATCTCATCGATGAATAAAACATCATGCGGTTCAAGATTCGTAAGTAACCCCGCAAGGTCACCAGGCTTTTCAATGACAGGCCCAGAGGTCTCTTTAATATTTACTCCTAATTCATTGGCAACGATCCTTGATAAAGTTGTTTTTCCCAAACCAGGAGGACCATGAAAAAGGACATGATCCAATGCTTCGCCCCGAAGCTTTGCAGCCTTAATAAATATTTTGATGTTTTCAATGATCTGAGGCTGACCTGCAAATTCTTCAATATGCGACGGCCGAATATTATTTTCAAACTCCTTATCAATGGCACTTAGGTTTCCTTTACCACTATTTAAATTGGGGTTAGGCATCTGTAAATTTAATAATACCCGAACGGAGCATTAAAAAAAATTTTCCCAACATTTGCATATATACCTAGGGGCCAAATTTTCCCAAGGAAAATATTTTAAGGTCTGGTTCGTCTAGCGTTTGTAGCAAGTACAAGGCGAAACGCTATTATTCATTTATCGAAAAACTAAATTTATGAGTACAATTACAATCTTAGGAGCCACGGGAAAAGTAGGCAGTAAACCGGTTAATAATTTATTGGATAAAGGCCATACGCTCAGACTTATTGCCCGCCATGCTGATAAGTTGCAACAATTTTCAATCAAACAAGGAGTGGAAGTTTATGCAGGAGATTCATTCGACAGCGATTTTCTTGCTCGAGTTATAAAAGGAAGTGATGTAGCATTCCTAATGATGCCCACAGGTTTACAGGCCGAAAATACGGGGGCTTTCCAAGATAAAATGGGAAATGCACAAATTGAGGCTATCAAAAAAAGTGGAGTAAAGAAGGTTTTGTATCTAAGCTCAGTGGGTGGGCATACTGAAGAACATGTAGGGATTGTTGCGGGCCTCGCCAGGCAGGAAATCCGCTTAAAACAATTAGAAAATGTGGATGTATTGATTCTTCGGCCTAGTTATTTCATGGAAAACTTGTTGAATAATATCCCTATTATTAAAAACATGGGTATAAATGGGTCTACGCTTTTGCCTGAAAAACACTTTCCAATTATCGCCACTGCGGACATAGCAAAAGTGGCTGCGGAAAAATTAAATGATCCAAGCTGGACTGGTAAAGGCGTTCTACCTTTATTGGGCCCGAAAGATTACAATATGAATGAAGTAACCAAAGCGTTGGGTGCAGCGATTAGCAAACCCGACCTCCCATACGCTCAATTTTCGAATGAACAGGCAAAACAAGGCATGTTGCAAGGGGGAATAAGCGAGAGTGTCGCAGACGCTTTTATAACAATGGCAGAAGGGATAAATCTTGGTTATTTCAATACAGAAAAAAGAGATGCAACCTCCACTACACCCACTCCCATAGAGGAGTTCGCAAAAACATTTGCTCATGTTTATAATCTTAGTTGATCACTGTTAATAAAAATTTTATGAAAGTTGGAATCATTGGCTCTGGCATTGTAGGCCAGGTATTAGCTAAAGCGTTCAAAGCTGAAGGTTATGAAGTGGTCCTCGGTACGCGGAATACATCAAAAGTAGATGTAGTGAAATTTAATAAAGAAACGAATATTGCTATCGGAACATTTCAAGAGGCAGCAAAACAAGCCAACGTAATTGTTCTTTGCACAAAAGGATCAGCGGCAGAGGATGCGATCAAACTTAGCGGTGTTGATAACTTCAGCAATAAAGTAGTAATTGATACAACCAATCCGATCGCAGATAATGAAGCTCCAACGAATGGGGTCATTCATTTTTTTACATCGCTTGAAGAATCATTGATGGAAAGAATTCAAAAACTAATACCTGAGGCAAAAGTTGTAAAAGCGTTTAATAGTGTTGGAAATGTATCTATGTATAGGCCAAATTTTCCTGGTGGTACACCCACCATGTTCATTTGTGGTAATGATGATAGAGCAAAAACAGCGGTAAAAGACATTCTTATCCTATTTGGATGGGAGACGGAAGATATGGGGACCATTGAAGCTGCTCGAGCTATTGAACCGCTTTGTATTTTATGGTGCATCCCCGGGTTTATAAGAAATCAATGGACACATGCGTTTAAACTTTTGAAAACGTAATCATGACATTTAAAGAGTTTCAAAAATTTTTATCTGCACCAACGCCCCCAAATAATTTATCGGCTTATCTTCAATCGTTATGGTATGACGCAAACGGCGATTGGAATAAAGCCCACACAATTATTCAGGATATTGAGGATAAGACGGCTGCATGGATACATGCCTATCTTCACCGTAAGGAAGGCGATATTGGAAATGCTGATTATTGGTACAAAAGAGCTGGCAAGAACAGACCTGACCTTTCGCTTCAGGAAGAATGGAAAACTATTGTAAAGGAATTATTATAGTTAGTGATCTTTTTTTAGATAGACCCGTTTTCCCTTTTTGGCAGATTTTTTTGCGGCCTCGAGTATCTCCACCACTATCATATTATTTTCAAGAGATGAAAGGTCTGTCGGTCTCACAGTAATTTTTTCTTGCACAACAGCAGCTAAATAAGCAAATGGGTCATTGTAAGGCAATTTTGGAGAAGCGATTGCTTGGTAATTTTCTTTATTTGCTTCAGCTGTTTTTGTACGGAGGCCGTTTCGATCGGCAATCATATAACCATGCTGTCCGTAGATTTCTATGTCTTTTCTGCCGAATGGCCAATTCCATGAAGCCTGAATAATTCCTTGGGCTTTTGGATAAGTAACAATAATCGTTGCTTCGTCGTCCACTTTTGGATAAACGTCAGGTTTAATTTGCTGGGTAACGGCAAAAACGCTCAAAGGTTTTTCTCCTTTCATCAACCAGGTAATTTGATTGGCACCATAACAACCAAAATCTGTTAATGCACCAGCGCCATTCTTTACCGGATCGGTTAACCATTCAAGAAATTCTTTGTTTACACCAATTTCTTTGGGTCCTTGATGACCATCATGAACAACCAGTTTTCTGATATCCCCAATTGAATCCAGCATTTCAAAAGCTTTATGATTACTGCCGTACCAGGTAGTTTCATAGTTGGTGAGCAGATGAATGCCATATTTTAACGCGAGAGCTTGCATCTGCTTGGCGTGATCGAGACTTACAGCGAGAGGCTTTTCAACCATGACATGAATTTTTCTGGGAGCACATGCTTTAACTGTTTCCAGATGCTCGTATATGCTGTTAAATGCAGTGACTGCTTCAGGCTTGCATTTATCAAGCATTTCTTCCAGCGAAGAATAAACTAATGTAAGTGGCAAATTGTATTGCTTAAGGTATCGCTCAGCCAGCTCGCGATTGGGTTCGGCAATGCCGACAATTACTATATCACTATCATGCGCCCTGTTCAACAGCCAATGCACATGGGCATGGGTGAGCCCAGCAATGCCTATTTTCAAAGGCTTCGGCTGACTAAAACTGGTTATGAGTAACGATAAAAATAACACTACTAAAAGCAAGCGACTGCACATAACCGAACAAAATACCAAAAGATGTCGAATATTGGAATGAATATAAAAATTCCCGAACTTGTTCTGTATGAAGTTTGTTCTAAACATTTGCCTATCCATTGCAATGTTTCTCTTTAATGACTGCACTATTTGTTCATGCAAAAAAGTTCCATGTCCCGCTTTTAATGATTCCGGTTTTAATGCATGGTTTCCCTACGGTTTCCGTTTCGATTGAATTAAAGCAGAGGAAATAAATTTATTCTTTTGAGAGCCTTCTCTATGTAACACATAATGCATCATTGTACATATTTCATCATTCCCAAAATCAGATCTGGATCAGGACAATTTTCCAAATATTTTTCTTTTTCAGAATACTTGCAAACACCCGGATAATCTCCTCTGTATTCCCCTATATCAATAATGATTTGAAAATGCAGATGTGGCGGCCACTGTCCATTCTCCATGGGGATTCCAAATTCACCAATTACATCTCCTTTTTTTACGTTACCGCCTTCACGCAAATTTTTTATTGAGTTCAAACTTAGATGGCCATATAAAGTATGAAAGGCTAGTCCCTCCAAATTATGGCTAAGAATAATGGTGGGGCCATAATCACCGAAATTATTATTGAAGGCAAAGCTGTGAACAATTCCATCCAATGGAGACATAACGGCCGTATAAGGTCTGCCCCAAATGTCAATTCCTAAATGTAATCTTCTGGGTTCATCATCAGAATCAAAAACTTTGCTGCGGCTATACAGTTCACGATATTCATTATAGCCGCCAATTCCATATCTGGCTTGAGCAGTTTGCAATTTCTGATTTACATAATTTGAAAATTTCTGGGTGTTGTCAACGATATTCTCAAAAATTTCCTGGTTGTTTTTTGTAAAATCGAGCAACAACAGTTTTTCTTTTGCAGAATCAAACGGAACTACCCGATGAAAATTCGACGAATGACGTAGCAAAACCTGTATAAGTGGTTGTTGGGTCATAGCATTTGTTCCTACCTTTAATCTCCCCCAAAATTTTCGGTTATGAAAAAAGTACTACTCATTCAACTAATTGCAATGAGCATTGCATTGCAAGTTACTGCACAAAATAATCCTTTATGGTTACGATACCCGACAATTTCTCCTGAACATTTTTAAGGATTAAAAAGTTTACACAGCAAGTAGTGCAGTATTGGTCATTTTCTTTTGCGGCAATAATTCATCATAAGAAAAAGTCGTGTTGTTCAACAACTCAGCTTCAAGCACGTTTGCAAAAGTTTCGAAATAAACGATCACATCTTCTCTTACATTTCGCTTTAACCAGCGAAATCCTCCGGGCAATCGTTCTAATATTTTTTTGTCCTGCAAATATTCCAGGTTATGAATATCTGTTGGTGTAAGACCCAATTTTTGAAGTTCAACGATCAACAGATCAATAGGAGCATCTGTTATCCCGCAATATTCTTCTGCCAACTCCGTCCACTCACCGATACCTGCTCGTGCATAACGCAGTATTTCTTCTTTGCTTAATTGTGTTATAACTTGTAAAAGATTTCCGCAATTGCAGGATCCGTGATGTCCCCAAGCATAATCAGCCCCATTTTTCAATCGTTTTTCGGTTTCACGTAAAGCTACTATAAGGTCAATATTTGCTATAGCCATATCGTCGCAAATTTCCGAAGAAAAATCTTGTAAATAATAGCTAATAGTACGTAAGTGCAAAATATAATAATTGGGCTAGCGTTTAAACAAGAAGCTCACCCTGCATGCAAAAAAAATTATATCTAAAAAACTTTTGTTTTTTAAGACATCTATTTTTATTTCTAATATTCCTTTGTTGTTTCTCACATATAAACGCACAAATGGTCACTGGCGTATGGCGTGGTTATGTGGACAACCAAAAGGTTGAAGTAAAAATGATCCAAACAGGCGATAGTATAATAGGTACTGCCTACTATTATCAGTCTGCAACACATTACCGCCGTTATACGATCAAAGGATATATTGATGAAACAGATAACAGTGTAGTATGGTGGGACGATCAATTAATTGAGGACGGAGCAAAAGGATTAAATCTTTTTGCTCGCAAAAAGCCTGTAGCGGCAAAAGCTGATTTTAATTGTCCTGGTGATGGAACAATGATGCTTGATGGTAAAATGTATCTCGAGCAGGATCAAAAAAAGCCAAAAGGCGATGTTCATCTTGATAAAGTTGAAACGGCTTCCTTCAAAGATGAATGGGATTTTGTGATTAGAAATTACACGGCCGGAGCAAATGAGCCGGATATTATTGACAGCGTTTCGTCTATTTCTCAACAACCCAATAAACCTACAGAAACAAAAGAAGAAATAAAAACTGTTTCAACGCCTGCAGTAAAAAATGAAGAGCAGGTTAAAAAAGAAATTGTAACGATACCTACCACTAAGCAAGTCGAAACAAAGATCACATCACCGACCATCGAGCAAAAATTTGCCAGCCGTGAAAAACTTCTTACCAAAGAAATTCCGGTTTTTGGTGATTCGATCGAACTGCGTTTTTTTGATAATGCAGAAATAGATGGTGATTCTATTTCTCTTTTTCTGAATGGGCGGCTCATTTTTGAACATATCCGTTTGACAGATAAAGCTTATGTAATAAAATTATCAGTAAGTGAATTACAAGAAAGCAGCGAGTTGATCATGGTGGCAGAAAACCTTGGCGCCATACCGCCAAATACTTCATATATGGTGGCTTTAGTGGGTGATAAACGATATGACGCGCAGTTGGCAAGCTCTGAAAATAGCAGCGCGATGATTAAATTGATAAAAAAGAAATCTGAGGACGATAATAAGAAATTTGAAGGTCAATAGCGAGATGAATTACAGACCTAATTTCGCCAATACAGCAAAGTGATCAGAAGCAAATCTTCCATCCCAGCTTTCCGATATGGTTGCATGGCTATACACTTTCCATACTCCTTTCAGAAAAATATAGTCTATCGGCTGGTCGTTTCTTTCTTTTGATTTAAATCCATTAAAAGTTCCCGTTGGGCCGTAGTGCGGAGACTTGGAAACTTGTTTTGAATCCACCAAATACAGCGGATTGTTTTTATCAAGAATTATCTGAATTGGTTCATCTGCTGGTTCAGCATTAAAATCGCCGGTAATTACAGCAGGTATATCGCCGGCAATTTGTTTTACTTTATCCAAAAGTATTTTGGCGCTTTCCCTTCGAGCTATTTTGCCCATATGATCAAAATGAGTATTGAAAGCAAAAAATATTTTTTTTGTTTTCTCATCTTTAAATTTTGCCCATGTTATAATTCTTGTAATTGCAGCATCCCAGCTTTTACTACCGGGAACAGCGGGAGTTTCAGAAAGCCAAAACGTTTGCGATTGTAATAATTGCAAGCGGACAGTATCATAAAAAATGGCCGAGTACTCACCTTTTTCTTTACCGTCATCCCGGCCAACACCAACATATTTGAATTGAGGCAGCCGTTCTTTCAAATCTGTCATTTGATCGTGCAGAGCTTCCTGCACACCCAATAGTTGAACTTCATGAAAAAGAATTTGTGAAGCCATTTTGTCTTTCCTGTAAGGCCATGCATCCTGCCCATCGGCTTCGTTGTTGAAGCGAATATTAAAAGTCATAACATTCAACGTCTGTGTAAAAGAGTAAAATGAAGATGCTAGCAAAACAAGCAGACCAGTTAATTTTTCCATGACTGAATTTTAAACAACCACATTCACCATTTTATTTTTTACATAGATCACTTTCTTTGGAGGCTTCCCGTCCATCCATTTTTTTACCACATCATTTGCTAGAACAATTTCTTCCACTTGCTGTTGAGTGGCGTCCAGTGCAATGGTCAACTCGGTTCTTGTTTTTCCATTGACCGCAACGGGGTAAGTTTTGGAAGATTCCTTCACGTATTTTTCTTCAAATTTTGGAAAGTTGGCATCAACTACAGAGGAAGTGTGACCTAACAAATGCCAAAGCTCTTCAGCAATATGCGGTGCATAAGGGGCAAGTAAGATCAATAAGGGTTCAAGAATAGAACGCTTATGGCATTTTAAATCGGTTAGCTCATTGGTAGCGATCATAAAAGCACTTACACCGGTATTAAAAGAGAAACGCTCGGTATCCTCTCCAATTTTTTTTATGGTTTTATGAAGAATCTTTAATTCATCATTATTTGCCGGCTCATCGGTTACAATCAATCCCTTTTCTTCATCCGCAAATAATCGCCAGAATTTTTTTAAGAATCGGTAAACACCTTCAATCCCTTTTGTATCCCAGGGTTTGCTCATTTCTACAGGACCTAAAAACATTTCATACATGCGGAAAGTATCGGCGCCATATTTTACTACCAAACCACCTTCTTCTTTTATAATTTCTCCTTTTTCATTTATGATAGGAGGATCATAAGGGCTAACAGTGTTGAATTTTGATTTGGACATTTTTTCAATTTCAACTTCACAGACCGGTTCTTCAGTGCCCTGATAAGCATCTTTTAGTGCAATTTTATAATCACCAAAAATAAAAATGGCGTTTTCATATTCTTGTCGCCATTTTCGAAATGCATTCATATCTAAATTCACTCCATCAACTATGTTAACATCGACATGGATCCTAATAAAATCAAACTCAAAATCAAATTTTATTTTTCTTTCAGTATCAAAAATATCTATGACATCTAAAATGGTTTCTCGCAATTTTACAACTGCATTTAAATCTCCTGAGCTAACTGAATCAGATATATTTTTTGTAACAAATATTGGTGGTAAGATTCTGGAAATTATTGAAGTCTCATCAACTTCTTTAGTTTTAAGAACGATTCTATAAATAAACCTGCTACTCCCCTGTATCATCCCCTGGTTCACCAATCGTTTATAAGGCTCATCATGCCCAATATATTCCAAATCATACAAGGCCTTTGTCCACATGCGGCTATAAAGCAAATGTCCAACAGCATGCTCTGTTCCGCCGATATAAAGATCAACCTGCCCCCAGTAATCACAAGCTTTTCTGTTACAAAACTCCTTGTCATTATGCGAGTCCATGTAGCGAAGAAAATACCAACTGCTGCCTGCATAACCCGGCATTGTGTTAGTTTCCCTCACCCCCCACCCCCTCTCCACTTGTGGAGAGGGGGTGGGTACACCCAACTCCAATTTGATCTTATCTTTTATATGATAGGGATTTTTTAAAACCTCTTCATTGCTAAATCTGATCACATGAAAACCGATTTCTTTTAAAGTTCTTGTTCTCATTTCATCGTACTTCTTTTGATCCTCGGTTTCATGATAACCGCCGTCAATCTCAACAATCAGTTTATTTTGCAATGCTACAAAATCAACAATATAACTTTCGATAGGATGTTGCCTCCGGAATTTCACTCCCAATTGATTATTTCTTAATAATTCCCACATCTTTTTTTCGGCTTCAGTATATTCCTTACGCATTGTTCTTGCGAATTCATATTGCGTAGGCGTAGAAACACTATATTTTGGAACGTTAGCAGTCCCAACTTTTCCCTTCTCCGCAAGCGGAGAAGGGCTAGGGATGAGGTACCATTCTGGCAAATTCGCCAACGGTCCTTCCCCATCAGGTCCCGGTTTGTAAGATTCAACATGCGGCAACTCCAATGGCAATTCTTTTTCATCAAGCGGATATGCAATTCCATTTTTCCAAATAATCGGGAACGGTTCGCCCCAATAGCGCTGCCGGCTGAATGCAGCATCACGCATTTTGTAATTCACTTTTCTTTCACCAATTCCTTGTTCTTCTATTTTTTTGATCACTACTTCAATCGCATCTTTCATAACCATGCCATTTAAAAAATCTGAATTTTCTAAAATAGCATCCTTGGTATCGTTGGCTTCTTCACCGTTATAATGCGAACCGATGATGTTAGTGATCTCAAGCCCAAAATGCTTGGCAAATTTGTGATCTCTTTCATCGCCGCAAGGAACAGCCATAATAGCGCCGGTCCCGTATCCGATCAATACATATTCGGAGATCCAGATCGGAATTTGTTTTCCGCTGAATGGATGAATGCAATACCCACCGGTAAAAATTCCGCTGATTTTTTTTTCCGCCATTCTTTCTCTTTCACTCCTGCTTTTTACATAGCCGACATATTCTTCTACCGCTTTTTTTTGTTCCTCAGAAGTTATTTGTTCTACTAACTCATGCTCTGGAGCGATCACCATAAAATCAACGCCAAAAATGGTGTCAGGCCTTGTTGTGTAAACTTCTATTCTAGATTCTGAATTCTGAATTCTGAACTCAATATTGGCCCCCTCACTCTTCCCTATCCAATTCGTTTGCATCTCTTTCATCGCTTCGCTAAAATCTACCTTCTGTAATCCTTGCAGCAATCGATCAGCATATTCTGTTATCCTCAAATACCATTGACGTAATTTCTTTTTTACAACAGGATAGCCGCCGCGTTCGCTTACACCATTTACTACCTCATCATTTGCCAGCACAGTCCCTAATGCTTCGCACCAATTCACTTCGCCATACCCGCAATAAGCCAGACGGTATTCCATCAAAATATCTTGCTTGGTCTTTTCTTCAAAACCTTTCCATTCATTAGCTGTAAACATGAGTAATGAGTGGTGAGTGGTGAATAGGATACCAGGAAGCTGGAACTGTGAATTTGGAACTGGGTGATGAATGTTTCCCTCGTTTTCAAAAATAGAAATCAACTCCCGAATTCTGGATGCTTTATTCTGAATTCTATTATACCAGCTATTAAACAATTGTAAAAATATCCACTGCGTCCATTTATAATATTTAGGATCGCTGGTGCGTAACTCGCGGCTCCAGTCAAAACTAAAGCCGATATTATCTAGCTGTTTTCGAAAATTATTGATGTTATTTTCTGTTGAAACAGCCGGATGAATTCCATGTTCAATCGCATATTGTTCTGCCGGCAAACCAAACGCATCATACCCCATCGGGTGCAGCACATTAAAACCTTTTAAGCGCTTAAAGCGTGCATAAATATCACTGGCAATATAACCCAGCGGATGGCCTACATGCAATCCCGCTCCGCTCGGATAGGGAAACATATCCAGCACATAATACTTTGGCTTTGGCGATTCATTACTTACCTTATAAATATTATTTTCTTTCCACCACTGTTGCCATTTTTTTTCAATATCTCTAAACTTATATTCCATATTTTTTGTTCTGTGTTCTGTATTGTTTAGTTTTTTATGTTACCAGCTTCAGTAATTCACTTGAGCACCTGTTGTGTCACTCACTTGTACTGCATATCGCTATTCGGCAAGATTGTTGTTATCAGACTTGCTCAGCAGAATTAGCGCTGAGTGTCCGCCTCAGGCGGAACGGAAGGTGAGCAGAGATGTGAAAGAAGATTTAAAAAAAATTCATCTAACATTTCTCAATCTCCCTCCGGCAATATAATAACAATATCATCGTTTTTGGGAGTGACAAAAATACAGCATTGTCCGACTAGTCTGGATAAATGAGTTATTTTTGCCGGTTAATAGATCAAAAGTGATAAAGAGGTTGAGGAAATTTCTTTTAATTTTTAGCGTAAAGTAAGGAATAACCAAAAGAATGAACTCAGCTCCTTTTTCTCTTAGTTAAAAATTCAGTATCATGAGTCAATCCGGAAAAGCGTCGATCAAACGGGGAAAACCTTCTTACTTCATGGCTATATTAGGCGTAACTATTGTGCTATGCCTGTTTGGAATCCTCGGTCTTATTACCATCAATTCACGCAAGCTCATCCAAAACATTAAAGAAAGTGTAGAGGTGCATGTTTTTTTAAAACAAAATATTAAGGATACGGCACGTATCAATCTTCAAAACTATATCGCATCCAAGCCTTATACAAAAAGTATAAAATATACAGATAAAGAAACGGCTAAAAAGGAATGGCTAAAAACCGGCGGTGAAGATTTTACTGAATTTATTGACAATAGCCTTTTACCTCCGAGTATAGATTTCACATTAAAAAATGAGTATGTGGATTCCGTGCAGCTAACCAGCATACAAGCTGATATTGCTCAAAACCCAAATGTTGATGAGGTACGATTTCCTAATGCAGTGGTGAGCTCAATGATGAAAAATTTCAGAAATATCGGAGTCGCACTTGCTGTAGTTGCTATTTTAATTGCTGTTATGGTAATCATACTAATAGATAATACTATTCGTTTAGCCATGTTCAGCAACCGTTTTTTGATAAAAACCATGCAAATGGTTGGCGCCACAAGATGGTTTATAGCCAAGCCGCTTGATATGAGAGCCATTCTAAACGGAGCATTGAGTGGCGTAATTGCTACGGCTATTGTTTATACTTTATTGCTGCTCGCCGAAAACTTTTTTGACGGCTTCAAAAAATTACACGATACAAATATGATGATATTGCTTGCACTCGTTCTCATTATTTTAGGTATCGGAATTACTTTATTCAGTACTCACCGCAGCGTTTTAAAATATCTGCGCATGAAACTCGATGACCTTTATTAGATAAAAGATAATAGTGAATAGATAATGAAGCCATATATTTATTCACTACTAATTATTCATTATTTTAGCGCCCTTAATTAGTCTTTATGGCCGAAAAGAAATCTTCCAGCGCAGCTTCAAAAGAAACAAAGTCATTTGCCATTTTTGAAAAGGATAATTATCTGTGGATGGCTGGCGGCATCGTGATCATGGCCATAGGTCTGCTTCTAATGGTAGGTGGTAAAAGCAGCGACCCTAACCAGTTTCATGCTGATCAGGTTTACAGCACCACCCGAATTACCATTGCTCCTATTTTAATTCTTGCTGGTCTTGTACTCGAGATATTTGCTATTTTCAGAAACCCAAAGGGATAATTTGAAAAGTACAAATTTGAAAATGTGTCTCAATTTTTGGACTCCCTTTTTATTTGCAAGTAATCTCATTTTCAAACCTGCCTGCCGGTCAGGCAGGTTTTCAAATTAATGGATATCATTCAAGCAATCATCCTTGCTATTGTAGAAGGTCTTACGGAATTTCTGCCTATTTCCTCCACAGGACATATGATCATCGCTGAAAAATTATTAGGAGTTAAGGATAACGAGTTCACCAAATTATTTACGGTAGCTATTCAGTTGGGAGCTATCTTATCTGTTATTCTTTTGTATTGGAAAAAATTTTTTGATTTTACCCGCTGGCAATTTTATGCAAAACTTTTAGTTGGCATTATTCCCGTTTTAATGCTGGGCTTTTTATTTAAAGATAAGATTGACCTACTACTGGAAAGTACAACTACAGTTATTATCTCTATGCTATTTGGAGGCATTGTTTTGCTGGTCATTGATAACTATTTTAAAAACCCAATAGTCGAAACCGAAGAGAAAATAAGTTTTCGAAACGCATTTTTTATCGGTGTCTGGCAGGTGGTTTCTATGATCCCGGGTGTAAGCAGAAGTGCAGCTTCCATCATTGGGGGCATGCAACAAAAACTGACCAGAAAATTAGCCGCTGAATTTTCATTTTACCTAGCTGTACCTACTATGTTAGCCGCAACCGGCTACAAACTATTGAAGGGCTATAGCACATTTTCGTCTGAACATATCAAGTTGCTCGCTATTGGGAATATAGTGGCCTTTATAGTAGCTCTTCTTGCCATAAAATTTTTTATTGGTTTTTTGCAAAAACACGGATTTAAATTATTCGGGTACTATCGAATTATTGTCGGGATTATTTTGTTGCTCATGATGATAGCCGGATATCTTCCAAAATGATTTTCATAAAGAATTTGTTGAGAAATACTGAAATGCTAATTTCAGACAACCAAAACCATTAAAATGCAAACGGCCTCCAAAAAAGTAATTAACGGTTGGGCCATGTATGATTGGGCCAACTCCGTTTATAACCTCGTTATTACCTCCACCATCTTCCCTGCCTATTTTGAATCCATTACTGGTGATGGAAAAGCTGATACCAATACAGATTATGTTCATTTTTTAGGTAGGGATTTTGTCAATACAGCTCTTTATAATTATGCACTTGCTTTTGCCATGCTGATCGTTGCTTTTATTTCACCACTGCTTTCATCTATTGCCGACTATAAAGGAAATAAAAAATCCTTTCTTAATTTTTTTCTTACTATCGGAAGCATAGCCTGTGCTGTACTATTTTTCTTTACTGATAAATCAACCTTATATATTGGGATTAGCTGCATGATCATTGCGTGTGTGGGATTTTGGGCAAGCCTTGTTTATTATAACTCGTACCTTCCAGAGATAGCTGCACCCGAAGATAGGGACCGAGTAAGTGCCAAAGGATTTACTTATGGGTATCTTGGCAGCGTAATATTACAGGTCATTTGTTTTGTATTTGTATTTTATCCTGAGATATTAGGTGGAAATAAAGACTCGCTTATTCAATATCAAGCGTCATTTTTAATAGTGGGGGTTTGGTGGTGGGGATTTGGACAATTTTCCTTGAGGCGGCTTCCAAGATCAGTGCCGGCAGGCACAGGTGATCTGCAGCATCACATTCTTTTAAAGGGTTACAGAGAATTGCAAAAAGTATGGAATCAATTAAAGCACCTCGCTACTCTCAAAAGATTTTTAGTTGCTTATTTTTTTTACAATATGGGTGTGCAAACTGTTATGCTGGCGGCTACTTTATATGGCAAAAGTGAGTTGCAAATTCCTACTGTTAATTTGATCATTGCGATTTTAATCATTCAGCTTATTGCTATTCCGGGAGCCTATGCTATATCAAAACTGTCTTCTGTGATTGGAAATTTCAGAGCGATCATGCTATGCATTGTTGTTTGGATAGGAATTTGCCTCGATGGTTACCTGATCCCTGCAGGTGACGTTAAACAATTCTACATTCTTGCTGTAATTGTTGGTTTTGTTATGGGGGGAATACAATCGCTAAGCCGTTCAACGTATTCCAAGCTAATGCCTGTAACAAAGGATACGGCTTCGTTTTTTAGTTTTTATGACGTTACCGAAAAAATAGGAATTGTGGTTGGTATGTTTAGCTTTGGTTTTTTTACTGAGATCACTAAATCGCAACGTGCTTCTGTGCTTGCATTGATGGGATATTTTATTATTGGCTTGTTATTGTTGGCATATGCAAGAGTCAGCCAGGCAAAAGAGCAAAAGCAACAACTGTATAATATAATAAGTGAGTCCGCATGAAATTATATTCAATTAATACAGGCTATTTTAAATTGGACGGCGGTGCTATGTTTGGTGTGGTGCCAAAAACCATTTGGAATAAGATCAATCCTGCCGATGAAAACAATATGTCCAGTTGGGCGCTGCGCTCATTATTAATTGAAGATGGGAACAGATTAATACTTGTTGACAATGGAATGGGTGATAAGCAAGATGCAAAATTTTTCAGCTACTATTATTTGCATGGCGGTGACACGCTTGATAAGTCTTTGGCTAAATATGGTTTCCATTCCGATGATATTACTGATGTTTTTCTAACTCATTTACATTTCGATCACTGTGGTGGAAGCATCGTGCGTGAGGGAAATAAACTAGTTCCAGCGTTCAAAAATGCGGTTTATTGGAGCAATGAGCTCCATTGGGAAACGGCAACGAATCCAAACGAAAGAGAAAAAGCAAGCTTTCTAAAAGAAAATATTTTACCAATTCAGGAAAGCGGGCAATTAAAATTCATAACTCACCCCGATTTAAATGAAGAAATAAAAGAAAAAGGTGCGATGCCTCCTTCGCAAATTTCTTCTGTTCCTTTTACAGAAAAAATTTTGGTGAAATTCGTTGACGGACATACTGCAGCGATGATGCTTCCTCAGGTAAAATATAAAAACAAGACCGTTGTGTATATGGCAGATCTGTTGCCTTCCCAAGGCCATATTCCAATTCCTTACATAATGGCTTATGATATGTTTCCTTTAACCAGCATGAATGAAAAGAAAATGTTTTTAAAGGAAGCTCTTGAAAATGATTACATCCCATTCTTTGAACATGACCCGCAATATGAATGTTGCAACCTTCAGCAAACAGAGAGGGGGATAAGGCCAAAAGAATTCTTTAGACTTGATGAGATCGACTAAGCGTCTTGTCACTCAAAAGCCTCACGCTTAACAAAAGGGCGGCTAAATGATTAGCCGCCCTTCAATTTAATAAGTGATGTAAGAGGATACCTAAGATTTTTACTACTCATCATATCCACTTTTACCTTTCCTACTATAATAGGGCTTTCAACACGCACAGGTACATGATTGGCATCATCCGAAACCCAAACCGTCATTTTCTCACCCCCTTCAAAAATAGTTCCTTTAATAAGCAGAGGCTTAAATTTGATAGCTTTAAATTTTCCATATTTTGTTTTCACTGTTTCTTTTCCCAAGTACCGTATGTACATATTGTAAACTTCGTTATCAAGAAACATGGTAAATGGGATCTTGTCATTGAGCTTGTATTTATTAAAATCAATATTACGGGCATAATAAACAGCACTCAATACATCCTGCACACAATCCGGAACTTTAAAAACACCTTCAGTCGTAACCGCTGTATTGGCATTACGATTAAAGGTTATATTCTCGTATTTTTTATAGCCGCCTTCATCAACATTTCTTAAAAATTTCAAGGGCTGCAGAGTGGCAGTATCAATAAATGATTCATACTTGTCTCTTACTTTATAAATCCAGTCGTACGAAGAATTCGTTTTACCTACACCTGCCACATGATATACGGGCTTGTTATTTATTTTTTCGAGAGTATTAGTAAACGTGGCATTTCCTGCATCAATGTAGATGCCGGCTACGGCATAATAAACGGTGTAAGAAATTTCTTCACCCGCCTGAAAGGCCGTATTCCTCATACCGCAAAATTCATCGTCGGGAGCCTTTGCCTTTATTGTAAATGCCATGAACGCAAATCCGAGTATGCTTAATACCTTAATTCCTTTCATTTTTGTTTTTAAATATTTTAATGCTCACGATCAACAGGCTGCCTGCTATGGCCGGAACTATGAGGTTTATTAGCCAAATAGTTACTGTTGTTAGGCCTATTCCAAGACTGTTGGCGCTAAATAATTCAATCAATTTTAAGCTTACCTTACCACGGATCCCTAATTCAGCAATCGCAAAAGTAGGAATGATAGCCAGCACTAAAAAAATTACACTCACCCCCAAAAAAGACTCCCACCATCCTATGTTTACTTCAAATAAGCGAAAAAGTAAAAAATATTGTAAAATAAAAACAAGATACCTGACTGTTGAAAGAGACAATAACTTTAAAAGTAAAGTTGCACGAACCTCTTTCAAAGAATTGACAAGCCAAGCATAACGAGCACCATTACGCAATTTATCAACCAGTGCTGTGAATAAAGAAAGGCGAAAATAAAGTAGTGTTAAAATCAGCAAAGCCGTAATTACCCCATACTGTAATACTTGTAGCCAAAGTGATGAGTCAATTCCTTTCATCATTTCACTTGTTTCAATGTTTTTTCTAATGCCAAACAGACCAATCAAGCCGGCAAGCAGCGTGATGATAAGTTGACTCATGCTGCTAACAATAGTAAGAGAAACTGTTTTAAGGCGATTGCCTTCTTCCATGTATAAAACCCTGCCCAGGTATTCACCAACTCGGTTTGGAGTATTCACTGAAAAAGAAACACCTGATAAAATGGCCCTAAAAGATTTAAGAAAACTGATAGACTGAATGTTTTTAATCGAAATCTTCCATTTGAATGCTTCAATAGACCAATTGATGATCATTAGAAAAATTACAATTACCAGATTCCATATTTTAGAACTTTGCATAGATTGTTTGATCTTTATCCATGCAGTTTCAAGGTCAGGCTGATGTTTAACCTGTTTATAAATAGAAACCGACAACCATATAAATAGCAAAGGCCCTAAAAAATAATTGAAAAAGATTTTGATATTTTTCTTATGATTATTTTCTATTTTCATCTTAGCCATAAGGAATCTTTGTTAAAAAATTTTCAACGCAATTATGTAGCTTAGGGTTGAAAATTTTTAAATCGATTTGTTCAGCCTCATTGATCGGTAAAAATACAGTCCTCTTTGCAAAAGCCTTTTAAAATAATTCTTGGTATTGATCCTGGCACGCTAATGATGGGTTATGGAATTATTGAAGTATATAGCAATCATAAAATTCAACTGAAAGAAATGAATGTGCTGAAGCTTTCAGGAAAAAAAGATAACCATGAGCGGTTGCAGCTTATTCATGAAAAAATCATTTGCCTTATTGAGGAACATCGACCAAATGAATTTGCCATTGAAGCTCCTTTTTTTGGAAAAAATGTGCAGAGCATGCTAAAGCTTGGAAGAGCGCAAGGTGTTGCCATTGCAGCTGCCATGAGTGCAAATCTTTCTGTTACTGAATATTCCCCGAAAAAAGTGAAACAATCTATTACAGGGAATGGAAATGCAGATAAAGAACAAGTATGGAAAATGCTTCAAAGAATTTTACTGATCGAGAAGAAACCAAAACATTATGATGCGACTGATGCGCTGGCCGTAGCTATTTGTCATCATTTTCAAAACAATAACGTCGTTAAATCAAATGGGGTTAAAAAGAAAACATACGTGAAAAAAACAAGCTGGGAAGAGTTTATAAAACAAAATCCGGCCAGGCTTCGCTTATAATTAAAGATTTGACAGGATCTTTTCTTGTACCTTCTTCAACGCTTCATCCGAAATTTTTTCTTTTGGCTGTGTAAAATTGAGGTCGTTGGAAGAGTTGATAGGAATAAGATGAATATGGGCATGAGGCACTTCCAACCCAATCACACTGACGCCGCAACGATTACAATGGAATGATTTTTCAATTGCTTTAGCAATAGGCTGAGCAAACTCAAGTATATCCTTCAAATAGTCTTTAGGCAGATCGAATAAATTATCCACTTCAATTTTAGGAACAACCAATACATGGCCTTGTCGTAAAGGAAAGATATCAAGAAAGGCAAAGAACTTCTCGTTCTCTGCAATTTTATAGCTTGGAATTTCGCCAGCGATGATTTTAGAAAAAATAGTCATACCACCAAAGATTTTAGATTTGAGATGGGCGATTGCAGATCTTATCAATCTCCATTCCATAAACAAATCTAAAACGTAATAGGGAATCTGAAATTAAAAGCCCCTTTCGGGGCTTAAAGCTAGATTGAAATATCTTCAATTTTAAACTTTATTACTCCTGCTGGCGCCTGGACTTCTGCTGTTTCGCCGATTTTCTTTCCAAGCAATCCTCTTCCAATAGGTGAAGTGATTGATATCTTGCCCGCTTTGAGATCGGCCTCTTTTTCGCTTACAATTTTATAGGTCATCTCCTTTTTTGTATTGAGATTAACAACTTTTACTTTCGTTAGGATAGATACTTTGCTAGTATCAATAGTTGATTCATCAATTACTCTTGCGCTTGCAATTTGGCTCTCAAGCAAGGCTATTTTAGCTTCCAGCAAGCCCTGTGATTCCTTAGCGGCATCATATTCTGCATTTTCTTTTAAGTCGCCTTTTTCTCTTGCCTCAGCAATAGCTCTCGATGCGGCTGGACGTTCCACTGCTTTCATATGCTGAAGCTCTGCTTTCATCTGCTCTAATGTTTCTTTAGTTAAATATTGAATACCCGTCATATTTCACCTCCTTAATTATTTCCGGCTGTATAAAAACAAAAAAAAATAACAACGCCCCAGTGAGTGCTGAAGCGTTGTAATTATAGATAACAAATATAGAGAAAAAATGAAAAAAAATAATAGCCAATCAGTTTGCTTTTTTAGAGCCTTTAACGTTAAGGAAACAGTTTTTCGATCAATACCTTAGCCATTTTGAAAAAGGCTTCGTAGGTGTAGCCCGCAATATGAGGGGTAATAATAACATTAGGCTGATCGTATAGCCATTGTAATTGCTCTTTTTCTATTGCGGAATAAGTTTCCAGTTTTTCATTTTCTAAAACATCCAATGCAGCCCCGACTATCGAGCTCTTTTTTAGGGCATTTATCAGGTCGTTCATATTCGTTATTCTTCCCCTGGCGGTGTTTAAAAAATAAGGCTGCTGTTTTAACGAAGAAAAGAATTTCTCATTAGCCAAATGGTATGTTTCATCCGTTAAAGGAACATGAATACTGATTGCATTGGCGTACCGGCAAATTTGTTCAAGGCTTGCTTCCTTGATATAATCACCACCAAAACCAAATTTATATTTATCATAAGCAAGCACAGTAGCGCAAAATGGCTTTAACAACGAAGCAAAGGCGCTCCCTGTATTTCCGTATCCAATAATGCCAACGGTTTTCCCATTTAATTCTGTGCCTGTATTTTCAAGCCTTAGCCATTTTCCCTGCCTAACTTCCTTAAACGAAGAGGAAATATGGTTCATTAGATTTAGCAATAATCCCAACGCATGCTCTCCAACAGCATTTCGATTTCCTTCAGGGCTACTCTCACAACGCACACCCTTTGATTTTGCATAATCCGCATCAATTAGCTCCATGCCGCTGCCTAACCTGCCTATCCATTTCAATGAGTAAGCTTTATCAAGAATTTCTTTATCAATTTTTACTCGGGTTGTTACTATTAAACCTGTCGCATCTTCAATTTGATTCGCTAATTCTTCGTAAGTAATCGTGGGTCGATAGCTCACATCATACCCTCTTTGTTTTAACTGATCAATCAAATAATCATGAGTCCTGGCTGTGATAATTGCTCTCATTGCAAAATTTTATGACCGCATTTCAAAGCTAAGTCTTGCAAAATCTTTTACTTTCAATTGTTCAGCTCTCTTATTAAATAACTCTTGCTGTAATGTTTCAGCATCAAATAAGGTTTTGACCGCATTACGCAAGGTTTTACGACGTTGGTTAAAAGCTGTTTTTACCAATAAAAAAAAATCTTTTTCGGTTTTCATAGGCAAATACTCAGCTTTTGGCGTCACTCGAATAACTGCGCTTTTGACTTTTGGTGGCGGCTGAAAAGATTTTTCATTTACCTCAAATAAATATTCAACATTGAAAAAAGCTTGTGTCAGTACACTGGTGATCCCATACACTTTATTTCCTTCCTTAGCGACGATGCGCTGCGCTACTTCTTTTTGAAACATTCCCACTATGCAATCAATATTATTCTTCCATTCAATAATTTTAAAAAGTATCTGCGTTGAAATATTGTAAGGAAAATTTCCAACAACTGTAAATTTTCCTTCAAATGGTTTGTCAATTTCCAAAAAATCTTTGTGGATGATCTTATTTTCCAATTCCGGAAAATGCATCAATAAATAATCGATCTTTTCAGCGTCGAGTTCTATCGCCTTGAAATCAATACTTGGGATTTGTAATAAATATTTTGTCAATGCCCCGCCGCCAGGGCCTACTTCAAGCAGGTTTGTAAAGGAACATTTCTGAACAGCAGCGATAATTTTTTTACAAATATTTTCGTCTTTTAAAAAATGCTGTCCCAATGATTTTTTCAAGGTGTACATATCAGCAAAAATAAAATGATTACCGCACGAATATGGAACAAAAAAAATCCCCTTCCGAACGGAAGGGGAGTAACCAATTAAAGGTGGCTATTTGGCAAGTACTATTTTTTGTCGGAATGTTTCCTTACTTGTACTAACAACAACGAGGTACATTCCGCTTTGCAAGTTTGAGATATTATCAATGCTAACTACATTGGTGCCTGACTGCAGATCAGTATTTATCTTACGAATAACTTTACCCGACATATCGTAAAGATATAATTCCATTAAATCTTTGTCAGCTGTGTTAATAGTTATTTGCATCATATCACGCACTGGGTTTGGTGAAACAGACACTCTTGTAATAGCAAACCCATAAGGAATGCGAATAATTTTACTATAGCTGGTACCGCCGCTTGTCTTTTTTAGTTTTAACCTATAAAAGACGGCAGGTTGTAATGGCATATGAGTGAGGTCATCATAAGCCGTGTAACTCGCAGACAGTTCTTTATCAGGATCAGCAGTTACATGACTGACAAAGTCAAAAAATCTTCCGTCAAAGCTTCTTTCAATATCATAATAAGAAACATCTTTATTTTGAAGGACTGACCAGTCGAGTCGTGTTATACCATTATTAATTGCGCCTTTAAAGCTCAGAAGGTTGTTGTCAAGCGTGGTACAGTTAGGATCGTATGCAACAGTTACGGTGTCATAAGCATAAGGGTTACAGCCAGCTGATAATCGCTGAGTAACAATATAAGTTCCTGCAGAATCGACTGTAATTGAGCTTCCTAAATTAGTACCAACAATATGCCCGTCTGTTGTTGACCAAGAATAGTATGATGAGGGATATGGGTTTTGTACCTGAATAGTACTGACACCAGTTTGATCACAAAATATAGGTACATCAGCCAGCGCCTCAACTCTTGGAGCAAGGAATAAATCTGTAGGGGCAACAAAATCCTTTAACTCTGCCGTAAATGATGCAGAAGCACGAGTTTTAACTACGAGACGGTTAAAAGGTGTACCACAAATATCACTTGTTAATCGACCAACAGGATCGAGTCCCAACTTGGTCATATTTACAGAGAACTCAATAAACTGATCTTTTACATAGGTTGTAACAAGACTGTTATCCTGCAGAACCAGTTGAAATGGACCAGCCCAAGTATTGGTTGCAGACCCCAAACCTGTATAAAAAATGCCAGAAGTATTGGGAGATATATTGGCATAGCCAAAATTGGAGCCCGCTGAAGCACCATCAAACAGACCTCCCCAATTAAAAGCAGTAGGTGCTACAGTTGTCCAGGCGGTTCGGCTTACCCAAATGCGGGCCTCGATATTAGTTAATGTTGAACTCTGAAATTCACCTGTAAAAATAATATCTCCTGGTCTTGTTACATTTCCTGCAGCATCGAAAAGCCAGCTTGTATGCCCTTCGTCGGGCCCATATCCATACCATTTCTGATCACCCCTATTATAATAAATATCTGTCTGGTACAACTCAAAATCAAAATAACGTTGACCCGTAGTGTTGTCCATAGATATACCACCAAAAAACCAGAGTGAATCACTAGCATTAGGGCCTGCTCTTCTGATATGCATAAACATGTCCAAAATATCATTTTTATCAGGAACAGATTGATAGGGCGGGCAATTCCAGTTGGCGGGGCTCATTCCATTTTTGCTAGATCCTGATGCAAAAACCGTTGTATCCTGTGCGTGGTAGTCGCGAACCCAGAGAGCATCAAGCCAAAGCCTACCACTAGGAGGCGGATAAATGGTAAACGTCGGTTTACTCATCGTCCTGTAATAAGAATTATAGCGTGTTGCCGGATTGGAAATATAATTTGCAACTAAAGCTGCTGCACCGGTTGTATCAATAACAAAAGTACCAGTACCAGCAGTTCCATTATTAAACCAGTCGTCATTACCACTGGTTACAAATCCATTCCAAAAGTTGGCACGCAACTCAGCATCTACACCAAAGCCTGCTTTAATAATTTGAGTGGTGATCTGGGCTTTTGCAAATATGGGGCTAAGAATAAGTATTATGCGTAAAAAAGTTTTCATAGGCGACACATTTAAATCATAAACTCGATGTTTATTGTGCGGGTAACCCGGATTTTATAGTTACCCGCTAAAAAATTTTAATGTCGCGATACGATACGAATGGTTGACACCTCAGAAGCTATCGTGCTGCCATCATTTAATAACGCAATTACACGGTAACTAATATAGCCGGGGTATACATTCGCATCATCGCATTTATAAGAACGTGATGAATTGCACGCTGTACTTGACACATCTTCCCAAAATGCATAAGGGTCAGTTGGGTCTTCATAAGTTCTTTGAACAGTGAAGCTCGAAGCATTAGCGGAAGTAAATGCCCAGCTAATGGCTGCACCCTTACCTTGACGGTGTGTTCTGATAAAAGAAAATCCGTCACTTGTTTTTTGGGAACTCTTTAATGGTGTGGAAGATTGTATAGGTGTGGCTGCGATTGCTATAAAAGCCATTATAACAATAGCTATGGCTGTGATCTTTGTCTTCATAGTGTACGATTTTAGAACATAAAACTATGCAATCACCTATTCAAATACAATGGATATTTTACTTGAAAATTTATACTGCTAAATAAAAGAGTTTGGACTAAGAAAAATTACTTAGCAGGTTTCACAATAAAAAGAAAAAACCCTCTTTTTATCGGATTTTCTGAATTATGTTTTAAACCTTGACCGATTTATGAGTTATCGAACACTGATTTTGTTATTCGAATCCATTTATTTTTAAAATTCCTTGAACAAGTCCATTTCAAATTTTCGCAGACGGTCTTATCAATTTCCCCAATCCTGCCACTTTATTCCCTCTTTTAAGAGGCCTGAGGGGCTATATATAGATCTCGCAAAATAAGTAGTGTAGCAGCCAAAAAATGTGAAAATGAGCTCTAGCTCTTGTTTCCTGCGCAAACAGTAATTTTACCGGATAATACATAAAAATGAACCCAGCTATAAAACCGGTAATCGGAGTTTCCTGCGGCGATCTAAATGGTATTGGAATTGAACTGATCATAAAAGCTTTTTCTGATGTGCGAATATTAGATCAGGCAACTCCAATAATTTTTGCCTCAAATAAGGTCATTAATTTCTATCGCAAATCTGTTCCCGAGATCAATTTTAATTATCAAAGCACAAAGGAATTAAATCGAGTTAATAATAAACAGATCAATGTTTTTAATTGCTGGGAAGAAGAGGTGAATATTTCACCAGGGCAATTGACTGAGATAGGTGGTATGTATGCAATAAAATCGCTACGTGCAGCAACCGAGGCATTGAAGCAAAATCACGTCCAGGGCCTGATCACGGCCCCTATCCACAAAAAAAATATTCAATCTGCTGAATTCAATTTTACCGGTCATACTCCTTTTTTAAAAAAATTTTTCAATGCCAATGATGTGCTAATGATGTTATGTTCAGGAAACTTCAGGATCGCATTGGTAACGGAGCATTTGCCAATAAAAGAAGTTGTGCAGTATATTACACGTGAAACTATTCTTAGCAAACTGAACATCCTTCATCAAAGTCTGATAAAAGACTTTGGTATTGAAAAACCAAAAATCGCTGTACTGGGCTTAAACCCGCATGCAGGTGACGAAGGATTAATTGGTAAAGAAGAAGAAGAGATCATTAAGCCAGCTTTAAAAGAAGCAAAGCATGCAATGATTGTAACAGGGCCTTATAGCTCGGATGCTTTTTTTGCAAGAAGATATCATGAACGATTCGATGCGGTGCTGGCTATGTATCACGATCAAGGATTAATTCCATTCAAAAGCCTGGCCGTTGAAGAAGGAGTGAATTTTACTGCCGGACTTCCTGTTGTTCGCACTTCACCCGATCATGGAACTGCGTTTGACATTGCAGGAAAAAATAAGGCCGATGCTTCTTCTTTTCTGGCTGCTTTTTTTGAATGTATTGATATCATTCGCCGTAGAAATGAATATGAAGAGAACCGAAAAAATCCATTACGTAAGATGACATCAGAAGTGCTTGCTAATGCTGAGGATGAAAAAATTGAGGAACAATAATATTTTTAATCTGCGTGAAATTCTTATCATTTCGTCAAATAAAGTAATTGATGTTCTTTTTGGTAACCCCAGAAATTACTGAAATAAACTCCTAATAACACTATAATTGAATGATAATTTACTTAGTAAGATTTCCATAATTGAATTAATGCATTTTTAATTTTCCTCATTTACAATTGATTAAGATCGTTCTCGGTATTATAGAATTTTATACTTTTCTAATCATTGATCAAGCTATGTTTTAATAATAAAAATATCTTTTTAGTTTTCCGGAGATCAATTAGGTTCAATATCCATTTTATTATGAAAAACAAGATTGCCATCATCATTGTTTTTTTAACTCCTATCTTTTGCTTTTCACAAAGCAGCACACCTTCCGTCATTAATGCTTCAGGAGGCAGTTCCCAAAACGGATATTACCAATTTGAATGGAGTATAGGTGAAATGTCGCTTGTTAATGAAATGGGATCATCCTTAAATAGTCTAAATAGGCTTGTTGTTACGAACGGTTTTCTTCAACCTTATTTATTGCACGAAACAGTCAATAATCCATACGGTATATTAGGGCCTGATGAGATCAAGGTTTTTCCTACCCCTGCTTCCAGCTATGTTGAAATAAATCTTTTTACCAGGCAGCAAGGACAATTGAAAATAACTTTTCTAGATGGAATAGGTCAAAAAGTTTATTCCGTAGAGTTTCATACTTATGGAGTAGATCTGATCCATAGAATTCCAATTAGCCGTTTATCAGCAGGAGCTTACGTTCTGCATCTTGAGCTTAACGCTGATGCTGGTTTTGTATCAAAAAGAGGATCCTTTAAAATTATTAAAACCGAATAAGTTTATCCAATACTATTTATGAACCAAACGTGACTACGATGAAAAAAAATTTACTCTTTTTATTGATCTTTCTCTCTTCCCTTGCTTATGGGCAGGCTCCGAACCAGATCAATTATCAAGGTATTGCCCGCAACTCCGTTGGAAATGTTATACCTCATACTACCATTTCTGTTCGCCTATCAGTACATGACGGCACTGCAAACGGATCTATTGTGTACAGGGAAACAAGAAATGTAACAACAAGTAATTTTGGATTGTTCAATATTGCAATTGGTGGCACCGGAGCAACAACTGTAACTGGAACAATAGCTGGTATCAATTGGGGATCTGGCGCCAAGTTTTTGCAAGTAGAAATTGATCCTGCGGGCGGTTCAAATTTCATTGATCTTGGAGCCGCACAACTGTTATCAGTTCCTTATGCCTTGTTTTCGGGAAATTCTACGAACGCATCGCCGACAGGAACAGCAGGTGGAGATCTCTCAGGAACTTATCCCAATCCGAGCCTTGCTGACGGAAGTGTAACAACAAATAAAATTGCAGATAATTCTGTTACCGCTGCAAAACTTGCTGCGGGTGTAATTCCAAGCGCATTACCTCCAAACGGTCCAGCTGGTGGTGATCTTTCTGGAACTTATCCTAATCCAACTGTTGCCAATGGTGCAATTACAAATTCAAAATTGGCTGATAATTCTATAACTACAGAAAAGGTGGCTGATGGATCTATCACTATGGCTAAGCTTGGCTCTGATGTTGTGTTTAGTGGTGGCAATCCTTCAGGACCAGCAGGTGGTGATCTTACGGGAACTTATCCTAATCCTGCGATTGCATCAAATTCAATTACCACAACTAAACTTGCCGATAATTCTATAACAACTTCAAAAATTGTTGATGCTTCTGTTACTTCTGCAAAGCTAGCAGCAGGTGTGATACCATCTTCATTACCTCCAAGTGGAGTAGCAAGTGGTGATCTCACTGGAACTTATCCTAACCCAACAATTGCAGCAAATGCTGTGACTACTACAAAAATATTGGATGGTTCTGTTACATCTGCAAAGCTTGCTGCGGGGGTGATACCATCTTCATTACCTCCAAACGGAGCAGCAGGTGGCGACCTTACTGGAACTTATCCTAACCCAACAATTGCGGCAAATTCAGTTACTACAACTAAGCTTGCTGACAACTCTATAACAACTTCAAAAATTGTTGATGCCTCTGTTACCTCGGCAAAGCTTGCGGCAGGTGTGATACCAACTAGCTTGCCTCCTAATGGCACTGCAGGTGGCGATCTTTCAGGAACCTATCCAAATCCAACAATTGCATCAAATGCTGTGACTACTACAAAAATATTGGATGGTTCTGTTACATATGCAAAGCTTGCTGCGGGGGTGATACCATCTTCATTACCACCAAGTGGAACAGCAGGTGGCGATCTTTCGGGAACCTATCCAAATCCAATGCTTGCATTAAATTCAGTTACCACAACTAAACTTGCCGATAATTCTGTAACAACTTCAAAAATTGTTGATGCTTCAGTTACTTCTGCTAAGCTTGCGGCAGGAGTGATACCATCTTCATTACCTCCAAACGGAGCAGCAGGTGGTGATCTTATTGGAACTTACCCAAATCCTTCTGTAAATAAAATCCAAGGAATTTCAGTGAGTAATACTGCTCCTACAAGCGGCCAGATTTTGAAATTCAATGGTACTCAATGGGCGCCAGCAGCGGAAAGTGGAGGAACAGGAGGAAGTCCAACCGGTCCCGCTGGCGGCGATCTTTCAGGAAATTATCCTGATCCAAACATTGCCTCAGGAGCAGTTACTTCTCCAAAAATTGCAAACGGAGCAGTGGTTACTCCTAAAATTGCTGATGGAGCAGTAAATACAAACAAATTAGCAGACAACTCTGTTTCGACTGCAAAAATTATAGATGGTGCCGTTACTTATCCAAAACTTAGCACCACTGGTGCTACTACCGGACAAGTACTGAAATTCAATGGTACAAACTGGGCACCGGGAACTGATAATGGCGGTAGTGGTAGCACCCCAACAGGACCTGCAGGTGGTGATCTTACGGGAACATATCCTGATCCGACAATTGCTACAAATGCTGTAACTACTACAAAAATATTGGATGGTTCTGTTACATCTGCAAAACTTGCTGCTGGTGTTATTCCCACCACGTTGCCACCAAGCGGATCAGCAGGTGGCGACCTTTCGGGAACTTACCCTAATCCATCTGTGAATAAAATACAAGGAGTTTCAGTTAACAATACAGCACCTACATCCGGACAGGTTTTAAAGTTTAATGGTGCAGAGTGGGTACCGGGAACTGATAATGTGGGTAGTGGCGGTGGTGGTAGCCCAACAGGACCTGCGGGCGGTGATCTTTCAGGAAGCTATCCTGATCCGACCATTGCTGCAAATGCTGTAACTACAACCAAACTTGCAGATAATTCTGTAACAACTTCAAAAATTGTTGATGCATCTGTAACTGCTGCTAAGCTTGCTGCAGGTGTTATTCCAACAAGCTTACCTCCAAATGGAACGGCTGGCGGTGATCTTACTGGAACTTATCCCAATCCAACAATTGTGTCAAATGCAGTTACTACAACCAAACTTGCAGATAATTCTGTAACAACTTCAAAAATTGTTGATGCGTCTGTAACTGCTGCTAAGCTTGCTGCGGGCGTTATTCCAACAAGCTTACCTCCAAATGGAGCGGCTGGTGGCGATCTTTCAGGAACTTATCCCAATCCATCTGTAAATAAAATTCAGGGTGTTTCAGTCAACAGCACTGCTCCCACATCCGGGCAAGTACTGAAATTCAACGGTACAGAATGGGTACCAGGAAGCGATAATATGGGTAGTGGCGGTGGTAGTCCAACAGGACCTGCAGGCGGTGATCTTTCAGGAAGCTATCCTGATCCCACCATTGCTGCTAATGCTGTAACCACAACCAAACTTGCAGATAATTCTGTAACAACTTCAAAAATTGTTGATGCAGCAGTTACAACTATAAAACTTGTGGATGCTTCTGTAACTAACACGAAGCTGGCAGACAATTCAGTCAGTACTTCAAAAATCCAGGACGCAGCCGTCACAACGATTAAGCTCGCGGATGCTTCTGTGAATTCCACAAAGCTTGCAGATAATTCAGTGACTACTGCAAAAATATTGGATGGCTCAGTTACTTCTGTAAAGCTCGCAGCAAGTGGGGCTACATCTGGCCAGGTATTGAAATATAATGGAACACAATGGGTACCTTCTACTGATAATACTGGTGCTTTTTCATTGCCATATAGTGCATCAAGCAGTTCTTCATCTAATTTATTATCCATAACCAATACCGGAACAGGCGCAGCGTTGGAAGGAATTAATTCAACTACAACTGCCAATGTTAGTGGTATCATAGGAAAAATTACAAGCACAACTCCCGGTTCAATGGCTGCAGCTGTTAAGGGAATAAGTAGCGGATCAGGAACAGATGGAATTGGCGTTTATGGAACACATTTAGGAAGCGGCTGGGGTGTATACGGAAATTCTGCTAGTGGAACAGGTGTTTATGGAACTTCTCCAACTGGGTTTGGCCTAATAGGGATAAGCAACAGTGGGAACGGATTGTACGTAGAAAGCACAACCAATGCTGCTGCCATTTTTAATAGCTTATCTAGCACTGTCGATGCAGTTTCTGTTACGAACTCGGGATTGGGAAGAGGTATTTCATCTTATAGCGAGAATAACAACGGTATTGAAGGAATTACCAATAACAATGCCTCAGTTGGAGTAATGGGTTTTAATTACAACCTTGGTTCAGGCGGTATAGGGATTTGGGGAGTTTCGTTTAGTAATGGCGGAGCAGGGATAAAAGGAACGAGTACTTCGGATGGTGGTTCCGCTGTTGAAGGAGAATTGCTGGGTGTAAGCACAGGAAACGTTGCCGTATTTAAGGTGGATGGAACAAATGTAGCAAAGATCAACCAGGCCGGCAGAGGATTTTTTAATGGTGGCACTCAGAATAGCGGCGCTGATGTAGCAGAATCTTTTGATGTAGAAGGAGACCGCAATGCATATGAACCCGGCGACGTATTGATTATTTCACAATCTTCTGATCGCAAAGTAGAGAAATCACAAACACCCTATTCTACTTTGGTTGCAGGGGTGTATGCTACAAAACCCGGCTTGTTGTTAACAGAAAAAAATGCTGTCGAAGATAAGTTGGATGAAATGGTGCCAATGGGTGTGATCGGTGTTATTCCTACAAAAGTTTGCCTGGAAGGTGGTAATATAAAGAGAGGAGATCTATTGGTTACTTCTTCTATTCCAGGTGTAGCCATGAAAGCTGATCTTGAAAAGGTAAAAGTGGGCCAGGTAATTGGTAAGGCCTTACAAGACTATACAAATAGCGGCATTGGTAAAATCAATGTGCTGGTAAGTGTTAAATAAAAATTTTAATTCAATCAATATGAAAAATAAAACTCTCAATATTGTCTTTGTATTCATCATGCTATTTGCCATGAATTGTGTAAAAGGGCAATCTCTACATCAAAAACTTCAGGCAGAGATGGAAATCAGAAAAAAACGCTTGGAAGAAGTGCGTTTGAAAGTAAAGGAGCAACAAGCTCAGCAACAAGCAGAAAAAAGAAATGAGCCTAATATACCACAGCAGCCTGCGACCAGCAGTTCTTCTCAACCTAATATACAACCCACTGCAGTACAACAAAACGCAAGTGAAGTTAGACCTGCTACAACCAAACCAATTATTAAAAAACCAGCGACAGTGCAACAACCTGCACTAAATGGTCATACTAAAAAAGAAGAATTAGATCAGTAATAACAGATTACCTAAAGATATTTTTGTGTTGAGCCTTTAAAACTCCCTTTTTAAAGGCTCATTTATTTGAAAAATAGTTGAGCTTTCGAATTTAAGTTCAAGATTTATTAATGATATAGCGGTTATAAACGATTTCTACAGTGCCTTTTTTATTCTTTAGTCTTTCATCATTCTTTTTTGTTCCATTATCATAATCCAGCGTTACTCCTTTTGGCAGTTTGTATTCCTTTGTATTAAATGAAAGAATAATTTTATCTGGCAAGCCATACGTTGAATATTTACCATAAGTCATTTCCAATTCATAAGTCCCATTTTCTTTGGTTGTGGTTTTTGATCTCTTGATCAGCAAATTTTTTTCATCGATGTATAAAGTTGAAAGCACGATATCAGCCGTATCATTTTTAGGCAATAGCTTAATGATGCGTAATCCGGAATTGTCTTTGCCTACATCAATGATGTCAAAATCTTTATTGTTTATGAATACACTTCCGAAATTGATATTCACCGAACCCTTAGGAATAAATGAAATACCATTTTTGTTGATGATTTTAAGCTTGTCGGGTTTATTATAATAGATCTTGACATTGGCAACCGGCGCCTTTATAAAACTTACGTTGGTTTTTAAGGTAGCATCTGCCTCATAATTATTTACTTTTTCCAGTTTTTCTTTGATTTTCTGTATTAATTCCTCGGCAGACTGTGAGTGTCCTCGTATGTTTATAAAAACTATACTCACTAAAACAAACACATATCGCATATTTTATTTTTAACTTAAAATATTTTTTTTGTTGAAATACCAAAAGGCAATCGACAAAAATACCAAGGTATAGCCAATCAAGACCAAAGCGCTTTTAATGATTTGTGAAAAATCTTCAATGGAGCCATCCACCGTTACCCCCTCATTTCCCTTAACATAAAAAAAACCTTTCCAACCCAGCATATGGGTTGTAAAAAGATAGGGTTTGATGGTTTCATCATAAAAAGGGATTTGCAATTGAGTCAATATAGTAAAAACGATAATAACACATACAGTAGCTACAATTGGCCCTACAGAGTTATCAGCGAAAACGGAAAACATAAATGCAAGTGCGGCAACTGTAATTAAACCAAGTGCGGCAAAAACAAAGGCTGCCGCATAGCGCCACAATATGTCCGATGTTGATATGATATCATATTCATCCTTTCTTGCGACAACCAATTGGTTGGTGCCAAACAACAAAATGCTTAACCAGAGCGCAAAAATGGCTACCCAAATCAAAAGCAGAATCGTATAAACTGAAGAAGCTAAAAATTTAACTACCAATAATTGAAAGCGGCTAATGGGTTTTGAAACAAGCAGTCGCAAGGTTCCCATATTAGCTTCTCCTGCTACAACATCACCGGCAATTAAAGCAACAAGTATCGGCACATGAATCAACAAAAGATTTAAAATGATGAAGCAAACTAAATAACCGTTAAGTATTTGATGAACAGGGATGTCAAATGTTTCCTTTGCACCAGTCATCATCAAGTCCACATACTCCTCGCCTCCAAATTTCAATGCAATTTGAACCAACAAAATAATTACAGTTATTACAGCAAAAGCTATATACGTTCTTGGGCGTTTGAAAATTTTATATAATTCAATTTTTAAAAGTGGGAACATGTTGATGAGCAGTTAATGACAAAAAATAATCTTCTAGGCTATGTTTTTGACGAACAGAGATAATATCAATTTTCATTTGTGAAATATCCCGGATAAACTGAGGTATTTTATCTGAATCCATTTTCAAAATTATTTTTCCATTCAATATTCTATCAAAATGTTTTGCCCAAATGGAATTTTGGATTTGCTCCATACTAGTTTCAACGTTAGTTGTTTCTACTTCCACATTAGTTTCCTTTGGATTTAATAATTCGGAAACTTTTCCTTCAACCACTTTTCTTCCTCTGTCAATAATGAGCATGGAATCGGCTATAATTTCCATTTCGCTCAACAAATGTGAAGACACAAAAACTGTTTTGTTTTCATGCTTGCTTAAATGAAGAATTAAATTCCTGATATCGGCAATTCCTTGAGGATCCAAACCATTCATGGGTTCATCAAGAATGATCAATTCAGGATTATGCAACAACGCTACTGCAATTCCCAGCCTTTGTCTCATTCCCTGTGAATAAGTTTTTACTTTACTTCTTGCTCTTTCTGCAAGCCCTACTTGTTCTAACTGCGTCATTATTTTTTTTTCAGAAACCTTTACTCCGCTCATCGCAGCAAATATTTCCAAATTTTCTTTAGCTGTAAGGTATTTGTACACATCAGGCTTTTCAATGATTGCTCCTATGTTTTTTAGAATTTCTTTTCTGTTTTTTTTAAGATTCATTCCAAAAATTTCTACATGCCCCTCATCAGGTTGAATAAGTGTAAGAAGAATTCGAATGGTAGTTGATTTCCCCGCTCCATTTTGACCAAGAAAGCCATATATTTTTCCTTGAGGGACACCGAAAGAAAGATCGTGAACCGCTTTTACTTCATTGAATTGTTTGGCTAAATGCTTAACCTCGATAACCAACGACATTGATATTGTTTATGCAAAACAAATGTATTTAAGTTTTTACCTGAGTATGAGCATTTTAAAAAATGAATGAAAATTTTTTTTATAAAAAGCTTGCAAGAACGAAAACTGCATATTAGGTTTGTTCCTCAATTCAGAAAACCACATATTCCTTCGAAAAACTACGATTAGTTGAATCCGTACTGTTGACCCTCTCAAAAATTTACCCGTGTTATCATTACGGCTTTCTATCTAATCATAGTTAAATTGTGAACCACAGTTTTTTTCCAACCTCCTATTTGATCCCTCTTCCAACCATCCTGAGAACAGCTTTATTATTTCCAATGTTTCTATGGGCCATTTGAATCTCTATTAAATAATTCAAAACCCCTAAGAAATGAAAAAGATTTTTACTCTAATGACATTCGTATGCACATCCTTGTTTGCAACGAAATCCTTTGCACAGATCTCAGAAACTTTCGAAACTCAAAGTGACTTTACAAATTTAATCAACCAATGCTGGACATTCTCTACAGTTAGCCACACCAGTTCAGGTCCTATTGATGGAATTGGTAGCGTTGCTTCGCAGATGAACAGCACAAGTCAAATTACTACTCCTTACTTAAACATTGGATCAAGTATCACTATCAGTTTCGACTATCAGCGGATTCAATCCACGATCGGAAGCAAAACCTTAAAAATACTTTTGCTCGACACTGCCGGAACCCCAACACTTCTTGACAATATTGCCTTAAACGATGCCAGCGTGCACAGTTACTCAAACACGTTTGACAATTCAAATACACCAGGTAATAATTTCCCATTAAAAGGCAAAATCGCGTTTCAATTTAGTGATAATGTAAGTGTAACCTTTGATGATCTCAACATCTCTGCTCCTTACTTTTATCCTGGTGGCTGTGCTCCGTCACAAAGCCCTTTGCCTGTAAAGCTTATCAGCTTTCAAGGAAATATGAATAACAGTAAAGTAAGCTTGCAGTGGACTGTTGCAGAAAACGAGATCAATGACCATTTCGAAGTTGAAAAAAGTATTGATGGAAAAGGTTTCGAAACTGCCGGTATTATAGTAGCAAGTTCCAAATATGGTTCAGAAACTTATTCATTCAATGAAGCTATGAATACTGAAAGAATTTATTACAGATTGAAAATGTTTGATAAAAACCAAGTAATTACTTACTCAAAAATACTCATGTTCATCAGCAAGGCCGCTAACAACAGCAGCACTTTAAAAATTGTGAATAATCCAACTACTGATAAATTGACGCTGAGCTTTTCTGCAAACACTAACCAGTCTATTGAAATTAAAGTTTATGACTTAAGCGGTCGTTTGCAAATGAATCAGAAAATGAATATTTATCAAGGCAGCAATCTTATCAGTCTTCAATTGAATTCTTCTTTCAAGGCTGGCATGTATGCCGTTGAGGTAAATAACGGTTCGGAGAGGCAAACAGCAAAATTTGTAAAACAATAAACGCAGTTCTTTTAAAATCTAGACGGATAATTTATCGAAGGGCGGTGTAAAACCACCGTCCTTCATAAATCAATCTGAAAAGAATTGCTCTCCGATGTCTTATGCGAATGGGATAACCTATTATTCATTCAAATTCCTGGAGTATGAAAAAAACTTTACTCTTAATCACATTCATAGGTCTTGTTCTTGTTTCCCGAACCCAGGTGATTTTTAACGAAGTGTACACCGATCCTGCAGCAGGCAATAATGAATTCTTCGAATTGTATAACACCAGCACATCGTCTTCCCCTTTATCGCTTGATCATTATACTATCGTAACATATTTTGAAACCCCTAAGGAACAAGGGTTCTGTGTAATGGATCTCCCTAATCTGTCAATTGCTCCAAAAGGTTATTTTGTGGGAGCTTCTGACCTTCCTTTTGATTACCAGGGAGTGACTAACTCCACAGCTGCTGATTTTAGCTGGAATAGTTCAGCATTTACTTCAAACAATGGGTATGTAAAAAAATGGATATTACAATCAGGAAATCTAGGTGATGGCAATGTAGATTATGATGAGGAAAATCTTCCTGCTAATTTCAATGATTTCTTTTTCAGACGTACGGGTGTTGGCGCTACCTATACAATATTTCTTTATAATAATGGCGTGCTTATCAATGCCTTGGTATTTGGAACAGGGGGGCTGCCCGCTGTAATTCCTTCAATTATCACCATGCCGCCGTTGTTTGTCGATATGAGTGGATCATCTCCAGATTTTACAATTGACTTTTCAAGTTATAGTTCAATTCCGGTTGAAACTGTCATGCAGGATGCTGGCAATGACAATGGGTATTTCCGTAAGGCTGATGGTTTATGTGGTGGTTGGCTAAAATCAGACGCGCAAGCACAACATACACCTCAGGTTACAAACGGATATGTTGATGGCTACAGTGGAGACATATCCGTATCTGCCATTATTCAGCGAGGCAGCATCGCAACCGGTTCTAAAATTGTTTATGATGTGCTTTCCGCCCCTTCTACAAGCTTTCCAGTGCAACTAGATGTATATAAAGATAATGGTCTAACATTATCAAGATTAGATGCAAACGATAATTACGTTGAATCAAATACAGAGTATCAAGTTACAGACGGTTCATTTACCACCTGGTTTACACCCTATGATATGAATATGCTGGTAGTGGTAAAAAGCAACGTTGGCTGTATTGATAAAATTATGTTCGTGCCCAATGTGTCAACACTTCCGGTAAAATTGATCTATTTCCAAGGCAATATGGAAAATAATAAAATAACACTTCATTGGAATGTAGCTCAAAATGAATTATCAAACCGGTTTGAGGTAGAAAGAAGCGCCGATGGAAAAAATTTTACTAGCGCAGGAGTAGTTGTTGCAACAACCAAATCTGGCTCAGAATACTATTCATTTACTGAAACAACTGACAATGATAAAATTTATTATCGCTTAAAAATGTATAATAAAAAAGATGTGGCTGAGTTTTCAAAAACTCTCGTTTTTCAAACCAGTGGTAGCAATACAAGCCGAATAAAGATTATAAACAATCCGGTTACTGAAAAATTAACAATGAGTTTTTCTTTGACAAATAACGAACCAGTTGAAATTAAAATATATGATTTGAGTGGCCGCTTGCAGATGAGTCAGAGAATGAATGTTTATGCAGGAAATAATCTCGTAAGCTTGCCACTTAGCTTTGCTCCTAAAGGAGTATATGCAGTTGAAATAACTAATGGCTTAGAGCGACAAACAACAAAATTTGTAAAACAATAAATGCTGTTCTTTTAAATTAAGACGAATAATTTATGAAAGGGCGATAAAATTAAAGCGTCGTCCTTTATAAAAAAATTTAAAAAGAAAGGCTTGTCCAATAATACTATGGGAATTGAATAAACTTATTACTCATTCAATCCCTAAGAGATGAAAAGAATATTACTTGTAATCACATTTGGCCTTTTTGCTCTTACTTCCAAAACACAAACTGTTTTCAATGGAAAATATGGCGATACAATCACTTTGGATAAAGAGCTGCCAGTCAAATTAATTTATTTTTTCGGCAGCATGAACGATAACAGGCTAACCTTGAGGTGGAATGTAGCAGACAATGAATCAGTAAACCTTTTTGAAGTACAGAAGAGCTATGACGGAAAAAATTTCATTACCGCAGGCTTACTATTTAGCAGTGAAAAAGATGGAAATGAAACTTACTTTTTTCCCGAGATATTAACAGGTCAGGAAAAAATATTTTACTGCCTGAAAATGATTGATAAACACCAAAGAATCAAATACTCAAAAGTCCTTTCATTTCAACCAGCCCTAGTTGAAAAAAATTATTTGGCAAGTATTAAATATCCAGTGATCATTAAATGAAAAATATCATGAAACAAATAAGCACCATTCTATATCTAATATATCATGTCATTTTATTTGTGATTGCTGGGGTTCTATTAGCGAGTATAGTCATAATCATAGCAACAAAAGCGTGGCATTATTTATTTGTGTGTTTTCCAGTTTTATTATACATCTATAAATCAGAAGCAATTCATTTTCGAAAAAATAAACATAAAAGAACGGGCAAAAAATCTTAGGCGTCGGATTATTAAATAGAGAACAATGAGGCTGTCTGAAAAGGCGGCCTCTTTTTATTTAGTGAGATAGGTTTGGAGATCCTTTACATACTGTTCAAAAGCCTTAACGCCAGTTTGTGTTATTTTACAGATGGTTTGGGGATAGTTGTCCTTGAATTGTTTGACCACATCAATATATCCGGCATCTTTTAGTTTCTGTATCTGTACGCTCAAATTTCCAGCAGTAGCATTTGTTTTTTCTTTTAAGAAGGTGAACTCTGCTTCCTTCACGCTGATCAAAAGTGATATTACCGCCAAACGCAGTTGAGAATGTAATATGGGGTCCAGATCTTTAAACACTATACTTATCCTTTCTGTGTAGTTTTTTAAATTCCTTATTCGCCAGGTGACCGGGAATGATGTATCCAATCAGAACAGCTAATGCATGTACTAACATCACTAATTGAAATTCTCCCCGCTCAGTCGAATCAATTTTATAAATAAACAGCCCTGCAAACGCAATAGCCCATGTAATATATGCCGCAATAATTGATGGTTTGAAATCCAGAGCTGTTCCATATACAAGTATCCAAAAACCGTATAAACCCGTAAGAAGCATAAATCCTTTTGCTGGCGGAACTCCACGAACCTGAATGTTCATAGAAAATATGATCAACAGCAAGAAAATAAAAAATCCGCTGTTTAGCTTGGCAAAAAGATCAGCGGTATAGGTTTTTACTTTTTCACGGGATCTGCCGGTGGCATAAGTTACGATGCGATAGACCCAATACAACACTACACAGATACCAAGGGCATTCCAAAACATGGCTACATCCTTAAACCAATGATATTGAATATTCAGCCAGGTGAATATAGAAGCAAGAAACAATAACCAGCCCCAAATGATCCAACCTACACCATCGTCTTTTTGTTCATGCTTGGCCGTGTTGATCATTTGTTGAATGATCTGCAGACTTTCCTGTTGTGATAATTTTTTTTCTTCCATATTAACCAGTTTCTTTTATGTTTTCTTCTAAGCTAGTGGCTGGGGTAACTCAGGCAAATGTTCATGGCTTTCACTAATGTCTAAATTTGCAGGTCACTGGCATTGAGCCAACATTTCCTCAGCTTGTTTTTGCCCCCAGCGTGGATGCAGTGGAGCTGGTTGTTCAGCCTTAAATAACGCAACCGCCTTTTCGAATATCGGTTTTGCCTTTGTTTTACCACCACCAAAAGCTTCAGGAGTATTAAACACACTCATTCCCTGCAAATAGTACAGCCTCGGATTATTTGGATTGAGCTGCATACCCTTTTGCAAAGCAGCTCCTGCCTCTTGCCCGTAACTGGCCCATCTCGATTGAGGATCGACCATCATTTGCTGAGTAGCAGCCATATTGCGTATTTCACATATTTCAGAAGATTTTTCAATGGCCTCGGCTCTATCGCATAGAGCTTTTATTTTTTCAGAATTAGCATCTTTATCAAGCTTTGTATCCTGCCATCCCACTGTGGCTAATGCAAGGCCCGCGTAATAATAAGGCAGCCATTGTGTTTTTTCTGCATCACCTATACGTTCAAACGCTGCAGCTAAGCCTTGATAGTCAGCAGTAGTTTTTACACTATCGAACATGGCAAGGTTTTTTTTCATGGCCGCTGCATATTTATCGCTCTGTGCATTTGCTGAAACGATAAATAGTGAGGCTAGTAAAAAAAGATTTATTTTTTTCATTGTCTCAAATTTTAAGGAGTGATTATCTATTTTGATTTTGTTTCAGCTTTTCATATTCTTTTTCCACAGCATTGCTTTTAGGATATACATAAGCGCTGAGGAAATGAAATAACAATCCTATTCCCCAGCCGATCGTTGGCCATACGGCCCATGGCCAGCCTCTGCTGGTAAGATGTTCTTCTGTAAAATACCAAACGCCCCAGAAGAAAATATTCATGACAACATAAATTCCAAGATGGTATTTGAAGGACGCCCTTCTTTGAGCAATGTGCCACAATCGTGGATCTCTATCTTGTGGAGCAGGTTCATAACTCATACAATTTATTTAAAGGTTATTATTAATGGCATCCTGGGTTCTGTCAACTCCCCAGCTAAAGAAGGCGCCAATGAAATAAAATCTTCTCGCCGGTAACCCTATAGGTTCTTTGTTCATGCCGTTATAGGAATAGTGATAGCCAAAGACAGGATTGTAACCTAGTACATTTGTCACACTCGCTATAAGTACCCAAAATAATTTAGGATTGTTTTTGCCGATACTTGGTACATAATTCATGCTGAATCCAAGGTTATGATAGTCTTTTGTTTTTCCTTGATCAGCGATCACGTATTTATTGCTACCATCAAATACAAAATTGTAATAAGGCCGTCCGGTTGCATAACTATATGTAAAATTGAAACCCGTTTTTATATCCATAAAAAAACGCTTAGTTACCAGGGATACCGTATGAGTAGCAGCAAAATCGGGTTTTAGTTTTTGAGGATAGTTGAGGTAGTCACGCTTTGTATCGAGATATGAGTAGCTTACCCAGTAATCAAAATTCTTAATGCTCTTTTTATCTCTCCAAAAGAATTCAATTCCTTGTGCATAACCGCTGCCGTTATTACTATAATTTCCATAGTAATAATTAACGGGCTCTGTTTTTACAAGGGCATCATATTTTTTATAAAAAACCTCTGTACGGAAAATGCGATCATTAGTTGATTTCTGGTACGTCAGTATGTAATGAGTAGCTTTTGTATAATCAAGGTTCGTTGTATAAATAAGTTGTGTATTCTCTGGCTTCTGATAAAATATTCCATAAGCTGCTGATAATTGTGCGCCACTACCCACTTTATATGCAAGCGAGATACGCGGCGCAATATTTGATTTATCAATGATGGATGAATGCTCGAAACGACCGCCAATCTTTGCAGCCAGATCATTTGTAACATAAATATCTGTTTCAGCAAAAAACGATTGAAAATTCTCGATAAGTTTTGATTTAGAACCATTATAGGTATTATGATTGACACCGTACATGTACTCACTTCCAAAACGGATCGTGCTAATGCCAAACAATCTCTTTTCAAAAACAGCTTTTACTTGCGATAATTCTTGACGACTTTTTACGGTGAAATTCTTATTAAATGCCCATGGTTGACTAGGAAATTGCTGCTGATTATTTCGATCTTGTAATTGTTGAGAAATATCATCGATGTTCGTGCTGTAGCCGAGACCTAAATTCATCTTCCAGCCTTTGCCAAGATTTTCTTTCCAGCTAAGATTATTATACCAGTTAAGATTGGTTATACCAAATGCATCTTTAAGATCTGCACTATCAAGATCGGGCCGTCTTAAACCAAGCTTATTGCTGCTAAATGTTGTATAGTACTTAACCATGCCGCCACTTTTTGTTTTAAAGCGGAAATTGGCATCTGCATTATGAAATTCAGGCATCCTAAAATAATCGGGCTTTTGTTTTATTAAATTGAAATAAGCCAGCAGGTTTACATACATATAATTAATGCCCCACGATGACCTTTTATTTTTTGCCAGATCCTGAAATCCGCCACCCGTTAGAATAGGAGCAACAATAAGATTCGCAGCGGAACGATCAGGCAAATCAATGGATTCAAGTATGAGCGCAGATGATAAAGCTTCTCCATACAATGCTGAGTATCCGCCTGCGCTAAACACAGTTCCCTTGAATAAAAAAGGTGAAAATCTTCCGCGAGTCGCAAGGTCGGGTATGCTTGTAAAGTAAGGATTGTTCACAACTGTTCCGTCAATAAATTGTTTTGTTTCATAACCTGTACCGCCCCGTACAAATAATCCTTCTTGCTCACCGATTTGTTGCGCTCCTGGTAAAGTTTTTACGGCAGCAGTAATATCAGCGTTCCCACCTCCAACCGTGGCTACATCAATAGAATTTAAAACTGTTGCCGCTCTTTTTGTATCACCTGCCGCAAATGAACCCGATATAATAGTAACTGCTTTTAGCTCATTCAGCTCCTCTTTCAACGTTGCATCTATAACAATCGCGGCTGTGCCAATAACTATTTTTTGTTCAACTGATTTATAACCAATATTAGTAATGATTAAAGTTTGCTCCCCTTTTTCATTGGTAGTGAACTTATAATTGCCAAGTGAATCAACTACAGCACCATCATAGGAATCTTTTATCGATACACTTGCGCCAGGTACAGGCTTTCCTTTATTATCTTTCACCTTTCCTCGAATAGTGATCTGTGAATGCACATGTGTTACCAGTATTACAAATACTACAAATGATATTAGCCTTTTCACTGTTTGTTTCGGTTGGATGAACATTTTTTTTAGCAACATCATCTTTCTCATAAATGCGTCAATTTTCAAAATTTAATGTGACTTTGTCCTGCAAATTGGTACTGGTTAGTTGACTCTGGATGATAACCATTAAAATCGTGTTTATTGGACATTGTCATCAATTTCGTCACAAACATAAAGTAGTTTATAATATAAACCAAATTTGTTTAAAATATATTTTAAAGAAAAAAGCGGCTCAGAGCCGCTCGATTTTATTGAAGAATAAGCTTTAGATAATGAATTTCCCTAAGAATGAGAAGTTAATAAAGGCGGTCCAAGACTGCCTTTGCCTTTAACGAAAAATATTTTTTACGCTTTATACTGAGGAATTAATCCGTTCGCCAATTCTACCATCTTCTTCATTCCATCCTCAGGTAAATTTCCTTTTTTAAATTCAGCCATTAAATCAGGCAATTTATTTTCCATTTCCATTAAAAAATGTTCTTCAAATTCTTTCACTCTTCTCACTGGCACATCGCGCAACAAGCCTTGTGTTCCTAGGTAAATAATAGCAACCTGCTTTTCTACAGCTACCGGTGCATATTGAGGCTGTTTCAAAATTTCAACATTCCGAGCTCCTTTATCCAAAACCAATTTTGTTGCAGGATCGAGATCGCCGCCAAATTTTGAGAAAGCTTCCATCTCACGATAAAGAGCTTGATCAAGCTTTAAAGTACCTGCCACTTTTTTCATTGATTTGATCTGCGCATTGCCTCCCACACGACTTACCGAAATACCGACATTGATTGCTGGACGAATACCTGCATTGAACAAATTTGTTTCAAGAAATATTTGCCCGTCGGTAATTGAAATCACATTTGTGGGAATGTAAGCTGATACATCACCAGCCTGTGTTTCAATGATAGGCAATGCAGTTAATGAGCCACCTCCTTTTACTAAGTGTTTAATGCTCGGCGGCACATCGTTCATATTCTTTGCTACTTTATCATCACTGATAATTTTTGCTGCTCTCTCTAGCAAACGGCTATGTAAATAGAAAACATCACCTGGGTATGCCTCACGGCCCGGAGGGCGACGAAGTAATAATGATACTTCACGATAAGCCACTGCTTGCTTTGAAAGATCATCATAAATGATCAAGGCTGGTCTTCCAGTATCACGGAAAAATTCTCCTATAGCGGCCCCGGCAAATGGTGCATAAAATTGAAGCGGTGCAGGTTCAGATGCGGAAGCTGCAACAATGATTGTATAAGCCATAGCACCGGCATCCTGCAAAGTCTTCATCACACCAGCGATATTTGATGCTTTCTGGCCTATGCCTACATAAATGCAATAAACAGGTTTACCTGCTGCAAAAAATTCCTTTTGATTGATGATCGTATCAATAGCAATGGCTGTCTTTCCTGTCTGACGATCACCAATGATCAATTCACGCTGGCCACGGCCAATCGGGATCATTGCATCAATAGCTTTGATACCCGTTTGCAACGGTTCCTTCACTGGCTCACGAAAAATTACACCAGGAGCCTTACGCTCCAATGGCATTTCATAACGATCTCCAGTAATCGGACCTCTTCCGTCAATTGGTTCACCTAACGTATTCACTACTCGGCCTACCATTCCTTCGCCGACTTTTATAGAAGCTATCTGCCCTGTGCGACTCACCTTTGCCCCCTCTTCTATCTTACCGGTTTCGCCCATTAGCACCACACCCACATTGTCTTCCTCAAGGTTCAATGCAATAGCGCGAACGCCATTTTCAAATTCAACTAATTCGCCATAGCGAACGTTTCCTAAGCCATACACACGGGCAATGCCATCACCTACCTGCAGCACAGATCCTACTTCTTCTAAATCTGCAGAGGCATTAAAATTGCTCAACTGCTGACGCAGTATCGCACTTATTTCATCCGGTTTTATATCGACCATATTAACCCCCATCCCCTAAAGGGGAGTTTTTAAAATTTTCCTGTTCAGGACAATTTTTATTGTTTTAAAAAATTCAAAATAAAAGAACTGACCCCCACCGAAGTTCCCCCTTGAGGGGGACAGGGGTTTATCTTATTTTATATACAAAATCATTATTCTCAAACTGTCTTGCAATTTGTTTAAGATCGTAAGCAACACTGGCATCAATTAATTTATCCCCAGCTTGTAAAACAAACCCACCAATCAAATTTTCATTTACTGCAGTTTCCAATTCTATATTCTGCATTTCGCTTGTCTTTTTAATTTGATTGATAATCGCATTTTTAAGATCCCCATTCAGCGGAGCTGCAGTGGTTAATTTAACTGTGTAAATATTTTTATACTTCTTGTATTGGTTAATGAAGGCAGTAATAATTTCAGGTAAATTACTCTCTCGTCCTTTAGCAATCAACAAGCGAACAAATAAGGCTGTTATCTCACTCACATTCCCTTTAATGACTGCCTCAACTACCTTTTGTTTTTTTTCAGGTTTAATAATCGGGCTTTTCAGGAGGTTTGCAAAATCACGGCTTTGTTTACATACTTGCTGCAACCATTGCATATCTGCAAATATTTTTTCTAACTGGTCTTTTTCTATAGCCAGATCAATCAGTGATTTTGCATATCTCGTTGCAAGACGTGGATTAGGCATTTATTAAAGTTTCAAGGTACAAGGGCGCAAGTCGCGAAGGGAAACTTGTTCCTTTAACCTTGCCATATTGCTCAATTTAATTTTACTTCATCAACCAGCCCTTTTATGTGAGCTTCTTGTGCTTCTTTGTTACTTAATTCCTTGCGCAACACTTTTTCCGTTACTTCAATTACAAGCTTACCAACCTGGTTCTTTACATCAGTTAATGCCGCCATTTTTTGAGCATTGATAGCAGCCTGGGCTTCAGTAATAATTTTATTGGCCTCAATTTTCGACTGCTCTTTTGCTTCATTGATGATCTTATCTTTTGTTTCTCTTGCTTCTTTCAGCATCTGAGCTCTTTCTTCCCTTGCTTTGGCAAGTATGGCTTCATTCTCACTTTTCATTTGCGCCATTTCTGATTTTATTTTTTCAGCTTGGGCCAATGAGTCGGCAATCGTTTGCTCACGTTTGCGCAAACCACCAAGAATGGCTGGCCATGCATATTTTTTGAGAATAAAAAATACAACAAGGAAGGCTAAGAGCGTCCAGATGATCAAACCTAAAGCAGGCGTAAGTAATTGCATAACTCGATTTTGAAAATTTAAAAATTACTCAATCAATATTGAGCAATTCCAGATTTTTTAAACTGCCACCCGACCGTTTATTGCCGGGTTGCAGTAGTTCATTTTTCTTACACGAACATTGCTAGGATACCTACAATAACGGCAAAAAGAGCAACCCCTTCTACCAACGCTGCAGTAAGGATCATATTGGCCCGAATATCATTTGAAGCTTCGGGCTGACGTGCAATTGCTTCTACCGCACCTTTACCAATTTGACCGATACCGATACCGGCACCAACTGCACCAAGTCCCGCCCCGATTGCTCCACCTGCATTTCCTATTGGTGAGGCTAACAAAACATACAGTAAATCCATGATACTTGTTTTATAATTAATAAAAAAAATTAAACAATCAATGCGTCTTCATGATGATCCGTATCATCATGACTTCCTTCAAACGCCTGACTGATAAAAACTGCCGTCAGGTTAGTGAAGATATATGCTTGTAAGAACGCCACTAGTATTTCAATAAAATAAATAAATATCACAAATGCAACCGACAAAGGAGAAAAACCCCAGCCTATTGCTTTACTCAATGCACCAAAAATAAATATCAGCGAAATCAGACAGATAATAATGATATGCCCAGCGATCATGTTTGCAAACAAACGTATCATCAATGCAAATGGCTTTGTAAAAATTCCAAGAATCTCAACTGGAATTAGGATAGGTTTTATTCCATGTGGCACTGGAGGCCAGAAAATATGTTTCCAATAATGACCGTTAGTGCTGAAAAGAATAACAATAAAAGAAATAACTGCCAGCACCATGGTAAAAGCGATATTACCTGTAACATTAGCCGTTCCCGGAATTAAGCCCACTAAGTTATTTATAAGAATAAAGAAGAAAACGGTGAGTAAATAAGGAAGATATTTTTGATACTTGCGTCCAAGGTTTGGTTTAGCTACCTCATCTTTTATAAAATTGATGACAGGTTCCAATAAACTTTGTGTGCCTTTTGGAGCAGAATGTATCCCTTCACCATTTTTATATTTTTTTGCGATGCTAAGCATGATCCAAACCAACAGAGTTAATGCAAGGATCATTTGCACCACATTACGTGTAAGAGAAAAATCATACACTTTTACTCCTTCATCGATCTCTCCTTCATTATTTACTGCCACTATCTGGCCCGCATGATATTTTTTGGGGTCTAGCTCTTTCAGCTTTTCTTCTGTGATTAATGAGTAACCATTATAATTTTGTTCACCATGGTGAAATTTTGAAGACATGAAGACCGAAAACCCTTTTTGTGGAGAGTAAAGAATTACAGGCAATGGAATGACAGCGGCATGTTCTTTTCCGTCGCTGCCTTCATAAGAAAAAAAATGGAACTCATGAGCATCTAAAACGTGACCAAAAATAACCTCATTGGCATTAAAGGAGTTCTTTTCAGTCTTTCCTCCTTCTCCCGGTCCATTTTGAGCAAAAACAAAGCATGAAAATAAGCTGAAAACCGCTACCAATAAGCATTTGACACGTCTATGGTTCATACCCTTTCTGAAATTTGCCGCAAAGATAGGGAGCGGAGGGTGAAAAACCGCAAAAGTTTAAGAGGAAAGTTGATGGTTTTTGATTACTATTTCTGGTTATATAGAATTCAAACTATGGCAATCCATTTACGAGCAGCAGGTAACTAGCAACCAGCGACCAATCTCAGGCTACTTTAGTTTTTTTATCAAATTGAAGTTGATATAATTTATGATAATAACCTTCTAGTGAAAGCAGTTCATCATGCGTTCCCATTTCCTTTATTTCACCTTTGTCAAGTACAATGATCTTATCAGCTTTACGAATCGTTGATAAACGATGTGCTATTACAATAGAGGTTCTTCCAGCAATTAATTTATCAATAGCTTTTTGTATCAACATCTCACTTTCTGTATCAACAGATGAAGTGGCTTCATCTAAAATTAAAATGGAAGGATTGTATAACAGCGCCCGGATGAATGACAACAGTTGCCGCTGACCAAGAGATAAAGTAGCTCCCCTTTCCATCACATTATAATCATAATTTCCAGGCAACTGCATGATAAAATCATGCACATCGATAAGTCTAGCAGCTTCTATGCACCTTTCCTTTGAAATTTCAGGGTTTCTTAGGGTAATATTATCCATTACGGACCCAGAAAAAAGAAATACATCTTGCAAAACTACTCCAATGTTCTTTCGAAGAGCGTCTAGTTTGTAATCATCAATCTCTACATCATCAATGCTGATCATACCTTTTTGAATATGATACAACCGGTTCAATAAACTAATAATGGTTGTTTTTCCGCTGCCTGTATGTCCAACAATAGCGACGGTTTCACCGGGATCAACTTTGAAGGAAACATCCTTTAAAACAAACTTGTCAGGGTTATAACCGAAGGAAACATGATCGAAAATGATTTTGCCTTGGATCTTTTGCGGAGAATAGCTGCCTTGCGTTTTAATAAAATCATCATTATCTAAAACCTTGAACACTCTTTCACTGGCAATAACTCCCATTTGTAGCACATTGAATTTATCGGCAATAACGCGCAACGGGCGAAAGAGCAAATTCAAACACATGTAAAACATCATCATTTTTCCGCCAAGCTCTTTTGCTTCTGCAGGTGATGCTCCAGCCTTTCCTGCAATCCACCATACTAATAAGCCAGTTGAAAGCGCCAGCACAATTTCAACAACAGGAAAAAAAACTGAATACGCAAAAATGGCGTTGATGTTTGCGTTGCGATGATCCTTATTGATCTTTTTAAATTTTTCAAATTCTCTGTCTTCAGCGGCAAAAGCCTGTACTACTTGCATACCTGTTATGTGCTCCTGTACAAAGGCATTCAAATGAGCTACGGCATTGCGCACTCTGATAAAAGATTTATTCACACTTTCCTTGAAATAATACGTAGCAATGAGCAAAATAGGAAAAGGGGCAAGGCATACTAGTGTTAACCGCCAATCCACAAAAAACATAAAACTCAGAATCGAGATAATGGAAAGAAGATCGGCAATAATGGGAACTAGGCCATCAGAAAAAATATCATTAATAGCTTCGATATCATTGATCGTTCTTGTAGTCAGGGTGCCGATAGGAGTTTGATCAAATTGCCTCAGATTTAATCCCAATACTTTTTCATAAACCTTCACTCTCATATCTCTTACCACTGTTTGACCAAGCCATGCAGTGATATATGTAAAATAAAATCGAAGGCTGCTTTCAATGAGTAATATTCCAATTTGAATAACGGTCATCCAATATATCCATTCAAGCATCTTGCTAGCAATGAAATTGTCAACGGTGATCTTTATGAGATAAGGACGAACAGGAGTAATAACAGCAAGAAAAACAGCGAGCCCTATAGACAAATAAAATCTTTTTTTATACGGCGCAGCAAAACGAAAAACCCTTCGAAGGTTTTCAAAATCAAATATTTTCTTCAATGCTTGATTGGCCATGTCGGTAGCTGATTACCGTTACTGGTTGCCGGTAATAGAATCTGCAAATTTAAGTCGAACTTCAGAACAGTAAATGCCATTGAACATAAATACAACAACTAATCTTCTTCGTCTCCCATAGCTTTTTTGTAGGCTTTAATAAAAATGGCGCCGAGGTTTTTATAAGGAGGAATATAATCTTCAAACCCTTCTACTCTTATTTTTTTCTCTAGTTCTTCCCAAAATGGGATCCAATCAATATTGCTTCCATTCCTTACTTTTTCCATTAACAAATTAAAAAAGGGTTGGTTCACAGCTGTTTTGCCAATTTGTTTGGAAGTAATAATGTGGGCGTCGGGGGAATGTTTTAATATATCATGTATTAAATAGTAGCCTCCGCATGAACCCATAAAAACAATTTTTGCAGATGGCAATATCCGGCTAATGGTATATGGAGCATTATAACTATGGCCGCGGTGGATGACAACAGTTGGATACAGATTATTTTTTAATAAAAATGAATCCATAGCATCTTGTGCTATTTTATCCTGGTCATCTGCTTCGGGCAGTGGCAAGTTTGCATAAACCGAAACAGGCTTCCCTTTCGTTGAGTTTATCGATATCCAATATTTTGTAGTTGTTATCTTCCAGAGTTTGGGGTCAAACATTCTTTTAAATCCTTGAAAAATTCCTATGCCATCCTTATCGCCATAAAAAATTACTTCCATTACTACCCTGCCTGTATCGTTTGCCAAAGCTTTATACGGAACACCATATACAGGCGGTATTCCAAATTCTTTTGAAAGATCAATATGATTATTTGTATCTGCCGAAAGAAAAAGCTTATACAACAAATTATACATCACAATTCCCCGCTTGTTATTGGCGGTAAGATTGCGCTCATAATTAGCTTTTATATTCAAAAGCATTTTTTCAGCAAGCGGCTTAATGGTTTCGGCAATGCTGGCATAGGAGTCGGCCACATCAACACCATCCTCAAGTCCGCCGGTTTCTTCGAGTTTGCCAACAAATGCTCTCATCAATCTTTCTGCATCGCTCTCCTCATCAGGATTTTTCTTTGGCTGAAATGTGCTTAAAAAATTGCTTAGCGTGTTATACCCTGCACACATCTTAATGAACTTTCTGTATTTATCAAACCTTACATTCATCAATAAAGAATCTCCACGCTGATAAGCCCTTGTCATCATCAATGGATAAACACCTTTTACAAAGCTTGAAGTATAAATAATTCCGTCCGTTGTTACCGCCAAATAGTAAAGCTCTTCAGCAGTTAATGGCTGAATGATCCTAAACCGAACCGCAGGGTTATCAACTTCATGAAGCGCATTGATCGTATTTACAAAAACATCTCTCGCCTTAGTTTTGATCCTGTCTTCAAGTTCTTTATAGCCGTAGGGAAAATCTTTGTTAAGAGCCCGTTGTACATAGTCCAAATGTGTTCTTACCAGAAGCCTGTAATATTTTACGGAATCATCTTTAACGGCATCAATATCGCCAATGGTCATTTTACCCTTCATAATGTTATCTAAAAAAGGAAAGTACCAACGACCGCTATTGCTTGTCGCCATTTTTGATATAGCGCTGACGAGGGAATCATCAATTTTTCTGATGGCAAAACCCAACCTATCGTTTGCGGCGGCAAAATTGTACAACTGACCGGGATCTCTATAGCCCGCCAGTTTTATAAGACTATCCAAAAAAGGAACATCTGTGTTAGCCCGTAATTTCAGAAATGTTTGATCAGGATATACAGCACAATATTTTTTTATCAATATAAACCGACTGTTTTTATAGCCTGCATTTTTATCAAACACACCAGCATTGATAATATTTGTAGCAACATCATAAGGCAACCGATCAATGATCACATCAATGGCCTCATTGGCAATATCGGCACGCATGCATTTTTCATATTCATCAATAACAACAGGCAATTGCATAGGGCTTACATTCCTCCTACGCCAGTTATTGTTGAAATATTTTAAAAGATTTTCAAGTCCTCTTAAATATTTGATCTTGGCCTGTGAGTTTAAAGCAGTGTCTTTTTCTATGCGGTACTGAACCCAATCAACTTTGCTTGTTGCAGCCTTGGTGAGCAGAAAATTTACCTCTTCATCAGCAGAAGGCCTGAATTCATTATCTGCTTTTCCATCTGATTTTAAAATTTCTTTTTGTTGCTTGTCCACGAAATCGTGAAACAATTCCCGGTTTTTGGGAGGTTTTAGGTCTTTAACGGGGTCAGGTTCTTCTGCCTGAGCAAGCAAAGGACGAAAAGCAAGCAGGCAAATCAGAAGAACAAGGTATTTTGGCGTTGAAATCATAAGGATCGTTCAGCAAATTTAGTATCCATCTCCCAAATGGCCCTATTTACTGGTTTTCATGAATAAATAGATGGTTTTTTAAATTTTATAGTTGTCCCGCGCTACAAATTTTTATATAAGTCAAAAACTGTTCCCATACCTGCCTGCTGGTTGGCAGGTTAATTTTTTATTAAGTCTGTGTTATGCGACATATCTCTATTTTATTGGCAAATAATCTTCATGTAGGTTTGCGCAAACAATGCCAAACATGGAAGTAAAGGCTAGGAAAGTTTTGATTGCCGATGATGAGCCTGATATTCTTGAAATATTAAAATATAACCTTGTAAATGAGGGGTATCAGGTTATAACTGCTAAAGACGGGGATGAGGCCATTGAAAAAGCGAAGATATTTCAGCCTGAGCTTGTCGTGCTGGATATCATGATGCCCAAGAAAAGCGGTGTGCAGGTATGTGAAATATTAAGAGCACAATCAGCATTTAGAAATACACTCATTATTTTTTTAACCGCTTTAAATGATGAAAGCACCCAAATCAGGGGCCTTGAAACGGGCGCTGATGATTATGTAAATAAACCCATCAGTCCGAAAGTTTTTATAAGCCGGGTGAATGCACTATTCCGCCGGGTACCTAAAAAAGAAAGTAAAACCGTGGAAATAGACGGTCTTGTTATTGATCCTGAAAAATTCCTCGTACTGTTTGAAGGCAAAGAGATTTTGCTGGCAAAAAAAGAATTTGAATTGTTGCATTTACTTGCCTCTCGCCCAGGTCGTGTTTTTTTACGCAATGAAATTCTCAGCCAGGTTTGGGGCAACGATGTAATTGTAGGTGATCGCACCATTGATGTTCACATCCGAAAAATCCGCCAAAAACTCGGTGTTGATTGTATTACTACTGTAAAAGGAGTAGGATATAAATTTGAGATTTAAGGCACAATATCCACGGATCAAGGCACAAGTGCTACCATCTTGAAACTTGTACTTTGTGCCTTGTACCTTCGCAACATGCTTAACACAAAAAATGTTTCACCACGCAGGCTTTCCGCATTCACAGCCTTGCTGCTTTCTGTACCTATTAGTCTTGGCATTTATATTTTGCATCAGGGATGGGAAGTATTGGTCGGATCATTCATTATCGTTTTTATTGGCAGCTATGCACTGATTGCATTTACACTTGAGCGTTTCATTTACCGCAAGATCAAACTCATTTATAAATTCATTTACCAAACAAAAGCAAGCAAAAAAGAAGAAACTTATTATCAATATTTATTGCCGCAAAAAAGTATTGACGAGGTAAGGGAAGATGTGGAAGAGTGGGCCGGAAAACAAGTGGAAGAGATTGAGTTGCTAAAAAGAAATGAACAATTTCGTAAGGAATTTTTGCAAAACCTGGCTCATGAATTTAAAACCCCGGTGTTTGCCATACAAGGTTATGTGGACACTTTATTACAAGGCGCCTTGGAAAATCCTGAGGTCAATCGGCCTTTTCTGGAAAAAACCTCTCGCAATATAGACCGGTTGGTGAACCTCATCAATGACCTGGACGAAATTTCGAAACTGGAGCGAGGCGAGCAAGTGATTTACAAGCAAAACTTTATTATTCAGGATTTGGTGAAGGAAGTTTTTGAGAGTCTTTCCATAAAGGCCGAACAAAAAAATATTCGTTACAATATTAAAAAAGGCTGCGAGTCTCCATTAACTGTTTTTGCAGATAAAGAAAAGATAAGGCAGGTGATCTTGAATCTTGTTGAAAACTCGATCAAATATGGAAAGTTTGGGGGCAACATTACCGCCAGCATGTACATTACTGATGAGAAACATGTTTTGGTTGAGATCAGTGACGATGGAATTGGAATGGCTGAAAGACATTTATCAAGAGTATTTGAACGGTTTTACAGAACTGAAGAAGGCCGCAGTCTGGATATAACTGGTTCCGGTTTGGGCCTGGCCATTTGCAAACATATTATTGAAGCGCATGGCCAAACGATTCATGTACGCAGCACTGAGCATATAGGCACTACAATTGGATTTACTTTGGAAGGGAAAAAGGACTGATTTTTTGCAGTACTTATAAATATTAAATAAGAAACTCATTAACCGTTTTAAACTGATAGCCTTTTTGTTTGAGGTAATTGAGCAGTTGTGGGAGACGATGATAAAATTTATCTGTTCTCTTTGGGTCGGTGCCTACATGCATCAATAAAATAAAACCATTAAGCCCTGATTTATGTGATTGCTCATAATTAATAATAGAATTATAAATAATCTCACTGCTGTAGTATTTTTTATCAACAGGTGTTGTGTAGTCTGCATGGCTGAGCGTACCGGGAGTGTAATTAACAAGCTGCAAGCCCAGAAATTTTGTCCATAAAGCAATGGAATCATTATACCATTCATAAGGTGGCAAGAAATATTTCACTTTCGAAGTGTTGATGGTCCGTTCATACATTATGTCAAGATTTTCTTTGAGATCATTTAAAAAAAGGCTTTTAGTTATCAGTAAGCTGTCCCGGTTATTCCAGTCGCAATACAATAGATGCTGATTGGAATGCGGGCCTAAATAGTTCTCATCCTTTTTTAGTTGTTGTATTATTTTTTGAAAAGCGGGGTTTTCATAAAACCGTCCCGTAAAAAAAAAAGAAGCTTTAATATTTTGTTGTTTTAAAGTTTTTGAAATAAAGCTTCCGCCATCAGCAAATTCGTCGCCGGTAAACACAAGAGCAATTTGTTTCTTCATTGAATCACCTCGAACAATTGCGCCATGATCATAAGAATATTTTTTTTGAAAAGTCTTTCCTGTAGGAGGAGATTTAGAGGGGGCTTTTGTTTCAGACTCTTTTGCTGCCAGCAAATAAATTAAGGAAGCTGTGCCATCCATGGTTGGTTCGTTGGTACTATAATCACCATAATCATCATGATAAACTGCAAGCTCACTTTGAAACTCTGCATATTCATCGGGTTGATAGAGTGTAATGCCAATAAGATTTTTGTAAATGCTTCCATACACTGGGCCGTCTACCAATCCTCCGTCGATAGGATAATTTCTTAAATGAGTAAAGGCTGAATGTGGATCGACTGGTGTATCGCCAATTGCCGGCAAGCCATATACAAAGCTTGTACCCCAGGGATTGCAGCCAAAAAGCCAATCAAAATTTGCCTGTTCTAATTCTGAAAAAGTTTTGTCTCCTGTCAACTGACGGTACCAATAGCATTGAATGGCAAAAGATGTAGTTAGGTTATTACTACACCAGATGTAAGGAATGCCTCTAAAAAAAGCATTTTGCCGTGCTCTGTTCCAAACTTTTTGAATGCCCTCTTTGTAATAACCGGTAATTGTATCTGTATTATTCCAAAAATTTTGTACGAAACTTTTGTAATATCCCGCTCTTTGCGATGGCCCATTTTTTTTTGTTTGCAGTTGTTTGATCAACTCATAGTGGCCGAGATTAATAAATGGATACCATTGATAGTGCTTGGCCGTATCAGCTCCCAACCAGGGTGTAATCTTTTCTTCTTTTGCATAATCAATCGCAGCCACTAAATAATATCCATTATCACCAGATCCCTTGTTATTATTCACCATACTATGCAAAATCGCCGCAGCCAGTTCCATATCATCTGTCCAATTATCCTCTGCATAGATATAAGGTGATCTTACTGATGCTGTTTGTGTGGTGCCTTTCTTTTTTAAACCGAAATTATATGCGGAGAAGGCTTTGTCGTAATAAGTGCCACGATTATCATTTTTTCTGAATACGCTATCTGTAGTTAAAAGATAATGTGCGAGAGCAAATACACTGGCAAACTTGCCGGCAGTTGAGGAGGTGCCGGTTGTATTATTCATAAACTTGCCACGCTGTTGTGGCTCGCCACTTATAAAATAAACTGGTCTTTCATATCCTCTTCCATAAAAACTATCCTCTTTGGGAATCCGCATTCCCATATGGTCTCTGTCATCTGCTATTTGGTTGAACATCCAATCATCTCGCGGATGCATCTTTAATAACCAATTCAATCCCCATTTAGCTTCATCAAGCACATCAGCCATTCCATTTTTTCCATCCAGGCCGTTGGCTAGCTTTTCATCTGCAAAAACATTTTTAAAATCACGGTAGGCCATCAGCAAATGGTAAGTTGCGTTGGCAGAAGTTGTGGAGTATTGCAGGTAATCGCTGGCATCATGCCAGCCACCAACTACATCAATATGTGTGCTGTCTTTAATGCCCGCTTTTTCTCCATACAAAACATATCCATCATGCGTATGACAGCTATCTTTTAAAAAAGGATTGAAGCCACTACGCTGCTGACGCATGTAGCGCAAACAAAAATCAGCAGCTCCTTTGTAAGCATCATCAGCAATTTTGAATTCAGGGGATTTTGTATTTCCTGCTTGTAAATAGTAAACCCCTTGCTTTATAAACGAAGAAAAATTCAACCTGTACGTTTGTGTAAATGGGCCATAGGCTCCAAATGTTTTCCCAGCATTTGAGGAAAACACTGTTTTGTTTGTAACAGCATCAACAAGCTGAAACGTTTTGATAGTTACATTTTCTTTTGAACACCAAACGGCCACTTTAGCTCCTTTTGGCGCATAACCTAATTGGTTGATGCGTATCCAGGCGGTTGTCGGCGCAACTTGATGAAAAGATGTAAAGAAAAAAACAATGAGAAATGAAAAAAGAGATTGTTTCATTTGCTTAAGATACTAAAAGTTGAATAGCGAGTAGAACCTACAAGAGTGTACTTCGACAAGCTCAGGGGAAACTGCAACGAAAGCTAAATAGATTTATGTTGCTTGATCAATAATTATTTATCTAAACGCCCAAAAGGCTTTTTGATTAAGGTGAGAAAGTCCTCATCTTTTTCGTTCGGATAATAGCGATCAAGGCCATAGCGGATATTTTGGGCATCAAGCTTTTTGTATGTGCCCAACAGGCGATCCCAGATAGATAATACGGCGCCGTAATTACTATCCGTATAAGGTTGTTTCCAATGATGATGCACTTTATGCATATTCGGAGAAACAAAGATGTAGCTGAGCGTATTATCGAGCCAAGTGGGAAGACGGATATTGGCATGTGTAAAAGCAGCAGATAATGCAAGCAGGGTTTGAAAGATCATGACACCATACATAGGAGCCCCGCTGATGAAGATTCCAATAAAAAAGAAAAGCCCGCGCAACACACTTTCAATAGGATGATGACGAAGACCGGTTGTGACATCAACATTATTGTCTGCATGATGAACAACGTGGAATTGCCATAACACATAAACTTTATGCTCGGTAATATGGACCAGCCAGCCACCAAAAAAATCTAGAGCGAGGAATGATATGATAATGGTACCGAGAATATTTGAGTTCAACCAATACACTAATCCAAATTGTTCTTCTTTGCACCAATCGCTCAACTTAATAATAAGAATAGCTAAAAGAGTATGAATTAAAAGATGAATGACTGTAAAACTAAAATTTACCGCTGCATGACGAAGCTTGGTCTTTTTGTAAGATAAAGTTAGAAGTGGGATAGCCCCCTCAATGATCCAAAAAAAAAGCAAACCACCAACCAGGAGGATCATTCGTTGAACAGGGTGATGCTCCAAGGTAGAGAAGTAATCAATGATTCGGTCCCACATGGCAAAAAAATGTTTTACAAGTTACGGAAAGAAAAAAGCTTATTTAAATTTTTTGAAAACATACGATAAGGAAACAGGAATAAAAATCAAACCAAAAAAGCAGACGTCAACAACATTAAATCAGCGCCTTGCCAATGAAGAATTTTTATTACTGGTGAAATGATAAAAAAGCCGATTAAAAAAAGCGAACCAGAGATATACCAAATAAATTTTTTCATAAAAAACTATCCTAATGGCTTGTTCGTTCCAACTTGATTTATCAGTTCAAGAGCTCTTTGTATTTGGGGTTCGGCTACCATGAGTTTTATTCCACCAATTGAATTCGATAAAAAAGGGGTTATTGTCACCGTGTTTTCATCTTTGAGCCAGCAAACGATCTCTTCCTGCTCTAAACGGCACCGAATTATATTCGCTTCTATATAATCATCATATGCCTGAAGTTGAATGTACTGCACTTAGGAAAGATAAATTATCTGGTAATATTTTAAAAATAAAAAATGAACCTATGTATATCAATAATTATAATATCCTTTGCCGGCTTTTTTCCCTAACTCTCCTTTTTCCACTTTTTCTTTTTGAATATAGGAAGGCTTTAAGCGTTCGGGTTGGTTTAACTGTTCATATACACTGCAGCTTACCGCATAGTTTACATCGTTGCCAATAAGATCCATAAGTTTGAAAGGCCCCATTTTAAAACCGGTTGCTTCGAGCAATTGATCAATGGCAGCAAAATCAGCGAGACCCTCTTCAATCAATCGCAAAGATTCAATATAGAAAGGCCTTGCTACGCGATTTACAATAAAGCCGGGAGAGTCCTTACAGATTACAGGATGTTTTCCAAATTGCTTTGCAAGTTCAATAACGTTATCTACTACCTCATCCGAAGTTTTTTCCGCTTTTACGACTTCAACTAGCTTCATCAATGGTGCAGGATTGAAAAAATGCATGCCGAGAACACGCGAAGGATTTAAAACTTTATTTCCAATTGCCGTGACAGAGAGGGAAGATGTGTTGGTTGCAAAAATAGTTTCGCTGTGATTGATTTCAGCCAGTTGATTGAACAAAGTAATCTTTGCTTCTGGCTTTTCAATAATTGCTTCAATGATAATATCTGCCAGGCATTGATGCAGGTCGTTAGTGAAAGAAACGTGGCTGAAGGTCTTTTGTTTTTCTTCCTTCGTTATTTTATTTTTTTCGACGAGAGTTTGGAGGCCATTTTCAATAGAAGTTTTTGCTTTTTCAAGAATAGTTTCATTCAGTTCATATAAAATGGTAGTAAACCCTGCAACTGCCGATACTTGGGCAATGCCGCTGCCCATAGTACCTGCGCCGCAAATGCAAATGATCTTAATAGCCATAACTGAAATATTACATAAAGATATTGGATGTTGATAGTTTCATAGTGACATGTCATTAGTTTCTTATACCTTTTGCTTGCAAACACTACAACAATGGAAAGCTTACAAGAATCAACTATAGTGACACCACCTGCCAGCGGTCTATTTGGAACTAAAATTCCTGCCGCTATCGCATTTTTAGCTGCAGTTCTTTTATTTCTATTACCATTTGCTGAAATAAAATGCAACGGCAGGCCTATGGCAAATAATACAGGTGTTGGTATTGCCCTGGGAAGTGAATGGAAAGAAGTTGTTAGCAAAAACCTTTTTGGAGACGATTTCGAAAATACAGATACCAACAAAAAAGAATTCAATCAAAGGCAGCATCCTAACATTTTTGCCTTGGCTGCACTTATTTTAGGCATTGCAGGGTTTCTGACTGCTTTCTTAAATTTTAAAGGAGCGGGAAAGATTAATTTATTTATTGGGCTTTTAGCCGCCGCATCATTGATAGCCATGCTGATTGATCTTAAGTCAAAAGCTAAATCGGATAATTCAATAAAATCTTCGGAATTAAACCTAGATGTAGGGGTAAAAATATCAGTTAATGGCACTGCATGGCTTTACATAACTGTAATTCTATTTCTTGCTGCAGCCTTTTTTAACTGGCTGCGAAGTAACGTAAAGAGTGGATAGGGCTTTAGTGATTTACAATGCTAGATATTACTGTTAAAGTCAAAAAATAATAGAATGTTTGTATTCAACTATGCTATAGGTATCTTGTAAATTAAGTTTCTTACAATTTGATATTTATTTGCTTTCTGTTAATAGTCAAATTTTATAACTTGCTCTTAAATTAAGAAAACTTACATTTTAATGCTTCTATTAGTCAAAAGAAAACCAGCATTGGGCATTGGCCTTTACTCCGTTCCAGATGTAGCGAGAATTTTGAATCTTGAGTTACCATTTGTCAGACGCTGGCTGAATGAATATTGGGAAGGTAGATTCAAAAGGGGCAAAAAAGTTCATACCACTTGGGGAAAAGGGAGAGAGAAAACTGTTCATTTCTATACGCTAATTGAATTCTACGTTTTTTATCAATTAAGAAAACAAGGACTAAGTGCTCAAAGTATTGCAAAAGCACATGAAATAATTGCCGATGAACTAAAAAATCCGTTTCCATTTGCAACTTCCACGATTTTAACTGATGGAAAAAAAATTCTTTATAAAATAAATGAGGATATAATAATTAATGCAGATAAAAGCAGACAATTGAATTTTTCTACCATAATTAAGGAGTTCTGTCGTCAAATGGATTTTGGCAAAGATCATCTTGCTATCCGGTATTGGCCATTAGGAAAGACAAAAAATATTGTTGTTGATCCTCATCATCAACTTGGACAACCAACTATTAAGAACACAAACATTCTTGCCGAAACATTATATCGAATGAATACTGCTGGTGAAACGGTAAATTTTATTTCTTCTCTTTACGACGTAACCGATAATGATGTGCGCGATTCAATCGAATTCTTCAAGAAAGCTGCATAATGAAGTTTTTTATCGATGAAAATATGCCACCACAATTAGCAGAAGGATTGGCAATTTTAGAAAGACCAAATAACGAAGGCGTTGAAATTTTTTCGATTCAAAAAGAGTACGGGAGGGGAACGCAAGATGAAGATTGGATACCACGAGTTGGAGAACTCAATGGTATTGTTATAACTCAGGATTATAATATACAGAGGACTCAACAACAATATGAATTATTGAGGAAATATAAAATGGGAATTTTTTATCTCAGAGCACCAGGGAAAACCGGCTATAAATATTAGGAAATGGTTCAAAAAGTTATAAGCCATTGGACAGATATCAAGGACTTAGCAAAAACTACAAAGTTTCCATTTGCTTATAGAATTATGCCAAGAGGTAAAATTGAAAAGCTAAGCTAACCTATCTGTCGAGATTTAAATGGCCGGAATGAATTGTTTCAGAAACCTTACATCATTTTCACTAAAGAGGCGAATATCGTTGATCCCGTATTTGAGTAATGCCGGGCGTTCAATACCCATGCCGAATGCAAAGCCAGTATATTTATTTGGATCGATATTGCAGTTCTGCAACACATTGGGATGTACCATTCCACAACCCAATATCTCCAGCCAGCCAGTATGTTTGCAGACACTACAACCTTCGCCTTTGCAGAGCGTGCAACTAATGTCCATTTCGGCGCTCGGCTCCGTGAATGGGAAAAAAGAAGGTCGGAAACGAACTTTTACATCACCGCCGTACATTTCCTTTACAAAAAAGTAAAGCGTTTGTTTCAGATCGGCGAAGGAAACATTTTCGTCAATGTACAAGCCCTCCACCTGATGAAAGAAACAATGACTTCTGGCACTCACCGTTTCATTGCGATAAACACGGCCGGGATAAATTCCCCGAATGGGCAGCTTGCCTTTTTCCATTTCACGTATTTGCACATTGCTTGTATGTGTTCGCAAGAGCCAGTCAGGGTTTTGCTGTACATAAAATGTATCCTGCATATCACGGGCGGGATGATATTCAGGTAGATTGAGGGCCGTAAAGTTGTGCCAGTCATCTTCAATCTCAGGACCCTCGGCCACAGCAAAACCAAGTCGTTGAAAAATTGAAACAATACGATTCTTCATTAAGCTGACCGGATGACGTGATCCAAGTGGCATCGGATTGCCGGGCAAGGAAAAGTCAAGATTCGACGTTTGAGACTCGAGGTTTGAGGTTTTTGTTTTTAGTGTGTCAAATTTTTGCTCAACAAATAATTTGAAGTCGTTCATCACTTGACCAAATTCTTTTTTCTTCTCATTGGGTATATTCTTCATTTCACCCATCAAATTCTTTACAATACCTTTTGTTCCGAGCCATTTAATGCGGAATTCTTCAACAGCTTTAAGATCGCCATTTGTAAATTGGTCGATCTCCTTTTTATATTCCTCAATTTGCTGTAATAATTGATCCATAAGGCAGCAAAAATAGGTCAGAACTGCGATTTTTGGGTTTATACAGATTTTTAGGAGCTGATATAAATATTTTTCCTCATAGTCTTAAGTTCAATTCTATCAATCATGGTTCTTCTTAAATTGCAGCATGCCTGATTATCTCAACATTTCCGATTTTTTATCTCCCATCAATATTTCAGAAATTTCACACGATGAGGGCTATAAGGAAGGTCAGATCGGTGCCACAATAGCCGTAAATGATATTCATGCCAAGGAAGCATTTCCAGATCTTGATGATATACAAGTTGTGATTGTAGGTTGTGGCGAACAGCGCGGTAGCGGTCTTATTCATGGTCATAGCAATGCTCCCGATCGTATTCGTCGCCAGTTTTATTCATTGTACTACTGGCACACCGATGTAAAAATGGCTGATGTAGGGAATATCAAGGAAGGATCGTTATACACAGACTCCTCTGCGGCCCTAAGAACAGTGGTACATGAATTGATCAATGATGGTAAAACCGTAATTATTCTTGGAGGCTCTCATGATCTTACACTGGCACAGTATGGAGCTTATGCCGATAATGAAAAAGCAATTGAAGCTTGCTGTGTGGATGCCTTGATTGATCTGAACATTGATTCTCCTTTTCGGCAAGAAAATTTTTTAATGGAGATGCTTACAGGTGAGCCAAACTATGTCCGTCATTATAATCACATTGCTTTTCAAAGCTATTATGTGCACCCTCGCATGCTTGAAACAATGGATAAGCTACGTTTTGATTGTTACCGGGTGGGGACTGTCAAGGAAAATATTGATGAGATGGAACCTGTGATCCGCAATAGCAGCCTGGTTAGTTTTGATATCTCTGCTATTGCGCACACTTACGCTCCTGCAAATTCCGTTTCACCAAATGGCTTAAATGGCGAGGAAGCCTGTGTTTTGATGCGCTATGCGGGAATGAGCCCAAATGTGAATAGCATAGGAATTTATGGTTATGATACTGGTCATGATAAAGAAGAGCTAACGGCCAAGCAAATTGCACATATGATGTGGTATATGTTGGATGGAAGAAGCCGGGGCCGACGCGAGGCAGAGTTGAACCAAAAAGATTCATTCAATGAATATCATATTGCTTTTGCTGAAGTAGAAACAACTTTTTTGCAAAGCAAAAAAACCGGAAGATGGTGGATGCAGTTACCCAACAAAAGTTTTATTGCCTGCAGCTATAAAGATTATTTGCTGGCAAGCAGTAATGAAATTCCGGAGAGATGGCTAAGAGCGCAGGAAAGAGGATGAAACCCCCTGTCCCCCTAAAAGGGCAACTTAGGTCAAATAGTTTTATTTTATTGTAGCTCATAAATTCGTTAATTATTATTGTGTTACCGGCTTTCAGTTTTTCATGGCAACTTCGTCGCGTCGCACACTTCAACTTCGTGTTCATCAGTGAACAGGAAGCTGAAATGTCTAATTATTATTGTTGAGTAAAAAAGGCTGGCCCGGCCTCCCTCTCCTTAAGGAGAGTGAATGAGGGTGAGGTTTAATGAACATTATCAAAACAGGAATCTGCTCCTACGGCATGAGCGGAAAATTATTTCATGCTCCGTTTATTCAAAATCATCCCGGCTATGAACTAACAGCTATTGTTGAGAGACATAACAATGATTCGAGGGAAAGATATCCTCAATCAAAACTATATCGATCAGTTGATGAGCTGATCGCCGATGATTCCATACAATTAATTATTATAAACACACCCACTCATCTGCATTTTGAAAATGCCAAAGCCGCTTTACTGGCTGGCAAAAATATAGTGGTGGAGAAACCTTTTACAATAACGGTAAAGGAAGCTGAAGAGCTAACCTCGTTAGCTAAAAAGCAAAATTTATTTTTAAGTATTTATCAGAACCGGCGTTATGATGGAGATTACCATGCTGTAAAAGATGTGATTGAAAAAAAATTGTTGGGTGAATTAAGAGAAGTTGAGATCCGTTATGATCGTTATCGTCCTGTTTATGGGGGCAAGCCTCACAAGGAAGGAAATCTTCCCGGTGCTGGTATTATCTACGATTTAAGCCCACACCTTGTAGATCAAGCCTTACAATTATTTGGCTGGCCTCAAGCCTTGTTCGCCGATGTATGGAAAATGCGCGAGGATGTAGTGCCTCCTGACTATTTTGAAATGCTTTTTTATTATCCGAATCTGCGGGTAAGATTAAAAGCCACCTGTATTTGCCGTGAAACTGTGCCTGCGTATATGTTACATGGTATGAAGGGAAGTTTTCTTCAACAGCGTTCTGATTTGCAGGAAATTCAATTAACTGCCGGAACCGTTCCTTCATTGGAGAGTTGGTGTCCTCCTCTTTCACAGCCCGACGGATTGTTGCATACCGATATCAATGGAGAAGTTATTTACAGTCATCTTACGTCAACGCCAGGCAATTATATGGGCTATTATGATGATTTGCACAAGGCATTAACAGGCAAGGCCCCTAATCCTGTTCCTGCCGGAGATGGAATCAAAACGATTAAAATTATAGAAGCAGCTTTGCAGAGTGCAGCGGAGAAAAGAATAATCAACCTTCAATAAACAATATTCAATACTCAATGCTCAATATTCAATTAAAGAGAAAATTTCTCTTTACATTCTGTATTCTAAATTCTGTATTCTTTATACTTTCCTGCAGCATATCGAAACAAATTTCAAAATCCGCCACTCAGTTAGCCCTAAAAGATTCTTCTCTTCGAACAGCACATGTTGGCATCAGCATTTATGAACCTGCTACAAACAAGTATTGGTTCAATTATCAGGGTGATCATTATTTTGTTCCTGCCAGCAATACAAAAATTCCTACTTGTTATGCGGCTATGAAATATTTGAGAGATAGCTTGACAGGAATTTTAAAAGCAGAAAATGATACAGCCGTTATCTTCTTGCCGGCAGCTGATCCAACCTTACTCCATCCGGATTTTAAAAATCAGCCTGTAATAACTTTTTTGCAAAATGTAACGAAGAAACTTTATATAACTGATATTAAATGGAAAACTGACGCATTAGGCTCGGGATGGTCATGGAATGACTATAATGAAAGTTATATGGCCGAAAGAAGTGCGATGCCGGTTTATGGCAACCTGATCAAATGGGTGCAGGAAAAGCCTAACAATGATCCTGTAATTATATACTCAATTCCTGAAGTAAACTGGAAAGTTGATTTTGATACCGCCAAAGCAAACAATTTTTCTGTTACTAGAAATATCGCTGAAAATCTATACAAAATAACAGAGGGTAAAGAAAAAAATAGAGAGCAGGATGTTCCATTTGTTACCCATGGAATAAAAACAACGGTGGAATTACTCCCTGATACTATTCATAAAACCATTGGTTTATTGACCTCACAAAGCCTTCAAAAATTATTTACCAATACAACTCTTCATATTAATGCTATCAAAAGTCAGCCTACCGATTCCCTCCTCAAACCCATGATGCACCGCAGCGATAATTTTTTTGCTGAACAATCTTTATTAATGGTAAGTAATGAAGTGCTCGGAGTAATGAATGACAGAAAAATTATCGATACCTTATTGAAAACTGATTTTAAAGACTTACCGCAAAAACCGAGGTGGGCAGACGGTTCGGGACTTAGCCGTTATAATTTATTTACACCGCAGGATTTTGTTGCCATCTTCAACAAAATGAAGAATGAATTTGGCATGGAAAGGATTAAAAACATTTTGGCCACCGGAAATGAAGGAACTTTAACGAACTACTATAAAACAGAGAACGGTTTCATCTTTGCAAAAACCGGGACCCTTTCGGGTGTTGTTGCTCTTAGCGGGTTTTTATACACAAAGAAAAATAAGCTATTGATCTTTTCTGTGCTCGTCAATAATCATAATTCTTCCGCCACCGCAGTAAGGCGGGCGGTAGAAAAGCTTATACAAAACATGAGGGATCATTATTAGGGTTGTTTTGACTTCGAATAAAAAAAACTTTCCTCTCGACCCAACCCTTTTACTCGTTAAGCAGTATATGTTTTTAAATATCATTTATGAGAAATATTTATCTTATCCTTCTTAGCATAATTTCAATTCTATCCTTTCATTGTCAAAGAGAGCCTGTTTTTACCCCGGACAAGGGCAATCAAAATCCTTCACCAATCACCGCAACTTTACAAGGAAACGTTTTTGACGAGAATGGGCAGCCTGCAATTGGTGTGGCAGTAAAAGCGGGCAGCAAGTCAGCAATAACCAATGCGCATGGCTATTTCAGAATAGTAGATGCCTCGCTTGACAAAAAATCATCTTTAGTAACGGCAGAAAAAATCGGCTATTTCAAGTCTTACCGCACATTCATCCCCACGTCCGGTGTAAACCAGGTAATGCTAAAACTGGTAAAAAAAGATCTGGCTGGGAGTATGAATTCAACTAACGGTGGTGATGCAACTCTTTCTAACGGAGCCAAGATTTCTTTACCTGCAAATGGAATTGTAAAAGCATCAGGTGGCAGCTATAATGGAACGGTGAATGTATATGCATCTTATATTAATCCTGCCTCCCAGGATATTGCCCAAACCGTACCGGGCTCATTCATGGCTGATGACAAAGACAACAAAAGAGTTTTTCTTACATCCTACGGAATGCTTGCTGTTGAACTTGAATCATCTTCCGGAGAAAAATTACAAATAACTTCTGGCAGCGCGGCTACTCTTACCATGCCTATCCCCTCCGCACTTCAATCCACAGCTCCCTCTTCAATCAGCTTGTGGTATGTAGATGACCAAACCGGCATCTGGAAAGAAGAAGGAACTGCAGTAAAAAATGGGAATAGTTATGTAGGCCAGGTAAAACATTTCTCATTCTGGAATTGTGATTTCAGCGCCCCTGCTGTAACACTTTCCATGACCTTACAAAATCCCGAAGGCTTACCTTTTGTACATGTCCATGTTATGGTGAGAACCCAATCGAACGGTGCCGGACACGGATGGACTGATTCACTTGGTCAGGTAAGTGGTCTTGTGCCAGCAAATGAAAACCTTACACTAGAGGTGCTTGATGAATGTAATGAAGTAATATATAGTAAGAACATTGGCTCCCTTTCTCAGAACACAAGCTTGGGAACAATCAATTTAACGAATGCTGGCGCTTCTATTGTAACTATAAAAGGAAAACTTTTGAATTGTAGCAATGCAATAGCAACAAATGCTTCCGCAATCATTTATTATGATAACGTAGTTCGATATGCAAAGGCGAACAACAACGGAGATTTTTCAATTACCTTCACCACCTGCAGCAGCAGCCCTTCTGTCTGCCAGATTCTTGGAATTGATAATGCAACACAGCAACAGGGCTCGATTGTTAATGTAACAGTAACCAGCCCGATCACGAATGCTGGCAATATTTCAGCATGCGGAACTTCTGCTTTACAGTATATTAATTATAACCTTGATGGAGTCAATTACAGTATTTCAAGCGCTGTGTCTGGCGATTCTTTAATTAGCCATACCTACGATTCTTTAACTGTTATTGGAACATGGATTAACGGTTTTCATCCTGCAAATGATAATATCTCTTTTAGCTTTAATAGCATTGGCACAGCAGGAACCTACCCAGTAAGCTTTTTGTCAGTACAGAATATAAGTGCAGAAATGATACAGCCATTTAATGTAATAATCACCAATTTTCCAAATGCCACTGGTGGATTCTATGAGGGTAGTTTTAGCGGACAATTTACCAATCGGCAGGCTCCAACAACCCAACATACTATTACCTGCACATTCAGAATGCGAAGATAGAGTCCGAATAAATAAACTATTTTCAAAACCTAACCATTAAAATTAATAACCGGGGATAAGTTTCGTTGCCGATAGAAGAACAAGACATACATAATATTATCAGTGGTTGCAAAAATGATGACCGCAAAGCCCAGGAGTTACTGTATAGAAAATTTTACCGGGCCATGATGACTATTTGTTTACGTTACACAAAAAATGAATCAGAGGCTTTAGAAGTATTGAATACTGGTTTTTATAAGGTGTTTAAAAATATTTCACGGTACGAAGTTTTGCAGGCTTCTATCTATACATGGATTCGCACCATTATTATAAACAGTTGCCTTGATTTTACTAAATCAAAAGAATCCAACTTAAAAGTTGATGAATTAGATGAAGCCTTGTTCATCGATTTGACACCTTCTGTCATTTCAAAACTATCAGTAAATGAGATTCTGAAATTAGTGAGGCAATTGCCACCTGCTACTCAAGCAGTATTTAATCTGTATGTAATAGATGGTTACAATCACAATGAGATAGCTGCTCTTATGAAAATTAGTGAAGGAACAAGTAAATGGCATTTAAGTGAAGCAAGGAAGAGATTAAAAAAAATGATAAATGAACAACAAAATAAATGAACGAAAGATTACCATATGAGGAACAATTAGCACAACAACAATGGGATGAGCTTTCATTGCCTGATGAAGATATGGCTTGGGCCAACATGAAGCGCAGGTTAGAAGAAGAAGATGATGACAGGTTGGTTCCTTTTTGGCTCCGTGGTTGTGTTCTTTGGGGTATTGTGGCTGTTCTTCTCATTACAATAACATGGTGGATGGTTCGTCCTGAAAAAGGGTTTGTGAAAGAAAAACCTGTAACTCAAAAGGAAACGATCAAGAAAATTCAGGGAAAAGAAAAAAATAACAGCGATTCCTTCCAAGAGCAATCACAGCAACATAATCAGAATGCTCCCAAGCATGAAATGAAACAACGGACCGAAGGTCGATTGAATCAAACAGAAATTGTCGTTGAACAAATCGAAAAAAAATCTCAGAAGAGAGGTATTGCAAACAACAAAAAATCATTAACCATAATTACTAAAACAGAAAAATTAAAGGCCACTGATCGAAAGGAAACTACCGTTAAAATAAAAGCCAAAAACAATAGGCTTAATGACAACGAAAAGGATTTTTCAAAGTCTGAAATCCGAGATACTAAAACCCTAAATCATCCTAAGGATTCAAACAACATCGCGATAATCAATGCTAATACTGCAGAAAAAAAGAAAACAGATAGCCTTCAAAAACAAAAAAATGAAACAATAACTCAATCTAAAGACCAGAAAAGAGATAGCTTAAAATCAAAAAAAAATTCCTTTGCTGTGGGGCTGGCTTTGCAACAGCAATTGCCAATAAACGGCCAAAAGCTTGTGCCATATAATGCTGAGGGAAGAAAAGGTGGTTTCTCCGATTATATACCTTCTGTTTATTTGAGGATGTATAAAGCAGATAAATGGTTTATTCAATCAGAATTCCGCTATGGAGCTCCGCAATACACAAAAGAGTTTTTATATAAACAAAAGATAGCAACTGATACATTTCAACAAACTACTACAACAACATCAAACCGTTTAAAGAAAACATTTTATCATCAATTACCAATAACCTTCAATTATTTTGTATTTCCTCGTTGGTCGGTAGGTGGCGGATTTGTATGGAATAAGTTTGTTAGCGCTGTTTCTGAGCAGGACATTATTCAGCATAATAATGCGATAGGAACCGATTCCATAATAAGCAAAGGAGTAATTATAAACCCCAGCCAAACCGATAGCAATTTTGTAAAGTCTTATTTCCATGGTGTGTTCGAAACTCAATATAAATGGAAAAGATTCTCTTTTGGAGCAAGATATGCATTTGGGTTGCAGCCTTATATAAAATTCAAATTGCCAGCTGGAAGTGAACAGCAAGAAAAAAATAATTCTCTTAATTTATTCTTACGTTATGAATTATGGAGATCGACGCGCAAGCAATAGAGGAACTAAAAAAGAATTGCTGTGCGGAAAAAGATGATAAACCAACCGTGTCTTGGGTAACGGATCGTTATGAGGAAGAAAGAGACATGTGCATTGCGAAAATACTTTACCGTTTCATCATTGTTGTTATTCTAATCGTATTGATTGCTGTAGTAGCCATCATTTTTATTTGATGTTTATTTCCCGAACATTTTTTCCAACTGCTCCATTTTAAATTCCAAATAAACAGGCCTGCCATCAGGAGAGCTATTGCTTTGAGAGCAAACAAAAAGATCGTTAACCAGTGCCTGCATTTCCTGTTGAGTTAATGGCTGCCCGGGCTTAATAGCCTGTTGTTTTGCCAATGAGCGAACTAATTTTTCTCTTTTTGAGAATTTAAGCTCTGAAGAAAAATGTTTGTACTGTTCCAATAATCTTTCGACCACTATTCTTTCATTTCCCTGTCCTACATCTGCAGGCGTTCCCTGAATAATAAATGTATTTTTCCCAAAAGGCTCGATAATATAGCCTAATTGTTGAAGGTCATTTATCAATTCTTCCAACAAAACGGAATCGGCAGGAGCTAGTTCCAGAGTAACAGGGAACATGGTGTGCTGAGTGGCAACCGACTTTCCACTTATCGCTTCATCTAATTTTTCATACAAAATTCTTTCATGCGCAGCTTGCTGGTTGATCAGTATAAAACCATTCTCCGTTTCAGCAACAATAAATTGATTGTGCAGTTGAATGAACGAATCGGTAATGGCCAGTGGTGAGTGACGAGTGATAAGTGACGAGTGTTCTGATTGAAATGTAGCCTCTTTATTTCCGGTTTCTGATTTTTCGTTTCCGACTTCAAAAAAATCCTTCCAATGCCTTAGTTCAGCTTTTTTTTCCGGATCAATAAAATGTGCTTGGTGCTTTTCCGTAAATCCTTTAAAAATAGAAGTTGAAGTGGCTGCTGATTGCCTTTCTTCAGTAAAAGGCTGTTGTATGGAAGGCAGCTGTTGTATGGATGAGTCCAGATCAAAATCCAAAGCTGGGGTCACACTGAATTGTGCCAATGCATGTTTAATAGCAGCCTGTACAAATGCGTAAACAATTTTTTCATCTTCGAATTTTATTTCCTGCTTAGTGGGATGCACATTCACATCTACCTGTGTAGGCTCAAGGTCAATAAAAAGCACATACATAGGGAAACTGTCGCCCGGAATCATTTCCTGATAAGCATTCATTACCGCATGGTTTAAATAAGCGCTTTTGATAAAACGGTTATTTACAAAAAAATACTGATCACCTCTTGTCTTTTTTGCAGTTTCGGGTTTACCCACAAAACCGTAAATATTCATGTAATCGGTTTCTTCTTTTACCGCAACCAATTTTGCATTGTAGGTATTGCCAAGAAGTTGGAGAATGCGTTGTTTTAAACTACCAGCCTCGAGGTGAAAAATTTGCTGCCCATTTGCAATAAGGGAAAAGAATATTTGAGGAAAGGAAAGTGCCACTCTTGTAAACTCATCAACAACATGACGCATTTCTGCAGCATTGCTTTTTAAGAAATTTCGCCGGGCAGGAACATTAAAGAATAAATTCTTCATAGCAATGTTGCTACCATTCACGGTCGC
>DASYQS010000058.1:0-93473 GCA_036005185.1 Chitinophagaceae bacterium | reverse complement strand
AAAACTGTTGACGCTGATGTGGACGAGGAGATGGAAGATGTTTATGCAAAGGTACAAGGCACAAGGCGCAGGGTTCAAGTTGTGGACAATGCGAGACCCAATCATTACTCATCACTCACTACTCACGAACTGCGATTTATTGATGCCATCAAAGAAGGGCTTCATCAATCAATGGAACATCATTCTAATCTCATTTTGATGGGTCAGGATATTGCAGAATATGGTGGAGCTTTTAAAATAACTGAAGGCTTTGTTCAAACGTTCGGAAAACAAAGAGTGAGAAATACGCCGCTATGCGAAAGCGCAATTTTGGGGGCAGCGCTTGGACTAAGTCTCGAAGGATTTAAGAGCATGGTAGAAATGCAGTTTGCGGATTTTGTAACTATGGGCTTTAATCAAATCATTAATAATCTTGCTAAAATTTATTACCGCTGGGGGCAACATGCAGATGTTGTTATCCGTATGCCTACAGGCGGTGGTGTAGGCGCCGGACCTTTTCATTCACAAAGCAATGAAGCGTGGTTTGTACATACACCAGGATTAAAGGTTATTTATCCTTCAACGGCTGTGGATGCAAAAGGTTTATTAATTGCTGCTATCAATGATCCAAATCCTGTAATGTATTTTGAGCATAAAGCTCTGTATCGAAGTATTAGCGGCGCTGTTCCAAATGATTATTACGAAATTGAAATTGGAAAAGCCAGGCATGTAAGAGAAGGCGATGAGGTTGGCATCATTACGTATGGAGCCGGCGTTCATTGGGCCGAAGATTATGCTGCTGATCATCCCGAAATTTCGATTAACATTTTGGATTTAAGAACATTATTGCCACTCGATTATTTTGCCATTCGCGAGGCGGTACAAAGAACTGGCAGAATTATAATTCTTCATGAAGACACCCTGACTGGCGGTATTGGCGGAGAAATTTCTGCATGGATCAATGAGCATTGCTTTGAATTGCTCGATGCTCCAGTGATACGTTGTGCCTCTCTCGACACTCCGGTCCCATTTTCCATCGAGCTTGAAAATAATTTTTTGGCAAAAGCAAGACTCGATGAAACTGTGCAAAGATTATTAAACTATTAGATAGGCAAAGTATTAAGTATTTTATTTTACCGAGGACGCTTCAAATAAATTTATTGGTTCTGCGTCAACCCTTATATATAAAATCACTTCCGTTTTTTCTTTGTTATTTTTACACTCCCGGTTTATGCGTCAGCTTGCAGCTATATTATTTGCAGATATTTCTGGTTACACCGCTGTTATGCAGGAGAATGAGCAATTGGCCCGGCTCAAGCGTAAAAGGCTAAAGGATGTATTGGATACGACAGTAGAAAGATTTAACGGTAAGATCTTACAATATTATGGTGATGGTTCGCTCAATATTTTCAATAGTGCTATAGATGGCGTTAATTGTGCAATAGATATTCAACAGGAATTACAACGTGAGCCAAAAGTGGATTTGAGAATTGGCATTCATACGGGTGATATAACAGTTGAAGAAGAAGCTATTTATGGTGATGGAGTCAATCTTGCTTCACGCATTGAATCACTCGCCGTGCCTGGTAGCATTTTTATTTCTGAAAAAGTATTCGATGAAATAAAAAATCATGAAAATTTTCAAACCAGTGAGCTTGGATATTTTGAATTAAAAAATGTAAAACAACCGGTTCGCATTTTTGCTATTTCTAATAAAGGCATTGCTGTTCCTTCAAGATATGAAGTGAGAGGAAAAACAAAGCAACCCACTAATCGGTTGGCAGTTCTTCCTTTTGTTAACATGAGCGCTGATCCTGAAAATGAATATTTCAGTGATGGCATTACTGAGGAATTATTGAATGCGCTCACAAAAGTAGATGGGTTGCAGGTTACTTCACGAACTTCAGCATTCGCTTTTAAAGGCAAGAATGATGACATTCGTGATATTGCTATTAAACTAAACGTTGACAAGGTGTTGGAAGGAAGCGTTCGCAAATCGGGTAACCGTGTACGTATTACAGCCCAGTTGATCAATGCTGCAGACGGTTACCATATTTGGAGCGAAAATTATGATCGCAATCTCACTGATATTTTTGAAGTGCAGGATGAGATCAGCAGCATCATCGCTAACAAATTGCGGGAAAATTTAACTCCTGCGAAGCAAAAAGAACCGTTAGTCAAAACACAAACAAAAAATATAACGGCTTATACATTTTATCTTAAAGGACTTCATTACTGGAACAGGCTTACCCCGGCTGATAGCAGGAAAGCCATTGATTGCTTTGAGCAAGCAATTTCTCTTGAACCTGAATATGCTCACGCTTATGCGATGACTGCGGCAGCCTATTCCTACCTCGGTGCCACAGGACAAATGACTCCTCATAAAGCTTTTGAAATTGTTCACAACTATGCTGACAGAGCTTTGCAGATTGATAGTTCCATCGCAGAAAGTCATACGGCCAAGGCCAGCGCCTGGCTATTTTATGAATGGAAATGGCAGAATGCTTATGATGCTTTACAAAAAGCAATTCGCCTGAATCCTGGTTTAGCTGAAGCATACCAATTGTTGGCGATTTACTTCATCATCATGGAGCAAAGAGAGAAGGGATTAAAAATTATGGAAGAGGCTATTGATATTGATCCTTTATCGCCGATGGTCAATTATTACCTGGGTGAAATGTATATTTTTAATGAGCGCTATGATGACGCTATTGCGCAGGCAGACAAGCTGCTTGAGATGAATCCCCAAATGCGAATTGCCATTGAAATGAAAGCATGGGCCAATGGCATGAAAAATGATTGGGAAGAGGCGCTGAGATTTTTTGAAGAGGTGCACCGCCTTACCAATCATCCGTTAAAAGGATTGTCGGGCCTTGGGTTTGCATACGCAAAACTGGGCATGAAAGAAAAAGCAATGGAATGCATCCATAAAATAGAACAACGTCAGCGCGAAGAGCCCGATGCCGTTTTGGATGCAGACCTGCTGGGTATCTGGTATGGATTAGGTGATCTGGACAAGATGTTTTATTATATGGAACAATGTATTGAGAAGCGAATGGCAGCTGTAAGTTTTTGGATAGAATTTCCCATATTCAAAGAATTAAAAAAAGATCCGCGTTTCCAAGCATTAAAAATGAAAATGGGGACATAGATCTTTTGTGCACTTGTCTTCTTAAAAGGATAGTAAGCATATTATCCCACCGTTTTTTTGAATTGAGGCATCTTTCTTTTTTTTGATAGCTGTTCAAAAGCATACCCAATTGAAATCAAACCCGGCTCATCATAAGCTTTGCTGATAAACGAAAGACCAATTGGAATTCCATTCACATCACCCATAGGTACCGTAATGGAGGGATAACCGGCTACTGCTGCTGGTCCATAGGCACCATAACCTGTCCAGAAATCGCCGTTGATAAAATCGATGCACCAAGCGGCGCCGGTTGCAGGACCACAAATAGCATTGAGCTGTTTTTTTTCTAACACCTCATCAATGGATTTTTGTAATGAACGACAGTTTTTAAATGAGGCCAGATATTCTTTACTATCAAGACCGCCTTTTATTTCAGAACTGTCCATGATCTCTTGCTTAAAATAAGGCATCACCTTGGTTTCGTTCTGTTTATTGAAATTGATCACATCTTGCAATGACTTTACTCGTGCATTGGCTGTGGCAAGATATTTATTTAGACCATCTTTAAATTCATATTGCAGTAGCTTGAATTCATCTGCGCTAACATTTTGGTATTTATTCATAAACTCAACTTCAATGATCTCCGCACCATTTTTTTTCATTAGGTCTAAGGCCTGTCTTAATATGGCATCAATGCCTTCATGATGCTTCAGCAAGGTTTTTTCTACGCCAATTCTTTTTCCTTTCAGCCCATTAGCATCCAAGTTTTGCAAATAATCTTGTTTAGCCTTGCCGCCACTTTCTTCAGTTATCTTATCATCTTGATCAATTCCTGTTAACGAGGATAATAAAATGGCCGCATCTTTTACTGTTCTGGCAAATGGTCCTGCGGTATCCTGAGTTTTTGAAATAGGAATAATTCCTGAGCGGCTAACCAGTCCTACCGTTGGCTTAATACCTACAATTCCATTCATAGAGGCTGGACAGGCAATGGAACCATCGGTTTCAGTTCCTACAGCAACCACACAGAGGTTTGCTGAAACTGCAACGGCCGATCCTGAACTGGAACCGCAAGGAGAACGATCTAAAAAATAAGGATTCTTTGTTTGACCACCGCGGCTGCTCCACCCGCTTGAAGAACGGGTAGATCTAAAATTTGCCCATTCACTTAAATTCGTTTTTCCAAGAATGACGGCACCCGATTCTCTCAATTTTTTTGCCACGAATGAATCTTTTTGGGCGATGTGCCCCTCCAGAGCCAGTGAACCCGCAGTCGTTTGCATTTTATCTGCTGTATCAATATTGTCTTTGATCAAAACAGGAATGCCATGAAGCAAGCCTCTTAGTTTTCCATTTTTTCTTTCGTTGTCCATTGCATCTGCAATGGATAATGCATCCGGATTAACTTCGATCACTGAATTTAAAGCAGGCCCGCTTTTATCAATATTCTGTATCCGCTTGAGATACTTTTCTGTCAAAACACGAGAGGTTAATTCTCCGTTGCTCAATTTCTTTTGTAATTCTTCAATGGTAATTTCATTAAACTCGAAACTATCCGGCAAATTTTCTGAAGTAGCATTTTGCGCTTTGTGTTCTTCAGTGTTGCATGCTTCTAATGAAAATATGACTATTGATATGCCTGCAAGTGATCCGTTTTTTAAGAAATTTCTCCTGTTCATATTTATTTGTTGCTAGAATTTAGATTAAGAAAATTGTTTGAGGGAAACGGAGACTGCTTACTAATATCATTCCAAAATAACCGAGGCCGGTAACGGCCTTCGTTCGGGATTTTTCACCGCAAAATTTGACTAATTAATCTTTTGCCTTAAACAAAGTCCATGGATAAGCCACCATATTGTTCAAATACTTCGATTGCCAGGAATACTCCGGGTGCGCTTTATAAAATGTAGAACCGATAAACGATTGCCCGCACGGATGACCCATGTGCGCCCACAGCTGCATATTTTTTGCAAGATCAGCGGTTGTAACCTTTCCCTGAACAGCCCCTCCGGGATAATAAGTAGGCCAGTCCCATTCTAAACAACCTTTCACATCCTCATCCACATGCCCACAAACAACACATTTGCTACTGGCATTTTTATTTTGCAATGCATCATAATGATCGGCCTCAACTTGCTTGCCTGTTTCAGCATCAAGCTTACCTTTCATATTTACTAATAACAATTGTTCCATTCTAACCCGGCGTCCATTGGGTGAAGTGGTTTTATCATTGGGGTCAAACGTGGTTTCCTGAACAATAAGCGCAGAATCGCTGGCAAAATTAGAACCGATGATAGCCGTGTCTTTGCTTCGCCATACACGATAATTCTTTAATCCCAATTCAAACTTCGCCACTTCATTTGTTTTTGTATCGCCTATCAGCCAGTCATTGGCATAACCCCCATTGTTTCCAGTGACGAAAATTTTAATTACATCGTCAATATTGCTGGCATATTGGCTCACTTTTCTTGCACGCATAAATTCAGGAATGCCTGTTGAATCAAATCCTTTGAATTGTGTGATAGTAGTTTCCGTGATCAGGATACCGTTGCTGCTGATCACAAAATCGTCGCCGCTGTGAATAAAGCCTGGCATGCAATCCATCAACATGCGATTGCCTTTTTCAGGAATGATGTCTGCAATCACATTCCAATGCTGACCGACGATGTAAGATGTCCAGTTATTATGACCAATTACAATCTTGCCATCTTTGGTATAGCTGCCCGTGGCAATAAAGGCACTGCAGTTTCCCGGAGCTTTATTATTACCGCTGCCTGGGTTTTCTTTATCCATTAATTGCGGCACGTAATAATAAGCCAGCTCTTCCATAGCGTTGTAAGCAGTAATATCAAGGCTATCGTAATTTTTTTTCCGGGCATGCAAGCCTTCAACAATGCCATTGATCTCATCTTTATATTCCTGCTCAAGTTTGGGCCACAAAAAGTTTCTTGCAGCACTCCGGTAAAATTGCCAATCCCTGTGTGTATCGTGTTGCAACAAATAGGACACTGCTTGTATGCTGGTGTCAATATCATTTGCTAGCAGATAACCATGCTGGTATCCTATGTCAGATGGCGAACCTTCCAAATGGACATAGATCCAACCATTTTTATTTTCTCTTGAAGCTTTTGCAAGCCGGTCAGTTTTCTTTTCGGAATTCATGCAGCCAGCCAACAATAAAATAATTGCCATGAAGACAATACAATTTTTCATAACGAAATAGTTTCTGTCATTAATGATTTGAGGCAGCTATAACGATAACGAATGTAAAACTTAAAAAGAGCAGACAGAAAATTTTCATTACCACAGTAGCAAGTCTTATTTGGAATAACCCGGCCCATATAATGCCATACCAGCTCTTGCCCCAAGATGTTTTTCATTCTCAACGGTGAGCACTCCGTTTACGATTACATACTTGAAACCCTGTGAATAAGCGTGCGGACGATCATAAGTAGAAACATCCTGCACCTGGCTTTCATCAAACACAACAATGTCGGCCGCATAACCTTCAGCTAACAAGCCACGATCATGCAATTGAAATTTTTGGGCGGGTAACGATGTCATTCTTCGTATTGCCTCTTCCAGAGAAATTACTTTTTGATCCCTCACATATTCTGCCAATACTCTTGCATTAGTTCCATAACCTCTTGGGTGAGGCATGCCTGCACCAAATTCTCTTATTGAAGCATCGCTGGCAAACATATTGTACGGATATTTCATGATCCTTTTTACATCGTCTTCACTCATGCCATGGAAAACAGCGCTGGCTCCTCCGTGCATCATGATATCAATAATGGTTTCAGCTTCTTTTTCCTTGGTGTGCTTATTCCCTTTCATCAAATTGATCTGCTCAATGCTCTTGCCATTGTAAGTTGTATCCGTTTTGTAAAAAGCCACTACGGCATAGCTAAAATGCTTTAGCTTTCTTTTTTTCAATCTTTTAAGCATCGAATTGATCACATATTTTCTTGTCCGAGGATCTTGAAGACGTGCATTAATGGAATCCTGGTTATCGGCAAGAATTTCATCGGGTATTAATGTACTAATTGATGTGCTGCTGGCCGTGTAAGGATACTGATCAATGGTTACTTCTATTCCTTGCTTTCTTGCCGCTTCTATCATAGGTACAGTTTCTTTACTTCTTCCCCAGTTCTGCTGACCGCTTAATTTAAAATGTGAAATTTCAACCGGGATCTTTGCTTCGCGTCCAACAGTCAACGCTTCATTAATGGCATAAACAACACTGTCACCTTCATCGCGCATGTGCGAAGCATAAACGCCATTATATTTTGCAGCACATTTTGCCAGTTCTACTATTTCAGGAGTTTTTGTGTAGGTGCCGGGAATATAAATAAGCCCAGTTGAGAGACCCACCGCACCATCACGCATAGCCTTGTCAACAATATTTTTCATTTGCTGCATTTCTTCAACGGTTGCATCGCGATTGGCACGGCCCATCACCGCTTTACGAACATCATTATGTCCGATCAGAGTGGCTACATTAATAGAAAGCTTTAATGAATCAATCCAGCGCAAATAATTTCCAATATCTGTTTTTGATGAACCACAATTTCCTGTAATGCAAGTTGTCACTCCATCCAGTATAAAATTTGTGGCATTCGGGTCTTTTGTCTCATCGCCTTCAAGATGAGTGTGTACGTCAATAAAACCAGGTGAAACAATAAGGCCTGTGGCATCGACTGTTTTTGCAGCAATAAAATCCAGATGTCTCCCTACACCAACAATCTTTCCATTTTTTACCGCCACATCACCATAAAACCAGCTATTTCCAGTGCCATCGATGATCTTTCCATTGCGGATAATAATGTCGCAGTTTTTTTGTTGAGCTAAGACGGTAAAGGGAAGAAAAATAAAAAACAGAATTTGCTTCATCCGCACAATTTACGGAATGCTGCTTATGTGTTTAAATAATAAAGTGCAAAATCATCTTTTTGCTTGACCAATGTCACCTTTATTGGCAATAGTGAAGTGTAAGTTTGTGCTCGATTCAGGATGAATGATTTTACTGAGTTGATATTCCTGGTTATGGTAATGAAATAATTTATTAAACCATAAAATTTTTATCACATGAAAACAAATGTTGGCATTTACGACCAAGGCATTCGAACCTTGCTTGCCATTGCTATTGCGGCTTTGTACTATTTTAAAGTAGTTGAAGGAACGGTAGCTCAAATTCTTTTAGTTATAGCTGGACTACTTGTATTGACAAGCTTATTTGGTTTTTGCCCTTTGTACAAGCTATTGCATATCAATACTGCAGAGAAACATAGCAGTACATAATCGTTGGTTGGTGATAGAAATAAAGGCGGTCTCGTTTTCGGGATCGCCTTTTTTATTCATTACAAATAACTCAGCCACCATTTTTCTTTATGAGCTGCCTTATACCGGTCGTACCACTTGCACAAGAAATATAGAGCGATAATCAACAAAGCCCAAACCACATAAACGGTTCCTAATGAAAATCCATAGCCTCGCAATTTAGGTTCAAAAGATACCCAGGTAGTTAATGGCGCCATGTCAGACCATTTGTGGTCGCAAAAACTGGTAGCAACCATAGCTGAAAGATGAATGAGATACAGATGCACCAAATAATAAAACATGGGCACTCTTCCGATGACTTTAATTTTTTGAGACAACCACGAATTCCATTTTTCAGAAAATGCAAGAAACAGACATGCCGGCCCAATTGTAATAAGAACATAAAGCAAAGAAGGAGGATATTTAGAAACATTCATGAAGGAAAAAAAAGTTAAAACACTCGTTTTTTGCGGGCTCCAATGCGAAGAGTCACCGTACACATTTATATATCTGATCACCGCAAATAATACTATGGCAGAAATCCCCAATGCAAGCAAAATTCTTTTTCTTTTATTAGGGCTCACTTCCTTTTTATAAATACTACCAAGGCAATAACCTGCGGCCATTACACCGATCCATGGAATAACGGGGTAAGCGGCAAACAATGAATAACCGTTAACCTGGAAAAAATTTTGTTTGTGCAACAATGCCCAGAGATATGCTTTTAAACTTGTGCCTGGAACAGATACAGAATCCAGCAAGTTATGACCGAATATCATTACGAGGCTGATAATGAATATAGCTTGAATAGGCAAGTAAATCAATGCTGCCAATGCTATCATGCTAACACCTAGAGCCCATATTACTCCTGTAAAAACAATTGTAAAATGAATATTAAAGAACCATGCAAAATTTATAACGGTCAATTCGAGGAAAATGAGCCACAATCCTCTTATAAATAAAAATCTTGACAAGGCTTTTCTGCCCCTTCTTATTCCTACAAGAAAAGCAGAAGTACCGGAAAGAAACATAAATAAAGGCGCACAGAAATGGGTGATCCACCGTGTAAAATATAGAATAGGTGTTGTAGTATTCAAGTTCAGAGGATCGTCAGTAAATGCAGCCGCGTGGAAATAATCCCTTACATGATCCAACGCCATAATCACCATAACGATTCCCCGAAGCAAATCAATAGATTCGATCCGAAAGGTTTTAATAGTTGTTGGAATAGATGGCGCTGCTACAGGGGCGGTTAATACTTCTTCCATGTTGATTGATTTGAGTGATAGAACTTATCAAGCTTCAAAGGGAGTTATTAAAACTACAAACTTTCTTTAATAGAAATTTATCAGCAGCAGGGTTACAAATAACTAAGCCACCATTTTTCTTTATGAGCTGATTTATATTGATCATACCATTTGCACAAAGGATAGATCATCAATATAATCGCTATCCATATTATATATGTCAATTCAATGCTGACTCCATAGCCTTTGAGTTGCGGAACCATCCACGGCCATCTTTGCAAAACGAAATCTGACCAATGATATCCTGTTAATTCTGCCACAAGCATTGCGACCAAGTGAATAATATAAATATGGACCAGATAAAAAAACATCGGAACCCTGCCGATATGGATGAGAGGTTTTGTAAACCGCGGCAATTTTTTTTCTGTAAGCGAAAGAAAAATGATCGCTGGTCCAAGCGTCATTAAAATATAAAGTAATGATGGCGGATATTTAGTTGTATTCAGGAAAGATAGAAATGTAAAAAAAACAGTTGGTTGTTTACTCCATAGTGAAGCATCGCCATATGCATTCGTTGCCCTGATGAGAATGAAAAGTAAGACAGCTCCACAGCCTATCCATAACAATAATCTCTTTCTTTTTTTAGCATTCAAATTCTTCCGATATAGGCTGCCAAAGCAATAACCTAGCGTCATTACGCCGATCCAGGCTAAAACAGGATAGCCTGTTGCCACAATGTGATCACCAATTTGAAACCTATGCGGTTCATGTAATTCTGCCCAAAGAAATGCCGAAAATCTGTTGCCTTCAACATGAATATTGTCAAGAAGATTATGACAACAAACAATCAGTAAGCCAATTACAAGAATTATTTTTTTTGGCAGGTAAATCAACCCGGATAAAACCACCATGCTCAAGCCAATTGCCCAAATCACGATTAAAGGCAGAAAATAAAAATGTATGTTGAAGAACCATCCAAAATTTACAACTGTCAATTCAAGCAACATCAACCATAACCCTCGGGTCAGGAGAAACTTTGACAATTGTTTTTTTGATTTTCTTTCGCCTACAAGAAATGCTGATGTACCCGCCAGGAACATAAATACCGGCGCGCAAAAATGTGTAATCCATCTAGTAAAAAATAAAATGCCGTTTGTTTGGGACAGATCTGCAGGATCGAAACTATAAGAGTCGGCATGGAAATAATCCCTTACATGATCCAGCGCCATAATGATCATAATGATCCCACGAAGCAAATCAATTGATTCGATCCGAAAGGTTTTAGCGGCTGTTGGAATGGATGACGCTGCTACAGGGGCGGTCAATACCTCTTCCATGTTGATTGATTTGAGTGATAGAACTTATCAAGCTTCAAAGGGAGTTATTAAAGCTACAAACTTTCTATAATCAAAATTTTTTCTGCAGTCGCTAAGGCTGAGATCATAAATAGCTAAGCCACCATTTTTCTCTATGTGTTCGTTTATAGTCGCTAAACCATTTGCAAACAGGATATAACGAAAGTACAATACAGATCCAGATGATATATACGATGAAAAGCGAATATCCTTCACCCGGAATAATAAAATTGGGTAAAAAACCGGTTACCCCATGATGAATTCCTTCCGCAAACGAATGACCACGGAAAAAGAAAAATATTGCAGAAACTAAATGAATCAAATAAAAATGAAGAATATAATAAAAGAAAGGCACTCTTCCATAAACGGTAATGAATCTTGTCAGGCGATTTTTTGCATTCCCGGCAAAAGCAAGAAATAAAATCGCAGGTCCGATAGTAGCACAGATATACAATAACGAAGGCGGATATTTTTGCACATTCATAAAAGAAAGAAAAGTATACAAACCATTTTTTTGCTTTGACCAATGGATCGGATCACCGTATCCATTGAATGCTCTTATAATTGCAAATAATAAAATAACACCAAGACCAAACCACACCAACATTTTTTTTCTTTGTCTTCCTTCAACACTAAGAAAGAGTTTTCCGAAACAATAGCCCAACATCATTAATCCACTCCAGGGAAGGAAGGGATAAAGTATAAGAAAATTGTGTCCATCCCAGAGCTTATAAAATCCACGAATATGAACGAGAGAGTATAACCAGCCAGGTTGACTTTTTAAATTGGCTTCATAATAATCCAATGAATTATGACCAAGTACAATGATCAATCCTAAAACAAGAATAACAGGAAAAGGAAACCAGATAAGTAACGCCAGAATGATCATGCTGATAGCGATTGACCAGATAGTTTGAAAAGCGATGAGACCATAATGAATATCAAAACTGAAAGCAAAATTCATTATGAATATTTCAACAAAAACTAACCACAGCCCTCTTTTAATTAAAAAAAGGCTCAGTTGTTTTTTACTTTTTCTCAGGCTTTGAAACCATATTGATGAACCGGTGAGAAAAACAAAAACAGGAGCACAAAAATGAGTGATCCATCTTGTGAAATATAAAAACGGAGTTGTGGTAGCAAGATTCAACGGATCTCCGGTCATGCCTTCTTTGTGAAAAAAATCTCTTGTATGATCCAACGCCATAATAATCATTACCAATCCACGAAGCAGATCAATCGAGTCGATGCGGTAAGAAGTTTTAAGTGGTTGAGGAGGCTTCAAAGAGGGAGCAGCAGCAGTTAATACTTCCGGCATGTTGGTTGATTTAATAGCAGTATAATTAAAACTAACAACTTCAGCAATAAAAAGCAATCCTTTATTTACAAGTGGTCATTACAATTGCGGAGCCATCTGTATATTATTTGTGATCCCGATAGCTCAAAAGAAAAAGCGGCACATCAGCGCCGCTTGAGTTATGAAACCGTCCCCAAAAAATATTTATTGGTTTTTTTTAAAAACTACCATTACCTCTTTTGTGTTGGCTGGATTATATTTTACAAGCAAAGGGCCACCTATACGCAGCTGGCTCAGATCTGAATAGCTTATTACTTGATTTGTTTCGACTACAAAGTTTCTGCCGGTTCTTACATACACTTGCATTTGCAATTTTACTTGCAACAGGTTGTTGATATAAACTCCTGTTTTCTGCAAATTCAATAAAACAGCATCTGCTTCGATACCCCAATTGGACAACCGTTTTTGTCTTCTTGTTCTTCCAAAAAATGAAAAAAGCTTGCGGCCGACTAACCCTAAAATGATAAAAACTGTAACAGATAATAAAGTAATTGCTACCATCATATTCTCCTGCTTTCTGATCATTCGCGCAAAGAAAATGATAGCTCAATTGTGAAATGGAATGGAATTAGCCAACGGGCGTTTCTGCTTAGCCAATGGTATAAATCGAAGGCTTAAATGCGCCTTTCATTTTTATCAGGTGTAAAAGCGGAATAAATACCGTGTAAAAACGGTTGTTTTCCATACACAGACGGTCTTACCTTTTGCGTAGCCATTCAACAAAAATCTTTTCCACCATGAACCACTTATTCAGAGTTGTAACTCTTTGCCCAACTATTGCGATCAGTTTGTGGAAAGGACAATTATTGCCTTTTTATCCATTAAATATATTCACTCATGTCCAGCTACTACGCATACACTTCGATAGCAATCCTTCTTTTCCATTTGATACTCTTGATTGCAATTTTTATTGTTTTTTTAAAACTTGTACGAAAACTATTTAAGAGGGGAAATAATTTTGATGAACAACTCAGGCATGACGCCGCCGTTTTTACACTAGGCATTACAGGATTATTTTTTAGTTCTACTGCATACACTGTGCTCATACGGCCAATAGTTGTCCTTATAAATAACACCAATGACTTGGGTAATTATATTGTGCAAAATGCCGATAAGGAAAAAATTGAAAATTTATTTGATTTGCATAGCCTTGGCGAAGCATTTTCATCATATTTTGTAAGGTTTCCAATCGGCTCATTTTTATTTGCTCTTGCTTTTTTTGCACTCGTATATCAGGGCATAATATATCTTTCGTTCTCAGCATTTCAGCAACCCATTGCACAGCCAGCAGTACAAAACATTCCAGCACACAAACGAGCAGTTGCTTATAATACCGCGGTTATTTTTATTCTGGCGTTTAGTCTTTTTTTGGTGTTGAGTGTTTTTATTTCAATCCCATATTTAAATCAAATTAACAAGCCCTCGCTTTTTACTAAAAACAGACTCGATACTTTACTCACCAGTATACGCCTAAGCGATACAACTATCGAAAAGAGACAATTTGGACCGTCTCCCTTTATCTCAAAGCCTATCGGAGATACACTGATACTTCGGGATTCTACAGCAATAAAGAATTACTCGAAATTAAAAACTGATGCAAGAAATACAATTGATAACGTGATGCGAGATATCGATGAAAGTAATGCTCGGGAAGAAAGCAGAAGAAATGGACAAATTTCAGAAGTGCAGCGTAGAATACAACAATTCCAAAGGGAAAAAATTACTAACCAGCAGAAATTGATATTGGACTACGAGCGAGTTACTCAATCAAACATCGTAAATAAAGATTTGCAATTTGAAACCTCTGTTGAATCATATCGCTCCTATGTTCGAGCAGTAAATGAAACTATGTTATGGATTTTTACTAATTTTTTAGAATCTGACGACTATAATGCTAAAGAAAATGTAAGGGTGGCTGATCGCATTCGTTCGGCAATAACTCTATTTGCTCAAAACCCGGATTCTGCAGCGTTTCAAGATCTTTATTTCCCGCCGCCTCAATTCCTTCAGTATAATGCTATACCTCTTCAAACAGCTGTTGGTGCTAACGTATCAGTAGGTGTTAATTTGCGGGATGGTTCGGAATGGGGTTTTTTTGGGTTGATTGCAAGATATTTAATCAAAACAGAATCGTTAGAGTTAGTGCTGTTAATTGGTATGCTCGGGTTTGGATTGTTTGGGGCTTCGATTTCATCTTTTAATAAAGGGGAAAATTTTTCTAAGTCATTCGCGACAACACCCATTATCAAAGATTTCTGGAGTGTTTTGATAAGAGGTTTTTCTGCCGCGCTTTTGATCTATTTGGCAACCAAAGGGGGGATTTCGATTATTACTGCAGGCTCAAACTCTGATCCAAATGGCTATGTACTATTGCTCCTTTGTTTTATCGCTGCAGTTTTCAGTGAAAAAATATGGGAAAAAGCCAAGGCAAAATTTGGATTGTGATTTCTTAATGTATCAGTGTAAGCTGCCGTTCCGTTCAGAACCGGCAGCTTAGCTGGAGAGTTTATACCTAATCAGAAGATGATCCTTTATCTCCCACAAACCAACACTCTTTAAGGCCTCGCCCTCCTTCTCTGGGTGGAGCGGGAGTAAATCTTTAGAATAACTTTATGCATCAAATCTTCCACATCAAGTTTTGAATATGCCCAATCCATTCATTAATTAAACTAGTAAGATTTAAGAAAAAATTGATCACCAGATAGCTGAAGCATTTAGCAAAAGCAATAGAGAAGAGCTATTCTTCTTTGCTTCCTTTCTCTCCTATAAACCAATGCTCCTTGTTTTTGAATAACACATTGAAAGTGGTGAGTGAGCCATAAGTGCGTGTGATATATTGCTGAAGATTCACCTTGTCCTCATCACTGAGTTGTTTATGCGCATTGATGTTTTGTTCCAATACTCTCAATCTGTCACGCAGCATAACGATCTTGTGAAAGAAAACATCAATCGGAATTTCCTTTGGCTTTTGAGTTTTATCGGCAGGTTGCAATAACATCATTCCATTTTTCCATCGGTCACCCAAAGGAACAACTTCAGTAATGCTGCCCCAAAGCCTCAAAATTTTCAACAAGGATTTTTCAACATCAGCATGTGTTTCTATTTCCTCAGTAACATTTTCAGGAATGATTTCTTCAAGATGTGAATCTGTCTTATCAATTTCTTTTATTCCATGATTGATAAAAGAAATTAAATAGGTAGCATAGCGCACGCCTACAATAACGCCGGGACCATGTTGTGTGTGCTGAAGACGGGTCCCGATTCCAAGTGTTGTTTGATCCATAAAACCCCCAACCCCCTAAAGGGGGCTTTTGCTGATTAATATTGTTTGAAGTTTTTTCAAAGTTAGTAAGTCTTCCTAAGCCTCCCCTTTAGGGGAGGTTTGGTGGGGGTTTTCTGACAAACTCATACGGATTGTATTCCACAAAATCTGCCACCTTCACTGTAACCGATTTTACTTTTCCATTTTCTATATGAAATGGAAATACTGCTTTGCTGAATTCAGGGTCTGTGAAGGTCGCGTAAAAACGATTTCCTCCCAGCGATTCTAATTTTGCATACATATCCGGATGATGAGAGAACCTCATTTTTAAATCTCCGTTTTCGATAACACATTTCATATCTCCATACACATCATTAAAATAATTTCCTGTGTAAGCTGTTAATGGCAGCTCAGTTTTTAAATGCATAGCTACAGAATCTTTTAGCGTTTGATCTTTTTTCTGCTCTGCATCAAATTGTCGTTTGTGAGAGGTTAGGTAGATATTACTGTAATTCCTGTATGGTTTGCTGAAATAGGCATCCATGATCTCCCATTTAAGAGCTTCATAAAAAGAATTCTGATCCGTGTTTGTGAAAACGATAATTCCTAATTTTTCTTCCGGAATTAAAGTAACGCTTGTTACAAATCCATTTACGCCTCCTGTGTGCGATACAATTTTTCGACCGCAATATTCTTGCAGAACCCAGCCCAAGCCATATAATGAAAAATGACCTTCATTAAAGGCGGCTCCTCCATCACCGCGAATAGAATGTGGAAATCTGGTTTGAGCGATGACCGATGCGGGGATAACTTGCTGGCCATTGTATTTTCCATTATCCAATTGCATCATCACCCAATGGCTCATGTCGCTTACTGAAGAGCCAATGCTGCCGGCAGCAGCAAGATTATCGATATAACAAAAAGGAATTTTCACCAGCTTTCCTTCTGCCATGGTGTAAGGCGAGCATTTATTAGCTGCTTTTGGAAAATCTTTACTTAATGGCAAAGTATTTTTCATTTCGAGCGGATCAAAAATTTTTACTTTGAGATAATCTTCCCATTGCATTCCGGTTGCTTTCGGAATAATTTCTCCTGCTGTTAAAAATGCGGCATTTGTATATCCCCATGTTGTTCTGAATGGATAAGTTGCTTTGATATGGCCCATTTTTTCAATCACTTCTTTTCTGGTAAGATTGGAAGTCCAGTAAGTAAAATCTCCCTGGAAAGTTCTGAAGCCTATGCGATGGCAAAGAAGGTCGCGGATAATAGCCTGTTCACCGGCCGCTTTGTTATCTAATTTAAATTCGGGGATCCATTTTGTAACCTTATCATCAAGCGATAATTTCCCTGCCTTGCCGGCAGGCAGGTTGTCTGCATCCAGCATTGCTAAAGCCGTTCCGGTAAATGCTTTGGTGTTGCTGCCGATCATGAACAAAGTATTTTCATCACATTTTTCCTTTGTATCATAATCTTTTACACCATAACCTTTCATAACCACAACTTTTCCATTTTTTATTATACAGACTGCAATGCCGGGGATCTGCCAATTGGTTAAACCTCTGTTCACATAATTATCTAAGCTGTCTTTTATAAATGAAGGGATACCTGCCGGCCGGTCAGGCAGGGAATCAGTTTGAGCAAAGCTTTGCTGCGAACTAACGAGGAGAAAAAAAATAAAAATCCTTAGCGTAGATTGGCTCTTAAGCATGTTGTACAATTTTATATTTTCTTGTAATGGTTTTTTTCAATATTCTTAAAGTAACAGGTATTAGCATCGGCAGATACACAGCAATCATAACGTTAATAAAGTAAGCCACGGGTATCATCAACAAAAAAATGATTGGCACCGTTAACGCTCTGAGCTTTGCAAATTTCAGGGTAAATGGTTCAATAGGCGGTTCTGTCAATTTATGTTTTGGGTTAGAAACATAACGCCACATAAAATAGTTGACGAAGCCGATTCCGCAAAAATTCAGCACATAAAACGTAAGAGGTACGGTTAACTGGTTACGGGCAAGCTTACCGGCATATTCGCTGTAAAAACCAGTGCTAAACGGCATAAGCGCAATAAAAAATAAGAACAATAAATTCAGAAAGATCAGCTTTCGGTTATAGCTTGTTACAAAGCCAAACATGCGGTGATGAATCGTCCAGTAAAGGCCGATAAAAATAAAGCTGATCAAAAAACCAACGAATTTCGGAATAAGGTGGCCAAGTGCTTGCAGCAGAACCTTGTCAGAAACGTTTTCTATTTCAGGAATTTTTATCTCTATAACTAGCAGTGTAATAGCGATAGCAAAAACTGCATCGCTAAAAAGGATCATTCGTTCAAGCTGAAATTCCTTTTTTAACTCATTATGTATTTGATTGTTCATAAGAGGCAGTTAGTAAAATGAAATTACTTCCAATTTTTTATTTGTTGAAGGATAAGGGAAAAGGCTGTGTTCCTGTTTAGGCCACAAGACGCGAAGGCACGAAGTAATTAAATCTTAGCCTCTGTGTCTTTGTGGCAAACTAATATTCAAAATAAAACAGCATGGAAAAACTAAAATGTTTTTTCTTTCCTTCCTTCCATGGTCTTAAATTGCTCGTAACAACTTTTGATATAAGACTGAAAATCGTAATCGGAAGCTAATAAGGTGAATTCATAAGTAGGCCGGTAAATTGCCATAAAACTATCCAGCTTTTCGTCTGTAAGATTGGTTAACCGTCGCACCAGTTGCTTATTAAAGCGATGATCAATGAATTTTTCCTGCTCTTGTTCAAGCAACCGCTGCTGGAACCTGAGCATATTTTTGTTCTTGCGGAATTGGAACATTCTGATCAATTCATCCAAGTCAAACCCTACTCCCACGCCTCCGGCGCCCCCACCCATGCTTGTTTTAAGCTTTGGTTTTTCATAGTCGAATATTTTTGCATAATCAATTCTGTTTTGAATTGAGTCAAGCCGGTAATTGCGAGGCATTACCTTTACCTCTTTTAGCACCGTGGTGTTTACATGAAGCGCAATATCAAAATGCAAGGGATCATTCATCTTTAGCACAGGATACTTAACCGTTGGTTTTCCCAGATAAGAAAACCAGATAGAATCTTTTTCACGCACATCAATCTCATAATTGCCATTCACATCAGTAAAGGTTCCTTTTCCTGCAGTGCTTAAAACCGTTACCGCCTCCAAAGGATAAATGCGTGAGCTATCATATACGGTTCCCTTTACTTTAAATTGGGCATGCAAAGGTTGGGCGGCAAGGACGAAAAGTATAACGCACCCAATAAAAAAAATATGGAAGGCCTTTTTTGTCACAAGAGATTAGCTGCAAGTAACACAACAAAATGCAAATGGTATTCTAAAGTCATTAGTCAGTCGGTCAATAAGTCATTTGAATCTAAGAAAGGGTCATTGTCTTACTGACTCAATGGCTACTGACTAGCTTTCGAACCAATTCATCAATGATCACCGGATAATTCGCATGTTCCAAAGCATGGATCCGGTTTGCTAACGATTCAGGAGTGTCTCCATCAAGAATAGGACATTTAACCTGCAAAATGATATCACCATTATCATAATGCTCATCCACATAATGAATGGTGATACCGCTTTCTTTTTCCTTTGCGGCGAGTACAGCCTTATGCACGAAATTGCCGTACATACCCTGTCCTCCATAATTTGGCAGCAATGCAGGATGAATATTTATGATGCGTTTAGGGTAAACCTTCAATAATTTTTCAGGAATTTTCCATAAAAAACCAGCCAGTACAATAAAATCGATTTTTTTTTGCTTTAACTCATCAAGGTAAGCGTTGCCAAAAAAAAATTCTTGTTTTTCAATAAGCAAATAAGGAATTTCTTCCCATTCGGCGATCTGCAACACACCTGCCTTTTTTTTATTGCAAACGATCAAGGCAATTTTTGCGAGAGAAGAATTTCTGAAATGATCAATGATCTTTTGCGCGTTTGTGCCTGCGCCTGATGCAAAAATGGCAATATTCACGTTTAAAGGTTGATTCAACTCAACATTTTTTACTAATCTCATTATAATTCCGATGCGGTGAAGATAACCTGAAAAAAATTTGAACTGCCCGAAAAACAAGCTGACAATAATAACAGCCAAGGGCCACATAATAGTTACCAGCAAAATATAAATGATCACCCACAACCAACCCTGTTCAATTAAAATAACATTCATGATCTTTTTCGCCAAATAACCTGTTAAGCTCCCTCCAATGGCAAAACATATAATAATAATAACAATCTGCACAGGGCCAACCTTCCATTTTTGCTGTAACCGCTTAAGCATGCCAGTAATTGATGTTAGTAAGAGACTCAAATATCGGTGAAATGAAAATTTAGATTTGGAGTTGCAAACATTTCAAAACTGCATTGACGATGGTGTGACAAAATTTTGCACGAACAAATTTTTTTTTGAATAATCATCTGAAATGCACACGGGTACGGCGTTAAAAAAATTTTAAAGGCAATGTTTTTTTATAGACCTACTGACTTATTTTTGCAGCCGGCTGGAAGAATTATCCACATTTTTTAGCTTAACCGAGACTATGATCCCATGTAACCCAATCAACAGGAAGTTTGTACTGATAATTTTTGTTTTCTCACTGTTTTCTTTCTCAAAAATTTCTGCACAGGATGGTAAAGCTTTGTTCAGCGCGAATTGTGCAAGTTGTCACAGCCCGTTTAAAGATTTAACCGGGCCGGCTTTAAAAGGGTTAGAAGAAAGAGGTCCATGGAGCGATAGAAAGCAATTGTATGCATGGATTCACAACCCTCCTGGATACATGACAGGAAGTAAATACACACAAGACCTCAAAAATAAATTTGGGTCGATGATGCAATCATTTCCGTCTCTTCCTGAAAAAGATATTGATGCGATTGTTGATTACATAAATAAAGTTCAACCTCCAACGCCCCCAACAACAACTCCCGGAACTCCCGGGGCCGACAATAAAAACTGGGTCATCTTCGGCGTTATCTCTCTCATCATGGCAATCATTGCCTTGATATTGATGCAGGTGAATAGCAACCTGAAAAAACTTTCTGATGACCACGAACAGATTCTTCGCCCCGAACCGGTGCCTTTTTATAAAAACAAAGTTTACATTGCTCTCATCACTATTGTTTTATTTATTCTTGGTGGATATTATTTAACGAGAGGAGCAATTAGCCTCGGCCGTCAAAAATCTTACGAACCTAAACAACCTATTTATTATTCACACAAAGTACATGCAGGCCTTAACCAGATCAGTTGTTTATACTGCCATGGTAATGCATGGGAAAGCAAGCATGCTGCTATCCCTTCAGTAAATGTTTGTATGAACTGCCACAAGTCCATTCAGAGTTATGAAAAAGGTCCCAAGCTTTATGATGAGGCCGGTGAAGAAATAAATGGTACTCTTGAAATTCAGAAACTCTATAAATATGCAGGTTTCGATCCGACTAATGCTGCCAAATGGAATCCTTCAATGGCTAAGCAAGTTGAATGGGTTAAAATTCATAACCTGCCCGATCATGTTTTCTTTAGTCATGCCCAACACGTGCGTGCAGGCAAAGTACAATGCCAAACGTGCCATGGACCAATTACTGAAATGGATGAAGTAAAACAGTTTTCTGAGTTAAGCATGGGTTGGTGCATTAACTGTCATCGCGAAACAAAGGTGAATTTTAATTATAATGATAGCACAGGAAATAAATTTTACAGCATTTACGAAAAATTCCACAATGACATTAAAGCGGGAAAAATGGATAGTGTGACGGTTAAGGATATTGGTGGAATTGAGTGCCAGAGATGTCACTACTAAACCCTCACTCCCTTAAGGCGTTTGGGTGAAGTTCTTTTTTTGAAGATTTTTTATAGATATATACATTAGTAATTCTGTTCAACAATAAAACTAAATTCCCTTTTGGGAAATATGTATGGCAAAAAAAATTTGGCAAAAGTTTGGAGAGTTGACGAATGAAGAGGAAGTTCTGAAATTAACGGAGGATGAATTTAAAGAGCAGCTACCATTTGAAGATATTGAAGGTGAGGTAATGGATGCTGCCACTCCCCGCCGTGATTTTTTAAAATACCTTGGATTTAGCACGGCTGCCGCTGCTCTTGCAGCCAGTTGTAAAATACCCTCGCGCAGAGTTGTTCCTTTTGCCAATAAACCTGCCGATGTTTATCCTGGTGTTGCTAAATATTATGCTACAACTTATGTACAGGATGGCGATGTGCTACCCATTATTGCAAAAGTGAGAGATGGCCGTCCGATCAAGATTGAGGGAAATGATCTTTGCTCATTCACAAAAGGAGGAACCTCACCAAGAGCACAAGCTTCTGTGCTTGATCTTTACGATATGTATCGCTTGCCACACCCCAAAAGAAAGGTTGGCGATAAGTTTGAAGAAATACCCACGTATGATCAGCTGGATAAAATGGTAAGTGATGCTCTAGCTGGTTTAAATGGCGTGCCGGTCGTGCTGCTTACAAGTACCATCACTTCACCTACAAGCAAACAAATTATTGCTGAGTTTTTAGCAAAATATCCCGGCGGCAAGCATGTACAATATGATGCAGTTTCTTATAGCGGCATGCTTGAATCATACGGAGCAGGAAATAGATCCTTGCCTTCTTACCGTTTTGAAAATGCTAAGGTAATCGTTGGTCTTGGCGCTGATTTCTTAGGAACATGGTTAAGCCCTGTTGAATTTGCGCGGGGTTATTCAGTTGGTCGCAAGATCGATGAGAAGAATCCACAAATGAGCAAGCATTACCAGTTTGAAAGTTTTTTAAGCATGACTGGTGCTTGTGCTGACGAGCGTTTCACTCATCGTCCTTCTGAAGCGGGTTCAGTAGCACTGGCTTTGTATGCTGCAGTAGGGGGAAGCGTAGCTGCCCCCGCTATTGCTGATGCAAAACTCATGCAGGCAATCAATAAAGTTGCGAATGATCTTAAGAATGCGAATGGGGCTGCACTTGTTGTTAGCAGAAGCAACGACGTAAATGTTCAAACAATTGTAAATGCCATCAACCAACAAATAGGTGCTTACGGAAAAACGATTGACTGGTCGCAGCCTGTGAATTACCGTCAGGGGATCGATAAGGACATGACTGATCTGGTTGCCGCTATGCAAAATGGTCAAGTGGGCGGGTTGCTGATTTATGGAGCAAACCCTGCTTATGATTATTTTGATGCTGAGCGTTTTAAAACTGCAATAAAAAAAGTAAAACTTGCTGTTTCATTCAATGAAAAACTGGATGAGACTTCTGAGCTTTGTCAATACCTTGTTCCTAACCATCATTATTTAGAGAGCTGGGGCGATGCAGAGCCAAAAGCTGGATACACCAGTTTCCTTCAGCCAACTATCTATCCTCTTTTCAAAACAAGATATTTTCAAACTTCATTATTAAAATGGAGCGGCAATGCTACTCCTGATTACGAAACATATTTTAAAAATTATTGGACAGGCAAGCTCGGTAGTGTAAATGCATTTGATGCCGCTTTACAAAATGGAGTATTGGAAAAAGGAACAAGTGGAAGTGTGGAAATAACTGCAGGATTAGCTCCTCAAGATACAGTAAAACAAACACAGCCGACAATTACCACAACATCTACGCGATCATTTACTGGCGATGTAAACACAGCAGCCACGGCCATCACTTCTGCGAAAAAAGGTGGGAAGGATGAAATAGTATTGTATCAGAAAGTTTCTATCGGTACTGGCAAACAATCTGGTAATCCTTGGCTTCAAGAAATACCCGATCCTATTTCAAAAGCAACTTGGGACAACTATGCATTGATATCTATTGCAAAAGCAAAAGAACTTGGCATTGAGTACGACAGCGTGGATTATGAATATTATCCATCAAAACCTGTTATCAGCATCAAAGCTGGCAATAAAGAATTGAAACTGCCAGTTCTTGTAATCCCGGGCATGCATGCAAACACGATTGCGGTAGCAGTAGGTTATGGCAGAACAAAAAATTTGGGCAAGGCGGCCGAAGGTGTAGGACAAAATGCTTATCCTTTCGCCACATTCAATGGAAATAATGTTGTTTATTTTACTCCTGATGTAACGATTTCAAAAACCGGAGATTCACAGAAGATCGCCCAAATGCAAATTCAAAGCTCTTATGTAGGCCGCAAGGAAGTCGTAAGAGAAACAACACTTGCAACATTTAAGAAATATCCTAATCAATATAAAGAATATAGGGAAGAGCTTACTCAAGAATTTGCTCCAACCACAAAGGACTTTAGGAAAGAAGGTACGATATATCCTGACTTTGTTCAACCAGGAATTAAGTGGGCTATGAGTGTGGACATGAATAGCTGTATTGGATGCAATGCCTGTGTTGTTGCTTGCCATGCAGAAAACAATGTACCTGTTGTAGGAAAAAGAGAAGTGCTTCGCTATCATGATATGCACTGGCTGCGTATTGACAGGTATTTTGTAAGCAATGAAAAAAATCCTGATGATCTTGCTGCAGTAGTATTTCAACCCATGCTATGTCAGCATTGCGATAATGCTCCTTGTGAAAATGTTTGCCCCGTATCGGCAACCAATCACAGTAATGAGGGCATTAATCAAATGGCGTACAACCGTTGTGTAGGTACCAGGTATTGCGCCAATAACTGTCCTTATAAAGTACGTCGGTTTAACTGGGCTGATTACACAGGCGCCGATAGTTTTCCTCACAACCAAGATCAGCAACTTGTTGGTAAGCTCGATGATGTAGTGACTGAACAAATGATGGATGATCTTACACGCATGGTTTTAAATCCTGATGTTACTGTACGCAGCCGCGGTGTAATGGAAAAATGTAGTTTCTGCATACAGCGTACACAGGAAGCAAAACTAACCGCTAAGAAAGAAAATCGCGTATTAAGGGATGGTGAACCAAAAACAGCTTGCATGCAAGCTTGTCCTACGGACGCCATTGTTTTTGGAAATGTACATGATAAAGAAAGCCGGATTTCAAAAATTCGTGAGGAAAATGAACTGCGTACTTTTTATGTAATTGAGCATTTGCATACGTTGCCGAATATAAACTATCTGGCTAAGGTGAGAAATACAGATGAGATCGTTGAAGCAAAGGAAGCGTAGGTTAAGGTTAAGGTTAAGACTAAGACTAAGATTGAGGTAAGAGGCCTAATAGGATTATGGGAAAAACTAGATAACTAAAAATAAATCATAGATCGCGGGCATTTGGAATTTGCGATTTGTTATTTGTAATTTTTTAAAAATATGGCATTACTCCGATATGAATCACAGGTTAGAGCTCCGCTGGTTGAAGGAACAAAAGATTATCACCAGGTAACTGAAGACATTTGCCGTCCGGTGGAAGCAAGGCCAACCCGTTTGTGGTGGATCGGTTTTCTTTTTTCAGTCGCGATGCTTTGTTTCGGAATTGTTTCTGTAACCATGGAGGTAATTTATGGTACCGGTCAGTGGAACTTAAATAAATCGGTTGGTTGGGGTTGGGACATTACTAACTTTGTATGGTGGATCGGTATTGGCCACGCCGGTACACTGATCTCTGCTATCTTACTGTTATTTCGCCAAGGCTGGAGAACTGGTGTAAACCGTGCAGCAGAAGCAATGACCATATTTGCAGTGATGTGCGCCGGACAATTTCCTATTTGGCACATGGGTCGTGTGTGGATGGCTTTCTTTGTATTGCCTTACCCCAATACTCGTGGCCCGCTCTGGCCAAATTTCAACTCGGCTTTGTTGTGGGACGTGTTTGCGATCTCAACTTATTTCACTGTATCATTGTTATTTTGGTATAGCGGTTTGCTTCCCGACCTGGCTAGTCTTCGCGATCGTGCAAAATTGAAATGGAGAAAATTCTTTTATGGCGTTGCTGCATTTGGATGGACAGGCTCAACAAAACACTGGCAAAGGTTCGAAGCGCTTGCATTGGTGTTAGCAGGTTTGAGTACGCCGCTTGTACTTTCTGTGCATACCATCGTATCATTCGACTTCGCTACCTCGGTGGTTCCAGGCTGGCATACAACAATCTTCCCTCCCTACTTCGTTGCTGGTGCCATCTTCTCTGGCTTTGCTATGGTGCAAACATTATTAGTAGTTACAAGAAAAGTTTTGAGGCTGGAGGAGTACATCACTATTGAGCATATTGATGTGATGAATAAAATTATTGTACTTACAGGATCAATTGTAGGTATTGCATATCTCACAGAATTATTTATTGCATGGTATGGCGCTAATACCTATGAAGGATTTGCATTCATGCAGAACCGGTTGAATTTAAATAGTCCTTACGGATGGGCCTATTGGATCATGATGGGATGCAATGTGCTATCGCCTCAAATATTTTGGATAAGAAAAATGAGGCGCAGTCTTGTGGTTACATTCTTCATGAGTATTTTGGTGAATATAGGAATGTGGTTTGAGCGTTTTGTGATCATCGTCACATCGGTCTATCGGGAATATCTCCCTTCGGCATGGAGCACTTATTACAGACCTACAATTTGGGAAGTTGGTTTTTACATGGGAACATTTGGCTTGTTCTTTACTTGCTATTTTTTGTTTGCCAAATTTTTCCCTGTCATTGCCTCAGCAGAGATCAAACATCTTTTGAAGAGAAGTGGCGATAGCTACAAACATAATATGGATGAGCTGGAAAGTGAACCAGTAGAAGCATTTGTTGAAAGACATGGACATGACCACGGCGCTTAAAACCCCTGTTCCCCCAAAGGGGGCATTTAGATTGGATTTGTTTATTGAATTTTGGAGAACAAGAAAGGACAGAAATAGTAAAAATATTTTTCTAATCATCTTGGACTTGGAAGTAGAGCGGAAATAAAAGTGATCACAAAGTTCAAGATTTAATTGTCCGCCTTAGGCGGATTTAGGATATGAGTATAAAAAAATTTGTGGTTGGCAGTTTTGATGATGAGGCGGTTTTATTTCCTGCTGTAAGAAAAGTTCGCAGGTCAGGATATAAAATTCATGAGATATTCACTCCATTTCCTATTCATGGTTTGGATAAGGCAATGGGATTGAGAGATACGAGCTTGCACACTGCAGGATTTATTTACGGCATTACTGGAACAGCCACCGCATTGGGATTTATTAGTTGGGTATTTACCTACGATTGGCCTTTAAACATTGGTGGCAAGCCGCATTTTTCATTGCCGGCTTGGATACCGATCACTTTTGAGCTCACAGTTTTGTTTGCATCGGTAGGTATGTTTTTGACCTTTTGTTATCTATGTCAAATGGCTCCGTTTGTGAAAAAAGATCATTTCAATCTTCGCTCTACAGACGATCTATTTATAATGGCGTTGGAATGCACAGATAAAACCAACGAAGCTGAGGCTGTTGCTTTTTTGCAAAGCCTTGGAGCAAAAGATGTAAAAATTGACAGAAGAGAAACAAGATGGTGGCTGGGAAGATATGACAGGGAAACAAAAATGTTTGGCATGAAGGAAACAGAGACTGTAGTATAAAGAATCATTTTTTAATAAAGCATGATGAAGAAATTTTTTGGTATTGTATTTATTTTTTCGATAGGGCTAATCATTACTGCTTGCAGTGATGTGCGCCGCAAACCAGGTGCAGTGTATATGCCGGATATGGCGTATAGCAGAGCTGTTGAAACTTATGCTCAGCTTGATTCTTCAAAATTTACAAATAAGCCAACAGAATTAGGCGAGGGTAAAATTTATTATACTTCACTTCCGGTAGCAGGAACAATAGCTCGCGGAGATGAAATACCATTTCCTTATGAAATGGATAAGCTTGGTGATTCGGTTAATTATGTAGCATCAAAACAAGTTCAAAACCCTGAGCCTGCTTTGACAGATGTTCAAATGAAAGAAGCTGAGAGATTATATTTAGTTAACTGTGCTATTTGTCACGGTCCCAAACTTGATGGCAATGGCCCCTTATATAAAGATGGTACCGGTCCTTTTCCATCAAAACCAGCAACGTTGGTAGGAGATGCAAAATATGAAGCCATGCCAGAAGGCCAAATGTTTTACTCAGTGACTTATGGTAAAAATGCAATGGGAAGCTATGCATCACAAATTACAACAAGACAACGCTGGATGATCATTCATTATATAAAGGCACAACAGGCTGCTAAGGCTGCAACTGCAAAACCAGCCGCAACAGATAGCGCGGCAACAAAGGCAACAACAGACAGCACGGGAAAAGCAAAGTAAGATGATAGTTGGATAGATGATAGTTTCTAAGATATGACGATAAAAGATAATAGTGAACAGATAAAAATAAAAAGCTAACGGCTCGTAGCTAAAAGCTAAAATGATATGACGACATTAAAAGAACAATTTGTAATACCAAAAAGATACAATACCTGGTCGCTTGGATTAATGGCAGTAGGTGTTTTATCGATCATTATTTTATTTATTACTCATGGCGCAAAAGCCGATCAGCATGAGCAAGCACGATTTTGGGGAAGTCTTTTGCAAAACAGCATTTATTTTTTGCTGGTCACCAATGCCTGTATGTTTTTTATTTGTGCTACCACACTTTCCTGGGGCGGATGGCAAATTAGTTTTCGAAGAGTAACCGAAGCCATTTCAACAGCTGTACCTGTGATCGGTGTGATCTCAATTGTTATTTTGCTTGTTCTTGTATTTGGTAATAATCACCTCATCTATCCATGGACGGATCCAGAACATGTAAAAGAAAGCGAAGCATTGCAACATAAGTCTCCTTTTCTAAACAAAGGTTTTTTCACTGTATGGACACTATTGACAGTATCTCTTTGGTATTTACTAGGCGCGAGAATGCGAAAACTTACACGCGACATCGATGACAAGCCCTTGACTGTAGAAGAGGGGAAAAAATTTACTTGGACAAATACAGTGTGGGCGGCCATTTATTTAGTAGTGTTTGCTCTTACGGTAATGTCAACCGTTCCCTGGCTTTGGCTGATGAGCATTGATGCGCTCTGGTACTCTACAATGTATAGCTGGTACACATTTGCCAGCACATTTGTTGCAGGCGTTGCTTTGATCGCCATATTTGTCATTTATCTAAAAAATCAAGGTTATCTGGAATTAACCAATGAAGAGCATTTGCATGATCTTGGAAAATTCATTTTTGCATTTTCTATTTTTTGGACATACCTCTGGTTTTCGCAATACATGTTGATATGGTATAGCAACCAGCCTGAGGAGACTATTTATTTTAAACCCCGTGTGCAAGGGCCATATAGAGGAATTTTCTTTCTAAATCTGATCATTAATTTCATTGCTCCTTTGCTGATATTGATGAAGAAGGGATCAAAACGCAATTATACAACCATGACGTTTATGTGTGTATTGATCTTATTTGGCCATTGGTTGGATTTTTTCCAGATGGTTTTTCCGGGAGTGCTGAAAGATCACACTACAGGACAAACGCATGTTCCATTTATGTTGTACGATTTTGGTGTTGCGCTTGGATTTGTGGGACTAATCATGTTTGTAACTGCAAGGTCATTGAGCAAGGCACCGATAGTAATAAAACATCATCCGTTCATCAAGGAGAGTATTATTCATCATACGTAAAAGTTTAAAAGTTTAAGAGTTTAAAGTTGTTTGATAAAGCGGAATTTGAAATTTTTTATTTGGAATTTTTAATTGTTACCTGAGTATGCAAACTTTTTTCGTCATATTGATTCTAGCATTTGGATTTTTAATCACTTTTCAAATTGCAAAGGCGAGTGAGTATGTTTCTGTGCTGCGAGGTGAGGAGAAAGCAAGAAAGCAAACCAATCGCATTAATGCTTTTCTGCTATTGGCCTTTTTAATTGTGGGTTTGATAGGTGTTTATTATTGCAATGAGCGATTAAAAGGAAAAATATTAGGTGAAGCTGCCTCCTTGCAAGGGGAAAAGATCGATACGATGCTCTACATTACCCTCGCAATCACGGGAATCGTTTTTTTTATTACTCAAATATTATTATTCTGGTTTTCGTTTAAATACCAGGAGTCTGATAATCGCAAAGCATATTACTACCCTCACAATAATAAGTTGGAAATTATTTGGACAGTCATTCCTGCAATTGCATTAACTGCACTTGTGGGTTTCGGAATTTATTACTGGTTTAAAATAACAGGCGACGCACCGAAAGACGCTATGGAGGTAGAAGTAACAGGAAGCCAGTTCAAGTGGGAGTTTAGATATCCCGGAAGAGATGGAGTATTTGGAAAAAAATATTATAAGAATATAAAACCTGAAAATAACAATCCACTTGGTCAGTTATGGGATGATCCATACAATCATGACGATGTTATTACCACTGAACTGCACCTCGTAGTAAACAAACCAGTGAGACTAATAATTGGTTCAAAGGATGTAGTGCATGATGTAGGATTGACTCAATTCAGAATGAAGATGGATGCGGTTCCGGGCACCCCTACTACCATGTGGTTTACACCAAAATTCACAACGAAACAAATGGCGGAAAAGTCAGGTGATCCTGATTTTGTTTATGAATTATCGTGTGATCAGATGTGTGGTAAGGGTCATTTTTCAATGCGAGGCGTTGTAATAGTAGAAACACAAGAAGAATTTGACAGATGGGTCATTTCACAAAAGCCGCAATATGCCATAGCGCATCAGGAGCAAGCTCCGCAAAAGACAACACAGCCTGCTGATACAACCAACAAAGCAACAGCTGTAGTTGCCGAAATAAAAAAATAATTTTTTTTAGAGACAAAGTCTCTTTTAAATAAAAGAACTATGAGTAACGAAATAAACCCGCATGGTCAGCCTGAAATTGTGACGAGGCATGATATACATCATGACGAACACCATGTGCATCATCATAAAGAAACGTTTATTACCAAATATATTTTCAGTCAGGATCATAAAACTATTGGCAAGCAATTTTTAATTACCGGTATCGCTTGGGCTATTATTGGTGGGTTATTTTCGGTTTTATTTCGCTTGCAACTTGGTTTTCCCGGACAAACTTTTCCAATCCTTGAAACATTTTTTGGTCGTTATGCGAGGGGTGGTCAAATTCAACCTGAATTTTATTATGCCTTAATTACGATGCATGGTACTGTGCTGGTATTTTTTGTATTGACAGCAGGTCTTAGCGGAACTTTTGCCAATCTTCTTATTCCATTGCAATGCGGTGCAAGAGATATGGCTTCTCCGTTTTTAAATATGTTATCTTATTGGTTTTTCTTTTTGGCCAGTGTAGTAATGGTTTCTTCATTGTTTGTAAGCACAGGTCCTGCAAGCGGCGGGTGGACAATGTATCCACCACTAAGCGCTTTGGGGGCGGCCAACGACGGATCGAAATTGGGAACTGATCTCTGGCTAGTTGCCATGGCTCTGTTTGTGGTTTCATCCTTGCTTGGAGGCTTGAATTATATTTCCACTATTCTGAATATGCGTACAAAGGGCATGAGCATGACGAGATTGCCACTTACCATCTGGGCTTTATTTTTTACAGCCATCCTAGGTGTGTTATCATTCCCTGTATTGCTTTCAGGATTTATCTTGTTGTTGTTCGATCGTAATCTTGGAACAAGTTTTTATCTGAGTGATATTTTTATTTCACAAACCGGACAGGCATTACCCAATGAAGGTGGCAGCGCCATTTTATATCAGCATTTGTTCTGGTTCCTGGGCCATCCTGAAGTGTATATTATCATTTTGCCATCAATGGGAATGGTTTCGGAAGTGCTGGCAGTGAATTCTAGAAAACCAATATTTGGTTATATGGCCATGGTGGGTTCATTGTTTGCTATCACCATTCTTGCATTTCTTGTTTGGGCACACCACATGTTTGTTACAGGATTAAATCCTTTTCTGGGATCAATATTTGTTCTTTTGACTTTGTTGATAGCGGTGCCATCAGCCATCAAAGTGTTTAACTGGCTTACTACATTATGGCGAGGAAACATACGCTTTACACCCGCCACTCTTTTTTCCATAGGTTTTGTGAGCTTGTTTATTTCCGGAGGTTTAACAGGCGTCTTTTTAGGTAATTCAACGATAGATATTCACTTGCACGATACAAAATTTATTGTAGCGCATTTCCATATCGTAATGGGAGTGGCATCTTTCTTTGGAATGTTTGCAGGGGTGTATCATTGGTTCCCGAAAATGTTTGGACGTTATTTGAACAACACACTTGGGTTTATTCATTTCTGGGTGACTATGATCGGCGCCTATATGATCTTCTGGCCTATGCACTATGAAGGGCTTGCCGGTGTTCCGCGTCGTTACCTTGATCTTAGCGGCTGGCACAACTTTAATAAGTTTGTTGAATTGAATAAGATGATCACGGTTGTTTCCATTATAGTATTTGCGGTGCAACTGCTGTTTATATTTAATTTCTTCTATTCAATTTTTAAAGGAAGAAAAGTAAGACATCAAAATCCTTGGGGTGCCAATACGCTTGAATGGACAACGCCTATTCGTCCTGGTCATGGTAATTGGACAGGAGAAATTCCTGAAGTTCACCGCTGGGCATATGATTACGGTAAGGACGGCAGAGAATTTATTCCTCAAACAGAACCTATTGGAAAAGGAGAAGGTCATCATTAGTGTCAGCATGAAGTGAGTAATTTATGAGTGATATTGTAGCTATTGAAACGTATAAAAGCGAGAGAATTTTAATCAACAAGCTGAAAGATTATTTTCAGCTCATTAAGCCCTCGCTTAGTATTATGGTGGTGTTCAGCAGTATGATCAGTTATTTGCTTGCACCAAAAATTGTCGAGTACGATTGGACGATGATCATTTTATTTTTTACAGGCGGGTTATTAGTAACAGGAAGCGCTAATGCCATTAATCAAGTTGTAGAAAAAGATACGGATGCAGTAATGAAGCGCACTGCCAAGCGACCTGTAGCAGCAGGAAGGATGAGTGTAACTGAAGGCTGGACTTTTGCGATCATCACCGGTGCATTCGGAATTTTTATTCTTGGAAATTATTTTAACTGGCTATCGGCAGGGATCGCATTGCTTAGTTTATTTCTTTATGCATTTATTTATACGCCGTTAAAAAAAATAAGTTCTGTTTCAGTAATTGTAGGTGCAGTACCCGGAGCATTACCTTGCTTGATAGGTTGGGCAGCGGGAAATGATGCACTGTCAATTGGCGGGTGGATTTTATTTCTGTTGCAATTTCTGTGGCAGTTTCCTCATTTTTGGGCTATCGCATGGATTGCACATAATGATTACACGAGAGCAGGATTTAAATTATTACCTAGTGAAAGAGGGCCCACAAAATATACAGCGATACAAATAATTATTTATTCTTTATTGCTGATACCTGTTGGAGTAATTCCGTATTTCATCGGAATGTGCGGAATAGTAAGTTTGATAATTGTTACGCTGGCAAATATTTTCATGGTATGGAGATGCATTCAGTTGTACAGGAATATGGATGTATCTAGTGCCAGAAGGGTTATGTTTAGCAGTTATATTTATTTGCCAATAGTTTTACTGGCGTTACTGGCCGATAAAATACCCCCATCCCCTGAAGGGGGGCTTGGGAGCATCTTAAATATGATAGTTTCTTTTGTTTGATTGAAATTAAAAATGTTGAGTGATATAAGTTTGAAACAATCTCAAAATTCTCCGTCGACTGGCGGAGATAGGGGTAAAAGAATTCACCCTCACAAATTTACTTTGTGGGTGGCCATTGGGAGCATCATTATGATGTTTGCCGGTTTAACCAGCGCATACATTGTAAAAAGCAACCAAGCTGGTTGGCAGACTATTGAAATGCCAACTATTTTTTGGTATTCAACTGCTGCCATTTTATTGAGCAGCTTGGTCATGCAAATGGCATTGAGATCTTTTAAGCAAAGGCAAATGAATTATTACCGCTTGCTGATCGCGGGAACTTTTTTGCTGGGAGTTGTTTTTGTGGTATTACAATGGATGGGATTTCAGCAATTGTGGAATAGCGGCGTGCAGTTTAAAGGATCATCAGGCGGCGGTCAATTTCTTTATGTAATTGCCGGGCTGCATGCGTTGCATGTATTGGGAGGCGTAGTTGCATTGATGGTGATGTTTATAAAAGCATTTTTCGGTAGCACAAAATTGTATGGCAGCGTGCCGGTTGAAGTAATGGCGACCTATTGGCATTTTGTGGATTTGTTATGGATTTATTTATTGGTGTTTTTTATGTGGATAGGATAGTGAGTTATGAGTGATGAATGGAGTTGCGAAATCACAAAAAGATTAAAAGGGTATAAAGTAAATAACGAATAAATTATTTTGAAACTCAAACTCTCCGCTTAAGGCGGAATGGGGGTACAAATATGACAACGACGGCAGTTAGTCAGCATCAAACAAAATGGTGGAGCGGAGGTAAAAGCCCATTCAATATTGAGTACGGCAAATTGATGATGTGGTATTTTTTGATGAGCGACTCTTTTACATTTGGCGCATTTTTGATCTCGTATGGAACTATTCGATTCAGTCAGAACTACTGGCCTAATCCGAGCGTCGTGTTCAATGCATTTCCCGGTGCCGGTCATGCAAACCTACCCCTTGCCTTTGTGAGTTTGATGACATTTATTTTAATCATGAGTTCTGTGACTATGGTGCTCGCTGTTCATGAGGGCCATCATGGAAATAGGAAAGGTGTAGTAAAATGGATGGCCTGGACAATTGTGGGGGGCTTATGCTTTTTGTCTTGCCAGGCATGGGAATGGCATCACCTGATCACGGGAGAACATATCGTGTTGACGGATAAAAATACTTTGGATGTTATCGGACAAACCATGGGGGGTAATCCATGGGGGCCTCATCTCGATCCCGCATTAGCTGCTGAAGCGCTAAAACTCACTCCTGTTGAAGATCTGGCAAAGGTTGTTCATGCACACGACCATTCTCATAGTATACAACAGTTAGCGGCAATGAGTAGGGAACAATTACAAGGAATGATTAATATTAATGAATTACACGTAACCCATAAAGGCCCTATTGCATTCGGAGGATATTTCTATGGGATAACGGGCTTCCATGGTTTCCACGTTTTTTCAGGGGTGATCATTAATATTGTTATGCTCATCATGGCACAAACCGGTGTCTTTGAAAGACGGGGCCATTACCTGATGATTGAAAAAGCCGGACTATACTGGCATTTTGTGGACCTGGTTTGGGTATTTGTGTTTCTTTGCTTTTATTTGATTTGATAGAGATATTGTTTATTAAAATATTGATAGATGGAGCATTCAAACGTATCGACAGAAATTACTTATCATCATGAGGCGCCTTCCAGCACGAAACGGATATGGAAAGTATTTTGGATTTTGCTGATCATTACCATGGTTGAATTGGGGCTGGGTTTATCGTTGTATGCATTGGAGTTACCCGAAGGTTTGAGAATGCATTTGATCAAAGGTGTAATTATTATTTTATCACTAGCAAAAGCATATTACATTGTTTCAGTGTTTATGCACCTAGGTGATGAGATTCGCAATATGATCATGACTATAGTGGTGCCGCTGATGCTGTTTATTTGGTTTATTCTTGCTTTTTTAGGTGATGGCAACTCATATAAAAACCTCAGAAATAAATATGATAGGTTTTATAAGGAAAAAACAGAAGTCGGAGTTCCTAAAACAGACACAATGACTGTAAAACCAGGTGGCAAAGATTAAGAATTTTATTACGATAAATTTTTTATTACAATTGAAACCATCGCAACTTTGCGGTGGTTTTTAATTTCGGAAATTGAACAAAACAGCATTATACGCCATTCTTATTGCATTGATCATTCCTCTCGCAATTTTTCTTTATGTCAATTCTCTACCTAAAGCAGCGATACCCAAACCCATTTTTTATGATAGCGTAAGCTTCACCATTAAAAAAGGAAAACAACAAAACGATACATTCTGGCATCACATACCTGATTTCAGGCTCACCAATCAAATGGGACAACAAGTTTCGCTAAAAGATCTTGCAGCGAATGAAAAGGATACTAGCGGAAGAATTATCGTGGCAGATTTTTTTTATACGCACTGCCCTACTATTTGTCCTGTGATGACAAGAAACATGAAACGGCTGCAAAGCACGGTAAAAAAAGCTGTGGACATAAATGGAAAATCAACTGAGCTGGTACAATTTATTTCTTTTAGCATAGACCCTGAAAGAGATTCCGTAGCGGCATTAAAAAAATGGGCTGACCGGTTTCAAATCGATCCTTCAAATTGGTGGTTGCTTACCGGTGATAAACAAACTATTTATGATCTTTCGCTAAAACATATGAATCTGGCTGTGCAGGATCCAAAAATTGATTCCGCCTTTCCTCATACAGACATATTTGTGTTAATTGATAAGAAAGGCGTCATTCGTGTAAGGAAAGATGGAGCTGGGAATCCGCTCCTTTATCATGGCCTTGATTCTGTATCCATAGCTAACTTGTCGGAGGATATTGTATTGCTTTCACTGGAAAAAGAGGCTGGCAAGAAAAGCTTCTTCGCCGGACAGCTTACTACAATAGCGGTTTCTATGCTTATAGCTCTAATAGGCGTGGGATTGTTTTTATTTTTATTCAGAAAAAAGTTTGCTCAACATTAACTATGCTGCTCGCTACCTGGAAAAAGAATGATAGAAAAGCTGTAACCCTTATCGTGATATTTTCTATTGTAATATTTGTTGCAGTTTCGATACTTGGAAGAGTAACGCTTAGTGTTAACCTTGGGTTTGATGTACATGTATTTGCAAAGGCAAATGCGATCATTAATTCATTTGTTGCAGCATTGTTATTGTGCGGATTAATTGCTGTAAAGGCTAAACGATATCTTTTACATAAGCGAATCATGCTCACTTCCATGTTTCTTTCCATTCTTTTTCTGATAAGCTATATCTGTCATCATTTGTTTGCTGGTGAAGCCAGGTTTGGCGATATAAACCATGATGGTATTTTAAGCGACACTGAAAAATTAAATGCTGGTTCAGCAAGATTGATTTACTATTTCATTTTAGTAACACATATCCCTTTAGCTGGAATTGTTTTACCATTCATTCTTTTTGCTGCTTATAGAGCTCTAATTGGCGAATTTGATAAACATAAAAAACTTGTGAGAATCACCTGGCCGGTTTGGTTTTATGTAGCGGTAACGGGTGTGATCGTGTACTTCATGATCAGGCCATATTATAGCTGATATGATCAACTCAATTTCAAAAGCCTATCTCTGTTGCAGGATCCCAAAACAATTTTTCAAAATTAACGATGATATTGTTTTTTACCTTAATGCCTTCTTTCTTTAAAAGAGATTCCATTCTTGACGGTGGTTTAAAATGAGGCTTGCCTGTAAGCATTCCGATACGATTTACTACACGATGCGCTGGTACTCTTGGCTTTACTTTATCTGCACCATTCATTGCCCAACCCACCATTCGTGCCGACATTTTAGTACCTAAGCATCTGGCGATTGCACCATAAGATGTTACTCTTCCCTTTGGGACTTGTCTTGCCACTTCATATACAAGCTCAAAAAAATTTTCGTCTTTTCTGCCGGATGGCTTTATTGATTTTAATTTAACTGCAGTTTTCTTTTTTGTTGTCATAGATGAAGTTATCGTTTAGAACAATTATTTTTTAGGAACCCTATGAGCCCTCTTTAGGAAGTCTTCGTGTTTTCAATAATATGGAACGCCGTGGTTCAGGAACATTTTCATATTGATAAGGACAATGTAAGCAACCCATACCGCAGCAATATCCTTTTTCTTTATGGTATTGCTCCGTCAGCACAACATACCCATCTTCATTAATGTAATAATGAACCCCTTCAATTAATTCTTCATTCTTCATGCTTCAATAGTTGCTTTAATTCCTCATCTTTTTCTTTACCAAACAATTGTTCAGGCAATGAAAATTTTAAATAATGAATGCGATTGCTTTTTGCGATATCCAATGATTCATAATGCGTTTTTATTTTTAGCTCTTCACTAATATTTTGTTGTTGGTACAGATCTTCATAGGTTGTGTGTAAAACGCACCCGTACATTTCAATTACCTTTTTGGTAAAATTATACAAGTCAGGGCTATCCGTTTTCAAATGTATATAACCACCAGGCTTAAGAAATTGTTGATAAAGTCTAAGGAATTTTGGATACGTTAAGCGTTTTTTTGCTTTTGATTTTCTCAATTGAGGATCAGGAAAAGTGATCCATATTTCAGTTACTTCGTTCTCTGCAAAATATTCATTTACCTGGTCAATTTGAATTCTTAAGAAAGCAACATTATGAAGGTTATTTTCCAAAGCCTTCTTTGCACCTGCCCAAATTCGATTACCTTTTAAATCAATGCCAATAAAATTTTTTTTGGGATAAAGAGTTCCTAGGCCTATAGCATATTCTCCTTTACCACAAGCTAACTCAAGAATGATGGGATTCTCATTTTTAAAAAATTTACTCCATTTCCCTTTTATATTTTTTGGGAACTGCAGCACATTAGCAAAAGTTTCAATTTCTGCAAATCGTATTAATTTTTTATGAGCCATAATCTCGGCAAACGTAAAAGAATCAATCTTTCATAAATTGAAAACTCTAATTATACATGCTCATTAAAGTTATTGTGGCACCTTCTTTGAAAACATACTAATAAGATATTCTTCATTTCAAAAATAAAGATCATGACCAATAAGAAATTAAGACCACGAATTCTGTCTTTAATAGCTGTTCTTGGTCTGCTTTTTATTATTGCTGCCTGCAATAATAATAATAATGAATCAACAAAAAGTGCTGCAAGTGATTCTTCAACTACCTCTGGTAATTACGATACATCAATGACCAATACGAATAAAGATACAAGTACAATGGGAGTTTCCTCTGAAACCTCCGCAAAAAAACAAACAGCAACAAAGAAAAAAGGAAAAGCAACGATAGGTGTAATGACGGAAAGTAAAACAACAGCAATGAAACCAGATAAGAATGGTGTATATGAAATGACGGAAGTACGTCCTGCTTATCCCGGCGGACAAACTGCATTGGAAGATTATATTACAAATAGTATTGAATTCCCTCAAATGGCAATTGATGATAATAAGGAAGGTACAGTAAATGTTCAGTTCATTATAGATGAAAACGGAAAGGTAGAAGATGCAAAAGTTATTGGAAGTAAATTAGGCGACGGACTTGATGATGAAGCCGTACGAGTAATTTCTAGAATGCCAAAATGGGAGCCGGGTAAAGTAAAAGGTAAAAATGTAAAGACTAGACTTACCTTACCAGTAACTTATAAAATTGAAGAATAGTAAATAGCAGTATTTGTTTGATTGATATGCCCGATTTTTTCAGGGCATATTTTTTTGGAGGAATAAAAAAAGCCTCCGGCAATTCTTCCGGAGGCTATTACAAGCAATGAGAAAACTGGCTGTAGGGGGAGGATTCGAACCTCCACGGGGCAGTTAGCAAAAGTGCAAAGTTTAGTGGTCAACCCTGGTCGGCCTTACCAATGGTAACGTCGGCTCTACACTTTGTTTGTTCTGTTACCCCCACCCTCGAGACAAGAGGGCATGTCTGCCAAAGGTTTCATCACCCCACAGTATAATCGGTCCATAAATCAAGAACTGATAGAACAAAAATAAATTAATCTGCCATTTTGTTCAAAATTTTTCAATAAATATTTTGAAATTATAGATATTATCCAAATATTTGCTAATTATTTAAATTATTTCAAAAACAGAGTTATAAAATGGCAGGTAAATTAAATCTTGACAAACTTGATCTTCAGATCATTCATCACATGATGGAAAATGCCGAGATCTCCTATGCAGACTTAGGCAAAAAATTATTTGTTTCCGGCGGTACCATACATGTACGTATCAAAAAACTGCAAGAGGCTGGGATCGTTAAAGGTACAAAACTCAATGTAGATCTCAAGCAACTTGGCCACGATGTTATAGCATTTATTGGAATTTATCTGGAAAAAAGTTCACTGTATGATACAGTAGAAAAAGAATTGCAGAAAATCCCTGAGATCGTTCGGCTTAATTATACAACAGGTAATTACAGCATGTTTGCTGAAGTAGTTTGTAAGGATATTAGCCAGTTGAGATATGTGCTGCACGATCAGCTCCAAAAAATAAAAGGCATAGAACGAACCGAAACTTTTATTTCGCTTGAAGAAAGTTTTAGCCGGAATGCAAAAGTGCTGAATTAATTTTTTATGTTGCCAGCTGCACTACCACTATCGGCGTCTGTTGCGACGCTCCGTTCAGGTTTCTGTTCATCATTGAGCAATTGCGTCGCAGTTTACCCCGAGCTTGTCGAAGGGTCACTCACTTGTACGTTCTGTAATTCTATTCAACAAATTTTGATCACTCATCACTCATCACTCACCACTCATTTTCCATGAGTCACTCAAAATTTTATTCTTCTCTACTATTGCTCATTCTTTTGAATGTCATCATTAAGCCCATTTGGATTTTTGGTATCGATCGCCAGGTGCAAAATATAACAGGTGTTACAGAATATGGCACCTACTTTTCATTACTAAACCTGTCAATCGTTTTTGGGTTTCTGCTCGATTGGGGATTAAGTAATTTTATTAATAGGGAGTTGGCTGCAAAAAAAACTAGTCTTCAACAACAACTAGGCAGTTTTTTAACTCTTAAATTATTGTTTGCTATTTTTTATGCTTTAGTCGTTACAGCCATTGCCATGTTATCTGGTGTAAAGCGCTGGGATATTTTAGGCGGAGTCATAATTATTCAATTTCTCACTTTTTTATTTGTTTTTCTTCGAAGCATTGTTACGGCCAACCAATGGTTCAGGGCTGACGCCTGGTTATCGGTTCTCGATAAAATGTTGATGATCGTGATATGCAGTGCGTTTATTTTTTGGCCTGTTTTTTTTGGTTCGATAACTATCAAAAAATTTTTAGCTGCTCAAATTTTTTCAACGATCATCGTAATCATTTTTGTGTTCATCATTTTATCTTTTAAAGGGGTTGTTATAAAAAAACCGACACTCAAATTCTTTAACCGTTCCATTCTTTTTGCCGCTTTGCCTTTTGCTATAACAATCTTTATCATGTCAATTCATGTTCGCCTCGATGGTTTTTTACTGGAGCGTATGCATTCCAAAGGCGCTTACGAAGCTGGTATTTATGCTGCCGCTTATCGCTTGCTCGATGCCTCAAACATGGTTGGTTTTTTGATTTCATCTTTTTTTATGCCCTTTGTGGCAAGGCTATGGAGCGAAGGAAAACCTTTGCAACAATTAATTTTGCAAACACGCCATATGCAACTGATGTTTGCCATAACCATTGTAGCAATAACGATTATGCTGGCACCATGGCTTCAACAAATCCTTTATCACCGGCATGATGAATATAGTGTACAAATTCTTCAATGGTGTTTGCCTGCGTTAATTGGATATGCCTTAGTACAGGTATATGGCACGGTAATGACGGCTACCGGTAGCATCGTTTCCTTTTGTTATTTAAATGCAGGCGCTGTTGCTATTAATGTAATGATGAATCTTTTTTTAATTCCGCAATATGGCGCTTTTGGTTGTTGTATTTCGGCTTTAAGCAGTCAGTTGTTACTTGGAATTGCAACTATGTTTTTTGTTCATAAAAAGTTGAGGATATCAGCAGATGTGCGGTCAATAATTATTTATTTATTAAATGGATTGACAATAATTGCAATGCTGTATGGCTTATCAAAAGTATCTGTCACTATTTGGTTGTTATTGGTTGTGGCTATATGTATAACATTTGTATTTATGTGGCTAAGCAAGATGATCTCTTTAAATAACTGGCTGAGTTTTCTAAAAAAGCAATAGTTTTCAATTTTAAAATAAACCAATGCCCGATCTATTCGACCTTTTTTTGCGATGGTGGAAACAGATCCTTTCATTGATCATAGCAACTCTGATTATCACTATCGTGATTGTTTTTTTAATGCCTAAGCAATATTTGGCAACAGCAACTGCTTTGCCGGCATCAACGTATGCTACCGATAAAACCCTAGTGTTTGGCCAAAATTTGCAATCGGTATATTCTGCGTTAGGCTCGCCTGATGATCTGGATATAATTCTCGGTACAGCCAGGCTTGATACGGTTTTCATTGCAGTTGCCGAACGGTTAAATCTGGTAGCACAATATAAGATCAATAACAACGATACGGCATCAATACAAAAAGCGGCAGCCATTCTAAAAAAAAGGACAAGAGTTATAAAAAGCGATTATGGAGAATTGAAGGTAAAGGTCTGGGACCATAACAGGAACCTTGCTGCCGATATGGCCAATGCAATTATGGAAAAACTTCAACAGATACACCAAGATGTGCAGACAAGTAATAATGTAACGATACTTTCAAAGCTTGACAACGAGTATGCAGAAAAAAAGGTTGACTATCAAAAACTATTGGATTCACTTCAACATACAAATAATGTTGCCGTGGTCGATTTATTGAACAGTCAAAAAACATCCTCGCTGCAGCAAATTCAAGAATACGAGAAATTGTTGAGTCAATACAAGCTGATGGTGGATTCAAAACCGCAAGCATTGATCGTTATTGAAAGAGCTAAGCCACCACTTAAGGCAGATAAGCCAAGACCAATACAGACGATAATAGCCGCTGCTATCCTAAGTTTATTCTTTGCCTTATTGGCGGCATTGGTTTTAGAAAGAAGAAGAATGGTGAAAGCATGATAAACAATACTTCGTATCGATCGAAAGGATACTTTCTTTTGTCAGGGATTTTTTTACTGTTTCTGGCTGCGTCCATTTTTACTTCGCTGTATTGGCTTATAGCAATTCCCTTTGTTGTACTAACCTTTTATTTTGGGTGGCAACAATGGCAATTTGTTTTTTTTGCACTCATTTTTTCTTTGCCATGGTCTATCGAGTATAATTTTAGCTCGTCATTAGCTAGCGATTTGCCCGATGAGCCATTGATGTTATTTACTGCTGCCTTATTCATTGCACAGTTTTTTTTAAAACCTTCCCAAGTTCAGCTCACGTGGAAACATCCTTTAATAATTTTGTTGTTTCTTTATTTTGGATGGATCATTATTACAGTTATATTCTCAACTGATTGGCTCATATCATTGAAATTCTTATTAGCGAAGGGATGGTATCTTATTGCCTTCGTTTTTGCCCCATTGCTGATTTTTACAAATAAGAGATCCATCAGTATCATGGGCCTTTTATTTCTCATTTCATTATTATTGATTGTTATCATTTCTCTTTTTCGACAGGCAATATCAGGATTCCATTTTGCTACTACTAATGAAGTGGTGAGTCCTTTTTTCCGCAATCATGTAAACTACTCTGCTATGCTGGTTTGTGCAGTTCCCATTTTGATTGCAACATACCAGTTAAATAAGAAATACAGATTATTGATCGTGGTGGCGATCATTATTGTTTTAATCGCTTTAATATTTTCTTATGCAAGGGGAGCCTGGTTGGCATTGGTAGCAGGGTTGATTTCGTATTGGCTCATCTCTAAAAAAAGACTATTGGTTGCTTTTGTAATTAGTATGCTTTTAATTTTTGCTTCCATTTTATGGATTAAGGCCAACGATCGTTATCTGCAATATGCTCATGATTATAAAACGACCATTTTTCATCAAAATTTTAAGGAGCACCTTATTGCTACTTACAAATTAAAAGATGTTTCAACGGCAGAGAGATTTTACAGGTGGATAGCGGGAGTAAGAATGATAAAGGATAATTGGTTAACCGGCTATGGTCCTAATACATTTTATTATAATTATAAACCTTATGCTATTCCTGCATTTAAAACATGGGTCAGTGATAACAAAGATCACTCAACCGTCCACAATTATTTTTTATTGACGATCATTGAGCAAGGTGTTCCCGGACTTTTATTTTTTTTATTACTTATTGGAGCTATGTTGTATTATGCAGAGAAAATTTATAGACGAACTCGAGATAAATTTTATAAAGCAATAGCAATGGCCTGCGGTGTAATGCTAACAATGATCATTGTAGTAAACTTTTTAAGTGATCTTATCGAAACAGACAAGGTAGGTAGCCTGTTCTTTTTATGTATGGCAACATTGGTTGCTATAGATTTTCAAACAAAGGATCAAATTAAACACCCAACTTGTAGTTAAATATAGAAAGGTTATACTCACTCTAATCGCTTCAACACATTATTTCGATATAGTTTGCCAATAGGAATTTCAGTTTCCCCTATCTCAATAATCTCATTGGTAAACGATTTTATTTTGTTTAAGGAAACAATGAATGAGCGATGGGTTCGTATGAAAGTCTTTTCCGGCAGCATAGTTTCTACAGAAGAAATTGACTGCTTGGTAACGATGGAAGAATTTTCAGTAAATACTTTTACATAGTCTTTCATGCTTTCTATATAAAGAATATCACTCAACAATATTTTGAGCATTTTACGATCAGCACGGAAATAAACAAATGATTCATTCTTTTTTTCTTCGGAATGGATTGTTTGTTCTGCAACTTGTTTATGAGTCGGTGAAGGAAATGCTTTATTCACCGCTTTTAGAAAACGATCAAATCTTACGGGTTTCATTAAGTAATCAACGATATCCAATTCATATCCCTCTAATGCATATTCTGAGTACGCTGTAGTAAAAATAACCTTGGGTGGGTTTTTTAATGTTTTCAAAAAATCGGTGCCGTTTAATTGAGGCATTCTAATATCTAAGAAAATAAGATCGATGGGCTGTTGTTGCAATGTAGTAATGGCTTGTATGGCATTGGCACATTCACCCACCATTTCAAGTGTAGGGATCTCCTCAACATACCGTTTCAGCACCTCACGTGCCGGTGGTTCATCATCAACAATTAAACATTTTATTCTCATAATAACTCACGTGTTTAGTGCAACGGCTGTTGTTTGAGCAATAGGTTTATAAAACCCTTCTTTCTTTTCCAGTTGTAATTTTAAGTTTACGATAAATATCTCTTCTTCATTGTTTATGATCAACTCATGTTTATTTGGATAAACTAATTCAAGCCGCCTTTGCGCATTTTCAATACCAATTCCGGGTTTATGAAATGGTCTTTCAGCAATTGATTTACTGTTTAATAATTTCATCGACATGACATCGTCTTCTACTGAAATATTCAGATTCATCCATGGGTGTTCCAGCACATTACTAATGCCATGTTTAAAACAATTTTCAATAAAGGGTAGTAATAGTAAAGGCGAAATAAATAAATGCTGAGTTTGAGAAGGCAGGTCAACATGTATTTCCAGCTTGTTGCCGTACCGTATTCTTTCAAGATTTACATACTCCTCAATCATCTTTAATTCTTTAGACAAAGGCACCAGGGACTGGTTACATTCATACAACATGTAACGAAGTATATCTGATAAACCCATTACAAGCTTGGAGGCAATTTGGGAAGTATTTTGTGTATAAGAATAGATATTATTGAGTGTGTTAAATAAGAAATGAGGATGAATTTGTGCTTTTAATAATTGCAATTGTGATTCTATATTTTCTTTTTGAAGCTGAAGATTCCTTTGCCCTTCCACATACCAGTGCTTCATTAGTTTTATTGCGGCTGCAGAGCCGCCGATGGTAAGGCCTCCTCGAAGCCCTGCCAATAGCGAAAGGGCGAATTGGCCGCGTACACCGTGTATTGGAGGAAGTAAAAATTTCTGAGGCAAGAAAAATGCTTTTACTGGCTCTAACACATAAACGGCGATAGTGGCTGATACCGATGCGGTGGCCATGATAAGGATTAAAACCCATATTCCGGCAAGCAGGTATTTATTTTTTACCACGTAAACGGGAATGACAAAATACATTAAGCTATATGAAAAAAGCATATGCGGGGCCAAGAACATCAGGGAATCGAACATGGTGCTAGGTATTCGGTGCAAATAGCCAAATGGCGCAGGAATCGGAATAAAAGCATACAAAAAGCCTTGGAATAAAGACCAAAACCCCCAAAAAGCAACGTGCCGCCAGATGCGATATTTTCTTTCATTGGAAAATATGAACGGGTATTGTTGCATAGCTCTATAAATTTACAAATCATTAAAAAGCAAAACTCAATTATCGATAGAAACCGGGTTTTCGATGATGAACGATTTTTAGCGATGATATGCTTTGCTCGATCTTGGTTTACAGGAATATAGAAAGGTCTAAAGGAAAGAATGGGTTTGTCAAATATCACTGCAAGACAATAACTTAGTTTGACATTTTTTTAAGCAAAAAATAAAACCACTGCTCATGATACAAAAGCTAAACTGGGAATCAGTTCCAACAGAAGAGGTAAATCCTTCTATGTTCCGGAAAATTGTTTCGGGTGAAAAACTGATGATCGCCAAAATGAAATTCAAAGATGGCTTTGTAGTACCGCTGCATCACCACATGCATGAACAGGTGACGCAAGTCATTTCGGGGCAAATACGTTTTTGGTTTGGAGAAAATAAAGAACAAATAATGGACCTTTATCCCGGAGATGTAATCGTCATTCCATCGAACCTGCCGCATGAAGCGTTGATGATTGGTGAGGTAGAGGAAATAGATACATGGGCACCGCCACGACAGGATTGGTTAGATAAAACTGATGATTACTTAAGAAAATAATTTTCGTTAGAACTGAAAATACGAAATCCGAAAGACGAAGCAACGGGAGATTTATTAAATGCACAGACTCTGTTTTTCTAATTCTCTATATTCGGATTTCGAATTTACTCATCATGGATTTCGGACTAAAAAATAAAGTCGCTTTTGTAGCTGCCTCCAGCCAGGGACTTGGTAAAACAGTTGCACTTGAACTTGCACTCGAAGAAGCTAACGTAATTATTTGCGGGCGCAATAAAGAAAGCCTCGAAAAGACAAAACAAGAAATAAAAACACAGACTAACAGAGAACCGCTGGCTCTTACCGGTGATTTATCGATTGTCGCCGACCGTGAACAAATGATTAAAGAGACATTGCAGACTTACGATGCTGTTGACATTCTGGTTACCAATACGGGTGGCCCTCCTGCAGGAAAATTTGAAGAGTTTAAACAATCTGATTGGGATAAAGCATATCATCAACTGCTGGTTTCCGCTGTTGGCTTGATAAATGGTTTTTTACCAGGTATGAAACAAAAGCGCTGGGGCCGGATCATTGCCATTACATCCATGGCAGTAAAACAGCCCGTTAATAATCTCGTGCTGTCAAACTCGGTGCGGGCTTCTGTGGTTGGTTTAATCAAAACATTATCCAATGAATTAGCAATGTATAATATTACAGTGAATAATGTAATGCCAGGCTATACTCAAACTGAGAGGTTGAAAGAGCTAATCAATAGCAATCCTTCATTTGAGTCAGCGAAATCCGAAATACCATTAGGTCGTTTTGGAAAACCGGAAGAGTTTGCTGCGGCCGTGGCATTTTTAGCCAGCGAACGAGCCAGCTATATTACAGGCGTTTCCTTGGCTGTTGACGGCGGATGGATTAAGGGACTGTTTTGAGAATTCACTGTACACGGAGGTTTTTTGAGTTAACCAGCTGCATTATTTTATTCAGACTTATTCTCAAGCTTAAGTGAGAAAGCGTATGCACATCTTAAATTGATATTCGCACCAATTTATCGGCAATTCACCGATCGTCCTTCAGTCCTCCAAAACATAATACCTAACTTGCAAGCCCATTCATCATTCAAAATTCATCATTGAAAATATCTCATGGCCCGTCATCACCCACTGGATTTAAAAGAAAGAAAAACGCCTAAGGCAAAGATCAACAGAGAAAACCTGCGGCAGGCGCTCATTCTTTTCAGCTATTTAAAACCTTATCGCGGCAAATTCATATTGGGGTTAGTCTTCATTTTACTCACGGCCTTTTCTACGAGCTTATTTCCTTTATTCTTAGGAAAAATGATCGATGCAGCCTCGCCTGGCGCCACCATACCCGGCATGGCGACCAGTTCGAAATTTGACTTTGGCTTAAAAAACATTCATTGGAGTTTAAATACGGCGCTACTTCTTATCTTTTGTCAGCTCACGGTGCAAACTTTTTTTTCATTCATGAGAGTGTATTTGCTTACAGCAGTGGGCGAAAGATCATTGGCCGATATGCGTAAAGATGTTTACAGCAAGCTGCTCACCATGCCCATGAGTTTTTTTACGGAGAAAAGAGTGGGCGAGCTAAGCAACCGAATCTCTTCCGATCTGAGCCAGATACAAGATGCAATTTCTTTTACACTTGCAGAATTTTTGCGCGGCATCTTCACACTTATTATTGGTTTGTTTTTTATTTTCTGGATCAGCCCCAAACTGGCTCTTGTCATGTTGTCTGTTGTACCATTGCTTGCCATTGTTGCAGTAACATTTGGAAAACGCATTCGCAAAATGGCCCGCAAAACGCAAGATCAGCTTGCCGACAGCGGCACTATTGTACAAGAAACCTTTCAAGGCATATCCATCGTAAAAGCATTTACTAGTGAATTTTATGAGATCACCCGCTATGTAAAAAGTCTAAGGTCTGTCGTGTCCACAGCTATCAGCAATGCACGGTATCGCGGCGCATTTATAGCTTTCATGATTTTTAGCTTGTTCGGCACGCTGGCTTTTGTGATATGGTACGGCGGCCGCATGATCCAATCCGGTGAGCTCACGATTGGTGTGCTCATCATGTTTGTAATCTTCTCCATGTTTGTTGGCGGTACATTCGCGGGCTTTGCTGATATGTTTTCGCAATTACAAAAAACACTAGGCGCCACGCAAAGCGTAAGAGAAATTTTGCGTAACGATGGCGAAGCCGTGGAGCTGAAGCCAATTGAAGTACAGCCGCAATATTTATTAAAAGGCAATGTGCGGTTTCAGCATGTAGCGTTCAGCTATCCTAGCCGCAAAGATATATTGGTGTTAAAAGATCTTTCGCTCACGGCAAACAACGGCGAGCAGATAGCGATCGTAGGACCAAGCGGCGCAGGCAAATCAACTATCGCATCGTTATTACTGCATTTTTATGAACCTGACAGCGGCACCATCTATTTTGATGAACGCCCAGCCCGCGAATTTCCCATTTCACAATTGCGAAGGCAAATGGCATTTGTACCACAAGATGTTATTTTATTCGGCGGCAGCATCAAAGAAAATATTGCGTATGGAAAACCCGGTGCCAGCGACGAAGAAATTATGGCGGCTGCTATAAACGCAAATGCACATGAATTTGTAACGAATTTCCCCGAGCAGTATGAAACCATTGTTGGAGAAAGAGGTATTAAATTAAGTGGCGGGCAGCGACAGCGTATTGCCATAGCCCGTGCTATATTGAAGGATCCTGCTATTTTAATTTTAGATGAGGCTACTTCTTCGTTGGATAGCGAAAGTGAGCAACTAGTGCAGGAGGCGCTGGACAATTTGATGAAGGGCCGGACATCATTTGTCATTGCACACCGGCTTTCTACCATTCGTAATGCGGATAAAATTGTACTGATCGATAAAGGCATCGTAAGTGAATCCGGCACACATGTCGAACTCATGAGTCATAACGGCCTCTACCGCAAACTCAACGATATGCAATTTGATTTTGGAATGGTAACACAATCAACGACTGTTGAAGATTTGTCCCTAAGAGCTCCTTTGCTGGAAAAATGAGTATTATTATTTAGCGAACCGGATTTAGAAAATAACTTTTCATGTAAACTTGAAATCACAAACGGACGTAGGCACGAAGAAAATAATATTCTTTTGCATAAACAATGCTGGCATAGTTTTACGTAATCAAACTAACATTTACCGGCGTTCATTAACTATCAAGATTAAAAAAATTATTGTATGAATCTAAACCAACGAAATCTGCGGCCATTATTTTTTGCCCTCGCCCTACTAACTGCAACTACACTACTTCTGCTAACTGATAAAAAGGCGAAGTATGATGATTATGACAGGTTAATGTGGTAGCTGTTGTTATAATTCTTATTTCAAGATTGTTCGGACAGAAAGTTTTTAATTCATGAAACAAACATTTTTTCTTTTTGCATTTGCTCATGGATCAATTTCCCTTCCCTTAGTATAATTTCAGGTAACGCTTTTATATCGCTGAACTTGGTCCGGAAATTCACAATACATGTTCTCAAAAGAAAATTTCCATCCAACACCGCATTGCTCGGAAAAACTTCGCCACCTGCCTGCAACCTGTTTAACAATAACTGGTTTAATTTATTCAGGTACTCCTGTTCAGTATTGTCAACATCATAAGGCTTGTACCGGAATGTAGTGATGCTAAGGTGTTGTGTAAATGTTTCAATTTCTTCATGACTGTTTAGCAAATCGAAAAGCCGTTTTGCTAGTTGAATATCTTCGCGAATCAAACGCTGATGTCCTTCCACCCCGAGCTGGCGCAAACCCAACCAAACTTTCAATGCCCGGAATCCTCTCGAATTTTGAAATCCGCTCTCATAAAAATTTGTTTGCGTCTCCTCTTCACCTTCAAAATTGTAATACACAGGATGAAAGCTGAAGGCATCTGTGAGCGCCTCTTCATTTTTTACCAAAACACACCCCGCTTCCAGTGGGCTGTATAACCATTTATGCGGATCGATAGCAATCGAATCAGCCAGCTCTATACCTCCAAACAGAACTTTTAGTTCTGGTAACCCGGCAGCAAATCCGCCATAAGCACCATCCACATGAAACCAGCAATCATATTTTTTACAAACAGCAGCAATTGGCTCCAAAGCATCGACAGCACCGGTGCTTACCGAGCCTGCAGTGCCAACTACCAATAAAGGAATAAAACCCTGGCTTTTATCATCTTCAATGGTTTTTTCGAGCATCGGAACATTCATTTTCTGATTCTCATCAACTGGTATCCAGCGTATGGCCTCGAGACCTAAGCCAAAAAGATCCACAGCTTTATTGATCCATGTATGTGTTTCGGCAGAAGCATATACTCTCCATTTTCCCTGTAAAGGATGAAGCCCCTGCTTACGAATATCCCAGTTTGCTTTTGCTTTGCGGGCAGCCAGGAAGCCAACGAAGTTGGCCATGTTGCCGCCGCTCACCATAATACCCGCGGCGGCGGGGTAGCCGATCATTGATCCTAACCATTGCATGGTTTGCTTTTCAATTTCGGTGGCAATAGGTGATAACACAAAAGCGCCGCAATTACTATTCACTGCTGAGGCTAACAGGTCGCTTAGTATTCCTACTGGCGCAGGCGATGAAGTAATGTAACCCCAAAATCGCGGATGGCCATTGAGCAAACTATTATTTGCGATAAGCTCCCAGCTTTCTTTGAGCAATGCTGAGGGCTCGCTGCCTGTTAACGGCAAGGCTTGTGGAAGCTTTGCCCTCAATGATGCTGGTGTAGGTGTCGTTGTTACTGGATACTTCCTAATTGATGAAAGAAATTCAGCTATTTCATCAATTAAGCGGTGACCTGCTTCACGAAAGCTTGCGGTATCGATATCGATGGATGATTGGCGTTGGTCCAATGCTTCATCCGATAAAAAAGAATTCATAACAGATGATTGTTTTCTAAAATTAAACAAATGATCAACAAATTTCTTAACTGCGAAAAAACATGCTACAGCCAATTATCCATCGATGAGATAATGAAAAAACTCTCCGCAGTTTCTTGCAAACGGGTCCGTTATTTATATAGTACCTGCTTCGTGTTATCTGCAATCTGCGGTTTGTTCTCTGCTGCTGACAGTAACATTGCCGTCGGGTGTTACAATAAGATTTAATTTATCAGTTACAGTAAAACTAGTGCTCTGTCCTGTTATCTTCAATTGTCGAACCATAATTCCAATCCACTGATTGTTTACCCCATGCGCCCATCACTGTTCCCTGGGTTCCGCCTGACGCTACGAATGTTTCGCCGCTGGAAAGATCAACACCAGTTACTTAATAACTGTTGTCATGATAAACCATAGTAAATCCGTGATCGTTTGGCAGCTTGGGGAAAATCTTCGGAGTATATTAGTTTTCCAACGGTATGATCTAAAAGCAACATGCTGATTCCGGAAATGGAGTAAGCAATGGCGTTAACTTTCTGTTCACCGAATAAAGTTGGGCGGGCAACCGAATATAGCTACATTTATTACTCTTTACCTGTATAGAAACTTTCCGCCCTTTTATTTATTAATTCTTAAAACTGAAATCTATGAATCAACTCAGATTTACCTGCCTGATGTTTTGTACAGGCATGGTACTATTTTTAACTTCTTGCGGTGGAGGTGGAAATGAAGAAAAGGCCAGTACTGACACTACCGGTACTAGCACTGACACCACTACTGCGGCTACATCAACAATTCCGGCGAGTACTATTAGCACCACGCCGCAAAACATGATGGTAGCAACACACAAGGTGAAAGATTTTGCCAAATGGAAAGCTTCTTATGACGAGCATGATTCCATGCGTCTGGCTAATGGCATACATAGCTTTGTAATAGGCCGTGGCTTGGATGATTCAAATATGGTGTTGGTAGCGGTGAAAGTGGATGATATGAACAAGGCAAAAGCATTTGCAAAAGATCCCAGCTTGAAAAAAGCCATGCAAAAAGGTGGAGTTGTTGGTGCACCTACTTTTAAGTTTGTTACAATGATTTTCCAAGACACTGCGCAAATCAGTTCAGACCTGCGCTCAAGGACTACACTTACAGTTAAAGACTGGGACAAATGGAAAAATTCTTTTGATAGCGGCAGGCAGAACAGAGTGGATAATGGAATACTCGACAGGGCCTATGGTTATGATGTGGATGATAACCATAAAGTAACGGTAGTAGTAGCGCTAACGGATACAGCTAAGGCTCGTGCATATTGGAAGTCGGACGCTCTTAAGCAAAGAATGGCGCAATCAGGAGTGGTGGGACAACCGCAAAGGTTTATATACCACATGGTACAACGGTATTAAGTGAATGTTATAGTTAGTTAATTCTTTTTTCAACGGGGTCTTCCAAAGAAGACCTCGTTGTGTTATTATATTAGAGTTTTGCCAGTGGCAGTTTAAGTATGCCTCCCCTGGCGCCACTTATTACGTTTCGTGATGTCAAAATTGAAGTCACAAGTCGGGTTGTGAAGATCCTGGGCAGAATTAAATTTTCGTCGTTGCAAGACCGACGAAGAATACCTAAGCAAGCTATTAATGCAATAATTAATTTTCGTTTTTGATTGTATTATGCTACTGCTGATTTCTGTATAAACGCTACCGGCAGAAGTTTATAATTCAGTGACGTTGTGGTGCCACAAGTTACATCAACCGTTACACCAGTTATTCCTTCTGCCATTTCACTCGACAGAAATACAGCCACATTAGCAATGTCATTCATCAGCGGCATTTTTTTCAGCATCGTGTCGTCTTCAATCTTTTTAATAAATTCAACGGCCTTATCTCCTCCATGTGCAATTGCATCCCGGAACGGTTTCGAGTCCGGCGAACCGGCCGAACGAATATTGACAACTCTTACATGGTAGGGACCCAATTCCGAAGCAAGACTCAACGAGATCTTTTCAATAACTGAACAGGCAGGCCCAAAGCCGCCGGTAATAGGATAGCCTATGCCACCGGGTGTAGCTGTTAATGAAAGGATCACACCGAAACCCTGTTTCATCATCACTCTTCCCGCAGCCGTGCCTGTAATAAAATGGCTTTCTGTTACGCGCCTTACTGGTCTTACAAAATCATCAAAAGCAAGGTCTACCAGGGGGATTCCTTGTAAGTCTTCAGTGCTGATCAAATTCATCGACACATTAATGGCCCCTGCTTTTTTTACTACTTCGTTTATATAATCGTTCACTTCCTTTTCATTCAATGCGTCCACTTTGGCTGCTTCGGCCTTACCTCCTTCGGAAATAATTTCGTCTGCCAATTTTTGAACCGGCTCTATATGGTGGTTGCTGAGATAGACCGTTGAACCTGCTTTTGCCATGGCACGGGCGATAGCTCCACCCACGGAACCTCCTGCCGCGAAAAAGACAGCATTTTTATTTTGAAGCAGCATAAAAATGATTTAATGAATAGAAACTGCGGTGCCAAATTTACAATCCGGTTATTTTTACAAAAGGGGGCGCTTGTGCCAAATAACGGTGTCTTTGCGGCAAATGGGGCTATAAATCTATGGCGTGAGAATGCCGGGCGAGGTGAAGAACATTTCAATCCAATGCTTTCCAGATCTCATTCACTAATCCATCTGTGGGCACGTCCTCGATCAATTCCCAAAACATCATTCCACCCAACTTTTTTCTTTCGATGAATTTTGCTTTTGCCCGGATAGAACGTTTATCATCAAATGTGGCGAATAATTTTTTCGAAGCGCTGTATTGAAAAGGAGCCATGGCTTTTTTATCCCAAAAATATTTGTACCCCGAGCTTTCACTGAAGTAAGTTGCGAAATCTTTATACCTCACACTCTGCAAAAATTTTCCGGGTTGGTACAAACCATGATTCTTATCCTCAACATGCTCCCACACTCTTGCATAAAAAGCCGCACCAACAATTAGCTTGCTCGGAGCTACATTATTTTTCAATAGCCATTCTACGCATTTACGGGTTGACTCCTGTCCCGGCGTTTGATCATATAGCAGGGTATGATGACCTGTTACCTGGCTGTACCCATTTACCAAGTCATAAGTCATCAGGTTCACAAAATCTACCAGTGGCACCACTTCATTCCAATCCACCGACTCTTCGAGGTATTTGATGAATCCACCGGCAGCGAAACTGAGCAGGAAACTGGCTCCCATTTCCCTGCGAAGAGCTTTGACCAGTTCAGTAAAATTATTCTTGTCGGCTTTATCCCAGGCATGCCCCGGATAGCCTTCTATCGCCGGGTATTCCCAATCCAGATCAAGACCATCGATGTTGTATTGTTTAAAAAGAGACACGGTTGATTTAGCAAAATTGTTGCGATGCTCAGCCGATGCGAACAGTTTGGAGCAAGGAGCGCAACCGCCCCAACCGCCAATAGATACCATGATCTTCAAGTGCGGGTGTTGTTTTTTCAATTCCACCAGTTGCTGCACGGTTTTCCGTTGCTCCTCGCTACGAAAGGTGAGAGTATCATTTTGCAATTTCAAAAAGCTGTAGATGATATGCGTCATTTTTTCCAGCGGATATTGATTGATCGCTTCGCCATTACCAGTATAGTAGGCAATCACCTTGTAGGATCTTTGTGCAGGCGTATGAAAAAATGCCAAAACAAAAATGGCCAGTAGTAAAGTTTTCATGAAGATGAAGATAGGATATTCAGAGCTTGATCAGTCAACCTACAGAAACTACTATCAACAACATGGATTTTAAATTTATCAGAGATTTTCAAAACTCCCTCTTATTTTATGTGTATCATAAATAATGGTCATCTCTTTGATCTTGCTTATCTCATTGAAGACAAAAATATCAACACAGTCAAAATTTGTTTCTGAATTGTCTTTTAATGTCCACTCATATTTAAAATGTGCACTGTAAACATTAGGCCTATCGATACTTGAAAAAATATTCAGCATGGTGATCTTAGAGCACTGTGTATCTGATGATAATTTCTTGAAAAACTCCTTGGCTGATAGATCGCCATACAAGGGAGAATGAACTACTCCTTCTTCTGAAAACAATGCAATGATCTTGTTGTAATCGGCCGCTTGAAGAGCGTCGATATATTGCAGAATTGCAGATCGCATGATTCATATTATTTAAAAAACAAAATAACGCTCCATGTTTCATGAGCTCGGATATGCTGTGTAAAAAGCAGGGAAGTAGTTTTTTATTTTCACATGAACCTCTGAAGGCATCCTTCGTCTTTTATCGAGCCACCTAATAGCTATTAGCTTGAAATAAGTAACAAAGATTATTTCAATGCCAGCGCAATCGCTGTCCAGTCATGTTCTGCTAATCCATTTTCCACACCATCTTTTAGTCGTCTCTGCAGTAATTCTGTAAATGGCATTTTAGCATCAACTGACGATGCATGTGACAACATAAGATTCACATCTTTTAATCCAAGTCTTAAACTAAAGCCTGCCGGTTGGTATGCTTCTTTTAAAAGTATATTGCCATAATTGATATAAATGGGAGCACTGAATAGTGATTGAGTCAGCATATTCATCCATTTGTCTGCATCAAGACCACTTTTCCTGGCCAGTTGTATGCCTTCTGCCATTGCTTCTATTGCAGCTATGATCATAGAATTACTGCAGAGCTTTGCCGTGTTGGCCGCTGCAGGTTCATTTCCAAATTCCCAAACCCCCATTGCTCCTGCCTTTTGTAATAAAGGTTTAACTGTTGCAATAGCATGCTGTTCTCCTGAAACAAGAAAGTTTAGTTTTCCTGTCCTTGCTGCTTCCGGCCGGCCCATTACAGGGCTGGCGATATAATGATTATTATATTGTTGATGGAATGCCGATAACTCTTTTGCGGTATCCGGCAATATAGTGCTAATAGATACGTGTATTCCTTCTGCTTTTAAATTGGCTGCAATGCCTTCATCACCTGAAGTGATTTGTTTTACTGCAGCATCATCTGATACAATGCTGAAAACAACATCGCATAAAGAGGCCATTTCTTTTATTGACTTACAAAGCACCGCTCCTTTTTCAATTAAGTCTTTTGCTTTAGACGCTGTGCGGTTAAAAACATATAATTGTTTTGTATTCAGCAATAAATTTTCTGCAATGGGTGTTCCAAGATGGCCTAACCCGATAAAACCAAGTTTCATATTCTGATTTTTAAAAGTTAAAGAATAAGCTCTGAATTACTTTTTCAAAAAAATTGGGGGTAAGCAGCTGCTGTCAGCTGTTGATTTTGTTTCCATGCAATGAAATAATTTTTTGAAATGTAAACGTAAAGACATGCTGTGATGATACGGGCAATTTCAACCATAAATAACCACCCTGCAGTCTTGCCTGCCCCTTCATGTTATAAAACGCTGATAACAAAATTCTGTTTGAGTTAAATAAAAATTTTTTATCCGACAACATTCGCAGATATTCATCGCCGAACTCTATACTCCATTTTTTTGTTAATGTTTTTATAGTAGTAAAACGGTCACGAAGACGAAGCCCGAAAAAAGCATCTCTGCCAGGCACTGCTTCAAACCATCTTTCTTCTGTTCGAAAGCGATTACGTAATGAAATAGTTTTTGAAATTGCTTTTTGAAAATTCAGTTCCTGCCACGTTCGGAACTCGGTGCCAAAATCATGATTGAATTTCTGATATGTGCTCCGGGTAAAGAAAAATGCTATGCCCGCCGCTACATTCCATGTTTCATTCAATTTATATCTTATCCCCGTGCGGCAATGATAGCTATAGGCAGATGCGGACATGCCAATAGTTCTATACCCAACATCGGTCGGCCATTCCCATTTGCTTCCCGCATTTATTTGAATTTGCAAGCCAAACCAATTACTGGTCGCTGGTATTTGCGACAAAGCAGCTTTTGAAGAAAAAAATAATACAAGAAATGAAAATCTTTTCACCGACAAGCGAAATTATTAATTCTGTTCCAGATTTTTTTCAGTGGTGGTGTCAATGTATGCTTTTGGTATAGGGAAATTCATCATCCCCGGCAAGCCAAAAATTGAAGACCCGGAAACAGAAAAAGAGAAACCCTGCTTCCGCCTGAGGCGAATAGCAGGGTTATTTATTACAGCTAAAACTATCTTGTTATATTTTCTCGCTTTTTTGAAATACTGACCAGTGGCTGCCATTGTCTGATCTTAAAACTATTTTTAAATCTGCAGTTTCAAGAGTAACATAATAGGATGTTTCGTCATGATTGGTTATTGTAAACAGGTCACTGATCCAATAATTGCTAATAAATTTTTTCAGGCTCCTTTGCAAATAAACCGGCAACTGCAAAGAAGAAATGTTGCTAGTAACTGCCATGAATTCTCCCGACTTATTGTAATAAGCAAACAATTTCTGTTCATTCATCGTGAAGGTTACTTTATAAAAATCACTATTTACTTTCCAGGCTGCTTCGGTTGCACCGGCAAATTCAGTTTTAAAAGCATACAAAGCTTGTTTATTAATTGTTTCCTTGTCTGTGAAAGCGAAACTTGTACTAACCGTGAGTACTCCCACAAGTATCATTATAATCTTTTTCATCTTTTTTATTTTTTTAGGTTATGTAGTAATTGTTGTTCGTAATATCTGACGCAACAAGATCATTTCAGGTTACAGCCTTCAACCAGTGGATTTTTGTTGTTTAGGTGCTGCGCGTACGGGAAACTTGGCTATCAAGACTCGCAGCAGACTTAATACCGGCGCGAAGTATAGAATTGTCGTTTTTTTCCGCAACATTCGGTAAATTTATAGTGAAAACAAGGTGTTATGATAAGTGATAAACATCTTATCAAGGTTGATGAAAAAATTACTCCCATTCACTATACAAAAAGGACAGAGCCAACACTAAAAGTAGGCGCAGATTATTACGTTTGCTTTGGTAATAATGTAGTTTATCCATGCATTCTTAAAGAAATAATTGAGGGCACTCCTAAAAGAATTGTAATAAGCAAATATGATGATGGTAAGTTTTTTGGAGAACACGTTTTGTTTAGTAATGAAATAGGACAAACTCCTGAAGAAGCAGTCATAAATTCGGTGACTTTTTAGGAAATATAGAAAGCTGTCTCGTACTTTTTGTTTTATCCGTTGACATGGACAGATATGAAATTTTCTTTTTTTCAAACGCCTATATCCTCGTTCCACAATTCAGGATTGTTTTTTATAAAATCCTCCATCATTTCAATACACTCGCCATTATTCATAACAATCACTTCAACTCCATTTTCCTTTAAGAGCTGTTCTGAACCCTGAAAAGTTTTATTTTCTCCGATCACCACTTTTGGTATGCCATAGAGCAGGATGGCGCCCGTGCACATTGGGCACGGTGAGAGTGTGGTGTATAAGACACAATTCTTATAAACAGAAGCAGGCTGCCTGCCGGCGTTTTCAAGGGCATCCATTTCTCCGTGAAGCACAACGCTTTCTTTTTGGATCCTTTTGTTATGACCTCTTCCCAATATTTTTCCATTATACACGATCACTGAACCGATAGGTATGCCGCCTTCGTTCAAACCTTTTTTAGCTTCTGTTATTGCTTCATTGAGATAAATATCCATGACATGATTTTTTTCAATACTGTTGTACGAATACAAAGTTTAATTTATCCTGAGCAGATATTATCCTTTCGAAATCATTCGAACATAGCGGATGGTCAGAATGAACCAGGTGATCATAAAGACCAGAAAAATTCTCTGACAAAGTCCTTCAAAATCAAACTTGACACTAGCGCCGGTGATAAGAAACATAGCGGCAATGATCCACGATAATATTTTTGCCGTCGGATAGAATGATCGCCAGTTTTCGTCACGACGAAAACTTCTTGTAAGCAGAAAGATCGAAATCGTAAGACTTGCGAATGCGATAGGTCCATTGATGCGGTGGACCATTGCGGTTGGCGTCAATTCTGTTCCCTCCGGATTGATCGGGAACGACATCGCGACGAGAACGGCAATGCCCCAGTAGGCGAAGAGTATCATACCCAGCCGCGATTGTACTGGTTTTGCTATTGTTTTATGTAATCCCGCGAGGAGGAAAAATGTAGCCAGACACATGCTGGCGAAAGCAGATGACATGAGGTGTCGGTATCGTCCTATCGCGTACTCACTAGTTGGGCGGTCGACAGGATCCACATCAGGTCGTAAAAAATGCAAGCTAATAATTACGCCGGCGAAATACAGGATGAATATCAATGACAACGTTCCAAGTTGTTTTGCAGTCATCGTTATTTTTTTAGTTAATCATTTAAATTTTGTCACCGTCACACCCAAACAATAAACTCTGATGCACCATTAAACAGGATGCTTTAAATGCCATTTAGTATGTTGTTCATAATAATTGCCAACGGCCAGCACGATGTCTTCGCCCCATCTTGGCCCTACAATTTGCAAACCTAATGGCAAACCATTTTTTGCAAAACCGCAAGGAACGGTTAAGGCAGGAAGACCGTAATAATTAAATGGCAAAGTATTTTTTAAAGACATAGCCAATGGACCTTTAGCTTCGGCCTCTGCAACAGTCACAGTTGCTGCAGTGGCTGTAGGCAAAATAAGCACATCGTAATCATTGAACAGTTTCCCAGAAATTTTTTGCCTGTCCTCATTCATTATATCCACCTGGTGAATATAATCGACAGCATTCACCTCTTTATTTATATTCATTGTGTTTTCTAATCTTGCCAGGGTAACCGGGTTATAAAGCTCTCTGTATTTTTCTACAAGAGGTTTATGAAAAGATTGAATTTCAGTATTTCTCAATTCGATTCCACCGCTTGGCACAATGGGTAGATCTTTATTGGTCATTTGCCATCCCCAGGAATGAAATAATTCCTGCACTGCTTTGAATATGCTTGCTACTTCTTCAGAGGCTTCAGCATCGGATACAACACCGATTTTCGGGTTTATATTTTTTGATAAAGAACTTTTATAGTCTTTCATTTTTATGGCCACGGCTGAAAGATCTTCATCCACTATTGAATTCATCACGATTGCAATGTCTTCAACAGTTCTGCAAATAGGGCCAGCATGATCAAAACTTTTTGACATCGGAACCAATCCTCTCGTGCTGATCAATCCATAGGTTGCTTTTAAGCCCATCACACCACAACATGAAGGCGGGATGCGATTCGAGCCGCCCGTATCTGAGCCAATGGCGGCGTAACACATGCCGGCGGCTACTGCAACTGCCGATCCGCCGGAAGAGCCACCGGCAACATAATCCGGATTCCAGGGATTGCGTACAACACCAAAAAAACTCACCGCCGAAGTGGCGCCTATTGCAAACTCATGCATATTTGTTTTGCCTACGATCACCGCTCCGGCTTTTTTTAATTGTTTCACGATTGGCGCATCTTCTTCCGGGATCCTGTTTTGGTAAACACCGCTTGCCGCTGTGGTTTTAATACCTGCCGTATCAACCAAATCCTTCAAAGCAATAGGCACACCATGAAGCGGCCCTCGCCAATGTCCGTTTTTGATTTCTCTTTCTGCATCGGCGGCTTGTTGTAAAGCTTCATTTGTTGTAACGGTAATAAAAGCATTAAGGGTTGGATTTAAATCGCGAATTTTTTGCAAACAGGCTTGCGTGACCTCCACCGGTGAAATTTTTTTCTGCCGAAACAATTCACTTAATTGGGCAATAGTGTACATACAATAATCATAATAAAAATGTGCTGGAATAAATTTATATAAAACAAGTCCACCAAAACTAAATAGGGATTCATGAATAAAATTACGTCGTGAAGACATCTTGATCTTTTGCGAGCTTATCACTGCGAATGAATAGTTGACAGAAGTTAGGGTATTTTATTAAGTCTTTGAAATAAAATTAGATTTTGCAACAGGCGTGGACGTGAAAACAAATTTTTTTTGAGAAGCAACTTTGCTAATTCAATTGCCGATACAGTTAGCATAAAATCGTAGCTATGAAAATTTTTTATCCGTATCTTTTTTGACGCTTGCAAGTTTTAGTCATAGTGTCATAAAAAAAATTTCATCTACGGATACCACGTGCTTCAGTAACGACCAAACACCTTCTAGAACAGAACATTTCTAACTGCCACAGTAAATCATCCCTTTCAAAAAAGGTAGTGATCGAATGTGCTGCTGTTTTATAAGCAGTAAGTGGACATTTATGCCCAAGAGCTTAGACATGTTCAGATCCTGCATTGTTCATTCATACATGGAATTGAATGATGATTTATTAATGATACCAGCGATTGGTGAAAACAATCACTAAGAGGAGGAAGCCGAAAATCCTGAAGCAGAGTAGGCGAAAAAATTAAATATTGAAGAATGAAAAGAACAATCAGTAAAAAGATCTTTGGCTTCATGTTTATAGCCAGTGCTGCGCTTGTAATAACAAGCTGCCAAAAAGAAGAGAACGTAGGTTTTAAAAGCAGCAGCAGCGATCAGGGTAAAACCAACTCAAATGAAAATGCGCTGCTTGATATTTCAACCTGTAGTCCCATTCCCGACATTTTGAAGGTGCAAGAAGGAAATAAGTTTGTGTTGCAGACTTATGCCAAAGGTTTTCAGATTTACCAGGTTAAGCGTAGTGCAACCGATCCAAATGTTTTTTCGTGGGTGAATATTGCTCCTCTTGCAGCCTTATACACCAGGCCCGACTTTACTAATCAGGTGATCGATCACTTTGCAGGTCCAAGCTGGGAATTTATAAAAGGCCCCAGCAAAGGCGAAAAAGTGGTAGCAACAAGAGTGCAGGGAGTTACACAGGATCAAACCGCTATTCAATGGTTGTTGTTGAAGGCTGTTGATTCTCTCAGCACGCCGGGTAATAAAATCACTTTTGTTCAACGAATATGCACCCATGGAGGCTTGGCACCAACAACAATAGCCGATGAAGCACATCTTGGTCAGTTGGACAGCATACCTTATACAGCTTCGTATCTTTTTTATACAAAGGATTAGATTTTTAGGTAGGCATGTAAAACTTTAGATTTGGTTTTCATTGTTACAACGGGGTCGAGGGACCCCGTTGTCTTTTTGTGTTAGCCCCGAGGTCTTCCTTGCCGAGCTTTGTCGAGATGATTAATGCCTCGATGCCGAACAGACGCTGCGGTCTGTTTGAAACCGCAAGCGTCGGCATGCGTTGGGAAATCCCGGGATTAAAATAAAATGAGATTTTGCAGCAGCCCATGTGCATTTGCCGCAACGACTATCGACAACAACACGAAGTGGGCCAGCCATGCAAAAATTTAAAAATGCACCCAATCAATTAACTTAGGAGACGAAAACCAATTCCATTTTATAAGAGATGATCACTGCTATGAATAAAATACAATCCCCGTTTGTCGCCGGCGCGTTATTATTCATGCTCGCCATTTTTATATCCTTGCCCAGCTACGGCCAAAAGCAGATTTCAAAGGGTGAAGTGCAACGAATTAAAGTGCATGGCAAGGGCCTTGAAGGAAATCTGGAAGGAGATTCTGCTGATCGTTTTGTTTGTGTGTATTTGCCGGCCAGCTACAAAACAAATCCGAAGCGTCGCTATCCTGTTATTTATTTTCTGCATGGATACACCGATGATGATGCAAAGTTCTACGGCTTTAGTAAACACTGGATGAATCTTGTGCCGGTTCTTGATTCTGTATTTGCCAGTGGCGCTGCAAAGGAAATGATTGTAGTAACTCCCAATGCCTATACCCGTTTCCAAGGCAGTATGTATTCCAATTCAATAACAACTGGTAATTGGGAAGATTTTGTGGCTAAAGAATTGGTATCGTATATCGATAGTCATTACCGCACGATTGCGCAGGTTGCGGGCCGTGGTTTATCCGGTCATTCAATGGGTGGTTATGGCGCCTTGCGCATCGGTCAAAAAAATCCTGAAGTATTTTCAAGCATTTATTTACTTAGCCCCTGCTGCCTCAACTCTCCAGCTATCCCTGATCAGATACCACGAAATTTTTTGCGGGCAGACAGTATAAAAACATTTGCCGAATTTGAAAAAGCAGATTTCGGAACAAAAACAATATTTGCGAATGCCGCAGCGTGGTCGCCCAATCCATCGGCGCCTCCCTTCTATGTAGATCTACCGCTTAAGGATGGTGTAATGCAACCGACGGTTCTGTCTAAATGGTCAGCCAACAGGCCCATTACAACACTTGACCAATACATAAACAATTTAAAGGAGGTTAAAGCCATTGCCTTTGATGCAGGAACAAGAGACCAGGCCATTGCTGCCAGTATTAGAACGCTGGATGACGAGTTAAATAAATATGGCATCAAACATTTCTTCGAGATTTATGAAGGTGATCATATCAATCGCGTAGCTGAGCGCATTGCCAAAAAAATGTTGAGCTTCTTTTCCGATAACCTATCCTTTGATCAGAGGAGGTAATGAATTTCTCATTAAGCTCATTACTCATCACTGATCACTCATCAGAAGCTAGCGCGTGGGGGCAGGCGACCACAGCAATATGAATTGATAGTAACCTTCTATTCTTTAATATTTTTTCTTTATTCTTTTTTCCTGATCCCCATTTCAGTGGTATAAATCCGTAACAAATCAAGCAAGGCATAAAGTTTGGGGCTTAAAGCTGTTATTGTTTTTTCCTTTACAAGGTTAAAAAAAGAACATAATACATCATGTCAAAATCAAATCAAATGGAAACAACAAAAACTAAATCCAATGTAAAGCGGCAAGGCGCTGCTGTACAAAATGAACTCGTCATACACAGAGTTTTTAATTTGCCTGTTAGTAAGGTATGGCGGGCATTGACAGAACCTGAAGAGTTCAAGAAATGGTGGGGGCCAAAAGGTTTTACTTGCCCGTTCAGTAAAATGGAAGCAAGAGTAGGTGGTAAATATCTGAGTTGCATGCGTGGGCCGGATGGAAAAGAATTCTGGTCAACAGGTGTGGTGAAAGAATTCATTCCTGAGAAAAAATTGGTTGTTACAGATAGTTTCTCAGATTCTGAAGGAAATAAAATTCCGGCTTCCGATTATGGCATGCCCGGAAATTGGCCGGAGGAACTGTTGATTACTTTTGAGCTTGAAGAAGCCGATGGCGCAACAAAATTCAGACTCCAGCATGAAGGCATACCTGAAGAAATGCATGATGAATGTATAAAGGGATGGAATGAATCATTTGATAAGCTGGAAGAAAATATCAGTTGATGTTTATGGAGAGTTATTTGGAAAAGAGTTGCTTTTGAATGGAGGCAACTCTTTCTACACATATATGTGATCACAACTACTTAATCAACTGGTCAACTAATCCAACCAACCAATCTAACTTATCTATTCGTCTCACTCACCCAATGAAATGCCCTCTCTGACAATGAGAATGGCATGGTTCTCCTTCGCAGCAAGAGGTACATGGAATCGCGGCTGGGATAGCTGTACAATTCGACCAGCGCACTATCCTTGATATGATAAGTGAACTGTGCAAGAAAAACAGAATCCATGATAGTTCGCTTTAACGATAGCAGCTTTGTTGAGCTGTCAATTTCAAAATTGAAATAGCTGCGGCCATAGCGCTGACGAAAACGACTGTCAGTAGTCTTGATACTGCCTTCATATCCGCGGTCCAGAACAAGGTTTTGCCAAAAAACGGAATCCGGCATGTTCAGGGTAATAGTGTCTCCCATTTTTGTGTGAACGATCACATCGTAGATACCTGCAGATAATGGCGCCGGCATTTTTCTTTTGGCGAGTTGATTCATTCTTGTTATGCTGTTATGAAATTCGCCATACAGCGCCAGAAATACAAAAGCCCATTTAGCCGCTGTGGCTATCCGCCTGTTTCTTTTTGTTTTAAATGGAAAAACAAAAATGTGGCTGGGACTAGCCTGCTGAAGAAAAAAGAAGCGATACAATCTTGGCAGCTCCTGTACCAGCAAGTACAAACACATCACCACCAGCGAAATGGAATTGATCTTTACCGGGATGTCGTAACTAAGGTTCAGCATCATCACATTAAAAAAAACACCGGTGGCAACGAGTACGCCAAGTGTAGCTGTTTTTCTGAACAGCAACAGCACGGCTGCCAGCACTTCGAGGCCGCCGGAAAAAAACTGGTAGGGGGAAGAGTAACCAATAAACATCCAGGAGAAGCGCATGGGCAGATAATCACCCAACGGTGTTGCCAGTTGGCTGAGATTAGGAAAAGGCATCTGCAGGCGAAACATTTTCAGAATTCCGTAGCTAAATCCGGTGAGGATGATAAAATAGCGGATGGCAAGCGAAAACCAATAGTTAAGCTTGTAGTATTCTTTTCTTCTGCGATCGGCCACGGACCAGAGCACACAGCCCACTGCCGCCAAAAAAGTGCAAGCGGCTACCAGCATCCACTCCTCCGGGTAATCGCCGTTGCCATTAGGTGGTTTTGTTGCAGGCGGTATATGAAACAGGAGCTTGTTTAAAAAAAGAGAAATGGCGTTCACTCCCTGGTCTAAATATTTCAGTACAAACGGTGACGTTGGGATTACCGAAAGAAAGAACCAGGGGCCGATGAACACACAATAAAAGATGAAAAAGAACCGGAATAAAATTCTCTGCCAGATAGGCCATGACTGAACGGGTAACTCAGAAATTCTCATGCAAATAGTTTATAAAATAAATATAGAGGAAAAAGAGGAAGGCAGCTAAACTCAAACTGGTGATCCTGTTAGCAACCGCGACCAAAAGCAATACGGTTTCACACAGAACGCCTAGCCTCTGTGGCTCTCCGTGAACTCGCCTCCGTGGTTAGATTTTTTTCCACGGACAACATAAAGTTTGTTCATAGGTACACAGTGGACCACACGAAGTTGTTTTTGCCGCCTGAGAAATCGGGAGTGTAACTAAGTCAGCATTTTTTATTTTTTATTTTTCACTTTTCACTTTTTACTCTTTATCTCTCACTTTTTCACCATTCATCAAACGAACACCTGTCAAAAGAAAGTTTTTTTTACCTTGCTAGTCTAAACGAAAGCAATATGGACTTCCAACTCATCACTGGCAGGCCAGATACAACGGACTACCTGGCTTTCACAACCACCTTCACACACAATAATGTTTTTTACAAAGCGGCTCTTGCCGAAACCATTTCGTGGGAGGGACTTCTTACCGGAACCTACGATGCGCTGCTGCAGTCGGGCAAAGGCACTCAACGCCTTACCCTCATAAAAGATGGAGCGCATTGGAGAGCGGGAGAGGAAATTGAACAGATTGGAATTATTCAGCAAGAGGTAGTTGATTTGCTCGGTGCGGTCATCAATAAGGTTTCGCAGGTAAAATGAATTTGCTACTGTTGCTTACACCGACGCCACACTTGCAGTGAGACCAGGCATGGAAACAGCGACTTGTGCAGATATGGCTAGCAGTACTGATGTTGCTCTGAATAATGCCGTTGGTCAGGCGGCCAACAGGAGCGTAGACTTAAACCTGCTACCAAAAACAACATGGAGAAAGAGATTATTAAGGACTCAAGTTCTTTTAATTTCTGCCCTGCTTTTTTACTAAGCGTTCTCTGTAACTTCTTCTAAGTTTTTTTGGACGAATCCTCGGACTCACCCTGAATTGAGCTTGTGTCTTGCTTAGTTATGTATTGCTTAACGGCAGCTTCGATAAGTTTGTCGAAGTTTTTCTGGCGCTTTTTCAATGCTGCGGGATCGAAAACAGCAACGTACTCACCAATTTCTTTTGCAATTAAGTTTTCCACTGATGCTGCAAAGGATGTAAAGCCGGAGTCATAATCTTCTGTTGAATAATGGTCGGCACGTTCAAAGAACAGCCATCCTTCGACTTTTAAAAGTTCGGCAGCTCGGCGTTTTTCCAGCCATATCTGGCCATAATTCGCTACGCCTTCCCATGCTGCAGACGCCGCTACAAGAGCACCAAGAACTGTGGCGATGACTGAGAATTCTGTGTGCGTTGAGTACGTCATTGCTAAACTTGTGAACACTGGCACAGAGACACCACCAAGGACCATTATTGCTCGAAGTGCAAAATACTTATGTCGGGCGTTTCTTGAACGTTGATCCCAGTAAATCACTTGATGAAGCCATCGATTCTTGAGAAAAGTGATTTGTTTGTCTGTGAGGACACCTTTCAATTCATCAATTACATTAGTTAATCGATCTTCTCGAATCAGTGGTATCTTTTTCATACAATGCTGTATGTTTTTTGCAACTAATTTTCTAAACGATTTTACGAAGGGGAGGGAGAAATCGCAAGTGTAGCTCAAATTCTAAGATAGTGCCTTACCATAAGCTATACAATACCAATTTTTGGGGATAGGATTGACCTCGACAAAGGCAGGCAGGTTTGCAGCAGGTGAAGATTACAAAATAAAAACTATTGGACTGTTAATCATGAATAAACCGGACAGAAATTATTAAAATTAACTAACATCATCAAATTATGTCCCGGTGTCTCACCGCCCGCAAGGCTTGGCAGTGAAAACCCTGAGCGGTCATGAAAGTCCACAATTAAAATAAAAATAATTTAGTTACAGGGCTACATACACGGGGCTAACGCAAGTAGTAGAAAATTATGGCGCGAAATCTTGCTGCATGCAGTTCATAGTTGTGAATTCGTTGTGTGGCCACAGATTTTTTTATTTCCAACTTCTTCATTCATCACTCATCATTCGTGAATCACAACTTCAGGTCTTTCTTTTCACTTTCATTTCCTGTTCTGTCGACAGCCGTAACAATAATTTTTTTTAAAGGCTGAGAAGAAGCGGCTACGCTAATTGTTTTTGGAATCAGAAGAGAGCGAGCATTCCAATTCAAAATTTTATAATCCCACTTGTTACCGTACTGATAATAAATCACCCAATGAAAAATAGTTGCTTCATTTGCATCCGTCCATGATATTTTTATTGAATCATTTTGTATAGCAGTCGTCACTATCGGTGCTGCAGGAATTTTTTTATTCAACCACGAACTGGCAGGAACTAATGCCTGTTTTCTATAAACGGATTTCAACAATGTGTCTGCCATTCTTGGATTGCGTGTAATTGAAGAAATGCTCCAGTGCACTACACCTTTGCTTTGCGGTAACATGCCACGATCGATCATGATTTGATTTAGTGTTTCATCTAAATTTTTGTCGGTTGTATCACGTCCAACAGAAATACCTGGCCATAGATGACGGTGCATTTTATTTTCGCCATTCCACCAGCCCAGCAGCACAGGAAAGCTTTGCGTATAGCGATTCACCGGCCAATATATTTGGGGAGAAAAATAATCAACCCAGCCTTTGTTGAGCCAAAGTTTTGCGTCTGCATACAACTGATCATATTGATCAAATCCTTCGACGGATTCAGGATAACCGGGCCGCCAGATACCAAAAGGGCTCACACCAAATTTCACCCAAGGCTTTTCTGCTTTTATGTTTTTATACAGCCGCTTAATTAATTTATTTACCGCATCGCGACGGAAATCCGCTCTCGATAATTTTCCCCCACTATGCTGATACTGCGTCCAGCTTGTCGAGTCGGGAAAATCAACACCACCGTTATAGGAAGGATAGGGATAAAAATAATCGTCCATGTGCACACCATCAATATCGTAACGCTTTACAAGATCTATTACCACGTCATTGGTTTCATCCTGCACTTCTTTTTTTGCAGGGTCCATCCACCAATAACCTTCTTTCAAAAAAACCACCCAGTCAGGATGTTTTTTTACAACAGACTGATCGCTGATTTCTTTTCCAACTACATGATGTGCACGATAAGGATTGAGCCATACATGTAATTCAATTCCCCGGTCATGTGTTTCCTTTACCCAAAATTCCAGCGGATCATAAAAGGGTTCAGGAGCCGTTCCCTGCTTTCCGGTAAGATAATAGGACCAGGGTTCCAGATCGCTTTTGTATAATGCATCGGCCTGCGGCCTCACTTGAAGAATGACAGCATTAAAATGATGTTGCTCCAAAAAATCAAGCAGAGCAATAGCTTCTAATTTTTGCGAATCAACGGCAAGTCCCGGTCTGCTTGGCCAGTTAATATTGGCCACGGTTGCCACCCAGGCCGCCCTGAATTCTTTCATCACTTGTGGAGACTGTGCTGGTTGAATTATTTTTTTGGAAGAGCTGCAAGAAGTCAACAATAAAAATGCAACCGCAGCCAGCAACAAAATTATTTTTTGAACCATGATGAATAATTTTCAGAAAATAAATGAGATCGTTTAAAGATAGAATAAAAATAAGGGTGGAAAGTGATTTGTATGGCATAACCCTGGCACACCACTGTTTCTTTGTAAGGACGAGTGCAACTCAATCTGTCTCCGCGCCTGCGAGGATTATTTTAATCGAACCATTTATCCGCAGTTGCAGGAGCCGGCAAATGCAACATGCCAATCCGGTTTATTATTGTATGGCTTGTCCCTTAGGTCCAACACCCTGCGTTTTATTCTTCATGTTATCCAACCCAACAATGTATTCTGTCGTCTTAACATTCACAATGTAGCAGAGATAGCCGCCTGTCATGAATGAAAATTACATTCAGTTCTTTACTGCTTTTCAATTCATCACTTCAATGGAAATTATTAATGCAAGTGATCGCGGGAAAAAGCATCTCTTTGCATCACAGGCCTGATAGTGGAGAACCGCATTAAGTTGATACAGTCCCGGCTTTATTTCTTTCGTAGCTCTTAAAGGCACCATGATTTCTACATAACCGTCATACACATCCAAAAAAGATTCTGTTCCTTCCAGCTTATATTTTTTTGCACGCGGGTATTTATTTTTACCCGGAACAATGCCATCCGTTGTATCGATTATCAATGTGGTAGGTACAAGAGCTTTATCTTCAAGCTTGTTTGCCTGAATATGGAACCCCTCTTTGATTTTGATACCAATCTTTAAATTTTTTATATCGCCGGCTTTTACCACAAGCTTTCGAGCAGTTACTGTTACGATATCAGCATGCTGAGCAGATGCAACAAAAGGGACTAACAAAAATATCAGCCGCAAGCAGATCATTTCTTATTTTTCATTGGCAAGTAATTCGTTCAGTTTTTCTTTCAATGCATTGAGTTTTGCATCAAAATTTGCTGTATTAAGCAGAGAGTAAAAACGAATCTTCCCTTGTTTGTCAATGATCAAGTTTGCAGCAATGGGCACTTCAGCCCTTGCCAGGTCGGGCAATAACCCTTCGGGCGCATATTTTGCCGATACGCTGCCGTCGGGATCGAGTAACACCGGAAATGAAAAGTTGAATTTGCTAAGCAGGTTTTGGACAGTAGTTTTTTCTTCTTTCACATCAATGAGAAGAACCTGTACATTTTTATCGCGGTAATCTTTGTTGAGCTGTTCCAGGTTCGGTGCTTCCGCATTACAGAAGGGACACCAGGTAGCGGCAAAATGCACCACCACATATTTTCCTTTCAGGCCGTTCAGTGAAATCGTTTTCCCTTCCAGGCTTTGCAATTCAAAAGCGGGTGCCTGGAAACCGAGCATGGGTTGATCTGTTTGACCATGCACAAAGCCAATAAAGGCGCTTCCTATTAAAAAGCAAAAAAACAATTTCATGTCGAACATTTTTCGTTTGAAAATAATGATTTCACCAAACTTTTTTTGCGCTACCATACATTTCAACAACTAATACGTCTTTTTCAAGTTACATCTTTTATTTGAGGCATAGTTAGCACTCCGATCCTACCCAGCGGGTAACCCCTATTCAGCTATCGGTAGAAGTTATTGCTGGTCGCCTCACGAGCAATAAAAAGCAGATCGTTCTTTATTTTAATTTATGCTGTTGATCAGGCTCTGTCCCGACCGAAGCGTCGAGGCGACCAACAGCAACATGGATAGAACCCGACCAACAGCAACGCGGGGATTTGTTGTGGACTTGTTGTGGTCTTCCCTTGTATTTGTTGTGTCTCTAAAGAGGAAATACACAAGAAAGATACAACCAAACCACAAGAAGACTATAAGAAATAGGACAGGCGACCAACCGCAACATGGATGGGTCATAAACATTATTTTTTAAATCCGATTCTTTCTCTTTCTTCCCATTTTCGGGGTGCTATTTTTTCATCTAATAAATTTTCAATTGCATCATAGATTTGGTTTAGCTGTGCATCATGCTCACCCAAGCGTTCCCGTATTTGCTTTAATTGTTCCTTCAAGTCAGTTTGCAGCAGCAAGGCCTTTCTAACTTCTACAAATGCCCTCATAATGGCAATATTCATGTTAATGGCTTTATCGGAATTCAATATACCGCTCAGCATGGCCACACCCTGCTCAGTAAAAGCATAAGGCAGATATTTAGTGTGCTGCCCACGGCCCTTCTTTAAGGTTTTATTTTGCAACCTTAAAGATTTGTCGTTTTTTCTATGGTTTCAATTTGAAACCTTAAACTTTCAAACTCTTCTTTTGTAAGCTGAAACATAAAATCTTTAGGAAACCGTTTCAGATTTCTTCTTACAGCCAGGTTCAGCGATTTGGTAGGCACTTCATAAAGATTAGCCAGGTCACGGTCAAGGATCACTCGTTCACCCCTGAGCTTATAAATTCGGTTTTGTATGCTACGGATGATGTTCATTCAACAAAAATACCGCTCTCTTATTCTATTTTGAAAATAGGCTAACATCAAACGAAGAAGAAAGAATAAAGATCAGGGCACTATGCTTTTTTCTTGTTACAGATAATGAAAATGAAAAATCGACAAGCTTTGCAAGCCTGTTGCTGAGTATAACATTCAGCAGAGCGTTCGAAAAGTTTTTATTTTTTGGGAACACTCAGGATAATCTGAGCTTGGTAACTTGATAGTTATCGGGACATAGCGCTTCCTTTGCGATACAAAAAAGTATCGCAAGGTACAATGAACCACTTTTCTACAAGCTAGTTTGCTACCGCCACCAGTTATCATTTTCATCTGGGTCCTCATCGTCATCTCCAAAACCATAGTCGTAAGGATTGCCGTTTTCATCATCATAGTTCGGGTCAAGGTGGTAAGGATAATATTTCATCCATTCATCACCATATTTTCTTTTGATATGCTTGATCTCAATTTCAAGCTGCAGGGCCCGTTCTTCTTCCGGGCTCAATTCTTCATCAATGAATCCTGAAAAAAACTCGACATAAAATGCACACTGACAATATTCACCCAGGGCGCATTTTTTATGTTCTGTGCCCGGACGGCAATGCTCAAAAAATCCCATGTGCCAGCGTTTGATCTTTGCCTGCTGATTAAAATTATCGCGGATGGCGGCGTATTGAATGGGCTCCGGCACGTGAGTTTGCAGCACATAAGACCAATTGTAAGCATCCAACATTTTTTTTAATGCCTCAACAAGATCATGCACTTGTTTATCACTCAGCATATCTGCAGGAGGAAGCATTTCTTTGCTGATGCCTGTCCACTCTTCAAGATTGCGAACCGGGGCGGTTTTTTCTTCTTCCTCCTCCGAAAGCCAATCGTGCAAATGCAATTCTTTTTCAACAAATGGTGTGTTCACGTTTTTAGCGGCATAGGCAATGTCGGAAAGTAGCTGGTCAAGATATTTTTGCATAGAACAGGTGTTTCACTTTTCTACACCATTCCGGCGTCAACCTAAAATTAACCAACTTCTATTTCATCTCGGGTCGTTGTTTTCGTGCGTTCTTTGTCCGCCAGCCCCGGTAGATCAAGTAGATCATTGAGACGCCACAAAAAATCATTGAGGTAAGTTGGGAAAATGCCTTTTGATAAGGCATCATGCATATAATCCATAACCAAGCGGCGAAGATCGCTGCGCGGGTGTGTGCAAATTACATCGGGTTCTTAGCTGCAAATTATATTTTGTAATTTTACTGACTTGAAAAAAAATTTCAAATGACTCTTAACCCCCAGTTCGTCACAGATAAAAAAGGAAAGAAAGTTGCTGTTCAGCTTACAGTAAAAGAGTATGAATTTTTGATTGAAGAATTAGAGCTGAAAGAAGATATAGCGCTTTATAAGAAAGTAAAGGCAGACAAGAATGAAAGCTACATGCCGCTGACTGATTATATCAAAAAAAGAAAGAAAAAATAATGCCTTCTTACGAAGTACTTCTTTCTAAAGCGGCGCGCAAACAATTAAGCACTCTTCCACTATTCATTCATAATAAAATTATAGAAGACATTTCAGGGTTATCCTTATCTCCGCGACCTGCCGGTTGTAAAAAATTGAAGGGTTTTAAAAATGCCTGGCGCATCAGGGTAGGCGACTATCGTGTTATTTATGAAATAGAAGATAAAGTACTGCGCATTTTGGTCATTGCAATTGGTCATAGAAAGGATATTTATGATTAATTATTTTGCAGCTAGGCGAAGACTTCATTGCAGGGGTTTTATGATGGTCTCCATTTTGGTAAATTCTTTTTCTGCCAGCTCCAGTAAATCAAGCAGATCATTAACCAAGCGGCGAAAATCGCTGCTGAATTGTGCAGGCGGGTGTGTGCTGAGGAAATTATGAAATTCAACTTTAAGGTTTGCTGTTGGTCGGAGTTTATCCCGACCGGGGCGCCGGGGGCGACCCAACAGCAACAGAGAGACTACAAGAAATAAGGTAGGCGGCCAACAGCGGCATTACCCAAATTCTTATGAAAGTGTTTTTTCTGAAGAACATGGTTATTTTGAACCAATCACCGAACAGCGGTAAATTTCACCGGTGTCAACCAAAGTAATCTCCCCACTTGCTGCGGCGGTCAGCACTTCTTCATCGGAGAAAAACTGGTGTGGCGTAAAACCACTGTTGAATACAATCAGGATTTGCAACCATAACGGGTTAAAACCGTCTGTGGGCACTGCATCAATCACTGAATTGAAATCTTGCGGATCGTCTAAATCATTGTAAGCATATATTATATTTACACTGGTGTTGCTGGCTATAATACTTTCAGCGGCATCCTCTGAAAGTTCTACCATATTTACTGTCACGAGATTTCCATCATAATAAACCGGCCTCGCACTTGCCCGTCCACCTTCGCTGCTACTGGTCGCTTTAGTGACTAATGATACGTTTTGCGGGTGAGATTGATCTAACGAAGTTTTGCTGCAAGATGAAACTATCAATCCTGCAATCACTAAAATTGATTGTGTTTTCATTGTTTTAGGTTTTATCGATGAGAAAAGTATGAACTGCCCGGGTGAATCTTTATTCATCTAATCCTAATATGCGGAAGAAATCAGTTTCTTGCTTGGCATTATATTCGGTGGCAATGAAATCTTAAAACGCCAAATAATTATTTGATGGTTGCCTGATTGGACTCATTTTATTTTTGGCTATATGAAAAGTCTTGTCTCTTCACCAACAACATAAAATTTGATATTTTTATTTCATGCCTCTTATCAATAAAAAGTATATCCAATACTTTACGTCTATCGAAAATGACCGCTCTCATAAATTGTTGTGGTGACCCGCTCGGCATCGAGTATTCAACAGAAACGACTCATGCCGCTTGCAAGAGTCTCAACAGAAAGTGTTCGACAGAGGTTAATTTCCCATCGCCGATTTTGGCCAAGGAAAAACTCAGCAGAGAAACTATTCTGCATCAAAATCGGCTCTGCTTTTCTTTGCCACTTTCTTTTGCAGAAGCAAAAGAAAGTGAGGCGAGAATTTTGAGCAAGCAAAAAAGGAGCATATGCCATTTACATAATAAAACGCGCTGTTGATCAGGCCTATCCCCGAGAGCGCGGCGATTCGGGGCGACAAACAGCAACAGAGGTTCTCAACAAATGATCGGCTGATATAGTTGCGGTCTCCGCAACTACCAACTTGCTACCAATTAGGGGGCTGAAAGGGATTAAAAGCGCATTTTTTACTGAAAGTGCGCTTTTGATCACAACCTGGTTGCTTAATGTCCCCATTCAGCGGGCAATTGGGTTATTGGTGCAAATATTTAAAATAGGTGAAAACAGTAAATCCCGACCTTGCGCCGGGGCAACCAACAACCCTACCAACAGCAACACGGACACAAAACTCAGCTGTGAAGAGTTTATCCCGATACATCGGGACGACCAACAGCAACATGGCTGCCATTTTATTATCTTTCCCATTATGCTCATCGAAGACAAAGTCCTCAAATACTGGATCGATAATTTTTACGGATACGGATCATGGCACGCCAGGTTCTGGTTTGTTGGCTATGAAGAAAGTGGCGGAGACATACCCGAAGAAGTAGCCGACAAGCTCAACTACTTTTATAACCTGCAAGGGTCCGACACACCGGCGCTCTGTAACCTCCGTGAAATGAGCCGCCGCGTGACCTTTCGTGTGGAGGGACCAAGGGCCGAAAGATTCGAAAATCTTTACGATTATCGCTTCGGTAGCCATGCAACATTGCATGGGTTATGGAAAAACCTTATCGCCTTTGTTCATGGATACCAAAACAAAGAGCTTCCTGATCTGATCACCTACCAGAAAAACTCGTTTGCGTTACCATCACCGCCTAATGAAGCATTGATTCCATTGTATCCCTTGCCCACTCATGATCATGCGTGGTATTATGCATGGCTCGACTTGCCACAATTTCCTTTCCTCAAAAGCCGTAGCCTATATCACGACTATGTATATCCCGGTCGCATGGACACAATCCTCCAGAATATAAGTATGTACAAGCCTGAGATGGTGCTTATGTACGGCATGGATAACATCAACTTACTTAAAAAATCTGTGGAGGAGTTCTTTCAAAAAACGAATTTCAAAATGGTTAAGGCTATAAAACGCCAAATACCGCAGCATCACTGGACAAAATTTGATGGAACTAAACTTTTAATTACAACGCAGATACCGGCGCTAAAGCATAACCGGATTGAGACGGGATTCGATTGGTATGAGTTTGGAAAACTTGTGAAAGCTAGTTTATGACGGTTAGATTTCAGGGGTGAGTACCGCGTATTGATGAGGAAGGTAATTATGTACTTAGCTGCAGTACTACTATTGTGCTTCGCTTGCGTCGCACTCTTGTACGTTTGCTAATTCTATTCAGCAACGCTGCTGACTTGAGGAGGAAAACGATAAACCGGGGCGGTTAAAAACTGTGATAAGCTTTCTGGCAGAGATGTTTGTTGAGATTGAATGTCTTTTTGCGTCGTTCCGGTTCTTTCGTAAAATCGGCTTCGCTTTAGTTGTCTCTTCGTTTGATCGCCGGTATGCACCCACTGGCTACTATTACTAAAGTGATGACAGCAAAAGTAATCATCCGTGCGGCGAAGATTTGTAACTTTAATCATCTTCTCCCGCCCTAGTGGAATGTACCCAACTGACGGTCCAAAATCATCCAGCATGAAAAAAAATTTCAAAAGGTTGTTTCTTGCAGCCATGCTGCTGCCGCCCGTAAAAAGCCAGGTATATGGCGACCAACAGCAACATGGCCCTGGTGATCTTATTCATAGGTGCGGCGATTAGCACCAAGAGTTAAGTGCGGAGGTGCGGAAAGATTTCCGCATACCGCGTTCGCAGCCAGATCTGCAAAAAATACTTATGGTTGTCGTGATTTATCAAACAAAAATCAACTTATGAGAAAACTTCTTTTGTTGCTTTTTATTCCTGCTTATTGTGCAGCGCAAAATTTAGATTCTGCCACTTCCCTCGCATCTCCTGCTTTTAAAATAAATGCATCCCGAACTTTTTGGATGGGGAAAAATTATCGCACCGAATGGCGAACACCGATCAGAGTGCCGGTGATAAATTTTGCAACCGAAAAAGGTGGCTTAACTCCTGTAAAAAGAGGCGGTGGTAAGCAAACAAGATCATTGCGCGTAGCTGATGCAAATGGCAAGGAATACACACTGAGGTCAGTAAGAAAATATGTAACGGATGAGGCATTGCCACCGGATTTAAGGGGAACGTTTGCAAAAGACCTCGTCGCAGACGGTATCTCTGCGTCTTATCCCTATGCTGCTTTATCCGTTCCTGCACTTTCGGAAGCAGCCGGTGTACCGCATGGAAATCCAAAAGTTGTTTTTATTCCTGATGATCCAAAGCTTGGTGACTACAGGGCTGACTTTGCAAATTCACTTGCTTTTTTTGAAGAACGGGTGCCTGATACGGTAAAGAAAGTTTTTGATACCGATGAGGTGGCTGATAAATTAAAAGAGGACAATGACAATAATGTTGATCAGCAGGCGATGCTGAAGGCGAGATTGCTGGATATGTTTATCATGGACCTTGACCGTCATGAGCTGCAATGGAATTGGGGAGCTTATGATAATGAAAAAGGAAAAACATTTTATCCCTTACCAAAAGACAGGGACCAGGCATTTTACATAAGCCAGGGACTAATGCCTTCCATTGCGAGACTGCCATGGATAGCGCCGCAGCTGGAAGGCTTCAAAACAAAGGCTAAAAATATTGGTCGTTTCAATTTCGCTGCACGCAATATGGATCGTTTCTTTTTAAATCAGCTGAATGAAGACGATTGGAAAAAAGCAACAGACAGGTTTCTGTTGCAAATGACGGACGACGTAATAGAAAAAGCTTTGAGTGCCCAGCCTAAAGAAATACAATCCGTATCAGCTCCAAAGATTATTGCCACCTTAAAAGAACGCCGCAAATACTTTGCAGATGAAATGATGCAGTATTACAGGTTTATTTCTGAATATGTGAATGTAACGGCCAGTGATAAAAAGGAAGCCTTTTACATTACTCATAATGAGGACGGTTCAGTGCTGATACAAATATTTAAAATAACAAATGAAGGAAAGCAATCGCATAAGCTGTATGAAAGAAAATTTGATCCCGGAGTAACAAAAGAGATCCGTCTTTATGGTTTTGGTGGCGATGATAAGTTTGTGGTGCAGGGTAATGGCGAAAAAATAAAGGTGAGAATGATAGGCGGAAGCGGCAATGATGCCTTTCAATCGAGCGGTGGCAGTGACAGGCGGGATAATATTGTGTATGATTTGAAGACAGAAGACAATACCATTACAGGAAATAATTTTCGCAATAAAATGTCAAGGGATACAACAGTCAATTCCTACAACAGGATTTATTATAAATACAACCAGGTTATTCCTTTTCTGAGTATAAATTATAACGCTGATGATGGTTTGTTCCTTGGAGCATCGTTAAGAATTATCCGCCAGGGTTTCCGCAAAACACCTTACAAAACAATGCATGTGTTTGCGGCAAATCATGCACTGGCCACCGATGCCTATAATTTCAGATGGTCATCAGATTTTATGGGTGTATTTGGAAGAAAAGGTGATCTTTTATTTGATGCGGATATTAAAGCGCCAAATAACACCATTAACTTTTTTGGCTATGGTAATGAAACTGTTTTCATTAAAACGAGTCCTGGTAAACATAAATATTACAGGGCAAGGTTTCAATTGGGTGACATATCCGTTTTATTCAGGGAAAGGTTTACTCCCGCTTTTTCCTTATCAATAGGCCCCCTTTATGAATTCTATTCATTGGATTCAGCGCAGAATAAAGAAAGATTTATTTTAAAAACAGGCCTGAATGGTCTTGATCCATCAACTTTATTCAGCAATCAATCATTTATTGGCGGCAAGATGATAGTCGGGGTTGATACACGCAACAATCCTGTATTGACCACAAAAGGTATTAACTGGCAAACCACGCTAAAAATATTGAGTGGAATAAATGATATAAGCAAAAGTGTTACTCAATTGAATTCCGATCTTTCATTTTACATTCCATTAGGACACAACGTGGCATCGCTTGCATTACGTGTTGGCGGTGGCCATAGTTTTGACGGACTTGAATTTTACCAGGCTCAATTTCTTGGCGGAACAGAAAACCTGAGGGGCTATCGTAAATATCGTTTTGCCGGGCAAACAATGGCTTTTAATAATGTTGAGTTAAGACTTAAAGTTGCTGATTTCAGAACTTATTTATTTCCCGGTTCATTGGGGTTTCTTTTCTTTCATGATGTTGGGCGTGTGTGGATAGAAAATGATTCAAGCAGTAAATGGCACAATGGCTATGGTGCAGGTTTTTGGATATCGCCATTGAGGAGATTAGTTGTTACCGCATCTTATACTGCATCAAAAGAAGACAAGCTGCCTTTGGTTACATTGGGGTGGCAGTTTTGAAAAAAAAGTTGGCTCATTGAATGTAAGGATAAGTTGTTTATGATACCAGCTTCCGTATTTCATAGCATCGCCTGTTGCGTCGCAATCACGTCATCGTTCGGTAATTCTGCGCGGCCAAAAAATTTGATGTTGTTGTTGGTCGCCCCGACGTCCTGACGCCAAAGGGTCAGGATTGTGAACTGCGGTCGGATAAACCTAACCAAGAACTCAATAATAAAATTTCGATACTTTATTTCGTGCCTCTCATCAATGAAAATTTTTACGCCGTTGTTGGTGTTTAGCGAAGCGTCACCAACAACCGCATTGAGTGAGATGACTATTTTTATGTAATGCCCCAATTTATTACAGAATATCCGCAATTTTTTACCGCAACTAATTTGGAGTGGAAAGAAATACTGAAAAATGACAAATACAAGGATATTATTATTCGCAGCATGCGATTTCTTGTTGAAAATAAACGCGTCATTATTTATGGCTTCGTGATTATGCCAAACCATATTCATCTCATTTGGCAAATGCAAGCCGGGCTGTTGAGAGAAAATGTTCAAAGAGATTTTCTTAAGTTCACGGCTCAGCGAATAAAAGACCGGTTGAAAGTAGATAATGCTCATTTTTTAACTGAACTTCTAGTCGGGGCAACAGACAGAAAATACCAACTGTGGGAAAGAAATGCTTTGTCAGTTGATCTGTGGTCGGAGAAAGTTATACTGGAAAAGCTAAGGTATATTCACGAAAACCCAGTGAGATCAGGCATATGTTCCTATCCCGAGAATTATAAATACTCGTCAGCTTCCTTTTACAGAACTGGAATCGATAATTGGGGCTTTCTTACTCATTTGCGAGATTAGATTGGATTGGTTGTTGGTGATGCCTCCCCCACAAACCCTGGCGCAACACCAACAACGGCGTAAAATTTCCTCCGAGCAGGCCGGATGTGCGAAAGTGAGTTGTGTCAAAAATTGCCGAAAGGCTGCTGGTAGGAGAGCCGGTTTAATTACGTAGTAAGGTTATCTCCATCAGAAGGAAATAAATCATCTCTTGTTGTATTAGCCTGGTTAAGCCCCGGAGTTTGTGAGGCAGTATTTTTAACAGAGTCGGTCATTTTATTTTTTTCGGGTAAGTTCCTTTTAATTTCTTTTCCTGTTTGCACCTTATTTTCAGCAGGCTTATCTTTTTTGCTTTTTTTCATCTTCAATATTTTTTTAAATGAAGATAAAAATGTGTGCCAGAGTTCCTCAACCAACCACAACGATTATTTACGTAGCGGTGTAAACCGACGAGTCCTTCGGGCTTGGAGTTGAAAACTCCGGATAACAATTCAATGGTTTATTGGTGGAACACTCCGGGCAACAGGGTTTGTCATGTTTTTTTATTTGTTCATTGCTTCAATAAACTCTTTTTCTGCCAGCTCCAATAAATCCAGCAAGTCATTGAGGCGCCAAAGAAAATCATTGAGGTAAGTGGGAAAAATGCCTTTGGCTAAGGCATCATGCATGTAATCCATAACCAAGCGACGAAGATCGCTGCTGCAAATTATTTTGTAATTTTACTAACTTGAAAAAAATATTCAAATGACTCTTAACCCCCCAGTTCCTCACAAATAAAAAAGGAAAGAAAGTGGCTGGTCAGCTTACTGTAAAAGAGTATGAATTTTTGATTGAAGAATTAGAACTGAAAGAAGATATAGCGCTTTATAAGAAAGTGAAGGCAGACAAGAATGAAAGCTACATGCCGCTGACTGATTATATCAAAAAAAGAAAGAAAAAATAATGCCTTCTTACGAAGTACTTCTTTCAAAGCGGCGTGCAAACAATTAAGCACTCTTTGTGTTACTCTGTGAATATTTCTTTGTGTATCTCCGTGGTAGAAAAAATTAACCACAGAGGATACACAGAGTAAAACGCAGAGTTACACAAAGAATACCTTTAAAAGTCAATAGATTTCAATAGCACAAGACGCTTATGATTAATTAATTTGCGTTAGGCGAAGGCCTCATGACAGGGTTTTATGGTGTCTCCATTTTGGTAAATTCTTTTTCTGCCAGCTCCAGCAAATCAAGCAAATCATTCAAGCGCCACAAAAAATCATTCAGATAAGTGGGAAAAATGCCTTTGCCTAAGGCATCATGTATATAATCCATAACCAAGCGGCGAAGATCGCTGCTGAATTGTGCAGGTGGGTGGGTGATAAGGAAATTATGAAACTCAGCTCTGAAGTTTGCTGCTGGCGGCCAACAGCAACGTCTTCAATTTTAAAATTGATCATGGGCGATTAAGTGTGGAAAATCTGACTTAATTTATGTAAGCTGAATTTGTAACTTTCGCCTATGATAATGTTTGACGCGATTGTAGATGAGTATTTCGAAACTCGGCCGGAATTTTTAGCCGAGATAAATGATTTTGAGAGACGACATAACTTATCCCTTTGGAAAAAATTAAATAGAGAAAGAAACGAAATCAATTTTTTTTCATGGTTAAGCGAAGTTCGATTCGGTTTATTTTTTGACAAAATATGTGACGACCTACAAAATGATTATGTCATTGGTAGAAAAAAGCCTGATTGGCTAATCAACATGAATGGCCAAAAAATTCTTGCTGAAGTTGTTCGGTTAAATGCTCCGGAAGACGAGGAAAAGAATTCAATTAAAATGAGTAGGCAATTACGACAGTTCCAAAAGGAAAATCCTGAAGTACCGATTGTTGTTCAAGGTGGAGCAAAGGTGGTATCCTTTGAATTTTTAGGTGGCAATCAATCTAAGCTGCAGCAAAAGGAGGAAAAGTATCGAGGGATTATAACGGAAAATAAGCTACCCTTCATACTTTGCGTGGCAACTTCACTTCGTACCTACCTATGTCAATCAATGTTTTTCCATTTTTTGATGGGAAGTAGGGGCTTTTATAAATCAGATGAGAATTTCGGTCGCAATGTAACTGGTGTTTTGCTAAATACTTATTTCAACGAATTTTTTTATTATCAAAATGAAGGCGCCTTGTTTCAGTTAAGTAAACGAAATATTGATACATTGCTACCATTGTTTTGCAACAACGCTTATTGACACGATCTTAAATGCACGTCTCGCCAAACCGATAGCAATTGTTCATTATTCAACAAACTCTTTTTCAGCCAGCTCCAGCAAATCAAGCAAATCATTCAAGCGCCAAAGGAAATCGTTGAGGTAAGTAGGAAACATGCCTTTTGCTAAGGCATCATGCATATACTCAAAAGCCATGCGCCGAAGATTGTTGCTGAATTGTGCAGGCAGGTGGGTGTTGAGGAAATTGTGAAACTCAGTTTTAAGGTTTGCCGATAATTTAATTTGCTTTTCCATAGCAGTTAATGTTTACAGCTCACTAATGACCTGCTAGGAATAAAATACAAAAGCGCAGGTCTCAACTTACCGCTATGGAAGGGTTAGCACACCCTTGAACGCAAGTAAGCGAGAGCCTACGCTAAAACATAGGCACTCCTCTTACAAGCCTTGCGTTCAAATGAAACGTGCTAATTTTCCATAGCAAGACTATAAGCGAATGCTTCAAATTAGATTGAAGAAAACGCAAAATAAGATACTCTTCAAATATAAAGTAATTTAATGGGGTAAACAATACTGTTTACCACAATTTTTAAAAATCTTTTCAGCTTGCATCATGTCTGCAAAGCTGGACAATACTGATGTAGCTCTTAGAGCGGCTATCTCAAAACGCCTGAAAGAACTAAGAGTACAATCTGGAAAGACTCAAGAATCATTTGCGCACGGGTCTGGAAAGGATAAGCAATCTTATAATAGAAACGAAACCGGAAAAGGAGCTACTATTTACACGGTGAATAAATTCTGTATCGAACATGAAATTACTTTGAGACAATTTTTTGATTCTCCTCTGTTCGGTAAAAGATACAAGAAATAGTAGTTCTTTTGGAAAAAGGCCTGTTGAATGTAATATCGACCTAATGATTAAACTGATAGAATTTTTTTACCCAAGTGATTCTCGCTTTTACAGGCCGAATTGGCTTACCGATTTCCGTGAAAAATTTTTTTATATTATAAAGACGATCGGAATAATAACAATTTTCAACTGAAGCATTTATTAATTTGTACATTTTTGCTTTTTCTCGCTTATTAAGTAATTCATAGATTCTCATAAAATCTGCAACCTGCATTGGTGTGTTTAATAAAAATTCCTCGGAAACCAGGTGTTTTTTAAGATTGACAAAATTTTTTGGTCGATTTCTAATTTTGGATGATACATTAAGTATTCTTTTTAAAAGCGTAGTTCCTTTTTTTCGAAGATTGCTCTTATGGGTTAGATAAAAAATAATCTGTTTTTCTAACTCCTTTAATTTAGTAGCGATACCTTTCTTTTGAGCAAGAGCGAAAAAATTGTCAAAGGAGTAATATTTCTTAAACTGCCTTATGGTCATTATGTTAACCTTTTTCTGATTGAAATTTAACCCTTCCTTCATTAGAAGACTTGATGCCTTCGCAATAATTTCTTCCAAATCTTTTTTTGAGTTCGCAAAGACGATCTGGTCATCTGCATATCTAAAAAATCTTGCATTTTTGCTCTCAGTAAATAGGGAAATTCGTTTGTCATATCCTTGCAAATAAAAATTGGCAAGAATCCGAGAGCACTCTCCAAATAAATCTTGTGGAATCCCGGCACCCTGTTGGCGATAAAAATTTATATGGCGATTCCAAAAACGTAAAAAGTGCATTAATAGATATATAACCTCATTCTGCCTGTGTGGAATATATTTTCTTAGCTTAAACTCAAGATTATCTAATTGGATTGAATCATAAAAATTTGAGATATCAAGCTCAGCAACAAATCCTGATGTGAAATCTGCTGAATTAAAATAAAGTTTTTTCGTAAAATCATTCCACTCTGCATACCATGCTTTGGGATTAAAACTTGAAAGCTCCGGATACCCAGAAGTAGTGTTAAATACATATGCCTCTTGGTCAAATTCAATAATATCATGTCCTCTAAGGGCCTTATTCAATTCTTCTTCTTCCACATGGCGAAGCTTGCCACTTAAACCGAAACCTCCAAATGTTCCTGGAACATGGTTCAATGCAATATATTTTTCTAACTTCCGCACACAGTAGTAGTATACGCAAAGGTCTTCCAATTTCAGAACTGGAATAGTTCGTACTACACCATGCCCCTTATTTAAAGTTAAGTACTCCTTAGGAGGGCTAGGGTAATAATTTCGGTTTAAGATTTGTTTTTCAAGATCTTTAAGAAAAGCTTCTTTAGCTGGGAGGTGACCATACGATACAAGAGATTTATTTTTTATCCATTGCCAAAATTTTTTATCGCTGCAGGTTTTTATAAAATCTTCTTTTGTCATTAAACCGATTAAACCGTTTGTTTAAAGATTATCAATCTGAGAAAGTACGCGAGGTTGTATTATGGGTTATATGAACTTTTTCATGTAGGTCGCGAAGCTTTCTCATAATACATTGTATAAAAAATAACTTTTAAAGAATCCATTCTGATGTTTCAGAAATTGTGAATGAAGAATTTTTGCCAGGAATTACTCCTCTTCTAAGAATTAACTCCTCCCTAGCCCAAATATATTCAGCGCTGTCTTTTTGTAATAGCGTTTTTAATTCATTTAGCTGATCATCATTTGGCTTTAATTCGAAAACCTCAGCAATTAGTATTTCATAACATTGAAAATGTTTTGAAAAGTGAATTGGAGTCATATGCCTTCCTTTGTGAATATAGTTAGCGTATGGGAAAGTAGCTTGATTAAGAATTCCAGTTCGGATAACCTCTTCATAAAATTCACGATAAGGAGAGACTTCACGACCCAATTGCGAATTATACCATTTCAAAAAGGATATCACATTCTTTGCCGGTAGTTTAATTCTTAAGTCATCTATGCTCTTATCGTCAATGGGAATATTGTCGTCATCTGTCACTTTTAGTTTTTCAAGGGCATAATAGGATTCTCTATATCTTTTATATACACCTCCCACTGGTTGAAATTGATTCGGAATCCTTTTTCCGCGAACTAACAAATAAGTATCATTTAATTTGATTTTAAAAAGGTAAGAAATGGAAACCCTGATTTTTTTTCTCCTGTACCAAGTTTTGCTAATAAAAAATAACCATATCAACTTAAAATTTTCAAATACTTTTTCCAATATTATTATCAAAATAGCCGCAAGAATATTGATGCAAAGATCTTTTAATGAAGTATCCTTTTTTACAAAGAATATGACTACCCCACTAAAAAAAAAGAGTATTAAATAAAGTACAAGCTTAGGCATTTGAATCTAACAAGTAATTTTTATTTAAAGTGGCATATCTCCAAAGGACAATGTCTATAACAGATTCTTTTTCTCCAGTTTCTTTGGCTATTTCCTTGCAAAAGGAAAAGGGACAATTATATCCGAATTTTTTGGATATGCGAAGTAAATGTCGGTCAGGTTTGGAAATAATAAATCCCAAGTTTTTTGCAAAATGTAAAGATGTGGCTGGACCTAAAAATGGAAATCGTTCCAAGTATTCAAATCCTAATTCTTTAATTTTTTTTATTTCGACGCTCACACAATTATAATTTAAATATTCTGCCATAAAGAATAAAGCACTAATCTTAGCTGAGTGATTAAAAACTTTCAGAGCTTTGATTTTAAGTTCTCTTTGCTTTTTATGAATTAGCAATGTGTCAGACCAATTGTAAAAAACTTGACTCAATAATGAGAATTTATTTTTTATTATGCTTTCTTTCATGCCAGATGAAAGTACAACCCAAGCATATTCAGAAAGAAATACTTGGTTGGAAATATTTTTAATATCGATTTTCTCATGCCAATAAATTTCGTGAAAATAGCCGTTATTGTAAACGGTCTGCTTGGCATTGTAGTAATATCGGAGTAAATGATCGTTATTCATTAAATATGAGCTAAGAGGTCAACCCAAGTACTCTTTAACAATCCTGTTTCAGCTAATTCGATTTGACGATATGTTCTTTCTAATAAATCGCCGACAATTAATCTTTGAACACTGTCTGCTTTACCCAAATACTCATCAACAAATTCTGATTGATTTGTAACATCCTTTATCTGACGCCTTACATATTTTGGAGATTCGCGAAAAAAATCAATAATTAAATCCTTTACTTTAAAAGTTGGAGAACTGGTCCCTCCTTTAAAAATTTCTATAGCTAACGATTCAATATGGTACCCCTTCAATTGGCAATTAATAGGAAAACCTGCAATAATCCCCTTTACTATTTTTATGGTTGGAATTAACCTGCCATTCAGACCCCCGTTCAAATCAGTCAATTTTTGCACAAATGAGGAAGGGCTTATTATAGGAGACCATTCAATCCCGTCTGGAATTTTAACACCATTCTTGAATTTTATAGCGGGTAACAATTGCACATCTACATCAGAAAAACGTAATGTTACTGTTTTGTCCCCTAACGTAATTTCTGTGTGTGAAAACCTCTCATAAAGTCTATCATAAAAATATTTTAATACTTGTTGTGGTGATTTGTCAGCAAGCTCCGACCTATTTAGAACGATTAAGGTATCAACATCACTTAAACCATCTAGATGAGTTCTCTTAGATATTGAACCACCAAATAGTGTCGTTACAACACCTTCTATTTCATCATTAAGAGCTCTTATTATGGTTTGAATATGTTGTTGAATTAAATCAGTATCTCTATTGTTTAATTGTGAGAGGATTTGGTCGAGTAAATTACTTACCCAGATGTTATATACTTCCCGCTCAATCACACTTTCAGCTGAACTTATTTTTTTCAAAATTTCATCTGAAGAGGCATCAGAAAAACTGAAGGCACCGCCGCTACCCATTTACATATTTTTTATTTTGAGTATAAAATTTTATAAGCACTCAGTACTTCTTTATTTATATACCTGAAGTTATTAAATGCCTTTTCTTGTTCCATTGGATCGGCATTAGCAAACCCTATCATTTCAGCTTGCAAGTTTCGCATATAAATTAAATTTTCAACAAGATTTAATTTATAATTCAGTCGGTCTTTTTCTTGAGTACGATTCTTTAAAGCATCGATATTTTGCATATAAACCGACTTGCCTTCAAAAAAAGAAAACCTTAACCAAGTGAGACCGTCGAAGATTTCTGCTCCTGCAATAAAATATAATACTGAAGTTAAAGGATCTAAATTCCCGAATATGTGAATTGGCGCTGTACATTTTATGTTATCGAGAGATTCTCGCACGACTTTAATATTCTTCATTCTTTCAATAATTGATTCCCCAAGCTCTTTTTCAGTAAAACCAATGATATTAAACCTTTTTAGTAAAGAGACATGATCTATTATCTTCTCAATATTGAGCATATCTCCCTTTTTATCTGGTTTTATTAAGAAATCATTCAACTGGTCTGGATATTGATCGAATAATTTCTCTGCTCTCTTTATTTGACTCTTCAACTCTTTTCTTCTTTCACATCCATTATCGTAGCTAATAAATACAGCAGGGTAAAACTTCGACCATTTATTTAACCTTTCTAAATGTAAATTTTCATTCCACTCATTTTTTATAATTGGATGTTTATATCCTTCCGTAAAATCGTAATCATCTATTGTTTCATATCCTCCACTATCTAAAAAAGTCAATTTTGGCACAAAACTAAACTTTCTCATTTTCTCCACATCGGGGAAATAATATTTTAGATCATAACAACTCAGCAAGACTGCTTCTGTTAAATATTCAGCCGTATTCTCAATTAATTCAAATGCTTCAGATAGTAATTTTTTATCTTTTTCAATGAAACGAAAACCTTTTGTGGAAAACGAAGAAACCAGAATAGGAGTTGTTATCCTAATGCCTTGAGGATGTTGAATAATTCTACTTCTCGCTAGCATATAATCGTTTCAGATCTTTACAGGATTGACATTTTCCACACGGTTGTTTTAGTCCAAGTTCGCAACTATAAGTTAGCCCAATGGGGACTTTTCTTGAAATACAGTACTTCCAGATTTCATTTTTATGCCAGTCCATAAATGGAGCATTAACTATAACCCTGCCGTTGGTATGAAACTCTAATATTTTATTAACCTGCTCAATAAAATTTTGGGAACAGTCAACATAATTAGTGCCGGCATGAATACCAAGCGCTATTATTCCATAAGAAATTTTACCCATTATCAGTGCAGAAGAAACTAAATATAAATTTCTTCCTTCAATTAAACCTTTTTTATACCTAGGCAATCCGCTAACTTTTAGTCTTTGATTTTTAATTTTATAATAAGAACAAATTTTTGAAACTGCTTGAAACTCTTGTTTTGCCGACAATTGGCCAAAATCAATAAAAACAGAAAGTGCAGAAGACCCCTGATTTAAATAAAAATCAATACATGCGGTTGAATCGATGCCGCCGCTGTGTAAAACAATTACTTTATGATCAGCTTTCTTGTTTAGCAAAATCTCTATTTCAATCCTAAAATACTAAACGCAATTTCAATTTTCTTATTAAGGCTGACTCACTCGCCTAAACTACCAAATATCGTTTCTACTGTTTTCGATCTAAAAGAATCACCGGACTTTACAAGAGCGAAACGATGAGAGCTAAGTAGCAAAACTTAGATCATTTTATCAACCGTCTTTTCACGGTATTTTTATTTAATTCTTGATTCGGTTCAATTAAATTTTAAATGCGAATAGGGTCTTCCGTGGGAGACCCATGTTTTCGAATAGTTTAATATGTCCGTAACGCTTTAATAATAGAACGATAAAGCGTTAAGCCGCAACCATCGTCGGTTGATTTTTTTCAGATTATTTTCCCGGTGTTTTTTAATTCTTGATTTAGTTCAATTAAAAACTCATAACCTGCCTACCCTGTGTACCAGCAGGCAGGGATACTCACCTTTCAAATATGTTCTTTAACTCTTCAACAGACAGTCTGTTTCAAATTTAATTACGATGATTCAGTAATATTTTTTAACTCAGCTTCTATTTCTTCAATAGTTGGCAGTTTGCCCTTCAGGTAAATAGGAACCGATTCGGTAACAAGCTTGTACTCACTTACACCTATTGGCTTGTTTACATTTCTTAATGAGTATTCCACAATCAGCTTTCCGGCTTTTTTACAAAGCAACAATCCAATAGAGGGTTGATCGTTTTTTGTTTTTAACTGTTCATCAATTACTGAGAGATAAAAATTTAGTTTGCCCGTATATTCGGGTTTAAATTCATCAATCTTTAATTCCACTACCATATAACAATGCAAGCGGGTGTGATAAAACAGCAGATCAATATAAAATTCCTTGTCTTCTACCTTTATTAAATATTGCCTACCAATAAATGCAAAGCCACTGCCGAGCTCCAATAAAAATTTTATGAGATGATTGATAAGTGCATCTTCCAAATCTTTTTCACTGGCCTTGTCACTTAAACTTAAAAAACCAAGATTGTAAGGATTTTTCAACAACTCTTTAGCAAGGTCGCTTTGTGGCGCAGGCAAAGTGTATTCAAAATTGCTGAGAGATTTGCCTTTTCTTTTATATAAACAGCTTTCCATTTGATGTACCAGCACTGCGCGGCTCCAGTTATTTTTGCTTGTTTCCGAAATATAGAAAAGGGCTTCTTCAATTTTTTTGCATTTTGTAATAATTTGCAAATGGTGACCCCATGGAATGATCGTTAAGAAAGCTGGTATTTGGTCAACAGGTTGTTGACCAAATTTCTTCACAACCTGTTTTCTGGCCTCAGCAGATGACTTACCCGGCTTTTGTGGTTCAAATGAAACTTCTAATTGGTCAACAACTTGTTGACCAATTATGGGTTGGTAGAAAGCAACCCAAATCCTAATATATTTAAGATTGGTAAGAGAAAATCCTTTCAATTCCGGAAATTCATTTTGAAGATCTTTTGATAGCCGAGGTAAAAAAGAAGTTCCCCACGGTGCACTTCTTTCTTTATCTAATATTTCAGTTCCTAAGTGCCAATATAGACCAAGAAGTTCGGCGTTTACCTTTAGCGCGGCCTTAATTTGTGAAAAACGAATTCGGTCTTTAAGTTGTTGAAGCCAATGTTGATATGTTTTGGTGGATTTAGACACTTTACAAGGAAAAGGTTTCAGTAATAATATATCCGGCTTGTCGGTTATTTCAATAGGTAAATCTTCAGTATCATCCTCATCATTGTCGCGCAAAGCTAAGTACCCAAACTTAAATCATTTTATCAACGGTGTTTTCACGGTATTTTTATTTTTTGCTTCAATTAAAAGCTGATTAGGAATTACGAACCCACAAGAGTGCAACGGCGCAAAAACTGAACAACACCGTATAAAACCACAGCTCGTTTACCGGCTATCTGAATGGCCTTGGATGGCGCTGATATGGACTTAACAACTTTTAAACGCCATAGCCAAAAACCATTTTATTTTTACAACTAATTATGCAGGCAATAGAGATATATAAAACAAAGGATGGGCAAACACAAATAGAAGTAAAGTTTGAAGAAGACACTGTGTGGCTTACCCAGGAACAAATAACCAAACTGTTTCAGCGTGAGAGAACTGTCATTACCAAACACATTAATAATATTTTTAAGGAAGGCGAGCTTGATAAAAAAAGTAATGTGCAAAAAATGCACATTCCAAATTCAGATAAGCCTGTTTCCTTTTATAATCTTGATGTAATCATTTCCGTTGGATACAGGGTTAAAAGCAAACGAGGCATTCAATTCCGCCAATGGGCAACTCAACGATTAAGAGATTACCTGGTAAAAGGATACGCAATTAATCAACAACGATTAGATCAATTAGAACAAGTTGTAAAAATTATTCAGAAATCCGGTGATGCTAAACAATTGAATGCACAGGAAACAAGAGGATTATTAGAGATCATAACAAATTACACTCAATCGTTTATCCTTCTCAATCGCTTCGACAGTCAATCACTGCCGGAAGAAAAACTAAATGAGAATATAACTTATGAAATTGATTATAATGATGCTGCTAAGGCAATCGAAGAATTGAAGAAGCAACTCGTAAAACGAAAGGAAGCATCAGAGCTTTTTGGCATGCAGAAAAACAAAAGTTTTAATGGTATTTTAAAAACCATAGTACAAACTTTCGACAACAAATATTTATACCCTAGTATTGAAGAGCAGGCTGCACATCTGTTATATTTTGTTATCAAGAATCATCCTTTCACAGACGGCAATAAGCGTGTTGGCGCTTTTTTATTTGTATGGTTCCTCGAAAAAAATAAACATCGCTTTAAAAAATCCGGTGAAGTTAAGATCAATGATAATGCTTTGGTGGCATTAGCTCTTTTAGTGGCTCAAAGCGATCCTTCAGATAAAGAGCTAATGATAAAACTGATCATGAACCTGATCAATGACAAATAACAACAAGCTCAATAGAATTCAACCTCACTTTTACTTAAGCTCGCCATAGGGCCCACCCTACTTCCATTTTTCGTAAATTCACAATATCATAAAAAACTTGATCATGGTTTTAAATGTAAACGGTGTGAAGCACGAAGTAACCGTGGATCCTGATGTTGAACTATTAACCGTATTACGCAACTACCTCGATCTTACAGGCAGCAAGTATGGCTGCGGCGAAGGCGCCTGCGGTGCCTGCACGGTGCTGATAAATGGGAAACCTGCACGATCATGTATTACACAAACAGGTTCGGTTGCAGGCAAAGAGATAACCACCATCGAGGGTCTTGAAAAAAATGGAAAACTTCACCAGGTGCAACAAGCCTTTCTTACAACAGATGCTTTTCAATGTTCATATTGCGCATCGGGCATGATCATGTCGGCAGTGGCACTGCTTGAAAGCAATCGTGCTCCTTCCGATGATGCAATTATAAAAGCCATGAACGGCAATATCTGCCGCTGCGGAACATATCCATACATTATAAAAGCTATTCAACTGGCTTCTAAATCATAAATAACTCACGATGCACAATCGGGATCATCTGCCACATCCATTTGAGCCAACGCAGGATGAACTACCACCTAAACCCGGCTATCATTTTTTACTTGACCGGCGAAAATTTCTTAAACTAACCGGTGGAGGTTTGGTTGTTGTCTTCGCATTGCAAGACCTGGTTTCTTTTGGCGGTGAAGAGTTGCCGGAAAACTCAGCCCTGCCGCCAGGTGATGTAGCAGCATGGATACATATTAGTGAGGATGGAGCGGTAACAGTGTGCACGGGTAAAGTTGAAGTGGGGCAGAACATACGCACATCACTATCGCAGATCGTTGCGGAAGAGCTGATGGTGCCTGTGTCATCAATTACAATGATCATGGGCGATACAGATCTTGTGCCCTTTGATGCGGGTACTTTTGGAAGCCGCACTACTCCGCAAATGGGTCCTCAACTTCGTAAGGCTGCTGCAACCGCCCGCGAGGCATTGAAAGAAATGGCGGCAAAAAAATGGAACACAACGACAACTGATCTGAAAGCTGAAAATGGAATGATCGTGAATGTGGCCGCTAATAAAAAAGCAGGTTATGGAGAACTAACAAAGGGCCAGCAACTGCTGATGTCAATTTCAGATAATGTGGCTGTGATTGCAGCAAAAGATTGGAAGGTGGCGGGAAAATCGGTACCCAAGATAGATGGAAGGGCTTTCATCACCGGTAAACATTTTTATGTTTCAGACATGAAGTTACCGGGAATGCTATGTGGCAAAGTGTTGCGGGCGCCATCTTATGGGGCAAAACTTGTTGAAGCTGATGTTACAAAAGCAAAGAATATTCCCGGTGTGATTGTAGTGAGAGATGGAGACTTTGTTGGCGTAGCAGCACCAGATTTACCAACTGCCCGAAAAGCTTTACAAGCGATCGATGCCAAATGGGATGAGAGCAAGGGACAGCCATCAAACGCAACTATTTTTGATTACCTCGTTAAGAATACATCAGGTGAACGCGGTGGCAGAAATTCAGCCGATACAAAAGGAAATGTGGAACAAGGATTAGCGGAAGCTGACTTCAAACATTCCAAAACTTATAATATCCATTACATAGCACATGTACCGCTGGAACCAAGAGCGGCGTTGGCAGAATGGGTGGATGGCAAGCTTACTGTGTGGACAGGAACACAGCGACCGTTTGGTGTTCAGCAGGAGCTGGTTGATGTTTTCAAATTGAACAAAGAAAAGGTGAGGGTCATAATGCCCGATACAGGATCGGGTTATGGAGGAAAGCACAGCGGAGAAGCTGCCATTGAAGCTGCACGCCTGGCGAAGGAAGCGAAGAAGCCAGTTAAAATTGTGTGGACAAGAGAGGAAGAGTTTACCTGGGCATACTTCAGGCCTGGTGGCGTAATTGAAGTGAATGCCGGCGTGAAACATGATGGAACGATCACGGCGTGGAAATTTAATAACTACAATTCTGGTGGGGCTGGACTGGATACTCAATATAAAGTCAACAACAAACA
>DASYQS010000057.1:0-144771 GCA_036005185.1 Chitinophagaceae bacterium | reverse complement strand
TCCGGATAGCGTTTATAAATTTTTATTATTGCTGAACAGGCCTGCTATTAATGGATGTTAAAATCTATTTTTAGCATCTTGCAATAATTGAACATAAAAATCGCCTGATGAAATCAGACGGTTTTTTTTATTTAAAGGAGGAATTTGTGAATCCACATTTAATGATTACTGTTTGTATAGTGCTTGTATATCAACATCAGATAGAATGCGTGCATAAAAACGTAAATCATCCATACTACCGTACCAAACACAGGAAGGAATTTTACCGCCGACTGGAGTCAGATATCCGACCTGGTAATTAACTGTAGCTCCCTGAGGCAATGCAAGTGGACATGGGTTTAGCGAACTTCCAATAAAACTGCCATCGACATAAAACTTTAAATCGTTTCCATCATAAGTAGCGACCAAGTGGTGCCAATTATCATCTATAGGCCCTGAAGGAACACCTGAGGTGGCGGGAGTAGAAACCACGCCCCAATAATTATCATTATCCTGCACAAAATCAGGCATAAGACCCTCGCTTGTTGCAAAATAGTTTGTCGACGGAGAAATAGCATCATATTTGACCCATGCAGCCACGGTGGAGTTGAAGGTCAATGGAACTTTAAAAATGTCCAAACCGTATCTGCCATTAAACTTAATCGCACTGTTTGCATTTCCTTTTCTGTCATCTGTGTAGTTGTCCGCGCCACCGATGTTTGCCACTGCGTCTCCAAGCTGGCCGGTTTTATCTTTCAGATTACCGTCAAATTGATACAAGGCTGACAAGCCGGTCTTTAGATCAATACCGGGTTTAATTACCGGTTTGAAAGCGAGTTCACTGATTGGCTCAGAGTTGTTCATTTGTTGGGTTTCGATTTTTTCTTTACTGCAAGAAAAAAATGCAAGCGGCGTTATAACTGCTGCAAGAATGATAATTTGTTTTTTCATTGTTTTATTGTTTTTAATTAATGAGGGCGCAAAAATGATATTCGAAAAAGCAGAAAGAAAATCTAAGGATGTGAGAAGTATAGAATTCCTGCGGAACCGTTGTTAAGCAATCGTGGAGTGAAAATGTTTTTTGTGGAATTGAAACAAACTAGCTGGAGTGGTCTTATTAGTATGGAAAGAAAAATAATACGCAACTATCTCTCTATGCATCGCTAAATATTTGTAGTCCCGACAGGACAACTATCGAACTTAATTGTTGCCTTTTTTAAAAAGCTATATGAAACATTTACGCAAGAAAATCGGCATTAATCCTACCGGATTGTCGTTTGAAAACTTTTAAGATCAGTCTTAATCTTTTCGCCGTTCATTTGAGAAATTCCCCAGCTATATTACAATGCTGCTGCGACAAAAATTTGAAAACAAATCATAACAGGATGGTCATTGCGAGCCCTACGAAAATGGCGGCAACGCCAGCGACGCGAGCCGTGATTTCAGGTCGTGGAAAAAGCTTTTCCATAGCAATGACAATCGCAACTGCTATCATCGCGAGTGGATTCATAATTCCAAGAACGAGTTGAATTGTAATCGGTGCGGCGCAGCAGACACAACACGCCACACCTTGTTTGCAGCCAAGTCGAAAACTTGTTTCATGTTGGGGGCATGAAATGCCACATCCAGATGATGAGCGACAGCGTAACAAGTGCGTCATTTTCCAGCGTGTGAATTGAATCAATCCCGTGGCGATCAACAATGCACCCGAAAGCAAGGGAACAGCACGACTAACTAATTCCGACCGCATCGTCATCTCCGCAAACGTCATCCCAAGTGCATAAACACTAATACCGGCTACCAGCCAAATAGCGAAGTATCCAGATGCCACGTAACAAAGGGACACCCATCGTCGCCGTGTTTTTAGAAACATCGGCAGCGCAGATGGCATCATCATAGCCACCATCATAGCCAACCACATGAGCAAAAAACTTAGGGCCGACGCGAACCAAGTTTGGCCGGGCATTCGCATCCACATCATTGACATAGTCCAACCGCCGGGCATTTCCATTTCATAGCCCATCGAGCGACAGAAATAAACTGTTATTGACACGCCGACAACAAAAGCAACAACACACACGACAATAAATTCAGTCGGTAGCCTAGCTACATCGCGGTTATCTGAATGTTTATGTTGAAGTTGATGTACCATATAATGTTGCAATTGCTGGCTAATTATATCTGTTGTTTTTCAGGGTCAACAATCATCTTGAGTTGCCTTTATGCTGTGATTTGTGATCATACTCGTCGTGACGACGCATCCATAATCCGCTTTCGTTGCGCCCGAGTGGAGCCCGATCAAGCCACTGGTAGATGCCCCAGAGGCCGTCCAGCCCTCGTGCATAAGTGGAATAGGTATGATAAAGTATTCCATCCTCTAGCACGAAGGCGCTCATGCCGGGACCTTCTTGTGTGAACGTCGCCCAATCTGTGCCGCTGCTGGCTGCGATTTTCTTTCCTTCCTCAGGCGCGGTATCGGTTGGAGCGATATCGTTTTCCCGTGAGCTGACGTTGCCCTTGTGATAGTTGTACTCGATGTTTCCAGAGCGTTGTTGCTCCTTGGTGTACGAAACATTGAAGTCGTAATTGAAGTCGCTGTCGTGCGCCGATGCCCACGGAAATGTCCATCCCATCCGCAGTTTGTATGCTTGCAGTTTCTGAAGCGGTGCACGTGACACGGACCAGAGCATCACATCATGGTTAGCCAGGTGAATCCAGAACCCATTGAAGCCGTCCGCGATATTAGAGCAGTGCGGACAGCCCGCTATGTAGTGTGGTCCGAACATAAAGTGGTAGATAAGAAGTTGCGAACGTCCTTTGAAAAGATCAGCGAGAGACACTTTTCCTTCATCGGTTTCGAACATGTACTCCTTGTCAATTCTAACCCAAGGCAGTTCCTGCCGTTTCCTCGCCACTTCGTCGCTGCGGCGAGTTAAATCTTTCTCCGCTTTGAGCAGCTCAAGTCGAGCTGCGAGCCATTCTTTGCGCGTCCCGGTCGTGTGCTTTGTAGTCATTTTCTTTATGATTTTGATTTTGGAAATTTTATTACAACAAAATTATTGCTTAAACATTACTTTGTTGAGGTGCAAAATAGACTTTGTAGTATGGTGATTTGGACAGGACAATTTTTACCTCACGGCTTGATAACAGTGAAGCCACAGACCAACATATCAGCCATCACTAAAACCAGCCTCATCATTATTCCCTCGATGGTTCGTGATTATCAAAAAGCCATGAAGGAAACAAATTGCTGATTGATTGGATTGAGCAGCAATACAAACATGGTGCTGAAATAGCAAGTATGTGCACCGGTATATTTATGCTTGCATCACCGTTTGTGCCGATACCTGCAGAGACAATATTAAAAACAATAAGTATAGACACGGTTTCTCCATTCCGCCAAATTTGATAATGCAAAAGCTTTTAAAGTCAAAATAAGAAGTTCGATATTTCTGCCGGGTTGATAACAAAAGGCGCTGAAAGTCAGCGTCTTTTTTGCAGTAGTCCCGACAGGAGAAATATCGAACAAAGTGCTCTTGTATTTCAAAGGATTGTATAAAAATTTAACTCCAGTCTCAGTTGTTTTTGATTGAAATATCTGATTTATTCCGGAAGATATTTATTGTATTTTAATAACAACTTTTCCTTTTGCACGTCCCATTTCAACATAGGACATAGCTTCATTAATTTGTTCAAATGGAAACACTTTATCTATAATAGGTCTTATGATACCTGACTCTATTAGTTTTGTAATTTGATTTAGTTGCCCGCCCTGTGCTCTCATAAAAAGAAAAGAAAAGTTTACGCCAAGACGTTTTGCCTTTTTCCTGATCCCGGCACTCAAAAATTTCAATACTGTTTTCAAAAACCAATTCGCATTAATTTCTTGCCCAAAATCAGAGTCTGGCGGACCAGAGATAGAAATAATTTTTCCAGCAGGCTTTAATACTTTCAATGACTTTTCAAGTGTCTTTGTATCCTGGCTATTTAAAACAACATCATAATCCTTTAGTAACATTTCAAAATCATCTTTCCTGTAATCAATTACAATATCCGTCCCGAGACTTTTTACTAAATCACTGTTAGCTGCACTTGTTGTAGTAGCTATCGTAGCACCTAAGTGCTTAGCCAATTGAATTGCAAATGTACCTACACCACCAGAGCCCGCCTGGATGAAAACTTTTTGTCCTTTCTTCAAGTTCGCTTTTTCAATAAGTGCTTGCCATGCTGTTAAACCAACCAATGGTATTGAAGCCGCTTCTTCCATGGAAATATTTTTTGGTTTTAGTGCAACATCATCTTCATTGATAGAAATGAGTTCTGCAAAAGTCCCGATCCGATGATCTGCAGGTCTTGCGTAAACTTCATCACCAACTTTGAATTTGCTGATATTTGAACCAACTTTTGTAACAACTCCCGCCACATCATGACCTAAAGTGAAAGGTGGTTTGTAAGGCAAAATAAGTTTGAACTCTCCATTTCTGATTTTGGAATCGAGAAGGTTCACACCGGCAGCATGTATCCGCACTAATACGTCGTTCTTTTTTAAAACAGGTTCCGCTATTTCAGCTGGTTGTAATTTCTCTTTCTTGCCATAGCGTTTTAATATGAATGCTTTCATTTTATAAATAATTATTTTTCCTGTTTGAGATTTATTTCGCCAAAAAAGCTAAAGCGGTTTTCACAAACGCATCGTGGTATTGGAAAATCCCACCATGCCCGGCATCTTTATAAATTATTATTTCGGAATCAGGAAGACGCTTAGCCAAATCATGAGTATTGCTACTCGGTACCATTCTGTCACTATTTCCGTTGGTGACTAATACCGGTTGTTTAATTACTGATAGATCCTGTGACCTCTGCAGGCCCCACGCATGAATAGCTTTTAGCTGTCTTTGCAAGTTGCCAATTCCCATTCTCCTATCCCGGTCCTCTTTGCGTTCTTTTAGCCGGTTTAGAAATTCCTTCGCTGACTTCTTTCCATTTTTATTTCTATTGAAGAACAAATAGGTTTTTGCATCTTTAAAACTGAATAAGCCTCTCATAATATCCAAATAAGTAATCCTCGTAACGTTTTTTATTCCTACGCCGCCGGCAGGGCCTGTACCTGCTAATATCGCTTTACGAACAAGCTGTGGTTCTTGAAGTAATATTTCCTGCGAAATAAAACCGCCCAACGAAAAGCCAATCAGATCAACTTTTTCATAGCCCAACGCATGAATAAAAGCTCTTGCATCTTTCGCCATTTCAGCAACAGTTGTTGGCGTTTTACCTTTGGTAGCGCCTACGCCACGATTATCAAAACAAATGATCTGATGTTTTGAAGCAATGCCATCTATGATCATGGGATCGCAGTTGTCCATTGTAGCCGCTAAGTGGTTAAGAAAGATCACCGGGATGCCGGGATTATTCTCACCTGATTTTCTATAATAGAAATCTGTTCCGCCCACATTGACAGTCCTGGTTTTTACATTTTGAAAGGTCATAATTGTATGTTTTTGTGTATTGCTACCGGGATTATTAGTTTTAGCAATTGATGCACTGATTGGCTTCAACGCGTTGTATGTCATTTTTTGATTTTGAGATACTGATTAATTTTTTTTGTACCTGTTTATTTATTTAGCGGCATTCACTCCTTTTAAAATAGAATTTTCAAAAACTTTATATGCAAAACGCTGAAGTGTAAGAATCATTGATGCGCCTTTACCAACAGGATGGCTGTATTTAGGATTTTTTTCTTTTACAATTTTTATGACAGCATTTACAACAGGTTCCGGATCTGCTGCTTTATCAAATTCCTTTTTTGTGAACGCAGTGATCTTTTCACGGAACGTATCATAATCACTTATCCTTTCTTCCGCTGCAAATGCGCTATTGCCAATATTGGTTTTAAATCCCATAGGCTCAACCATACTTACGTTGATATTAAACTGATTTAATTCAAACCGCAATGCTTTGAAATAACCTTCTAAAGCATGCTTTGAAGCGGCGTAATAAGCTACATTCGGAAGGCTAACTAAACCAATAAAAGAACCTATAGTTATTATTTTGCCGTGTCGTTGTTTTCTGAAATAAGGCAACAGTTCATTAGTGAGTTTAACAGTTCCCCAAAAGTTAGTTTCCAGTTGCTGTTTTCCTAATTCAATTGAAGTTTCTTCGGCAAGTCCCGTTACTAAATATCCTGCGTTATTTATCAGCACATCGAGCTGCTGTACTTCGCGGAACAGTTGCTCACCAAAAGAGACGATTGAATGGTCATCAGCAATATCTAATTTCAATAATTTGAAAGGAACTTTCGCTCGATAATTCTCAGGATAGCGGCTCGTACCAATCACATTATAACCGGTTCGGTGAAGCTTGTTGGCAATAAGGAGTCCAAAGCCTGAAGAAGCACCGGTTACTAAAATTGTTTGTTTCATTTCTTATTGTTTTGTAATTTTACTTGCAAATTGCAAGTGCAAATATATAACTTACTTGCAAAATGCAAGTGATTTTAAAATATTTATTGTGAACAAAATCAAAAAAAGGTCAGATTGCCCAGTTAGCAATTCTCTTGATATATGGGGAGATAAGTGGTCTTTGTTGATTATCAGGGACCTGATGGACGCCAGGGAGTGCACCTATGGTGACTTTCTAAAATCTCCGGAACGCATAGCCACGAATATTTTGGCTTCCAGGTTACAAGTACTTGAAGAAAACAAGATCATTCAAAAGCTGGAGCACCCGGAGAGCAAAGCAAAAGTGCTTTATAGATTAACGAGAAAAGGGATTGACTTACTTCCTATACTGATTGAAATAAACATATGGGCCGAAAAATATTTTTCTTTTATACCTGAAGACAGAAAAGCTTTGTTAAAAGAAGTGAAGAAGGATAAGGCCGGGTTTATCAAAAAAGCTGTAAAAGAGCTGGAGAATTGAATTAGTATCTCCTATACTTAATGTGTAAGGAACGGACCTGCGTAGTCACAAAAAATAAAGTTCGATTGTTGTGTTTGGTTAAAATTTACTGAGTTTAACCCGAATGCAAGGAAGCTAATATTGCACCTCGTCTATCGCTTTCAAACAATGTTTTACTTTTTATTTAAAAAAGGTATTATTACTTCTGGTAAAACAGGCGCCATAGAAATATCATAATGTGTATGCCCCGGGATGATGGCAAGTTGTGAAGCCGGTCTTCCGGAACCATCCCAACCCGCATCTTTCAAACCCCCGCCAAGCAATTTGAAGAACTCTACCATGTGACCCGGCATCACCCCGTCAGCATCAGCAGACACTAATAATACCGGTAACTTAATTGCTGCCACTTCTTTTGACCAGTCATAATCTCTTTTGATGGCCGCAGCCATTTTTGTGACCAGCTTTGTCCAGTCTTCAGGCCTTGGCGCCAACTTTAAATATGATTGGTAGAGAGGTGATTGTTTCAACGCCTCTGCTGATGCGGGGCCCATCTGATCCTGTTGAGCAAGTAAATCCGGGAACCATCCTTTCCGTTTAAAAGGACATGAAACCAGTACCACTTTTTGTAGTAATTCCGCATGCTGAATGGCGAGGCGAAGGGCAACAATTCCTCCCAATGAATAGCCAGCGATATTTGTTTGTCCAAGATTAAGTTCTTTGATCAACCCAGCAATGTCATTGGCCATCGAATCCGGAACGATTGGCCTTTCAATATCGGCAGTACGTCCATGGCCCTGCAGATCTACGGCAATCACTTTAAAATACTTTGCAAGCGCAGCCCGGGCGGGCATAAACATTTCCGTATTCCCAAATCCGCCATGCAAAAGAATCAGTGGTTCTCCTGTGCCGTTAATCTCGTAATAAATTTTGAGCCCGTTGACGGAAGCGTATGCTTTAATGGTATCCGATGATCTATTATCTTCTACGCGGGAATTCCCGGATGCCGTATCATTCTTATTTTCAACAGAAGATTTCTGCTGAGAATGTCCACAGCCTGCTATGAACGATGCCAATGCTAAGCAGATCATTGCCGTCTTAATCATATTCTTTTTCATAATTCATAATTTAAAGATCGAAGAGTTTGTGTGTTTGCCCTTATTTCAACTTTCTTTGAGTGCATGTAATTTTTATAATACAAAGCTATTATCACCACTTCATTCAAACACGGTGTTGTTGTAACTATTTCAGGGGGCATTTGCGACCATTGTTCGGAATTTGTCTTTGATTTCCGGAACTATGATCCTTTAAAAGAATTCAAAAGATGTATCGCTCCGGTACTGGCTATAATTGAAAATATCACGGGTTGATGATAATGGCCAAGACGTCACGCGTACTCAATACATTTTCTGCGGTGTTGGTGGTCATTGGTAGGGTAACGTAGAACTTCGGGATTGAACCCGTATCAAAAGTTTCCGCCCTCGCTCGGGCTTCGGCGGACGCGGTAGTCCCGCAAAGGCAAAGTAGCCCGGACAAGAATCCTCGCCTGCGTGACGCAGTCGGGCAGGGAGCTTGAATCTAAAGTTTAGTCGGATGCTGCCAAAGTAGCCTCAAGGGACTACAGCTCGAACGAAATTATGGAATGTTTGAGAAAGTTTGCGGAAGAGTAAGAACGAGCGAAAAGGAATAATATAGAATAAAGTTCGAGGTTTTCATTATGCTTTCTAAGGTCAGATGTTGCTATACAGTTCTAATCGGATCAAAGCTTTTTTAAACACAGTTTTAATGCAAATTCCCGTTGCGTGTCTATTCCATTCAACCAATCAGCAGGTTTACGTTCAATATAATAATCTGGCATCGTACCTCTTCCTTTCATTTTGGGAGATTTTACAAAACTCCAGTAATCCCATAAGTGAATATTGACTTTGATTTTCGAATTAGGCAATTTAAGGATTGCATTCAGAGCTGAAGTATTTCCTTCATAACCACCGCCAGTTTCTTCGCCCACAAAAATGGCATTTGTCAGGTTACTTATTATGGCGGTAAAATCAGATGCTGCAGAAAAAGTTTTACCGTTAATCAATATAACAAGTTTTCCTGTGAATGGACTTTCTGCAGGATGCTGCTCAGAAAGTGTGCGATTCAGCAGGGGTTTTATCAAATAGCCACCTTTTGGATCTTGTTCAGTGCCATTAATAAGATCTACTGGAGGTTTTTGTTTCCATTCCGCAAAAGATGGAACCAATATCCGTGCATGGATTCTATCAATATATCGAAAAGGTTTAGTTGTGAATTTAGATGCCAGGTATGCTCCCCATTCATCCAGTCCGCCACCGTTCCAACGAAGATCAAGAATCAATGCTTGAGTATTTTGCTTTGAAATAATGTCAAATAATGAATCAATTTCTGCAGGAAACCGATCGCCTATGAAATACCGGATACGCAAATAGGCGATGCTGTCATTTATAAAGCGTAGCGAAAGGTTATCGTTACTGCCCTCGAGAGGATTAGTTAACGAGATCACTTTAGTGTTTACCGGGTTTTGGTTTCGGTTTGCTTCTCTTTCTGAATTCAAAACACCTTTGATCGTTATTGTGAAAAGCCTGCCTAAAGAATCTTTGACTTTAATAACAAAAAGAGATGCAGTATCGACAAATAACCTGTAATAGTTGCTAAAGTTTCGTTCAAAACTGGCTGTTTTGTTTGTTTGATTATAACCATCGCTTATAAGGTGTGGTAAAATGATCTGTTTAATTTTTTCAACAGAGTGTCTGTTCAGACTTATTAATTCCATTCCAGGTTTTATAAGGTTTTATAACCGAGTCATTTTTTGTGTCGTTTGAAAGAATGATTGCTTTATTTTTCTCTGTGAGAATTCGAAAAGGAAAAAGTAATGGCTTGGGCATGGAAGCCGGGCTTGCTTCGTCAAATTCAAGCTTCATATGACCATCGCCAATATCTGCCAATAACTTTGAAAGAAAGCCATAAAATTGAAACTGGTCCATCGGCTCTTTCAACTTTTTTCTTTGCTGAATGAAGAGCTGATCTATCTCTGATTTGGAATGGAGCCGGTAAAGCCCGCCATGAGCTTCTTCAAGAGCATGGCGAAGCGTATCAAAATCTTCTTTGACTTGATTGGTGGTTAAGGTTTGCCCAAATAATTGAAATGAAGAAAACAAAAAAATGAGGCAACTTATTTTTTTCATGTTGATATGTATGAAATCTTCATCAATGCTATACCTCTAACGAAATTATGGAATGTTCGAGGGTTGAGTAATCTATTTTTCGGACTGCAATATTTGCGACCGTCCAAATTTTTTTGTTTTTAGTCTAATCAATTAAATGAATAATGCACTGGAGATTCACACTGCGTAAAAACAGTTTCAGCCAGTTTATCAAATTAGTTTCGTTTTAATGGAATAATAGCGGATTTTTTATCTTGCCATCTTGATGACATGGCAAAATGAAAAGATGAAATATTATTTGGCTTATTTAAAGTTTTTTCAGACAATTCTTTTTCGAAGCCTTCTTTATTAATTAAATCTAAATAAGTTTTGAATGTAGCGTTGTCTAAATAAGTTCCCTCTACTAAGTATTCAATTTGTGGATGAAAATGCCAATGTGGCTGAGGATGTTCAAATTCATTTTCCTCTTTGTTATCCCATTCTGCTCTGAAAAGTAATGTCATACCATCGGACGTTTCTTTAAATAGTTGAACAGAAAGCCCAAGAAATGCGTGACTGTTTCCTTTGGATTTGTTTCTGTCCGCTCGGGGTCTTCGCCCGAAGACTTTACGACTACGTTAAGATTTTGGCGAGACCCCGGGCTGTGGGGAATTTCCAATTAAATGATCAAATATTTTTTCTACCGATATGAAATCAAACTTTTAGAAGGAGAAGGAGAAACAGAAACAGAGCGAGAAAGTGAGGTGCCGCACTGCGCTCTCTTTCTCTTTTTCTTGCTATAGTCCCGAGGTGCCGCTCTCCGCTCTCTTTCTCTTTCTCATTCTTTTGCAGTAGTCCTAACAGGCCGAAGTTCGAACTTTTTGGTTGAGGATTTAAACTCAATATTTTTTAGTAAATGATAAAAAAATTATATGGATATATTAGAAATCAATAGGTAACAAAATTGTTACCTGTTTTTTTGTTTTATGGTAACATTTTTGTTACCTTTGCACCAGTTCTCGAAGTTCTTTGAAGATTGATAAAACTTAAATATGATCAAACGTAATATTGCTTTAAAACAACAGAGTAATGAAAGTTGATGAGTTAATCAAAAAGGTAAAAAAAGGGGGGTGGGTAGAAGAGAGACAGTCGGGCAGCCACAAAATTTTTAAACACGCCAACAAAAAGGAGACCCTCTCTATCCCTTATCACAAAGGAAAGGATGTTCCGACTGGAACAGCAAAAGCTATTTTGAAAAAAGCAGGAATAAAATAGCTCATTTATGGAGAGTAAGGGTGGGGTTGAATAGAGAAGTATGTAAAATTGTTTAGGGCAGGATTCGCGATCCTGCCCACTTACTAAGGCCAATTGCCTTAAATCACGACAAGAATCATTAATTAAATAATAAAAAGCAAACACAAAGAAATCTATCTAAATATGAAAAAAGGCATGACGACAATCGGAAAACAACCATTGATCGTTGAAATGACTAAGAATGAATTTTGGGGAAGAGTCGATATCAATAATAATTTAATTGTGGATTCTGCTCCTTCTTTAGAAACATTAAAAAAGAAAATCAAAAAGGCGATCAATGAGATTGAGAATATTGAAGTAGAAAATTTTGAGGTAAGTTTTGATTTAACCTCATTCTTTGAACAATATTCCTTTTTAAATATCTCAGATATTGCTAGACGTACAAACATAAGTCCATTAATGATGAGGCAATATAGCTCTGGGATCAAATTTCCTTCGGAAGAAAGAGTTAAGGAAATAGAATCAGCTATCCAGCAAATAGGCAAGGAATTATCTAGAGTGAAGCTGCATAAAAGGGATAAAGAATACGCTTAATTAAATTCTAGATTAGAGATATTTAAATAGCTATACACTGGATAGCTATTTTTTTTGAAATTTTGTACAGCCGATATCAACAACAAAGACGGCAACAAAAGTGCAATAAATATGGAATCGAGTTATCGACTTAAACAAATTCTTTTACTCATGTTTCTAAATATAAAGCACATTCTCAGACAAATTTCATATTCTGTAGTAAATCCTTAAGATTAAAACTTCCTTCCTTTGAATTAGCATTATCAGCTTGTAGAATCCAGAAAATCTGCTGATCCCAATGATGTAAGTTTTTTACCAACTTTATGCGTTTACCGCGGCTAATTAATCTTGGTAAAATGGGTTCAAATCTAGATGGGCCATATTTTGAAATGAAATCGCCTGTTCCATTGGAATTTTCTTCCAATACATCCCGTATTGTATTATCACCAAAAAAAAATTTATAGCCGCTTCTACCTTCACTCATCATTAGGCTTTCATCATCATTATAAACTATTCGTTCTGGCAATTCAACAAAATAATTCACATAATTTGCAATTACATTTCCTTTGTTTTGCATTCTAACTAGCAAATAATATTCATACCCTCCTTCATTTGCATTTATCAACTTTTGTAGTAAGTCAAAATTTAGCTCGATAAGAGGATTCTTAGATCGATTCATTATGTCCTTGACTTCGTAATCTTCCATGGGTGCGCTTTCAAAATTGTATCTCTTATAATATCTTTTATCATTAGCCTGATGCACTGTTAAACTTTGTGGTATTTCAGCGACGTATAAAACATCTTCATTACTTATTGAAATCGGTGTAATGATTACCCCTTCAATTTTAGGCTGGATATTGGAACCTATTACTTGCTCTAACCATTCTTTTGATATGACCTTTCTTTTGATAGGATCTATTTTTTCAGGGAAGTGTTTTTTTAAAGGATCATCAAATTCTTTAATGCCGTATATAATTACTCCACCAGCAGAATTTGCCATTGCCGAAACATCTTTAGAAATCTCTCTTTTTTTTTCCGGTATGTTTTGAAGAGCGTTTGCCGCTTTGTAATCTAGCTGAATACTTTCTTCTACTTTATTATCAATATAAGACTGAATACGATCTATTTTCCAAATTGATTCCATAATCTATTTATTAGCCCTTCATGTCTTTATAAGAACAGGCTCTGACTAAGTTAGGATTTTAAAATACGAGCAAGGTTTGTTTTAATTAAAAGAAGCTTCCCACAAAGAGCCTTAAATTCCCGCCTAGGGAGTCCGAAGGTTTTAATAAATCGAAGTCTTATTTAGCTCTTTTTTTCGATTTTCCTTGTTGATTTATAAGATAGGCTGCTTCGATTAATTCTTCCAGCCTTTTGGAGAAATAAAATACCCAGTATCTCTCTTTCGCGGTATCAAAACAATCATTTTCTGTGGTTAGAGCCACTTCTAAACAATCTGCTATAATATTTCTTGCCTCATCCAAATCAATGTCAGAAAAGAAACCCTCAATAATTTTTTTAGGGGTTTTCTTTTGTTGATCTGTTAATCTCATGACTTGGTTATAACGATTCCGGTTGTGTTCATTCTTGCTCATAAAAAAGGCATGGGTCTCAACTTACCGTATTGAAGGCTTACGACGGCCTGCACACGTAAGAGAGAACCCACGCCAAGACGTGGGCTCTTGCTTATCATCCCGTGTGCTTTTGAAAATGTCGTAATTCTCAATACAGGATTTTAAGCGAAAGCATCCAATTGCTTTTCGCAAGGTAAATGTAAATAAACTTTTTCAAAAAAGACACTAATAAGCTGCCATGCTTTAAGCGGTAATTCAAAAGAGTCATTTTGGGTTACTTTATTCTATGAAAAAGAAGACACAATTAAATCCAGATAAGGAACTTCAAAAACTGGGAGCCAGAATAAAGCAGTTACGAATAAAAGCAGGGTTTACCAGCTATGAATATTTCGCATATGAGAATGAAATTTCCAGAACCCAGTATGCCAGGTACGAACAAGGAAAAGATATTAGGTATAGCACTCTTTTAAAGATTGTAGCTGCACACGGCATGACAGTAGAAGAATTTTTTAGTGAGGGATTTGACTAATCTGCTTCGCATGCTATCAGAAATAAACTTTTCGATCTAATTATGATTTTGGTGAATTTAGACTGTTAAGAACTCACCTAATCTAAATCCGATCTTTTGATATTGTCTCATTTGCTAGAAAACACAATAAATATAATCAAAAGCTGGCCTTCTAGGCTTCGTCTATAAGGTGATTAGGTATCGCATATTTATGTTAGTGTCAACAATTCATTGCACCTGGGTCGTATATTTATATGTCGTGTGGCAAACCCACCTTCGCAAGACTATATGATTAAGGACATCTTTCTCAAACAACTTAATCAGATTTTGATAGAATTTGAAAAATTAAAAGCAAGTGCTAAGTATGAAGATCTTTCCGACATAGCACATGACAAGGTTGAGAATTTGACAGTTCTTTTGACAAAAGCTAAAGCAACTATCGCTAGGGTCACAGGTACCAACTCTGAGTATTATAAAGATATATTAAGTACCATTGAAAGAAAAGACCGGCACGAGGGAACAAAATTGAGGCTTATCGTTGGAACAGTTTCAGCTTTAAAAAGTGACCTTGAAAGTGGTTATTTAAAAAGCTTGCATGACATCATTCAAACGGAAGTATTTTCAGATTATTTGGACATGGCTGACTATTTAATTTCTGTGGGTTTGAAAGACCCCTCAGCGGTTATTATCGGTTCAACTTTAGAAATTCAACTAAGGGACTTATGTAAAACAAATAGCATTGATACTGAAATTCAAAATAGCAAAGGACAATTAATTGCCAAAAAAGCAGATACCATGAATGCTGATTTAACAAAAAAGAGCATTTACTCTTCTGTTTATCAAAAACAGATAACTGCATGGTTACACATTAGAAACTCTGCAGCTCACGGAAATTATAATGACTATACAATTGAGGAAATTAAACTAATGCTTCAAGGAGTACGACAATTTATTTTATCTACAAGTTAATGAGTACAAGTTCATATCAACTAAGGAACTATCAATAAGGATTAAGACAAACCTTTATTATAAAACAATTCAAATAAATGAAATATCCCATATTTGCTAATCAAATCTTTTTCTTATTTCATTGTAATAGGATATATATTCTTCGTTAATATTATGCCTAATTAATTTCAAAGTTGACAGATTTAGGGCAACGATAAAAAAATCTAGCAAAATATGATCATTTGGACAAACACAAATCATGTTTTCTAGGCAATCGGGTCCATTATGTGGGGAACCCAAAGGCTTAATATGATGCACTTCTGAATAAAACAAGTTTTTTCCTACTTGAATTCGATGTCCACATATTTGGCAAAAGTTTTTATACTTCTTCTTAATCTCAGAGACCAGCTTCTGATCTCTTTTAATAATTTCATATTGTCTGATTATGCGAACCATTTCTTCATCAATTTGTTTGGAATGAATAATACCTCTTCGGGTAATTGATATTGCTATAATTTTTTTGTCTTCTTCGGAGAATGCTTTGTATTCAGGCAAACTTGAAATTCCATCTTTTACGTGTAGTGCTTTAGTTTGTTTTAGTTTTTCATGTGTCCGATACGATGTTTCATTCAAAAATAAAACATAGCCGTTTTTGTCAAATAAAACGCCAGGGAAATTCCTTAGTGGGTGATACCATATTCCATTATCTCTATACAATGCTTGAATTGCACCGAGATTCAGAACATCATTTAATAACATTCCAAGGTTTCTGTTCAAATTTTTAGAAGATTTTATTTCCATAAATCACTTTATTATCTAATCTTTTTCAATTTACTTTGTTTGTTAAGGAAATAAAATGAAAATAGCATATAAGACTAAGCTAGGGGTTTTTTATAACGGCCTTATAGAAGAATTCTTAGAACAACCAAAATTCAATAAATATAAAAATAAATTTAGCTTGATTCTTACATCTCCTCCATTTCCTTTACTTCGAAAAAAAAGGTATGGTAATCTTGAAGGGGAAGCTTATTTACAATGGATAAGCTCTATAGCCGAAAAGCTTCAACCATTTTTAACTAATAAGGGGTCGATTGTGATTGAGATCGGAAATAGTTGGGAACGAGGACAACCAATTATGTCGACTTTACCAATTAAGGCCATGCTTTCTTTTTTGGAAACTGGGAAATATTTTTTATGTCAACAATTCGTTTGGCATAATTCAGCAAAACTTCCAAGTCCAGCTCAGTGGGTAAATGTAGAAAGAAAAAGAGTTAAGGATACTTTTACAAATATTTGGTGGATGTCAAAAACACCGAATCCAAAAGCTAATAACAAACGAGTTCTTATTGGTTATAGTGACTCTATGAAACGATTGTTAAAAACGAAAAAATATAATGCAGGCAGTCGTCCATCAGAGCATCAAATCGGAAAAAAATCTTTTTTGAAAAATAATCGGGGGGCAATACCTGCAAATGTTTTGATTTATCCGAATACAAAGTCGAATTCAAATTACTCATTTTATTGCAAACGGAATGGCCTTACACTGCACCCAGCGAGAATGCCTGAAGAAATACCTGAATTTTTCATAAATTTTTTGACAAATAAAGGCGATTTGGTATTCGACCCATTTGCGGGAAGCAATACAACAGGAGCAAAAGCCGAAAAATTAGGGAGGAGGTGGGTTGCAATTGAGCCAAATGCTGATTATATTAAAGGATCAAAAGGCAACCTTATCCATGTCAAAAATATTAGTAACAAGTGATTCGAGTTTTTGGTACGATCAGCTTAATTATGTTGGTTATTATGGAGAGACTGAATTTCAAAGAGCTATTCAACAACATACTTCGAATATTTTTCCTGATTATTATTGCTTTCCTTTCTCAAAATCAATTAAGTCTAAATTAGGAACTTCTAAGCCCGATCTTGGCTTAATCAGTAAAACTCTTAAGGAGTGGTGGATAATTGAAGTTGAACTTGGAAAGCATTCTTTGGAAAATCATGTCTTACAACAAATAGATGATTTTAGACTCGGCAATTATCCAGAAAGTATCTTTGCGCCATATTTTCAGAAAAAAATATTAAGTCTCTATAACGTTTTATTGGAGGAGTCGAAAATTAAAAATCTTTTGAAAAAAAAGACTCCCCATATCCTGGTCGTAGTTGATGAGGAAAAAGCTGATTGGGTATTAGAATTAAAAAAAAGAGAGGCAAACCTTTGTTTATTTCAAATTTTCAAAAATGGAAAAGGAAGGCATGCTTATCGATTAAATGGAAATTATCCATTTATTACTATTGAAGAAACTCATTGTAAGCCCCATAAATTTTATCAAAATAATATGCTCGAACTTTCTAATCCAGTTTTCATCCGAAACATTAAGAACACTTTATCAATTTCATTTGACGAGTTACAAACTAGATGGGAAAAAATCGTTGATAAGAATAAAACCTATATCCGATTTATTGGGAAAAGTAATCCGCTGCCACCGAACTCAACATTTTTACTTGTGCAAGATTCACAAAAAAAACTCATTATGATAAAAAACTAAAAAATGAAATTCCAACTCGGTCCAGAAATAATAGCTTCCTATAAACGCTTACCATATACTGCATGGTATGCATTTGCGGAGTTTATAGACAATTCTACTCAAGGGTATATTAATAACAAAAAGAAATTGGATCAAGCTTATAAAAAGGAGAAAACAGTTTTGACAGTTGCGATATCTTTTGGTCGAGACAGGAAAGGCGACTTTATTAGAATAGAAGATAATTCTATTGGCATGTCAAGTGACGAATTACAAAAAGCTGTTATTGTAGGAAAAATCCCACAAAATGCTTCTGGACGTTCTAAATATGGTATTGGATTAAAAACTGCAGCATCTTGGTTTGGTGATTACTGGACCATAACTACTAAAAAACTAGGAAATGAATATGAAGAAAACATAACAGTAGATGTTCCCAAAATTATAATGCATAAGCTGACCCTACGTAATACAAAGAGAAAAAAAGATAGATTAGAACATTATACTCATATAGAAATACGTAAACTAAATCATAAAATTCAAGGTAAATCAATAAACAAGATTAAAGAATACTTGAGCTCAATGTACAGAAAAGATTTTTCCAATTTCGATTTAAAACTAATTTTCCAAGGAGACCGATTAGCTTTTGACATTGAAAGGATCAGAAAGAGATTTCTTAAAAACTCATTGGACGAGCCCTACGAGAAAAAAATTTCATTTAAAGTTAATGGCAAAGCAGTAAAAGGATGGGTTGCGATTTTTGAAAAAGGTGGTAGAAAGGATGCTGGATTTACAATCCTACAATCAAATCGAGTGATAAAAGGATTTCCAGATGCCTATAAACCTGAAATAATTTTTGGCGACCAAGAAGGTGGCGCGAACAATTTGATTAGTCAAAGACTTGTCGGTGAAATCAATCTAGATGGGTTTGGTGTTAGTCATACGAAAGATGCAATTCTTTTTTCTGATGATGAGAGAGAGACATTTGAATCAAAACTGTTCGAGGAAGTCAAAGACTATAGACATATAGCTCAGAGTTATAGAAAGTATAAGGCTTCACAGGCAGCCCCTTCAAAAACTCGTATAAATGCAGCAGTAAATCTTTTTGAAAGGGAATTAAAATCAGATCAGATTAAGGAGTTGATTAGCACATTTGAATTACCGCCTACCAGCTTAATTCAAAAAAATAATCAAGCCATAAAAGATAATATCCAGAGGCGATTTAGCCCAACGTTAAAAACAAAAATTAATGAACTTGAAGTATATATATACTTAGTTTCAGACATGTCACCAAACGATCCTTACGTACTTATTGAATCAACAAGAAGCAAAAAGAATGTAATAATCATTATTAATCTATCTCATCCTCATTGGAAACAATTACAAAACCGAGAATCTATTTTAAATTTTATAAGACATTGTACCTATGATGGAGTTTCCGAATGGAAAACTTATTTTCGAATAAACAAAATAGACCCAGATACTGTTAAACTTTTCAAAGATCAACTTTTGAGAATCCCATTTGAAATTGAAAAACACATAAATTGAATCAGTTTTCTTAGAAAACTAAAGATACATGGCAGAATTTCAGATACTAAGGTGTTTGTTATTGCCATATCCGTAGCTTGGGATAACTCCACATGAAGAAACATCATACAGTGACCATAGTAAAAAAAACTGGAAAAGGTTAAAAAGTTTCGAATTTATGATTATTGGATTTTGCATCTTTTTATTATCTTGTCTTTACAATTAGTTTTGATATGTTTCTCAAAACCCCACAATTATCTCACACCCAGGATCAGTTATGGTGCTTCACCGGATTGATCTGCAATATGACACGTCATGTTATTGCAAGGTGCGAGAACTTCCAATCTCAAGGAAGATAAAAGCAAATCCCACGAACAACCGCAAAGAACAAAGTCGAAACGGGAAACCAAAAAGGCTAACTTAACGTTAGACCAACAGGTTATTTGTTTTGCCGAAATTATCGTTAAACAACTTTTAAAAGATTTGAATTGCTTATGAAAACAAATAATGGAACAAGTTCCAGTATCAATTCTTCTTTGCAAAATTTTGCAAAGAAGTCAACCATTCATTCGATACGTTCAACCAAGAACTGTGTCATCTATACCCGTGTCAGTTCCAAGGAGCAGGCCGAAAACAATACTAGTCTCAATAGCCAAAAGAGATATTGTGAACAGTATGCATATAAGCATGGCTGTTCAATCAAATCCTATTTTGGGGGTACGTATGAATCTGCCAAAGGGGATGAAAGAAAGGAATTTAAGAAAATGCTTGAATATGTCAGGAAGAATAAGAGCATTGATACAATTCTTGTTTATTCTTACGACAGGTTTTCTCGCAGCGGTGCAAATGCAGCATTTTTAAGCCAGGAACTTCAAAAGATCGGGGTAAAAATAATTGCTGTAAGTCAGGAGATAGACACAACTTTTCCGTCCGGTAGGCTACACAGGGATATGCTTTATTTATTCAGCCAATTCGATAATGAATTAAGAAAAGATAAAGTCATTGCCGGAATGATTGAAAATCTCAGGCAAGGCTATTGGGTGGCGGCAACTCCTTTCGGATATACAAACCTCAATAGAAAAGAAAGGGCGAAGAATCATAAGTATATCATCAATGAGCAAGGCGAATTGTTGCGGGAAGGCTTTAGGTTGAAAGCTGAGGGAATTCTTACGAATCTGGAAATAGTAAACAAACTAAAAAAGAAAGGTTGCAAGATCAACTATAAAAGCTTCATTCGTATTTTAAGCAACCCCTTTTATTGCGGCTATATAACCCATTCTTTAATTTCCGGCGAAATCTATCGCGGCCATCATCCGAAACTCGTTTCCGATGCGCTGTTTCTCGCCGCTAACCGCGTTATCGCTGAGCAACCGAGGGCAGGAATCGCTAAAACGCATAAAATAGAGGATTTACCGCTTAAAGCATTTGTACTTGCGGAGGTTTCCTGCAATTCCGATATTCCCGCCTTTCCCGATTTTTCTGAAAACTCCGATAATGCGGAAATTTCTCCGATGACGGGATACATTCAAAAAGGAATATATTACTATAAATCCCGCAAGAAAAATTCGAAAGTAAACGTCAATGCGAAACATTTAAATACTTTATTCGCAAACGAGCTAAAACGGTTTGAATACGATAGGAAATTTCAAAACAAACTGAAAGAAAAGATCAAAATAATTCTTGAAAATAAGCTTGAAGATTGTTTCGGGGAACAGGCATGGATCAAAAAACAACTTTCGGAAATAATTGAAAAAACGGAAAAGCTGGAAAAAAGATTTGTCGATGGGGAAATCAATAAAGAACTGTTTGAGAAATACTCGAAGAAATATGAAGACGAAAAGAAAGAATTAGAGCAAAGACTGTCTGTCCAAACAATAAACAGTTCGAACCTTGAAAAGATCATCGAGAAAGGATTGGAAATTGCTGAAAACCTCAGTCAATTATGGCTTTCCAGAGATTTTGATGATAAAAGGAAATTGCAATCACTTGTCTTCCCTGAAGGAATTGTGTATTCGAAGAAAAAAGATCGTGTTCGAACCCTAAGAGTAAATTCTTTGTTCGCTGAAATCCCTGATCTGGTAAGCGATCTGTCGAAAAATAAAAATGGCCAGTCTGAAAAAACTGGCCAAAATTCTCGCTGGGTAGTCCCGCCCAGAATCGAACTGGGATATCAAGTTCCGGAGACTTGCGTACTATCCATTGTACTACGGGACCAAAAATTTACGATTTCAAATTTTTGAATTCTCTGAAACCGGTTGCGGCAAAACTACAGTAAAACTGCCGGAATAAATCATGCATCCAATCGCAGCTCTACACGTCGTGGTGTTAATTTTCTTTCCAGCCACAATGAAAAAATTACCCAGGCAAAACCCAGGCAAAAGCCGGCAAGAACATCTGTTGCATAATGGTAACGTAAAACAATACGGCTAATGCCGATGCTGATGGAAAATAAAATCAATAAAACAGAAAAGAACCATTTCCATTTTATATTCACCTTTCCTTTATCGATCAGATAGATCAGCACACTGCAAAAAATAAAAGAAGACAAGGCGTGACCACTGGGAAAACTAAAATTAGTAAGCTCTTTCAGCAAAGGAAGCTCAGGCCGCTGACGATGAAAAAATTGTTTTAATCCCAGCATCAGCAAGGTGCTGCTGGCAGCCACAATAGCTACGTTGATGGCATCGCTGCGTTTGCGAATAAACCATAAAAAAATAATGAGAATGATGTAAGCAGGAATAATAAAATAAGTGGAACCAAAAAAAGTTAGCACCCTCATTACATCAATGAAGCTTTCCGTAGTATGCAATTTGAAAAAAGCAAAAGCACGATCATCAAAAGAATTTTCATCTCTACTCACTATTTCATGGGCCAGAAATCCAAATATAAAAATAGAAATGATGAACAACAATGAAACCAGCAAGGTCTTTATTTCAATTTCAGCAATAACTTCGCGAATAAACTTTTTCATTGTTCATTATTATTGTCTGCACATATTGCATCAAAAATATTGCCGTGTCCATTGGCTATTGCAGCGCAAAGCTTGCTTGCTTCACATCCCTTGAATTGCCGCCGATATAAACTTTAAAATCCCCGGACTCCGCCGCATACTTCAACTCAGCATTGTAAAATTTAAGTTTATTTATATCAATTGTAAAATTTACTTGTTTGCTTTCGCCTTTTTTTAAAAATACTTTTTTAAAATCTTTCAGTTCTTTAACCGGTCTTATTACTGAACCAACGAGGTCCTGAATATAAAGCTGCACAGTCTCTTCACCATCATAGTTTCCGGCATTCGTTACCGTAACCGTTGCTTTAATAGTTTGACCCGCTTTCATTACTGAACTGCTCAACTGAATATCACTGTAATTAAAGTTTGTATAGCTCAATCCAAATCCAAACGGAAATTTTGGATAAATAGACAGATCAATATAGGCTGACCGATAAAACCGGTCACTATCGCTGGTAGCAGGACGCCCTGTGCTGTAATAGTTGTAATAAATAGGAATTTGCCCTTCTGCTCTTGGAAAACTTATTGGCAGTTTTGCTGAAGGATTGTAATCACCAAACAACACATCAGCAATTGCATTTCCTGCTTCTGTTCCCAACCACCAGGTATATAAAATAGCCTGTACATTATCCGCTGTCCAGTTAAAGATCAGCGGTCTTCCTGCATTGATCATCACAACAACCGGCTTGCCGGTTGCATGCACCGCTTTGATCAATTCTTCCTGCACACCAGGCAAATGAATATTGCTTCTGCTTTTGGCTTCACCACTCATATCACTGGCTTCGCCTACACTCATGATCACCACATCCGCCTGCCGGGCCATCTCAACAGCTTCTGCAAACCCTGCTTGCGAACTATCATTGATCCCGCATCCTTTTGCATATAACAGCTTTGCATTTGTACCGATCTTGTTTTGTATTCCTTGCCACTGAGTAATAATTCGAGCAGAATCATCAGGCCAAGAGTAGGACCAGAAGCCAAGATTATCTCTTACACCTTTTATAAAGGGCCCAATCAATGCAATCGTTTTTATATTTTTTGAAAAAGGCAGTAACTGATTTTCGTTCTTTAGTAACACGATGCTCTTTTCTGCAATCAGTTTTTCTGCTTTTAGATTTTCAGCATTATTCCATTGCTGTTGTTCTCTTTCTTTATTACAGAATTTGAATGGATCGTCAAATAAACCCAGCTCAAATTTTTTTCGCAAAATTCTTCTCACCGCATCATCTATTAATTGCATTTTTACTTTTCCTTGTTTCGCCAGCTTTGATAAATTGTTAATGTAACTGCGGCTTTCCATATCCATATCACTGCCTGCAGCAACTGCTTCCAATGCCGCTTCATAACTATCTTTCGCAAAACCATGATTGATCATTTCACCGATCGAACCCCAATCGCTCACCACAAAACCCTTGAAATTCCATTTGCCTTTCAAAATATCTCTTTGCAAATATTTATTTCCGCTTGCAGGTATTCCATTCAGATCATTGAACGAATTCATAAAAGTAGCTGCACCTGCCTCTGCGGCAGCTTTAAATGGCGGAAGATAAATTTCCCATAATGTTCTTTCACTCATGTCAACGGAATTATAATCGCGGCCCCCAATAGCAGCTCCATAAGCTGCAAAATGTTTGGCGCAAGCCATCAACGCGTCCACATTTCCCAAGCCTTTTCCTTGAAAACCTTTTACTCTCGCCGCCGCGATCAACGATCCTAAATAAGGATCTTCACCGGCGCCTTCCATTACTCTTCCCCATCGCGGATCGCGGGCAATATCTACCATCGGCGCAAAGGTCCAGTGTACACCTGCTGCTGCTGCCTCGGTTGCAGCAATCCTTGCTGAAAGCCGAATAGCCACGGTATCCCAACTTGAAGCTTCCGCAAGAGGAATCGGAAAAATGGTTCGGTAGCCGTGAATAATATCTTGGCCAAATAACAGTGGAATTTTTAATCTCGACTCCATTGCTATTTCCTGTAATTGCCGTGTATGATCAACACCAGTTACGTTTAACATCGATCCCAGCATTCCTTTCCTTATCTGATTTTGTTTATCTCCATCTTTTGTTATGGGGCCCGTTGCGTCCCAATCACCATTGTATTGGTTCATCTGACCAATCTTTTCATCCAGTGTCATCAATTTCAATACTGAATCAACTTTTTGATCAATTGTTTTCACCCGATTATTTCGGGGCTGGTTTTGCGCAGCACAAACAAAAAACTGAGCAGTAGCTATTAGCAATACAAATAGACTGAGAATTTTTTTTATCATATTTTGAATTATGTAACCAGCTTTTAATTACTATTCAACTTTTCTTGCCTGCCTGCCGGTAGGCAGGCGTCGCACACTTCAGCGTTCTGTAATTCTATGCGGCAAGTTCGAAAAACTTTTACATATTCAACCCTTTCAGGGTTATGTATTCGCTTTGGCTACTTGCGTGAGTTGCACTCGCGGTTATTCGAGTTAAAGTCCTTCGGACTTTGTTTGACATTTTAATTTTAACCACCAGTGTAAAGCCCTACGGGCTTTACTATGAATAACACTGATGTAATCAGTGGAACTATATGAAATGAGTACACCTCAACCCCGAAGGGGTTGAATATAGCCCAACAAAAAATAATTTATAACTTTCGAGAGCAACCAAAACAAAATTATGGGTAACTACCGTCAAATCCTTTACCAGATCGTTTTTGGTACAAAGCGTCGAAAGCCAACGATTGATGAAACAAATTGCAGGAAGTTATACCAATATATTTCGGGGATCATCAAAAACAAAAACTGCAAACTCTACCGTATTAACGGCGTAGAAGGTCACATTCACATTTTTTCAGACCTTCACCAACCCTTTCTCTATCTGATTATATCAAAGATATAAAAGTTGCTAGCAGCATATGGATGAAAGCAAGTGGCAAATTTCCAAAGTTTGAAGGTTGGCAGGAAGGATACGGTACATTCACTTATTCAATCAGAGAAAAAGATATGATCATCAATTAAGTGAAAAAACAAAAAGAACATCATAGCAAAGAAACATTTCATAATGAGCTTAAGCGACTGCTAACTGAAAACGGAATTGAATTCGATGAGAAGTATTTGCTATGAGTGAACTTAAAATTCAACCCCTTCGGGGTTGGAGTAGCATTAGGTTCTTGTTGTTGTGAGTTACACTCACGGTTATTCAGATTAAAGTCCTTCGGACTTTTAGCACGTCGAAATATTAGTTACCATGAAAAGGACTCGAAAGGTTTTACCATCACTAACTCCTTTTTGTTTTTCCGTTTTTCCGTTGAATTGCACTCGTTCATTATTCTGATTAAAGTCCTTCGGACTTTAGCGCTTCAAGCTGTTTTAGCGAAAGTAAAAAAGCCCGGAGGGCTTTACTATGAATAACACTGATGCAATTAGGGTAATTGAATAGATAGAAAAGTATCAACCCCGAAGGGGTTGAATATAGCCCATGTTTTCATGATTTTTAAAAAACGAAGCTAGTCTAAAAGCGATGGTGCCGCCAAGTCTCCCTTTAGGGAATTTATGGGGTTTTCGTCCAATTCACCTTTGCCGATTTTACATCTCTAGAATTTCCACCGATCATGATCACAAATTCACCAGGCTCCCAATCATACTTTAAGTCGCTATTATAAAATTTAAGATCGTTTGTAGTAACGTTAAATGTCACAGCCTTGGATTCGCCCTTTTTCAAAAATATTTTTTGAAAGCCTTTTAACTTTCTAAGCGGCTGGGTAACGGAAGCCACAGGATCAAAAATATAAAGCTGCACTACTTCTTCTCCATCATAATTGCCTTTATTGGTAACGGTAACAGTAGCCCTAATAGATTGATTTCCTCTTGCCGTTGTATCACTCAACTGTATATTGCTGTAATCAAAACTGGTATAGCTCAATCCATAACCAAAAGGATAAAGCGGATCATTCGAAATATCAAGATAATTGGATTGAAATTTTTGAAAATCTCTTGCAGCTGGCCGACCGGTATTTTTGCGGTTATAATAAATCGGTATCTGCCCTACGCTTCTTGGAAATGTCATCGTGAGTTTTCCTGAAGGATTGTAATTGCCAAATAAAACATCGGCAATGGCATTGCCAGCCTCGTGCCCCGCAAACCAAGTTTGCAAAACAGCGCTCACATAATCAACTTCTGTTGTTAATGTTAACGGCCTGCCGCTCATCAACACAAGCACAATTGGCTTTCTTGTTGCGAGCAATGCGTTCAATAAATTCTGCTGGCTTTTGGGCAAGCTTATATCAGAACGACTTGACGCTTCACCACTCATTTCGGAAGCTTCACCAAGCACAGCTACTATCACATCTGATCTGTTCGCAACTTCCAATGCCTCGTCAATCAGTACCTGTGGCGATCGTGTTGTATCAATATTGGTCCGTTCGCCAAACAGATTTATTTTTTTTGCGAACTCGGGATCATTGGTAATATTTGCTCCCTTAGCATATAAAATATTTACTCCACTACCGCCTATTTTTTTCATGCCTTCTAAAACGGGGATGGAAAGCTGCGGATCGCCAGACACTGCCCAGGTACCAAGCATATTATTTTTATCATTTGCAAGAGGGCCAATCAATGCAATCGTGCCAGACTTGTTCAAAGGCAAAATTTGATTCGCGTTTTTAAGCAACACAAAACTATGCTCGGCAAATTCACGAGCTGCTGTTCTTTTATCTGCAGATAAAACTTCTTTAGCTGCCCTTTCCTTATTGCAATAACGATAAGGATCTTCAAACAAACCCAACTTATATTTTGCTTCCAAAATTCTTCTGCAAGCATCATCAATTTGTTTTTGAGTAACCTTTCCTTCTGCCAACGATTTTTTTAAGGTAGTCAAAAACCCTTCACCTACCATGTCCATATCAAGGCCGGCATTTAAGGCAAGTGCTGAAACTTTTTGCAGATCGCCCATTCCGTGTGCGATCATTTCATTCACCGCTGTATAATCGGAAACAACAAAACCTTTAAAGCCCCATTGCTTGCGCAACAGATCAGTGAGCAGCCATTTATTTCCCGTTGCAGGAATGCCATCAATTTCATTAAAAGAGCTCATCACACTTCCCGTGCCTGCATCAACAGCCGCTTTATAAGGAGGCAAATAATATTCATACATTTTGATGCGGCTCATGTCAACGGTATTGTAATCTCTTCCCGCTTCAGCTGCACCATACAAAGCAAAATGTTTTACGCAAGCCATTAACGTATTGTTGGCAGCAAGATCGTTTCCCTGATATCCTTTCACCATGACTTTCGAAATTTGAGAACCCAAAAAAGGATCTTCACCGGCGCCTTCTGCAACTCTTCCCCAACGAGGATCACGAGCAATATCCACCATTGGTGAAAATACCCAGCATAATCCGTCGGCAGTTGCTTCTATTGCCGCCATTTTTGCGGCTCGCTCAATCATGGCTGTATCCCAACTGCATGCCATGCCCAATGGTATTGGATAAGTTGTTTTGTATCCATGAATCACATCCGATCCGAAAAGCAAAGGAATTTTTAACCGACTGTTGTTCAAGGCAAGTTCCTGAGCTTGTCTTATTTTCTCTACACCAATCACTCCAAACAACCCTCCTACATTTCCGGCTTTTATTTTTGATTCCACATCTTTACTTACAACCGCACCGGTTGCTATTCCACCGCCTGGTGTTAATAAATTTAATTGCCCGATCTTTTCTTGCAGCGTCATCTTTTTTATTAACGCATCAACAAATGATTTCATTTTTGCTTCTTGAGGCTGCGCTGCTACAAAATGTGTCAACATAACAGCTGCAACAATTAAGAAGTTGGTTTTCCTGTACATTTTTTAATTTTTAAGTTTATTCAGTACGATTATATTGCCGCCTCCAGAAACTAGTTTCACTTTTAAAGCAGTCTTTCGATCTACAACTATTTTTTGTTTTGTGAGATGATTTGCATTTTCATCGGCATCAATCGCATCACTATAAACCTCAGCCATATATTTTCCATCCGATAAAAAATCAAAGCTTACATTTATTTCTCTTGCCTTGTTATTTGTTATTGTACCTACATACCAACCATCATTTTTGCGACGTGCAATGCAAATATATTCCCCAACTTCTGCAACGGGAACATGGGTTTCGTCCCACGTAGTTGGAATATTTTTTATGACCTCAAATCCGGGCTGGTCAATATACGCATCAGGATAGTCACATACCATGGATAGGTAGTTTTCAAGAACTACATACATGGCCAACATGTGGCAGCGAGTACCCATTACATAAGGGCGAAAATTCTGGACAACAAATTTTGAAGATGGCAATGCTCTGAATCCTCCTAAATGATAATCGGTAGAACCGGCCAGCATCCTTGTAAATGGAATATTAATGTCTGCATCAGGGTTTATAATAGTATCCCATTTATTATATTCATAGTTCATCGCTCCTTCTCTCGTAAATTCGTTTGGATAAGTTCGGTTAAGCCCTGTGTTTTTATAAGCGCCGTGAAATTGGATATGTAAATGGTGAGCGGCTGCTTTTTTTAAGATCTCGGTTTGTATCTTCACCATTTCCTGATCATCTCTATCCATAAAGTCCACCATCATTCCGCTAAGCCCCCATTTTTCAAATATGGCAAAAGCAGTATCCAGCTTTGGATACAATGCTTTCCAATGTGTCCATACACGAACACCAACATTTTTTTGCTTTGCATAATCGCAAATCTGCTTCATGTCTAACTCGGCAACCGGTTTTGTTACGTTCACGTTATTCCCAGGCTGATAATCCTTTCCATCATTGGTGTACCATTCATGCCCTCCGTATTCTACCACCGAGTGATATTTTATATTATTGGCAGCGCAAAAATCAATATAGTATTTATTGGTTTCAAAATTATTTCCTCCTTTGATGCTATCCGGAACAATAGTTCCATTCCACCAGGGAAAGGTAGTGGTGCCTGGTTTTAACCAGCTCACATCTTTGATAGCAGAGGGCTCATTTAAGCTAGTGATCATATTTGATTCAATTAATGCCCCTACTCTGTCACTTATTAATAGTACTCGCCAAGGACTTTTGTGCGGAAGAGCGGCTTTTACTTTAGCTGTTGGTTGATTGGGCAGGGGTGAAAGCTGGCTGCAGAGAACTCCATTATGTTTTATTAAATACATTCCCGCATAATCAAGCAAGGCTGCTTCCGTAATCGCCAGAAATATTTTTTGAGGAAATTGAAATAAGGCGGGCATATCCATTAATGTGTCCTCTTTTATTTTGCTTAAAGGTGCTGTGGTATAAAGTCCTTCATGCGATGTAGTAAAGCTTGGAAGGAGCAACGCTTTTACGATCGGGTCAACTGTAAAACGAAATTGTGTTCGCTCCTCGAGCAGTGTAAAAGAAGAATGTCCATTTTGTTTTGGTAATGAATATCTAAATGCAACTCCATCATTAAAGACCCTTACTTCAAGGTCGACCTGAAGATTCTTATTGATTTTATCCTTGATGGAAATGATTGCCTGTCTGTAATGACTATTGACAATGCTTGCTTTGCCCACAATCAATTTATATTTTTCATTTACTTCCTTAAAAACAGGAGGCCAGTCAATGAAAGCCTTTCGCAACATTCCCTCTCTCTCTATGTCAAGATTGATTGATGAATTTTCAATGAGCATGTTTTTCTTAAACGCAACAGAATAAACAGGAAGATCTCCATGCAATTGTAGTGTAAAAACAATATTGCCATCAGGTGAATTTAAACGAACTGGCTTTTGAGCAAAAAGGTATCCGGAAAAAAATAAACAAAGAAGGGAGAATGCTTTTTTTAGGTTCATGTTAAATAAGTCACCTATTTTGAAATTATTACTTCCGGCTGCGACTTTTTAATGATCAATTTTTTAAATGAGGTTTAATTTGTTTTTGCCAAATAGCATAGCCTTTAGCATTCATGTGCAAATTATCCTCTAAAAAAATTGCTTGCAGAGGTAAACCATCTGCCCCTAACATTTTATGATAAACATCAACAAATACCGTTTTTTTCTTGGTGGCAAGGAAGCTTTTGATCTTGCTATTTGCAGTTATCATCTTTTGTCTCAAAAACCAGCGACTTGGGCTTGGCTTTATTGAAATAAAAACAACCGGAACATCCGGTAATTTTTTCCTTATTAAATTAAAAAGTGTTGTAAATCTTTTAAAAACTATTTCACTGGTTACTGTGTCAGAAGAAGCTAAATCGTTTTCCCCGCAGTAGATCACAATTTGCTTTGGCTTATAAGGAAACACAATATCATTTACATATCGAATTTGATCCAATAGAGTAGAACCACCAAATCCCCGATTAATAATTGTATAACCAGGAAAATAATCTTTCACATCTTTCCAATTGGTAAATGACGAACTGCCAATAAAAAGAATAGCGTGTTTCGGCGGTGACTGAACACTATCTTGCTTTTTGAAAGCCTCTATATCACTCCAGAAAGGAAATTTCCATTCTTGTGCATACAAGACATTGACAATAAAAAATAAACACAGAAACAATTTTATTTTCTTCATATGACTTGTTTGACTTTTATCATTTGACTTCTATCACCTTTGTTCTTGGTGAAACTCCATTTTCATTAATAGCTTCAATGGAAAAATAGTATTGCTTTAATTTATCCATTGCCTTGAACCAATATTCATTATTCTGAAGCATCATGATACAGTTATATAGCTTACCCGGCGCCGTACCATAATAAATATTGTAGGCAAAAGCATTGCCCACCGGACTCCACTTTATCCAGCCACTGCGCTTATCTTTTTCCGTACGCAACACAAAAAACGTTTTCACGGCATCTGGTTTGGCTCCGTTGCCATTGCCAAACACTCTCAATCCACTGATAGCAAATTTTCCGGTAGGCATGTGAATGTTTTCCAGTTTTATGAACCTTGCCTGCACGGGTGAAACTTCAACATATTCATGCGGCACGTCTGTTTTATTATTACTCTTATCCACTAAGACATTCCATTTTTTCCCGTCTGACGAATAATAGAGTTTATATTGATGATATTGATCATTGATCTTTCCTAAACGATTGCTGTCAACATCCTGATCAGCATAATTTATTTGTACAGCATTCACCGTTGAAATATTTCCAAGATCAGTTTGGATCCATTCGCCTTTATTGCTGGTAGCAGCACTCCAGTAAGTTTTTATATCCTCATCATTTGCATTATTTGCATGATAACCTCCAAGCGTAGAAGAAACCGCAATAGGTTTGTTATAGTTTAATAACATCCATCCTGTAAAAGCCCCCACCCGACCTCCCCCTTCAGGGGAGGCCACCATGGCACTAACCTCGCTTTTTGAAAGGTCATCATAATTGTTAACATTTTGATTAAGCAAGGACTGTTGGAGGTTCGGAAGATAATGCGGATAATCTCCAAACGCCGTATTGCACCACATCACATCATCTTTATCAAAACCAGCCGGCCAGATACCGACCCTTCTTTCAAAATTATTTTTTACTGAAAGCATGATAGTGCTAACATGCCAATAGTTACCATTGTTATCTTGAAATGTAGAACCATGGCCCGCTCCTCTTGCAAAACCACCAAGTTTCATACTCAATGGGTCGGATTGAGGTGTAATCTCTATTCCATCAAACAACGGTGCACTGCCCACCACTACTCCATCTGCATACCCGCTAAATTCTGTGCCCGGCGCCCCATATTGAAAATAATATTTTCTATTATGCTTGGTCATCCATGAACCTTCAATAAAAGGATCTAAAAAAGTATTGTCCATATGTTCGCCAAATCGTTGCCAGCCATACCGCCAGTCCTGCAACAAATACACGGGAGTACGTGTTCCAATCGGTTTAAATGTTTTTCTGTTTAACTCGATACCATAAACCGGATAGTTATTGCTGCTGCCATTATACATATACAATTTGCCATCATCATCGGTAAAAAATGCAGGGTCCCAACCACCAATTTCGAATGAGTCAACCAATGGTTTCCATTCATTGGCCTTGGGATTTGTGCTCATCCAAATTGTAAAGGTTTTTGTATAGGTTGAACCAAATACTATCACAGTATCACCAATGATGCCAACAGCAGGAGCACAAAGCTCATCATAAGTACCGGTATTCCACGGGCGCAAAAATTTTTTAGAGATAAAATTCCAATGCAGCATATCATTGCTCCACCAATAGCCCCATTGATTGGTAGAAAATAAATAATAATCGTTTTTATAATTTACAATGACCGGATCGGCGGTGGCTCTATGCCTTCCCCATTCTGTAAAATTGGGAATAGGGGTATAGCCATAATCTATATTGATTGGATTGCAATAAGTTTTTTGTTGACCAAGTAAAAATTTAAAATTCAAAAGGCAAAATAGCAACAAAGTAACCGCAGACTTTTTTATCCAAATACACGTAGCAATTCTTTGCTTAATAGAAAAGAGAATCTTGAACAACGTTTTGAAATGCCGGAACAAACTGTCGCAACGAAAGATCAATTGAGGCGACGCAGATAGTATCAAAATTATTTTCCTGCTAATCCTTACGATCATATAAATCATGCCTGCCCGCCGGCAGGCGGGGTTCTAAAGATTTCCTTTTTTTAATTCTTCCACAGCATGATTGGCGGCCCTTGCTGTAAATGCCATATATAAAATAGAAGGACTTTGGTTTCCCGTACTCGTCATGCAGGCACCATCGGTAACAAAAACATTTTTGCAGGCATGCAATTGATTCCATTCATTCAGCAAAGAAGTTTTGGAATCGTGGCCCATTCTTACTCCGCCCATTTCATGAATGTCGAGGCCAGGAGCCTGATGATTCACATAAGTATTAATATTTTTAGCGCCGGCTGCCTCGAGCATCGCTTGACCTTGTTCTAAAAAATCTTTGATCAATTTTTCATCATTATCATCATAATCAACAGAGGTTATTAATAAGGGAATACCCCACTGGTCTTTTTTATCACTGCTAAGTCTGACATGGTTTTTTTCTTTTGGAATCGTTTCACCTTGTAAATACATGTATGCACCCCAGCCACCCGGTTCGCCGATAGCTTCTTTAAAATCGGCGCCAATAGTTGATTGTATTCCCTTGTCGCTCATTTTTTCACGGTAAGCACCTGAAAAAATAACATAACCCCCTAAAAAATCTGTATCCTGCTTGTATATGTTTCTAAAATTAGGAATGATGCACTCCGCAGGTTTTGATACTTTATAATATTTATCCGTAAATCCATCAAATTCTCCACCCATGCCGGCTCTGTAATTATGATGGCAAATATATTTTCCCAATAACCCATTGTCATTTCCCAGTCCATTGGGAAAACGGTTCGATACTGAATTAAGTAAAATTAAATTCGTATTTAGTGCAGAGGCATTTACAAAAATAATGCTGGCAAAATATTCTGTAGCCTTCATGGTATTGGCGTCAATAACTCTTACGCCAATTGCTTTTTGTTTTTTTTGATCGTAGATAACAGAGTGAACAACAGAAAAAGGCTGTACTGTAAGATTTCCAGTTTGCTCTGCCCAGGGCAATGTAGAGGTCACCGAACTAAAATAGCCGCCATAAGGACAACCCCGCATACAAGCGTTTCTATTAAGACAATATCGGCCTTGTTGTTTTTGTATTTCATTGGGTTCTGTAACCTGCGCCCATCGCCCGGATACATAGTGCCTCTTAAATTTATTCCATAACACGTCTTTTAAATGTTGCTCCACACAATTCAATTCATAGCCGGTCAAAAATTCTCCATCAGGCATTGACTCAATACCTTCTTTGGTGCCACATACACCAATAAATCTTTCAACATGACTGTACCAAGGCGCTATCTCATTGTAGCGCACCGGCCAATCAATGGCATAGCCATAGCGTTGAGGAGCAGTAAAATCAGATTCGCTCCATCGAGCACAGGCCCGTCCCCAAATAAGCGATTTGCCGCCAACTTGGTAACCACGAATCCAATCGAATGGTTTTTCCTGTATGTAAGGATGATCTTTGTCTTTGATAAAAAAATGTTGGGTGCTTTCATCATATCCTGCTGCTTTCGATATGAGTGGATTTTCATCCCTTAAATTTTTTGACACCCATCCGCGATGACGAAAACCCCAAATGGGAGTGTTCATCGTTGGATAATCTTTAATGTGCTCGATATTTCTTCCCCGCTCTAGCACCAAAGTTTTTAATCCTTTTTCACAGAGTTCTTTCGCAGCCCAACCGCCGCTGATGCCGCTGCCTATTACAATGGCATCATAGGTGTGCTGAGCAATTCCTTTGGAATTTATTTTTACATGAGTACTATCATCAGGCATAGTTGAAATTTATTTTAAGGCTTCATCTTTTTCTTTTTCTAAAAACTGAGCTGTGTCTTTTAACCCGCCAGTTTCCCATTCCAATAAAGCCTCATCGGGCACAGCTTCGATAGGAATGGTGCTTGAATTGGAGGGTTCATTATATGGCACATTCGAGCTTCTGTTGTAAACGGAGATCAATGACCATCTTGATTTATCTGAAAGGTTTGCTTCGGAGCGATGCAAGATATTACTATGAAAAAATAATGCATCGCCCGCTTTTATTTCTACGTACACCAGCTCCATTGTTTTTAATGCAAGATCAACATAATGTTGTGATGCGCCTACCTGCTCGCCTGCAAAACCATGTTCTATGCGTCCCATTTTATGCGTTCCTTTTATCACTTGCAAACAACCATTTTCTTTATTCGCATCCGTAATAGCAATCATTACAGAGATCATCTGCTCAGGAAATAAAAATTCATTCTTATACCAATAACCATAATCCTGGTGCCATTCCCAGGCTCCGCCAACTTTAGGCTCTTTTTGCATCAGCTTGCTGTGAAAATGACAAACGGGTGCATCACTATCTAATAATGTATTTACCGAATCAATTATCCGGCGGCTTTTTGTCAGCAACCCGTAAGCATCATTGCCGGGTGTATACCACAATGCAAGCTTTGTTTTTTTACCAGTCTGATCATTTAAATCAAAGGAATGCTTTCGCATCGTATCATCTTCGATCGCGATATTGTAAAGTTTGTTTACTTCTTCTGCAGTTAAAAAATTTTTGACGATCAAATATCCGTCTCTATGATAGTCCGCAATTTGCTGTGTTGTTAGCTGAAAGTTTGACATGATAAGAAGTTTAAGAAGTTTAACGTTTAATGTTGTTAGTCACGTACTCATTACTCATTACTCATTCCTCATCAATTACACCATCGGCCATTTGAATTTACTTTTTAGTTTCACCTTCATTCCCGTAGCTGAAGATTTTCGAGCGGCTTCAATTACTTCCAACACATGCAAGGCATGATCTGCTGCAATGCGTGGTTCAATATTTTTTACCAATGCCTCTCCAATTTTTGTTGCGCCCTCTTGCCATTGGTAACCTTCTGCATCTTCTTGAAGTAATTTGGCGGGTTCTGTCCATGATGTATCAAGATAAACTCCCAATGGTTCCCAATCATAGCCAATCAATCGCATATTGCCGCCATCGCCATAAATTTGGATAGAATGTAATGTTTGTCCTTTCGCTTCATGCCCATGCGGATCAAAATAATTGAAGCCGCACATAACATGTGAAATAATATTTTTATCATGCTCCATTAATATCTGTGCATTGTCTTCTGCTTCAACTTTTATTTTTCCTTTATCATCCACGGTGCGTTCGGGATTTACAATACTGGTCATGGCCATTACAGATCTCGCAGGCCCCAACAAGCCAGTAAGCGTGGCGAGATTATATACTCCAAGATCGGGCATGCTACCACCACCTTTTTCATAAAAAAATGCGCTCCATGATGGCCCTGTGTGTCCATACTGGCCATGTGCGCAAGCGATACGGCCTAATTTTCCTTCTTGAATTGTTTTGCTCATAAATGCAAACTGTGGACTATTGACAACCGCCGGAGCACCCCAAATGCGACGGCCTTTGGTTTTTGCAAGGTCAAACAAGGCTTTGCCTTCAGCATAGGTATTAGCCATTGGCTTTTCGCTCCAAACATGTTTGCCTGAAGTCAATGCTTTTTTATTTAGCTCACCATGCACCTGCATATCAGTAAGAGTTATCATCATATCAAAAGGAACGCCCGCCAGCAACTTATCAATATGCGGATAAGTGGCAGCATTTACATTGTATTGTTTGTTTTGAGCCAATGCTCTATCATATTTTATATCGCAAAGACTTACAATTTCTATTAAAGGAGATGTTTGCAAATGTGGTATGTAGCGATTGCTTACACTTCCGCAACCAATAATGGCAACTTTCAATTTTTTATCAGGAGTTGTAGCAGCAAGGCTCTCCAATGAAGAGAGCAAGACTGCAGCACTCGCCATGGCTGTACGTTGCAGAAACTCTTGCCGAGTAATATTGTTAGCCATGTATTTAAGTTTTATATGAAAAAAATATTGATGTTATTTAAAATAAGGGCTTTTAAATCCAAGTTTCTTCAAACCATTTTGTATTTCGGGAATATTCATAAATAATTTCCAGATCAACCCAGTTCGATAATTTTCAATCATCACTACAATCGGCCCCTGATCAATAGCTAAATGACTTTTTGCATACCAATTGTGATAAATGCTGAACCCATCTACAAAACCATATTTACTCCATATTTTATCGCCGAGATCGTAGTAAAAATGGCGCAATGCTTCCATGCTTTCTTTTGGAGTAAAGGGCATGGAAGAAAGAGCAGCGGTAGGTTGTATCACACCCAGATCCACTTCGGGACAATGCGCTACATAACCCTTGTAGCTATCACCTGCTGTTAATCCCCAGCAATTTTCAGCATATCCTTTAAATTTTTTTGGATTCTCAATGCAATAAGCCCTATTAATGAGTGTGTGATTTTTTACTTGTTCGAAATAATCAATGTCGAGTGAATCTTTTAAGCCATTTGGATCAATTCCCTGGAAAGTATATTGTTCAAAAAATAAAGGGCCGCCTTTATCATAGTTGCCTAACGGTAATTTGTAACCATAATAAGTTTTGCCATTTTTGAAACCGCCACTGCCAGCCCATGTTCCATTATACACATCTTTTGAAATGGAATGCCGTGGTGAAGAGGCGGCCATGATGTAAGTGATCAAGCATTCATTCCATCCCCAGATGGGAAAGTTCATATCAAAGCCATTATTAGGGCTCCAATGCCAATACAATTTATTTTCACCGTTGGTGTGCCAGTTCCAGTTAGCCGCACCCCACATTTGATCAATTCTCTTGCGCAAATATTTTTCACGGGGTTCATCTCTGTTAAAATATTCTCTGGCACAAAGAAAACCCATCAGCAAGTATGAAGTTTCTACAAGATCGGCGCCGTCATCCAACCTGTCGAATCTTATTGTCTTACCCGTTCTGCCATCCATGAAGTGAGGATAGATGCCATGAAAACAATCTGCATTCATTAAAAAATCAGCGATCTTAATTAGTCTTCGCACAGCCGTGTCTCGTCCGATCCATTTTCTTTCTACTGCAATGATAGTGCTCATAATGCCAAAGCCGGTACCACCAATTGCGCCGGCATCAGGACCGAATTTGGTTTTGCTGAAATTCGGTTCGTCCCATGCTTCATTGATATAATCCCAATAGTATTCGGCAAATACCGTATTACTGCGTTCAAGAGCCAAGCCGCTTACCGGATGTGCTCCGTGCCAGAAAAAACGAAAGGTTTGCTTTTGTACTACTTCAAGTAGGGCTGAGTCTGAAAGGTTTTTGATGATACCAACGGAAGGAATAGAGTTTTTATCATAAAGGCTTTCTCTCCCTTGATTTTTGTTTTGCCCAAACAAAAATGTGTTGGTGACAATGCCTGCAATTATTGTGATCAGTTTTCGATTCATGACAAACAATTTAAGCACTACTGTCAAAATTTTTAAACCCTTAAACCTATTTCAACCTTTGACTTTCAAAACCTAATTTTTTCAATCCATTTTTTATTTCAGGGCAACTCATAAATAATTTCCATAACAGTCCGCTTCGATAATTTTCGATCATCACTATAATAGGGCCTTGATCAATGGCTAAATGGGATTTGGCATACCAATTTTTTGTTTCATTGAAAGCATCAACAAAACCATACTCGCTCCAGATCTTATCACCAAGGTCATAATAAAAATGACGCAGGGCTTTCATAGAATATTCCGGTGTGTAAGGAAAAGCTGAAAGCGCCGCTGTTGGCGAGATCGTCCCAAAATCATTTGTTGGTGAATGCGCATTGTAGCCATCATAAGTATCACTAGCAGTTAAGCCCCAGCAGTTTTCTCCGTAACCTTTGAATTTTTTTGGATTGTCAATACAGTAAGCCCGATTGATGAGCGTATGATTTTTATTCTGCTCCCAATAATCAGCATAATTATCCTTCAATCCTCTTGGATCAAGACCCAAAAAGGAATATTGTGAAAAAAACAGAGGGCCTCCGTAATCAAAACCTAAGGGCAATTTAATTCCATAGAATTCTTTACCATTTTTAAAAAAATTACTTTGAGCCCACCCTCTATGATATACAGCACTACTAACAGAATAGCGCTCCCCTGACGCAGCGAGTACATACATGATCAAACATTCATTGAATCCACGCACGGGAAAATTCATGGCCCAGCCGTTATTCGGACTCCAGTGCCAGTATAGAACTTCCTGACCGTCTTTCGTAAACCAATTCCACTCGATATCGGTCCACAACCAACCTATACGGTTGCGCAGTTGTGCTTCTGTTCTGTTATCACCATTGAAATATTGCCTTGCACAAAGTAATCCCTGAAATAGATAAGATGTTTCTACCAGATCCGCTCCATCATCTTTACGACTGAAAGGAATGGTCTTGCCTGTAGCGCCATTGAGCCAATGTGGAAATACACCATGATAAGAATCTGCTTTCAATAAAAAATTTACCAGTTTAAGTAAAAATCTGGCTGCTGTATCTCTGCTGATCCATTTTCTTTCTGCGGCAACAATGACCGACATAATTCCAAATCCTGAGCCACCAATAGTTACCGTTTCATGTCCGTAATTCGTTATGTTACTTCTTTCTCTCGCCAAGCCACTGACGGGATGAGCAAAATCCCAGAAGTAACGAAAGGTTTGTCGCTGCACCACATCAAGCAATACTGAATCAGAAAGATTTGGAATAATTCCAACAACAGGAATATTTTGTGAATAGGAAATTGTGCTGAAAAAAAATATTCCAACAATCATGATGGCAAACAATTTTATTTTAATATGATTAAACCATTTGATCATCGCTTTACAAATAGAGTGCATTAAACCCTAAGGCTGTCATTCCTGCTTTTACCTCCGGACAACTCGTAAATAAATTCCATAACAAGCCTGTTCGGTAATTTTCGATCATTATAATGATCGGCCCTTCATCAATTGCTAAATAAGAACTGGCAAACCATGTATCGTGCAAACTAAATGCATCAACAAATCCATACTGTCCCCAAATTTTATTACCGAGTTTATAATAAAAGAATTTCAGAGCTTGCATCGATTCTGCAGGCGTATAGGGGAAGGAAGAAATAGCTGCAGTTGGGGCGATGACCCCCACATCATTTGTTGGTGAGCTGGCTGTATATCCATTTTGTATATCGCTTGCCGTAAGGCCCCAGCATAAACTACTGTAGCCAAAATAATTTTTTGGATTGGCTTTGCAATACTCGTAATTAATTTTTGTGTGATTAACAGTTTGCGTTTGGTAATTAGCGTAAGCATCTGTCAACCCATTTGGATTAATACCCAGAAAGGAGTAGTGCTCAAAAAATAACGGTCCGCCATAGGCTGGTCCAAGCGGTAAGGTATAATTATAATAACTATTGTTATTTCGCATAGCACCATTCCTGGCAAAACCACTATCATATACTGCTTTTGGAATTGCATGTGTTGGAGATGAAGCGGCAAGCACATAGGTTATTAGGGTCTCATTCCATCCTTGTATAGGAACATTCACAGCCCAGCCATAATTTGGGCTCCAGTTCCAATACAAAACTTTTTTCCCGTTTTGCCTGAACCAATCCCAATCAACAGCATTCCATAAACTATTAATATTGCTACGCAAATTTGTTTCTGCAACATCAACGCCATTGAAATATTGACGGGCAGTCAATAAACCCATCATCAAGTAAGAAGTTTCTACAAGATCCGCGCCATCATCGTTTGGAGCAAAAAGAACCACAGTTCCATTGGTTCCATTTAGCCAATGAGAAAAAGCGCCATGGAAATTGGTAGCAATATTCTTTAAAAAATTTACAATCTTTTGAACCCTGGTTAATCCTTCAGCTCTTGAAATAAACCCTCTGTTGATAGCAACGGGAATAGACATGATGCCAAATCCGGATCCGCCTGAAGTAACTGTTTCGCCTGAAGTATTTCTTTCTCTTGCCAAACCACTTACCGGATGGCCAAAGTCCCAGAAGTATTTAAAAGTTTGCTGCTGCACGAGAGTAAGCAAAGCATCATCAGAAATAACAGGGAATTTATCGGATGAATCAATTTTAGTAATGAAACTGACATCAACACCACTAATTAAGTTTCCTCCTTCAGCGGATTTTAATGAGTTTGAAATTGAAACGGTGTATTTAGTTAAATAATTCAACGCAGATGAGGGTTGAATAACTAGGGTTTTATCATTATTCTCGTAAGAAGAAGAATAGGAAATCGAAGTGCCACCTTTATCTGTAAAAGAAATAGCAATGGTAACTGTATTTTTATTTAGGGCTGCGGAAAATGAAAATTTTAAAACAGGAGAGAGATTGGTATTGTAGTTTGACGCATTAACCATAAGATCATTCAACTTTGTTTCAGTAGAATAAAAATTTGGAGTTGGCGGAGGGGAATTTCCGTCTGATGATTTTTTATTACATTGAATAAAAACAACCATAATTAATAATATCACTGCATATTTCTGTACACCCATTTCCTCAACGATTGATTCAAACTAGTTATTCGACAACCAAGGTATTGATCGAATGTGACAGGCTTGTTGCTTCAACAGCTTTATTGCCTATGTACATTCGATACGAAAATTTTTCACCGGTAGGGTTCATTATGACTACACTCAGTTTTCCATCTTGGTTTTTAAATGCTGTAGTCAGCAACTGCGCTCTGTTTGATGAACTGATAATTCGCCTGGCGCCAGGCTGAATAAATTTTGAAAAATGACCTATGTAATAATAGGAGTTCATATAATGTAGCGTACCCTCTTTTGTTTTGGCATGAATAGGTGCAAAACAAAAATTGTTTACATGATTAGGACCGCCGGTTTCATCGAGCAACACGTTCCAATCTGTCCAACCTACAGCGCCGTTATTGAAATCATTGATCATATTTTCGCCATAATTTTCACCCCATTTCCAATTGTTGAATGTTTGCCAGCTAAAGGGATAATTGCAGGCCTCTGTGAGCATTAAATTTTTTCCGGGAAAAGTTTCTGCAACACGTTTTACATTTTCGTATTGGCGACCACCATTCCATATTTCATACCAATGAAAACCTATGCCCCAGATATATTTGGCGGCTTCAACATCATTCAATATTTCAGAAGCCCTTTGGTATAAAAGATCACGGTTATGATCCCAGGTGATCAATTTTTTTGCACTCAAATTATTTTTTTGCAAAGTGGGACCTAAATAGTTTTTGATAAAGTTTTTTTCGTCTTCAGCAGTATAAATGCACGATTCCCATGTTTGTTTTGCCATGGGTTCGTTTTGAACAGTGAGTCCCCAAACAGGCACACCTTGTTTTTCATAAGCCTGAATAAATTTCACATAATAATTTGCCCAAGGCTCATAAAATTCAGGCTTTAGCTTGCCTCCATGCAACATGTCATTGTTATCTTTCATCCAGGCTGGCGGACTCCATGGGCTTACAAATAAATTTAACTTGCCATTACTTGCTTGCATTGCCTTTTTAATGAAGGGTATCTTGTATTTTTCATCATGTGCCAGGCTAAATGATTTTAATTCCTTGTCACCATCATTTACATAGGTGTACATGTCGCTTGAAAAATCACAACTGTTTATGTTTGTTCTTGCCACTCTGTAACCAATGCCTTTGCTTGTATCATAATAAGCCTGTAATAATTCATTTTGTTTATCGGCAGGAAGCTTGGCAAAAGTTTCTGCTGCAGCATCCGTTAGCGCTCCACCGATTCCAAGAAAGGTTTGAAATGTATGTGAAGGGTCGATAAAAATACTCGGCTGTGTTTCCATTGGCTGATCAAAATTCGAGAAGGTTAGTGTATCCGTAGTTGTTAATCTGTAATTGGTACTATCAGCAGTAGTATAAACAATTACTCTTTTTCCTTCAATGTTGAAAGTCGTATCGGTTGTTGTAACATTTGTTGTCGTATCGGCTACTTTATTTTCTGTACATGCTGCTAAAAAAGAAAGTGCGGAGAAATAAATTAAGTTTTTCATCAACGAAGTTTTATTTTTTTATCAAAGCTCATTTTAAACGCTTACCATATATAAGTACCTACCGCGCCACCTGCTAAATTAGTGGTTACCCATTGTCCATTAAACCGGATATTGAAAATGGATGCACTAGTTGCATCATTTACTACTATTAATACCTTTTTGCCTGCAGGAGTTCTAAAAGCAGCATTATATAAATTGCTCGCAATGTTGCTGCCTATACGTACCGAGCCGGCAGGAATAAATTTTGAAACATGTGCGATAATATAGTAAGAAACATTTCTACGCACCGAACCATCAATCGTTAAAGCTCCTTTGCATTCGGTACACCCGCCCGGTGTGTGAGGGTTATAACCAGCGTCATTCGCTAGGTTCCATTCCAATGCTACCCTGCTCCAATTGCGCATGGAACCAACAATAACATTTTTAACATGCCATCTCAAGTCACCGTCAAAACTACCATTAGCACCTGTCCATTGTTCGGTGAAATAAAGATTTTTATCAGGATGAACATTATGCACAGTTGATAATGCACTAATATCTCCCGCATATAAATGAAAAGCAGATCCATCAACAAATTGTTTGGCTGCCGGATCGTTCAACACTGTTATTGGATAATCAGGCTTGTCGCAATTATGATCATACACAATAATTTTTGTATTGATGCCTGCCGCTTGAAAGACGGGACCCAAATTATTTTTAATAAAGCTCGTTTGTTGCTGAGCCGTCATCACCATGCTTGGGTTGTTACCACCATGTAAAGGCTCATTTTGCGGAGTAATGGCATCTATTGTAATACCTCTCGCCTGCATTTGCTGAATGTATTTTACAAAGTATCGCGCATATGCGTCGTAGTATTGAGGTTGCAAGCTTCCGCCAACAGAGCTGCCATTATCTTTCATCCATACAGGAGGGCTCCAAGGCGAGCCAAGAATTTTTATGTTTGGGTTGATAACAAGTATTTGTTTTAAAACCGGAATAAGATCAACAGTATCCTGAGAAAGACTGAATTGATTCAGATTCACATCAGTTTGTCCTGCAGGCATATCATCATAACTAAAAACAGAAGAATTTAAATCGGAGGCACCGATGCTTATTCTTAAATAACTAATGCTTATTGAGCTTTCAGCACTTCCAAATAATTCATTTAACAATGAGCTCTTTTCAGAAGCGCTCAATTTGTTTATTAAATAAGCGCTGCCGCCGGTCAATGTATATCCGAATCCATCGATAGATTGGAATGTTTGAGTAGTATCTACATCAATAAAATCATAGGAATTATTCTTTGCACCAAATGTCTGATCGCTTTGTTTTTGTAATAATGCGGATTGATCTCCTTTTGTGATCCATGAAGAAATGGAAGGGCCTGTTGAATTATTGTTATCATTATTATTGTTACTGGTATTATTATCAGGGTTTTTATTTTTTGAACAATTGGATTGTACGGATAATAAACCAATTAGCAGGAATGATATCAAAAATGTTTTTTGCATACTGAATTTATCTGGTTTTTTGTTTGTAAAACATCAATTTATTGTTATTCCTCGCTATTGCTAATATCTTGTTACCATTTGCATTATTAAGCCATTTTATATCACGGGCTTCACCGTCAAAGTCAGGGAGATTGGATTGAATGTCGAAAGCCGATCTTTTTTTATCAAATGAAAAAAAAGTGGGTAGCAGAGCATCGTAACGACCTTCATATGGTATGACTCCATAAAAATTACCTGCAGCAAGGAATTGAGGTTGCCCATTGATATTGGTCGCTGCAAAAGAAAATATCGGTGCTAATTGTAATTCATCAGGGAGTTCTATCATTTTAAAATTCCCCTTTCCATCATTAATAAAGCAGCACGAACTCAGAGTTTCTGCTTTTAGCTCTGTATAATCCTTGAATAGGTCGTAAAACATGTATTGTACTGTTTTACCGGCCACTTCACTATATTTCAAATAAGCCTTTTTTAAAACGGGCAGCGATCGCTCCAATTCATCTTTCGCCAAAAACGTGTATTCTTTTCCATCAATAGTATAGCACACGATCTGTTCAATGGATCCATTATTGTCAAAATCTCTTACATATAATTTCAATGGTCCGTTCTTTCCGGCCCATAGCTTTGAATTATGCCCCCAGTTGCCCACCAGTAAATCATTATATCCATCACTATTAATGTCTGTTGCATATAGTGATTGCCACAAGCCCGCTGATTCAGGAATATCTTGTTCAATGAATCTTCCTTTGTTATTAATAAAAATTTTTATCGGCATCCATTCTCCCGTAACTACAAGATCCGGCCAGGAATCATTGTTGAGGTCGGTGAAGGAAGCAGAAGTAACGAGGCCAACTTTAAGTAGATTCAATATTTTATTATCTGCCACAGAAAATTTTCCTTTGCCATCATTCAGGTATAAATAAGAGTTTTGTGGTATTCCATACCTCATCGGGTCTGATAAAAATCCGACAAATACATCACTATCACCGTCCTTATCAATATCTGCTATTGCAACACAAGATTTGTTTTCATATAAATGCGGAATATTGTTTATGGCTGAGGTAAAGTGCCCATTACCATTGTTAATAAATAAACGGTCTGCAGAAGCCAATTCATTTTGGGGCATTTCATTTCCTCCACTAACCACCCATAAATCCAAGTTTCCATCTCCATTGGCATCAAAAAATGTTGCATCAACATCCTCGCAGACTGCGAACTTATTGAATAAAGCCGTATCGATAGGAGTGAATGAGCCATTTTTGTTTTGCATCATAAGGCTTCCCGGTTGCCCCTTTGCTCCACATACATAAAAATCGGCTAACCCATCTTTATTTACATCGGCAACAGCCAGCTTAGGCCCTCGTGTGGATTCCAGATGCGGTATCAGATATTGAACATTATAATCCAGAAAATCATTTTCAGTATGCCTCCAAGCAATAGCAAATTGATCGGTTACATTTTCAAAAAGATGTTTTTGAATTGGGAACCATGTATGGTAATCAAATTTTCCAGAAGCTTCCTTCTCGAAAAAAATAATTTGTTTGTTCAACGCTACATTTTTAAGCAGTTGATATTTTTGATTGGGCCATACAATTAGGAGACTGTCCAGAATTTTTGCAGAATCCAATCCAAAATGTAAACGGGGCTCACAAGAAGATTGGAAACCACGGGTAAGCATCAGCTGTTGGTATTGAAGTTTTCCTTTATTAAAAAGGTATGCCTTGGCTCCGATTCCAAAAGTGTTTGTGCTGTCGCCTTTGAATACAAGAGACAAATAGTTTTTTTTAGGAGAATTATTTTTTAAAATTACAGCGGGGGCATCAATACAGTTTATTACCATATCAAGGTTGCCATCATTGTCCAAATCGGCATATGCGGCTCCGTTATAGTAACCTTTCATTTTTCCAGTTCCCCAAGCACTGCTAACATCATCAAATTTTTCCTTTGAGCTACCTTTAAAAAAATATGGGTGTGAATATCCATCGGGCATTGCGTCTATCGCCTCCTGATCAAACTTACTGGTTCGATCCATTCCTTTTGCTTTTAAATCAGAAGCAAACTTTACGTAGTCCAGATCAACCGGCCGCTTCACGATGCCGCTTGAGACAAATAAATCTTTATTGCCATCATTATCAAAATCTGCAAATAAAGGTGCCCAACTCCAATCTGTTGCTGCGACTCCTGCTATTAATCCCGTTTCACTAAATGAACTACCATCGTCATTGTTTCGCTGCAAGCAATTTCTGGAATACTGTTTTTGATACCCCTGAATTTCTAATTTCACTTTGTATATATCCGGATTTTCATCGCTTCCATATGTTTTTACTGTTTTTTCATCTGGTGGCAACATATCAACGGTTATAACATCCGGTTGACCGTCGTTATTGTAATCAGCAACATCGTTACCCATGCTGAACCGGCTATAATGTTTAAAATGCGAAGCTCCTTCTTCTTTGAATGTTCCATTTTTCTGATTGACATAATAGTAGTCATTTTCATGAAAATCATTGCCCACATAAATATCATCCCAACCATCATTGTTGATGTCAGCAATGGCAAGCCCTAAACCGTAACCTAAATTGCTTTGATAAATCCCAACCTGTTGAGATACATCAGTAAATTTTCCAATCGTTGAAATATCATTTCGATACAATCGGTCTCCAGAGAGTGTATCATAAGCATGGCGGTGTGAAGTATCAACAATATTTTGATGCGGATGATGCGATTGATTCAGTATATAACAATCCAAATCTCCATCATGATCATAATCAAAAAATGCAGTTTGAGTAGTGGCACATGAAGTATTTAAACCATATTTTTCGCTGCTCTCCGTAAAAGTATTGTTCTTGTTATTTATGTAAAGTTCATTATGACCTTTTAATTCATATCTACCACTGACTGTAGAAACATATATATCTAAAAAGCCATCGCCATTTACATCTGCCATTGTAACTCCACTGCACCAATCTGATAAACCTTTTACACCTGCGGTAGCTGTAATATCCTCAAATTCAAAATTTCCCTTATTCAGGTAAAGTTTGTTATTGCCTTTCGTGTTTGCAGCAAAATAAATATCCATTAAGCCATCATTATTAATATCGCCAGTAGCTACTCCGCCTCCATTGTAGTAATATAAGTAGTATAAGATATTAAAGAGAGGTCTGTCCCCAAGTTTATTTTCAAATGAAATGCCTGTCTTTGAAGCTGGAAGAAATTCAAATACAGTATTCTTATTGCGACAAGATGTGGCTACCGCTAAAGACCCAATAATAAAAAATAAGTTTGCACTCAATAAACGCATGTCGGCTGATATAATTTTTTAGTTGCGTGATTTTGCGCCCGAATTCGATCTTAAAAACTTGATGATTTTATCAGATTCGTCCTTATAAATTTTTATATAATGATTTCTCAATTTAGCATGAGTGGGCATCATTTCTCCTTGCAGAAATACTACAATGCTTTGTGATGGTTGCAAAGGCATGTGACAGTCTAAACAATTCTGATTAATTATTTCTCCTAATTCTTTTGTAAGCCCGCAGGTTTTCGAATGCCCCACTGAATGACAATTCATGCATCTTGCTGAAAACGTCTCCAACTTCCCGGTTTCATTTTCATGAACATTATGACAACTTTCGCACGTCATGTTGGAATTGGTGAAGCATTTACTAAATGAAAGAGAGCCCAATTGATTTCCGTGTACGTCAATGTTGTCACCCGATACTGCAGTTTTATGAATGTTGAAAAATTCACCAAGGCTATCTCCGGCTATAAAAGAAAAGGAAGGTCTTATTTTTTCCAATCTTCCGCCGTGACATAAAGCGCACAAATCAAGATTTATTTGCCTCAATAATTTTGCTGGATTTATAATGTATTTTGCTTGTGTTATCGATGGATTTTCGCTATGAAATTTTACATGTTCTTTTCCCGGACCGTGACATTTTTCACAACTAATCCCATAAATGATTTTCGATTGATCAAATTCTTCGGGGTGTTTTTCTTCGGAAGATGTTTTCTGAACAAATGTACTGTGGCATTCCAGACACCGTGAAGTAACTACTCGATTAAATGCAACAGTTGCTGTCGAAAACCCAGGACTGATTGACCATGAATTTGTCGGAGTAAAATAAGTGATGGGCATTTGAATCAAGCTTTGCCTTTTCCATGATAGATAACTTTGGCCTTTTTTGCCAGACCCGATAACAATATCGAATTTGCTTTTAGCTTTTTCTTTTTCTAATAAATAATGAACCTGATATAAACTATCACCTCTTTCTTCCATAACAACCTTTGAAAACTCGTTATAGTAAAATTCATTTTGTCCGGGATCAAAACTTCCTTTTATCAATCCCTTTCCTGCTGGTGCCGAAGATTTAAAATGAGCGGTATTTAGATGTTTTTTATAAATTTCATCATGGCAACGGAAACAGGCCTCTGACCTCGAAAAATCTGAAAATTTAGGGCTTCCCTTTTTGTTTTTTTTGTCGAAACTTGAACATCTATTGAAAACTAAAATTCCTGCTATAATGGCGGCAATTATTACCACACAACGCTTATTGCCACTAATAACCATTTTGAGTTTGCGTATAGCAATTTTTTAAAGAAATGGGCTGAACTATGTGTCAGCCCATTCGCAACTTTTTCCTTCAAACAGTTACAATTTACTATTATACAACGCAGCCACTTCCGTTGCAGAAAGCGCTTTATTGTATAATCTGAATTGATCCAAGCCTCCTTTCCATGGCTGTATCCAGCTATCCTGCGCTCCTCCAAACCCACCTTGTTTTGACCAGCCTCCTATCACAAAACCAACAGGGTTTGCAAATTGGGCAGGGCCGCGTGGATTTGCACCTTTTTTGACATCGGTAAGATTACTTGGCAATCCTGTTAATGCAACGCCGTCAACATAATAGGCCAGCTTAGATGTGGTCTCGTCATAAACAAAGGCCAGATGATGCCATTGATTGTTTAATAAATTTCCAGGCATTTTGTTGGCGTCTTTAAATTCAAACCACTGATCAGCATCAACACCCCAAACTAGTTTTATAACTGCATTAGTGCTGGTAGAGCCGGCATTCTGATGTTCGACATAAGCAGTAAAATTAGAATTGGTCCACCCATCTTTTGATGGTAATGTGAACAACCATTGTGGCTCATTTTGAGGAACTGTATTCTTTTCCCAAAAAGCAACGGTAAAACTGGAGGATTTTCCCCAATCATTAGCGCTTGTATAAACTACCGCACCACCACCTGCTGCCGTTGCTTTAATCCCTGGCACTACTTTTACATCGCTTGAGGGAAAAAAACTCGGATAATTAGATATGCTATCTCTAAACCTCTTATTAATTTGACTGTGTTCGGGTGCGCTAGAATCAAAAGGCACAAAAAATCTCAGCGGCGTAGTAGGTGTTGTAGTGTAGTCTTTAGGAAAGTCACCTAAGGCCGGTCTGTTCATTTTTTGGCAACTGGTTACCGCCATCAACGAAATCCACAATACCCCAAATAAAAATAGATATGGCTTCTTCATTTTATTAATATTTTATTTTGTTTGAAATAGTTTTACCATTCTGAATTTTGAGCCAGCACTCCTCCTGACAAGTCAATTGCTTTTTGTGGGATAGGATAATAGCGACAACGGTTGGTATATCCCAAAGAGCCCAGTTCGGCTGATGCATCGTTCCAACGAACCAAATCATAAAACCTGTATCCTTCCATTGCAAATTCCCACCGTCTATCGCTTTTGATGGCAGCTCTCATCTGATCCTTACTAGCAAAAGCTACAAAAGGTAAAACAGCATTGTTTCCACCACGGGCACGAGCCCTAATCAATTCAAGCATAGCAGCTGCAGTTGCCCCATCTCCAGTTTCATTAGCAGCTTCAGCTTTCATTAAAATCACATCTGCATAACGTAATACCCTATGGCTTATCCACGAAGCGCCGCCATTTGCAGCTATTTCACCAGTAAATTGCCTCATGGCCGGATCTGAATATACTTTCTTGTTCCAATATTTTTGATCCAGTGTTGGATATGGAGGTAAAGTAGCGCCATAGCCACCTTCAGCCGGCCCGCCGTCAGACTGACCGGAATAGAGAATAGTTTTGCGTTTGCGGGGGTCGGTATTACTCCATTGGCTTTCCAACTTGTCAGTAGGTGTATTCCATCCCCAACCAAGGTTCCACTCGTTGGTCGCGCCACCCTGTCTAACGTTTTGAGAAGTACCCCAAAATGAACCATAATATGGAGAGCCGTTAGCTCCAGTCCAACACTGAATTTCGAAAATGGATTCTTTACTGTTTTTACCAGCGCCTCCTAATCCATCTTTCCAAATATCTTGAAAATTAGGAAGGAGCTGATATTGACCACTGTTGATAACAGTGTTACATTCTGTCAAGGCCTGACTCCATTTTTGTTGCCATATGTAAACCTGTGCTAAAAGTGTATGAGCCGCACCTGAAGTAAGCCTGCCCGGAAAATCGTTGCCTGAACTGGTAGCCCAGGTAAGTGGTAAGACACCTGCAGCCTCTTTGAGGTCTTTTTCAATTAATGCATAAATATCCGCAACCGGAGATTTGGCTTTTACAGCCTCTTTACCTGTAGCAGGATAATGTTCAAAAAGCGGCACTTCACCATATGCCCTCACCAATTCGAAATAACTGTATGCTCTGAAAAATTTGGTCTCGGCGATATTGCGAATTGTTAATTCATCGTTTGCTGAAAGTGTTGCTGCTAAATCCAAAATTGAATTGCAAGTATGAATCAAATAAAAATGATCGTTCCAATATGTATTGGTAGCCCAATCGTCTTTTGTGTATTGAAAGGTTTCGAACTCGGCATTAATTTCCTGGCCGTCACTTATCGAACTTCCTTTTTGGGCATCGTCATCACGTATGCTGTGAAAATCAAGCCAGGGAAGCGAATTAAATCCTGCATAATCTCTTAGTGTATAATAGAGTCCTTGTACCTGTTGTTCCAAACCATAATCGTCCAGCACACCTTCTAGAGGTTTTCTATCCAGGAACTTTTTACAACCCAGTAATGTAGCGATCAGTAACATTACTGTTCCAAGCTGCCAGATTTTTTGATTTATCGTTTTCATCGTTCAATAATTTTAATTGGCTAATTGATTTAAAAAGTAATGTTGGCTCCGAATGTTGTTACACGGGGTATTGCACCACCAGCTTCATCAAATCCAAATGCTGTAGCCCGGCCGCCAAATTCGGCAGTGTACCCATTATTATTTTTCCACGTCTTAAGATTCTGTACATTTACAAAAACGCGAATGTTCTTGACTTTTATTTGCGATAAAACTTTGGGATTAATAGTATAACCAAGCTGCAGGTTCCTTATCCTGAAATAACTTCCGTCCTCAATATTATAAGTGGAGCCATTGTAATTGAAACGATGAGCTAGGCTGAGGATCGGCTCCCAGTTGGAAGTACCGGGCCCATGCCAGCGATCAATTTTTAACGCAGGATAGTTGGTTCTTTGGAAAGGCGATTCCAAAGCCCCCCATACTCTGAAAATTTCATTTCCATAAACACCACCGAAATCTACATCCAAAGTGAAACTGCGATATTTTACACCAACACTGCCTCCGTATATGAAGTCGGGGGAAGGGTTACCAATAACAGTACGGTCTTTATCACTGATAACTCCATCGCCGTTCACATCCTTAAATTTAAAATCCCCTGGATAATAACTGCCTAAACTTCCCGCAAAGGGCGAAAGCAATAGGTCGAGGTTGGTTTGATATATCCCCTCCACCACATATCCAAAGAAAGAACCAATCGGATGACCAACCAGTGTTCTGGCTTCGGCAGAACCGTTATTGGCCCGAGCATCAATAATTACACCGCCCGCCAGATCTTCGGAAAGCGCTAATATTTTATTTTTCTGAAAGGTGATGTTACCACCTATTGAAACACTCCAGTCTTTATTGATGGATTGGTTCCATGTGGCCAATAGCTCCTCGCCCCAGTTTTTGATTTTACCTCCGTTTTGCAAAATAGGTAAAAGGCCGAGGGAACCCCGGTCGATATAGGCCATCATGTCTTTTGTAGTCTTGTTGTAATAGTTGAACTCAAAATGAAGCCTGTTGTCAAAGCCATTTAATTCTAAACCCGCCTCATAAGCATTGATGACTTCCCATTTCAAATCTGTGTTCTTTTGGTATTTGGGGGTAGCCGCGAGGAAAGCGCCTGTGCCAAATACACTGTAGTTTCCTGTATTAATGCCTGGGTAGGCAATATAAGGCACTGTGCTGCTTGTACCAAAATATGTACTCTGATTTCCCAGTACACCTACAGAACCTTTAAGTTTTAAAAAGTTGATCTGAGGTATGTTTTTCATAAATTCTTCTTTGCCTATTTCCCAAGCAGCGCCTACGGCCCAAAATTGCTGATGACGGTTTTTTTCTGGAATTTGCGAAGAGGCATCGTCACGGAAAGAAGCATTTAAGTAATACTTATTTCTGAAATTATATAAGGCCCTTGCTAGGTAAGACACCGTAGTATTTTCATATTGTGTGCTGGTGGCACCGCCCTGGCCTACTGTTCCAAAACCGTTGTTCACATACCATTTATTTTTATCGTTGGGTATGGGTAAATTGCCTACACCACCACCGACTGATTTGGCCTGATTATAGAAATAACCAAAGTAATAAGTAGTAAAACCGCCGGTAAGAGTTAATCCATGATCACCAAACCTGTTTTTGTAGGTAAGCACATAATCCTGCTGGTACTTTTTATAATCTGTTAATTTTTGTTCTACGCTAGTTTGATTAGCAGAATATAAATAGGGCAGATCTGTCAATGGATTGTATGCATAATAAAGCGGAGAATATATTCGTTCGTTCACATTGCTAAGGTCTGCATACCAGGTAGCTCTCGCATTTAAGTTTTTTAATACGTTCACATCTATATAAGCGCTGCCCACATACCGTTGTTCACGGTTTATGGTTTTGTCCCAAGTATTTTCAATTTCCAATACAGGATTTACCACACCCGAGTTTTGAATGGCAGTAACCAGGCCTGAGTAAATGGGTATGTTAATCGAGTCATAAACAGATTTGTAAGGATCTCTAACCCGAAAAGTTTTGGGCTCGGCAGAAACATTGGGCATTACTTTACGGGCATCATCTAATTTACTAGTGGCATCATAAGGGTTTTCGAGACGGGATGTGTTGAATATCAAACCCACTTTTATGTTTTTTGTCACTTTAAATTCATCGGTAAATGAAAGCAGGTATTTACGCTGCTTCTCATGTATAATAATGCCTTCGTCATCTACAAAACCCAGCCCAAGACTGAATCTATTTTTTTCACCGGTACCTGAAACCGAAAGATTGTGTGAATGATATTTTCCTGTCCGGGTTACTGCATCGATCCAGTCGGTGTTATTTGCTCCTTTTAATACAGAATAATTGGGGTTGGTTACGCCGTTATTGGCAGCTTCCTCACCATATAATGTATCAAATTCACTGGCGCTGGCCATTTCTATTTTGTCAACCAGTTTTTTAAACCCGTAGGTAAAATTGTAATTCACTATGGTTTGACCAACCTTGGCTCTCTTGGTTGTTATAGCTATTACACCTGTGGCTCCTTTTACTCCAAATATTGCCAGCGAAGAAGGGTCTTTTAAAATTTCAATCGATTCAATATCGTTGGGGTTTATATAATCAATATTATCCTGAAAAATACCATCCACTATATAAAGAGGTTTTAAATTACCTATGCTGGATGTGCCTCTTATTCTAATATCAGGCGCCTTGCCTGGAGTGCCATTATTTACCACATACAAACCCGGCACTTTGCTTTGTAATGAAGCTATTGGATTGGTATTGGGTTTGTCAGCTACTTCTTCTCCCGATATTTTTGTAATTGATCCTGTTAAGTCTCTTTTGCTCGCTGTACCATATCCAATTACTACAACTTGTTCTTGTACCCTTACCGACTCGGTTAACTGCACGTTAAGTGTAGATTGACCGGCTACGGCAACCTCTTTCGCTTCATATCCTACATAACTAAATACCAACACCGCATTATCAGGAACTGTAATAGCAAAATTTCCGCTGGCATCCGTTGTAGTGCCATTACGGGTTCCTTTTACCGTAATTGAAACCCCTGCCAATCCTTCGCCCCCGGCACCGGTTACTTTACCAGTTACACGAACATCTTGCAAATCCGCGAGGCTTGCTTCTTCAGAAGTTGCTTTTAAAACCACAAGTTTATTCCCCAATACCTTATAAGTAATCCCGGTATTTTCGAGCAATTGGTTCAGTACTTGAATTACCGGGGTTTCCACCACATTTACATCGACTTTCGGTCTATGGGCAACCAGTTTTTCGTTGAATAAAAAACGATAATCAGTTTTTTTCTCAATAGCAATTAGCGCTTTACGCAGCTCAACCGATTTAAGATTTAATGTGATTTTTTCCTGCGAATGACCGGTGGCAGATACATGCAAACAAGCTACCAGCAAACAGGCAATCATCAATCTCATAATCCTTACAAATTTTTTAAAATAATAGACTTGTAGTAAAGCATGTTGGTTTGTAATTTTATTCATACGTTCAATTAAAAGGTTAGATAATCTGAGCTTTTAGCTCTTTAACCAGAACTGTTTAACCTTGCGGGATTCTGCGGCAACAGAGTCCCGTTTTTATTAAAAGCTTTAGGAAGTATTAATTGGCAGCATAAGCAATCGTTTTGTTTAAATTATTTTGTGATTAGAATATTATTTCCCGTGATTTTATAGTTGAATCCGAAGCCTTCATGCAAGGCCTCTAATGCCTGATTGATCGTTTCACTTGTAAAGCTTCCATACAGACGAATTTCGGCTACTTCTTCATCTGCAAAACTGATATTGACTCCATACCAACGTTCCATTTTTAGTGCTACCTGTCTGAAAGTTTCATTTTCCTGGAATGTAAGTTTGTTATCAACCCAAGATGTTTCAATGACGGTGCTGTCTGCATGATAATATGTCAAAGTCTCAGTCAAAATCAAAGGTTTTGAGTGAGTTTCAACCCCTGCCGTTTCACTCTCCATATTGTTTGCAACGCTAATTTTTTCATTTGGTTTGAGGTAATGTTTTTCGTTAGATCGGTTTTTCACAGTTACTTCTACACTACCTCTTATAAGGCTGGTTTCCGTATAGGCTTCATTGGGATATGCCTTTACGTTGAATTGCGTGCCCAATACTTTTACATCAATCACTTTTGTATGGATGACAAATGGGTGAGCATGATCCTTTACTACATCAAAAAAAGCCTCGCCTGTAAGTTTTACTTCCCGTAAGGTTTTACCAAAATCCTTATCGTAAGTGAGGTTGCTGTTTGCATTCAACCAAACAATGGAACCATCTGGTAACTGAATTTGTGTTTTTGAACCAGGTTTTGTAGTTACCTGGCTAAGCGGCGGCTGGTTTTCGGTTGTATTATCAGAACGTACAATACCATTCTTTATAATTAAAAATATAAAAACAATAATTGCAAGCACGCCAATAGGAAGCGCCCATTTTGTAAACTTGGAGCTCCTTTCTTCTTCAACGATCGTCTGGTGATCTTCCGGATAAAGCCCTATGAAATCAATGTCGGTTTTTTTAAGCCTTTCGATGTGTTTCTCAAAAGCTTGTTCACTCTCATTATTTTTTTCAATTGGTTGGGACTGATGTGCCAGAAGGGCTAATATTTCCGATGTATTTTTCCAATCGCTGCGATGTAAAAGAAGCTCTTCGAATTCTTTTAATTCGGCCTCATTTGCTTCAGCAAAAACCTTTTTAGACAGCAATTCCCAAAACCGGTCAGCGATCATAAACAATTGGATATCCTTTAAAGACAGTTTTTGAGGAGTTTACCCCTATATAAAACCTTCAATTTTTCGAAAAAACATGGGATAAGTGGTGAATTTTGAAATTGATGGCCGTCCCGATCTTTTTAAACGCGAGAGACATTTGATTTTCTACCGTTTTTACCGATACTTGCAGTAGTTCTGCTACTTCTTTGTATTTAAGCCCTTCTTCTTTTACCAACTTAAAAATTAACCGGCAGCGGGGTGGAAGTTCTTGTATGGCTTGTTGGATTTGACTTATCATTTCAGCGGAAATCAATTTTTGCTCAGGGTCATGATACAAACTTTTAAACTCCATAGTTGTATCATTTATATTTATACCAGCCCTGTTTTGCTGATTATGAAGCTGATTGAGGCATTTATTTTTTACCGCCGTAAAAAGGTAATACGAAAGATTCTCAACCTTATCCAACTGATTACGTTTTTCCCAGATTTTGATAAAAACGTCCGAAACAATTTCTTCCGCCAGCTCTTTTGATCTTATAATGGAAATGGCAAATGGCACAAGAGAAGGATAAAACAACAGAAAAAGTTGTTTATAGGCTTGAGCATCATCAAAGCAGGCTATGGCTTGTTGCAGCAATCGTATGTTCTCCGGCTTTCTCACAGAAATGCGATGTAATGTAAATACTTTTCTGACAAAACCTCCGAGTTTTTTATCTTACCCAATTATTTATGAGACAGCAAATAAGAAAAAATTGCTGCTTAAAGATTGGATTTCCGGAAACTTAAAAATCTTCTTACTTTTCTGTTTAAACCAACACTAACCGCTATGGCAACACGTCGTTACGAAAAAGCTTCATGGTTTTTATTATTTCCATGGTCCCTTGTTTCCATCATTCTCATCTTAATCTTTAATACTGCGCTCAACGATTGGTTCGGCAGAAACTGGAGCTGGGTAACACTGATTCTTATCATTCCGGCAGCGATTTTTGAAAATTTTAAAGTGGGATATTCTACCATGCAGGTAATGTTTTTGAAAATATTATATTCACTTTTTTCCTTTTTGATTACCGGTTTAGCATTGGGAATTTCATTGGCAGGCTGGTATTATGAAAAATTTGAGCATGTAACAATTCCACGGGTAAATATTCCTTGGTTTGTGCTTTTGGCGCTGGTGGTGATGCTGGCGATCGAGATTGTACAAATTTTTAGTTTACTCAAGGCAGTAAAAAGGGAGTTTATGCAGTTTGATCAAGACAATTAACGAGATGATAAATGATAATTGATAGATGACAATTATTTTTTTTGAAAAATTACTGTGTTAGATGTGGAATTGAGAATTGACAATTCACAATTGACCATAATATTTCTTCCATGAGGCTTCAATTTTCGGAAATGCAATATGAAACCAAGCCGTGTACCTTTCAGGCACATTGAATAAATCCTGTTTGATTTCTTTCATTGATTTAAATGAATAATCGCTCACTTCTTCAGAATTTATTTTTATATCTCCTTCATATTCGCCAACAAAAACATGATCAAATTCATTTTCTACTAGTCCATTTTCAAATGAGGCTTGATAAATAAAATCAAAAATTTTTTCAAGGGGGGTATTGAATCCCAGTTCTTCGTTTAATCTTCTTAAAGCAGCCAACTTAGTTTCCTCTCCCGGGTAAGGGTGGCTACAACATGCATTGCTCCATAGACCGGCGCTGTGATATTTTTTTGATGCTCTTTTTTGAAGAAGCATCTCACCCGCCGGATTAAAAATAAAAATGCTAAAAGCTCTATGTCTTAGGCCTTTTAAATGGGCCTCCATTTTTTCCATAGAACCTAACGCATTGTCATTTTCATCCACCAATATTACTTGCTGGCTTTTCACTGACTGAAGGCTATGCCTAGTATCTGCGAATTTGTTCCTTTAATAATTTGCGGGCAAAATGTATCCGGCTTTTGATTGTTCCAAGCGGCTCATTTAAAGCAATGGAGATCTCATGATATTTATATCCTTCAAAATATAGCAAAAACGGCGTTTTGAATATTTCAGGCAATTGATGTATTGCCTGATAGATCTCTTTTAAGCTTAAACTGGTTTCAGCAGTATTCGCTATTGTCGCCTGTTTAAAATTGAGAAGGTTATCATTGGGCGTACTATCAAATATCGTTTGTTGCTTTGACCTTCTGCGATAATCATTAATAAAAATATTACGCATAATGGTAAATAACCATGCTTTTATGTTAGTACCTACATTATATTTTTCCTGATTGGCAAGAGCTTTATACAGTGTTTCCTGAAACAAGTCTTTCGCTGTTTCTGTATCCTTTGTAAGGTTAACCGCAAATGGTTTTAAAAAATCTGCATTGCTTACTAATAGATCATTGAATTCCAAGCTGGCCATAATAAAATAATTTAATAACTCTTCCCGCTAAAATTAATCAATCTTAGCCTTAAAAAATTAAATAATTGTTTAAACTTTAAATAAATTTTCTAATCTGGTAAATGATTGTACAAGGATACTGCCAACGTTTGTGAGGAAGGCTTAAAAAAAGAAGGAAATTGAGCTTTAAAGCTCTTGATTTTGAATTTTTCCTGACTCCAAAATTCGCTGCAACGAAGAAAAAAGAGAAGGATTTTTCAAAGCTTCAAGATGCCTTAAGTGGTGAAGATCGGTACCGACGAGATCGTAATACTGGTTTTTGGCAAGGTAGCGAGCTAGCTCAAATACAGGAGTTCCATAATAGCCGCTTAAAGAAAGGATATTTAGTTGAAAGAAAAGACCTGCATCTTTCAATTCAGAATAAAATCTTTTGTTTTGATCAAGATATGCATATCGCTCGGGGTGGGCGATAACCGGCTGATAACCCTGGATCTGCATTTCAAAAAGAACATCTTTTAGATCAAAAGGCTGGCTAGCCATTGAAAATTCAACCAACACCAGTTTATTTCCAAATGTTAATAATGACTCTTTTTGTTTCAACAGTTCTGCTAAATGATCATCAATAAAATATTCAGCCGCAGCTTGCAGATCAATATCTATCTGTTCTTCTTTCAATTTATTTTTTACTTCTTCCAATTTTTTCAGAATAAGCTCTGCTGTATTTTGATACATATCCCACATGATGTGAGGAGTGGTAATTAATTTTTTATATCCTAACTCTTTCATTCCCTTTATTAATTTCAAAGAAGTTTCCATATCAGAAGATCCATCATCAATGCCAGGCAGCAAATGGGAATGCATATCAGCGCCAAGCTTGCTAAAATCAAAAGAGCTCGAATTCTTTTTTTTAAAGAACATAGTTCTTTGAGCAGGTAATTTTAAAGGGTAGCTTTTACAAAAAAATCTCTCCCCAGGTCCTTTATGGTATATCTATTTTGTAAATCTGCTTGATCAAGAATATTCGTTAATGATTTTTTGGAATAAAAATAAAGTGGGCAATTTCTCATGTTATAACGGAGCTTTCGTTGCCAGGTTAAAAACCCACCTTTTTTTGGAAAACTCATATAGATTTCTTTAGTTACATCTATTTGTAATTTTTTGATCAGTTCAACAGGGTCCTTGATGTAATCAAAAAAACCCATTAGCACTGCCGCATCAAACCTTCGTTGAAATTCATGCTCCATATATCCTGAAAGAACAAATGATATTTTGCCGGAATTATTATACTCAGCAGTTTTTTGTTTTGCAATTTCAAGCATGCCTTCCGCTATATCTAATCCAACAACTTCTTTTCCCTGTTTTAAAAACTCCACACAATAAACACCTGACCCGCAACCCACATCTAAAATGCTGTGAATAGATGGCTTTGCTGTTTCGCGCAAAGTTTCATTAAACCGAAGTAGCATGGACTTCCGGAATAGTTTGTCCATCAATTTATCAAAGCCTCCTCTTGTTTTGGTATGACCGTAAATACTGTCAAAATCCGATGCATAGCCATGAAAAAAATTTTTCACGTCCTGAACTTCATTTGCCGGCGTTTTATTCATAAAGCTTAGTTTAATATTTGATCGGGTGTGCAAAATTCAAAGTCGGAAAGTAATTTATCAAGTTTTTTTTCAGTGCTTTTTAAATTATAATAATGGGTGTATTGAATTCTCTGTCCAAGATTTTTAACATATGGCTGATCTTTATCTAATTCCCATGGATGAATATAAAATACAACCGGTTTTTGAACTAATAGTTTTTTTAATTTTTTTTTGAAATAAGAATAAGGTAGTATTCTAAAATAAGCTCCTCCTGCACCGAAATCAAAACCTCCCCCTAGCCCCCTCCCAAGGAGGGGGAATTGAAGAACTTTAAAATTACTTATCGGGAACTCTACAAGACCATTTTTTAATGTATGAATATCTTTTCTAAATCCTTGTATACCTGTCCGCATAGAACTTCCTGGGAAAATGCTTGAGTCATAAATGAAGCCTTCATCTCTTAATATATCCAATGCCCAAAGATTTCTTGTATCAATAGAAAAATAGGGCGCTCTGAATCCCTTATAACCATTTTGAAAACGCAATATTAGTTCCTTACATTTTTTTAATTCAAACCGAAATTCCTCTGGACTAATCTTATACAAAAAAGGATGCGAATAAGTATGGCAAGCTAATTCATGACCTTCTTTTTTTATTTCTTCGATTAATTCGGGGAATTCTTCAATTACTTTACCCAGAATAAAATAAGTAGCTTTTACTTTATATTTTGAAAGGAGATTCAAAAGTTTGTGATGTCCAATTTTAATTCTTTTTTCAAAATGATGCCAGTCCTGCACGGGCTTTCCTATTCCCTGATACCAATCCTCCATATCTATCGTAAACCATAATTTCATCTGTAATTTTTATTACTTTTAGCCAGATGGAACTTCACCTGATAAAATTTTTATTTCCTGGTATTATAATGAAAATTTTATCAGGCTTCGTTTCATGCTCGAATTAGTTTTGCGGCGTTTTCATATACACGCCGAAGATCATCAGTCATTTTTTTCGCATCCCATTCATACTGTACATGGCTGAATGCTTTTTGCACAAAATCTTCAGAAAGTTTTTTATCACTGAGTATTTTTTTTGCCCCTTCATATAATGCATTTACATCATACTGCGGAACAATAATGCCCGAAACATTATGCTGGATAACTTCCCTGATCCCTTCTACTTCGAAAGCCGCAACAGGTACTTTCATTAATACTGCTTCCACGATTACCCTTGGTAGACCTTCACGAAGTGATGTAAACAAGAACAGATCACTGATTGCTAAGTAAAGCGGAACATCTTTTTGATAGCCTGCAAAGATCACGTCATTGGCTATTTCTAATTCTTTGGCTAAATTTTTACAATTCTCAAGCATTTCTCCCTCGCCGATAAATATTAGTTTACTATCCGGAAAATCCCTTTTGAACTTTGCGAAGCATTCAATCGTATATCTCTGAGCTTTAGAAAAGGAAAAACGCCCTACGTTGCAAATAACTTTTGTGTGGCTGCCTATATTCAACTGTGATCGCAGACTCGCTCTTTCTTCCCCAATGTGGGCATGAGCAAAAAAATCATCGAGATCAATCCCGCTTCTTACAACAGCATAGGGAATTTTTTTTCCAATACGGTTCTGATGATAATGTTTGATTACGTCATGGCTGACAGCTACTATGAAATCAGAAACAGAGATTGTTATTTTTTCCAGAAAAATATAAAACTTTCTTTTCGCTTTACCCATGGGATCGTTGAAAGTAACGCCATGCAAACCGTAGATAATGTAAGGACAGCGGGCTAGCCAGGCTGCTAGTTTGGTAATAAAGCTCGCTTTTGTTTCATGGGTATGTATAACATCAATTTTTTCTTTTTTTATAAGGCGATAATAGAAGACCAAGGCTTTGAGATCATGCAAAGGATGTATTTTATTGATCAAATTTTTACAGACAACCACTTTTATTCTACTATCATTCTCAAAAGGATTTACTTCTATATTAGCGCCGCTTGATAAAATAAAATCATATTCTTCTTTTAGATGGTCGATGGTATGGAAAATATTGTTCTCTACGCCTCCCCCCCTTAGTAGCCTGGTAGTAGTGTGTAATATTTTCAACTTCCGCATTTGATCTTAGCTGATTTAAAGGCAGTGATATTATTGGGTAAATAAATGGTATGAATTTGTACTATAAAAATTTATCAGCAGGAAAGTTTAATTTTGAGAATGCTTATTAATATGCTAAAAGGCTATCTAATTTAAGCGTTCCGAAGATGCGATATATAACAATACTTGATTACGCTTTATTGCCTTTTTTTCTGGCCCTGATTTACGCAATTGCTTATAAAATCCGCAATCGCCGTTATCCACACAATCACCCCTGGAGAAAATATTATATTCCTGCTCTTACTGTAAAAATCTTTGGCGCCCTCTTTATCGGGCTCATTTATGCTTATTATTATAAAGGTGGGGATACGTTTAGTTATTTTTCTCAGTCTCTAGTGATAAATAGCTCTTTTGACGAATCTTTTATAAAATGGTTCAATCTTTTATTTCATATTCCCGACAAGAATGACGGCAGTTATTATAGCTATATTTCACAAATGGAATGGTATTATGATCCAGCATCTTATACCATCGCATCCATCGCTGCTTTTTTGAGCATTTTTACATTGAATACTTATTTGCCCACAGCTGTATTGTTTGCCTTTTTGTCCTTTACGGGTATTTGGGCTTTATTTAGAACGTTTGCTTCATTGTATCCTCATCTTACTCGTCCTATCGCTATCGCCATTTTATTTATACCGAGTGTATTTGTATGGGGTTCTGGGATCTTTAAAGATACAGTCTGTATATTTGGTTTGGGCTGGTTAACCTATGGAACATTCCGCTTTCTTGTACAAAAGGATTTTAGTGTTAGAAATATTATGTTATCTGTTTTAAGTTTTATCCTAATCGCCAAAGTAAAACTATATATACTGATAGCATTTGCACCGGCTTTGGTTATGTGGATATTCTTTAATTATTCACAAAGGATAAAAAATAGGGCTCAAAAATTACTGGTCAAATTTCTTTTTATTGTAATTGTTATCAGCGGCTCCCTTTTTTTTATGCAACGATTTACCAGGCAGCTAGGAAGATATTCTTTGGAAAAAGTGACCCAAACATCGCTCAACACGAGGGGGTGGATATATTATTCGTCAAGCTCTGAAGGGTCTGCTTATTCATTAGGAGAAATTGATCCAACGCTGCAAGGCACGCTTGCAAAATTTCCTCTCGCAGTAAATGTTACATTATTCAGACCTTATTTATGGGAATCTAAAAAAATAATTATGGCACTTTCTGCTCTGGAGGCCATTCTCTTTTTATTTATAACGCTAAAAATATTACTGACTGTCGGGCCAGTAAAAATCTGGAGAACAATTAATAATGATGCAACGATACAGTTTTGTCTGATTTTCTCACTCATCTTTGCCTTTGCAGTAGGCATTTCAACTTATAACTTTGGCAGTTTATCAAGATATAAAATACCTTGCCTTCCTTTTTATGTTTTGGCAATGATGCTAATTTATTATAAGAACAAGCCTTTAAACAAAAGACTTTTAGGGTTCATTAATTTATAAGTGCGAATTATTTTGCGTTTGATAATCATACGAAGAGCGAACATGCTTTTTCCATCATTCAAAAACTTTAGCTCATTCTCTGCATAACTAAATTTTTACTCATTTACGGGCAATAATAAATAAATGACCTGAAAAATTCTTAAGAAAAGAAGATTGAAATCTTTGTCTTTGGGAAAATATTTCCAAAAACCTGGCCCATGATTTACCTACGAGCTTACCAAATTTATAGGCGACTCTGATGGAACCAAACATTTTACCAATACCCAAAACTTCTGAAAATCCCTTTTTTTTTAATTTCTTTACTTCCATCCTTGTTGTCGTAAAATAGCAGTTTTGATACATCCCACCATTCAACTTTTTAATCAATCCTTTCAGGTAATAAAAAGGAAAGTAGAAATCTGTTGACCAGCGATTCACGTGAGTTGAGAAAAACAATCCTCCTTTTTTTAACACCCTAAAGACCTCGCTGTAAGTTTTTGCAATATCTGCAGAATGCAGATAACGCATTACCTCAATAGAAAGGATAAAGTCGAATGTATTATCTTCAAAGGGAAGTTCGCTAGAAACTCCTTCTATAAATTGTATTTGTGGAAAATTCTTTCGCGCATAGGATAACATATTTTGAGATGGTTCGATTCCAATTACATTAAACCCTTTTTTCTGTAGATAATGACTCAGGTGCCCAGTACCGCATCCGATGTCAAGAATTTTAGCTTCCTTTGGCAGAGTACCAATAATATTTTCTAACTCTTCATTGATGTGATATCTGCCGTAAAGAAATTCGTCGGCATATTTATCCTGAGCTTTTTCATATTCCGTTTGAAAAAAAGGAGCATCCAGATCATGTCTTTTGATCGCTATTTTTCTTATTTCTTCCTGTTGATTCATAGTTGATAGATTATTTAAGAGATAGTTCAAACATGTTTAAGGATGAAAAAAAATGTTTTTCCTTAAGAAACTGATAATGATCCAATATTCTTTTAAGGAACGTAATATTTTCCATTAAGTTCTTTCCAAAATTATGAGGATGCCACCACAGATGATATAATTGCCGTCTTTGTGCGGCAAAACCCATTTCTTCCTTTATTCGTTTTAAACGATATGATTCAAAAGAACTGAACTTGGGATGATAGGGTCGTAAGAACCTGCTGGCAGGAACATTTATTAAGTGAGTTTTTACTACACCAAATTCAGAGCTATTCATGCCTGATAAATTGATATAACTGTCAAGCAACCTTCCAAACCTTCTGACTAAATGCTGATCCTTGATTGAAGTAGGTTTGAAGAGCCAATGATTTGGATTGCCTCTGTAAGAACTTATACCCTTCGCTTCGCAAATATTCAAGTGCTCTTCAGAATATTGATTTCGGGGAAAAACGATAGAGCTAATTTTTATTCCTTTGTCCGAAGCAACAGCGATAGCTGCATCGAGATCATCAGCAAAGCTTGTTAATGAAGCGCCATTTTCAAGGCAATAATAGTGGGAAAATGTATGTGTACCAATTTCCTGATTGGGATATGTCTTTATGAGTGAAATCATATCATTTCCATAATGATATGGATCATCGATATAATTGCTTCCTATTTCTGAGATTAAATTGTAATTCGAAAATTTACTTTTTTGATAACATGGTTTCTCAATATTTCTTGTTCTGGATAAAATTTCTTCCTTGTTCTTGCAAAATAATAATCCTACAATAGCCCATGTTACATGAATATCGTATTGATCAAAAAGCAATAACATCTGGCGGATCGCTTGCCTGCTGTTATCCAGATTTTCTTTGTAATCATTTACGGTCATTCTATCGCTTACACCCCAGTGCAATTCGAAATCCAAAGAGATAACAAAAACCCCCGAGTTCATACAGAAATATTTTGTAAACCCATTACCACGTTTATGTTAAACTGTTGAAAATATCAATGTAATATTTCTTATTGCTCTCTACTGAAAAGAGATTCTCCACTCTTAACCGTGCATTGGTTCCTATATGTCTTCTCAGATTTTGATCCCTGATCAATTTGGATAAACATTCAATCCATTCATCTTCTGTACTAACTAAAAAACCTGAAACTCCATTTTCAATAACTCTAAAATTAGCTCCTAATGCAGTAGCAACTGTAGGCAGGCCCAAGGCCATATATTGAATGGCTTTCAAACCACTCTTTCCATACACCCAATCTTCGTTAGGCAAAGGATACAACCCTATATCTAATCGCTTGAGATAATCCATTTCCGTTTCTTCACTCCAGTCGACTGCTTCAATATCTAGACCTTTAATATTTATTTCTTTGTTGCCTATTACAAGTATCTTGAAATTGAATTCTCGCCTGAGCTTTTTCAACATATTTTCCAATAAATAAAAATATCTCGATGTGCTAATGCTTCCACTCCAACCAATTGTTAACGGCTTTGCATTTGAATAAGTATTAACAACCTGGTATTTGTCTGTATCCACAGTAGAAGATATATCAGTAGTAGCAGAATTGAATTTTCGTACAAACTGGTCGAGATAAGGAGTACAAGTAATAATATGCTCTGAGTTTTTGATCAGGTAGATTGGTTTTTTTTTCCCTTTTATCATCAGTGCAATCGGGTTCTTACTGCTTTTTTTATTGTTGAGATAAACTAGATCATCGATGTCATAGACTATTTTCCTGGCTAGATTTCGGTATAGCCATTCAAATATGGGAGGTCCGAAAGGAGTTACCCAAAGGTGAATATAGACGATATCAAACTGCCGAAGTCTGAACAGGTAGCGTATTCTTTTGAAGTAACCCAACAAAGTATAATATACTTTTTGCAAAAGATTACCCTTCTTGTAAATAATATTCCAGAAAGCATAATTAATAAAAGAACTTGTTTGAATTTCGTAACCGGCTTGCCGAAAGGCCGGATAGTATTGCTCAAATTTGAGGCGCTGGCTCGGCGCAACGTTTTCCGGATAAGGGCAGATTACTAAAACTTTTTTCATCTTCAGAAAATTTGATCGTAACAAGAGGCATACAAGTCTATCCCTTTGTTTAGGCTATAAATGTTTTCTATGGCATGACGGATTGCTTCCGGGGACTTATTAAGCAGTTCGGGAATGCATTTTATAGCCTTTTCGAAATCTCGTTCTGAAAATTCATGTATTACAATTCCGGCGTTTGTTGTTGTTACTATTTTTTCTACATCCCCAACCCTTCCATTGCAAATTACCGGAATGCCCATTGACAGCACCTCACCCAGTTTGGTTGGCGAACTGGATAGCTTGGAATAGACAGGCCTGATAAAAGATAAATTAATATCTGAGGCCTTAATCAACAATGGCACTTCATTACGACTTGCCTGGGTAATTATGAAATCTTCCGAACGAAGTCCTGTCCGTTGAATAGCCTGATCGATGATCGAACGGGGGGTATGAGTAACAAAAAGAAAACGTGCATTAGGATAACGCTGTTTCGTCTGACGGAAGAATTGCAGCATTTCGTCCAGCATATACCATGCTCCGACCGAGCCAAGATAGCTAAGAACCAACGCATCGTTGTCTAGTCCAAGATTTTCCCTGCTGGCTCTTTTTTGCTCGGGAGTTGTTAACGAAAATAAATTCATATCAGCGCAACACGGAATTACTGCTATCGCTATTTCTTTGTTATAGGAATTCCACTGCTGCATTTCCTGTTTACCAGCCTCCGTAAGCGAGATGATATAATCAGCAAGTTGCAAATATTGGGCTTCCCTTCTCTTATAATAGCTATATACAAGCCTGAAAATAGGATTGCTCATATTCCAAGAGCCCCCGTCTTTTTTTTCGTCTGCCCAGAAACCGCGCATGTCAAAAAGGAATTTGACGCCGAATTTTTTCTTTAGATAAATGCCTACATCAGCAGCAATATAACTGCGACAATGAATCATATCAAAGGAATATTTCTTCTGTAGTTCTACCGCTTTTTTTTGCATTTGCAAGGCATCATAGAACTTGGAAATCAGAGGTGGTTTGGAGTTAAACCGAAGCGGTACCCATCTGATGCCCGATTCACCGTTAAGCTTTTCAATGACTGTTTTGTCTTTTTGATAACGACTCCTTTTTTCAAAGCTTAAAATCGTAAACTCGTAGCCATACCGGGTTAAGCCCTTGAGATAAGGCAGTATCTGAGATTGGCCCAAGGGATCAGTCAAACCATCATAAGTTATATACAAAACCTTTTTCATTATTCACAAGGACTGCCTTATAATTAAAGAATTTTTACTTCAGATATTTGCGATTGCCATCAGAAATTTATGATGCTGGTTTAGAGTCTGCATCATATATTAGAATGGGAGATTTATTTCCGTTCTGAAAGCCAAAGTTCGTTTGAACTATTAGTGCAACAAATCGATATTGTTGGCATTGCCGTGTAGGTTTAAAACCATTTTTTATACCACATTTGAAACATTAACAGATACCATATCTTTAAATGCTTTTCTTTTCTACCATTAAAAAAATCTGTCATCATTTTTTTTATTTCTCTCTCTTTAAAAAATCCATGTTCCTTTAAATTTTCCGGGCTCAAATATTCCTGAACGAGATCTTTTAGCTCATTATTTAGCCAATCCTCCATAGGAATACCAAATCCCATTTTTGGTCGATCCATCATTTCTTTTGGAATATATTTATGTACAATTTGCTTAAGCAAATATTTTTTTTGGCCGTTGTAATACTTATATTCAGAAGGCAACTGTGCAGCCCATTCAATAACATTCTGATCCAAAAACGGTTCTCTTCCTTCCAGGCTCACAGACATAGTAGCCCTATCAACTTTTTGCAATATATCATCAGCCATATAAGTTTGATAGTCTACAGCCATCATATAAGAGAGCGGATCGTAAAATATTTGTTGAAGTTCACTACTATTATGAGCTGTTGCTAATTCACGTACAGGTTGTTCAAATAATTTATCAACTTCTTTGCCGTTAAATACCTGACTTAAATTTTTTAATAATTCAGCGGGTGAGGGGTCATTTAATAGATTTTTAAGTTTGTCATAACGACTATGAAAATGATTTTGCTTACGCAGAATAGGTATATCCTCTGAAGATACAGCTTCCATAGCTGCCGCTGCTATTTTTCGAAATGGTTTGGGAATGGAATTTATTTTTTTCCCATACCGGCTATAATAATCATAACGGTTGTATCCGGCAAAAATTTCATCTCCCGCATCTGCTGAAAGTGCAACTATCACTTTTTTTCTTGCTAGCCTGCTTACAAGAATAGTAGGTATCGCACTGCTATCTGCAAAAGGCTCATCATAATAATAGGGCAGCTCAGGTATAATATCTAGTGCTTCCCGTGGTGTACAATAATACTCTGTATGGTCAGTTCCTAAATGTTGGGCTATTTTTTTTGCGAATGGAGCTTCATCCAATTTCTTATCCGTTGTTCCTATTGTAAAAGTTTTGATTTTTTCTGTGCTGTTCTTTTGTAATAAAGAGGTTACGGAAGTACTGTCATAACCGCTACTTAAAAAAACACCTACGGGCACATCAGCTACCATACGATATTGAAATGCCTTTTGAAGTATCTTTTCTGTTTCTTCGATTGCTTCATTTAAATCAATATTGAGTTTCGGTTTGTTGTAGTAATCATATACATTCCAGTATTGGGCAATATTGATTTGTTTTGAATCTAACTGTAGCCTAAGAAAATGTGATGCGGGAAGTTTATAAGTATTGTTGTAAATGCAATGGGGATACGATATATAGCCATATTGTAAAAAGGAAGCAACTGCATTTCTATTTATCTGTTTATAAAATCCCGGATGCATTAGTAAAGCTTTTAGCTCTGATGCAAACAGAAATAAATCACCCTGCCAATAATAATAAAATGGTTTTACTCCAGCCCTATCACGAATACAAATAATTTCATTTGCTTTTTTATCATACATAGTAATAGCAAACATACCGTGCCATTGTTGTATGGCATCTGCGCCCCATTCTCTCCATGAATGCAGGATCACCTCTGTGTCGGAGTGTGTAGCGAACTGATGTCCTTTCTCAATAAGCTTTTTTCTGATCTCCTCATAATTGTAAATCTCCCCATTAAAACTAACATATAAGTCATCAAAATGCATGGGTTGATTAGCAGCCGCACTTAAATCAATAATTGATAACCTTCGATGGCCAAGGCCAATAGAAGCATCTTTTGTTTCCAAGAAAAATACACCTTGCCCGTCAGGGCCCCGATGAGCTAAACAAGAAGACATTTCTCTCAAAATAGTCTCATCAGTTTTTTTTCTAAAATCAACAAAACCAGCAATGCCGCACATAATAAATTTATTAAACTACCTTTTAATTCCTTTTACCACCGCAACTCTTTTGTTTCCTTCATAGTTTACAAAACCTGCAAAACTTACTTCCACTCCAAATTCTTCAAACCATTTCCTAACCGTAGATATTTTCTGAGGGTGGTCATGTTCAGGTGAAAAAATATCAAATGTGTCCAATATTACCCATTCCTTCAACTCCTCTTTCGAAAGGTTCTGAGGCAAAGTTCTATGAATATCGCAAATCGGAAGAAACCTGTTGACAATTTTTCCCAATTTGATCTTCTCAAAAAAGAAATACAGCTTCATTAACCATCCAACATTTTTTTCGATTAGGGCCAATAACTTATCATGTTTCACCTTTTTTGTGAAAGGCCTTAATAAGTATTTAGCATGTATTTTTGTCCACCAACCATTGATGGAATAAAAATCAACAACAATTTCTCCGCCAGGTTTTGTCTTTTCAATTAAACATTTGACTGATCTTTTAAAATCGGGAGTATGTTGCAAAACCCCAAAGCAAAACACTTTATCAAAAGAATTATCAGGGAAAGGCATTTCGTATATGCTGGCCTGGAATAATTTCAGTCTTTCTCCATGATGACCATTATTCTTATAATTAGCAGTCACCGCATCTGAATAATCAATGCTGTATAAATTAGCCTTGGTTTCCTGCAATACTATCTGAGTAAACCTGCCAGCACCGCTTCCCACTTCCAACACATCTTTATTTGAAAGATCTTCTTTATCCCAATTGGTTTCAGCAAAAAAACGGTTTCTGCTGAATGACAAATTTTTTATTTCTCTATCAATTTGTGTTTTTGCAAACTTATTCCACTGAAAGCCAAAACTGCTTGTATAATTATCTTCTTTTACTAAACGCAGTGCACCCCCGACAATAAAGAAAGTATTTCCCTCCTTATCCCTATAAACTCCATTATTTTTTTCTAACGTGGATTGATTAGAAGGATTGATGAGCCTGATCATCTTGACGTTGTTAAACGATAATATTTTGCCTTTGAAACAAAATACTCTAAATCTTATTTATCAAAATTTGGCAAAAAATTCACCGATTCCCCACGGAAGTCTTTAGATGCTTTCACCAAAGCATAAAATGATAAAAATATTATGCCTTGAATTTCGCAGTATTAAAATACCATGACAATTGAGGTTGTGGTATATATCTTCTCTTTTTCGAAGGAAGAAGCTTGTTTACCAATACATATGCAAACAGGAAAAACAACCACAAAGAATAGGATAGAATATAAGTAATTCTCTGAAAAATAGTAGCTCGAGGTGCTATGGATCCGTTTGGGCTGCCATAAAAATAACTTGGAAACATTTTTGCAATATGATTCTTATCCCAATAATGATAACTTGCAAAAAGTAGTGCTTTATTAGCCACAAGTTCTGCAATGCTTGGCCTGTTGTTTCTATTCAGCAATCGAGCATCGGGTTCCATATCTGGATCAAAGAAATGCCATTTATTATTATATTTTATTTCAAAAGCATAATGACCACCCTTTAATTCCTTCGGATTGAAACCAACCATCCTGTAGTCATATCCTTTCTTTTTCAGAAGTTTCATCAATACGAGTGACTGTTGACTACACATAGCATAAGGATATTTCAAAATGTCATCAGGCAACACAATAGCCTTCAGATCTGATCTTGTACACCAGGCAATAGCCCCTGCTACATAGTTATTACCTGCTCCAAATTCAGACATACCATGATAAAATCTTTTTCGTATAATGCTTTCTGCCAATTCAGGATAAGCAGCCGGGTCATTGGGGTTATAGTTTCCTTGCTTGTATGACATATCCACATAGCTCTCTAATTTGCTCATGGAATTTATATAACTCAAAGAAGGATCAAATTCGTCAAAACCCCGCTCATCTCTGGGCGCATGCTTTTTTAAAAAACTGAAGGACCGGGAAACCCCAAACCATTCAAACAATGAGAAAACTAATGTTGCAGTAAATAAAATAAAAATAATTAGCTGAAGGGTGTTTTTTAAATAGGACATGGACGTTCTGGTTTTTCAGGATTAGATTTGCTAGGCCCAAGATAATACCATGTTTCAAAAAATCAAAAAAAATTGCTCTGAATAAATATGGTACTAAAAAAAACGTAAATCCCTTATAAATATTGCAGAAATTACCATTGGACGCAATGAATACCCGGATGAATCATATTTTGTAACTCAAAACTTTTTTAGGGCTCCCCGTAATCATTTGAATAATTTCCGTGTCAGACATTTTCATCCCTTGGAAAAAATCCAGGTTGTTTGCTAATAGTTCATCTTGTTTTACTAAAGAAACTAAATAAAACAATCGATTGTCCAGCCTGACAGATTTTGTATAACTTATTTCTTCCTGACCAATTAAATAATCATCCTTTTTTTCGGGGACAAGAGGTGGCAATGATTCATATTGACCACCAAATGTTTCAATGAACTTATGTAAGATGTCCCCAATCTTCGCAGTTTTCATATCAGGAACAACAGTAAATCCCGCAAATTTTTCCGAATTGCTGAAAATTACATCCATAATGTCGGCTGTTTCATTGATAGTTAAAAACAGACGACTCATATTGTACCCTGTAGTCTTTATTATCCCCGTTGCATCCAGCATTATTTTCCAATCATCCAGTACAGAACTTGGCGCCCAAGCAATATTGCCTAACCGAACATTCATAAACTGCACGTCGCTCTGCGCATTAAAATCATAAAATATTCGCTCCATAAAAGATTTGCTCATGCCATAAATGCCTGAAACAGGCATAGCCGCCCGTGTACTGGAAATGCCTATAACTGCTTTACACTCGTTTTTTATAGCGGCTTTTGCAATATGCACTGACCCATTAATGTTTGTCTGAAGGCACTCCATTGGGTGTGTTTCGGCATACCTGATATCCCTTATGCCTGCAGAATGAATGACGTAGTCGGGTTTATTTTCTGCAAACAGCTTTTCTATTTTATCTGCCTCATTGATATCCATTCTCGCAAACAGGTATTTGCTATTCACAGAATGATCGAATGAGTCCTCAGAAATATTTCTTGAGCAAAGAATAATTTTCGAAAACAACGGTTCTAAATGAATAGAAAGATTACGGCCAACAAATCCACTTGCTCCCGTAATTAATAATGTTCCTTTTGATGTCATCTTTTTTTCTTGAATAGATAACGAATAAAATATTTGTAAATTACTAACTGATGATGCCAGAATTTAGAACTGAAGGTAATGACGGGATAATTACCGAATGATCGAAATAAATATTTCATTGCGGTGGCAAAGTTGTAACGAGTTGCGGCAAAGGAACAGAGATACAAATCCAGGTTTGCCTTTAATGATTTTGAATGAGCAAACATTTTAGAGGTTGGATCAGTGTGTTTTTCTAAAAAAAAATCGATTCTTCTAAGTGTTTTGTCCCATTCCTCTAAATGCACTGATCGGCTTTCATGTTCCCTCAACCCGCCCAAAACCTGATCGATTCGACCTAAATGACCCGCATGACCCACCAGCCTGATCACAAAATCATAATCCTCAATCCCAATCATAATCGGGTTTTCATCAAACTTCACATCCTTTATCACAGAAGCTTTATAAAAAATGCAAAGGTTGGCTAAGAAATTTCCCTTTGAAAGCGCTTTAAATGGATTTTCAATCGAAGGAAAATAAAATGGTTTTAAAAAATTATCCTTCAGATCTATCATTACATATTTTGCATGAAACACCTCGCAATCCGGGTTCTCTCTAATATAATCATAGACAGTCACTAAACAGTTTGGGTAAAGTATGTCATCTGAATCCAATAAAGTGACATACTCTCCTTTTGCGAGATTAAAACCCCTGTTTCTTGAATAAGCTCGTTCATGGTTTTTTTCATTTTGATAAAAGGAAATGGCATTGCTCTCAATATAAGGTTTCAATATTTCAACCGTGTTGTCGGTTGATTTATTATCAACCACAATGATCTCATAGTCCCTGAAGGTTTGACCCAAAACACTATCAATTGTTTTGGTGATTAAATCAGCCCGGTTGTATGTAGGAATAATAATAGAAAAAAAAGGTTGTGCATTCATCAATATTATTGTTGCATTACATAGTGTAACAAACGGTTATAGTCTTCTGACACATTTTTAATGTCAAACATAGTTGTTACTGTGTTGAATAGCCGTTGCCCCAGTTTTGATCTGTCAACTTTATTTTCAGCTATCGCTTTAAGAATGGAATGCGATTCTTCAACAGGGTTTTCTTTATCCACAAGAAACCCATTTTCCCATGGAATAATATAATCTTCAAAATCTCCCACTCCTTTGCATACAATAACGGGTTTTTGGTATAATGCTACTTCTTTTACTGCACTGTTACTGGCCTCCGCTGAAGAAAGATGAAAGAATACATCACAAGCAGCTATATAGTCAAAAATATTTTCCTTTCGACCCAACAGAAAGATATGATTCTTCATCCCAGATATATCAATGATTTGCCTAAGCTCATTTTCCAAACTGCCGGTTCCCAGACAAATCATTTTACAATCAATTCCTTCTTCAACCAACCTTTTTACAACAGAAAACATTTCTTTATGCCTCTTTGAAGGCACTAATCTTGCCATCGACAGTATCAGTAATGCCGCAGGAAAAATTTTTTGAATATTTCTTGCCTCGCCTTCATTTGCTTTTTCATATTGATTAAAATTATACCCGTAATTAATACGCCGGATCTGTTTAGGAGAAACCATTTCTTTTTCTATCCAAAATTTTTGTACAATTGAAGAAGGGGCCACTTTAACTGGCGTTAATGCATTGATAATCTTATTGAACCATTTTGCTTTAACTGCATTAAGTTGGTAATCCTCATCACTATTATGCCGCACGTAAACCAATTTGAATTTTTTAAAGAGGCGTAAAACACCAGCAATTAAAGCCGGGTATTGCTGCTGAGCAATCACTACATCAATTTTTTTTTCTTTAATAATAGAATTGAGCTTTCTGATATTTTTTACATAAGCTTGGATGCCATGAGTGGGACCATAAGTATAGTAAGCTGGTATGCCAACACTTTTTAGATAATCGTGAATATATCCTTTTTCGCAGGTGGTAAAAAAAACAACCTGGTGTCCCGCCTTGACAAGCATTTCTGCAACGGATTGCTGTTCTACGCTTCGATGATTATAAGGATAATAGATCAGGATATTCATGATGCCATGGCAAATCAAATGTTAGGCAATTCAGCTATGGCACCGCCCATTCTTTTCCTGATATTAAAAGGAATTAACCTGAAAACCCACGCTAAGAGTTTATTCTTTCTCCAAAGGAATGCTTCCTTTCTGCTCATGATGGGTCTTTTTGTAAAATCACAACCGATATTCATTTTCGCAAATTTCCTGGCTTCCCAGGGAAACCATTTTCCTCTTTCCACAACATGATGTTTATAGGTCATTATATCTTTCCATGAACCATAAAATCCTTTGGGATAAAGACGGTCGCTTCTCTTGCTTCCATCTATTTCAAATTGCCAGATCGATTCATCCGGTCGCATCAAATTAAGCAGGCTGGCTTTTTTCCAGATTGCAACCTGCGTGGATACTCTGTACGGTGTTTCCGCACTAATTTCACCCACCAAATTTTCGTCGTTGATTTTTTTATTCGGGCCCGGCCATTTGATCATGCGCAAATAATGTCCATCATTTTTTATCATAAAATCAAGACAATGCTCAATTTCCTTTTGGTTTACTGGCGTTTGTAGAAAAAAATCCTCTAGAAATAAAATAATGTAATCGGCATTTATTGCTTCAACCTGCTCTCTAACTCTATTGGCCCAGTTAGTTCCCTGATCCGAATAAAGCATTTTTACCCTAGCATGATTGAACGATAATTTATTTGAGCCAAGATAAATAGGATATGGACAGTCATTCCAATACCGGAAAAACAAAGTAAAGTAAGGTTGCCATAGATCCATATAAGGATCGCAGGAGGGAATAAGAACTGCACATGAAGATTTAAATTGGTCGTCGATCATAATTGGAAAGATTTGGCATAGATATCTCCCATACTTGTTGATAAAAATTTTTCAGTTTTTATAACTTCAAACATTCCAATAGAAGTTGTCCAATCGTTCAATTCCAAGGTCATGGAACTCCCCATAGAATAATTGTAAACCGCATTTGGATTGATATCAGTTAGTCTTTTGAGACATTGCATAAGATTATCTACTTGCTCTGGAACTGTATACTCAAATGAAATAAGCGGTATTTTATGGCTTAAACCCCTCAATACCTCCAATTCATAACCCTCAACATCTATCTTAATAAATTTAGGGACACCAAATTTTGCAATGAGATTGTCTAAAGTAGTCATCTCGACGGCTTCCGTTTTGTTCCACTTGTTTGTTTTAAACCGTTGCTCTTTTACCTTACTGATCCAAGTTTCCGAAAAGGATGATATAGTATCGGCATCTGAAATGAACATTTCCTTAATTTCCTCTTTTTCACCTAGGCCTTTCTTAATGATTTCTATATCATTTCCAAACTTCCATCTCAAATAATTAAAGCAATTTGTTTGAGGCTCTATCGCTATCACTTTTGCCCCAATATTTAACAAAGGCTCAGTAACATCACCCTTATTTGCCCCTACATCAAAGCATAAATCGCCTTTGCTTATATAATTTCGATACAACTCTACTCGTCTGTTCTTAAAATTATCTATCTCTTTACTAAATCGGTTTGGGAAAATTTTATTTTTGATTTCTCTCATCGTAAAGAGAATATGTTTAATCATTGATAGCCGATTTATAGAGTTGAATTAATCTAATCATTAATTATTCGCTTATCCCAGGCATCCACGATCTCTCCAAAAATTTGATGTAATGATCTGCTTGTATCCCAATTAGGATAATGAGTTCTCATTTTAGTTAGGTCCGAAATATAGCAGATGTGGTCACCTTCTCTTGCTTTATCCATATATTCATAATTCATGACTTTGTTGGTGAATGATTCAACAATTTTGAATGCTTCCAAAATAGAGCAGGAGTTGTTTCTTCCACCGCCAATATTATAGACCTCTCCGGATCTCGGGTTCGTAATAAATTCAGCTATGAAACGAGCAACATCATGAGAATGTATATTATCCCTTACCTGTTTTCCTTTATATCCATAAATTTTATAAACCCCCCCGGTAACATTCACTTTAACCAGATAACTTAAAAATCCATGAAGCTCAACGCCAGAGTGGCTTGGGCCTGTGAGGCATCCTCCGCGCAAACAACAGGTTCGCATTCCGAAATAACGGCCGTATTCCTGCACCATAATATCCCCCGCCACTTTCGATGCGCCGAAAAGCGAATGCTTCGATTGGTCGATGCGAAAGTTTTCCGTGATGCCGTTTTCAAATAATGGGTCATCATAATCCCATCTAGTTTCCAGCTCTTTTAATTTGATCTCGTTAGGGGCATCCCCATACACTTTGTTGGTTGACATATGAACAAAGATGATCTCTGGATTATGCAGACGGGAAGCCTCGAGCAAATTGAATGTTCCTACAGCATTCGTATCAAAATCATCAAAAGGCCTTGAGGCCGCTAGGTCATGGCTCGGCTGGGCAGCTGCGTGGATGATCGCATCGGGGCCAATCAGTTTCACAATTTCGATGACATCCCTTCTATTACGGATATCAATATGATGATGCTTAAAATTTTTATACTGTCCCTCCAGCCTTTTTTTATTCCATATTGTATCGGCCTGCTGACCAAAAAAATCAGCCCGCATATTGTTATCAATGCCATGCACTTCAAATCCCTGTTCTGCAAAATAGCTTACTACTTCACTTCCAATTAATCCGCTTGATCCGGTTACTAAAACTCTATTCATAAAATTTACAACTTTTGAAGTTCGAAAATAGCGCACCCATAGCTACAGTTACAGTTATCCTGAATGAGGTTGTCAGATATCAATACATTTTGATGAAGATCTCCCTTGTCATCTACGAATGAAAAATCAACGATTTCATATTTGTTTTGAAACAAAGACAGCAAATAAGCTAAAGAAAAAATCCTCTGAGCATTAAATTCAATTCGCTGCGGACCTAATGGAACAGAAAAATAAAAAGCTCCTCCCGGTTTTAGCATCAAGTAAATATTGTTTAGCGCCTTAATATAGCCATTCGCATCAATAGGATCTCCATATCTTCCCAAGCCAAAATGCTCGATCGCATGCAGTGAGGAAATTGAGTCGCAGTAGTTAAATAAAGTATCTCCGATTGGATTCATCAAATCAGCTTGTAAAAAACTAATGTTTTCCACCTTACTGTTTTGTGGGCGTATGTCAATTATTTCAATGGGCATAAAAACAGATACATGGGCTACAAAACCATCGGTTCTTGAACCTACGTCAACATGCTTTGTCGGTTTTTTCTGATAAATCTTTTTTGCAACCAGTAAGTCTTGATGAAAATAAGCGCCACTTAAAATGCCGCTTTCCTCATATTTATCATGAAAAATAGGATATGTTTTTCCAAAGGGCCATAGGTTTTTGTTTGTGCTGAGTTGTTTTTTATATGCACGGTAATCAGAAAGATAACCAGGGAAGCTTTTAATAAAATAAAAAAAATTACGTGGAGAAAAACCTAGCAAATGAAACAGTCTCATTCCTAAATAAAATTTCAACTGTGAATACAATAACCCTCAGTCATTTGATAATTTACCAATAGAAGTTTTTAATTGATTTAGCAGTAAATTATTTGAAATATTCAAGGCTTTCATTGATCTTCTAATAGTAAGTACTAGAATCAGAAAATTTACAATAATGTAGGCGTATAGTACTCCGAGAATATGAAAATATCGTGGGAGTATAAAGAAAAGAAAGATCAATAAAAGCAAAGGATAAAGATTTACTTCGATCAATTGTCTTCCTGTTCCTTTTTGACGCACGATATTCATAAAAAATGCACTGCAACTGGAAAAAAAAGCCGCAATTACCAAATATATAATCCAGGCCATGCTTTCATGATATTGTACATTAATAAAGTACCGATAAATTAAAGGACTAATTAAAACCAATGACACAGATGCGATAAATTGGACGCTGACGAATGTATAGATTAATCTCATAAGCTTTTCCTTATTTGAGCCCGTTAAGTCAGTGGCAAGTTTGTATTGTATGGGTTGCAATACACTGATTAAAGAAACAGCAAAAATGGTTAGTAAGTTACTGATCTGGAAGGCAATACCATATAAACCCAGGTCATGCTTTGAAAAATATTTAGGTATAAAAAATTTATCAACACTGATAAATGCAATTATCAGAAATTGCGCGATTACAAAGGGTAATCCTCTCCGTATAGTAGCCTTTATTACCATTTTATCGGGTTTTGATAAAAGGGCTTTCGCAGGAATTACTTTTAGTAGGAAATAAACAGGCACAAGAAAACCTATGAGAATGCCGGCAACCCGGCTATACCATCCCCAATGCAATACAAGAAGAAAAAGCAGTGTGACGGCAACTTCCAATAATGTCTTTATAAGAATCGTTTTTAGATAAGAAACATGCATATCCTTATATCGAAACAAAAGAAGTAGTAATTCTGTGTAATAATTAAGCAGGCAAGTCAGAGGCAAGATAGCAACTATCCAAAATGGAATATCAAACAGGCTGATCAATAATGGGGACGCGAAAACAAAAATTACTGAGGTGAAAATGCTGATATAAAAAATGGTTGAGTTGCAGTTACTCAGCGTTTGTTTAAAGGTTTTCTCTCCTTTAAAAAAATCTATTGCCAACATGTCGATACTTCCACAATACAAAGCTGGATTAAAAAACACAATCAGAGTAGAAAATAAAAGGATTTGTCCGTAATTACCAGGCGAAAGATACTTGGTTAGAATGGGTATCAACAAAATGCTAATAGCCCTGGTGAGAAAGTTAGCAAACAAATAAATGGCAGAATTTCTTAAAATCCTCACTACGGGTTTTTTATGGGATTTTTATCTTGATAAAGATATCGTTATTAACTATTTCATTGCTCCGCACTTCTTAACGTCAAGTGAACATCAAAAATCAAAGCCTGGGAACAAAAATCCTGTTTAGTTATATACCGTTTTTGGTAAATGATATTATATTGAACATCCATCAGAAGATCATATATCTGTTCTAGAGAGTCTCCATTACACCTGATTGCCTCAGGATGTACAGCAAGAATAATAAAAGGTTTAAAAGACTTAAGAGTCCGTATTCCGCCTTTTAATACCCGATATTCGTATCCCTCTGCATCGATTTTTACAAAATCAACTTTTGTAATATTGTTCTGTTGAACGAAGTTGTCAATAGAAGTAATATTGATCTCAATTTTTTTTAGATTTCGATCTTTCCTGTCATTTTCATAGTTAATAATAGTATTGCTGTTATCGCCCTCAATATCAGAAACATTGAAGAAAACAGTACTTTCCTTTTCGCCAATTCCCTCTTTCCTGGGTAAAATAATACCTTTTTTTTTATTGATTGAAATCGTTTTTAGCAATAGGTTATGTGTAGCCGGTGCGGGTTCGAATGAATAAACCCTACCTGAAGAACCTGCAAGTTGTGAAGCACAAACCGAAAATAAACCGATGTGTGCCCCAATATCAATCACAACAAAACCTTGCTCACAGTTCTTTTTTAAAAAATCAAAATTTTCACTTTCATAATTATTGGGAAAAAACCTGGAATACCGCACAGGAAGCTTTACTACAAATCCATTCAATTCTTTTTTTACTCCTTTTCCAAAAGTGATTAGATCGTAAATTTTATAAAAATTTTCTTTTAAACTCATAAAAATTAAAACTTAAAAATCCCTGTTTGTAATAGTGAAAAAGATCGTTCTTTAGTTATCCATAGTCTTTGATTCAGGTTTTCTTAACCAAATTACCAGTTGCAATCCTTTGTTTGACCATTTCATGTAAGTTTTTAAGAGGGGATGGAAAATTTTTGGCACAGATGGAATTTCACCAACGAAATGTTTGTAATAGGCCACTTCATATCCCGACCGGATGCCATTCATTTGAAATGATTTCACCGCAAACTCATACAAATGAAAAGGTTCGTGCATTGGACTAATATTGGTAACAAATCGAGTGCACCTCAATCTATAATATCTGTTGATTAATTTTGAAATCAGCCATTCTGAGGAAGGTACTTCAACATGAATAATGCCGGCAGGTTTAAGCCATTGTAAAGCTTTTTCCAGCGAATGATTCGGATCGTACAAATGCTCTAATACCGCACCGAAGGTTATAAAATCAAAACTGTTTTCCTCATAATGCATTTCTTCCATAGCACCTTGCTTCAGGCGTTCGGGGGAAATATCCATTTTACTTATCGCTCTTTCATAAAAAGGTACAGAAGGCTCAAATCCATAAGTATCAAAACCTGCATTTGACATAGCAAGCATATTTTTTCCCAAACCAGCTCCTATATCCAATGCTTTTATTTGTTTCCTAAAATTCAAAAGCTTTTTCGCGATACCGATTTCATAAGAAAACTGATCGAGGTTCAGCTTAAAGTATTCGGCAGTCCAATAATGTTCAGGAGGAATGCCATAATGATCCTGTAAATCAAAAGGGACAGGCAGCGGGTTAGAATAAATAAGTCCGCATTTAGTGCACTTAGCAACTGATACAGTTATTCCTTTTTTTAAACCTGGTCTAAACCCGGTTTGCCCATTTAACCGATGACCAATAATCTTATGACCTTTTGCGTTATCACCACACATATTGCACTGTTCAATCTCCAGAAAAGTATACTTCATATTAGTTCTGCAATTGCATAAACTCCTTAGCGGGAAAAATATTCTAGCATTTATTTCTTATCCTATACACTAACTCTACTGACTTCTTTACTTCAGAGAGCTTATAGCCATACCCGGCTAAAATTTCCTCGTACACTTTTGTATGCAATTGATTAAAGCTATCTCCAAATTCGATTTCGTCTTCATCAATCACCAACGAACGAAAACTCTGTTTACCCGTAGCCTTTGTTTGTTCAGGCAGGTCGTTTGCATCAATGCTCAGCGACCAATTTATATTGGCCCTATCCAACATCAACTGCCCCGATGCTTTTGTGCTATCATGCTGACAAACCTTGTTCTGTTTTACATCTCCAAATATCCAGAGAAGCGCATCAAAGAAATGGATGCCGATATTGGTAGCAATACCCCCGCTTTTCTGCATATCTCCTTTCCAACTGATCTGGTACCAATGACCACGGATCGTAATATACCGCAGAGTAACATTGAATTTTTTCTCCGGCGGCGCTTTCATCACTTTTTCACGAAGAGCGATAATGGCAGGATGGAGCCGCATTTGAAGAACCGTAAAAACTTTTTTTCCTGTTTCCTTTTCCATCTCCATCAATGCATCCACATTCCAGGGATTTAGCACAACCGGTTTTTCGCAGATCACATCGGCACCCAGACGAAGACCGAATCGTATATGAGCATCGTGTAAATAATTCGGAGAACAAACCACTACATAGTCAACAGGGTTGCCATTGCGCTTCAGTTTCTCCAAATGGCGATCAAAGCGTTCAAACTCCGTAAAAAAATCCGCTTCGGGAAAATAGCTATCCAGTATTCCCACTGAATCATGCTTATCCAATGCAGCCACCAAAACATTTCCGGTTTCTTTGATCGCCCTCATGTGTCTCGGAGCAATATAACCGGCAGCACCTATTAATGCAAAATGTTTCATGATTGAGGCGAGGATGAGGTTAAGGTTGAGGTTAAGGATTAGGATTAAGGTCAATTCTGAATCTTGACCTTAGTGTGAATGCCACTCACTTTATTTTTTTTACAGAATCGTTCATCAACTCATATTTATCGCGGCTCTCTTTGCAAACAGCTATTCCATTTTTATCAAAATCCAAACGATGACCTGTTTCGCTCACCCATCCTACCTGTTTTGCAGGATTACCGATTACTAATGCATAAGGCGATACAGATTTTGTTAGTACAGCCCCTGCGCCTATAAATGCATACTCTCCAATTTCATTTCCGCAAACAATCGTTGCATTGGCTCCAATTGTTGCTCCTTTTTTTACCACCGTTCTCTGATACTCTTTTTTTCGGCTAATAGCACTGCGCGGATTTTTTATGTTAGTAAAAATAGCCGAAGGCCCTATGAAAACATCGTCCTCACAAATCACTCCTTCATAAATAGAAACACTATTCTGCACTTTTACATTTTTGCCAAGAACAACGCCAGTTGCAATAAAAACGTTCTGACCAATATTACAGCCATCTCCAATCTTACACCCTGGCATAATGTGGCTGAAATGCCAGATGTTAACTCCTTCGCCAATTTTGCAACCTTCATCAATAACTGCGGTGGGGTGGGCAAAGTAAGACATCAGGTTAAGGTTAAGATTGAGATAAAGGTTTAGGTTGAGGTTAAGATTTAGAAAGTATAAGATTGAGTTTAAGGTTGAGACAAAAGCTAAGTTTCAATCTCAGATTAAGTTAAGACACAGATAAGTGATCTTAACCTGAATCTCAACCTCGCTTTATTCTTCACGTAATAAGTTTTTTAAGTACAATCCATAGCCACTCTTATCCAGTTGAGATGAAATTTCTAAAAGCTTCTGTTTATTAATATACTTCATGCGAAAGGCAATTTCTTCAATGCAACCAATCTTGGTTCCTTGTCTTTTTTCAATTACTCTTACGAACTCACTGGCATCGCTAAGTGATTCAAATGTTCCAGTATCAAGCCAGGCAGTAGCGCGGTCAAGAATAGAAACTTTTAATTTTCCTTTTTCCAGGTATACTTTGTTTACATCGGTAATCTCAAATTCACCTCTTGCAGAGGGTAGTAAATTTTTCGCTATGGTCACTACTTCATTATCGTAAAAATATAAACCAGGCACCGCATAATTCGATTTTGGCTGCGCTGGTTTTTCTTCAATCGAAATAGCATTTTTATTTCGGTCAAATTCAACTACGCCATAGCGTTTCGGATCAGAAACCTTGTATGCAAATACATACCCTCCCTCCACATTACTCAATTTCTGTAATTGTCTCCCTAATCCGGCACCGTAAAAAATATTATCACCAAGTATTAGTGCCACTTTATCATTGCCAATAAATTTTGACCCAATTACAAATGCCTGTGCAAGGCCATTAGGAATTTCCTGTACAGCATATTCAAAATGACATCCTACCTGGCTACCGTCATTTAATAATCTTTTGAATTGAGAATTATCTTCAGGAGTTGTAATAATTAAAATTTCCCTAATGCCAGCCATCATTAAAATTGAAAGAGGGTAATAGATCATGGGCTTGTCATAAATAGGCATGAGCTGCTTGGAGATTGCTTTTGTAATTGGATATAAGCGAGTGCCTGAGCCGCCTGCTAATATTATTCCTTTCATTTATTTAGATTATGATTGAAATTAGGTTGAGGTTGAGATTAAGAATGAGTAAGTTTATTGCAGTCCTTTTATAATCTTGTTAAGGGCTTCAATTACCTTAAGACATTTCTGATTAATAGGATCGATTTGCATATTATTGAAATACCCGACCGACTGTCCACTTAGCATATGGCTCTGCACTTCAAAACTGCTCCCTCTTGAAAATAAATAAAAATTAATCTTGTCTTTTTTATGCCCTCTGCCAAACCCTTCTGCTATATTACCCGTAATACTGATAGCTGCATCGCGTAACTGGCTGCATAAGGCATAATCTTCTCTTTTTGGCAATGATTCGGTTAGTTTATAAATATCACTTACTATTTCATCCGCTAATTGCCAAACAGGCATTTCTGTAAAATGATTATACGGCATATAAGGCGTTTTAACCTTAATCTCAACCTCAATCTCTATCTATATACTGCCTCTCATAATACTGTTGATATTCACCTGACGTAACATGCTTCAACCATTCTGTATTTTTCAAATACCAATCGATTGTTTCACTTAATCCTTCTTCAAATGTTACACTGGGTTTCCAAGCTAATTCTTTATTGATTTTTGTTGCATCAATGGCATACCTTCTGTCATGACCCGGCCTATCCTTTACATACGTGATAAGTTGCTCACTGGTACCCGGAGGGTTTCCAAGTTTTTCATCCATCAGCTTGCATAAGAGTTTTACCAGGTCGATATTTTTCCATTCATTAAAACCGCCAATATTATAGGTATCAAAAACTTTTCCCTTATGAAAAACGATGTCAATGGCTGTCGCATGATCTTTTACATATAACCAATCCCTAGTGTACAGTCCGTCTCCATACACTGGCAAAGGTTTTTTGTGTATAACATTATTGATGAAAAGAGGGATTAGTTTTTCAGGGAAATGATTGGGACCATAATTATTCGAGCAATTGGTAATGATCACAGGCAAGTGATAAGTTTCTCCGTATGCGCGAACAAAATGATCGGATGAAGCTTTTGACGCAGAGTAAGGAGAGTTGGGTGCATAAGGCGTTTCTTCAGTAAAAAAACCAGTATCGCCTAAAGCACCATATACTTCATCTGTAGAAACATGATAAAACAGGTTTCTGGTTGTGGGTTGCTGGTTGCCGATTTTCCAAAATTTTTTTGCAGTATTGAGCAAATTCACCGTACCAATTACATTCGTATAAACAAAATCCATAGGCGAAAGAATGGACCGGTCAACATGTGATTCGGCAGCCAGGTGTATTATACTATCAGGATGATAAGTGGAAAATATTCTTTCCAATTCATCAGCATCTAAGGTGTTTGCTTTTTCAAAATAGTAATTGGCTGAATTCTCTATGTCTTTAAGGTTTTCAAGATTACCAGCGTATGTTAACGCATCAAGGTTCACGATTTTGTAATCGGGATATTTTTTTACAAATAATCTTACTATATGTGAGCCGATAAAACCTGCTCCTCCCGTTATGATAATTGTTTTCGACATTTTATAATCAGATTTAGATTAAGGCTGAGGTTGAGGCTAAGAAATCTTAATCTTAACCTGTTTTTGAAACCATTCAAAAGTTTTGCGCAATCCTTCTTCTACCGAAATATCTGGTGCGTATTGAAGTAACCGCTTGGCCTTTGAAATGTCAGCTAAGCTATGTTTTACATCACCCTGTCTTTCGGGACCATGCAAAGGATTTATCTTGCTTGCTGAAATATTTTTTAAATAATTGAATAATTGGTTCAAAGAAGTTTGTTGGCCAAAGGCAATATTGTATATCTGGTTCACAGCTTGCTTTTCTTTTGTAAATAAGGACAGCACATTCGCCTGTACCGCATTGCTTACATAAGTAAAATCACGGCTATGTTCCCCATCCCCATTAATCATAGCTGATTGATCATTCAATAATGATTCGATAAATAAGGGTATGACAGCTGCATATGGACCTTTGGGGTTTTGCTTGGGTCCGAACACATTAAAATATCTGAGTCCTATAAATTCCATTTGATATAAACTTGCAAACACGTCGGCATACAATTCATTTACATATTTCGTAACGGCATAGGGTGATAAAGGCTTTCCTATCTTGTCTTCCATTTTTGGCAAACCCGGATGATCGCCATAGGTAGATGAACTGGCTGCATATACAACCCTCTTTATTTTTTTTTCTTTTGCCGCCATGAAAATATTGAGTGTGCCGGTAATATTCACTTCATTTGTTGTAAGAGGATCGTTTATGGAGCGAGGGACAGAACCTAAGGCCGCCTGGTGAGAGATAAGATCGATGCCATCACAGGCCTGCATGCAAATGGAATAATCTCTTATATCACCCTGCAAAAATTCAAAATGAGGATGCAAGTAAAATTCTTCAATGTTATCAATTGATCCGGTAGCCAAATTGTCAAGTACTCTTACATGCTTAATGCTTTCGTTATTCAGCAAACTTTCAACCAGGTTAGAACCAATAAAACCAGCTCCGCCTGTAACTAAAATTCGCATGTAAAAAATAAAAGATTAAGAAACTTTTGATCTTCCATTTTTTCGGTTTTTTAGATCAAACAAACCAAAAAAACGTGTGAAGATATTCTGTGGAGGGTGCTCCTCTTCGTAATAATTTGACTTGTACCCATAGCCATAACCATACCTGCCATAACCGTAATAACCATAACCGGGTTTCACTTTTACGTCATTTATAATAACAGATACTTTTGGAAGCTTTGCTTCCCTGTAAAACTCATCGATCAAAGCAATTTGTTTTTTATAAGTATGGCCTTGCCGTACAATATATAAGCTGCAATTAGCAAATTTGCCAAGGGTCATCGCATCACTTACCATTCCCACAGGAGCGGTATCAATCAGAACCACATCAAAGTTTTGTTTTAAATAGCTAAAAAGTTCATCCACTTTTGACTCTAATAATAGCTCAGAAGGATTAGGTGGAACTGGCCCGCAGGAAAGAACAAACAAGTTATCATAACCAGGAACTAGTACAGGCAGATCTTCAATTTCTGCCTTACCTAAAAGATAATTAGTAACTCCCGGCCTTTTTGAGATACCAAGTCCCGTTAATATTTTCGGCTTGCGAATATCAAATTCGATCACAATCGTTTTTTTATTAGCGAGGGCCATTACAGCGCCAAGGTTTGTCGTGATAAAAGATTTTCCCTCACCACTAAATGACGATGTGACAAGAATAACCGGTTTATCAATCTTATTTAAAACATATTGAAGATTGGAGCGAATAATTCTGAATTGTTCAGCTACCATTCCTCTGTTTGTTTTATTCACGATCAACGCATTATCGGCATAGGAATGCCCAACCTCGCCTAAAACAGGTGCCTGTGTGATCTTCTCTATATCGTACCGGGTCGTGACCTTGTCATTAATTACCTCGAGTAAAAAAATAAACAAACCCGGAAGCCCAAGCCCAATTAATATAGCCAACAGTTGAATAGACCTTTTATTTGGTTTTACCGGTGTTGAAGAAGGATACGCCTTTTCAATAATTTTTGAATTTGAAAGAGTAGAGGCTTGTGAAATAGTTGTCGTTAGTTTTTTTTCCATGAGATACGTATAAATCCCCATTTTACTATTTAGCGCCGTCTCGAACTCTCTTAATTTCTTTATCCTTGGTGGCAATGATTTCACTTGCCCTTCTGCTAAATTTCCTCTGCGCCTGTAATTGCTGAGAGCCAGATTGGTTGAAGTCTTAATATTTCTCATAGCCTCAAGAATATCTGCGCGAAGTTTTTCAATGATTTCATCCTGCTCTTTTACCACTGGGTTATTTAAAGGTATATGAGAATCAACAAGGCTTTTTCTGTATAATTGGGCCTTATTATATTCCTGAATTTTGTTTTCAAGTGTTATGTCTTTTAATCCTAATGATGAAGGTACCGTTTCATAATTATTTTGCTTGTCTTGCAAATATTTTTCGATCAATCCTGTAACATCTAGGAGTATGACTTGGTCATTGATCCCTTTTTCTGCTTCAGTAATATTGGTGAAATAATTTTGAGTTTGATCTTCAAGGCCAATAAGATTGTATTCTTTTTCGTAATTGGTTTTTTCTCTCTGAATGCTGTCTATTTCGTGCTGAACGCTTCTTAATGATTTGTCAACAAACTGAAGCACCAGCGAGGCTTCCGCGCTTTTGTCTTCTTTGGTCAGTTCGCCATATTCAATCATTAACTGATTAATGATATCTGATGCCATTTGAGGGTTTGTTCTCTCCAAACTGATAACCAAAATGTCCGTACCTGTCTTGGGAGTTATTTGAATGTTGGCAGCAAGCTCTGAAGTTACCTGTGGAGTAGGTGCCCAGGATATAGTGTATTCCTTTCCTATTGAGCCATAAGAATTTTTGTTTAAGCGAAAAACACCAAATCCATTTCTAAATAGCTCGCCAAATGAAAAAGTTCCATTTTCACCATTAATGGTGAATGAATTATTGTTTAGAAATCTTATGTTCAAGGAAAATGGTTTGGATGAATCGGTTAATTGAAATATTTGCAGTAGAAAGGGCCCCTGTTTATAAATGTTCGGCGATTTTATTTTTCCAATTGCATTATAGCTTACTTGCAAATTCAAAGCGTTTACTACCCGTTCAACCAGGGGCTTTGATTTAAGAACTTCAATTTCGTTTTGAATATTTTGAATGCCGCTGTTTAAAGCAAGCTGATTTAATCTTTCATCATTACTGCCACCCGATTGCTTTTCATTCTTAATTCTTAATGAGCCGCTTGCACGATAGATGGGTGTGGCATAGCGCAGATACACATAAGACCCAAAAAGGGCCAGGGCTAATGACAAAATAAAAACCGGTAAAAAGCGGATGTATTTAAACAACAGGTCCTTGACACCCAGGCTTCCCAGTTCGGTTTTATCGGTGGTATATTGCTCTTCTATTACAGTTGTGGATGGCACTAAAAAAATTTTACTTGAAAATATTATAGATCAGAGCTATACTTGTTACAAGGCTTAAAGCAAATGTTATTCTTTGGATGGCTAAAGCCTGATCAACTTGTTTAACCTTAGATTTTTTTACTTCAACGAGAACGACATCGTTTTGTTGCAGATTATAATAAGGAGACTCAAAAACATTTTTTGATGTGAGATCAATGGTTCCTATTTCTCTATTTCCATTGATTTCCCTGATGATCTTTACATTTTCTTTTTTGCCAGTAACCGGGATATCACCAGCAAGACCAAGAGCTTCAAAAATGGTTACCTTTTCATAAGGTATCACAAATGTTCCCTGATGGCCCACCTCACCCAAAACAGTTATTCGATAGTTAAGAAAGCGAATAATAACAGTGGAATTTTCCAGGTCGGTTATTTTTGATGTTATCGAATCAGCCAATTGTTTTTTTGTCATGCCTTCTGCATGGATAAATCCTATTCGGGGAAATCTGATATTTCCATCCATATCAACAAGATACCCGCTGGTGTTGCCACCAGCCGCAGTAAAATTGTTTAATGCCGGGGGATTATATAAAATATCAGAAAGTTCCGGCTTGGTAGACGTGCTGTAAACCTGTATGGAAAGCAAGTCATTTTTTTGGATAAGAGGTTCAAAATTTTTTACTGCATCCTTACCAGAAGTATCGTTTAGGTTTTCAATATAATTATAAGGTACTTTTTTTTGCGAACTGCAGGAAGTGAAAAAGATAACTATACTAATAATACAAAAGAGAGATATGAATCTCATTAGGCTTTTTTAAAGTTGATGGACTGTTACAAAAATAGGAATTGATCTCATTTGGATTGAACCGAAGTTAGCTTACTTCTTTCAATGTATGCTACCAAAATATACCCAAGACTGTCTATAGCAACCTTTACGGCTTTACGTCGAATATCCAACACTTTCCCCTCCTGATCCATCAATGATCCGGCTGTTATTCGAACACGGTCATTCAATTTTAAATCCATTGGATATACCTGAATATTTTCATGCTCATCAAGAAATCTTTTTATGGTTTGAATTTCTTTTTCTTTTATCAAAGCAGGCTTTTTATTCCAGTAAACGAAATTGATCACCCCTGCAGTCATTCTTACAATCGTTTTCTCGCCGTCATATACTTTTACGAAAACATAAGATTTAAATAACGGCTCTTCTACAGTTTTCAATCTGTCGCTCCATTTCCTTTTTATTTTATTCAACGGGCAGTAGCATTCTATACCTTTCTCTGACAAAAGCAGGTTTACTTTTTTTTCCCACCGGGGACGGGTATAAATGGCATACCATTTACGGTTCAATTGACCATTCATTTTTTTCATGGCTTCGCCATCTCAGTCACAATTTCTTTTTGTAACTGGTTGGAAATAAAATGTTTGTTATAAATTATCATCGCTAATTCAGCTGGTGATAATTGTCGAGTGCAAATATAATTGTATGAATGGGACTGGCAAGAGAATAAAATAAACAGATTCTGAGTAATTTAATTCGGATTCTGGAGTTAGTATACGAGATTACCTGTCTTGGCAGATTGAGATGGATCGCGTAGCGGAAATAGGAATACAGTATGGATAAGGGGTAGATAAAGCCCTATCCGCAAATTTTATTCATATTATCCTCGAATCTTTGATCTACCCTCGGAACTAATTTTTAAATTTTCTGATTATATACTTATTTATCCTATTTTCAGAACTGTCGTTCTATGTATTTATGAGTTTTGAAAAATTAGTTTACCGAATTCCAAGAGCCGTAGGTTTTCACTAACTTAATTAATTCATTACAAAATGAAATATACTTTAATTATCATGACGCTTTTTATGATTCATTTTTCGAACGCTCAAACAACAATTCAAAAGCTAAATACAGCCACTCTTGATAATATTGATAGTTTGTTCAGTTCTAATCTTTACACAAATACCAATGGCATCAAACATATTTTTACTTTAGGATATAAGGTAAAAGGGGATGGTGGAGGGGCGCATTATATTTGGAATCCACAAAGCTCGTTAAACTCAGATTCAGCTTTTGCTATCAAACCAAAAGGAATTACAGGAAACGGCAGGTGGGAATTAATTGTTGACAATGGAATAGTAAATTTTTTACAGATACGCGGAGTATCTAATGGTCGCACCGATTGCAAACCAGTTTTTCTAAAATTTTTGTTAAGTAAATATTCTAAACTTTATATTCCGGCAAATGTTGAAAATGATGATTCTCATGCCGGTCCTTATTATTATTTCTCTGATTCAATAACAATTAACAGAAGAATAGAAATATTTGGAGCAGGGACTGAAAAAACTATTTTGTCTTTCCCTAACAGTATGGGAATATTCTTCACGTTCTCATCAACGGGTTCTTATTTTCACAATATTAAATTAAAGGGAGTGGCTTATGGATATAATGCTATTGGATATAATAATAATTATAAACATGGAATAAGAAATGAAGGAATAAATAGGTTTGAGGATGTAAAAGTAGAGGCATTCGATGGCGATGGATTTTACACATACGGCTTAAGTGGTTTACCTTATTCAAATTCATCATTAAGCCAATATATACATTGTACAGCTTTTTGGAATGGAAGAAATGGGTTTACGTTTAAGGGACCAGATGCGAATCAGTGTGTCGTTCAAAGCTGTAATGCACAATTAAATAAAAGGTGGGGTATTGCTGATTCATCATTTCTAGGAAATGAATTTCATGGCAATCATTCAGCCACTAATGGGCAAATAGAAACAGGCGGGTTTTCAAGTATTGTTTATAAAGGTTACAGATATTATTGCATAAAGGATCATATAAATAAGGAGCCAGAAATTGCTGTTGATTGGCAAACATACTGGTTTAAAGATGCCATAAGCAAAGGGCCTGATACATGGCGTAATTCAATAAATTATTTTACCGGTGGCGGCGTTTGCGCTAACGACCCAAATCATCAGGGAACTTTTATCGGAGATTATATAGAAGGTGATGAAGTTATAAATTTCAATACAAATAATCTTATAATAGGTGGCTTTCTTGCACGTTATGGTCAGGCTCAGGCAGCTATAGGAGTAAGACAAGGCGTTTTAACTTCAAGAAATTTTCAAGCATTTTATGAAACAAATTTAAGGGCGCAGGGCATAAGAATGTCTGCTGATGCAAATATGAATTTCATAGGTGGATATGATCAAATTACAAATAGTTCAATTGGTTTTAAATTTAATAGCAGTATAACCGGACAATCGTTTTATTTGAATCAGAATTATCAAGATGGAAGTCCTTTTAGTTTCATCTCTCAAAAACAGGCTCAATATTATCGTAGTAATTTATTTGGAAGAAACACCACTCTAGAAAATTCAAATATGTCACAGTATGGCGAAATAATTATGCCTTATGGCTATTTTATGGGTGGGCATAACAATAAAATAAGACACATAGAATACGCAGATACCCCTCCAACTTCAGGTTATCACGGAGCTGGGGATGTAGTTGAGAATAATGGAACAGATACCACCGTAATAAGGTGGACGTGTATTAAAGAAGGAAATCCCGGAACATGGGTAAAAATAAAATCAGGAAACTAAAATAAAAACAATCCCATTTCAATTGCAACTGCGCTAATTCCCTACTTTTAAACTTAAATGCCTGCCATTGAAACAACGTTTTTATTCCCTTGATGTTTTTCGTGGTGCCACTGTTTGCCTGATGATCCTTGTGAATAATCCTGGCTCGTGGTCACATATTTATCCACCGCTTGAACACGCACCCTGGCATGGTTTGACCCCGACCGATCTTGTTTTTCCCTTTTTTCTTTTTGTCGTAGGCAATGCTCTTTCCTTTGTAATGCCACGACTACAGGCTGAGGGAGACAGAACATTTTGGAAAAAAATAATTACAAGAAGTTTGCTGATCTTCTTGATCGGTCTTTTTCTGCAATGGTGGCCATTTGTAAAATGGGCCGACGATCATCTTGTATTTAGATCTTGGGTTGATGCAAATAACCCTGAAAGCGGAGTTAGGATTTTAGGAGTGCTGCAACGCATTGCCCTTTGTTATTTTTTTGGATCTATTCTTATTTATTATTTAAAACCGAGAGGCGCATTTTATGCAGGGCTGGTTCTACTTCTTTTATACTGGATGTTGTGCTATATAGGAAATCCGTCAGATCCCTATAGCTTGCAAGGCTGGTTTGGAACCGACATCGATAAAAAAATTCTTCATGTGCCACACATGTATAAAGGCGAGGGCGTTGCATTTGACCCGGAAGGTATCATGAGCACTATGTCGGCCATTGTTGAAGTGATTTTCGGGTATCTCGTTGGAGATTATATTCAAAAGAAAAGTAAAGTGCCGGAAACCCAACAATTCGAATTTTCCCAAAGGAACTCAGAGGAAAAGCCTGTTATTAGCCAAACCGGACCTTATCAAATGTTAAGCGGTTTGTTTGTTGCCGGTGTTGTAATGATCCTTACAGGGTTTTGTTGGGATATGGTTTTCCCCATCAATAAAAAAATTTGGACAAGTTCTTACACAGTTTATACTTCGGGGCTTGCTACCATTACGATTGCCACTATGATCTATTTGATCGAATATAGAAATGTAAGAGGATGGCTGACGAAATTCTTTGATGTGTTTGGTAAAAATGCATTGTTTGTTTTTGCATTGAGCGCATTTCTTCCTCGAGCTCTTTCTCTAATTCGTATTCCGGACCATTTGAATGAAAAAGGTCAAATGGTTTATATCAGCCCATGGAATTGGCTTTATCAGCGAGTGCTGGTTCATATTCCCGGTGATCCAAGAATTGGCTCATTGATCTATGCTATTTGTGTGATCACTTTTATGTGGGCCATTTGTTATTGGCTCGATAGAAAGAAGATCTACATCAAGGTATAGGTGAAAATGATATCACGATCGACCATTCTACGCGAATTTTCTCGCTCTTTTATATTTTTCTAACTCTCTATTGTCTTATTTCTATCTCCAATCCGTCATTCCAGTTTTTATACTCAGGTGTGTAATATAAATAGGTATTACTGGCCTTGCCTTTATAAGTGCCGGCAATTTCGGCTTTCAGATCAAGGTTGATCTCTTTAGTTTCATTAGCACGAAATCCCATCCAGTATAATACCAGGTAATTATCAAAAATTTCATAGTAAGCAACTTGATTTTTTTCCATGATCTCTTTTAACTGCCAAGGTTGAGCCGATAAGCCTGCGGGAATTCCAATTTTAGCAATAGCCATTGGCTGTAAAATGGATCTTTGATTTGTTACTTCAATTTCCATTCTTACAGTTTCACCAACATTAGCCTGATTAGTTTTTAAATGGGTTATCAATTGCAACTCGGCCTTTTCATCGTTGGGCGGTGTTAAAGTATTATAAGAAATCTCAAGACTATAAGGAATCGTTCTGTTTTGCTGACCATACTGAACGATAAACAGATTGTTGCCCTCATGTAACTCTCCTTCTATATTCTTGCTTTCATTGACCTTTTTACTATTCATAGTAAAGTCAACTTGGATATCATCAGTGACCTTGCTTGTTAGTTTTGAATATTCAACGATAGCTTGTAAAGCCAGCACGGTAGCTTGTGTAGCTCCATAACCGTAATAAGCTTTTTCAGAAAGGATTTTTGAAATCAGATTTGCAATGCTTGCAATATCAGGAGATGGTTCTCTCATCAATGCTAATGCATATAATGACATCGTTTCAACTCTTAATGAAGCATCTCTTGAATTCACTACGCTTGTTTCAGAGCTCAAATTCATCTTCTGATAGAGCTTGTTCAACGCAACCATCAATTGTTCAAAATCATTTTTATTTTTCATGTTGCTTGCAGCCAGCGCCATCATGGCCATCTGGTATCCATCATTACTTTCCAAAGCTTTTTTAACTGCTGTTTGATATTCCAATTGAATTTCTTTACCAATACCTGCTTGAGTAAGCGCATATACAATATAAACGTTGGCGATTTTATCCGGTACAGTTCTGAATTGATCCAACCCATCGGCAGCTAGTTTGAAATGACCTTGCCCATCTCTGCGGCTCATCAGAAAATCCTTGGTCCTGTTTAACATTTGTTCATCTATTTTAATGAACTCCTTCATGTCCGTAAATTCCAATAAGCCATAAGCCGTCAATGCTTCATGTGGTGGCGTGTGGCCAAACCATTCAAAACCGTTTTGCTCTGTTTCATAACCAATCAACCGGTTATATCCGTTTGAAATATATCCCAAGGTCTTTTTTTCAATTTCAGGATTTGACTTTCCTGATTCTCTTAAATATTTTAACACATAAATATTGGGATAGGTTGTGGAAGATGTTTGCTCAAAACATCCATAAGGTTCTCTCAACATAGATTCAATTCCATCCAATAATTGTCCTTCTAAATTTTTAAATAACTTCAGATTTGCTTTCACTGTTCCTGATATCATTTTATTGATCGTAAAATTATGCTGCTGCGATCTATTCCCTGAAAATGTTTCTATTACCGGAAAGCCTTTGTCGGCAACCGCGATTGGAAGCGTCAATGTTTGTTTGCCAAACTGGTTTTTGATAATAAAATGTACACTCCCTTTTACTTCGGCAATTGCTTCAATCGGAATTGTTATTTGCCGCGAGCTATCTGGCTTTACTGAGACCGCATTGCTATAATTGCCAATTTTAAATTTATTGGCGGCGCTAACCTCAATAGAAATATTTAAATCCTCAGCATAATTATTTTTGATCACTAACGGGATCAACGCTTGATCCCCAACAGTTAAATAAGGCGGAATTTTTGCATCCGCGCTCATTGCATTTTGCGCCGCATAAGTTGTTTCTGCCCTTCCTAGTTTACCGTTGTATCCAATACCTTCAGCAATGGCTCTAAATGTGGTAGAAGCATCTGAATTATAAAATTCTACTTCAGCCTTTCCATTTTTATCTGTTTGTATTACCGGATTCCAATAAATCGTTTCCCGGAAATCAGTTCTCTTCTCTACTTCAGGTGAGTTATATTTTGGTACATAAAAACGTTTTGCCACTGAATAAACAGGCCCGCTGATGTTGATGAGCTGAGAAATATAATAATAACTGTTATTAAAATTGAACCGTATTTTTTCTGTTCTGTATTTTTTTGTTTCAATTATAATTACACCATTGCTGGCCTTTGCACCATATATAGCAGTTGCGGCAGCGTCTTTTAAAACATAGATCTGCTCAATATCGTTAGGATTAAAGGCATTGAGGTTGGGTTGTTCTACCACCACGCCATTTACTACAAACAAGGGCTGATTTATTCCTGGTAAAGAACGCATGCCTCGTATATTGATTTTTGGATCAGCTGCAGGGTTTGCATTATTTACAACCTCAACACCAGGCACTTTACCTTGCAAAGCAAAACCCAGATTATTAATCCCTACTAATTCTTTGGCATTTATAACAGCTACTGCTCCTGTAACATCTTTTCGTTTCTGCGCTCCATATCCAATCACAACCACTTCCTCCAAGTGCAGCGGCTTATTATTTATTTGCATTTGCTTTTCTAACTCTGCTTTATCCATTGGTATTTTTGCTTCAGCATTTTTCTGACCGATTGCAAAATCATTTACTGCAAATACCCGTTGTTTGTAAAAGCCATTTTTTAGAGGATTATAACCAATACCATTTTGTGAGATTTGTATTGAGACCTTTTCCTTTTTATTCAATGATTGGCCGATCAAATAATATTTGGTGTTAGGCTGCAAGTGAGAAAAGAAAAATACCCCATCTTCATCTGTTTTTATTTGTAACCCCTTGCCGGTCGCCGTTGTGCTTACTAATAAAATGCTTGCTTTTACAGGATGTCCTTTGCCATCGACCACAATCCCACTTAAAATGTTATCCTGGTCAGGTGTGAATTTTAGTTGTCCTTCTTTTTTCACATACTCTATATAATCGAAATACCGGTAGCCATGAGTGAGCATTACAAGATCTAATGCAGGAACTGCTTTGGGCTCATCTTTTTTAAAATAAAATTGAGGTTCTTCAACTTTTCCATGTAGCTCAGAACTCATGAGCAGCCAGGACAGAATATGGTCCTGCTTGTCATCTGCAAATGACCAAAGCTTATCATCAATTACAGTCAGAGAAAAATTAGAAGGAACCGGTCTGTTATTTTCATCAAGTGTTTTTAGAGTAAGCTTAACCTTTTCTCTTGGTAAATACTTCTTTTTATCCGCGGTGATTGTAACCTGTAAATATTTGTTTTCATTTAAAAACATGAGTCGCTCTGCTATAGGCAGATCAGCAGCGTATAAAGTAAACTGAGCAATACCAGCAGGGAAAAAACTTTCATCTATCTCAATATGGTTTTCTCCTTTTTGCAGCAAGATGTTTTTTGCATAAAAACTCATGCCTTTAGTTTGTCCATCCAGATTTACTTGTCTTTGATCAGTAGAAATCAATTTGACGATGATCTTGTTATTTAGCTTCGAGAAGTTCATAACCACACCGGTTTCCGTAGCTGAAGGCAGTTCGAATTGCTGAGAGATATTGGCCGGTGAAATGATCTTTACTTTATACTTTTCCCCTTTTTGAGGGGTAAATGCAAATATGCCCATTCCAAAATGATAGCTTTCAAATGAAGTAACTTTATTGCCTTTACTATTCCACACCTCGCCTTTTATATCAGCAGCCTTGCCATTTTCATTGAGCGCCTTGAATGCGATATTGGTTGAAATGCCTTCAACAAACGTTCCGCCTTCTGGCATGAACTGAAGATCAATTTTATTCAACACAATGGGAATGCTTCGGGAAATCGCTTCGGTATAAGAATCATAATTGACAGTGACATTCAGCAAGCCGTCATTTGTCTTTAGCTCTTTTGGAAGAAAGAATTTTATTTTTGTTTTGCCCTCATGATCGGTTTTGAAATTGTCCGACTGTACCTTTTCACCTCCAATTAATACTGTAAATTTTCCTTGATAATTTCTTATTGATTGATCATTTAGATTACGCATAGAAAAATTGGCACTTACTTCACTCCCTGCTCCGTACCCCTTTTCCGGAAAGTCTAGCTTCATCAATATCCTTGGAGCAATAACTTTTTGCAGTGTAATTTCTTTTACAAAAAAAACAGAATCATTTTCATTGCGCATCCATGAGGTATATGCTTTTATTTTATAAAGGCCCCCAACTGCTGTTTCATTAAAATCAAATGAACCCACGGCATATCCATTCTCTACTTTACAATTTTGTTTTTGCAATACATTGCCTGAAGGATTTATAAACTCGACATATACCACGTTGCTGATTGCGGTAGGCTTTTGATCCTTTGCATTTACAACATATACCTTGAAATAAACCGTTTCACCAGGTTTGAAGAAAACATGGTTTGTTTGTACATAAACCTTTTCTTTTGTTGATGCATATTTTACCGTTTGTGCAAGGCTTAAAAAAGGAAATGCGCAAGCGATCAACACGAACAAGCAGCATGAAAATGTATATTTTCTCATATTATTAAAATTGAATGGAGACATTAAATCCAACTATTTTTACAGAAGGAAGATTAAAAAGGTCTAAACCATTTGTATTAGGCTGATCGTACAGAAGCTGGTTGGGATCCTCTCCTTTATAAGCTGTCCAAACAATGATGTTATTGGCATATAAAGTGAAGGCAAGACTTTGAATGTATTTTCGAATAGTTAATTTATAGCTGAGCCCAACGTTGTTTATTCTCAGATAATCACCTTTCTGAACATACTCCTCGGCAACACCACTAAAACCATATCGCACCCAACGGTTTTTTTCAAAAGGCAGATTGAGATCATAAAAATTTACGGGAATGCTATTCGCATGTCCATCTGGCAATACTCCTTGAAAAATATAATTCGTGGTGTTTCTTAATAAAGCGGAAGTTTGTGATCGGCCATAATAATCGAGCACGGCTTGTGTGCCATTCCAAATATCACCGCCCTTTTTCCATTCCCAATCTACATTCAGACTAAATCCTTTCCAGCTAAGATTATCGGTCAGTTTCATCACAAAATCAGGAGTTGGGTCACCGATGATCGATGAAATGTTACTTACTAAAGGGAAACCATCGCTTCCGATTATTAGATTGTTGTTTGCATCTCTTAAATATTTGCTGCCAACAATTACACCCAATGGTTCGCCTTTTATTATCTCCTTATTTACATTGGCAAAACCTGCAATGGGAATCGAATTGTAGCCTTGTTTTACCTGAGTTACTATGTTTCTATTCGCAAAAAATGATAGTGAATTGCCGGTTGAGATCTTTTTAGCATAAGAATTATAATTCAATATCAGTTCAAACCCTTTGTTTTGATGACTGGCAATGTTTTTTAAATTGAATGACCCGTTTTCATACACCGAAAAAATATCATCAATAATATTGTGTTTAAAAACTTCCGCCTCTAGTGAAATCTTATTCTTGTAATTAAATTCTACCCTTCCTGACCACTCTTTGTGTCGAATGGGAGAAAGCTTATCGAACCCAGGTACTTCTGTTGCAGGAAAATATTGCAGAGCTTGTTCAGTGGAGTATTTCACTAAGCTATTTTGAGAAAAAGAACTGCTAATCGGAAGTTCACTGTTAAAATGGCTAAACGAGGTAACCAACCTAGCACTCAAATAATTTGAATTAAAAATATTGTTGAACCTGACATAGGCGGAGATCGCAGGTAGAAAAAAATCTTTGGTTAAAACCGTATTGGATGCATAAAATTTATTTTCAAGCTTCAGTCCGGCATCAAGATCATGCAAGTTGTAACTGGTCAAAAAATTAAGTGCAAAATCATGAGATGAGCGTTGATAATTGTATACTGCAGTAGGATAGTCAATATCAGAACGTGTATTACCGTAGATATAATTAGCTGAAGCGGTTGAACGGAAATGATAATTATCATACTCCACATCATAGGTAGCATTCGCATTGAAAAAATAGTTTGCATCCGTTTTTTTTCTATTTACGATTATTCCATTTGGAAAGAATGCAGTGCCGGGTTTGTATCCTTCGTTGCTATTTTCTTTTAGCTTTTCGGCAGACTGAGCTATTCTAAATCGCAGACGACTTTGCTTTTTTTCAAGGACTAGGCTTCCCAATCGATGTGATTGAAAAAAGGAATTGTTGTTCTCTAATAAAAAATAAGGGTTATCAGCCGTGTTGCTATAGCTTCTTTGAATACTACCGATAATATTGCCTTGTGCATTATCAAAGCTTATAGGCGTAAGAATTGAATTTTGATACACTCTGTTCAAAAAACTATTTCTGTTGGAATTGGAAAACCTGTCTGATAAGTTGCTGTACGTTGCCGAAACATTAAGCCATTTAATTGTCCCTTCAAATAGAGCTAAAAAATCTTGAGAAGAATTTTTATTGTCTTTAATAAATGTATTCTCCCTACTTTGTCCCAGGTTTATTCTGGTTAAATATTGTTTGCCACTTACCAAATACTTACCCTGCACCATGAATGACTGAGATAACAAGCCTGCCGTTCTGAAGATGCTGTTATTGTAAATGTTTGCTTTTTGCCCGTTTCCTGAACCAAACGCAACCAGTTTTCCATTTTTATCATACTCATAATTGCTTCCATCAAATTCAACGGTATTGATATCCGGACCATAGCTGAAAAATTCTCCTGTTTCCGGACCCTGCCAACTAAGCACTCCGTTTTGTGATCGCCCTTGAACAAATTGATTTTGTAATGCCGGCAGCCGATTGATCTTTTTTACTTCAACTGTTGAATTAAAACTTCCACTTACTAACAGCGCCCTGTAACTAGCTGGTTGAATTTTCAAATAGCCATTTTTGATTTTAATTCTTTTTATTGAATAGCCATTGTAATTACCGCTAAGTTTTAAAAAAGCATTGCCGACATTATTTGTAGTATCGATCAGAAATTTTTTAGGTTGCGAGCTGTCTTTAATCAAATTCAGGTAATCTTTAGAGATCACTGGCTCAACTTCCTGAGCCAATATTGAAAGTGGCAGTAGTAAAGCTAAAAGCAGTGGTTTCACGATAAATTATTTTGGTGTATAACCACTGGATGCAAAAGATAAAGGCTTTACATAAGCCGGTTTCAACTTTTTAAAAGAAAAGCGACCGGGCAATGAGCCAGTCGCTTTATTCATAACAATTAAGATTACACTATAAATCTATTCACCAATTATTTCATTTTTATTCTTTCTCCATTGCTTCGGCGCAGATCCATCCATCTTCACAATTTTAGGAATGAACTTTCCTACAACATCAACAAGGTGTTTCTGACTCTTCATTACCTCTTCAATATCCTTGTAAGCAAAAGGAGCTTCATCCAATCCGCCACCCAATAATTTTACTCCATGTCTTTGCAACTCTTCCTTTAACGCATTTTGTGTAATGGAATTTAATGCAGCCGTTCTGCTCATTTTTCTTCCTGCTCCATGCGATGCAGAATTAAGAGAGGCTTGTGCTCCTTTTCCTTTAACGATAAATCCTGCGGCAGTCATAGAACCAGGAATAATTCCCAGCACATTTTTTCCTGCCGGTGTTGCCCCTTTACGGTGAACGATGACTTCTTTTCCTTCTACGATTTCTTTCCATGCAAAATTGTGATGGTTTTCGACCATCTTCAAAGGCTGTCGTCCTAATTGCTTTGCAATTTTTTCATGGATGATGTGGTGATTTGCAGAAGCATAATCGCCTGCGAGATTCATTGCCAGCCAATATTCAATTCCTTCTTCTTCATCCAGATTTAACCAAGCTAGATTGCCTGCTTCACCAGGCAATCTTCTTTTTTGCTTGGCAATTTTTGTATAGTGATTGGCAATGCTTGCTCCCAATCCTCTTGAACCCGAATGAGACAACAATCCAATATATTTTCCTGGTTCAATATTCAGCACTTCATCTTTTTCATTGATCTCTACCATTCCAAATTCTACAAAATGATTTCCTGAACCGGATGAGCCTAATTGTTTCCATGCTCTGCTTTGCAGACCTTTTAATAAAGGCAATTCATCAAATTCTTTTCTTTCCATCACTTCATGATCGGATGCTTGCTGAAATTGCGCTCCACCGCCAAACAAAGTGGCTTCATTGATCTCTCTTGCAAAATAATTTTCTCTTTCTGTCAACTCTTTTGGATCAATATCAAAAATGGATAAACACATTCTGCAACCAATATCAACTCCAACGCCATAAGGAATGACTGCATTTTCCGTTGCCAGCACTCCACCAATGGGTAAGCCATAGCCTGCATGTGCATCTGGCATCAATGCACCGGCAACAGCAATAGGTAATTTAGCTGCCGTGTACATTTGATGCATGGCTCCTTGTTCTATTTGCTCGCCGCCGAAGACATTGAATTGAATTCCAGTTTCGTTTAGAGAAACCTCCCCAAAGCCCTCCAAAGGAGGGGCTTTTGGAACCAACTGCTGTGCGATCATTCCCAACACTTCATCATTAACATAATCGGCAGGAGAGGAGACAATATTCTTTAAAATTTCCAATGCTTCTTCTTGTGTATGATGTTTGTAATTTTTCTCCATGATGTTCATGGCAATGCTGATCACCGGTCCTTCCGGTAAGCCAATCGCTCTTAATTGTTTTCCAGTGAGTTTGGACATAATTATTGATTCGCAAATTTCATACTTGGTTTGTTTCAACCATTGATTTTTTAAAATAGGAGGTTATTAGTTTTACCTCACTCTAAATGTTAGCTAACTAAGAGCCCGGTCACTTATCTGACCGGGCTCTTGAAAAAATCAAAAATTATTTTAATAAGCAAATTCTTTTTCAGAATAGATCATTGGCATTTCATCATAAGTTACTCCACCCAGCTCACGACCAGCTTTCTTTTTATTAGAACCGCCCCATTGTTTAAAAAAGAATGCAACTCCCTGTTCCGCACATTGCTGGCGAATATCCCAGACCCACCATTCTTTCATGGGTCTTGGTTTCCGGCCACTTTCGCCGCCCACAATAACCCAATGAACTTTTTCAAGATTTAAATTCAACAACGGGCCAATTAAAGGCTCGCAAGAAAGAAATTTAACCTTCGCATTTGTTTCCCTTAAAAAGTCAATTCTATCTTTTACTTTTTCATTCTCGACTGATACTCCCATCCAAATATTTGTTGTCCAACTAAGTTTATCGTGAAGTTCGTACAATCTTTCTGCCCGCTTAGTCAATACCTGATAAGTATGTTTTGGAGTATTATTCATTACTTCAAATACACGTTGTATAAAGGAAAGCGGAACATCTTTGTGAAAGAGGTCACTCATTGAGTTTACAAAGACAACTTTCGGTTTATTCCATGTGTATGGAATCTCAATTGCATCTTCATGCAATCTCAGTTTAAATCCATCCTTGTATTTATCAATTCCCATTGCTTGCAATCTTCTGGCCATCACCTCAGCATAACAGTATTTACAACCTGCAGAAATTTTATCACAACCTGTGGTTGGATTCCATGTCATCTCCGTCCATTCGATGCTAGATTGGGCCATAAGTTATTTCTTCTTTGGTTTAATTATATCGTTGGCAATGTTAAATGCTGCTTTATTATTACTAGCCATCATAAAGTGATACATCACAGATCCTGTTGAGTTTATTAAAGGAAAAGAATCAGAAACGTACTTAAATATTTCATTTATTTGCTGTTGATACAACTTTCCTGCCTTTTCAATTGCATTTTTTTCCTTTTCAATAAAGGTTTCCTCTCCAAATAAGGTCTGAACGGATTTAGGTTTGTAAAAATGCTCTTTAATTCTTGATCGTTCCATTCCCAAAGTCATTTCCAATTTTTTAAGCCACGATTCTTTAATATTGCCATCTCTTGTTAATAATCTATTCATCCCAATTCCGGTAGGGACCAAAATCCATAAATCAATTCCCAAGTTCTTCAATACTTGAATTGAGCTCCAATTAAGAGACATTCCATATGGGTCAATAAATGCAAGGACTCGAAAACTCTTATTTTTTTGAAGATACACTGCCATGCTGACTAACTTAACATTGCAGTCTTCCTGCACAACAAAACTTTTCTTACTTTTTTCTGGAAATTTCTCGTTTATAGTTTTGTTCAATTCGTTTCTATTCATTTCATCAAGCTCCACAAAATAATACATATCAAAACTTTTGGGAAAATCTATTTCCAATATTCGGATTGCTACACCCTTGATGATTTCAATATCAGTGCTATCGTTTTTGTAAATATCGCCAGAACCAGCGAAACCGTCGAAATAAAGGCATTTAAACTGAGGATACTTATTCATTATAGTTAAATATGCCTTTGCGTAAGCAACTACAATTTCAATTTTTTGTTGGGTCCAATCTCCCCCAAACTGATTCATAAGAGAAGGTTTGTCCATCAAAATAAAAAACTATTTTGATAACTAAAACAACCTCCCCTGCTCTCCCGGCCTTCTGAAAATGGTTGTATCTAATTCCCATCTATCTTCATTCATTCCATACAGCTTTCCATATTTTTTATACTGCTGTCTTACCAGCTCTGCAATATTTCCTTCTCCTCTCATTCTTACCCCCCATCGTGTATCATTTACTTTTCCATCATGGCTGCTTTCGATCAAGTGCCAAACCTTATCTGCTCGATCAGGAAAATTTTTATAAAGCCAGTCATGAAATAAAAATTTTATGGCGCCATTCAAGCGAATAAAAGTATAAGCTGTGAATTTGGCCCCCGCATCTTTTCCGGCCTTCATGATCCGTTGCATTTCATGCTCATTCAATCCCGGTATCATCGGCCCCATCATGATGCCCATGTGTATGCCTGCATTGCTCAATTCTTCAATTACTTTCAACCGTTGCTTTGCGGTTGTTGTTCTCGGCTCCATCACTCTTCGCAGATCTTCATTAAAGGAAGTAACAGAAACCATGGCCGATACCAATCGCTTTTTTGCCATTTCCTGCAATACATCCTTATCCTTAATGATCCACGAATTTTTGGTAAGGATGCCCACAGGCTGATTGAATTCATTACATACTTCCAGCAATCCTCTTGTCAATCTGTATTTCTGTTCCGCAGGCTGGTAACAATCTGTATTGCCACTGAGCATGATTGGATTACTTCCATCCCACTTCGGATGCATCAAAAATTTACGCAGCATTTGTGGCGCATTTACTTTCACAATGATCTTGCGTTCAAAATCAAGTCCCGCGCTGTAACCCCAATACTCATGCACATTGCGTGCGTAGCAATAAATGCATCCATGCTCGCAACCAGCATAAGGATTCATGCTGTACATCATGCTCAAGTCAGGGCTCTCCACTTTGTTCACAATACTTTTTACTTCCTGTTCCATGTATTGTGTAGCCACATTATTCTCTTCCCAATCATCGATCCCTTCAACATGCTCTTTTGTACGCTCGTCTTTTAAAAAACGATTTTTGGTATTGAATTGAGCGCCCCTCCCTTGCAAATATTGGTCGGCCCCAACCAAACCCTCTCCACCTTCCGGCGGAGAGGTTTTTGAATCATCATGCTTTTTAGGAATTACTTTGTAGTGATCCTGCTGAAGTTGGTTGGACATAGAAAACGGTTTAATGGTTAATGGTGAGTATAATATCTGAAAGGGCCCCTGTCATGAACGCGAAAAACTGCAGCTAATAAAAACCCAAAGACTTAGAGAATTGGCTACATAAATAATTCTCCTTGCTTAGTAACTACGGGTAGGTTTTGAAATTGAAATTTTTCAACGATCTGGTATTTCATTTCACCCACAGGCCGTTTTAATAAAAGCATTCCATCGGCAATAAATCTGCCGGTGAAATGCTTGTTGCTGTACTCAAGCCAGCCTTTTTCGTATTGCCAGGGTAAAAGTTTTCTTGCAATAGTGAGATGCGGCTCCATGATAAAATGTGGTTTGTTATCATCATTCAGCTTCATTAATCGTTGCGCCTGACCGCGAATTTGCTTTATCAGGTTTTGTATCGGCATCTTCGACGTTACATTGATGTAGATGGTATGACTGGGAAAACTTTCGTAATCTTTTAACTCAACCTTGATAGGATAATAACCCATCGCAATTGTTTTTAGCCGGTTGACAAGCCGCTCCTCCATCATTTCATACTGAAGAAAATTCACCAATGTCACGTGCGGCTTGCCACCGACTGCTGTTGATGCTTTGTACGCCTCATTAAATTCTTTCTTTACCTGCATGATGCGATTGCGCAATTCCTCATGCGGATTCAGCACAAGCAAATATTCATAAACCCGGTAGTCGGGCATGGTAATTCCAGAAAGTTGCATAACCCCTCCATTATTTAATTTTAGTTTCGATAGTTATCGGAATCTTTTTTATGCTGCCAGCTTCACCGCCTTGATTGAACTTTCGTTGCGACGCTCCATTTATTTTTCCTGTTCTTTTTCAACAGCCGGTAGCAAATTATCTTAGCATAAAATTACTAATTTATTTAGCTTTTCCAAAAAATTTTACGAACTTTATTTAAGAAAAAATTATTTCTAATGACTCTTTAGTTCCATTATTTCTTTTGAGGGAGGCAAGAGTCCAAACTTTTTTTATGGATGGGGAATATTTTTACGGCGCCGCCTATAATGGCTCCAAACAATTTTCGCAACAGAATGTACGAACCGCCAATGCTACCGGTTTTGGTGCTGCAGCTGATGATTATGCCGAGCGCGGCATTGATCTGAATGAAGAGCTTATCAAAAATAAGCCGGCCACTTTTTTCTTTCGCATGAAAGGCGATGCCATGACTGGCGCAGGCATTTTTGACAATGATGTGCTGATCGTAGATCGCTCATTGAAGTTGGCGAATGGGAAAGTTATTGTTGCCATATTAAATGGTGAATTGCTGGTGAGGAGATATCATAAAAATTTTTCTTCAGCCTTTCTGATTGCTGAAAATGATAGATTCAAATCCATCAACCTGGCAGAATTTAGTGATTTTGCCTTGTGGGGGGTAGTGGTGTATTCGATTCACCCCCTGTCCCCCTAAAGGGGAGGCTTCGCCAGTAATTTCTCTTTTTAAAAACCACTTGACTTATGAAAAGAAAAATGTTTTATGGCGCAAACAAAATAATTTTTGAAAACGCAAGAGTTCTAAGAAATAAGTTGACTAATGAAGAAATGGTTTTGTGGGTAAGGTTAAAAGAACATTTTCCAAACTTTAAATTTCGGAGACAGCATCCGATCTCAAACTATACAGTGGATTTTTATTGTCACAAGCTGAAACTTGTAATTGAAGTGGATGGCTCAGTTCATAATTTAGAAGAAAGTCGAATATTGGACGAAATAAGACAAAAAAATCTTGAAAATCTGGAGATGAAGGTATTCCGATTTACAAATGAAGAAGTAAGAAATCAAATTGAAACCGTATTAGAAAAAATAAATCAGTTCATAAAGATGGAATTTATTAATCTAAGAACCGAAGACATTTCAAACCGATAGTAAACGTTAAAACTAAGCTCCCCCTTCAGGGGGCAGGGGTATGAAAGCCATTGTTGATTGCAATAGTTTTTATTGTTCTTGTGAAAGGGTGTTCAGACCTGATCTCTGGAACAAGCCGGTTGTTGTGCTTAGCAACAATGATGGCTGTATTGTTTCCCGAACTGATGAAGCAAAAAAATTGGGAGTAGGCATGGCTGCTCCTTATTACCAAAATAAAGATGTGATCGAAAAAAATGATGTAGCCGTATTTTCAAGCAACTATAATTTATATGGCGATCTGAGCATGCGTGTTATGGATACGTTGCGTGAATTAGTTGGAGAAAACAATGTGGAAGTATATTCAGTAGATGAAGCATTTGTTGATTTAAGCATGGTGCCTCATGAGCGATTATATGAAGTGGCAGAAGAAATCAAAGAAACTGTAGAGCAATGGACAGGTATCAAGGTTTCGATTGGTGTTGCACCAACCAAGGTATTGGCAAAACTGGCAAACAGATTGTCAAAAAAAGACAAGCACAACTCAAAATGCATCATGGTGCTTTGTACCGAAGAGGAAATGATCCGTGCATTAAAACAAACTGCTGTCGAAGATATTTGGGGCGTTGGTTATCGTTATGCCTCCAAGCTAAAACAAATATGGAGCATCTATGATGGATTGCAACTTAGAAATATGAATGAGGAATGGGCAAGAATAAATTTAGGCGGTGTAGTCGGTGTGCGGTTAATTAGCGAACTGAAAGGAGTTTCTTGCATTGAAATGAAAGATCCTTTGAAAGATAAAAAAATGATCGCGACCACGCGAATGTTTGGTAAACCTGTGTTTGAATTAAATGACCTGAAAGAAGCGGTAGCAACCTACACTTCAAGAGCTGCTGAAAAATTGCGCCGGCAATATTGTGCTGCAAAATTTATTGATGTGTTTGTTGTAACAAACGATTATGAAGGAAATCAATATCAGTATAATCCTCAAACCAAGCATTCGCATACAAAACTGCTACAGGCTACCTCTCATACGAATGAACTAATAAAAAATGCAGTGCCATTGGTTGAAAAATTATATCAGCGTGGTTCTAAATATTTAAAGGCAGGTGTCATGCTTGGAGGATTGGTTCCTGATGAATCTGTACAGGGAAATATTTTTAAATCTGAAGCAGCTAATCATCAACGATTACTAATGGAAGCCATGGACAATATCAATTTCAGCATGAGAGATGACGCCGTGAAATATGTTGCCAGCGGTTTAAAGCGCAATTGGAAAATGCGCCAGGAAATGCGAAGTGGAAGATATACTACACGATGGGAAGAACTGTTTGAAGTTAGCTAATTTGATTTTCTGCTTGCAAAAAAAAGAGGTCGTATCAAACAACCTCTTTTTACTAATAAAATAAGTTTTAAAAGCGCTAATCCTTTAATCCAAGATAAGCTTGCACTTCTTTGTAATTATTCCAGTCAATGGGCTTACCCATTCGTCCTCCGGCTGTGCCACCAGGAATGAGGATATATCGGTATTGCCAAACTTTTGTCCCACTGCTCGTGAAAGTGGATGCATCATCTGTGGCATACAAGTTGATTTTTTGCAAAGTGAAATACAAATTAATGTTTAACACACCTGTTAATGCATACAAGTCGGTAATTGGCAATGGAAAAACAGCAGGTTGAGCTGCGGAACCGGCATTGACATACACTTTGATGTCGCCGCTTGTTAAAATTGTATTTGTTATTCCCGGTGCGTTGATTGTTGCAACCCATGCAACCGTATCAACAACGTGAGTAACTGCGTCCGTATCTTTAACGGGGGTATACGTCACATCCAGCCAAGCAGAATAAATTACATTGGCAGTTCCTGGTTGTCCTGCTGGTCCGGATGCCCCTGCTGGTCCGGCTGGCCCTGCTGGTCCGGCTGGCCCTGCTGGCCCTGCATCACCTTTTTTGCATGAATATGTTGCCATAACTAATGCCATACCCAATACGTATGGTAAGAGATTAAGTGTTCTTCTCATAAATTTGATTTTTGATGTTTTTATAAAATGATTGCTGCTTTATGATGATAATTCTTTTGAATGGTTTATTTGTTGTGTAAGATACAGCGGCCTCCTAATAATTATCATGACAATGAATGATCTTATTTTTATTGTTTAAAATATCCAGCTAATCCAAGCCTTTGCATCCGTTGCACTCACCATATCATAGCTTGTTGCACTGGTTTGTACAAAATAATATCCCTGCGGAATAGTTAACTGCGATTTTGTCAATGCGGCAGGTCCTGTAGTAGGATAAGGACCCACAACATCACCTAGATAACTAAAGACTACTCGTCCGTCTGTTAAAAAATTAGGTGCATCCGCTATTCCATAAATAAGATCCAGTGCATTTTGCGATGGTATGAGAAATGCCGGCGCCAGCACGTCAAAATTTTGACCAGATACAGGTCTTGGCCAGTAAATTAGATAATAATATTGTGAGGTATCTGTTTTTAGCGTTTTTATCCCAAAAGCATCGTCAACACCATTTACATGAAATCCATCAATCGATATCCAGTATAACCCGCCATTATTAATGGCATATTGCCACCATCTCTGTGGAGCTCCCAAATCAGCCTTTAAAGGTTGTGTGGCTCCTGCTATTGTTGTAGCTACGCCATTCACTTTTATATTCAATATTAAATTGGCAGCATCCCAGCTTACAATCTCCAATCCATTTATAGTTTGTGAGCCAGCATTGAAAGGAGTAAGAAATACAACTCCTGTTGAACTATAATTATAACTTGTAGTAAATTGTCTCAACGCGCCGGTTCCATCCACCCATGAAAAGGTAATAGTTCTTGCAACAAGATCTGCTCTTATTTCATAAATAGTTCCGCCTATATTTACTCTCTTGAAATAATTTAGAATTTTATTGATGTTCTCAAAAGCTAAGGCTCTTCCCCAGGCACCATTTTGCCAAGCGTTGAAGTCCTGCTGAGTAGCTTTTACTAGTGTTAGCTTTGTGCCATTCACTCTTCCTGTAAGCTTAATGCTGTCGGCAGCAAGTGAATCAAGCGAAAATTCAAAGTCAGAAGAAAGGCCCTGGCCATAAGTGCCACCATTCACGGCTGCATCCGGATCAGCCAGCATATGCAAATAGGAATATGTATCAAAAATAAGAACAGGTGTTTGCAGGGCTTTCAGGCGATAGCTGCTTTCTTTTGCTGTGGTAGCTGTTTCCAAGTTAATGTCAGCATACATTAACACCCTGTTCGAAGCATTAAATCTGAAATGAAAATGATACACACTGCCGCTTCCCGTCCTGATTGTTGCGTTCCAACCAGCAGCAGAACCTGTTAATGCAGATTCATAATTTTTCAGTGCTTCATTAATGCGCTGATCGGGCGATTGATCAAATACATTGTTATCATCTTTCTTACAGGCTGAAAAAATCAGTACCGCAAAAAGAAAAAAGAAAGAACTCCGCTTTATGTAAAAATTTTTTCCTTTCATCACCGACAATTATTTTTTAATAAATTTCGTTTACGATAGCGTTTCTCACCCTCAATTGTAAGGTGTAGAAATCAATGTTCCATGCATTCTTAAAATAATTTACTACCAGCGTTTCCTTCTGCCTCAGCTTTGCCTTTGCCTGGTCGGCAGTAGTGCCTCTTGTGCTGGTTCCTGTTATACTATTTACGATATAATCAAATCCCGATCTGCCTTCTATTAGCATTATGGAAATCATTTCAACAAAATCTTCAAACGGACTGGATAAGGCATAAGCTGTAATGAATCCATCATGCAGAGCCTCATAATCGCTGGTGTTGATCCAGTCGGCAGTATAGAATCCTTGTGTCACTGCATCGAATTCAACAGGGCGGCGTATGTTCTGATCAAGTATATGCCCAAACTCGTGATGTATGACATGGAACATTTGTTTTGGAATAGCCGAATCTGCAGGAACATAGCCGGGCATTGTTTTATTTTTGAAATCATTGAGCAGGTAAAGAACTATTTTGCGGCCGCCCTCGGCAGTACCCAGAGTAATACTGCCATCAAGATTCCAACTGGCGCTGCCTGCCAGCACAAAAAGCTTGGGAGAATATTTTTTAAAGAAAAGCTCACCCGCTTGTAATACGTAAGGATTTATCCATACTTTTTTTACCGCGCTCATTACAGGTATCACTTTTTCTTCTTTTGGCGGCACAATGGTTTTGTTTACTTCCAGTTCAAACTGATCCCATTTATATTTTGTGGCTATATTCCAGGGTACTACCAGTGTATCATATAGCCATTGATCAAGAGAGCTCTTTACCCAGGTATCGCCTCCCAGGCCGGATATATCATCCACATTCAGCGGATCCTCCTTTCTGCATGAAAGCAAGATCACTAAGCCAAGAAGCGGTAAAAAAGATTTTGATAATTTCTGCATAACTATTTTTTAAATTCGATTATCTCGGATTTTGTTCTATTCCTGATTGCTTTGCGGTTGCCGGTATCTGGAACAAACGACGCGGATCATCTGGCCCCAGCGTATAAATTTCTCCATTGATTGTTCGATGTGTTACAGGTATTTTATAACGCAGTATGTCAAACCAACGCATTCCTTCGTGCACAAATTCACTGCGCTTGTAAGCAAGAATAGTATTTATTAAACCCACCTGTGTATTGCTTGTACCCCAATACGAATTAATTTTTGAAACGGTGAGATTATTGGAAGAAGGGTCATATGGAAGAATTCTTGTGCTGAGATAAGTATTCAATAAAGCTATCGCACTGTTGAACTGATTTGTATAAGTATAGGCTTCTGCCAGGTTAAAAAGAGCTTCTTCAACTGTAAATAAAGGCACCATTACAAAACCATTCCCGATCTCTGCATTCACAGATACCTTTACAAAATATTCACTGATCTTAGGAACTACAAAATGGTTCTCAACATAAAACCCTGTAGGAAATGCCCACTCGCCTCCGGCAACCGGAACAGTTCTCAATATCTGGTCTCTTACAGCCGGAGTCATGGCATATCGGGCAGCGATATTTGTACGAAACCAGTATGATGCAGTTTCTGCCAGCAGCAGGTTGGCGTTCTCCGTTGCTTTAGCATACCGTGGAGCTATATCGTTTAAACCTATAGAAACGTATTCTGTATTCCATGGCCTCAGGTTAGATAGAAAATCATTATTGGGAACTGCCTGTGAACCGTATTGAATTACTTTATTATAATCTTTTTTGTACAAATAGAATCTTGCGGCAAAGGCATTGGCAGCTGCACGATTAAAATGGTATTTGGGAACTTTGTATGATTTATCATCAATATAAGGCAAGCCTGCAAGCAGGTCTTTTTCAATCATATCATATACTGAAGCTACTGTGCCCCGGCTGTATTGTTTGATAAAATTTTTCTCAGGTTCAGTTACGTAAGGAATGCCCAGAGCAGATGCGGCAGTTGCAGGGTCATAGAATTTTGCAAAAATATTGACCAGCATGAAATGTGCATAGGCACGTGCTACAAGCGCTTCAGCCTTTTGCGAAATATAATCATTGGGATTTGCAGCCTTACTGATCGTTTCTAATGCCTCATTGCAGGCAGCAATAGCATGGTAACAAGCAAACCAATAAAATTCAGGAGTATCCTCATTAATAGATCTGGTATCTCTGAAAAAAAATGCATCTGCATTGGATGTATTTAAATCAGCGCTTCCGGCATCACCAAATCCAATGTCTCCCACATTGTCTGTATAAGTTTCGGTAAATGGGGTGTAATTCGCTCCAGGATAGGCAGTACCCAGCAACTGTGATACTTTTTCAGGTGTGCTCAACGTAGCCCTGTTATCCGGCTCTTTTGCAAGGTACTTATCACACGAAGGAAATAAAAGAATTCCCACTGTTGCATAAATCGCATTGCGTATGATTCTAATTTTCATTTTTTCTTGCGTATATGTTTTAATAACAACTCTTTCTATAATCCCAGTTTTAATGAAAGCGTTGCTTGTTTTTGAATAGGCTGCGCTACACCACCTGAATTAAAAAATTCAGGATCCTGCCCATTCAACTTTTTATCGGAATAAATCAACCAAAAGTTGGTTAGGGCGGCCGTAACAGAAAAATTTTTGAAAACGGAAAGGCGTTTAAGAACAGCGTCACCAAGCTGGTAGGTAAGCGCAACTGTTTTAAGTCGAACAAAACTACCATCAGCTACTCTTACTGTTGAGTAATTATAATTGTTATAAGGATAAGCACCAGATGCACTTGTGAGATAACTAAAGTAAACATCTGATATTGCCGGAACGTTGGTTATCTTCTCATCACCTTTCATTTCCCAACGATCAAAAAATTCCTTGGGCATAGCATCCAAATCCACATAAGCGCTGCGGAAAGCGGGGTAAAGGCGAATTTTATTGCCTGCCTGGTAAGTAATGAATACATTCAGCGATAGGTTTTGATAACTGAAAGTATTGGAAAAACCGCCAGTAATTGTTGGATCAACAGGGCCTTCATAAACCAGATAGTTTATTTTATCATCCTGGAGAAATACACCTTTGCTCACATTCCCGGTTTCATCTATGAAAAGAGGAATGCCACTGTTGGGATCAAGTCCCTGGAAGTTTAATGAAAATAAGCTGTTAACCGGAAAACCTTCCCTGTTACCACCTTCTGCCTTTACAAGATCAAAAATAAGAGGCACGTTTTGCGCATTCGTAATTTCTGTTTCGTTGTAACCAAAAGTGAGCGTGGACTTCCATTCCAGTTTTTTGAATTTTAGTATTTGTCCGCTTAGCAAAAATTCTGTGCCATAAGATTTCATATCGGCATAATTGGCTGCTTTGTATGCTTCACCACCAATACCCGAAGTCTTAATGCGGCTGATAAGATCAAAGCTTCTCCGACTGTAAGCATCAATGCTTGCGCTGAGTCTGTTTTTAAACAAGCCTATATCAATACCAACATTTGCCTGATAGTTTTTTTCCCAGGTCAGGTCGGCATTTTCAAGATTTACGAGGTTGATGATAGATTCTCTTTCATCAGCATAAGGCCTGTTAGTAGTGCCGCTTCTCAATACTACTGCAGCATTTGTTGCTGGGCCAAGGCTTGCACTAAGACCATAGCTGGCTCTTAGCTTTAGATAATCCACAAGCTTAAAATTATCCATAAAGCTCTCCTGTTCCACATTCCAAGCGCCCCCAAAGCTCCACGTGGGCAACCATCTTGCTTGTCGTGAAGCGCCTAATAGATTGGAACCATCATACCGAACTGTTCCATATAAATTATATTTCCTATTATAAGTGTATTGAGCATTGAAGTAAAAAGCTGCAAAACGATCATAATATTTCGTCATGTCATAATAAGGGAAATTAGCTTCAATGGTTTGCTTAAGTATCCGGTAATCTACAAATGGAATTCCTCCATTGTCATATTGATATCCATATCCTGTATTGTTGAAGTTTTGCCTGTCTGCGTATTTTATTTGTTGGCCCAATAAAAAATTCACATCATGCTTGTCTGCAAATCTGTTGTTATAGGTAACGCTATTTCGAATATCAAAGCTTTTCAATTGATCTTCAGATCTATTATAAAACCCACCATAGGGTAATACAACAACTCTGGGATCATCGGGATGATCAGGATCTTGGTATAAAAATTTATTGGCCCTGTTTATAGTGGCATTGTCATTGGCACGATAGGCATTAGCCATGTTTGAGTTTTCAGTGATCTGATGCTCTCTGGTTGATTTTACGTAGCGAATGGCCCCTATAAATTCATAGCGCAGATGTTTGTTGAATTTGTAACCTAATTCACCTTGCAGCTTCAGGTCAATTATATTCAGATCAATAAAATTATTGGCTAGTTCTTTAATGATATTAAAGGGAGCAAAATTTCTTCTGAAAAATTCCAGGTTTCCGAGCGTATCATAAGCAGTTAGCGCTCTGTTTGTGTTTAGAGCGTAACTAAAAGGGTTGATATCAAAATCACGATCAAACTGCCCAGACACAGGATTACTAATTCTGTTCAATGTTCCGGGAGCTCTTTGCTGTCTAACCGAACCAACAGTCATAAAGCCTGCTGATAACTTATCAGTAAAAGTGTAGTTGTGCCGGAAATTGAGCGTATATCTTTTCACATTATCAGCAATGGTCCAGCCATTATCATAATAAAAGCTTGTAGAAAAAAATGATTGAGATTTATCCGTGCCTGCTGAAACACTTAGCGAATGTTCCTGGGTTAATGAATTGCGGAAAAGAATATCAAACCAGTCAGTATTGGCGTTTGCATAACGGAGAAGAAAATTTCTTTTTGCCTCAGGTGTATTTTGCAAAGGAAAAGTGCCGTACGGTGTTGCATTCAGAGCCGTATACATCTGGCCATATACACCATAATTCGGCTGATCCAAAATATTGTAGTTTAAATATCCCTTCCGCTCCAGTTCGCCTAACACCGACATTTGCTGAGCTGAGTTCATGATATTGTAATCAAGATATGTGGGCTTTAACTGACTGGTAAAATTTCCTGTATATGAAACAACAGGTTTTCCGGATCTCCCTTTTTTGGTAGTGATAACCACCACGCCATTCATAGCCCGTGCTCCATACAGTGCTGTTGCTGCGGCATCCTTTAGGATGTCGATGGTTTCAATATCATTAGCGTTTAGGCCAGCTACCGCAGAACCTAATAATGTAGTAGGATCACCGCTTGAAAGCTGGTCGTTGGAGATATTAACAATGTCCTCCAATACTACACCATCTACCACCCACAAAGGTTTATTTTCTCCGTTGATAGAAGTGGCTCCTCGAACATGTACTTTAGGAGCGGCTCCAAATGTGCCGGAAACGTTTTGAACGGATACACCGGCCGCTCGGCCTTCGAGCATACGGCTTACATCCGGTACCCCGCTTATTTTAATATCATCAGCTTTTAAAGAGGTAGCGGCGCCTGTAAATTTTTTTCTGTCAAGATTCTGAAACCCTGTGATCACTACATTCTGAAGAGCTCCTACTTCTTCTTTCAGAATGATATTGATTGTTGTTCGTCCACCTAATGGTATCTCCTGGGTCTCGAATCCAATATTAGTTATTACCAGCGTTGCATTAGAAGCCACGCCATTTAATTCAAATGCTCCCAGCTTGTTTGAAGAAGTTCCGTTTTTGGTTCCCTTTACCAGAATAGTCACACCCGCCAAAGGCTGGTTTAAAGAATCCACAATGACTCCTTTCACTGTTTGTTGCTGGGCCATTAAGGAAGAACTAAATAAAAGAAGAAAAAGCAAGGAAGGGCCGGCAATCAAATTTCTCAAGTTCGGCAGCCAATCATTGGATTTCACCAATGTCTTTGTCATAGTTTTGTTTTGTTATTGTAAATCAATTTTCCCATTCCGTTAACGTGAACCGTTACGACCATATTGTAAATAAAAAAACTGTAATTCGTCACATGAAAAACTACTGGTAGCTTTTGCATGAAGCATTAATAGCTTGTTCTTAGCAATAATGGTACACGATTTTCCTACTAAAAATACTAATCTTATGCTATTTGTATTTCCCAATGTACTTAAATTATTTTGGAGACATTATGAAAATGATAAGCGCTGCAATAGACTGGATATTTTACATAAATGAAACGTTGAGTGGCTTGGCATTCCTTGTGTTTATACGGAATTTTAATTGAACAACCTTTTTTGCAATGTTTTTGATTGGTTCGTTTCATCAATAAACCTTGGTTTTTGTAAATCCAATCCGCAAACTTTATTCAGCTTATCTACCAGGTAAACAGTTAATTCAGGCGAGGTGGCTTCATCATGCATGTGCATAAAAAAATACAATTCATTTAAACCATTGTCCAGCCAGTATTTTACACGGTTCACCCAATCGTCAATCCTTGGGTAATCAGTTTTATGCAAACTGTTCCCAACATAGCGGACAAATGTTTTTGGAAGGGTAAGGTGCATGTGAGCACAATCGCGGCGACCGCTTGTATCAGTAATAACCGCACCGACATTTATTTCCTTTAGTGTCGCAAACAATTCCTCTCTGATTTCTTGTTTACCAAACCAATCAGGGTGACGAACTTCTAGAAAAAATTGTAAGTCGATTGGTAATGATCTCAAAAAATCAAACAATTCAATTTTTCGTTTGGGAGAAAATGTATCACTAACCTGCACGAAGATCGGCCCGAGATGTTTTTCAAAAGCAACAATGCCTCGCAGAAACTCATTGAGTATAAAATCTTTCCCTTTTAGGCTTCCACGGTGAGTAACACCTTGAAACATCTTGGGGCAGAACATAAAGTCTTTTCCCTGCCCGTCCGGCAGGCGGGCATTTGCCTGTGCTGCCCATTTCTGAATGCCTGTTGGTCCATATACTTTGTAATGAGTTGCATTTAACTCAATGCTATTGTAATGCTGAACATAATGCTTCAAAAAATCTTTTTCTTTTGTTTTTGGGGGATATATTTTTCCAACCCATTCAATACGGCCCCATTTAGCACAGCCAACATATACTGTTGGCTTTACTGCTGCTTTACCTTTCAAAATTTTTTTATTGAAAGGCGGGTCAGGTGGCAATTTAAAATCAATTTTATCCAATTCATTTTCGTCGACACGACCAAATTCCATACACTATTTTTTGTTAGTCAAATCTATGTAACTTGTTTGTAATTATATTGACTATGCGACTGCTTGTTCCCATTCTATTATTTTCATTAAACACATTTGCTCAGCAACGACCTAACATTATATACATCATGAGCGACGATCATGATGCAGACGCCATCAGCGCTTATAGTAAAAAACTTATCTCAACACCTAATATTGATCGAATTGCTAATGAAGGCATCTTATTCAAGAGATGTTTTGTTGGGAATTCAATTTGCTCTCCTGCCAGGGCCACTCTGTTGACAGGACAGCATTCACATAAAAATGGTGTGAAGGATAACATGACTCGCTTTGATTCTTCAAAATTGACAATGCCGAAAATTTTGCAGGCGGCAGGTTATCAAACCGCATTGATTGGCAAATGGCATTTGCATTCTTATCCGACAGGTTTTGATTATTGGAAAATTTTGCCTGGCCAAGGTTTATATTTTGAACCCAGATTGATCAGCATGAACGGTGATACTGCTACTTATCATGGCTATGCTTCTGATGTCATTACAGATGAAGCGATCAGTTGGTTAGATCGTCGTGATAAGAACAAACCTTTTGTTTTACTTCTTCATCACAAAGCACCGCATCGCACTTTCCTCCCTTCGCTAAAATATATTGAGCAATTTCATAGCAAAAAAATCCCGGAGCCTTCAACCCTCTATGCCGATACTGCTGGTCATGGCAGCGCCTGGCGCATTCAAACAATGAGCATCTTAGATGTGATGAAACTTTGCAGCGATTTAAAAGTAGATCCAAAATATTTAATGGATATTCCCTGGCTCAAGCCAGATTCTGCAGAGATCAATTACTACCATGCCATCATGAATCGTATTCCTCAGCCGGATCGAGATAAGATCAAGGATATCTATGCCGAACGTGGCAAGCTTTTACAACAGCTAAGACCTAAAGGAAAAGAATTGCTGAAATGGAAATACCAATGGTATATGCAGGATTATCTTGCTTGTGTGGCCTCTGTTGATGAAAATGTAGGAAGGGTTTTAAAATATCTTGACGACAACAATCTTGCAAAGAATACCCTGCTTATCTACACCAGCGATCAAGGTTTTTATTTGGGTGAAAACGGCTGGTTCGATAAACGTTTTATGTATGATGTAAGCATGCAAACGCCATTGATCATGAGGTGGCCGGGGCATATTAAACCAAAGACGGTTACTGATGCAATGGTCCAGAATATCGATTTTGCTCCCACCATTTTAGATGCTGCGGGCGTTAAAATACCAAACTGGATGCAAGGGATGAGCATAGTGCCCGTAATAACAGCTAAGAAAAAATCTTTGGGGCGCCCTTCTCTTTATTATCATTATTACGAGTTCAGCTCTGATCATACTGTTATTCCTCATTTAGGAATAAGGGGTGACAGATATAAGCTGATCTATTTTTATACAGTTAATGAATGGGAATTGTATGATCTGAAAACTGACCCTATGGAACAACATAACCTCATTCATTCGCTTTCTTATCAGAAAACATTTCTTCAACTGAAAGATGAGCTAATAAAACTGCGTGATCTCTACGATGACCACGAATCTGCGGGTGAATTGAAATAAAAACGAATGTAAGACATGGTATTGTTTGGGATTGATCAGTTTCTTAAACAAAGCAGTAAATACGGCAAGCTTCGCTTTGCATTGGTCACCAATAATGCTTCAACAACTTCAACCGGAATATCAAGCAGATTGGGTATGCTCAAGCAAGGCATCAATCTCAAAAAATTATTTTCGCCTGAACATGGTTTATCAGCCCAAGGAGATGATGGCGTTTATCAAAATAACACTACTGACCCGGTCACCGGGTTGCCGGTTATTAGTTTATATGGAGATCAGTTATTGCCAACAGCCGATGACTTAGCAGATATTGACGCAGTTCTGTTTGACATACCCGATGCAGGCTGTCGTTTTTATACCTATTTGTGGACGATGACTTATGTGATGCAATCCTGTGCAGAATTCAATAAACAATTATTCATTCTTGACAGGCCTAATCCACTAAGTGGTGATCTTACCCTGGCAGAAGGGCCCATGCTTGATGAAAAAAATTGTACGTCGTTTATTGGGCAATGGTCCATACCTATTAGGCATAGCTGTACTTTAGGAGAACTTGCTTGCTATTTTCTCGCAAATCATATAAAAAATTGTGATCTGCAAATTATCAAAATACAAAATTGGAAAAGAGAGCAATTAGCAAAAGAAGCAGATTGGCTGTTTATCCCTCCTTCACCTGCCATACGGGACATAGAAACCGCCTTACTTTATCCTGGCATGGGTTTGTTGGAAGGAATCAATGTAAATGAAGGTAGGGGCACTGAACTTCCTTTTAAAATCTTTGGCGCTCCATGGATTAATGCTTCGCAAATACAAATCGCATTTCAGCAATTGCAGCTTCCTGGCATTAAAACCGAAGCTTGTTCATATAAACCAGCTGCAGGTTTGTATGCTGACGAATGGTGTTTCGGTCTCCAGTTGACCATTACGAATATATCGGAGTTTTATCCCGTGCAAACTGGGTTGCAATTAATAAACTTAATTGTCTCTTTGTATCCTGATTACTGTAAAGAAAGGTTGTATAAAACAAGAGCAAACCCCACGGGCGAAAAACATCTCGACAAATTAACAGGGGTTTATGATTCATTTAAAAAAATAAAAAAGAAAGAAATACCTGATTCGCAAAATATTAGCTGGCCCTGGCAAGAAATAATTCAGGCTCATCTTCTTTATTGACAATTGCATCAGTCAATAAAACTGATTTTCATTGTATAAAACTGTAGAATTAATTGATCATTGAGAGATTGTAACGGGCATATTCTTTGTACCGATTATGCCATGGAAAAAAGATTTTTAGGAATTATACTTGCCATTTTAGGGATTATAGGGTTAATATTTGCGGGCGTCCGTTTTATTAATGGCGGAAGCGGCGCACACCATGTTCGAGAAATTATCGGATACAGCGTTTTGGGCCTTATATTCTTTGCAGCAGGGGTTAGCTTGATTCGAACAACCAGAGACAGGCCTTCTTAATTGCTGGCTGCTAGTCACGGTTATTAAAAACAAGACTGGCAATAAGAACCAGCAACCAATAACCAGTATTCTGAATCTTTCCCGATTTAAAATATTTCCTTTGCTGATGCGTCTCCTCTTTTAAATTGGCAGACGATGACGATTTCAATGGCTGATCAGCGTAAGCAAAATATCATCCAGGCTGTACGGGATTATGGCAAACGCTTGTTTTATTTCATCCGGGGGCGTGTAAATACAGATGAAGATGCTGAAGATATTCTGCAGGATGTTTGGTATCAGTTTAGCAATGTTTTGGAAAATGAACCGATTGAGCAAACCAGTGCATGGCTTTTCAGAGTAGCTCGTAACCGCATTATTGATAAATACCGCAAGCGCCGAACGGAATCTTTGGAAGAAGAAATGTTTACCGATGATGATGAAGGCGGTTTTAGCTTAAAAGAAATTTTACTGGCTGAAAACGCAACTCCCGAAACGGAACATTTGCGAAACCTTTTTTGGGAACAATTATTTTCCGCTTTGGATGAATTACCCGAGGAGCAACGTCAGGTTTTTGTTTGGAATGAATTGGAAGATATTTCATTTAATAAAATTGCCAAGCGTACTGGCGAAAAAATAAATACCCTCATTAGCCGAAAGCGATATGCAGTGCTGCACCTGAGAAAACGATTAGAACAATTGTATAAAGAAATCATTGAACAATAAAATCATTATGAAATGAGTCATAAAATTTTCGAGCTATAATTATTCCATCAGCGATGAAAATTTTATGACGAATTGCATCTGACCAAATTAAAAAAATAAAAATATACATATGAAAAGAAGTTTTTGGGCGCGACGAATTTTATTTTTCATTCTGTTTGGCGCCTTTGCCATTTTTGTTTTTGGAACCGTAGTCATGTTATTATGGAATAATATACTGGCTCCTGTAATAAATATTTCAACCATCACTTTTTGGCAAGCCCTTGGAATTTTAGTACTATCCAAAATCTTATTTGGCGGTTTTCGTGGAGGCTGGGGATCACGCCGTCATTATTGGAAACAAAGAATGATGCAGAAATGGAGCAACATGACACCGGAAGAGAGAGAAAAACTTAAGCAGGAGTGGCAGCGTCGCTGCGGTAGCTGGGGCTATAAGGGATGGCAGTCGTCTGAAATGCAAAGCCAAGGGTCTGAAAAAGAGAATACAGAATCCAGAATATAGAATTCAGGATATTATGGACATTTTGGTTTTCAAAACAAATCTTCGCTATAAGAAAAACATGAAAGAAGTAATGCCGCACTTAGATGGATTGCATGGCATTATAAAGTGGAACATTGACTTTCATGATAACGACAAAATTCTTCGTGTTGTAAGTGATAAGCTTTCTCCAAAATTGATAGAGCATACTTTGCAGACGGCTGGATATGTATGTGAAGAGTTACAGGATTAATGGAATTTCATTTACTGATATTTTTTCGCCAGATCAACAAGAATTTTTTTATCCTCATCATTGATCACCTTTGTTGAATCATTTTGTACAAAATGTAATTTAAAAGATTGAATGGCAGCTTCAGGATTTTTAATATCATAACCGATAAGTCTTAATGACCTCAATCCATCAAAATCGACTGGGGCCTGCACTCCCGTAGTATCATACCAAAATCCAAAACCATTCTCCGCCAGTTTTTGCCAGGGGAAATATCTATTCGGATCCACTTTGCGGCCAGGCGCAATATCAGCATGGCCGATGAAATTTGCAGTTGGAATATTGTAGGCTTTCTTTAAGCGATCAAGCAATTGAAGCAAACTATTGATCTGCTCATCGGTAAATGGCTCAAACCCATTGTTGTCAATCTCAATGCCAATGCTGATTGAATTAATATCTGTAGCACTCCCCCATTTGCTCACACCAGCCTGCCAAGCACGCAGATAATCATTTAGCATGTGATGTACTGTGCCGTCCTTGCAAATAACATAATGCGCACTCACCTGGCTCTTTTTTGTTGTAAAAGTGGTCAACGTTTCCTCACAACTGTTTTGTGCCGTATGATGAAGAATAACAAAATTTGGTTTGCGCAAATTAAAATTGGTAGTACCGATAAAATAGGGAGCATTGGCTACTGAATCCTTGATAGGATATTGAGCTAAAATTTTTGCAAAAGACTTTGCCTGTTTTTTATAGCTCTTATTGGAAGCCTTATATGTTCCTGCGCAGCCACATGCAATAACCACTAAAAAAAATACAGCCTTCTTCATCATTTTGATTTTTTGCGGACTGCAAAGTAAGGAAGATTTTTTAGGTACTATGGCTCATCCTTTGCTGCGCTATCTGAAAGTTTATGCCCGAAGGTCCATCTATAGTCATATTAAAAGAATTGGTGCAGGATTTTAAAAAGCAAAAAGTGCTTGAAATAGGAGGAAACACAAAAGTTGATTTCAGCAGCTTGCAAAATCAGAAGATCATCGACTTTAAAAGTTTTGGAAAGAACTTTTTCATCTGCTTTAAAAACGCTTCAATAAAAATTCATTTCATGCTGTTTGGGTCATACCGCATCAATGAAAGAAAACAAAACCCACCGCGGCTAAATCTTCATTTCAAAAATGGTGAGCTGAATTTTTATGCTTGTTCAGTAAAACTAATAGATGAAGATCTTGACAAACTTTATGATTGGAGTGCTGATGTAATGAGTGAAACATGGAATGCAGCTAAAGCAAGAAAAAAATTAAAAGCTTTAGCCAAAACTTTGGTCTGCGACGCCTTATTAGATCAAAACATTTTTGCAGGTGTTGGCAATATTATTAAGAATGAAGTGTTGTTTCGCATTCAAGTACATCCCAAAACAAGAGTAGGTGATCTTCCACCAAAAAAATTAACCGAATTAATCAATGAAGCCCGTCAATACAGTTTCGATTTTTTGGAATGGAAAAAACAGTATGTGCTAAAAAAGCATTGGCTGGTTCATACGAAAACCTTTTGTCCCAGGGATGGTTCAAAAATTATCAAAGAATACTTAGGCCGAACTCATCGTAGGACCTTTTTCTGTAATACTTGCCAGATTCTATATTCAAAGTAAGATTTTCAATTGGGCCATTTACTCGTACCGTAGTGCTTCGATCGGATCAAGTCGCGAAGCTTTTTGTGCAGGATAATATCCGAAGAAAATGCCTGTTATTGCACATACTACAAACGATAAAACAATGGAAGACTCTGAAACCAAAGTTGGCCATGATAAAAAAACGGTGATTAGCTTTGACGCCAATAAACCAAGCATCACACCAATAATTCCTCCTGTGATGCTGATCACAATCGAATTGAGGGAATAATTTCCCGCAAGATTTGCTTGAGTTTGAAAACCACTTACAACGGGATTTGTATTGCTGCTATGTGTGAGCGATTGTGTAGCGGAGCCTGACAAATTAGGATACCTTGCCGCTCTCGCCAATAATAAATCTTGCTCACTAAGTCTTTCATCAAGTCGTATTGTATTCAATTGTATATTATGTTGCTTTGCATAAGCATCGCCGTGGCGAGATCCCATTGAACATTGGAAAAGCCGGTGTCCTGTGCTTGCAAAAAGAACTAAAAAAATTTATTAAAATAAACCCTATCAGTAAGAAAACATTCTTCCCCATATTTCTAAATTTTTTATTGTGACTCTGGTGGAAGAAGCGCAATGTTTTCTACATTGGACGGCTTTTACAATTCAAACATGCGTAGTTAATGAATGATATCGATAAATGGTAAATAAAAAAATTGAATGGTCAATCCTTTGCCTAACAAGCAAAACATATATCATTGGGACATTAAAAATTAAAATATTTATCAGTGTTAAAAAATTGTTACCCGCATGGCATGATTTTTACTCTATAATAATTACAAAAGATCTTTTCGAGCATGGGGTGCTTCACAGCTGTGAGGCTGAGAAAAACCCACAATACCTGATCTGGGTAATGCCAGCGCAGGGAAACTCGAAAAGATTAAAGAGAGCTTCTTTTAATTAAGAAGCTCTCTGTTTTTTAACTATGTGGCTGGTTGTTTTGCATTTTTTTACTACTAACTGATGACCAGTAACCAGCAACAAATCTTATCTTCATCATCTATGAAACGCTCAGGCTCTGCCGATCTTCCCTTACATTATGGTTATGTGCCTAAATGGCTGGCCGAAAGAATGGCTAAGCTTGGTCTTGCTATAACAGAATCTATTATTACTGAATATGGCAAGCATGAAATGTTGCGAAGATTAAGTGATCCATTCTGGTTTCAAAGTTTTGGAGCTGTAATGGGAATGGATTGGCACTCTTCGGGCATTACAACTTCAGTAATGGGAGCGTTAAAAAGAGCAATCAATCCTCATGCAAAAGAACTAGGCATTTTTATTTGCGGTGGTAAAGGGAAATTTTCTAAGCAAGCGCCAAACGAATTATTATCTATTGCCGATCAAACAGGTCTTAATGGAAATAATCTTGTTCGCTGCAGCAAGCTGAGTGCTAAAGTTGATAACTCAGCCGTACAAGATGGCTTTCAACTTTACACACATAATTTTATTGTTAGCGATAGCGGAGAATGGACAGTTATTCAGCAAGGCATGCAAACGGGAAGTAAAACTGCGAGGCGCTATCACTGGCATTCAGAAAATATAAAATCATTTGTAGAAGAACCGCATACTGGTGTTTGCGGAATTAATCAAGGAGAAATTTTAAATCTAACTGCCAGGGAAGCCTTACCAACGAGAGACGGCATGATGACGCTCACGATGGAAAAGCCTGAACAATTGATCCAGGAAATTCAACAACTCATTCTTCCGATGCATCACGATGTAAGAAGTAAAGATGTGGACCTTAAAAGACTGGGTACCATTCTTTGGCTGGCACATGGTAGTCATCCTGAAAACTTTGAAGAACTGCTGTTGCTGCAAGGTATTGGCCCCAGAACACTGCAATCACTTACTCTGGTAAGTGAAGTGATACATGGCACTCCGTCACGATTCAAAGATCCAGCACGATTTGCTTTTGCTCATGGAGGAAAAGACGGCCATCCTTTTCCTGTACCCATCAAGGTGTATGACGAAACAATCTCTACACTCCAAACTGCTGTGTATAAATCCAAATTAGGGCAAACAGATAAACAGCAGGCTATCAAAGCACTCACACAAATTGCACAACGAGCAGAAAAAGATTTTATATCCCAAAATAATTTCGAAGCCCTCATTGAAAAAGAAAAGGATGATTCATGGAAATATGATGGTAGAACCGTATTTGGAAAGGCAAAGCCTCGAAAAATTTCAAAAGGTGTTCAGCTGAGATTATTTTAGAAACATTTTAAAATATTTTTATTGCCACAAAGAAGGCCCAAACTAACGTCATCAGTTATTTCTTTGTGTCTTTGTTTCTTTGTGGCTCATTATAGCTCTTTCCAAATGAAAAATGCACTACTACGAGTGCATTTCTTATCAGGACCCGTCAAAGAAATCTATTTTAAATTATTTTTGGTCCATCTGATACAGGTTCCCTATTATCAGCATCACTTGCAAGGTCTCTTCCCCTGTATGTATTTGAAGAAGATTGTATCATCTCCCTTTCTTTTCTGGAAGCTTCATGACTACTTTCTTTTCTTTTTATTTCATCTGCAGGGGTATTTTGCTTACGCATGGAAGCAGCAAGCTTTGTTTCAGGCATTAAATTCGACATCAGCGATTGAATTTTGTTTTTTGTACCTGATACCACTTTATCCTTCCCTTTCATCAAGGCCCTGTACCCGTCTGCAGCCACTTTTGCAGGATCAGAAAGCTCCATTTCCTGATAATGCGTGGTTTCATCTTCTCCAGCCTTATAAAAGAAATCCGTATCTGTAACTCCAGGCTGCAATGCTGTTATAGTGACATTGGTATCTTGTAACTCATTTACCAATGCTTCAGTAAATGAAAGGACGAATGATTTTGTGGCTGCATATACAGCGAGCAAGGGGCTAGGATAATCAGCTACAAGCGAAGCAACGTTCAAAATCTTTCCTTCATTTCTTGCTACCATGTCCTTTAAAAAATATTTTGTGAGCGATATCAACGATATGATATTTAATTGAATAATATCGATTTCCCGCTCCAACTCTGTTTCAGTAAAAAATCCATACTCACCCTGCCCTGCATCATTCACTAAAGCGGTTACTATTAAATTATTTTGCTTTACCTCCTCATAGATCTCTTTAGCGGCTTCTCTTTTGAAAAGATTTTTCATTAACGGATAAACCAAAACATTGTGTTTACTGCTAATTTCGCTTGCAACCTCTCTCAATCTTTCTTCACTGCGGGCTACTAGTATTAGATTGTATCCGTCGGAAGCAAATAATTTACAAAGCTCATAACCGATGCCGCTCGTTGCTCCCGTTATCAATGCATACCCTCTATTGTTTTTCTGTATCATACGGATTCATTTAAGTGATAAGCTGATTTAAAAACATAGGGCACGGTTCGAAAGACGTCCTGCATCAATGATTGTTTTAATACTCATAAAAAATTAATAACGGATCGGAAAAAAAGACGCAGGAATTATGCCACACCTGTTTTGAAGGTTGGAGAATAGAAAAAATGAAAATTGTTTAATGAATGACTCAGATATTATTTTTTTTATTAAAACAAAATCTATGGACTCTCACGCACTCAAACTAATTTAAATTGCCTTTTGATATATAGTGAAAGAGAGATTCAAAGAGAACAATATTTATCTTACCGATGAAGATTTGGAATATGAGCCTGGAAAAGAGGACGAATTATTAGAACGTTTACCACAAAAAATTAAAAGATCAAAAAGCGAAATCAAAACATTGATCGAAAGCATTTATTCGAATACAGAAAGGGCAGGTTAGCGATTTGTTAATTTCTTAGATAAATTGATTGATATATGCTAAAAAAGAAAGCCCCACTGTAGAAACAGAGGGCCTCTAACGATTGCTTGCCATATGAAAAAAAGTTCTGTATTATCTTTGCCGCTGTAGTCCGATTTTTATGTTCTAACGATCCCTGTTCTCTCATGATTGCCTGCCATAAAAATCATTCTGAAACAAAAGTAAAGCAAAGCACAATAGCTTTTGGGTCAAGTTAAGAATGATTTCATGATGCCAAAATGGATACAATAAAGCTAAAACCCTTGACTGTATTGAGTTTCAGAAAAATTATTTGATTATGGCCAACAGGTTCACCGACTCTTTATTCCAGCTTATACATTCGCTTCAAAAGTCAGAAAAACGGAATTTTAAACTCTATATAAAGAGAAGCTCAGGCAAGGAAGATCTTAAGATCATCCAGCTTTTTGATGCTATTGATAAATTAAATGATTACGATGAAAAGACCTTATTGAAAAAACTGCCTGACATTACCAAAACCCAGCTTGCCAATCTAAAGACCCACCTTTATAAGGAAGTGCTGGCGAGCCTTCGTTTGATCAAAACAACCGACAGCATTGATATGCAATTGCATGAGCAACTTGATTATGCCCGCATATTATATAATCGTGGCTTATATCTGCAGAGCCTTAAAATTTTAGAAAAAGTAAAAGAGCTTTCGCAAAACTATTTTCAGGATAGTCTTCTTGGACAGGCAATTTCTTTGGAAAAGAAAATTGAAACCCTGCACATCACCCGCAGTATGAAGGATAGGCCTGACCGCTTAACAGAAGAAGCGATAGAAGTAAATGAACGCAGAAAAAATATCACAAAGCTTTCCAATCTTGCCTTGCAGATGTATAGCTGGTATGTAAAATATGGGCACGCAAGAAATGAGATCGAGGAAAAAAAAGTAAAAAAATTTTTTATACAGAACCTGCCATCGAATGCCCGGATGCTTGCCGGTTTTTATGAAAAGCTCTATTTGTATCAAAGTTCCTGCTGGTACGCTTTTATCTGTCAAGATTTTTTAAAATACTATCGCTATGCACAAAAATGGATTGATCTTTTTCATGAACACCCGGTGATGATCACTGTTGAAACAGGGCATTATATAAAAGGCATGCACAATATTCTAAATGCACATTTTGATCTTCGTAATTACAGTGCTTTTGCTGCTGTTCTTCATCGATTTGAAGAATTCGCTGAAACGCCTGTAGCTAATCAGCATGAAAATTTTAAAGTGCAAACCTTTATGTATTTATATACAGCAAAGATCAATCAGCACTTTATGCATGGTACATTTAAAGAAGGTCTTTCACTGGTACCGTATATCGAAAACAAGTTAAATGAATATGAGCTTTATTTTGACAATCACCGTGTACTGGTTTTTAATTATAAAATAGCAACACTTTATTTTGGCAGCGGCGATTACGCTACTTGTATTGACTATTTGCAAAGAATTATCAATGACAATGTTGATTTGCGATACGATATTCAATGTTATGCAAGGCTGCTTCACTTGCTTTCGCATTATGAGCTGGGAAATTTTGACATCATGGATTCGCTGATCAAATCAGTTTATCGCTTTATGACAAAAATGGAAACTATAACAGTCATTGAAGAAGAGATATTTAAATTTTTAAGAACTTCTTTTCATCTTTCTCGGCGCGAGCTAAAACCTGAGTTTGAAAAACTATTGCACAAAATAAAACAGTTCGAAAAAAGCCGGTTTGAAACGAGATCCTTAGCTTATCTCGATATCATTTCGTGGCTCGAAAGTAAAGTATATGAAAAACCTATGAGTGTGATCATACATCAAAAATACCTGGCCAGCAAAAGGAGACTTAATGAATAATATTAAGAAATCAATTTTTTTTTCAATTAAGCAACTTTACTTTAATAATTCATTGCTAATTGTAAATATTCTTTCTCATATAAAAGCTCTATAAAACGATCATTTTGACCTTTAAAGTTGATATTAAGTACAGGATGTCTCATTACTTCCCCATCCTTTAAAAGAAGTTTATAAACTGTAAAAATAGCAATGGCAGGACATTTATTCTGAGCCATGCAGTTCCCTCCAAAAATAAAAATTACTATTAATGAAAAGGATATCTTAGAAGCTAAAAAGAATTTTTTTGAGCCACTAATTTCACTTAAAATAGTTTGCATTAAAATTATTCTTGCATTTCTTGCTTTAAGGCGATAAATTATTGTTTTGGAATATCTTCTATGATTTCCCCATTTTTGAATTTATATCTTGCTAAAAATTTTCCTTTCATCCATGTAAAATCATAAATTAAATCAGGCATGAAATTAAAAAACCCGTAGTAAAAACTTACGGGTTTCTGAAATACATAAAATTTATTGGTCGGGAATATCTTCCAGTTCAATATTATGCTTTGGTTCTATGATTTCGCCATTTTTTAGTTTATAGCGCCCTGCAAATTTTCCATTTATCCAATTATACATGAAGATTAAATCGTGGTCTTGTGAATATCGATAAAGGTCCCTTGGGTTTTCTGACAAATTTTTTGGATTTGTTTTTGCAGATTTTTTATAAAAGAACATCTTGTACAAACCATAATCATTTATATTAACATGCTTGTTTTTATAAGCGAAACTATCAATTAAATGTTCAGTGTGTTTATTATCTGAATAATCTTCAACTAAGTAATAATCAATTCTGTTTATGGTTAGTCTGCCTTTAAAAATGGTTGTATCAATATAGTTGAGCATAGTTAAAGGAGTTATTGCAGTATCCTTCGATTGGTTACAGTTAAAAGGATAAACAATTATTAAAAACGGGATCGTTATTTTTAGTTTACAATTCACAAAAAATATTTATGGATGATAATTAATTTTTGTTCTATGTGTTACTATTGTTTCAAATGGTACATAGTTTCTTGTATGTTGTAATAACCACCAGGATGGAAATCCATCGTGCCAACTTTGGAAGTGCAAGCAATCATTTTTATCTAGTCCAAAATGATCATGTATAATCACCGTCACATCTGCCACCCAACCATTTGAAGTTGTGGTAAAGTTATCCAACTGAATTTCAGTGTACTCTGTATCATTAATCAAAATCTGTAATCCATTGAACCTGTTAAAGGCACCATTGAATATTGGGCGATATCCTAAAGAGATTGCTTGAACATCGTCAATATTTCCACCTACTGTTTGCAAATTGTTATTCAAATCTCTAGCAAATAGCTTTAAAAAATTTTGATAAGCACTGCTCGCTGACACTCTCTGGCTGAGAGTTGAATTATTTTCAAATGTTCCACCTGTCCTATTCCTAAATTTTTGTATCATTAAATCTCCGACATCTTTTAATCCTCCATCAAAAATAGTGCATGCATGAAACAGCTCTGTCATAGAATTAAATAATTGATCATCGGTCCATGTCATTAATCCAGGCGAAATGCCGGTGGGATCTCCGTTTGTTCCATATTGCATATCCTCAACATTTCCTCTATTTTGAGTATAGGCAATCGGTCGAGAATTGCCTCCAGGAGGGGAAGTTAAATCCTCAAGTATAGTGTTATCATTAATAATTGGATCATCTGGCACATTAGTAGGATTATCAAGATTGGCAAAAGGATTATTAGGGTCATATACATTTACCTGACCTACGGGTTCCCATGCAACCATACCGCAAGGGATTTGATAACCTGATGGATCTGTAAGAGAACAAGGATCTACCCACCAACAATCACCTGTGCATGTATAAGTTCCTGAACCACCACTACCGCCGCTGCCACCACTTCCACCTCCTCCTCCGCTACCACCCCCTGTTGGATCGTTAATAGAAGTATTGGCAGCATTATTAACAGCACTCCACCAATCGTAAGTTGGTCCACCACCGCCATCAAAATAAACAGGTGTACAGACTGTTCTATATGTCCATGGGCCACAATCTTCCTCAACATTAGTGCGGTTCGAGCTGGAAGATCGTCCAGATGAGCCTACACAAACACGGGTACGATATGATCCACATACGTCTATCCAATCACTGAAATTATTTAACCGGCCATTAGTAGTTTCTTTATTGACAAGAACTACAGTTATCTTATCAGTTTTATTCCTTGCAAATATTCTTCCATCTGTGATTCGAAAAACACTGTCTCCAAAAATTGCGTTGTTAAAATCAGTAAATAAATGAAAAACATCGAGGCTTCTCCATCGATCAGAAGGCATAGTGTCAAACGGATAATTTTCATACTGCCATGGATAAAGCATTTTGTATAAAGTATCCGTTGGAACAAACTTTACCATCAGAGCGCAACTGGTTGTATGACCGCTGTCCATTGCGAAAGGAATATAAACCATCGCTTTTGTACTATCAGAAATAGTTCCTGATGATGAACTACCCCGGTTTACTATTCTGGCCTTATCCCATACAGGAAGACCCGCATATTTTATAAAACCAGAATTTATAAAATGAAACCTTTCGTTTTGCCTTTTAACACTTGCAGCTACAGCTTGTACAACTGGGTTGGTTGATGAAGAAATAGTAAAGAATTGTTTTAAAATCGGATCTTCAGAAGTCTTTTCGATACCTTCTAAATCTCTTTTCTTACATGAATTAATTACGAAAATTAATGAAAGTGCGATTAGAAAATAGGAGCAAAATGAAAGAATGGATTTGTAGGATAAGTTTCTCATAAACTTAGTTTTTTAAAGTTTAATAAATGTGAACAACCAACTACTAATCGGATTTACTAAAGTTCAGAGTCTTAAAATTCCAACAATAAGAAGCATCTATTTTATGTAATGTTGGAAAAACGCTTTCAAGAAGGAAGAATTATTGAGAGAGTAAAAATAAAAAAATTACAGGAATATAAAAAAAATTACACTAGTTGTTCTCTCTGAACTTTCTTTAATTCTTCTTCATTGGTTAAATCCAATCGCAAAGGAGTAATAGAAACATAATCATTTTCAACGGCCCAACGGTCTGTGCCTGGCTCAGCGGGTTCTAATGGCGTTATGGTAAACCAATAATGTTTTCTTCCCATAGGGTCAATACCCGGTACTACTTTCCCATCATAAAATCTTACTGACTGCCTTGTCCATTTAATGCCTTTTGGTTGTGGAGGCAGATTTACATTAAATAAGCAAAGCCCTGATGTTTTTAATAATAATTCAAGCGTTCTTTCAACATAAGGTTCTAACAAATTAAAATCGGGCTCCGATTTTCCTACAGGGGTGCTGAAAGCAATTCCTTTCATTCCCAGCAATACAGCTTGTTTTGCTGCAGCCAATGTACCGGAATGCCACATTGAATTTCCCAGGTTTGGTCCCATATTTATTCCTGAAAGAACCACATCAGTTATGTTATTAATATGTGCGCCAAGAGCAACACAATCCGCAGGAGTTCCGTTCACACGAAAAGCCTCAATTCCCTCAAAATAGATGGGGGATTTTCTGTACGAAAGAGGTCTTGAATGTGTAACAGCATGCCCCATTGAAGATTGTTCTACATCAGGGGCAACCACCTGAACTTCGCCAAATTTTGCAGCCACTTTTGCCAGAGCCGCTATTCCCGGGCTATAAATGCCGTCATCATTTGTTACTAAGATTTTCATATCATTTTATAATACATTATCATGCCATTTCAAAAAAGTGGTACAGTTTTATACAATCTAATTAGTAAGAATATTTTTCATGAAAATTGTTAACCTGTTACATAATCCAGATGCCGGCAGTGAAGATCATTCAAAGAAAGAATTGATTTCTCAACTAGAAGAAAATGGATTCGAGCCTCGTTATTCATCGTTGAACAAAAAAGCTTGGAAGAAGATGGATGAAGAAGTTGATTTTATTGTAGCAGCCGGCGGCGACGGCACCATCAGAAAAATAACCAAAGAGTTGTTAGACCGCAAGATGTCTGAAAAAATTTGGCCCATTGCTCTATTGCCGCTTGGAACAGCAAATAATATTGCTCAAACACTCGGAATAAATGGGAATACAGAAGAGATCATTCAGTCTTGGCATCATACTCATTTAAAAAAGTTCGACGTGGGAAGGATACATGGCTTGCCTGATGTCAAATTTTTTCTTGAAAGCTTTGGCTATGGAATATTTCCTTACTTGATCAGGAAAATGAAAAAGATCGATAAAAAAAATATTGAAACTTCTGAAAAGGAATTGCAAACAGCATTGGAAATTCTGCATGATGCTATTTTTTCTTATGAATCGAAACATTGTAAACTAAACGTTGACGGCGTCGATCATTCAGGAGAATTTTTACTTGTAGAAGTGATGAATACCCGCTTAATCGGCCCTAACCTTTTTCTTTCTCCTCATGGCGATCCCGGCGATGGGCAGTTTGAAATAATACTCATTCCTGACACGGATAAGGAAAAACTAGCTTCCTACGTTTCCGATAAAATAAAGGGACAACATGAGCCTTATCATTTTCACCAATTAAAAGGAAAAGATATAAAGATTAGCTGGGAAGGCACCCATGTGCACGTTGATGACGAAATGATCAAAATAAATCAAAGTGAAGAAATTAAAATAGAATTGAGGAAAGGACTATTAGAGTTTTTAGTACCAAGCAGGAACGGTGGTTAATTCCGTAATTTTTCGATTCTCCATACCTCAGGCAATATTTTTCATTTTTTGGCGTATAAATAAAAACCAATATCAACAAAACCATTTTTATGCTGATCCATTTGTTAAGAGCCCTGCCTTTCTTTTTCTGTTTATCGTTCATCAACCATACTGATTCAAAACTTCCTTCCCCACTGGCCAAATTTTCCCAGGAATGGAACGATTCAAAATACTCGAAATGTAACACGGCTGATAATGTTAACTATATGAGTTCAAGGGAAAAAGAGATCATTTATATTCTTAATCTTTTGCGCACCGATCCAAAATTATTTGCAAATACGGTCGTAAAAAAATATCCTGAGGTTTCAGGAAGCGGGTATCTCCGCAAGACCAAAGAGTATAAATCTTTGATGAACACATTGCAAAAGATGAAACCACTTCCATTACTCAATCCCGATCAATTGTGTTATGCTAGCGCACAATGTCATGCATATTCGTCTGGCCGAAGGTCTTATATAGGTCATGACCGGAAAGAAAGCAGTTGCAGATCAAAAAAACATTTTGATGGAGAGTGTTGCGACTATGGTCACGATGTACCAATTGATATTGTAATGTCATTACTCGTAGATGAACGAGTTCCTTCGCTTATTCATCGTATGATTTGCTTGGGAGATTTTAAAAAAATGGGTGCTTCCATTCAACCTCATAAAGCCTATAGGAATAATGCTGTCTTGGATTTTGTGTATTAGAAGCCACCAGCTATTCGATAAATAAAATGCCATTCGCCTGAGGCGAATGGCATTTTATTGAGGCGTATAATAATTTCTACAGTTTCTACAGCGTTCAGTTTCTAACATCCTCAGCATAGGACTGTGCTTCGGTTTTTGCATTTCTTGACATGCCTTCAGCATCCCTTCTAAAGGATTCAAATTTGTCAGAAAGATCATCGATAAAATCATCAAACTTATCTTTCAGATCATTTGCTTTACGGCTAATGCGCTGACGGGTTTCAGATCCTTTTTCAGGCGCTAATAATAAGCCTGCTATAAGACCCAGGGTAAATCCCCATAATAGTTTTGAGCCCATACATGATATTTTAAAGGTGAATGATTCTTTCTCAATTCGCATAAAATATCATGCCATGAAGGGGAAGGTACAAGATTCAAGGCACAAGAGTGAAAAATATAGTAATTAAGCCTACTTGAACCTTGCGCCTTGTGCCTTGAGCCTTAGTTCTTTCTTCTTCCCTCTAAGATTTTGTAAAATGAGCGGCTATGAATTTCATCAATCGTTAAACCGGTTGCAGTAGCTTCTTGTTCGCTAATAGCACCACAGTTCATGGCCTTTAAAAAGAAATTGAGAAGGCCTTGGCCTGTGGCCGCATCATCGAAAATATCTTTGGTAAGAGTAGAAATAGCTGCCCTCTCTACAAATGTTTTTAAACGGAAGACGGCATCTTCATAACTGCTCAGAAAAAAATTATAGGTGGCGGCGTAACGCATCGGCAATTGAGCAGGGTTTAAATCCCAGCCTTGGTAAAAACCGTTGATAAGCGAGTGCATGGTATGATTGTACCCTATACGCCATGCATAGTGAACCGCCGCAATATTCTCTTTTTGTTGCTTTTTAGAAAGATTTTTTCCGCGATGCGGACCGATAGGCATTACATTGGTAGCGCCATCCGAAAGAAAAATGCCTGTTCCACCCAATGCTACTTTCGTCATATGATGAGCAAAATCACAAACCGGATGTGCCATAGTTTGGTATTTAGCTGTAATACCGCAGGATGCTGTATAGTCATACGTTCCGAAATGCGCGGCAATGCAACGGCCTTCGCTGGCACGGATGATTTTCATTAGAGGATTTCGGCCTTCATCGTCCATAATTATTTGCGTAGCTTCAACCATAGTCTCCATTTTTAATGTACCAGGTGCAAGACCATTCTCTTTTTCTATTATTTCAAACAATCGCACTAAGGCAACAACCTGCTCAGGTATCGTTACCTTAGGAAGCATTACAACAAAATTTTCAGGCAGCTGACCGTTTGTTTTTTCCAGCAATGTTGTAAGAAAAAGATCTAATGTTCTTACGCCACGATATTTCAGATCTTCAGTAAATGGCTTTATCCGAATGCCGATAAAAGGAGAGATCGTTTTATTCTTCATCCCAATTGCCAGCTCGTTGGCTGCTTGGATGGCTGTCGCATCTTCTTCCTCATCAGGCCTGTTGCCAAAACCATCTTCGAAGTCAATGCGAAAATCCTCAACCGCTTCTGTTTTCAACTTGGCAATGATTTTATTATAAACAGAATAGGAAAGCCAGGCAGATTCTTTTTTTCTTTCAGATTCATTTAATCTATTCAATTTCTTTTCCAGCTCTTTGATCTTCTTTTCCTTATCAGGAAGGGATTTATAACCTTCCAATTCCAAAACCCGGGCAAGAACAGCAAAATTGGGAGCATAGGTTTGTAAATTTTTCAAAGCAATCGCACCCATTTTAGAACAAGTATCAGATTTAAAAAGATTGGCCCCTCCATATACTGTGTGAACCGGCTGACGATCGGGTCTATCTCCCGGATATGTTTTTTGAAATTTAAGATTGGCAGGCTTTAATTTATTAAGAAGATCTTCTTTTTGGCTTTCGCTGATAGAAAATTTCATATTAAGTCAATTTAGGAGCACAAAGAACACGAAGATGGCACAATGGACACAACGGGTTATTTTAAAATCCGTTTATAACTCTCTTGATTCCATTTTTCAGCAAAACGGTTTTAAAGTTCAATATTAGTCCATGTCTAAGCTTTAAAAATCTTAGGTAAGTGAGCAATTGTGCAATCTGAATGTCTCCAATTGCGTCAATATTTTTTGTATCAACTATGATTTTATGCTCTACAACTAAATCAGTCCTATAACCGCATTCCATTTTAATTTCTTCGAAGATAACGGGAACCGGTTTTTCTGTTTCTACAAATAATCCTCTCTTTCTTAGCCTATAAGCTAAGCATGTTTTATAAACGTTCTCAAGCATTCCTGGTCCAATGGTTTTATGAATATATAAAGCTTCATCAAGAATTACTTTTATTATTTTCTCCTCATCCATTTTTCAATTTTCTCTTTGTGTACTTAATGGTTCTTTATGTTCTTTGTGCTCCTTTTATGATCCACGATAAGTAGAATATCCAAATGGACTTAAAAGCAAGGGAATGTGATAATGTTCGATAGTTTTTACTTCGAATGTTATTTCTACGTAAGGATAAAACGTATCAATGGCTTGCTGATCAAAATATTCCTTGGTTTTAAATTGTATTTTATAATTACCAAATGGCAAAACAGAATCTTTGGCAAGAAGATCGGGAATTCTTCCATCCTCATTCGTAAGGCCCTTGGCAATCTCCTCCCATCGTTGATTATTTTGTTGATATAAAATAATCGAGACACCATGTGCAGGTTTTCCTTTGGAGATATCAAGAATATGCGTGGTGATCTGGCTCATGCGTCAAATAACTTTTCTAATCTTAACCTGGTTATTTTATTTTGTTCTTCCATCGCAATTTTTATTTCTTCTTTGGGATCATTGTGTAATCTTGCTGTTAATATACCAAGCATTTCTTCGGCCGACTTGCTAGTTGCACAAACAATAAAAATATAACCGAATTTTTCTTCGTAGGCCTTATTGCCTTCAGCTAATGATTGTAATGTAAGTTCTGAGGCTTGTTTTATTGACGATTGCTCGCCTTCAGCAAAGCCTGATGAAAATTTTTCTTTCAATGAATTTATGTCGCCAATTTTTGGATGATGCGAGAACGCTTCTTTCCAATCTTCTTCATTGCACTCATACCATTTCTCTTCAGCATCTTCAAAAAGATCAATTAGATCTTCTGCCGGCGGTATTGTCAGCATTTTTTCTATCCATGCCGACGAGCCGCAGCACTGCCTTAAAATTTCCTTTTTCTTTTCACTATTCAAATGATCAAATTCTGCAATCGTCATACGACAATTTTAAAATAGTCAAACAGAAAGTGCAACGGTGCGGTCCATCGATTGAACAGGTAAACTCACAAATCACATTTTCGTTGGAAACCTGTTCACATTTTTATAATAAATATAAATGGCCGGCTCCTTGCCCATAGCGGTGAACCATTGCTGGCAATAAGGGCCCATCCATATTGAATCACCTTTTTTCACCGGATACCATTGATGATCGAGCATATAAATTCCTTGTCCCTGCAAATACATCAAGCCATGCTCCATAATATGTGTTTCAACAAATGGTAAATGACCACCAGGGTCGTAAGTAAAAATATTCACGGCCATGTCAAATGCCGGGTCATCGGGCAATAGTACCTGCAGGCGTAGAGCCCGATCATTCAAATATTCATCACCTTTTATTTTTGTCGCATCGCCAATTATCGTATCGGGCGTATCATGCCCCGGCAACTCTTCATATACTTTATGAAAGGTGAGGATCTTAGTTTCTGAGGAAGAATTTTGGAACAAATATTTTTTTTGTAAAGGCACATATACAAATTGACCGGCCTTTAAATTAGCCTTTTCCCCATCGATATTTGTTTTACAATTGCCGCTGACAATATAAAAGAATATTTGTGACTCATTGGTTACTCCGGCAATCTTCCCGTCTTTATTTAAAGTAATGAGCGTTTGACAAAAACCAGCGCCCATCTGTTCGTTGATAAGAACATTTACAGTACAGCCCGTCCAACCGGGCACATTGCTATTGATATAGCCATCAGGGCTGATAAGTGCATGGGTTTTTTTAACTGTTGATCTTGTTAATGCAGAAATTTCCATTGAAAATTTTTAGCTGTTGTTCTGGTCAATCATTTGCTGAATAAAGTTATCACAAACAAATATTGCGGCTGCAATATCGTTCAATTCTACATTTTCTAATGGGTTATGGCTAATGCCCTTAAAACATCTCACAAATAGTATGGCTGCTGGTGAAACTTTTGAAATCGCTACCGCATCATGCCCTGCACCGCTAACAAGATGCACTAATTCATATCCTGCATCTTTTATCGATCTCGCCAATAATTCTTTCATGTCTTTATCGCAAATGGTTGATCTGGTCTCCTGAATAAGATTCCAATCAACCCCGATATTGCGATAGCTACAAATAGCCTGACATTTATTTTTAATCGCCTCATAAGCCGTTGACAGAACATTTTCATCTGGGCTACGCAAATCGAGACTGCAAACAACTTCACCAGGAATTACATTGGTGGCTGCATGCGTGATATCGAGCTTACCGACAGTAGCTACAATCTTATTTTCTTTAGCAAATTTTTCTATATCCAGGATGAATTCCGCTGCGCAGGTAAGCGCATCATTTCGCATGTTCATTGGAACAGTGCCAGCGTGGCCAGCTATTCCTTTAAGCCTAATTTCAGCTCTTCGTTGCCCCACAATGGAATCGACTACCGCCACCGGAATATTTCGTTCATAAAGAACAGGTCCTTGCTCAATATGAATTTCAAAATAGCCCAACCAATCTTTTTGCGGAATCACGTCATCGAACAGTTGATTTGGATCTCCTCCGATTTTTTCAATAGCCTCTTGAAGAGTAATGCCCTCTAAATCTTTTTTATCCAATAAAGTTTTATCAAAATTGCCTGCCACTATTTTGCTTCCGAGATAGGTAGTATGGAATCTCACGCCTTCTTCATCGCTGAAAGCAATCAACTCGATATGGAAAGGGATTTTTGTTTTTGATTGTATCAAATGATCGATCAAATCAAGGCCCATAATCACGCCAAGCGGACCGTCAAATTTACCTGCATTGATCACCGTATCGATGTGAGATGCTAACACCAGGGTTTTAGCAGCCGTATCGTCGCACAGAAGTTTTCCTCTCACGTTACCAATATTATCAATTCTAGCCTGCAGACCAGCTTCTTTCATCCATTGCATAACTTTATTCGCCCCCTCCATAAATTTTTCTGAACCAAATCTCCGGGTAATACAATGTTCATCTTCGCTGATGGAAGCCAGTTCATTTATTTTTTCCAGAATTTTTGTTGCCCTGTATTGGTATTCATTCATGCTGCTAATGTAAAATGATTTGTCCCTGATTGAGTTTTAAAAATTTACCACTCTCAAAAACTTTTTCTCCTTTTAAATAAGTTTGTTCTACCCTTCCATACAATTCTTCATTTAAATAGGGAGTGACCTTGTGTTTATGATGAATGATGTTCTCCGTCACTACAAATTTTTTCTCTGAGTTCCAAATAACAAAATCTGCATCAAACCCTTTTTGAATTCTACCTTTTGCATTTTGCATTCCCGGCAACTTTGAAGAATTTTCACTTAACCATTTAGCAATATCAACAATTGAACAATTCTTTTTTCTCGCAGCTGTCCACAAAACGGGCAAAGCAAATTGCAAAGAAGCAATGCCGCCCCAAGCTTTCATGAAGTCACCACTTTGCAGTTCCTTCATGGCTGGAGGAGCGGGTGAATGATCAGTAGCTACAAAATCAATGATGCCTTCCTTCAATGCCTGCCAAAGCTTTTCATTATTTTCTTTTTCACGAATTGGCGGAGCACATTTGAATTGGGTTTGACCATCAGGAATGTTTTCTGCATTCAAATACAGATAGTGCTGTGCCGTTTCAACGGTTAATGGCAAGCCTTTTTCTTTTGCGCCCTTAATTTGCTCAATCGAATTTGAGGAAGATAAATGCACAATATGAACGCTGCAATTGTATTTCTCGCATAATTTAATCATGAGGGCAATAGCGTCATCCTCCCATTTGCGGGGACGTGAATTCAAATAAGCTTGATAGGATTTTGTTGATTCTGTATTCTGTATTCTGACTTCTGAATTCTTGATTACTTCACAATGGACCAACAATGGCAACTTATATTTTGCAATGATCGGCATTGCCTTTCTTAAATCGTCTTCAGTGACACTTGGAAATTCATCAATTCCTGAATGGACTAGAAAGGCTTTGAACCCCAAAACACCTTTTTCAATCAGCGGTTCAATTTCATTTTCATTGCCGGGAATGATGCCTCCCCAAAATCCGCAGTTGCTATGGAGTTTGCTTGTCATGCTGAGCTTGTCGAAGCATGCGGCTAGTTTTTCTTCAAATGCTTTTACAGTTGTAGTAACAGGTGAAGAGTTCAGAGGCATATCGACTAAAGTTGTAATACCTCCGGCAATAGCTGATTTCGTGGCGGTATCAAATCCTTCCCAGTCAGTTCTGCCAGGCTCATTGATGTGTACATGCGGATCAACTATGCCAAGCATCAGAACTTTATCACCGACATCAATCGCGTTTTTCAATTTTCCTTGCACAACATCTGCTATTAACCCGTTTTTTATGATCACGGTGGCATTGACAATACCCGTTGGTGTCAGAACAGAATTGCTATGTATCACAGTATCGAACATCAGTCATTAAAAATAAGACAATCCTCTTGCGATCTTGTCATTTCGAGCCGGTAAGATCAGTAAGCCTGCAAGGCGTATAATTAGTAGGCGAGAAATCTCAAACTGCTTGCACTCTGAGATTTCTCGCCTTGTGGTTTGCTGTTGGAAACTTCTGAAGTTCATCGGCTCGAAATGACAAGAGCCTTAAAATTGTAGTCTCTCAATTTTCTCCCAATAAATTTTTACATTGTCTATTAATTATGATGCCCATCATTGCCATCATCCTGCTTTGTTTCCTGCTTGCATTATGCGTCTGGCTCACTTATCGTTTTCGTTCTATGCTAAAAGCAAAAGAGGACTATGGCGACAAGGCTGATCACTATTCAGAAAAGATCTCCAATTTCCAGAACTATACTTATGCGGTTATCATTCTGTTGATCGTCGCCTTGTTGGTTTGTATTTACCTGTTGTTCAAAGGATCGGTTTATGAAGCGCACATGATGGAGTGGATGAACATTGCGGTAAGAGTCATGCACATTACCTTCGGCATTGCCTGGATCGGCGCATCATTTTATTTTGTTTTTTTGGAAAATGCACTCAACCGCACAGAGAATATCCGGGATGAACTGGCAGGAAACCTTTGGGCTATTCATGGCGGCGGGTTTTATTATTTAGAGAAATATAAGATTGCACCCAAACAAATTCCGAAGCATCTCCATTGGTTCAAGTATGAAGCTTATTTCACCTGGCTTTCCGGCTTTGCGCTGCTGTTCATTGTTTATTATTTCAATGCGCAGGCCGTGCTGGTTGATAAAACTGTTCTCGATCTTACATCCTTTCAAGCCATCAGTATTGGCATTGGGTCATTCATTGTTGCGTGGATCATTTATCATTTTCTATGCAAAACACCGCTGGTGAAAAATGGACCCCTCTTCGCTATCATCGGTTTTATCATTGCATCCGGGTTTGCCTATTTCTATGCTCATGTATTCAACAGTCGCGCGGCTTACATACATTTCGGAGCAATGATCGGCACCCTTATGGCGGCGAATGTTTTTTTCATCATCATTCCCTCGCAAAAGGCAATGGTCAAGGCGGCCAAGGAAAATAAACCGCTCAATCCTGAATTAGGAAAACATGCCGGTCTGCGATCATTGCACAATAATTATTTTACGTTGCCTGTGTTGTTTGTCATGGTCAGCAATCATTTTCCCAGCACATTTGGAAATAAATATGGCTGGCTCATTCTTGCCATCATTACTCTCGGAAGTGCAGGAGTGAAGCATTGGCTCAACCTGCGGGAGAGAGGGCAGCTTTCGGTTTGGGTGCTGCCGGTGTCGGTGATCATTTTATTGGCGGCTGCATTTATTTCTGCTCCTCAAAAACCCGGCACTTGCAAAAGCAATATTTCTTTCACCGAAGTCAATGCCATTATCCAACAGCGCTGCCTCAGCTGCCATTCTTCCAAACCTACCGATGACGTTTACAAAGCCCCGCCCAACGGTGTGATGTATGATACACCCAACGATATCGTAAAGCTCAAAGACAAGATTATGCAACGGGTAGTGATCACCAAAACAATGCCCCAGAATAATAAAACCGGCATGACGCCGGAAGAAAGAGATGCTATTCGTTGCTGGATTGAGCAGGGTGCGAATTTGAAATGAGATTATTCTGTAGCCAGCGATAGTAATTCTATTTGTCTACCGTTGCGTCGCATTCTTGTACAGTTGTGGATTTTATTTATGATTCCTTATTTTTTCTTCCACTTAATCTGTTTCAGAATCTTCTTTTCCTCGCCTTCCAATTTTCGTTGAACTTTTTTAACATCTTCGGCAGCAGGTAAAGCTTCAGGCTTTACGCCTCTTTCAATAAGCATTTTACGTACTGCTATATTATTCTCTACATGCTCAGTTGTAATTTGCTGTTCACCTTTCAGGTCTTTGGCTATTACATTATGGCTGGTCAATTCGGTAGCAAAGTCTTTGGCTTTAATAGTAAGAGTAGGCAAAAAATCAGCAAGTGGCCGGCTGTCCGGGATCATTAGCTTACGCTTCATATCGTTTGTTTGCTGCAATATAAAGAAAAGCTCAGTAGAATTTCCGAACGTACAAGAGTGCGATGCAACGAAAGTTTAATAATATTAATGCAGATGGTTAACAAACCTTACATATTCCTTCTATACTGCCCGCCTACTTCATACAGTGCATGAGTAATTTGCCCGAGTGAACAATATTTTACCGTCTCCATTAATTGCGCAAACAGATTGCCGTTGTTGATGGCAACATCTTTCAGCTTCTTTAGCTCAACCTCAGCTTTAGCTTCATTCCTTTTCCAAAATGCCTGAAGGTTGTCGATCTGTTGTTCTTTTTCTTCTTTGGTGCTTCGTATCACCTCATTGGGAACAATGGTAGGGCTTCCTTTTTTATTCAGGAAAGTATTCACACCAACGATGGGCAATTCGCCGGTGTGTTTGAGATGCTCGTAATAAAGACTTTCTTCCTGTATCTTATTTCGCTGATACATTCTTTCCATAGCGCCTAACACACCACCTCGTTCTGTTATTCGGTCAAACTCGGTCATCACAGCTTCTTCCACCAAGTCAGTTAATTCTTCAATGGCAAAACTTCCTTGTATAAAATTTTCTGTTTTGGCCGAGCCTAGCTCACGATTAATGATTAGCTGTATCGCCATAGCTCTTCTTACACTTTCTTCGGTTGGCGTAGTGATCGCCTCATCGTATGCATTCGTGTGAAGAGAGTTGCAATTATCATAAATAGCGTACAGGGCTTGCAGCGTTGTGCGTATGTCATTGAAATCAATTTCCTGAGCGTGCAAGCTGCGACCCGAAGTTTGAATATGATATTTCAGCATCTGGCTGCGCTTGTTGGCCTTGTACTTATATTTCATAGCCTTGGCCCAAATTCTTCGTGCCACTCTGCCGATCACACTGTATTCAGCATCCATACCATTGCTGAAGAAAAAAGAAAGATTGGGTGCAAAATCGTCAATGTTCATTCCGCGGCTGAGATAATATTCAACATAGGTAAATCCATTGGCTAGCGTGAATGCAAGCTGTGTGATTGGATTGGCTCCCGCTTCGGCAATATGATA
>DASYQS010000056.1:0-8044 GCA_036005185.1 Chitinophagaceae bacterium | reverse complement strand
TTGTTTGTAAAAGTCAATATTGGTATAAATAATTGGCTTCACGTTGTAGTTCGTTTCTACAATGTTCAACCATTCTCTCACTTCGTTTTTTATTACATTCTTTGAAACACCATAAGTTTGTTCAATATCAAGTACGGGAGGAAGGTCCCCTGTTTTTAAATGAACTGCTTTAATAAAATTTTCTGCTTGTGCTCTCCCATCCTTAGTAGCTAAGAAAAAATGATAGGCTCCTCTGATTATTCCAGCATCTTTCGTTCGTTTCCAATTTCTCCTAAACTGGGGGTCAGTATTACCAATACCTTCGGTGGCCTTTATGAAAGCAAAGCCCAGCTTAATTTTTTTTACCTGCATTGCCTTTACTTCATCCCATGCAATTACTTGCTGATATTTTGAAACATCAATGCCATGAATAGGATATTCATCCGGAATGGCAATACCAAATTCCGGATATCGAACAAATTTTGCTCTTCCATACAACCACCATTGATAACCGATGTAAGCTGCGAAAGCCAGAAAAGCAGTCAAAACAATAAAAAGAATAAAGCGTATGAAACGTCTTTTTTTTCGTGAAGGCATGAATATAGAACCCGGTAATTATGTATGGCAAATATAAACGCTGTATAAAAGCACAAATGTTAATTAAAAAAAATAAAATCGAATTGTTTGTGTGGAATGCTATTTGAATTAGCTAAAACAAATAACAATTATGTTACCGATTGTAGCTTTAATTGCCATTGTTGTAGTAATACTGTTTATCATTTTTGCTATGAAAAGGAAAAGCCAGGGTCAGGATCTTGGAGATCCCAAAGCTGGCAGATAAACTAGCGTTTGAGTTTGTGATGGCTGTAGAGGTTTTTGGCAATCAGATAAGATTAAAGATGATTAACAAGATTTTGGTAAATTACTCAATTGAAATCTGCATATTTGATCTTTAACTGCCAAAATCTTCTATTATGAAACCAACTATTTTTTTATTGAGCATTTCTCTCATTTTATTTTCCTGCGTCAGTTCAAAAAAATACAAAGAATCACAAGCCAAGTATGATGAGCTCAATGTAAAACTTACAGGTGTGCAAGGTGATCTTGCCAATTGTAATACTGATAAAAATAACTTAACCCGGGAAAGGGATGATTTACAAAGTCAAAATGCCAGTCTCAATAATCGAATTGCTGATCTGAATAAGCAAATTGATTTTTTAAAAGAAAACAATACTACTGTATTGAGACAATTGCAGGACCTATCTGTGCTTTCTTCTTCACAGGCAGAAAGCATAAAAAAATCTTTAGACAATATAGGAGCGAAAGATGTTTATATTAAAGACCTGCAATCGGCATTAGCCCGCAAAGATTCCCTTAATATGGCTTTAGTGATGAACTTGAAAGGGGCCGTTGGCAATTTGGATGATCAGGATATTAATATAAAGGTTGATAAAGGAGTAGTGTATATCGATATTTCGGACAAACTTTTGTTTACAAGCGGCCGTTATGAAGTGACCAAAAATGCAAAACAAGTATTAGGCAAGGTGGCACAGGTTTTAAAAAATCAGCCTGATATTGAATTTATGGTAGAAGGCCATACTGATAATGTTCCATATCATGGTGGTGTGCTGCTTGACAACTGGGACTTGAGCGTTAAAAGAGCCACAGCTGTTATTCGCATTCTTCAAAATGAATATGGTCTTGATCCTGCTAAGATGGCTGCAGCCGGGCGAGGAGAGTATAAGCCTCTTACTACTAATAATGATGCAGATAGCCGTGCCGCCAATCGCAGAACAAGAATTGTAATTTTACCTCAACTGGATCAGTTCTTTAAACTGCTCGAGCCCAAAAAAAGCTAAGCTTCTAATATAATAATTAACCATCTCTTTAATTAGAGGTGGTTTTTTATTGTAAAAATGTTTAACAGGATTTGCCCATAATAAAGAATATTTTTGCACCCAATAAGTAACCATGGGAAAAATAAAAATTGGATTGGTGCAAATGAGCTGCACGGCGGATAAAGAAGAAAACCTGCAAAAAGCCATTGACAGAATAAGGGAAGCTGCAGTAAAGGGGGCACAAATAGTTTGCCTGCAAGAATTGTTTACTTCTTTATATTTCTGCGATGAAGAAAACTATGACAATTTCAAATTGGCCGAACCTGTTCCTGGTCCGTCTTCGGAAGCTTTAGCCAAAGTCGCTAAGGAAAATAAAGTTGTGATTATCGCTTCTTTATTTGAAAAAAGAACACAAGGTATTTATCATAACACCACGGCTGTTATTGATGCGGATGGAAGTTATATTGGCAAGTATCGTAAAATGCACATTCCTGACGATCCTTCATACTATGAAAAATTCTATTTTACTCCTGGCGATCTTGGCTATAAAGTTTTCAAAACGAAGTTTGCCAATATCGGCGTTCTGATCTGCTGGGATCAGTGGTACCCCGAAGCTGCTCGGATTACCTCCTTAAAGGGCGCAGAAATTTTATTTTATCCAACGGCGATTGGCTGGGCCACCTCACAAAATGAAGCTACCAATACAGAACAATATAATGCATGGCAAACTATTCAGCGCAGCCATGCTGTTGCAAATGGAGTTCATGTGGTAAGTGTAAATCGTATAGGACTTGAGCAAAACGGCGCTATGAAATTCTGGGGTGGTTCTTTTATATCCAATCCTTTTGGAACCATACTTTATCAAGCATCACATGATAAAGAAGAAGTAGCCGTTTTAGAAATTGATACGGAAAAAACGGACAGTTATCGTACGCACTGGCCGTTCCTTCGCGATCGGCGGATAGATTCTTATCAGCCTATAACAAGCAGGTTTATTGATGAAGAAGTTCATGGTTCATAGTTCATGGATCATGGTAAATATTACAAGCATTTAAAAAATATGAACGATAGCCATGAACCATGAGCTAACTCCCAAACAGTTGGGTTATTATTTTCCTGCTGAATTTGAACCGCATATAGCTACTTGGCTTAGCTGGCCACACAAAGAAGCAAGCTGGCCAGGAAAAATACATACTATCTATCCATATTATTGCCGGTTTATAAAGGAGCTTACGTTAAGTGAGAAAGTTTGCATTAACGTAAATAATGAGTCAATGAAAAACTCCGCGATTGATCATTTACAAACAGCACAAGTAGATTTAGGCAAGGTAGATTTCTATTTTCACCCAACAAATGATGCCTGGTGCCGCGACCATGGACCCGCATTTTTGATAAATCCAAACACAGAACAGAAAAAAATAATTGTTGACTGGAATTACAATGCATGGGGAAATAAATATCCTCCTTTTGATCTTGACGATATAATCCCCACTTTAGTCGCTAAACATTATCAGGTCCCTGTTTTCTATCCAGGTATAATTATGGAAGGCGGATCCGTTGATTTCAATGGCAAAGGAACAGTCATCACTTCAACGGTTTGTTTATTGAATGAAAACAGAAATCCTCACCTTATGCAAGATCAAATAGAATACTACTTGCATAATTATTATGGTGTTGATCAAATATTATGGGTTTGTGAAGGAATTGTTGGGGATGATACTGATGGCCATATTGATGATACGGTTCGGTTTGTAAACGAAGACACAGTAGTGGCCGTTGTAGAAGAGAATAAAGCAGATGAAAATTATAAACTGCTTCAAAAAAATTTAAAAGATCTTAAGCAAATGCGCTTGCTGAATGGAAAGCAATTAAATATTGTTGAGCTGCCGATGCCAGAAGAAGTTATTTATGAAGACCAGCGATTGCCTGCCTCTTATGCAAATTTTTATATTTCTAATCATGCTGTAATTGTTCCTACCTATCGATGCAGTAAAGATGATAAAGCTCTTGATATCATCCAACAATGTTTTCCCGGAAGAAAAGTTGTTGGTATTGATTCTACAGAGATCATTTGGGGGCTTGGAAGTTTTCATTGCTTAAGTCAGCAGGAACCTGCTGTATAGCCTTCCAAGAAATTTTCTCAACATGAGCGCATTATCAATTCCATAACCAAACCAGTCATTATTAAAGAAGATCCATAATTCATGGCTCTCTTTCGACCATTTTTTAAAAAGAGTAGAATATTTTTTTAAAGTAATGTCATCATATTTTGTATTGTATAAAGACCCAGGTCCATGAAAGCGGAAATAAATATTTTTCGCTGTGATTACTTCCGCATAAGGAAAATGATTACCTGAATGAGAAATGACGAAAGCAATATTATATTTTGCCATCAATCCATAACTATCTTCTGTCATCCATGAGGGATGCCGTACTTCCATCGCAAATTCGTACGAAGAATACTTTCGGTTTAATAGTAGATAAAAATGCTCGGCAATATCATAGTCAAATGGAACTAATTTGGGTAATTGAATTAAAACCGGACCCATTTGCTTTTGCATGGGTTCAAATATTTCAAAGAATCTGTTTAACGGTTCCTCCGGCTCTTTCAATCTTTTAATATGTGTGAGATACCGGCTCATTTTTGGGCAAAACAAAAATTCCTTTGGTACTTTATTTATCCAATTAAATACCGTTTGTTTTTGAGGCAAGCGATAAAAGCTGCTGTTGATCTCAGTACAATCGAATGTTTTTGCATAATATGATAGCCAGTCAACAGGTTTTAAATTTTTTGGATAGAAAGTTCCGATCCAGTCTTTATAGCTCCATCCCGAGGTACCAATATGAAATTTTCCCTTGCTCATAATTAGTTTTAAACCAAATTTGGGCCACGTATTAGCTCTTTGAATAGAGTAGATTCACTATATCATTTGAATGAAATAAAAATCGTTTGCGATGTTTAGCTATCTTATATTCGCAAACCTTTGCACACGAATTGCTTAACTTTAATATAAGACATTAAGGCATGGCTACTATTATTGATATAAAACTACCCAAAGCAATAGCTACGGCTTTACGAATACCCCAAAATGACCCGCAAAGACAACAACTCCGCGTTCTGAAAAAATTACTTAGAAAAGCTCGTTTCACTGAATTTGGTCAGCGCTATTTATTCGATGAAATTTTATTCAGTAATAATATTCGTCAAACTTTTCAGGAATTGGTACCCGTACATGATTACAATAAAATTTATGATCGTTGGTGGAGAAAAACGCTTGATGGCGTACCTGACGTAACATGGCCTGGCAAAATAAAATACTATGCATTAAGCTCTGGCACTTCTGAAGCGGCCAGCAAGTATATACCTATAACAAGAGATATGCTCCGGAGCAATACGATCAACTATTTAAGACAGCTTATTAGTTTGTTTAGTTATGAAAAACTGCCTCGGGGGGCCATGACAAAAGGATTTTTAATGATTGGAGGTGCTACCGATCTTCAGAAAGGAAAGGCTGGTTGGTATGCTGGCGATCTTAGTGGAATATTAGCTAAAAAAAGACCTTTTTGGTTTCAAAGCTTCTATAAACCTGGTGGTCGCATTGCAGCAATAAAGGATTGGAGCCAAAAATTGAATGAGATTGTTGAGCATGCTAAAGAATGGGATATTGGCTATATAGTTGGTGTGCCTGCCTGGTGCCAAATGTGTATGGAAATGGTAATAGAACATTATGGTGTAAACAACATCCATGAAATATGGCCCAACTTCGGATTTTTTGTACATGGCGGCGTTGCATTTGAACCTTATAAAAAGGGGTTTGAAAAATTATTAGGCAAACCGATCGTTTACATCGAGAATTATTTATCCAGCGAAGGATTTATTGGTTATAAAGATCGGGAAAATGCGAAGGGAATGAGACTGATATTGAATAATAATATTTACATGGAGTTTGTGCCCTTCGATAATAATAATTTTGATGCTGATGGAAAAATGAATGAAGATCCGAAAGCATTAATGATCCACGAGGTAGAAGAGAATAAAGATTATGCTTTGCTTATTAGTACTAACTCCGGCGCCTGGCGTTATTTGCTGGGTGATACTATCAGGTTTGTTGATAAAGAAAGAGCTGAAGTTGTAATTACAGGAAGAACAAGACATTTTTTGAGCTTAGTAGGTGAACATCTTAGTGTAGAAAATATGACTAAGGCTGTTGAACTGGTGAGTGATGAAATGAATATTAGCATACCGGAATTTACAGTAGTTGGGTTTCCTTATAAAAATCTTTTTGCACATAAATGGTATGTGGCATGTAATGATGATGTAGATGCGAATGAATTAATAAGGAGAATTGATGAAAAGATCTGTACATTAAATGACGATTATGCAGTAGAAAGAACAAGTGCTTTAAAAGAAGTGTTTATTGAAGTATTGCCTGAAGAAAGGTTTATGCAGTTTATGGCGCAAAAAGGAAAGCTCGGAAGCCAGCATAAATTTCCCAGAGTGCTGAAAGGAAAAATGCTCGAAGACTGGAATAAATTTCTGGCAAATGTAATGGTATAAATAAAATTACTTTTTGTTAGTCTCTTTCAAATTTTCTTGAAAGAGGTTTTTTATTTTTAGGCATGATTGAGGCATTATTGAAAGGAATTACATTAGGGTTACTATTGAGCATTTCAGTCGGGCCTGTAATGTTCTCGATCATCAAGCAAAGTCTTAATAACGGGCATACGGGCGGGTTGGCTTTTATTATCGGAGTATCCGCCAGTGATGTTACCATGGTCTTAGTAAGCAATCTTTTTTCTGCATTATTTAGCGCTCTCAGCAGTTATAAAAAGGAAATTGGTATCGCTGGAAGCATTTTTCTTGTTTCAGTGGGTATCTTTTTTTTGTTCTTTAAAAAAATAAAAGTGAATGAGGAGGGGCAACAAGTTTTTATTAAGTTTCGTAAAAGAGACTACATAAGAATTGCATTGTCAGGTTACCTAATGAATACGCTGAATCCTGCTGTTTTTATTTTTTGGTTAACAGCTTCCACAACATTCATCAACCATACCCTTGAGCAAAAGCTGGCACTTTTTGTTGCATGCCTGGGAATAGTTTTTTCTGCAGATATTGCCAAAGTAATGCTAGCCGGCAAAATCAGAAAAAAATTAACGCCTCATAATATTCATATCATTAATCGAGTAAATGGAGTAATCCTTATCGGTTTTGGTTTTGCTCTGATTTGGGGTTTGTTGGCTTATGCAGATAAATTGAACTAATTATTTTAACCGAATGGAGACACAAGGATTTTTTCCAAGAGCATGGAAATATATTAAAAGAACTTTCATTATTCTTTTCATTGCTCAAATTGTTTATATTATTTTATTGAAATGGATCGACCCTCCAATTACAATTACACAACTTTCGAGTTGGCTGAGCGGTCATGGCTTAAAACGAGATTATGTAAGCCGGAAAAACATTTGTTCTAACGCAAGGCTGGCTGTTATCGCTTCAGAAGACCAATTATTTCCCGATCATAACGGATTTGATTTTAAATCTATCGAAAAGGCAATGAAGCATAACCGAAAAAGCAAATCACTACATGGCGCCAGCACCATCAGTCAGCAAACAGCCAAAAATGTTTTTTTGTGGCAAGGCCGAAGCTGGATACGAAAAGGGCTCGAGGTATATTTCACATTTATGATTGAAAAAATTTGGGGTAAAAAAAGAATTCTTGAAGTGTATATGAATGTTGCAGAAATGGGTGACGGAATTTTTGGTATTGAAAAAGCCGCACAAAAATATTTTAATCGAAGCGCCAATAATTTATCTAAGCAGCAAGCGGCAATGATCGCTGCTTGTTTACCTAACCCGCGACGTTATTCAGTAAAGCCATTATCAAGATATGTTTCAATTAGATCTGGTTGGGTATTGCGCCAAATGAACAATCTGCAAACCGATTTAGACATTCAAAAGATTGTTTATTATCCTTCTAAAAAATAGAGCATAACAAAAAACTTTATTATTTATTATAATCTTAAATCCGCCACTCCTGAATTCTTTTGTGCAGTTTTCAAGTTTTAAATAACACTGTTCTACTTATTATTATTCATGTTTCAGTAAATAAGCCATTGGTAGTATGAAGCATGTTTGTTGATATTACTGCCTTAGACTTGATTTTTCATTCTTGAAACTAAAAACTACATGCTGATGAAAAAATTTTTTTTCCTCCTCGGCTTTTTATGCC
>DASYQS010000055.1:0-51098 GCA_036005185.1 Chitinophagaceae bacterium | reverse complement strand
CAATGTTGGCTGCTGTACGCCGATTTACTTGATTTTATCAAATCTCAGATGCATCACTCTTTCGCTGTTAATTTCAAATCCTATGACTTGATTTTTTTTATTTCGCAGAACCATCAAATGCCTCATCCACCAGTAATCATTAAGTAAATGATCCTTGTCAACAATCGTCAGTTTAGTGTCGTTGTATTTATTACTGGTAAGAAAAAGGTCGTGGTTTTTCAAAATAATTTCATAGCTGCAGTTCAACTCGGGACAATAATAAGTGCCTATATAATCATGGATTTCTTTAATCGAATACGCAGAGTCGATGTTGTATTTTTTCAGTAAATGATTCTCATCTTTAAAAAAAGTGGCCAGTACAAATTTATTTCCGCGAGAGTCTGTTTGAAAAGAAAATTTCAGGTCGGGGTCCGCAAAAAATGAGGAACTGTCCGTCCTGGACAAACGAAAGGGAAATCCATACACATTTGTAGAAAGTTGGTCGTTCTCTGTTCGGAAACTCAATTGCAGGCCGTCATCTGAAAGATAGTCACCCGTGTATCTCGTGATGTCCTGTCGATCTGTGAAAAGGACATCTGAGTTTTTTGCGACCGATGGAGAACGTGTAATAAAAAGATCGGCGAGTTGATTTATTTTATTAAAAGCACTAAAAAAATCTCCCTGATTACTAAAAACGATAAAACCTATTTTTAGATTAGGAAAAACTGAGACATCAATGCAATATCCAGCAAGGCCACCACTGTGTGAAAATCGCCGTGATCCTTTATATTCGTCTACAATGATCCCGGACGCATATTGAATTTTTTTCCCGTTGCCCAGTTCGCCTTTCATCGCCAGTTGTTCAATATCTTTTGAGTCACCTGCTTTTGGCTTGTAAAAATTCATTATCCATTTTGACATGTCGATTACATTACAGTATAAACCGCCGGCGCCTAAGGTGGTTACATTTTTAAAACTGTTCTGATAGTCTATGTTGTCTGTTGTTGAATAGGACTCCGCTCTGTTTTTTATCAACTGATTATTGTTATCATTGAAAAAAGAATTGGTCATTCCAAGCGGCTTAAAGATAGCAGAGTCAGCAAATGCTCTTAACGTTTTTCCGGAAACCTGTTTCACAATCTCAGCGAGCAAAATGTAATTAGAATTAGAATAAGAAAACTTTTCTCCTGGATTGAAATTTAATGTGCGTTGTCTTTTTAGAATATTTAAGGCAAGCTCATGGCTGATCAGTCCATCATCTCCAAGCCCAGATACCGGAGCCATCTCTTCTGCATCCCGAATTCCACTGGTATGATTTAGCAGATTTTTGACTGTGATTTTTTTGTGAAAATCAGGAACCCATGGCAAGTAGCTATGAATATCCTCGTCGAGATTTATTATTTTCTGTCGTGCAAGTAATATGATAGAATATCCAACAAATTGTTTTGAAACAGAGCACATATAAAAAATAGACCGCGGACTGTTTCGTGTTCCGTGTTCTAGATTTGCCATTCCGAAACCTTTTGCATATACAAGAGAATCACCAAGCACAATTCCAACAGAACAGCCAGGACTGTTTGCATTGTTCCATTCGTTAAAAAGGGTATCGACTTTTGTGATTACTGAATCGGGCAGTGATTGAGAGCATACTTGAATGGTAAATAAGGCACTTAATGACAGGGAAACAAGATGACTTGATTTTCTTTTCATATAAATATGATATTCTGTCACAAATAACTCAAGTATAGCAGCCAACACGTAAATGTATGCCGTTATCCGGAAAGTTTTATAAGAATTGATATTGAAAATTAAACCTTTAGTCCTACCGAACACATATTGTCGGGGCGTCAATGACCGATACCGTCAATTTTACCCCTTCTCCATAGATCGTCTAACGGACTCTCGATATTGACGAGCTCTTTGCGGCTAACATGCAAATAACGCTCGGTAGTTCTAATATCGAAATGACCGAGAATTTCTTTAATATACCTGATATCGGTTCCTTTTTCAAGCAAATGAGTGGCAAAACTATGCCGCAACGAATGAATTCCAACGCTCTTTCTAATTCCCGCCATCGACTTGGCATCCTCAAATATTTTTTGAATGGTACGTACCGGGTAAGCGGTCATGGTTAGTTTTGATTCAAATAAATATTCTTGTGGTTTCGGTTTATACTTCCTTAAATAGTTTCTTAAAATGTCAAGAAGAATGGGACTAAGTTTTACATACCTGTCTTTCTTTCCTTTACTTTTTTCAACAAAAATTTGCATCCGCACACTGTCAATATCTCTCAACCGTAGCCTCGCCAATTCACTTACCCTCAAACCGGCACTATATGCGGTAAAAAGCATCGCCTTGTGCTTAAGATTTTTGAGCGCTTTAAACAAACGGCCTAATTCTTCCTCATTTAAAACCTTTGGAATCGTTAACGGTTTCTTGGGTCGTGGTATTTTCCAAAAAAATCTTTCCCGTCTCAGCACTTGCTCATAATAAAACTTGATAGCGTTAATGCGACTGTGTAGCGTATTTTCTTTTAACTGCAACTTTTCATAACAATAAACCAAGTACCGCCTTAGATGCTCCGGATTTAATTCATCCGCAGGAATATTGCCGAGCGCTTGTAGCAATTGAGACATTTCATTCCGGTAAGTTTTTATGGTGGAGGCGCTATACGCTTTGAGCTTTAATTGCTCCTGCATGGCGGCAATAACATGAGTATTTACGGGACTTATTTTTTTTGTTGTGGATGACGCCGATGTTGTATAAAGAACCACCGATTTCCCCTTCTTTTTGTCTTCCAGTTGTCGTTTTAATATAGAAATATCCAGTACCGCTATTGAATCAATTTTCCGCTGAAGCGCATTCACCGATTCTTTATCGGCAGGCAAATGCCATTGTTTATTAGTCTGGCTCCACTTTACAGCCGCTACTTGTTTTATGGCCTCGTTTATTTTTTTGTCATAGGAAAATTCGGCAAATATTCTTTCTTTGCCCTTGTGCTCTCGTAGTTTTAAGGTAATGGTGTGCATGCTCAGCTATTTACGCTTAAATTTATTCAATCAATTCCAACTAATGATCCAAAAACTTCTTGTTGCTTGTACCTTGTACCTTGTACCTTGTCTCTTACTCAGTCAGCAATTCGGCGGCAACCCGCCATCTATTCATTGGAAACAGATCAATACAGATACAACCCGCATCATTTTTCCGGACGGAATGGATTCAACCGCAGAAAGAATATCAAACATTGTTCATTGGCTGGCAAAGAATAATCCCGCACCGCTGGGTGGCCAAATGCATAAAGTAAATATTGTTTTGCAAACGCAAACAACCATTTCCAACGGCTATGTATCGCTTGCCCCTTTTCGCAGTGAATATTTTTTAACGCCATCCCTTAACAATTTTGTCATAGGCAGCACCAATTGGCCGGAGGCATTGGCGGTGCACGAGTTCAGACACGTGCAACAGTTCAATAATTTTCGCCATGGCCTCAGCAATGCTGCTTATTATTTATTTGGCGAGGAAGGATTACTAGTGGCAGTAAATGCAGTAGTGCCGGGCTGGTTTTATGAAGGCGATGCAGTATATAATGAAACGGTTACTACCAACCAGGGCAGAGGCCGGCTTCCTTTTTTTCTGAATGAATATAAAAGTCTGTGGCAGCGAAATAAAAATTACTCATGGATGAAATTACGCAATGGATCGTTGAAGGATTATATTCCAACTCATTATCCGCTGGGCTATTTGCTTGTGAATTATGGTAGGGAAAAATATGGATTGGATTTCTGGAGCAAGGTTACCAGGGATGCCAGCGCTTTTAGAGGATTATTTTATCCGTTTCAAAAGGCAATAAAAAGATATTCAGGAGTTAATTATAAAACGTTTAGGAAAGAGGCTTTTGATTATTACAAAAACCGCTCCCTAACGCCTTCTCAAGCAGCAGGAAAAGAAAAACTGAATGGAGTTGTAGGTGATGAAAGCCTGCCTGCCGGCAAGGCAGGGATTGCGTCGCAAGGGACGATCAATCGAAGCGATGAAGCTGGCCTCACCCCCAACCCCTTTCCAGTTGTGGAGAGGGGAGGCATTCAAGACATTACCTCTCTGAATGAAAAGTTTGTAACCAATTATTTTTTCCCTTACCAGCTTGGAGACGATTCGTTGCTGTATTTAAAAAGCAGCTACCGCCAGAGGGCGGCATTTTATGTAAGGGATAAAGCAGGCGAACACCGGTTGCGAACAAAGGATATTTCAATAGAAGATCAGTACAGTTATCGCAACGGAAAAATCGTGTATGCGGCATACGAGCCGAATGCCCGTTGGGGTTGGAAAGATTACGGCGTGATAAAAATTTTGGATCTGCATAGCCGTGAGGAGCGAACTCTTGCACACAAAACAAAATATTTTACGCCGGATATTTCGCCTGACGGAAGTAAAATTGCTGCTGTGCAAGTGCTGCCGGGTGGGAAGAGTCAGATCCATATTCTGGATGCAAATAATGGTAATCTGATTCAGCAACTACATTCTGTAGAGATCAGCTTGTTTACAGATCCAAAATTTATTGATGATAGTTTATTGGTTACTGCAGTCCGGTTGAATGATGGACGCATGGCCCTTGCGATCGCTAATATTAGGATAGGAAGCATAGAGCGATTAACAATTCCCTCGTACGGAGTGCTGGGATATCCTTGTGTAAATAATGGGGTTATTTATTTCACCGCCTCGTTTTCAGGAAATGATGAATTGTATGCGTTGCGGTTAAGCGATAAGAAAGTTTTCAAGGTTTCTGAAACAAGCTTGGGAAATTATTTTATAAATGCTTGGGGTAATAAACTTGTATGGAGCGGATTTACGGCTGAAGGATATCAATTGAAGGAGATGAATATAGATGAAACAAAATGGATTGAAGTGAACGAAGCTGAGATCACCACGCCGATTCCTACATTTCCCATTGCGCATTCAAATGAGCTGCATGATATTTTGCTGAACGACGTGCCCGACAGAAAATTCAATGTAACAAAATACAAGCAGGGTGGTCACCTTTTTCGCTTCCATAGCTGGCGGCCTTATTTTGAAGATCCTGATTTTACATATTCTATTTATAGTGATAATATCTTGAATACAATGACAACAGAATTGTTTTATCATTACAACAGCGACGATAAAACAAATGGGGTTGGTATAAATTTTTTATACGGCGCGTGGTACCCTTATATAAACGGAGGACTGGAATATACGTTCAACCAACCCGTTACAATAAATAATAATCCTGCACAAATTGATAAACTGGAAGCAAGGATCGGGTTGAGCCTTCCACTTGATTTTACCAGGGGCCGCAGCTTTAAAGACCTGAACATAGGCACCAATTATGTTTTTGAACAACAAATTTTTAAAGGCATTTATAAAAATGTATTTGGGAATGTAAACTTTAGCTATTTGCATCACTATCTTTCATGGAGCCAGTCAATTCAAAAAGCAGCACAGCATATTTATCCTCACTTGGGCTATGCTTTTTCTTTGAATCATCGTTATGCCATTAGCTTATACGACAGCTATCAGTTTATTGGGAGCGCTTCTATTTATTTACCAGGATTTTTTTCAACACATAATATCATTTTAAATGGCTCATTTCAGCAGCGCGATACTACCAATATTTTATTCAGTAACCGTTTTGTAAATGCAAGAGGGTATAATGATTATTATTTGAGCCGTATGTGGAGACTTGGCGCTAATTATCATTTCCCGATTCTGCTTCCTGATTGGGGTTTTGCCAATATTGTATATTTCCAACGTATTCGTGGAAATGCTTTTTTTGATTTTGAAAGAGTATATTCAAAAGATAAAACAGTAACGAGAGATCTGCGCAGTGTGGGAGGAGAGCTCTATTTTGATACAAGATGGTGGAATGAATACCCGCTCACCTTTGGTGTTCGCTATAGTCATTTGCTGGATACAGAACTGAGCGGTGCAACACAAAAAAATGTATTTGAGATTTTAGTGCCGATTGTGATACCGAGATAATAAATTGCCGGTGGCTTAAGCCACCAGCAATTTATAGTTAACTTAATGCAGCCAGGCTTTCTTGAATGGCTTTGATCTTTGCTTCCGCATCGGCTTTCTTTTTTCTTTCTATTTCTACTACTTCAGGTTTTGCATTTTGTATAAATCGGTCGTTGCTGAGTTTTTTTTCGACAGAAGCTAAAAATCCTTCCAGATAAGCAAGGTCTTTTTGCAATTGTTCTTTTTGATTTGCAGTATCGGTTTGATTTTCTGTTTCAAGGAAAAATTTATCTTTCTGTACGACTATATTGATGCTATTCGATACCGAAGCCTTTACATAGTTAATGGAGGCAGCATTTACCTGCTTTTGTAAAATGCCTTCTATGATTTTATAGTCTGAGGTATTTTCGGCTTGAATATGAAGCTTGATTTGATCCCTTGGTTTCAATTGATTTTTATTTCTTGCGTCCCGAATGGCTGTAATTACTTCCTTTAGCAAAGCTGCCTGTTTTAAAATTTCTGAATTCTGAATTTTAAATTCGGAAATTCTTTTTACTGTGAGATCATCAGCTTCTTTTCTTTCTTTCAACTGATGATAAATCTCTTCAGTAACAAAGGGCATAAATGGATGAAGCAGTTGAATGAGCTGTTCAAAGTACTCAACCGATTTATTATAAACGTCTGCATCAATAGGTTCTTCGAATCCAGGTTTTATCCATTCCAAATACCAACTGCAGAAATCATCCCAAATGAGAGAATAAATGGTTTTTAGAATTTCGCTTAACCTAAAATCTTTGTATAATTCTTCGATTTCTGTTTTTACCTGATTCAATCTGCTTTCAAACCATTTTACCGAAAAATTTTCTTCTGAATTCTGAATGCTGGATTTTGACTTCTTTTCCTCCCACATCTTTACCAGCTTCAACGCATTCCACATTTTATTGATAAAAAAACTTCCTTGCTTCAGCGAACTTTCTTCTTTTACATCAAATAAAAGATCATTCCCTGCTGGTGAAGAAATGATGATCCCAAAACGAACGGCATCGGCGCCATATTTTTCGATAAGGCCAAGAAGATCAGGAGAGTTTCCGAGCTGCTTACTCATTTTTCTTCCCAGCTCATCACGAACGATTCCTGTAAAATATACATTACTGAATGGTTTTTCATGCATGTATTCAAAACCTGCCATGATCATGCGGGCCACCCAAAAGAAAATGATTTCCGGCGCTGTAACTAACGTATTGGTAGGGTAGTAGTATTTTATATCTTGATTGCCGGGATTGCTATAACCGTTAAAAACCTGAAATGGCCATAGCCAGGAAGAAAACCAAGTGTCGAGCACATCTTCGTCTTGCTTTAACTGAACATTTGATATTGAATATTGAACATTGAATATTTTTTTTGCCTCCTCTTCGTTTTTCGCCACTACAAATCTGCCTTCCTCATCATACCACGCTGGAATTCGATGCCCCCACCAAAGCTGGCGGCTAATGCACCAATCCCTGATATTTTCCATCCAGTTGCGATAGAGGTTTTTGAACTTGGCGGGATAAAATTTTATTTCCTCATTGATCACCGCTTCCAATGCAGGCTTGTAAAGCTTTTTCATCGCTACCCACCATTGTAATGACAAGCGATCTTCTATCGCAACATCGGTTCTCTCACTAAATCCGATCTGATTCGTATAGTCTTCAACTTTTTCCAAATATCCTTTGGCTTCTAGTTCTTTTATAATTTTTTTTCGAGCTTCAAAACGGTCTTCACCAATATATAACTGTGCTGCCTCACTCATGGTGCCATCATCATTCAAGATGTCTATTATCTCAAGTCCATGTTTTTCGCCTATTTGGTAATCATTCTTATCGTGAGCGGGTGTGATCTTTAATGCACCGGTCCCAAAATCCTTCTCTACATATTCATCCGCAATAATGGGTATGCGACGGTTGATGAGAGGAACAAATGCAAATTTTCCATGTAAATGTTTGTAGCGATCATCATTGGGATTGACTGCAATGGCTGTATCGCCTAAGATAGTTTCGGGGCGGACGGTAGCGATGGTGATACCCCCATCCCCTAAAGGGGCGAGAGGGACAGCTTTCCCATTTTCATCTGCCAGTTGATATCGGACAAAATACAACTTGCTGTTTACTTCTTTCCTGATCACCTCTTCATCGCTCAATGCAGTTTTTGCTTTGGGGTCCCAGTTGATCATTCGCTTTCCCCGGTAAATAAAGCCTTTGTTGTATAGATCGATGAACACATTGATCACCGAATCATAATAATCAGGATCCATTGTGAAGGTGGTACGGTCCCAATCAGGGCTGCAGCCCAGCTTTTTTAATTGCTGTAAAATAATACCACCATATTGTTCTTTCCAATCCCATGCATATTTCAAAAATTCATTCCGGCTCAGGCTTGATTTACTAATCCCTCTTTCGCGAAGCATTTGCACCACTTTTGCCTCCGTAGCAATAGAAGCATGATCAGTGCCTGGCACCCAACATGCATTTTTTTCTTGCATCCTTGCCCGGCGTATTAAAATATCCTGTATTGTATTATTCAGGCAGTGCCCCATGTGCAATATGCCTGTAACATTTGGTGGAGGCATCACGATGGTGTAAGGTTCACGACTATCAGGCTTGCTGTTGAAATATTTTTTTTCCAACCAGTGATCGTACCATTTATTTTCGGCCTGGCTATATTCAAAATTTTTTGTCAAGTTCATTACTATAAAAATAAATTTATCTACCAACTGCTAAAATTCTACTGAGCGCTGTTGCCTCCCTGTCGGTAGGCAGTGTTAATCATTTCACTTTAAAAACTCTATTCACAAAGCTTTTAGGCTTGCAATTTTCAGCGATAATGAGCCGCAAATTTACCCGGTTTTGCCTTTACAATAAAAAGAGTAAAGTTTTCCATTAAGTAGCTGGCCGCAAACGAAGTTTATTAACTCCTGTGACTAATTGACTGATTTGACTGGGATAGCTCAATTGTATATTCGCTAAAATAACCGTTATGAGAAAAATATTTTTGTTTGTCATTTTACTGCTTATTGTTTTTTCATCAAGATCGCAGCAAATTGTTGACCTGCAAGAAAACACTCCTTACGAATATAATGGCCTTGAATATGGATTCTATATTTCCAATGAGCAATCAAAAGAAGTGAAGGGTGATGATTATGAACGCTACGAAGTAAACTTATATGTAACTAACAAAAGCGGGTGTATTAAATTGATCCCATTTAGAACAACAACACTTGGTAAGGCAGAGGAGCAGGTTGTTGTAGCTGAGTTCAATTGTAAAAATGCTACGGGCAAACGTCTTACTGCTAAATCTGGAAAGTTGAGCGCTAAACCCTGGTTCACCCAGGTAAAAATGTATGATGAAGCTCAAACTTCAAAATACAGATATGTGAGTGCGCAGGCGGGTTATGCAATTAGAAATGCAGAAACGATAACTACTAGGATCATTGTTATTGTACCAAAAGGAGAGAAGCCAGCTATAAGTTGCCGAGCCATTTACTTTCCGGAATTATAATCGCCTTTCAAAAGAACTGATTGTCTCCTGGATCTTTCATTTTGTCTCTAATCTCTTCACAAATATATCTTCCGCCATTATAAACGGTAATGATCGCATTCATCATTTCTTCTTTTGTAGAATTTTTTGTGATATATCCTTTAGCACCTAACTGAAGCATATTACGTGCATAAGATGGTTGGTTGTTGACTGACATTCCGATAATCTTAACTGAAGGATGCTGCTGTGCAATTTTTCTAGTAGCTTCAAAACCATTTACAGGGCGCATGTTTATATCCATAAGAATAATGTCAGGTGAAAGATTTTTTGCGGCATTGATTGCCTCGGCGCCATTGGAACATTGAGCAATAATAATAAACCGTTTATCCTGTTCCAGCAATAGTTTCCAAGTTTCTCGTATCATTTGGTGGTCGTCTGTGATTACAATGCGAATACTTTCTGATTTCATGATCAGCAGTTGAATTTTGATAGTTTTTTCAATCCGCAATTAACCGCCATTGCAAGGGACTATTGGTAATCAATCAGGGTTTGTGGGTTAATAAACCTACACAAACCTAAAGGATGGTGGCTTGTCAAAATAATTTTATTCTCTACGAACAAAGACTCTCAGCTTAAGAACTATTGGTCCCTAAGTGGTTTTTTCATTATGATTTAGGGAAAACAATGGAAGGTTTTTGGAAGGATAGTGCCTTAGTAAAAATACTGAAAAGCTAAAGTAATATTACTAGGTGAATTATCCAAGATCTAGTTGGCTATTGTTAATAAAATTTACCAACGCTGCTGCATTTTTCAAGTTTAGTTTTTTGAGGATGTTATAGCGATGGACCTCAACAGTTTTGACGGAGATGTTTAATGCATCGGCAATTTCTTTAGAAGAATGGCCTTTTTTTATAAAGGAAATGACTTCAATTTCTCTTTGTGATAATGCATTCAATCCGGATTGGTGGTCTTCGCCGGATATTACTTGTTCCGAAAGAATGTTCTTTATTTCCTCACAAACATACTTTTTGCCATTATACACTTCCATAATGGCTTTGAACATTTCTTCCCGAGAAGAATTTTTGGTGACATAACCCATAGCTCCTTTTTGCATCATCTTTCGGGCATAAGTAGGTTGCGTGTGTAAAGACACGCCTAAAATTTTTGATCCCGGTGAATATTTTCTGATCAGTTGAGTAGCTTCAATGCCATTTATTCCGGGTAAGTTAATATCCATAATTACTATAGCGGGACGCAAGTTTTTTGCCATTTCAACAGCCTCTTCGCCACTACCGCATTCGGCTACTACATAAAATCGCGGATCGGAATTAAGTATAAAACTCCACGTTTCTCTAACTAAAGTATGATCATCTGCAATCAGAATAGTGATTTTTTCCATGTGCCAGGTTATAAAATCAGAATAATTAAATCCGTTGAGGTAATTCTACTACTAATGTGGAGCCTTTGTTGAGTTGGGTGTTTACGGTTAAACTCCCGTTCAACAAATATACTCGATTTCTAATATTATTCAAGCCCGCTCCTTTTTTTACTGCATTAGGATCAAATCCTTTACCATCATCTTTTATTAACAGCTTGATCATATTATTTTCCTCGCAAAGTTCAACAAGTGTTTCAGTAGCCTCTGCATGCTTTACAACATTATTCAAGGCTTCTTGTACGATGCGGAATAAAGTGAGTTTCTGATTTTCATTTAGTAGAGTTTCATCAATTTTTTTATGAAGAAAAACTGCATTGATCTTTTTTGTTGTGTTCATATTTTCTATCAGGTCTTCAATGGAATCTATCAATCCCAAGTCGCCCAGGCTAGGAATCATCAATGACTGTGATAGTTGGCGTATTTCTTTAATGGCGCTGATGACGTTTTTGGAACTCTTTGCAATCAGTTCATCTTTTAATTCGGAGTTTGTCATAGCAAGGTCAAGATAAAGTTTTGTGGTGGTCAATACCTGGTTTACATTATCATGTAATTCCTTGCTGATCTCAGTTCTTTCTTTTTCCTGAGTGCTGATAGTGGCTTGGCTAATGGCTTTTTGCTGATTCAATAATTCCGCTTCTAATTTTTTTCTTTCCGTAATATCCTGTGCCGCGCCAATCATGCGATAAGCTTTTCCGTCCTCGTTTCTTAAAATATAACCTCGATCGTAGATGTAGGCATAATTGCCATCTTCTTTTTTGAACCTATATTCCACGTCGAAAATGTTCTCATTTCTGGCATTTACAATGTTGAAAATGATGTTCTGAATTTTTTCCAAATCTTCAGGATGTATTCGCCCCAGCCAATTGTTGATGTGCTTGATAGGTTCATTGTTTGTAAAACCATATACTTTTTGTAACCCCTTCGGATCACGATAAAACTCATTGGTCTCAAGATTCCAGTCCCAGATCAGGTCGTGCGTGGCGTTTGTAACTATATCAAATCTTTCATTTGTCAGTTTTATCTGCTCAAAAGAATTATTATTCTCCATCAATAATCTTATAAGATTCCGGATACGTAAAATAGTATTCCATTCTTTTTCTGAAGGAGATTTAGGCTGTTGATAGTAAATGGCAAAACTGCCTATCACCAAACCATTGCTGTGAATGATCGGCACAGACCAACAGGCTTTCAATTTAAAATGTTGAGCTATTTGCTTATATGGTTCCCACAAAGGATCATGATCAATATCTGAAACGATCACAGGCTCTTTTCGATACATAGCTGTACCGCACGAGCCTACATTGGGTCCTATCGATATTCCATCGATCATTTGCAGATATTCTTTCGGTAAGCTTGGCCCAGCTAAATTCCTAATAGCATTGTCATCGGTTAATTGCAATACAGAACTGAGCATTTCAGGATGTATAGCTTCGATTCCAAGTAATAGAATATTTAATACCTCAGAAAAAGGAATACCCGGAGTAGAACTGATCTCAAATACTCTAAGCTCAAGTGATTCAATATCTCGTTGATATTTTTGTTCAGTATTATCTTGCATAGCTCCAACCATGCGAAGAGGTTTTCCATCTTGATCACGGATAATGACACCCCGGTCGATAACATGTGCCACAGAGCCATCAGCCCTCAGATAACGATATTCATCGCTCCAAAAGTTCTTTGCCTTATCGGCAAGAATCGCATTGTGTTCTTCAATGACTCTTTGTTTATCATCCGGATGAATATGCTCTGTCCAAGTTGATCCCGGCACATTATTATTTTCCGAACTATATCCAAATAAAGTTTCAAATCCTTCGCCCAAAAACATTTTATCAGTTAGCAAATTGGCATCCCAGATGGCATCAAAACTGGCTTTGGTAGCAAGTCTGTATCTTTCATTGCTGATCTTCAGTTCAATTTCAGTTAATACTCTTTTCGTTATATCCTGCGCAAGTACAAGTCTTGCATTTCTTCCTTTATAATTAATTCGGTTTGACCTGGATTCTATGTAAACGATCTCGCCGTTTTTTCTTTTTATTTTCCATATGCTTGTGTGAGGTTTTGAACTTAATGAAGCTTTGTCGATCTCACCTTTTAACTTGGCTAAATCTTCCGAAAGAATAATTTCTGGCAAATTAAGTTTAAGTAAATCTTCTCGATTATATCCAAAATACTCAAGTGCGGCATCATTTACTTCAAGAAATTTATAAGCCTCCGTATCATAGATGCATGCAGGAAGAGGATTGTTTTCAAAAAGAAAACGGTAATGTTTTTCAGATTGCCTTAATTTTTCGGTTGCCTCTTTTTCTTCAGGGCCAGCATCTGATTTGTCCAGGATTACAGTGCTGGTTAAAGTATGGTTCTCGTTGATTATTGCAGACGAATAAATTTCGCACAAGAATTTTTCTCCGTTTTTTTTAATGCCTACTAGCTTTTCACAAAAAGGGTTTTTTTCCTGAGTGAGTGGATGAGCAGTCGAGAAGGAGTCAAAAAGCTCATGCCGGCATTTCTTCTTCATCTCTGGTAAACTATAGTTGAACATCTTGGAAGCTGCAGGACTAGCAAAGCAAATTTTACCATCCGGTTCATTTATGAGGATGGCCATCTCAGAATCCTTGAACATGGCGGAAAGTGAAGAGATTGAATCCGGCATTCCATTTCGGAGCTTATTTTTTAAAAGGGTCAAAGGTTAAATTTTCGTTTCGAAAAAGTGCAGGGCAAACCAGGCCTTAGACAAAGAGAAAAAAAGTCTTCGAAAGCGGCTACAAAGTAGCTATGATATTTGATTTTGTTATTTTGAATCATTACAACATCATGCAACTAAGAGTTTCCCCTTGAATTTTTTTAATTATCCTTTCTTAATTGTATTCTTGCAAACGTTTTAAAAATTTCCGCATGCAAAGACAATTAACAACTTGGCATAGCCCGGCTTTGAATAAAGAAATGCCGTTAGCTATTTATGGTCATTATGGTTTTGCCTTGTTGCTGGTGCCTACCGCCTCGGCTGATTATCTTGAATATGAGCGTTTTCAACTGATAGACACCATACAGCGCCATATTGATAGTGGAAAGGTAAAAGTTTTTTCTATCAATAGCATTAATACGGAGAGTTGGTTGAATACTCACATGGATGCTCGTCATAAGTCGATTCGTCACCAACAGTTCAACGATTATGTTTTTAATGAGGTGGTTCCTTTTATTCGCAATAACACAAGTTGGGGAACCCCCATCATTACTTGCGGAGCATCATTCGGAGCTCTGCATAGCATGAATTTGTTTTTAAAGCGTCCAGATATTATTAATGGTGTTATTGCTATGAGCGGAGTGTATGACCTTACGGAATACACGAAAGGTTATTTTGATGATGATGTTTATTTCAACAGCCCTATGCACTACATGCCTAATCTTACCGATCATGGTATTTTAGAACAGATCAGGCGAAGCGGCCATATACATATACTTACCGGCAGTGGCGCCTATGAAGATCCTGCAAGCAGCGGCCGCTTTGCCAAAATTTTATACGATAAAAATATCTGGTATGAATTAGGTAACTGGGGACCTGAATGGCCGCACGATTGGAATACTTGGAAAGCAATGCTGCCTCAATATCTTGATACAAGATTTTAGATATAAATTTTGATCACAGAAATATATTTCTAATTGATAGATAGTCTTATCATCATCAATCAGGAATAACCAATTTTTTTAAAAGGCCGGTAAAATTTTTTCTTGAGATCATTCTTGCTCCCAAACTTTCAAGATGTTCGGTATAAACCTGACAATCGATCAGTTCAACTCCTTGTAATTTTAAATTTTCGATCAGCTTTATAAAAGCAAACTTGGAAGCATTGCTGATTTTGCTGAACATACTTTCTCCAAAAAAAACTTTGCCCAGTTTTATGCCGTATAAGCCTCCAGCTAATTCTCCATTTTTCCACGCTTCTGCGCTTATAGCATATCCAAGCTCATGCATGCGGACATATGCAGCTTCCACTTCATCGGTGATCCATGTTCCTTGTTGTCCTGGCCGCTTTGTTTTTTTGCAGTGATGAATGACTTGTTTAAAAGATTTATTCATCGTAAAATCAAAAACATTTTTATTTAAAATGGTTTTCATGCTTTTGCTGATCTTCAATTCGTCAGGAAAAAGAACAAAGCGAGGATCAGGGCTCCACCATAAAATATATTCTCCTTCATACCAGGGAAAAATTCCTTGCCGGTAAGCCAATAATAATCTTTGCGGGGAAAGGTCGCCACCAATTGCCAACAATCCGTCAGGCTCCGCAAAGTCCGCTGGCGGGAAATACAAGTCTTTTTCTAAAGCGAAAACCGACAACTCTTTTTTTGTTTTTTGAAAATAGCATCAGATTTTTAAACCACTAAGATACCAAGGCGCAAAGTTATATAAAGCTCTTAGTGATCCTTGTGTCTTTGGGTCTTTGCAGTTTTATTACTGAATAACGGTAAGAACGTATAACCTGCCTGCCCGGTAGGCAGGGTGAGTGATACCTGCCAGACGGCAGTCAGGCAGCAGAAGCATCATAGTAGCACTACAGTTAGGTACATAAAAATAATCTCACTGCTTATTGGGGAGTGCAAAAGCAACATAGGAATCTCCCGACTTTGTGCCTAATTTTCCGCCACCACAGGCAATGACTATATATTGACGACCATTTACCTGATATGTAGCAGGTGTAGCAAAGCCAGCGGCGGGCAAACTCGCTTGCCATAAAAGCTTTCCGGTTGCTTTATTGAATGCTCTGAATTTTTCGTCTTTAGTTGCGGCTATAAATAGTAAACCACCTTTTGTAACTATTGGCCCACCATAATTTTCAGTACCTGTTTCTTTCACACCTTTTGCTTTGAATACCGAATCTTCGCCTAGCGTTATTTTCCAAATGTACTCGCCTGTATTGAGATCAATCGCATTCAATACTCCCCAGGGAGGCGCAAGAGCCGGCAAGTTTGATTTACTTAAAAATTTATTGTATCCTGAGATTTGGTAAGGTACCTTGCGAAATGAATCGATGGCAGATAGTTTACCCGTATATTTTTTTTGCTGTTCTTTTTGGATGTTGAGCAAATAGGCGGCAATAGCATCTTTATCATCCTGACTTAGATGTTTAAATGCGGGCATCATTCTTCGGCCTGTATTAATAAACTCAACAAAACTTCGCGGATCATATTTACTTTCTATGCCGAGAATAGAAGGATAGTTGCCTCCGCCTTTTTTATCATCACCATGACAGCTCATGCAATTCTGTTTGTATAATCTCAACCCCGCTTGACCTAAGTTTTCATCGCTTTTCGCAGGATCAATGTTAAACATTTGAAGTATCCACGCCATCTCATTAGCGTTCACATATAAAATCCCTGTTTCAGGGTCAACAGCCGGGCCACCCCATTCAGTACCGCCATCAAAACCAGGAAATATGATCGTTCCTTGTTTTGATTGTGGCATAAACATTTTACCAGTGCGATAGATTTTCAATCTGCTTTTCACTTCCTCATATTCTTCAGTTGATAAATAAGGGTTGATTTCTTTTTCAGTGAAAGATTGACGAACGAATGGAGCAGGCTTTTGAGGAATGGGTTGTGTAGGCCATAATTTTTCATTGATAAGATCAGTTACTGTATCAACCGGCATTTCTTTTATGGGAAATAAAGATTCGCCTGTTTCCCTATTGAATAGATACACAAAACCGTTTTTGGAAGTTTGTGCCAAGGCATCAATTTTTTTACCATTATTTGTTACCGTTAACAAAACGGGCGGAGATGAAGGGTCCCAATCCCATGTATCGTGATGTATGTATTGGAAATGCCAGATATGCTTACCGGTTGCAGCGTCCAATGCCAGTATGCAATTGCCATACAGATTTGAGCCGCGGCGTTTGCCTCCATAAAAATCCATGGCCGTAGAACCAAGCGGGATATATGCTATGCCACGCTGCTGGTCGATAGTCATGCCCATCCAGTTGTTAGCACCTCCAATCATTTTCCATGCATTTGGATTTTCCCATGTTTCATAACCCGGCTCACCCGGATGAGGAATGGTATGAAATTGCCAAACCATTTTTCCTGTTCGCACATCATAAGCACGAATATCGCCTGGAGCTGCATCCATAGCTTCAGAAACTCTTGTGCCTGTGATGACAAGATCTTTGTAAATAGAAGGAGGGGAAGTAGCTGTTACAAATAAACTTTGCACTGCTTCCATTTCAAGACCATCATGCAGATCAACTTTACCGTCACTACCAAAGCTTTGAATCAACTTGCCAGAGTTTGCATCGATGGCTTGCAGGTAAGGACCGGCTACATAAAATATTCGTTGGTCATTTTTACCATCTGACCAATAGGTAACACCGCGATTATTGTTTAAAATAAAATGAAATGATTTTTGATTTCCCGGGATACTGTCAAATGGAGAGAAAACCCATTTTTGTTTGCCGGTAGCTGCATCAACAGCGAATAATTTTAACTGCGGCGATGTACAATACATGATTCCATTTAGGATGATTGGGTTACATTGTATTTGTGAATGCGCCGCTGTATCGGCATCACCTGTATGAAATTCCCAGGCTATTTTTAACTGTTGTACGTTAGATGTATCAATTTGAGTTAGCGAAGAATATTTGTTACCATTCGAGTTGCCATGAGCTTTTTCCCAGCCATCATAGCCTGATAGTTGATTGTTATTACAGGAAAATAAAAATGAAATGATGGTTATAATTAAGCAGGCGACTTTTTTCATGCTCATTGGCATTGGAGCATGAATATAAAAATTTTGGATGGAACTACTTGCTTGAATGATGATATGGCTAATTAATATTTTGAGATGCTTGAAAGCCCGAAGGGCTGATATTATTATAGCCAATTCGTAAATTAGAATGTAAACCCCGAAGGGGTGTCATTGTAACAATTTAAATTTATTATTGTGCCATGTACATTTTCCCAAGTCTATATCCAGATAGTTTTTGCCGTGAAAGGCAGAGAGAATTTAACAGGCAATAGCTGGAAGTCTGAATTGCATAAGTACATTGCCGGCATTATTAAAGGAAAAGATCTGAAACCCATAGAATATAATGAAAAATATTTGTTTGAATGGTATGATTAGATTTTGGTTTTCTGACACCCCTTCGGGGTTTTTGTTCTCTCAGGATTATTCGCTCTAATCATTACACCCTTTCGGGGTTATTATAAAGAACACCTATATAATTGGAATAGATTCCATGTCAGTACCTCAAAATATTAATGAGCCCTGATATGTCAAAATGAAATTAGAATCTATTGCCAGGATAATGAAATGCCCAATAAACTTAATTACCTTTCTCAAGAACCTCTTTGAGTCTTTTTAAATCTTTATTGTTGGCATCTCTCATCATTATCGACATTAAGGGAGAAAACAATTTTGAAAAGCCTGCAGGATTGCCTTTGTTGCGTAAGCTCATTCGGGTTTTGTTTTCATCAACCTTTGTCCAGATATAGGTGGTTTCCATGGGAAAAGGGCCTTCAGCAGTTTGCATAACTAACTTTCGCCTAGGGAAAAATTCAGTTATTTGATAAATATAAAAAAGCTGGCGACCGAGAAACTTTGCGGTAAAAGCAATTTTTGAACCTAGCATCAAAGGCTTTGGCGTTTTCCATTCTACAGATTTAATGTTTACATACCATTCAGGAGCATGATCAGGATCCGTTGCATAGTCAGCAACTACATCTAGCCGTTTGTTTATAATTATTTCTGTCAGAACATCTACCATTTTATTGCAATCTGCAACATTCTAAATAACAGATGTAATGAAATTACAAAACTTAATATTCATTTGTCCTAACTCTTCTGGCTGGATTATCAATAATGAAAAACGAAACCTGAAATGGTATATTATGACATTAAAACGCTTGTGAGTGTTTGAAATGTAAAGCAAATGCCAACCGATTACTCATCAGTCAGCATTTTGCCCACGGACTTTGAAGCAAATAGACGGGTTGGGCAAAGGCCAATGATCAACTCTTGTGGCAATTGGTTATAGTTTTTTCCATCACCGGAATATTTTTGTGGATCAAGCGGATAAAAGATGAGGTATTCACTGGCAAAGGCTGGCTGAATTCGAACAAAGGGTTCATCACACGAAAGGTAGTGCGTTCAACACACTCAACCTTTACAAATATTTTTTCAACCATTCTTTTGCTTCTTTATCGTTTGTAAAACTTTTCATAGGAATAGGCGGTGGCTTAAATTTGAATAATATGTTCATAATAAGCTTTGAAAGGCCTGGTTTTGATACCATTGCCATTGCGATATAGATATTTGGCAATTGCTCTGAAGCAAATCTTCTTGTTTCTTTGTCTGGAACAGGAGAATTACTCAAGTAAATAAGCAAGGGAACTTTTTTATTGTTCGTGATGCGTTTTACCAGCGCAACATTATCCGTAATGTTAGCTACAGTCCGCTTCGGGCTTTTGGAAAGCGAAACCAATATGCCATCGTCAAACCAATATGTTGCGATCTCTCCTTCAAAAGTTTGTCTGTCTGTAGGAGGTGTCATAGTTTAATAATTCTTATTGACCAGAATCTTTAAATAATCGGAGGTTATTTCATTATCTGTAATTGATGATAGGCCTTCGTGATTTTTTAATTGTTCTGCCAATTCTTTCATTGCCCTGATAGCAATTTTTAACAGGGAAGGCCCCAAACTAACCCGCGCCACTCCTAAGTTACTTAGTGTTTTTAAATCAGGTATGTCTGGAAAAGTTATTATATTGATTGGCAGTTTTAATTGAGTAATTAACTCTTTTATTTCATCTTCTTGTTTCAATAAGATGGGAAAGAAACCATCCGCTCCAGCCTCCTTGTAGGCAAAACCTCTTTTTATTAACTCATCGAATGTGCCTCCCCGTAAATAAACATCTGTTCTGGCATTAATAAAAAGAGGAAGGCCCATTTCATCAGCGCATTTTCTTATGAGCTTGATCCTGTTGCATTGCGATTCGATGGATTCAAGAGTTTTAGTTTTTTTATTGGTATCCTCAAAATTGATTCCCACTATTCCGCTACCAATCAGCCGCGTCATATTTTCCTGCAATTGAGCATCATTGTCGGCGTATCCGCTTTCAATATCGGCTGTTACCGGAAGATCAACACTATTCGTGATTTTTTTTAGTAATGACAATACATCCTCAAAAGGAATATTTTCTCCATCATTGTACCCATTTGAATAGGCAACAGATGCACTCGCTGTGGCAATAGCAGGATACTCCAAACTCTCCATTAACATGGCACCGAGCGGATCCCAGATGTTCGCCAAGATCATCATTTTACCACTATGATGAAGTTCACGAAATCGTTCTGCTTTTTGTTTTTGAGAAATCGTGTTCATTTTTTTCGTGATTAAGGTTGTTGACAAGTTATACATTTCTCCAAGCTAATTTAATTCATCTCTGCCACCATGTGCATGGATATGGCAATACGATTCCAACTGTTGATCGTAACAATTGCAAAAATTACCTGGGCTAATTTTTTTTCTCCCAGTATGTTCAAGGCATGGCTATATACTTCGTCAGTTATACCGCCCTTGGAGATATTGGTTACTTGCTCCGCAAGTTTAAAAACAGCTCTTTCTTCTTCGGTAAAAAATGGAGTTTCCCACCAAGCACTAATAGCAAAAAGCCGTTGTGGAGTTTCTCCTAGTTTTAAAGCATCATTTGTATGAGTGTTGATACAGTAACCACATCCGTTGATCTGAGAAACCCTTATTCTGATTAATTCTTTCAATTTTGCATCCAATTCAAAAGCCTCTACCTGATTGTCTGATGCTGCCATAGCTTTGTAGATGCGCGGCTCTGCTTTGTTGATATTCATTCTTTCTTTCATGTTGATAATATTTATTTGTACAATGTTTAATAGTACAAAGATGGGATGCCAACCGGCTGGAAAGAATAGAGTATTTCAAGAAAAGCATGTAATTTTTATACCGAATGTTTTTCCTTATACGTTTTGGGGGATTGCTTCGTTTGTTTTTTGAAGAAATTAGAAAAATAAAAGGGATCATTAAAACCTAATTCATAAGCTACTTCTTTTACGGACAATTTTTCGTAAGTGAATAACCGTTTCGCTTCTGATGCAGTCAACCCATGCATAACGCTTTGCGCTGTTCTGCCTGTGTGCAGTTTTGAAAGCTCGTTTAACTTTGATTCGGTAGTGCTTAATAGAGAAGCGATTTGGCGTACTGTAAGATTGTTTTTAAAATTAGCACGGATAGCCTCCAAAAATTTTAGAAACAACGCATCGGGCTTATAGATTTCGCCGCCCTGTTTAATCTTAGCACGATTTATATCAACCAGTATCAACTCTAATCTGCTGTGTACGGAGATCAGATATTGATAGGGTTTTTGTTTTAATTCCTTTTCAATTTGCTTTAGTTCCGTTTCAACCAATTGGCTTTTACCGAGAGGAATAACTTCATTTATTGCAAAATGACAAAACAAGCTGTTGTGAAAAATTAACTCAATGTCTTTATCGTCCTTGCAAAAAAAGTCATACGTAAATTCAAGAACAAAACCTTTGGCAGCCTGTAGCCTTTTGATGTAGTGAACCTGTCCCGACGTTATTGTGATGACTGCATTTGTCTTTAATTCAAATTCGTTTTCATCAACCACTAACGTTGCAGTGCCTGAAGAGCACCAGATCAGCACATATTTTCTGATGCGTCTCGGTTCCTTCAAATCAATCGCCGCCTCAAAAGTTTTTATATCGATCATTTGTGTATGAAAACAAGTTTAATATAAACTAATCACCCGGGTCATTATAAAGGTTATTTGCTAAATAAAATGTCGCAATCGGGATATTTGTTGCAAGGTTGATAATTGTAGAATATTTTAATGAAGCTAGCCAACTTTTATTATTTTTTTGTGCTAAATGATAAAACGGCCACTCGATCAAAATGGTCAGCAAAATAAAAACAGCAACACCTGTCAAAAAAATTCTTTTAGGGATTTGATCATGTCCTCCAAGCCCGAACCATTGATTATTGAACCAGGAAGATATTGTTGTACTCATCAAGGCATAAGCAAGAAAAAGCGAAGCCAGGTTCGCGATAATCATAAAAACAACTATTTTATCTTTTGAAAGTCGTTTTAATAACATTGTTTCTATAACTATAACAACAGTATTGATAATAACGATGTGAAATACTGTTGTAACAAATATAACCGGGATACCATTAGCAAAAACCTTATTTGCAAATAATAAAAAGCATATCGAAAAGATGAAATAGGAAATTCGTTTATTCAATACGGAACTATGGTTCAGGCAGTAGCCATTTTCTTCTTTAAATTTTCATCGATCGCATCTAAAAATTCTTCAGTGTATAAAAAGTCTTTGCCATGTTCTACTTTGGACTTAATTGTCAAGGCAAGGTCTTTAGTCATTTTACCTTGTTCTACTGTTTCAATGCAAACTTGTTCCAGGCTATTGCAGAAATCGATCAATGGTTGATTGTTATCTAATTTACCACGAAAAGCTAGCCCTCTTGTCCATGCAAATATGCTGGCAATCGGATTGGTAGATGTTGGATTTCCTTTCTGATGTTCGCGATAATGCCTGGTTACCGTTCCATGCGCTGCTTCAGCTTCCATGGTTTTTCCATCAGGAGTCACAAGCACTGAGGTCATTAAGCCCAACGAACCAAAACCTTGCGCTACAGTATCACTCTGCACATCTCCATCATAATTTTTACAAGCCCATACAAAACCACCGTTCCATTTTAAAGCGCTTGCTACCATGTCGTCAATTAATCTATGCTCATAGCTAATGCTATTCTTCTGGAATTCCACCTTAAATTCTTTTTCATACACTTCCTGAAAAATATCTTTAAACCTTCCATCATATTTTTTCAGAATTGTATTTTTTGTGCTCATGTACAAAGGCCATTTTTTTTGCAGTGCCATATTCATGCAACTTCTTGCAAAACCAAGGATGCTTTCATCTGTATTATACATACTGAGCGCAACACCGCCCCCTTTAAATTGAAACACCTCATGCTCTATTACCTGTCCGTCTTCGCCTTGGAATTTTACAGTCAGCTTTCCTTTGCCTGGCACTACAAAATCAGTAGCCCGGTATTGATCCCCAAAAGCATGACGGCCTACAATGATCGGACGGTCCCAAGTAGTAACCAACCTTGGAATATTTTTTATAACAATAGGCTCACGAAAAACAGTCCCATCCAATATGTTGCGGATGGTTCCGTTCGGGCTCTTCCACATTTGCTTTAGGTTAAACTCCTTTACTCTTGCTTCATCAGGAGTGATCGTGGCGCATTTTATCCCTACGCCATATTGCTTAATAGCATTGGCAGCATCCACTGTTACCTGGTCATTCGTGGCATCTCGATGCTCAATGCTCAGGTCGTAATATTTTATATCTGCTTCAACATACGGCAGTATCAATTTGTCTTTGATAAATTTCCAGATGATCCTTGTCATTTCGTCTCCGTCGAGTTCAACAACGGGATTGGCACATTTTATTTTTTGTGGCATTGGCTGTCATTAATTTTTTATTAGTAAAGGCTGCAAAACTAAGACTTTATGAATTGCGTTGATGACATGTCAGGATTCAGAAACATTGCTCTTACTTCAAAAACCTATCAAATCCCTCATAATTAAATATTGATTCAAATCAATTATTCGTTGTAACTTTAAAATTCAAGTTGAGGTCCATGGAAGTAGTAAAGCCATTCCTTGAGTACTTGCGAAAATTCGTTGAAATTTCTGAGGAAGAATTTCGACAGTCTATCCATCCTTTTATTACCATCCGTAAATACGCAAAAAAGCAAATCATTACAGAGGCGGGGCAGGTGGAAAACTATTTTAATTTTATTGTAAAAGGTTTAGCCAGAAAATACTATAAAAAAGGAAAGGAAGAGATCAATACTCAAATATCTTATGAAGGCCATATCATTCATTCACAGGAGTCATTTCATAGTCGTACGCCTTCAGAATATTGTATTGAAGCAATTGAGCCTACTACATTTGTTTCTATTACCTACGACAACCTTGAAAAAATTTATGCTTTGTCAACCAAAATGGAACATCTTGGTCGGCTTATTATTACTTATACGATGGTGATCAAGGATCGCTGGCAAATGCAATTGGTGATGCATACACCGCGTGAGCGATTCATCCATTTTGTCAACCACAACCCGGAATTATTACAAAGGGTTCCCCAAAAATTTCTCGCATCTTATCTCAATATTAAACCTGAAACTTTTAGCCGTTTTAAGCACTTGGTTCGCGAAGTCTCCAAGAATGAATTAGCATAGGAGTTGTTTTGATTTTTAATTTATAAATTTCTTTCTTAAGTATTTATTTCCTTTTCTTTTTATTACAAGATTTGAAAGGGAAGGTTGCCCATTTCCCGATCTTACCGGATAAATTATAAATAAGGAATCTTGAATATTGAAATCTGCATTTTCGAGTTCATGGTTTAAATTATCTGCAAGCCTTCCTGCGCCACCTTTGAAATAACCTGTAAAAGCGCGATAGTGCTCATTGCTTTCAATGATAATAAAATGATGAGAGCTCAGAATATCTTCGATATCAGCAACTAGCTCGTCGGAAATAATATATGCTATGACTATACACTTCATTTTTATTAATTGGTAAACTGTTTAATGGGCATATTCTTTTGCATGGTAGGGAAAATATTTTTGCATGATAAACGACAGGGGTATGCCAATCATGACAATTAAGATTGTTGCTGCCTTCACTGCCTTGTATAGTTTAAATGGTATAGTTGGCGTATTACTTAATGGCAGAACAATGCGATTCATGACTAACCATATAAATAGCCCATAGAGAATGCCAGTTAAAACTCTGTTTGTGGACATATATTTTATTCTTGAGTGAAGCCAGTAAAAGAAAAGAGTAAATGAAAAAGCTATTAGGTAGTGGAATAAAAGGCCCAAAATGATCATGGGTATGCCGCCTGTAAAAGCTTTTCGTCCAAAAACTCCGCTTGCAATAAACTTGAGTACGCCAGCGGGACCTCTGCCGGTAGCAATGTAATAGTCAATACATGCGGTGAGTATATCTAAAGAACCGACGAGCAAGCCTGTCAACAGAATAATTTTTAAGGCCCTGTTCTTTGCTGTGGATTGATTTGTGGTTGCCATAAGTAATAGTTTATGAGTTTGATAATTTATGTGATTCGGATGCAGAGAAACACGGCATTGGATGCACCACATGAAATTATCCATGCCGTGTCTCTGCACTTTGATTCATAGGCTCACATACCCCACCTTATGTTTAGTTTCCTTTTTTTGAAAATAATGCAGTGGAACACCACGCCGCTACCTAAGAACTACCCCATGTTCGTTATGCTTAAGAGATGAAAACTGCCTGCGAAGTGAACCACTGCAATGTTAATAGCCGGCATTGTTAACTGAGAGCTGAAGATATTTTATTGCTGCACGGGGAATTTCACAAATCAACCAATAACAATAGTGAGCTTATGAAATAAACTTTTGATAGCAGATAAGCAATTCATAGGATGAAATGTGCAGTTGGTAAGATGCAGGTGGTAATTGATGTTAGCCGAAAAAAAGAGTATGCTCAGTATTTCAGCCGCGTTCTAAGATGCCAATTATAAGTTCTTTATAGCTTCGGCCGATTGGTATTTGCTTTTTATTTATTTCTATATCGATGGCAGTAAAAGCATCAATTTTGTCTTTTGCAACAATAAATGAGCGGTGTACTCGAAGAAAATTATTTTTTGAAAGTAATTCTTCAATTTCCCCCAGCTGAAATTTAGTGACGATGGATTTTTCTCTTGTTATTATTCTTACATATTCCTTCAAGCTTTCAATGTATAATATTTCGTCAAGATAAATTTTCACTTTTTTTCTGCCAACATTAAAGAATAAATAAGGTCTTGCGCCATTTACGTCAGCAGAGCCCGTCGGAGACTCTGTTATTTTTTGCTGCGTTAGCTTATTTACCGCCATGAGAAAGCGGTTGAATTCGATAGGCTTAAGCAAATAATCAATTACGTTTAGTTCATAACCTTGCAAAGCATATTCTTGATAGGCAGAAGTAATGATAATGTGGGGAGGATTTTTTAGCGTTTTAATAAAATCAAATCCTTTCAATTTAGGCAAATGAATATCGAGAAAGATCAAATCTATTTTTTTGTTTTTAAGCATTTCCATTGCATAGATCGCATCGCTGCAAATAGCTTTTAATTCCAAAAAAGGGACCTGCCTGATATAATCTTCCAGCACCTCCGCAGCAATAGGCTCATCTTCCACTATAATGCAATTATATTTTTGCATGGCTTCTTAAATTAACTGTGAGCTGTACTTTAAAAACCAAAGAGCCATTTAGCACCTGCATATCATAATCTTTATACAATAGCTCCAATTGCCTTCTGATATTTGATAAACCAATATTGTCTGTTACTTTACTGGCAATGCCATTTTCCTTTGTGTTTTCAATATGAAAACAAAGTTGCCCTTTTTTTAATTTCAGATCAATGTTTATGAATGACTCAAAACGATTTTCACTGGCTCCGTGCTTAAAGGCATTTTCAACAAAAGGCAATAACAGCAAAGGTGCTATTTGCTCAGACTCATCATCAATTTCTTTGTTGAATGTTATACTTAGTTTTTCTGAGTAGCGAATTTTCTCCAGATTAAGATAATCTTCCAACATTTTTATTTCATCGCCGGTTTTTATTGAATATTTTTTTGACTCATATAACATATATCGAAGCAGTTTCGACAATTTTAAAACTACTTCCGCAGTATTGTCCGATTTTTTTCTTGCAAGACCATAAATATTATTTAAGGTATTGAACAAAAAATGAGGATTGGTTTGATTTCGAAGAAATTTTAGTTCTGTCTCCAGCTTCTCCCTTACAAGATTTTTTTCCCGCTCTTTGTTAACTAATTGAATGCGTAACAATTTTATTGTTGCCGCAAGGCCGGTTACACCTCCTATATCCATCAATGCCATTAATATGGGTTGTACTTCAAATAATTCCCTATTCCGGAGTTTTTCGCTATAGATATATGGGTTGACAACGTATTTGGAAAGCACTCTATACACGACAATTGATAGAATAAGCACAAGAAGTATTTCAATGACTATCCCAAAAAGTTTTGAATTATCTCTCAATATTTTTTTAAATGAAACTCGCAGTATGAAATAGGTAATGATTAGCTTGGGGATCACCATAACCGTTGCCGAACCGATTGAGACCCATAAAAGGTCTGAATCAGAAATATTACCTAATAAAGGACCTATCCAGGTATATACTAACAGCGCATCCTGTAACGTATATAAAGTCCAAAAAGCAAGATGCAGTACTGTTCGTTTCATTCACAACAAAAATCGCAAAAAGCTGGTCATTTCATCATTTAGTCAATAAACAACGGATTTTAACCGGTAAAGGACTTGTGAAAGTATATAAGCGTTTGTTGATTTTACACATGCACTACCAGCACAGGTATTTTAAGTTCATGTCGCACTGAGTCAATTGTCTGACCATAAAACCAGTCTTTTAAACCTGCATGACCATGCGCGCCGATAACGAGCATATCAACATCGTTTTCTTTTACAATGCGCACAATTTCTTTAGCTCTTTGGTTAAACCCCAAGATACCCACAGCTTGATATCCCATTTGACTTAGTCGCTGTGCATAAAGATCAATGTGGTTTTGATCGCTTCTTGTTTCAAGGTCGTCAGCATCTTTTTCCAGAACCTTTGCTGACACACTTTCAACTACATGTATAAGTACAAATGAAGTTTGTTCATGAGCTTGCCCAATAGCGTAGGAGAGGAGTTTTTCATCTTTTTGACTGAACTCGAGCGCCACCGCAATTTTTTTGAAAACAGGTACTGCAATTTTTTGCAAGCCGCTGGCTTGAGCATGAACCTCAGGAATATCGCGACGTTTTTTGTTCATTAATGGATAAACAAATGCAACAATAAGCAAAGAAACAAAAATGATCCCACCAAGGATGATCATTATTTTCCAAAAAAGGCTAGATGAGGTAGAAAAATAATCTATGGATTGACCAGCTACCATTCGAATGTTCAGATAAACAAGGATCGCTGTTACCAACCAGGCAACGGTTTTTGTCAAAGGCTTTATGGCAAACTGGCCCATTGTTTTTTTATCGCTTACAAAATGGATGAGCGGAATAACCGCAAAACCTAATTGAAGACTGAGAATGACCTGGCTTAAAATTAAAAGACTATCAATATCTTTTTCTCCATTGATCAGAATAACGATAACTGCAGGAATAATTGCAATCAACCTTGTCATTAACCGCCTCAGCCATGGATTGATGCGCAGCCGCAGGTAACCTTCCATTACAATTTGGCCTGCTAATGTTCCTGTAATGGTTGAACTTTGTCCGGAAGCTATTAAAGCCACTGCAAATAAAGTAGGCGCCAGTTTTGTTCCAAGAAATTTATCCAACAATTCATGAGCGGTTTTTATTTCAGCCACATCTGTCCTTCCCGTTTTATAAAATACAGTAGCTGCTAAAACCAATATGGCAGCATTTACAAAAAAAGCCATGTTTAGGGCAATGGTGCTATCCAGCACGTTTAATTTAATAGCTCGCTTTATTCCCTTGTGATCTCTTTTTATTTTTCTTGTTTGCACTAAGGCAGAATGCAAATACAAATTATGGGGCATTACGGTGGCTCCGATAATACCAATGGCTATGTATAGGGCTTCATTGTTTGGGATGCCGGGTGCGAATCCGGTAACCACCTCTCCTAAATTTGGTTTCGCCAATAATATTTCAATCAGAAAAGAACAGCCAATGATAGCTACCAGGCAAATGATAAAAGCTTCCATTTTGCGAATGCCAAGTTTTTGCAGGAGCAAAAACAAAAAAGTATCAAACACGGTTATCAATACTGCGTATAGTAATGGAATGCCTGTAAGCAATTGAATGCCGATTGCCATTCCTAATACCTCAGCCAGATCGCAAGCTGCAATAGCTATTTCAGCAAGAATGTACAACGGAAGGTTCAGATATTTTGGATAAGTTTCTCTGTTTACTTGCGCCAGATCTCGCCCTCTTACAATGCCTAATCTGGCAGATAAACTTTGCAACAGTAACGCCATCAGGTTACTCATTAGTAAAACCCAGATCAGCGAATAGCCAAACTTGCTGCCGCCTGCAAGATCAGTAGCCCAGTTGCCGGGATCCATGTATCCAACACTGACCAAATAAGCGGGACCAAAAAAAGAAAATATCCGTTTCCAAAGAGGTCTTGAAGTTGCTGTTGTGTCCACGCTTTCGTGCACTTCACTCAGCGAAATATGAGCATGTCCGTTTTTCATAAGGTTACAAAAATATTTTTGGCTAATTGTTCACTGATGGAAAAGGGAGGCTGCTGTCGCAACTTGATTTCAATAGATCGATCAAAACTGAATTTTCTCTTTACCTCCAACTTTGTACCGATATTGATTTTTTTATGCTTTAGTAATTCCAGCATTTCTTCTGATTGATTGATGACGCGGCAAACTTCTCCCAGCTTGTTGGGCGCTAAATCTGCAAGGCTTATCTGCTGGCTGTTTTCCATTTTACCAAGACTATCGGGAATGGGATCGCCATGCGGGTCAAATTTGGGATAACCCAGATACTCATCAAGCTTATCGATTAATTTTTTACTGCTCACATGTTCCAGATCCTCAGCTACGGCATGCACTTCGTCCCATTTAAATTTTAGTTTTTCTGCCAAAAAATATTCCCACAGTCTATGTCTTCTGATAATGTCCAGTGCAACTTTTTTTCCTTCATTGCTTAATCTAAATCCTTGGTAAGGTTCATAATGAAGCAATTTTTTCCCTTTTAGCTTTTTCATCATGTCGGTAACAGAAGCTGGCTTTGTGTTCAGTTTTTCCGCCAACGCATTGGTGGAAACAGTATTTTGGCCATTTTGTAAATGAAAAATGGCTTTGATATAATTTTCCTCGCTGGTAGAATAATTCAGCATGTCTAAATAAAATTTTAGGCAAATCTAAAAAATAATCGCGAATAAAAAAATGAAAATGGCGGTTAAAAAAAGAAAGAAGTAAATTCGATGATTATTTGGAATTAATCTATGAAAGGAAAGTTATGGTTAATTGCGCTCATTTCTGTGGTTATCCTATTCGCTTGCAAAAACAAAAAGAAAATCTCCCTTTCGGGCGAAGACCCCGTGGATATAGCTGATTTTATTGAATCCTTTGAACCTATAAATCTTCCCTATCAAATCGCTGATACGTCGGTTCCTAAAAAAAGAAAAGATTCAGTATTGATAAGCTATAAAGTATTTACTCATTTAGTGCCTGATACGATCCTAAATAAAGTTTTTGGAAAAGGGGTAAAGCCTAAAATTTACCCAATGGGAAGAATCTCCGCTCCCAATGAATCAAATTACCTTTTTGTAAAAGCCTTATCATCAGATCGCAAGGCCATACTAATTATTTGTTTTGATAAAAAAAACAATTTTATTACGGGCATGCCTGTGCTGCAACCGGATGCAAATCCTGCTACACAACAGTTTTTTAGTATTGATAAGCGTTACACACTGTCAAAAAGTATTTTCAGGAAAAATAGGGATGGGACAATCAGTGAAGGCAAAAATGTGTATGTGCTGAATGAATCTTCAAAATCTTTTATGCTTATTATGACCGATGCGCTGGATGAGCAAACGGTTGAGCTGATCAATCCGATTGATTCTTTTTCACGAAAAAATAAATATTCAGGTGATTATGTAAAAGATAAACTGAACCTTGTTTCTGTACGTGATAATAAAAGACCTGGACGGATGACATTTTTTGTGCATTTTGAAAGGAAGAATAATTGTACAGGTGAGTTAAAAGGTGAAGCGGGTTTCACATCAGCTAATACCGCGGTTTACCGGGCTGCTGGTGATCCGTGTGTTCTGCAATTTAATTTCACTTCTTCATCCGTAACCATGATTGAAAAGGAAGGCTGCGGATCACATCGTGGTCTTGATTGTGTGTTTGGAGGAACTTATCCTAAAAAAAGGGAATCCAAAAAGAAGGAGCTAAAAAAATCTAAAGCAATTCAAGAGAAATAATTTGTTTTTTGTTGTGGTGATATTTGCAAATGTTTTTTTCCACTTGCCATGTGAATAATACATGAACGATTGATTTTTTGCCTGTATATTCGCAAACGTTGTGTAAAATTCACACTATGAGTTTTAAAAATTTTAAAGTACCGTATCCTATTGATGATCGTTATTCAATGCGGGCGGCTTATTTCTCGATGGAATATGCCATACATCAGCCATTAAAAATTTACAGCGGTGGTCTGGGCTTTTTGTCAGGCTCTCATTTGCGAAGCGCTTATGAGCTAAAACAAAATTTGATCGCCGTTGGTATTTTATGGAAATACGGCTATTATGATCAGGCCCGTAACCAGGACCAAACGTTGCAGGTTACCTGGATGGAGAAACAATACAGCTTTTTAGAAGACACAGGGATTAAATACCAGATTACTGTGCACGAGCATCCTGTTTGGGTAAAAGTTTTTTACTTGAATCCTGAAACATTCAATACAGCTCCGTTATTTCTTTTAACCACTGATATTCCCGAGAACGATTATGTTTCACAAACCATCTCACACCGCTTGTATGATGCAAACGTTGCGACAAAAGTGGCGCAATTTATTTTGTTGGGTGTTGGGGGCGCTAAACTGCTTGATGAATTAGGATTTAAGCCGGAAGTATATCATTTAAATGAAGCGCACGGTTTGTCGGCGGCCTTTTACCTCTATAAAAAATACAATAATAATATTGAAGAAGTAAGAAAGCGGTTGGTATTTACTACACACACGCCTGAAGAAGCAGGCAATGAAAAGCATGATATCCATCTTTGCCATAAAATGAGCTACTTCTGCGGCCTTAGCATTGACGAAGTAAAAAAACTCACTGGCAACCCTGATGAAATGTTTAATCATTCATTGGCCGCCTTGCGTTTTGCACGGCTGGCAAACGGGGTGTCCAAACTGCATGGAAAAGTATCGCGAGCACTGTGGAGCAAGTATGATAATATTTGCAATATCCTTTCCATTACAAATGCGCAAAACTGGAAATATTGGGCTGATGGGCTTTTATACCAGGCCATGGACGAAAATCATGATGATAGGTTTGATTATCGAAAAGAGTTCTTGAAAAAAAGGGCCTTTGAAATTGTTGCTGATCAAACAGGAAGACTTTTTGATACTAAGATTTTCACTATTGTTTGGGCACGACGTTTTGCGGGATATAAGCGGGCGAGTTTAATAACAACTGACGAAGAACGCTTTGAAGAACTGATCAATAACAAAAAATATCCTATTCAAATAATCTGGGCTGGCAAACCTTATCCGGTTGATTACCCTGCAATCACTGAATTCAATAATCTCGTGCATTTAAGCCGTAAATACAAAAATGTGTCTGTGTTGATTGGTTACGAGCTGATGCTTTCAAGAAGATTGAAGCAAGGAGCAGATTGTTGGCTGAACAATCCTCGTGTACCCCGCGAAGCATCCGGTACCAGCGGTATGACAGCAGCAATGAATGGAGCTGTAAATTTCTCAACGGATGATGGGTGGATACCGGAATTCATGAAAGATAGTGAAAATGGTTTTGTTGTTCCTAAAACCGACTATTTGAATATGAGCGTGCATGACCAAGATGCTTATGACCTCGACTGTTTGTATGAAATTTTAAACAAAAAAATACTTCCTCTATATTACGATAATCATGGGGCATGGCGGCATGTAATTAAGAATGGAATGAGAGATGTACGCATTCAATTCGATAGCAATAGGATGGCACATGAGTATTACGAATTATTATACAAGTCGAGTTAAAGGCAAAAAGTATGATCTTTTGATAGCAATAAAAAACTCCGGCTTAAGACCGGAGTTTTTTGTACCGAAGAAAAAGTATTAATACAAATAATTTAAAGCTGTTTTATCATTGGTGTTGAACGGACGGTTAGTTGAGCTGCTTAAGCATGCCAACATCCATGAGCCAGAGTCGGGTCCACTTGGAGTTCCTGGAATTAAAACAGCACCTACTCCAGTAGTTTCTTGTCCTTCATTACCACCGGTGCCACAACTGTAGCTGCGATTCATATAGTCAGTGTGACGGAATCCAATGCAGTGACCAATTTCATGTGCAATTACTGTGGTTAAAAAACCAGCGCTATAATTTGAATATCTTTTATTGAACTTGACCTCCGGATAAGGGTCACCTCCACTTGGGAAACCAGAAGAAGCGATATAGGAACCGCCGTTAACTATGGTAACATTGATATCACCATTACTAGCAACTCTTTGGAAATCCAACATTAAATTTTCTGCATTATAGCGCCCAATCGCAGCGTCAATGGCATCAGAAATACTACTGTTGATACTACCACTGCTGCTAACTGTAATTGTGCGAGTACCGCCCGTTACAAGATTAAATGTGCGATACTGTTCTACTTCTGCAATTCTGAGTGTAGGTGAAGATGGCATCTCATTTAAATTCGCATTAGTAAGCACAATATCACCTTCCACTAAATAGCCTTCATCTATTTTTTGAACGTTGGAAGTGCTGAATCCAAGTTTTGAAATTTGTGTTAGTGTTTCTTGCGAAATTTCATCCTCAGCAGTTTTTGCCTCTTTTTTACAAGCGGTTAGCGCCACGATTCCGCCCAGGAATAGCACGGCAAGGAGTTGCATGTGTCTCATGATGTGTGTTGTTTTCGTTTTTAAATTTGAAAATTAAATTGGTACTTCATTAAAGCAGCCTCTGAATCGGAGAGGTTTGAGATAGTAAATTACGCAAAAATTTTTTTTGAATGAATTTGTGGCGAAATCTTTTTTTGATGCTCAACAGTTTATAATGAGTTCATATATTAACAAAACTTGACAACTGTGAATTGTGTTATCGTTTTTTTACTAGGGGAAATTTCGATCTTAGTATAAATAGCTTAAAGCTATTTTGTCATTTTCATTAAAGGGGCGGTTTTGATTGGCAGTGATACATGCCAGCATCCACGATCCTGAATCTGAGCCAGTAGGAGTTCCTGGAATATTGACCGCGCCTGTGCTACCCGCTCCCTCGTTCACGGAACGACCATTGCAACTAAAACTTCGATTCATATAATCGGTGTGCCTGAATCCAATGCAATGTCCTATTTCGTGAGCCATTAAAGTCGCCAAATAATTAATGAATGTACTACTGCTGTCACCACTGCCAATAAATAATGAATTTAGCTTAATTATCCTAAAGGGAGTTCCATCTAAAGAAGGGAGACCTGAAGAGCTTATAAAATTTCCAATTCCTTTTATCAGTTCTATATCTGCATTTGTATTTACGCGCTGAAAATGTAACTGAAGATTTTCCGCATTAAATCTGTTGATCGCTTCGTTAAGAGCAGCTCCGTAAGCAGAAGGCAAATTGCCAGAAAGACTTATAGTGAGCGTTCTCGGCAAGCCTGTCAAAAGGTTAGATACCCGGTATTGCTCGTTGCCTGCAATCCTTAAAAACTGTGTTAGAGGCTTGCTATCAATGTCTGAAGAGGAAAGAAAAATATCTCCTTCGACAAGATAGCCATCGTCTATTTTTTGAAGATTTTTTGTGCTGAATCCTAGTGCGAAGATTTTATCCTTTACGGCTTGAGGAATTTCTTCTGTATTTATTTGTTTTTTGCAGGAAACTAGGTTGAATAGCAAAACAAGAGTTATCACAGTCTTTTCAATCGTTCTCATAAACTCTATTTGGTGTAAAAGAATGGTCAGTCTTATAATAAAATGGTAAAGGAAATTACAGAAAATTCTCAAGAAAGAAACTTTTTGGACTCTCTCTTAAAAAAATAATGACTTGGATTAATTCGATATTTTTGATCTATGCAATCTGTTCCTTCGATAAACTCTTTGGGCATATGCAAATGGGGGCTTCTCTTATTTACTTTTATTATCCCTCACCTTATTTTTTCACAACCTACCGAGCCCCAGTTAAAAAAATTTTCGCCAATTCTTCAAAAAAAATCGAAAGGTAAGTCGTCGAAGGAAATCTCGATTTATACAATAGCAGTAAAGAATTTTTCTAGTTTTAAAAATAAAATAAAACAGAACCCACGTGTTACCATTATTTATGAGTATCCAGGAGCAAATGTTTTTTTAGTTAAAACAGCTTGGAGTGAGCTGGTGCAAACGATTATACCGCAAGACGAAGTTTTATTTATTGATGAACAGCGAATGGCAAAAGAGGAACTGGCCGTCAGCAATCTTGATCTTAGTACAAATAAAGTGAATATGATTTTTTCTAAGTTTCCGCAGTATAATGGAAATAATACCGTTGTTTCAGTGAAAGAGAACCGGCCTGATACCGTGGATATTGATTTTCATGGAAGATATTTATCAACAAATCTCAGCTCAAATGTTTTCAGCACCCATGCGACTATTATGGGTACTATTATTGGCGGGGCCGGTAATACATATTATGAAGGCAAAGGAGCGGCGTGGGGTTCAACTATCAGCTCTTCGAATTTTGCCATTTTACTACCCGATCCTGACGCGGCCTACCAGCAGTACAATATTACCGTTCAAAATCATTCTTATGGAACCTCTATAGAAAATTTTTATGGTGCAGATGCAGCGGCTTATGATGCTAGTGTGATCTCGAGACCCTCTTTGATGCATGTTTTCTCAGCAGGAAATTCAGGAACACAAACAAGTACAAGCGGATCGTATGCAAATGTGCCTGGTTTTGCCAATATTACCGGCAGTTTTAAAATGGCAAAGAATATTATTACTGTTGGGCATATTGACTCGCTGGGTATAGTGTTGGCGCCCAGTTCTCGCGGGCCTGCTTATGATGGAAGAGTAAAACCTGAATTGGTCGGCTTTGGTGAAGACGGAAGTTCAGGCGCTGCGGCAATTGTGTCGGGAATATCATTAGTATTACAACAAGCATATAAAGATCTGCACGGAAGTATTCCATCATCAGCACTAATAAAAGCAATCTTATTAAATAGCGCTGATGATGTGGGAGCAAAAGGAATTGATTTTGTTTCTGGTTACGGCGCAGCCAATGCGTACAAAGCTATGCTGTGTATCGCGAATGCTTACCATTTTAATGGAAGCATGGCTAATGGAGGCGACGATGTTTACAATCTTACTGTACCATCAAATATCAAACAACTTAAAATAACCTTGGCATGGAGCGATCCGCCGGCTGTGGCCAATGCAGCAAAGGCACTAAAAAATGATCTTGATCTGCAACTAACATTGCCTTCAGCAAATCAGGTGTGGCAGCCTTGGGTATTGAGTCATTTTCCTAAATCTGACTCATTACAACTATTACCAGTAAGAAAAAGAGATAGCTTAAATAATGTTGAACAAATTTCTATTGACAATCCCACTGCCGGAAGTTATCAAGTTCACATAAAAGGATTCAATATTATCGTCTCTTCTGCGCAGCCTTATTTTGTAGCGTATCAGTTTGATACATTGGATCATTTTACTTGGAATTACCCAACAAAACAGGACAATATTTTTAATAACAGGACCAATACTCTCCGTTGGGAATCTACTTATAGTAACTCCATAGGTCAATTAGAATACAGTTTGAACAATGGTAGCACTTGGCAGGTCATTGATAATGCGGTTGATCTTGCAAAAGGATATTATAAATGGTCGCCTCCGGATAGCTTTGTAACAGCGCTGCTGAGAATGAATTTTTCATCGCAACATTTTATTTCTGATACATTCACCGTTTCAAAAAGGTTTGATGTGCATGTTGGGTTTAATTGTCCCGATTCGTTTATGATTTTCTGGAATAAAATCCCCAGTATAAATAATTACCAGGTTTACCGCCTTGGCGATAAGTACATGGAACCTATTGCGATAATTCCAGACACTGCTATTATTCTGACAAAGCAAACAAACACCTCATTACATTATGCTGTTGCCCCAATCATCAACAATAAAACAGGTGTCAGAAGTTATGCGTACGATTATACCACTCAAGGTACTGGCTGTTACATTCGTACTTTTTTAGGTGAGCTGATCGGTAATTCGGCAAAACTTGATCTTGAATTGGGAACTAGCTACAATATAAAATCAATTACCTGGCAAAAGCTTACCCTGAATGGCTTTATTTCTCTACAAGCAGTCAATTCTATTTTAGGTTTAAATTTCAATTATACTGATAACGCCCTCACTCATGGCTTGAACATTTACCGTGTAAAAATTGAATTGTTGGACGGCAGGATCATTTATACTGAAACGGTTACAGTATACTTCGCTCAAGAGCCTTACATCGTCTATCCGAACCCTGTGCCTCAATACCAAGATGTAACAATTATAAGCAGCGATCCCGATATTGCACAACTGCAGTTGTTTAATTCAACAGGCATCAAATTGTACGAAACAACTTTGAATGATTGGAGTAATACTATTCCTACAGGCAAGTTGAGCAAAGGAATTTATTTACTGCGTATTACTAAAAATAATCAGCTACAAAAAACTTTAAAGCTGGTTGTTTATTAAAAATTCTTGAATTGTACAATACCCCAAAAAGGGTATTGTTTACATTCACTACTTCATTTAATATTGTTATGGTTTTTCATAGGATATTGGATTTTAAAACGGGGTTGAATGTCTATTCTGACCCCTTTTTTTATTTTTGCATGTTGTAATATTATTGCAAGGCAAGAAACTTTTATCGATGACTTCAACAAATTTTTTTATTGAATTAAATATTAAGACGGCAAATGGCTTTGAAAACTATGCCAAATTCTTTCTTGGCAATGACAAGAGTTTTGCTTACGGCATTTTTCAAAAGTTAAAAGGAAGCCGAGATGTGAATGATAAAAGCATTCTTCATTTAAATTTTATGGAAATGAGCAATACTTTGCCGCTAAATATTCAAGTGATTAGTTGTACTTTAGACGAGCTTGCCGAAAACTGTAAGATCATTACAAAAGAGACATTTAAAGTTTTTAATCTTGAATAAATCTGTTTATAACATTTTAAATAAATTTATCTTTTAAGATTAATTTTTGAAAGAGTATTTAAATTGCTGCTTAAGCCATGACTGGCAAAATTTTTTCTGTAGTTCTCGATAGTTTTTAAATAGTACCCGTTTTCTCCACAGATAGTTTTAGCTGCCTATCTTCTTACCACTATTATAAGGGGGACATATAATAGCTGATTAAATTTTAAGCCTATGATACGAATTGCACAAATCGCACCTTTATATGAGTCAGTTCCCCCTAAGCTTTATGGAGGAACTGAAAGAATAGTTGCATACTTAAGTGATGAATTGGTGAATCTAGGTCACGAGGTTACTTTATTTGCTTCGGGGGATTCAATTACCCGTGCAAATTTGGTAGCCATTACACCCGAAGCATTAAGGTTAAGCAATCATTTGGACCCTCTTGCATACCATATTTTGCAACTGCAAGAGGTATTTGAAAGAGCTGGTGAATTTGACATTTTGCATTTTCATACAGACTATTTGCATTTTCCTTTTTCTTACAATAATAATTTTACGAATATTACAACACTGCATGGACGGCTGGATATTGATGATCTTAAACCCATTTATAAAAAATTTCGTGATATGCCTGTTGTCTCAATTTCTGATGCACAGCGTGAGCCCTTGCCGAATGCAAATTGGATAGGGACAGTATATCATGGGCTGCCATTTAATCTTTATAAAAAAGGAGAGGGGAAAGGCAATTATGTAGCTTTTGTTGGCAGAATTTCTCCCGAGAAACGTGTGGACCGTGCTATTGAAATTGCGCGACAAGCTGGTTTCAAAATAAAGATAGCAGCTAAAATTGACAGGGCTGATCAATTGTATTATGAAAGGGAAATAAAACATTTATTCAAAAAGCCACATGTGGAATTTTTGGGAGAAATTGGAGAAAGAGAAAAAGGTGATCTTTTAGAGGATGCTACGGCCATGCTTTTTCCCATTGATTGGCGCGAGCCTTTTGGAATTGTAACCATCGAAGCGCTAGCGTGCGGAACGCCAATCATTGCTTTTAATCATGGATCCGTTCCAGAAATCATTGAGCATGAAAAAACTGGATATGTAGTGCAGAATATCAAAGAGGCGGTTACAGCCCTGCAACATATCAATCAAATTAGCCGAAATACATGTCGCGATAGTTTTGAAAATCGCTTTAGCGCAACCATTATGGCTAAAAATTATATCCGCTTGTACGATGGATTATTGCGTTCAGAAAAAAGGGGAATAACATCGATGAATATTAATGAATAAAATAGATGCTATGAAAAAACAGGATGCATTAGTAAGACTTGAGGACGATAAATACTATATTCTCGCTACATCTTCCTATGCTGACGACAAAGTGTGCATATTAAATTACGAGGACAGTTTTGGCGTTTTTGACCGGTGGGGTGACGTAAAGCAAATTGGCAGTGGTGTGCAAGGCATTTATCATCAGGGTACGCGATTCATCAGTGAAACGGAATTAGAAATAAATCATTACAGGCCATTGCTTTTAAGTTCTAATATCAAAAATGAAAATGAAATTCTCTCTGTTGATCTCACCAATTCTGATATGGATGATGGCGCAGGCATGATCATCCCTAAAGGAAGCATTCATATTGCAAGGACTAAATTTTTGCAAAATGGATCTTCTCATGAGTTGATCATCTTGACCAATTACGGTACGGACACCTATAAGCTCGAGTTAGTACTTTCTTTTTATGCCGATTTCAAGGATATTTTTGAGGTGAGGGGCATGGAGAGAAAAGAGATTGGAAAAATATTTTCTCCCACTGTCGAAACAAACAATATCATAAAGCTTTCCTATGAGGGACTTGATAATATTCGGCGGGAAACACATATACAATTTGACCCTGAACCGTACGAATTACTATCTCAATCCGCGATATATAAAATGAATTTAGAACCTAAGCAATCTTATAGTATTCATTGCACAGCTGTTTTTCAAGTGCATTCATCTCCGCTGGCATTCGAACCCTATATAAATGCATTCAATAAGCTTACCTCAGCGCTTGAGAAAAGCAAACAGATCATCCCTGAAATTTATACCGACAATGAACAGTTCAACAATTGGGTAAATCGTTCTGCTAATGACCTGCGCTCTCTTCTTGTACAAACACAGCAGGGGCTTTATCCCTATGCAGGAGTTCCTTGGTATAATACGGCATTTGGTAGAGACGGTGTTATTACTGCTTTTGAAACTCTGTGGATCGTTCCTGACATTGCTAAAGGCGTATTAAATTTTCTTGCACATAGGCAGGCAAAAAAAAATAACGCGTTTCAAGACGCGGAACTGGGAAAAATTCTGCATGAAATGCGTAGCGGTGAAATGGCTGAAACAGGAGAGATCCCTTTTAAATCTTATTATGGCAGCATTGATTCAACTCCACTTTTTATTTTGCTTGCAGGTCATTATTTAAGAAGAACAAATGATCTTGATACTGTTAAAAACATTTGGGAAAATATTTTGCAGGCCCTTCACTGGATCGATAATTATGGCGACATAGATGGTGATGGCTTTGTAGAATATCAACGTAAAACCGAAAGTGGATTGACCAATCAAGGATGGAAAGATTCTTCTGATTCTATTTCTTATGATAATGGGGAGCTGGCAACATTCCCAATTGCCTTATGTGAAGTGCAAGCTTACGTATATGATGCAAAGATTCAGGCTGCCTATATTGCAGAAAGATTGGGCGATGCAAGACTTGCTGAGAAATTAAAAAAAGAAGCAGAGCAATTAAAAAAACATTTCAACGATGTTTTTTGGGATGAAGAATTAGGAACTTATGTACTGGCCCTCGACGGAGAAAAACGACCTTGCCGTGTTTTGTCTTCAAATGCTGGACATACTTTATTTTCAGGAATTGCCACTGAGGAGCGAGCAATAAAAACGGTGAAAGTTTTAATGAATGAAGAAATGTTTACCGGTTGGGGTGTGCGTACGCTTTCTTCCAAGGCCTCTCGGTATAATCCTATGTCCTATCATAATGGTTCAGTTTGGCCACATGATACAGCATTGATAGCTTATGGATTTGCGCGGTATGGCCAAATACCTCAAGCGTTGCGCCTGATGCAGGGATTATTTGATGCTTCATTATTTATTGAGCTTCAGCGATTGCCTGAATTATTTTGCGGGTTTCCATTTCGCAAAGGAGAGGCGCCAACCGCATACCCGGTTGCTTGTTCTCCACAAGCATGGTCAGTAGCGGCTGTATTTTTATTGTTTCAGGCTTGTTTGCAGATCACTATTGACGGCTGTGAAAAAAAGTTCATCTTTCATAATCCTGCCCTTCCAGACTATATCAACGAGATCAGAATATCTAATTTGAGGTTTGAAGGCGAAGAGTTTTCAATCGAAATAGTCAAATACGATCGCGACCTGGGAATTCATTTAATTAAAAAACCAGCAGGCTGGCAGGTAGTAACATTAAAATAATCCCATTCATTTACTGATAATAATCTTTTGTGTTATTGTTTGATCATAATTTCTTAGCTGAACAATATAAGTGCCGGCAGCCAGAGTGGATGAAAGGGGAACATTAATCCGGCCGGTTTGGCCACTTAGGTTTTGCTTTAGCATGACCGTGCCATTCATGCTTATTACTTCCAGCAAGTTAAAAGGATCATTGACAAAAATATTCATCACACCAGTATTTATCACTGAAGGATAAATAAAAAATGCACTTATTTTATTAACATGATAAAGAAATGGTTCAGTATATAGCCATCTTCTGTTGTTATCAACAATCTTTATTCGATAAAACGCACTATCACTGTAAGAAACGTGATGTTCAAATTCGTAAAAACTTCCATTAAGATTATTTCTGGCAGGTATGAAGCCAAGATTGTGGTAGTATTTTCCATCAGAACTATATTCAATTTCGAATTGCATAAGGTTTTCCTCTAATGCAGTTTTCCAGCTTATACCTACATTTCCGTTTCTGGAGTCAACATTTAAATCAGTTAATCGAACCGTCAAAAGCCCTTGTGCGCTGATAGTAATAAATGCAAAGCAGAAAATAAAAAGGGAGAGGATAGTGGTACGTATGTAAATCGTTTTCATAAATCAAGATTTATATGAAACAATCATGGTGTACCAGATAAACATTTACAAAATCAATGCCTGATAAACGATTTAATCAAATGTTTTTGATGTTTCTAACATCTAGCTCCATGACATAGATAATAGCTTCATAGATAGTGCTTAAACTGATTTTTAAAGCTGATCAGAATAATACTTTTTTAGTAAGGTGTAATAAGCAGAAAACAGGTGATGAGTAAAAAAGTTGTGGTCGCTTTCCGGAAACTGTTTTCGATAATCATCATCTGCCCTTAAAATCACAGGTGCGCCTGCCGCATGTAATTATTGCCTTCCACATATTGGGGTTGTTTTAATTGAGGCAAATTTTTTTTTATAGGCTTATAAACAAACTCACCCAACGATTTTTCAAATTTTTTTTGAGCTTTTTCGGTGGATTTATTGAGTTTTTTGTAAACTTTTTTTACTGCTAGTCTCACCAAAAATTTTTCTTTTTTAATGATGTCTTTCACATGAATAAAGGGATTGGTGAGATTAAATCATGGATGGTTGGAATAGAAAAAGGAGTTTCGGGAACCCAGTCGGCAGTATTAACTATGGTAAATGCCCAGCCATTGCGAGTAATGAAATCAAAATCGTAAGCATAATACATGTTGCCTGGTTTTGGGGCTGCACTGCAATAGGTTTTGAAAACAATATCGGCCGGGATTTTTCCTTTTTGTTTTTCATATTCTAAAAATGATCGAAGAAGAAAGCTGATTGCTCCACCCTGGCTATGTCCAAAAAGTAAAAATTCTTTTACATGCTTTTGCCTGTAATACTCATTGATCTTTGTTTCAATATCCGGAGCTAAATAACCAAGCCCGATTGTCCAGCCGGTATGAACCATTGCTTTGGGATCAGTCGATAGCTGATAATCAAAGCTAGTGCTGTCATTTAATTGCAAGTTTCCCGTAGCGGGGATCATAGCCGCATAAAAATTTTCAAGCCAGCTGGCAAGCTTTTGCACGGTGCCTCTAACTTCTATTACTCCTACATTATCATTTCGCAGATAAAAAGACCACCGGTTTAACAAGCCAACCTCAGTCGATCTGTATTCAAGATGATATGGATCGCCGGTTTTCATTCGCTCTGTGGAATCAGGAATGCTTGAACTAAAAAAACTTAATGATAGCAATTCTGCGTACTCTTTTCCATTAAAGCCAGGTTGTAATTTGCTTTGAGCAAAAACAACAGCAGAAGTAAATAGCCCAAAAAAAATGATAAGCCTTTTCATGATCTCAGTTTGAAATAAATTTAAAGAAAAGCATTTGAGAGAGGGATAACTAATGAGGTATGTCTAATTGAGCAGCTTTATTTTTGTCATTGGGTTCAAGCAAATCCCATAAGTTTCCATACAGGTCTTCAAAGACAGCTACCATTCCATATTCTTCTTGTTTTGGCGGACGTACAAAATGAATGCCTTTGCTTACCATTTTATCATAGTCTCTCCGGAAATCATCGGTAAATAAAAAAAGAAACACGCGACCTCCTGTTTGATTTCCTACACATGCACGTTGTTTATCATCAGCTGCTTTGGCAAGCAAAAGGCAACATTCTTTTGCGCCGGGTGGCGCTATTAGCACCCATCGTTTTTTGTCAGCGATTTTTGTGTCTTCGATCAGTTTAAAATTCAGTTTCTCTGTATAGAATTGGATCGCTTCATCATAGTCATTTACGACTAAAGCTATATGAGCTATTCTTTGCTTCATAATTGTAGTAGTACCCAAGCATATCTTTGCTTAATTCAATAGGATTGAAAAATTCTGAGACAAAAGATCCGGCTGAACAAATTCAGACCAAAAAATCTTGAAATAATAGTCTATAAAGTCTTCAGCACATCATTCATGCTTCTTACAGCATCTGCACTTTTATTTAAGGTTGCCTGTTCCTCCTGATTCAATTCGAATTCAATAATTTTCTCCCAACCATTTCTTCCGATTACGACCGGTACGCCGAGGCAAATATCTTTTTGGCCATACTCTCCATTCAGAGAAACACAGCAGGTAAATAATTTTTTCTCATCGCGGACAATAGCTTCAACCAGAGCTGCGCCTGCTGCTCCAGGAGCATACCAAGCAGAAGTTCCAAGCAATTTTGTTAATGTAGCTCCGCCCACCATAGTATCGGCTACAATTTGTTTTTGTTGATCGGCTGTTAAAAATTTTGTCACAGGCACACTGTTCCAAGTTGCAAGTCGAATAAGAGGGATCATCGTTGTATCACCATGACCACCTACAACAATCGCATTTAAATCCGCAGGGCTGCAAGCCAAATGCTGGCTCAATTGATATTTGAATCTTGCACTATCCAATGCCCCCCCCATACCAATGATGCGATTTTCGGCCAAGCCTGTTGAAGTTAATGCCAAATAGGTCATCGTATCCATTGGGTTACTGACAATAATTAAGATTGCATCCGGTGAATGTTTCAAAATATTTTCACAAACACCTTTTACGATGCCGGCGTTGGTGCCAATCAATTCTTCGCGAGTCATGCCGGGCTTACGGGGAATGCCCGAGGTGATAATAACCACATTGCTGCCTGCGGTTTTTGAATAGTCATTAGTGCTGCCGGTTATTCTTGTATCAAAACCAAGCAGTGCAGCCGTTTGCATCATATCCTGTGCCTTGCCTTCTGCCAGCCCTTCTTTAATATCCAGTAATACAAGTTCTGAAGCCAGTTCCTTACGTGCAATATTATCGGCACAAGTTGCACCCACTGCGCCTGCGCCTACAACAGTAATTTTCATTTTTATGTTTTTATTTCTTTAGATAAAATGGAGGTGCAAATGTATTGGAAAGTTTGAATAATGGATGCTATGAAAATTTCTGAAATGGTCTTGATCAGAAGAACGTACTAGCTTTCAATTGAATAAAATTGCCTTCCTCTGAGGTGCAATAAGTTGCAGTTAAAGCAGCTCTATTGAATGGGATTAAAATCAAGCCGCCACCATAACCGGTATGCCATTTATTGGATTTCTCAAGCGGTTGCCACACCTTGCCCTGATCATAAAAAGCAAGCAAGCCAATATGGCCGGTGAATAAATAGTTTTTTGTACCGGTTATCCAGCGCAGCTCATTATTATTATAAAACATGGTTTTGCCTGAGAATCTTTCCCTATCGTATCCTCTTAGATTGACATAGCCGCCTAATTTATTAAGATGATAAAAATCTGCATCCCCAGATAAAGCTGCACCACCAGCCCTAGACGCAAGGCTAAATGATTTGCCCAAAGGAATGTAAACTGAAAAGGCAGAAGTAAAATTTGTAAAGGACCGGCTGCTCTCCTTCAAATTTTGGATATAATCCCCGGCTATTAAAAAATCAATTCCTGCTGTAGGAAAAACATGGCTATTCGTTTTACGAAAATGATAAGCAACTTCAACCCCACCAAATTGTTTATTATCAAAAACGGAAGGATCAATATTGCCTAAATCTGATGAAATAAAATGCCCGTTGGTTTTTTGCACTTTAATATTTTGGTAAATGCCGGAAACCTCAAAAACTTGATGACGACCAATCGTTTTTGATAATCCAACTCCTCCGTAAAACCGTGTCGAAAATGTTCTGTTATAGTTTCTTTTTGAGCTTGTATTTAAAGTTTCATTACCTATTCCAAAATAATTTTCAACACCTCTAAAGTCATATCTTGTCTTTAGCAAAAGATCAAATGGGCCCACAAAATGCCTAAATCTTCCTACATAGCCCACATTCAAAGCGTTTCTCAAAAAGCCATAATTGGCACTGAACAAATGCACACGTGTATATTTTGGTATTCGCCAGGGTTCAGGAATATATCTTACGTTCACACTAACTCTCGCCCCTGTTTTTGTAAAAAGGCCCATAGGATCGTCCTCGAATACTTTATATTCAGGCGGGCTAAAAAGTGGAAGAATAAAAAAATCGAACTTTTTTGTGTGCAGCGTATCAAACCTAAATTTTTTGCCAACAGATAGCTTGGTTCTGCCTTTCACTTCCCTGTATATTGAATCAGTGCCTTCGGGGTCAATAATCCTCACCTTTACTCCATGCGGCGGGCCGGTTATTTTAAAAACATCTGCCTTATCTAAACTGTAAATTCTCACTTCCCTAGTCTCAACGTTTTTAAAAATTTTTGAATAATAAGGCTTTTTCTTTACCTCATTTTCTTTTGTGATTTTATAAACATTAATCTGTGTTTCCTGATTGTTCAATCTTTTTATTTCAAAGAATTCTCTTTCGTTTGAACCTCTGAGTTCAACATGGTGAGACAAAAAGCGGTAATATCTTTTCGCAAACTCCTGTAAGTGATCTCTTCTCGATTTTAGTTTTTTAATAATCGTGGGCCCTGAAATAGAAAATATTTCCGGAGGTAGCTGATGAATACCGTATTCAATTACCTGATCAGTTAATGACTGCTGCAATTCCTGAGCCGCAGAAATCCAATCTTGTTCGGAAAGCTCATTTGTAAAGGGACGATCGAGTGGCCAACCAGGTTTATTAAATCGTTTAACGTTGTTTATATTAGAGCTAAACGACTCGAGATGAGGGGCGCCCGCAATGTTGATGCCTACCCAGGGCCAAAAGCCATCGAACTTTGTATAAGCTTGATCACGATCGCGGGGAACGGGTCTGTAAATATTTGTTTTGTCATCTTCAAATTTTGCCCAACGCCAGTTATCGGGGTGCCTTCCCCAATCCCCAATGAACATATCAAATAACCTTGCTTTAGCAAAAGCTTTTTGATCAACGCGGTTATCGTTATCTTCATAAATATGTTCAAATAATTTTTCGCTGCCAATTACATTTTTTGAATTGCCAAAATAATCAGCGTCTTCCTGGTTTTCATCAGGCCTTTCTTCGAATAAGTATAATTGATCTCCGTATTTTTTGTTGTAGTTGCTTAAAGGACCTTGTTTGGGTACAAAAACAATTTTTGGATTAGTATGATAAATACCCGTGGCTTGTATCATTGGAGTGATCGTGATCGCAGCAAAAGGATATGCGATTGAAGCCTGGTCTTTTGCAATACGCGTAATAAAAGTACCTCTAAACGTGTCTGAGAATGCTCTTCCAAAATCTTTATCCACGCTTCGCAGCACATACTCTTTTCCTTTGTTGTTTTTTAAGCGCAGACCTTGGGATTGTCTGCTACCGCTTTCAACCGTTGGGACAAGACCACCTGCTGCCGTATCGATATAAAAATTATTTACTCTTACCGGAGTTGTCCACTCTTTACGGTAATGCCGCCCCCAGAAAAAATTATGATAACCGCTTCTTTTAAATTTTAATCCGGGAATCACAACTGTGGTTCCTTTTATAACAGGTGAGTCTGTTACGATTGTTGTTTGTGCTTTTAGATTTGTGGAAATAAGAAGAACGACAGCAAAAAAGATGATAGCCAGATTTGATTTCCGGGAGCAGAACCAGCTATTTTTGGAAAATAGTTGAGCCATGATATAAAACAAAATAAATATTATAAAATCATGCCAGCCTTAAATCAGAATCAGGGATGGGAAGTTTATAATTGCGGTTAGACACGTAAATAATGGATTTTGCGTTATATCTCATCCTAAAATAGGCCTGCAAAGCACTTAGTCAGCCTTATTTAAAAACATTTACAAGGTCATCAATTTTCATTGCACCCTCAAAAGTGGTGAGCAGATTCCCCTTTTTGTCGTACATGGCCAGATAGGGCATAAAATGGATCTGATAAAATGAAGGGAGCGTGTATTGAAAATCACGGCCCACTATAATGTTTTCAAACTTTTGAAGCTCATATTTTTCAGCAAAAGATTTCATCATATCAAACGACATTACAGTGGTCATAATTATCTGTACGTTTTTCAACTGATCCATATTTTTTATGATCTCTTCCGTTTCATGTTTGCAATACTCACAATCGGGGTTAAATAAAATAATAACAACCGGTTTGTTTTTTTTCAGATCATATTTGGTAAAATAACTGCTGCTGTCAATCTTCAATAACTTAAAAGGAGGGAGGGTTGGAAATCGTTTATAAGGTGGAAGTGTTGAATCCTGCTGGCAAAAACAAATAAGGGTAATTAAAACAAAGGGTAAGAATAAAACTATCCTTTTCATTTGGCAAAGAAAAGATTTTCAATACAAATAAAGTTATTATTCATTCAGCTTCTAGAATACTAGTAATTCTATAACAATTCCCTAACCCTTTTTCTGTAGCTATTTTGCACGACTACTGCTTTTTTAATTTGTAGATGTCATAATAATAAACAACTCCATTATATTCTTTTTTCATGATGAGCGAATCGCCAACAAGTGAAATTTTAAACTTTCCTGAAAGAATATAGCTCCAGTCAAAATCAGCTGTATAAACACAAGCATTTTCAAATAAAACTGTGTCTTGGCTTGTTGAAAATTTTCCGTGACATATATCCGGATAATGTAAATACTGGCTCTGACCCTCAAAACCATCCGATGAAAACTCCAGGGTTACATTGGAAACCTGATTGATCAACGATCTTTGAAAAGTTCCCTTGTAGGTGCCTGCAGGAATATTTCGATAAGGATGGTCTTTCTTGCAAGAGACCATAAATAATACCAGCACAATCGTCATGAATGGAGTATTTCGCATAAATAAAGTTTGCAGCCACTGACACCAATTTTAAATCTGCCGTTGCACACAAATAGTGGACGCAAACAAACTCAGCCATTATTTAACAACTCTTCATCAAACCATTGCCTGGTATTTGCCTTCTTGAGTAAAATTATAGCCATGAAAAAAATATTTACGTTTTCAGCTCTTGCAGTTATAGTTACACTTGTTTTTACAAGTTGTGTTAAACAAGTTCCTTTTGATGAAGGCTATTGGCTTTCAAAAGAAAGGGGAAGGGTAGTGTATAGCTCTTCCGCTTGTCCTTATTATGTTTTAGAAACCGTTAACGGTTATACGGTTGTTCGCTCAATAAGCAGCCGCCCGTATGAAGGAGATATTCTTTATGGAGATTTTAGTTATTATGGTGTTAAGGATATTTATAATCGTAGTTACGGTACTATTATTAGCGGAGATGTAAAGGAATATTGGCTTACTTACTTAGGAGCCCAGGATGCGATCGATTATTATTGTTATTAATTAAACAGAGGTCATAAAAAAGGCGAAGGATCACTTCGCCTTTGTCGTTTTTTATACATTATATACTTAATACCTTTCTTGATGAGCATCTTATTCTATACTGCTCACGGCATTCCTGCACTTTTTTTGTTTTATAAGCAGGTTTTTTTGTGAGCGATAAAGGAATCCCAATCGAGGCATTCCAGCCGGAAGATTTTGAGTTAAGAGTTGTAGTAGTTGTTTTGTTCGTTGACTCGGAAGTGAATGTTGTTTCTTTATCGCTAAGACCCTTGAAATAATTAACGCTCAGAGTAAAAAGCTTTGATTTGTTTCTTGCAAATTCAAATCCAACACCGGTTAATAATGCGGTTTTCATGTTGCCTGCATTATATGTATATACAGTTTGGCCACCTGAAGATTTGGTTACAAGTTCTGGTTTGTCTGAGGGTAAAAAGGCAAACCCTGCCGAAGGTTGTATTCGGACAGCCCATGTTTTGCTCGGAATTTTTGCTTTTTGTGTTTTTTGTGCAGCGCTTGATTTTTTCTGACAACAACTTGACGAATAGTGGCTGCAGCTTGAGGAATAATGGCTATAACAACTTGTAGTTTTTTCGGAAGATGTGGTCTTTGACGTTTTATTTGGTGTTTTCCGATTAAAAAGAAGTGGCTTAGTGCTATACTGCAAACCTGCTTGCAATTGCAATTGCATTTTTCCTAACGATGTTTGGTAATTCGTCATGCCGCTTTCAGGATCAGTAAAATTATAATTAACCAGAGACCGGTTGGTTGATAAACCGATAAAAGGCCCAAACCGGTTTTTAAATTTATAATCAGCACGGAGGCCCAACTGTGGCTGTAGTTGACTTATTGGTGAAAAGTAAGAGAGATTGTTGTAACTGATTTTTGTGGTTGAATTTTCGAGACCTGCTTGTGGAAGAATGGTGAGTTGCGAGTTTGCTGTGCCTATTAAGCCAGCAAACACCAGGACTAGAACTGCGTATCTCATAACTTATGTTTTTGGTTTAAAGTAATTTAAACCAATTTAGTGAGACCAAAAATTCAACTTTACCAGCGGTAATAGGGAATGAAGATTGACAAATGCGGAAAAAAAATAATCTTATATTGAATAAAAAAAGGACTGGTAAAGACCAACCCTTCTTAGTTTTTCAAGTTTTCTTGGATAAAAAGAATCATTTGTTGAAATCATTCTTATTTCTCTTCGTGACTGATGCAAAGATTCTTCCATTTGTTTTTCTTATCAATTATAATAGATCAATGGTCTGTTTGTGCCGATAAGAAAGAAAGTCCCGACGCGTCGGGACTTTGCCACCATTGCCAACTGCCAAGTATAACCAATACCAATCTCTGGACATTCCATACCGCTTGCTAAACTTTTAATTATTTGGAGCTCCATTATCGATCCAGCAAATGATTGCGTTTTTTTCAGATGATGTTAAGCTTCCATTCTGGGGCATGGTTCCCGATAAAACTGCTGAGCGTATAGCAGAACGTGCACTGAATATTTCTGAATAAGTAAGCAGCTCGCCGGGTCCATTATTGCTTCCTGAGCCATGGCAACCCGAGTTGATAGCGCAATTAGTTTGTATGATAGGGTTCACGTCAGTAGAAAAAGATTTTGCTGTGCCACTGCAATTGATCGAACTTGTATCAACTGCGGTTTTTTTGCAAGCGTATAAAAAGCCGAAAACTACAGCAGCAATAAGGATTTTTTTCATAAAATGGGATTTTGGTGATGATAATTTTTTCATAGGTTCTAAATATGACCTTGTTCTTTTAGCATAGTTTATCCAATTTTAAATTGTATCGATGGAAAATAATTTTTTACCGACGAGTTTTAATAACGGATCACGGGACAATTCAAAGAACTTTTTTTCGTGAACTGATAAATGATCCCAACAGAATGACTTTGATAACTATCTTTTTTTGAAGCGTTGGCCACCTGACTAAA
>DASYQS010000054.1:0-28699 GCA_036005185.1 Chitinophagaceae bacterium | reverse complement strand
GCGACCCTTCGCCAATATCGCTGCACAACAAAAGAAATCAATAAATCTAAAATCAAAGAGCTTATCATTCTTCACAATACCAAAATCAACAAGCAATCTTTTTCTATTTTACGAGAAAATCACTGGTGCCTCACACAAGTCAATAAACTCATCGCATTTCTCCTGTCTAAGAATTAAATTCGTCATTTAAACAATTACAACTTGCGGGTTACGAAACATTTCTTCAAATTCGTCTTTCTATCGGTGGCAACTTTCCTGCTTCTGCCATTGACACTTCAATCGCAGGTTTGTAACGGTAGTGTCGGAGACCCCGTAGTAAATTTAACTTTTGGCAAAGGGGTCACAGGGCCTTCTTCCTATGTTCCAACATCGGGCTATACTTACCAGTCTGTGGATTGTCCCGATGACGGATACTATACCGTTATCGATCGCACGTCAAATTGTTTTGGTAATAGCTGGTACACGGTTTCATCCGACCACACCGGCGGCGGAAATTTTATGCTCGTAAATGCATCTTATCAGCCGGGAGATTTTTTTTTGACAACAGTCACTGATCTTTGCCCCAACACCACCTACGAATTTTCTGCATGGATAATGAATGTCATGAACAGGTTCAATAGTATTCTGCCAAATATTACTTTCGATATTGAAAAACCCGACGGAACTGTTCTTGCTTCTTTTAATACAGGCAATATACCCGTTACGGCAGGTCCGCAATGGAAACAATACGGATTCCTTTTTACTACCCCTTTCAATAATGCAACAATTGTTTTGCGCATGACCAATAATGCTCCCGGCGGCATTGGCAACGATATAGCGCTGGATGATATTGCTTTTCGTCCGTGCGGTGCGAAAATTACCGCTGCAATACAAGGAGGTGGAGATACAGTAAATATATGCGAAGGCGATGCCACACAGTATACTTTTTCAGGAAACGCTTCGTCAGTATATCAAGCACCCGTTTATCAGTGGCAGTCGAGTGCAGACTCCGGAGCCACCTGGCATAACATTGCCGGCGCTACGGGTACAACGTATGTACGGTTGCCGGTATCGACTCCCGGCAAATATTGGTATCGCCTTACTGTGGTTGATGCCTCTGTTTCCGGTATTACTTCATGTCTTATCGCGTCCAATCTTCTGATCATAAATGTTCATCCAAAGCCTGTAGCCAATGCCGGGCCCGACCGTGTGTATATAAAAGGTTTTGACCCGGTTACTATATCTGCGGTTGCCGATGGTGAAAATGTTTCATTCAAATGGTCGCCAAATTTGTATATGAATGATGCGGGCAAAATTGATCCTACTGTTACTCCTGCAGCTGATATTATGTACAAACTTTTTGTTCAGTCAGCCTACGGTTGCACAAGTGAAGACAGTATGCAGGTGAAAATTGTTTCGGGCATATTTATTCCCAACGCTTTTACCCCAAATGGGGATGGCGTAAATGATTACTGGCGAATTCCTTTTCTTGATCCGGGGCTTGGTGCGGAAGTAAATGTATTCAATCGCTGGGGGCAACTTGTATATCATTCATCAGCATCAACAGTTTCGTGGGATGGAAAATTAAATGGCCACCCGCAGGCCTCGGGAGTGTATGTGTATGTAATAAATTTCAATGGAAGATTTCCTCAAATAAAAGGAACATTTGTACTGATAAGGTGAAATCATTTTTAAAAAATCGAATGGCTCACTCATCATTCCCTCCATTCTCCGGAGTGTTCCAATAAAAAAATTGCGAAGGCGGGCTTGAGTAAGACGATGAATGTCTGTATTTGCAATTTATTCCAAAGAAATCCCTCCGTCCTTGCGGGGTGTCCTCACTTCACTTCAGCAATCGGAAATCGTCTGCGAGGGGTCGTCGGTTGCGATGTCCGACTCCTCGGAGAAACAAAGCGGCAAAAAAAATTATAAAGACTCAAACATTCTTTTCAAGTGATTGCCGTTTTTAAAATCAACGGGGTTTTGATTAAGATATGATTTTATCTGGTCCTTTTTTGACCGGTACAAATTCATCATGTTGTTTTTGGTTGCAGGTAAAAAAAGATTGAAGTCTTTGCTGATAAAATAATTGGTTTTGAGCGCCAGCGTAATATTTTCCCTGATCTTCAAGCTGGCAAGATTGCCATTGTAGTTAGGAAAACTTTCATAAGAATCGATGGCAGACGTAGGGTTTGGCTGATTATATCCGCCTATTTTTTCTCTTTTGATGACTACATACACCTGCTCTTTATATAATTTTCCAAGATCCGATTTCGCTGCCAGCTCCATATAAACATTGTTATAAACAAAAGATTGCGAATCGATCAATACTTCTTTGATATTCAGCATTTGATTTTTTGCGATGGCAAGTGTGTCGTTACCGGCACCGATAAATTCGATTTCACCGTTCAGAAAATTGTAGTTAAGCCTGGCTTTAGACCAACTGCCATCTTTGAAAAAAATTTTACCCTCAGTAAATTTAGGAAAGCGATAAATTTTATCGGGTTTCAACACCTCCGTAACATTACGGTCTGCCGGTATAAAAATCAATGTGCTATCCTGAGCGCATAAGGTTATTGACAGCATGATGCAGATAGCAACCATCATCATTCTCATAATTAAATATAAGAAATTTCCGTTCTCACGGGGTGTCCTTCACTTCAACAATCGGAAACTGTCCGCCCGGGGTCTTCACCGCCAAGCGTCCGCAGTGGAGACGCGGACTAGCAAGCAATAACCATATAAGGCGTACCTTACCGTGATATTAGGTGAACAAAGGGCATATATCTTTATCAATACAATGGCTGCATGAAGCCCTGCGCACCGATGAGGTGTTAGAAATTGATTACCTCACTATTCACGATCATGTGCTTAAACTCACCGAGGCGGCTTGGGTTTTGCACTGTAATAAAAATGGAAAAGTAAAAAGGCAAAAGAAGCAGAAATAACACCCGCAAGCAGTGGATAAATATGCTTGGTTTATTCTTCATTATTTCTTCTAAAGCCAACCTGCCTGCCAGCAGGTAGGTTTTTTTTCGAGGTTGTTGCGGCGGGTTCAATAACTGCTTGAGGTATTTAAAAATGAGCTGTATGTCTTCATCATGGCCAGTCAGTTTGGTTTCAATCTTTTCAAGTTGCAGTAAAATGTCTTTGTGAGTAAGAAGCATTTCCTTCATTTTAGCAAACACCCTTACTATTTAATACCCCAGAAAGCATGGATACTCCTTGCTCAGTAAAGGCATAAGGTATCTTTCTAACACCACCTCGCCCTTGATTTTTTGATATTGCATTTTGCAATATCAAAGCGTCGAATTCATCCTTTGTCAATTGAAACATAAAATCTTCCGGGAAACGGATGGTGTTTCTTTTAACAGCGAGATTAAGGTTCCCGGTTGTAACACCATATAACGATGCAAGGTCCCGATCTAACATTACTTTCTGCCCGCGCACGAAATAAATCTTATTCACTATTATTTCATCAGCTACTATAAGGTCAGTTTTAGTTTTTGACATGCGTCTTAAAATTAACGATCGCAAATGCAGTTCCTTGAAAACATAAAAGTAGCAGCCACGTTTGAAATTGCAAATTGCAATATCAAAGTTTTGCGGTAAATAAGAAAAATACAAACTCCCAAAAAGGCAGCTCAAGGCTGCCTTTTGAAAATAAGCTGTGCTAATACTATTGTTTAAGTTTTGCGAGTGCCGTTTTTCCTGATTCGCTATTTGGATTAAGCTTTAATGATTTTTCATAGTTTTCAATAGCCTCTGTTTTTTTACCTGCCGCTGCATAGGCCTCTCCTAAACTATCCCAGGTATTAAAAGATTCAGGGAAAAGTTGTGTGTTTAGCTTAAATACTTCAATTGCCTGCTCTAATTTTTTATCGGCCATCAGGCGATAACCGATGTTATTGATCTCTGTTTCAGCACTGTGTTCATCGTCTTTAAAACTACCTGTATTTGTAACGATCCGTGAAACAATTTTCCAGTCTTTGCCCTCTTTTTGCAAAACATAGTAATTATGAAAATTTATTTCACCATTGTAAGGGAAAATAGTCGGCTGCATATCCTTGGGGGTTGCCACCGCATCGTACTCAACCCATGCCACATTTCCATTAGTGTGAACAGTGACATTGTTTAACTGAGCTTTGGCAAAATTCATACTGTTTGGATTTTTCACGTCTCTCTCCACCCTGGCTACCAGGCTATCCCAGCCCTTAGTCTTGGAATAACCAAAGCGAGAGATATTTGTACTTTGAACATCCGGACTATGCATCCAAGTTTTTTTCCAGTTCTCGAGATTTTTTGCAACGATAGCATCTACTTCGGCCTGGATTGTTTTTTTAACGGCATCATCTGCATTTTGTGAGTAGCCAAAAATAGAAAAGCAAATGAGCACAGCAAGAATCGCATGCTTTCTCATGGTATAATGTTTTAGAGGTGAATAAATCAATACCAAGGAGACGGAAGCAAAAAGCAGTTACAGGGAGGGGTGTTGGTAACGATTGCCGGGCTGTGAAAATCATCCATTTCTAAGTTAGCAAATTGTTTTACCGACGCCAAAAAAATTAATGTGCATGAGGCTGCTTAGTCGCGGATCTTGAAATGATAGAATATTGCAAGCAAAAAAATTCACATCAGTTGTGGAAGGCGAGATTCCGGGAGTCAATGTAGAAGATATTCCCGGTCTGCCCGGTTCTTGACCGCGCAGGCACAGGAGACTCTGCTGTGAAGACCCGGGCTGACATAATCACCCACAACCAGATGAGCTAACGTCGTAAAAAAACTTTCGCTGATCTCATCAGTTTTCACGCTGTCTTCATCTTGGCCGCTTTCTGTAATCCTAACTCTTTTATAGCGGCTTCGAAGGTTCTCTCCAAATATCTTGAGTATTTGCTTATTTCAAACAGCCATTATTGCGGCGTGGACGCTGCATCAGCATATAGTGTGAGCGTTTTGAGTCTCCCTTTGTTCAGCTTGAGAAAATGAATTCGTTCTTAGCAGTGTCCAAACCCAACCAATAAGTGTCGCAGCATAGAACGGATAAGCATAGAATGGAAGTGGTTTGGCCAATGCATTCAGGGGATGTCCTGTAAAAATGCGAATAGAAAGAATAGCGAATAGAACTGCAGCGATGGTCCCTGTGCAACGTACAAACAGAGGAAATATTTTTTGAAGACTAAGGACTGCGATTGACAATGCCCACAAGAAGACGCCAGCACCAAAAGAAGGAATGTTATCGTCTGCATTTGTTGCGCAACTGGAAAATACAACGCTTTCTGCTATGGAAAGGATTAGAAAGCCGGCAGCCACTATGTCGTAGCCTTTTCTGAAATAGTACATAGTGAGTAAGGCGCCGGCTAAAATAATTCCGGCACTGCCTGTTGCCCAGGCAACACTACGAAATGTAGCAGATGGAATAATAGAACCGGTCATACCTAGTATGCAACCAAGTAAAAGTCCTCCCGCAGAGATTAGAACGATTAGCTTTTCTTTCATAATCTGTTTGTTTTAATAATTTATTATGCCCAATGTTCATCACCTGGTTATCCCCGGAACTTGCAGCCCTCAGTAAGTCATGACCAAAGCGAGACTGCCCTAATAGTTCCCAAATTGTCGTAATGAACACCAGCGAAATTTTTTTCACACCACTAAAATAGAATGGAATTCCCACCGCTGAGAGAATGTTTTACCGAATGGTATTGGGTGGTAGTTAGAGTGTCTGTTTTTATTGTTGTAATGATTTTTTTGTCCTCACGGGGTGTCCTTCATATCAACAATCGGGTCAGTCCTTTCTGTCCGCCCGGGGTCTTCACCGCCAAGCCCTGTCGAGACATTCATCGTCTCGATGCCGACCACAAGCGTCGGCATGCGCAGCGAGACCCCGGACTTCATGTTGCAGGAGAAAATTTAATTAAAGCATATTATATCATAAATTGAACGTTATGCGTCATGCTCGGCGGCAGTGCGAACTTTAAACTGGCTGCAAGAAACGAACAGAAAAATATAAACGCAATGATAACCGACAATAAAACTCAAATCAAACAGCTTAGAGAAACCTCGACTTTGGCAGTCCGTAACAAAGACATTCAATAAATACACTAAAAAAATAAATAAAGATGAGAAAGCTAAAATTACAGATGGTGGTTTCACTTGACGGCTTTGTAAAGGGTGACTATGGCGGCACAAATATCAAGTGGGACAAGGAAGCGTGGAAATTTTGTATAGACAACCTTAAAAATGTTGACTGTATTTTGCTTGGACGAAACACAGCTGAAGGTTTCATTCCACATTGGAGAGGAGTTGCGAATAATCCGAAGGACAGAGATTACAAATTAGGAAAGCCATTGACTGATATTCCCAAAATTGTTTTTTCAAAGAAACTCAAGACCAGCAAGTGGGACAATGCAACCATCGCAAAAGGAGACATTGTAAAAGAAATAAAAGCTCTGAAAAAGAGAAAAGGTAAAGACATGATTGTTTATGGCGGTTACTCATTTGTTTCATCGTTAATCCAACTCGGACTGATTGATGAATATTTTTTACTTGTAAATCCAGTTGCTTATGGAAGTGGCGAACCAATCTTTAACTCTTTAAAAAATAATTTGCAGTTGAAATTTGAAAAATGTAAACCATTTGCTTGTGGGATAGTTCTTCTTCACTACAAACGACGGAAATGAACTCGTGTCCGCCTGGGTTCTCACCGCAAAGCCCTGTCGAGATATTCATCGTCTCGATGCCGACCGTAAGCGTCGGCATGCATAGCGAGACCTTGGGAATTCATGCAGGAGAAAATTTAATTAAAGCGTATTGTGTCATAAATTGGGGTTAGGAGTTGCGAACGGTGACTTTCAAGCTTTATGCAAACAATGAAATCGGATTTAAATACTGATGTATTAATTGTTGGCGCGGGACCGACAGGGTTGATGATGGCTTGTCAGCTCGCAATCAACAACATTCGTTTTCGGATCATTGACAAAAACGAAGACCATACCACTCAATCCCGTGCATTAGTTATTCAAGCAAGAAGCATTGAGATCCTTGACCAAATGGGAATTGCAGACAAAGCTATTCAGCAGGGAAAAATAGCAAAGGCAATAGGTGCATTTTTCAATGGAAAAAAAGTATTGCGCATCACTGTAAATGATATGGGTGCCGGACTTACCAGGTTTCCTAATCTGCTGATGCTTGAGCAATCACACACAGAAAATATTTTGGTTGAATTTCTTAGCGAGCATGGACACAATGTTGACAGACGGACTGAGTTAAAAAGCTTCATTCAAAGCAGAAATGAAGTTACTTCTATTTTGAAACTGCCGGATGGAAATGAGGAAACAATAACGTCAAAATATGTGATTGGTTCAGATGGTACACATAGTATTGTGCGTGACCAATTAAAAATTCCTTTTGGCGGTAAAACTTATGAGGAATCACTCTTTGTTCTTGATTGCAAGGCAGAGGTTGATATTCCGAATGATGAAATGTATTTAACTTTTGCCGACACAGCATTCGGAGGTTTTTTCCCTCTCACCAATGGAAGATGGAGAATATTAGGTAATCTACCAAAGGAACTGGAAGAAAAGGAAGAAATTACATTTGAAGATATAGAAAAAGGCTTTGCAAAAAGAATTAACATGAATGTAACGCTTTACAATCCACAATGGATTTCTGCATATCGTTCGCACCATCGTTACGCTTCTATATTCCGAAAAGAGCGTTGTTTTCTTACCGGGGATGCTGCACATATCCATAGCCCTGTAGGTGCACAAGGCATGAACACAGGTTTGCAGGATGCTTATAATCTTGCATGGAAACTTTCGCTGGTTCTCAAGAAGAAGGCAAAAGATTCTTTGCTTGACACCTATACTGAAGAACGAATAACTATTGCTAAAAACCTTGTCCGTTCAACAGACAAAGTATTTAATGTTGTTACAAGCAATAATATATTTTTCAAGACATTTAGGCTGTATATAATTCCGATTGCTTTAAAATTAGTATCACCCCTTTTTCAAAAACTAAAATTCATTCAACGGTTTGCATTCAAAATGATTTCTGAAATTGGGATCAGTTATCGAAATAAATCCTTATCGCAGAATGCTTCATTAGGCAAATTTCCTGGTTATGCGCCAAAACCCGGAGACCGGCTACCTTTTGTACAATTTAAAGATGCGAGCGGAAATGAAACAAATATTCAGGGAAAAGTAAAAGGTAATTTATTTTGCTTTTTAATATTTTCTGACAACATACCAAATGAAATAGTTTCAGCTATTGAATCTTTCAAAGATTTATTTTTAATCGAGACAATACCTTTTACAGAACAAACAAAAAATCTGAATAAAGAATTTGGAATAAAGAAAACTGGGTGCTATCTCATTCGACCGGACATGTATATTGCTTACAGAGCGGCTAAATTTGATACTGAACATTTAACAAAATATCTTTCAAGATTTCTGAACAATGAACCAATTTTACGCTGAAAGTTTTCCTGTCCGCCCGGGGTCTTGCTATGCAGTTATTCAGAAATAAAAATCTGTTACGGGCAAACCCCGGGACTTAGATTAAGTTTGCTTTAACGATGTCCATTGTGATAGAAGTCCGCGACTGTGAAGGAATCTATTTTATGTAAATAGTAATCAGGTGCGGAGCAGTTAAACTGCCGCCAAAATACGGATACTGCTGATAACCGCTGTATTTGCTGGCAGTCGTGCCCCTGGCAGTTTGCACAACAACTCCATCAACAGTAAAAATGTAGCTGGCTCCTGATATAGCGATACCACAGTTGATCTCGCTGCCAATTTGTACTGACTTGATATAAGGTGGATCATAACTAATGGGATCTCTGAGCAAGGTTCCATTTACATAAGCGTACGCGAACAATTGTAATTCGTCATTTAGCCAACGCCAACCAATTCGGGCACTGTTGTATTGATTATTTAAACCTTCGGAAAATCCCCACAATTTATTTACATCGTAGGCGTGGTTGTAGTCCGTAATCACTGCCGGGTAAATAGCCGTGCTGTCGAACTTAGCGACAAAAACCATTGACGTTCCTGAAACGCGGGAGAGAGTATTCTGATCACAATAATGAGCTCCTTTCTGGATAGTATATTTTTTAAAACTTGAGGGTGCTTGCTGTCTTTCTTGAGCGGCTGAGGAACTATTTATGCTGGCTGATGAGAATTCATTTGTTTCATCGCTCTTTATGTTCGCCCGTTTTGTGCAGCAAAAAAATAATAACGGTAAGACAATAAAAATAAAATTTTTCATCGTGCAGTTAGTTTCTGCCAAGATAATAGAAATTTAATGGCTATTCTATAGTATTCTTCCTCCCTGCACCGGTTAGCTGTCTGCCCGATATTATTGGGGTCCGTGCCAACCGTGAAAACATAGTCGTTTGCGGGGAGGCAAACGGCAGCATAATAGAGTAGCATTGGTCACTCTTGACCCCGCGGCTTGCGTTTGAGTTTTTTTAGCAGGAACTTCTGCCAGATAGCGCCTATGAAAGTATTTTAGTTGCTTGCTGTTGGATTGTTTTAGTGATTGCGCCTTTGAACAAGGAGAGTGCGAAAGGAATTTTCCCTTTGAGTTCTACTGTCGAAGGATTAACGGTTATTGTGCCTGCAATATCAAAGCCCTGGGCCGTAAAACTGAAGTTTCCGGCGTTGCCGTTCCACTCTTCTTTCAGGTTAGAAATTTTATCACCATGCTCTTTCTTCATTTCAGTGAACAGATTCTTGACCCTGCTCAGAGCTTCTTCCTCTGATAAATTATGTGGAATAGCCACTTCCAGATTTGCCATAAAAATTTTTTGAGCTTCTTTTAATAAGGGGCAAGATATGTCTTTAAAAATTGCTAACTACGTCTGCAATGACCATGCACGGGTGTTGGTAGGCTAAACACAAAATCAACGCCTCATACCAACAACGGAGTAAAGTCACCAGTTATGACCCTTTCTGCTTTGAAGTATAAGGACCAAAAACAGATTTCACCGGCATATCAGCTCGTGTGTCATCCAGTATGATAACATAATAGATTTTGCCGCCAGGTAATACCCTCACTACAATATGTCCTTGCTGACTTTTATACGAACGATCAATAAGAGGACCAATAACAATTCTGTTTGCTTCCAGCATATTGGTAGAAAAAAGATCACGGTCACCCGGATAGAGATATGGAGTTGTCATGCGAAGAAGTACTTCGCGACCCGGGTGATCAGCTGACCAGCTTTGCCCTATCCATACCCGCGGCTTAAATGTTTTTACTAAAAACTCATTCACAGCATCACGATTTCCGTGATGATCCATCGTAGCCACATCTACTTCACCAATTGCTTTTGCCATCGGTGTTTCTACATCACGCCAGGGCGCATCTCCATAAAAAACATTTCCGGGATTATCACCACCCGTATAATATGCAAATGGACCATAATGAATCACCAAAGCAAGGCTCAATGCATTTTCATCCGGCCATGTTTTGGAATTATCTGCATCTATGGAAGGAAAAAGTTGTTCAACACTACTGTCTTTACCGGTCCATACAAGTCCATTGGCTTTTATATTCTGCACGTAAAAATCCGGGAATTTCCCGGGCTTGTATTGAAGTACTATTTGTTTGCGGCTTCCTGCTTTAAATAATGCAGGCTTCATTCCTTTCTCTTTGTTTACACGAACAAAATTCTTGTAATTCTGCAACGACTTATAGCCGAAACTATCTGTTATATTCAATTTTTTCATGAGTGTACTAATGTCAACCGGGTAATTATAATCCGGATAACCGCGATCAAACAATTGCCGGATAGGGATCAATTCATTAACTCCGGCAATACCTGTCAATCTGTATTCACCGTTGGCAGAAGTGGGTGCTTTAGAATACCAACAACCATAGTGGTCATCATGAAAATGTGTAATTAAAGCATAATCCAGTTTGATATCCTGTTTTGCCGGTAAATGGTTTTTTATATAGTGAACAATCCATTCGTAAGGTCGCTTGCTGCTGTCAGGTCGAATGATTGAGTTCCGTGGCGATGTTGTTCTTTCATTTTCAGGATTCATTTCACCTGCATCGAGCAACATAGTTGTGCCATCCGGAAAAATATAATAGGCAGAAGACCCTCTCCCCGTGTTGATATGATGAAGATCAAGATAACCTTCTTTCCATGCAGGCAAAGGTTGACCAACGACGGCATCCTGTGCATTTAGCTGAACATAAAAAAAACAAAGTATAATTAAACAGAAATTTCTTTTGATCATAGATGCGCAAATTTGCGGGGAAGGCGATAAAGTTACTGATTCCAATCTGTGAAAGTATTTGCTTATTTGAAACGGCCATTCCTTTACATACTAAATTGATAACTTTATTCTCAAAACAACGCTTATGAAAAAGATTATTACTGCTGTTTTCTCTATTCTCTTGATCATAATGACTAATGCCCAAACAAAAAAAGGAGACTGGATGGTGGGCGGGGGCTTACGTCTTAATACTTCAGAGAATCATACCGAGATCGCTTTCGAACCAAATGCCGGTTTTTTTATCATTAATAATTTTGCTTTTGGTGGAAACATTGCGCTGGACTATACAAAAGCCGGTGATACAAAAATCACAAGTTTTGGCATCGGCCCATTTCTGCGTTACTATTTTACCAATGCCAACGTACGGCCATTGATCCATGGACATGTTAATTATTTGAGCACAAAAGTGAAGACGCCGGGAACTACCTCGACAAACAACGGCGTAAACTTTTTTTTAGGCGGTGGTGCCGCCATATTCGTTGGCGATCAGGTTTCATTAGACATATTGCTAGGGTATGACCACACAAAGTATAAGGACTTTGATGGCAGTGGCGGTTTTGCTCTAACGATCGGATTCCAAGTGTATCTGCTCCAACACCAAGTGCAGCGACTCGGCGGCAAATAGAAACAACCTCTTCTTGCCTTACTTTATTTCTAAAATTTTTTTTCCGGATGCTATTGTTGGTATGCAGCCAAGCCTTACCCTGGGATCGACATGTTGATTTCGAAAGCTCAATTATTAGAACTATCTTCACCGAGTCAGTTTTAAGCATCGCATTAGTTAAGAGTCAATTTAATCTGTTAAGTTTATCTTCTCCTTAGTTTCCTCTCGTTTCTGCTTCGCTTAAATAATTATTAATATCTAAAACAAAAAGTATGAACATTTACATCTCGAACTTAAGCTTCAACATTCAGGATAAAGACTTAAGTGGTTTTTTCGCTGAGTATGGCGAAGTATCTTCTGCCAAAGTTATCATGGACAAAGTGACGAGCAGATCACGAGGATTTGGATTCGTTGAAATGTCTGATGAAGAAGCTTCTAAAAAGGCAATTGCAGGGCTGGATGGAACTACCAAAGACGGAAGAACCATTAAAGTAACCGAAGCCAGGCAAAAAGCAGACAGACCTGCCTACCGTGATAATGATGATGGCGGTTATAATAACAGCAATAGCTATAATAAAAACAGGTACTAAAATCTAATATGAAGCCCGGTAAATGGGGCTTTTTAATTTTTATTCATTTAAACATATAAAACTTAATGGAAAGATTTAAAAAAGAAATAACCGTTAATAATGAAACAAGGGTATTTGAATTTAACAGAATGAAGAACATGAATGGCGTAAAGTTCTTTGTCACATCAAAAGATTCAAAACAAAAGCCTATTGCTTTTAGTCTATCAAAGACAGGAGAAGGTAATTGGAAGCTTACGCCTGGATCTTTACGGTGGTTATATGATATAGAGATCGAATTATCGAATGCAATTCTTGAAACGCAGATTCCGTGATAATATCCACTAGTATTCCTAACCCGTAATAAAAATTTCCGTCCTCACGGGGGTGTCCTCACTACAATTATCGGAGGCTGTCTGTGAAGGGTCTGCCCTGCGTTGGGTCTTGTGCTATAAAAAAAGGACAGTAAAATTGTCCTTTGTATTGACTATTTGAATTTTTTTTACTGCCTGTTATAGCTGTAAGAGCTTACATAGTTTGCGAGTGCATCCTTCCGGGCTTGTGTTGTAAACAGATCATACAATTGTGTAAAATTTGAAGGGTCAACAATATTACGATAAGCTGATTTTGCTAATTGCAGCCTGTTGTCTTCATCACTAACCAATTGAATTAACTGTTTTGCTTGATAAGTTGTGAAATAATTGCTTGTATTGTTAAATGCATCAGCTAATGCAGACATTTTTGCGCCCGGTAACCATTGTTTTTTTACATTCTGCATGATCACATTAAAGTTTGCATCACTCATTGCCGTTTTATATTGATTGCCGTTGTTATTATAACCATTGCCATTATTACTGTAGCCAGCATTATTGTTATTATAACTCGTGATATATGCAGATAAAGCATCCCTGTTTGACTGACTGGTAAACAGATCATACAACAGACTGGTGTTTATCGGATCTGTGATTCTTGGATAAGCCGATTTTGCTAATTGCAGCCTGTTGTTTTCATCACTAACCAATTGAATTAACTGTTTTGCCTGGTAAGTTGTGAAATAATTATTGGTGTTGTTAAATGCATCACTCAATGCAGACATTTTTGCGCCCGGTAACCATTGTTTTTTTACATTCTGCATGATCACGTTAAAATCGGCATCGCTCATTGCTGTTTTATATTGATTTGTATTGTTATTATAGCCATAACCATTATTGTTATAGCCTGGATTATTGTTATTATAACTAGTAATATATGCTGATAATGCATCCCTGTTTGACTGACTATTAAACAGATCATACAATTGGCTGGCGTTTACCGGGTCTGTGATTTTTGGGTAAGCCGATTTTGCAAATTCCAGTCGATATGCTTCTGAATTTACAGATTGGATCAGCTGCCTTGCCTGGGAAGTGGTGAAGTAATTATTCTCATTAGCAAATGCATTGGTTATTGCAGTTCTTTTAGCACTGGCTCTTGACTGCCTTTGAATTGAACTCAGCAAAGAACTAAAATTGGCATCCGTCATAGGGATTCTTGATTGATTATAAGCATTTCCCCTGTTCCTGTTTCTTGTTTCTTTTAATTCTACCGTGCCATCATTGTTCATGGTTATTGTCAGGTCATATCTTGCCCTCAGGTTGAATGTACGAGTATTCATTCGTCTTGTATTATCATTTCGATAACGTACAACCTGCAGTTCATGTTGGCCGGGCCGCAGATCTGAAATCGTAACTACGTTATAACCATCTCCACTGTTTGTAGTAGTAACAGGATAGCTTTTCCCGTCTACCACTACGTCCTGAATTCTATTATTCACTTTTATTGTGACGACATTCCCAGTACTCTGTGCGAATGATGAGATGACCATTAAACAGCCCGCCAAAAAAATTGATAATGATTTCATATGCTTAATTTTTCTTTAATCGTTTATTGAATAGCAGAAAATTGCTTGCTATTAGATGTATTTATTATAAACCAAAGTTTATACCACCATGACAAAAAAGCCAGAATGGTTTAACTAGTGGACATTACAGATGTCTGAAATAATGCATATCAGAATATAATAATGAAATTCTTGATGTGGGGAATAGAGAAAGAGTGAAAAAAATCTTTCTAATTCTTCCGTCCGCGTCGGGGTCTTCACCACCAAGACCTGCGCGTCGCGAGACCCCGGAACTTGGATAAGAAAATATGTGGTAAAAGCAATTTGATTTTTTCTTTTCTACTTACTGTCTGTAGTGCTCCGTAAAATAAAAACTACTCAAATGCTGTCCTAAGTTACCCTACAAGTCGTGACATGTTGTGATTAACCATGTAATACAGCGAGCCGCTTGATGATATATGTAGAAATGAGCAGATGGTTAATTAAAAGCATATTGTATCTTAAATTGAGTTGTGTGCTATATTGATAAAACCCTCCCGTGGTAGTACATTCAAAAAATACTAAATGGCAATACACGTTAGGGCGTGTGTTGCTTTTTTGCCTTAGTTGTGCAATTGTTCTTGCAGTAGTTTCAGGCTTAATGCGGGGAATGGCAAAGCAATGGTCTCAACATTTGCTTATTATCATTGCTACTGTCATTACATTTGGGCTCACTGTATTATTTGTTGCCTGGGAAGGTCTCAAGTAAATGATGTGGGAGTAGTACCTGGCCGACTTACTATATCGCGTTTGGGTATTGGTTTTATAGTAGGTATATTTTTAGCTTTACTTCAACCTCTTTTAGTGCTAGTTTTTGGTCATTTGAAATTAGTTATCAATTCTAAATTGACTTCCGCTTATGTTATCTCAAACCTGCTGTTGTATCTGCTTACTTCCTGTAGGGAAGAATTAGCATTTCGGGGTTATCCATTACGCAGTTTAAGCTATGTTATGAGTTCATGGAAAGCACAATTGATAATAGCCGTTATCTTTTCATTGGAGCATGTTATTGGAGGAATGACATGGATACAAGCCTTTTTAGGCGCTGGAGTTGGAGCAATTCTTTTTGGAATAGCTGCCTTGAAAACAAAAGGTATTGCTTTGCCAATAGGCATTCATGCAGCATGGAATTTTGGACAGTGGTGCGTAGGTTTTAAAAACGAACCTGGCATATGGCAAGCAATAACAGAAAAAGGATATGAAAGTATAGTTGAACGCAATGGTTTCATTAGTTATTTGCTCGTAATGGGTTTGGGCTATATTGGCATTTTATTACCATAAACCAAAAATCAAACTATTTTCTTAATCAATAAGACAGTAAATATTAGCATGAACAAAAGCATATTTCGATCTCAGGTTGTAAAGATTATTTTCTTGTTTATCATCTTTGTATTGACAGCTTTTATTCTCGGCGGTTTCATACTAAATGGGCTGTTAAGAATTCCGTCGCAGATAGCCAATGTAATCGTTATCATTGCTATTTTGTTTATTACATGGCAGGCATATAAAAAAGAAGGTAAAAATCTTTCTGAATTAGGCGTAAATCTAAGATTGAGAAACATTGGCTTTGGAATGTTAGGTTTACTTATTGGAGGTATTTTTATTATACCTCTTGTTTACACAATTGCGTTTATAAAAGGTTATCCGGTTGTATTCAACCAAAACTTTAATGGCTATTATGTCCTCACTAGGCTATGGCTTTTACTTCCCACAGTTATCCTTGAAGAATTAGCTTTCAGGGGAGTTTGTTTTAAAAAAACTGTTGAAATTTCAAGTGTGAAGACAGCAAACATTATTTTCGCCACGCTTTTTATTTTATCGCATTGGATAAATCTTGGAGCATTTGGTAATCCCGTACAAATGACAATCCTGCTCATTACCGGCCTTGGACATATACTTTATGCAACGGCATTTTTGAAATCAAAAACATTATATTTTCCTATCGGAATTCATCTGGGAAACAACTGGGTTACCTATTTTGTTTTTTCAAACGTAGATATTAATGATGCGACCAAAGGACAAGTAAACCCATCTTTGATAAATATAATAAGCAATGAAAAAAATCCTGTATTTAATGGACAGTTCATTTTAACAACAATAGTAACTGCCATTTTTTTTGTACTTTTTATTTTAGCTATCGGCAAATGGACAGCGTCTAAACAATTAACATTAAACTGAACGCTACAGCGAACTTAGACTTGTTATTTTATATTATAAAACCTGGCTGCGTTATTATAGAATATATCTTGTTTTTGTTCTTCAGTTAGAAAAGGAGCATCCTCCACATTTTTAATAGAAAGAGGTATAGCATCTTCCCAGGCCATTTGATCGGAGCCATACATAAGGCGCTTTCCATAACCGGCGTCAATCAAAGATTTTAAGTAGCTATAGAAATCTGCCTCTGGCCGTAACCAGTTGATTGTAGCTATATCAACATACACTTGAGGATAGACATTTAGAATTGCTTTTGTTTCCTGCAGCCAGGGAAAACCCATATGCATGAGCTGGATCTTCATTTTAGGGTGTTTTATTAAAACCTCTTCAATTAATTGAGGATTGCCGAGATGAGTTCTGAATTTGGGGCAACAATTATAAGGTGTATTAGGCGGCCCCATTCCTGTATGAAGTGCTACTGGTATTCCCAGTCTTTCACAGATAGCAAGATAAGGTTCCAACTCAGGGTCTGCCAGTGTTTTTCCTTCATACTGAAGAGCGAGCTCACCAAATACATAAAATTTTTTTTCGAGAAAATACCGGATAAAACTTGCAGTATCAGGAAGAGGATTATTTTGCGAATCCGGATAATCAAGAGCAGGAATAATTCTTTCAGCATCCGCTAATTGAAATTCCTTAATAGTTGTTAAGCTGCCCGATGCAATTACTTTCACCACGTTGTTGGCCCTAAGTGTAGCCAGCATCTGATCAATTACATCTTTATCATTCTTCCATTTTGGAATCTTTCCGGTTACGGGATTGGGAGGCGGAGCCTTGCCGTAATCAGTAGAGAGGTGTGCATGAAAATGCACATCAATTATTTTTCTCGGAGGATTCTTTTTTTTCTCATTAGCTGCTAATAAAAACACACAGGCGATAACGGTAAATAAGAGTCGCATACATAAGTTTTAAAAGATGATTAAAACTATATTCGATACCATGGCAGCCGGTACCTAAATTTACTTAATATAACAGCAAGCTAAATTTCCGTCCTTACGGTATCCTTCACTTCAACAATCAAAAAGCGTGTACGAGGCGTCTGCCCTGTGCCGGCCATTATGTGATGGAGCAGACTCTCGCCTATTTCAATTCGCAACTTTACCTAGTCAGGAGTCAATAATTTTAAAAATGGTACTTCTAAGACAGGCGAGACCTGGGGAAATATTATATGACTGCTCTGATTATGAGTGCTACAATTTTATTAAGCGTATCAATATTCAAAGCCCCATCGTAGATGGCGGTAGCCGCACCTGAAAGCCCTTTGCTTACGTATAAATTACCAAGGAAAGGGACTAGTCTGCACACAAGTTGCAATGAGGAACCACCTATCGGATACCGCTGAGTGTAAGTATCATCTCCGGCAGCTCTTGGAATAATAGTAGCGTTGCGTGAAGCAAGTGCAAAGCTCATTGCCAATCTGAATAACTCCTGTATTTCAACAGCATCAAGCGCAGAATAATTGAAGTTAACCCGAGGTTGCATACCCGGCAAACGGAAAGATTCTATTTCGGGGTGAATAACCTGCACACCCAGCCCTTTCAAATCAAAATAAATATCAAATACCCTGTCTGAAGCTTTTAAAATATCCAATCTACCCTCTGATGCATTAAACCCTCCAAAACCAATTTCGGTAAAGGTTTGCGCAGAAAAAAGAAGCTCCAGTTTGTTTGGGGTTCTTTTATTCTCGATCGCAAATTCAAAGCAAATTCTTACATCATCAAAAAATGTTGTGGAATAAAATTTTCCCTCGGATGCAGGCTTAGGGGTGAACACCGTTCTTGGCGGCACTGCCGGCCAAAGGTGCGCACGTACTCTTCTCTCATCAAAAGGCAAGGTTCTGAATTGGGGAAAACCAATTTGCAATAGTTCATAAAGCTTTGCAGTTTCATCTGGTGTAAAATCGTAATTAAACACCATCAATCGCCAAAGGACATAGACATAATGATTAATAAAATTTTGGGATAAAACTGTACCTGCGTAATACCTTGCAATTCCAGAAAAATCTGTGCTTGCCCAATTTAAAAGCCCTACTCTGTTAAAAGCAGCAACGGGATCTTCAAAATCTGATTTGAACTCATCCCTTAATTTTAAAATCTTGGATTTCACTTCTGCATCTACCTGGGTAATATAAGGACATATTACTCCCATAAGTCCTGCATTTAAACCTTGCTCTATATACATTCTATCAACGGCTGCGAATTCAGTTGTATTATTTATTCCAACAAGCGGTACAGGACCAAATTTAGGCGGATAAGTAAGGTCTAAATCTTCTTTCAAAAATTTATTGAGTTTAGTTTGAAGTTGTGATTCTAGCTGGTCAATTACTATGCTGGTATGATTTAAAATAATTGTATAGATAAGAGATAATATCTGGTGAACTCCTGTTGGCACTACACTTAGATAACTAGCGTCTACATCTGCATCGAGTGTTAGCGAAACATCGGGTTGCAACACATTATTGGCATTGGGCACAAATCTTATATGCGCATCTATTTCCAGATTAGCAAGATCTAAAGACACAAAGGCAAAGTCAAGCCCTACAAATAACCCTACAATTAAAGCTGTAGCCGCAAGTGCACAAGCAGGTGGAAAGAAAAGACAAGCGAGGCCACTTAACCCAACTACTGCCCAATAACGAGCTGTCGGCCAACGCGACATAAATGCTTTGCCTGAAGCGTCAGGAAGTTTTATAACAAGATGAATGCTACTGGCATCGAACGCAAGAGTATCAATAATTGCCGTATTATTAATATTGATATCAAACTCTATATTGTCAAGCCTAACGTTTAAAAGATCGTAAAATATTTGCTGTGTGCCCGTACTGGAAGGATAAGCCAATCTAATAGTGCCGATCTTTTTAAAAACGTATGCGTCTATTAAATCTCCCTGCTCTTCAAGCGTGAATGCCGAAAACTTATTAGCTGGTGCAACAAAGCCGTCCGCTAAAACAGCATTTACCCGCCCCTGTAGTACTGGTGTTAAGCCAATATCATTTAGATTATTTCCACCTGCTAACAAATTGCCCAGATCTTTTACAGCCAGTTTATCAATCAAGCCTTTTTTCATTGGATAGCCGCCGTTCATTGGTGTTTCATCATGAAGCAGGAGATATAGGCCTCCTCCAGGATCACCAATGGCAAGTGCATCAGAGTGAGCTTTGAACTGGTCGAGCCAGTTTATAGTTACATTACCATTGCTGCCTGAAAAATCATCAAGTCTTTTGGTAATGCCATTAACCAGGAACCTGATATCATCAAGCAACTTCTCGTCAATTAAATTGGCAATCTGGGATCCGTACGTTTCTTCAAAACAAGTAGGAAATTTAAGACCGCCGCGATCAAAGTTTAGTTTGTCAAACGCTCCCATTCCAATTTCTCCATGCGTCATTTCATTATTTTCATGACCGCCCATGCCCGGATAAGGAAAAGGTATGTCACGGTCATGTACCGGCCTTTTCAAAAAGGTTCTTGCTCTGGAAAGACGCATTGTCGGTGCAAAGGAAGTTGACTTCTTATTTTGCTTTTGCTTCTTACTTAATTCCTTTAAACTGGTATAGTCCTTTGGAATAGAAAAGTCCTGTGCTTTAAATTCTATCCAGGCAAGTTTATTAATTGTAAACTGAGAGATCAATTGAAATTGCCCACCGGCAGCCATATATATTTTGCCTTCAACAGGTATTCCTGCATTTGTAATGGGAGAAAGATCAATACCTGAAGGGCCAAAAAGATCTTTACAGCCAATAGTACTACAAATTATCTTTTCCCGATAACTTGCGAATTCCCTGTTCGTGTCAAGTAACAGCTCGTAGCGGATTTGATAAGGGTGATCGATGACAATAAATGCCATTGCTCTACCCTCACTTCCTTTCTCTACCCATACTTTAGAACTCAGTTTTTCTTTTAACATCTGAGTGCCTTCAATCTCTTTTGGAATTCGCAAAAAAGACTTTGTCTTATGATCTATGAATAAAGAACCTTGTCCGGGATCTTTTATAACAGAATAGTTTTCTCCTACTACTGTTCGGCCATGTGCATTGATCCGTGTAAGCGCTCCGGCATGAACAATTGATACTTTTCCGCTCATGCTGTTATTCAGGTTCAGCATTGGCTCATCTGCCAGGTGAGATCGTACAAAATTTTCTTTTTCGGGAATGATCCCGAATTCGACGGTGTAAGAAAGTGCCTTATCCTTATAAGAGAAAGATTTCCATTGGTTATCGTTTGCTTTTAAAAGCAACTCCCTGAATTCTTCAGGATTTAATCTTTTTGGTAAATCTTTTAGATCAATTTTTTGCTTGATGCTGGTTTGCCCTTTTTTCATACGGGAATTTTAAATGGTTAGGTAAAGCCAATAAGTATTTGTCGTAAAGTCAAACGGTAAAGGAAACATGTTAGCACGCATATTTTTCTTTACGAAGCAGTCCTGATAAGCATCTCTTATTTATTCTTACCCGGCATTTCTTCCAGGTTGAAGAGTTTAAATATCTCTTTCGTAATGATCTTTTATTTTTTTTGATACTCTAATGTCTCCTTACCTTGAAACAGTTGCAAGTGTTATCACCTTTCCATCAGATCCGATTTTCCTAACCCTCGGTATCCATGTACTGCGAACTTCCAGGTTTTCACGACTCACATCGTGCCATTCCAGGATATATACTTCACCATTAAATACGGCAACACCTGTTGGTGTCCAAGGGCTTGTTGCCTGTAGAATAGTAGTTACTTTACCTTGAGGACTTATCTTGAGAACACTGCGACTTCCCGTCGCAGCAACATAAATACTACCTGCTGGATCAACAGCCAATCCACGACAATAGGAGGGCACTGTTTCCAGGGGCAAATCGTTGCTGGTTTTTCCAACAAAAGTTGCAATGATTGTTATTGTTCCATCCATAGTGATCTTTCGGATCGTGTTGGCATTAGCATTGCTACTCTCTGTGATATAAAGAGAGCCATCAGCTCCGGCAGTTATACCATTGATAAACTGAAATATTTTATTGCTCGCAAATACTGATTCTTTTCCATCAGGTGTTCTTTTTATAATTTTTGCCGAACCTGACCGTGTATTAGCATAATATATGTTTCCGTCCATATTAACAACAAGGGGGAAATCAGAACACATAATAAGGGCGGGTTTGCTGCTCTTGGGTGTCACTCTTTCAAAATATTCTCCAAAATTTTTCTGTGATCCTGCGAAGTGCCCGATCGCATCAATAGTCATCCAGTGAAACTTCGAAGCAGGCAAAAAGCTGAGTTTGCCTTGTGTATCAATTTTCCAAACGCCTTTACCAGTGTCAGTAAAGTAAATGTTACCCTCTTTGTCGAGCACAATACCAGAACCGGGATGAGCAGATACTTTAGTTTCAGGTACAAAACATAGAATCAAAGTAATGAATATACTTACTACAAAAGAAGATCGGTTTATTATGTTTAGCATTGAATATTTCATTTTCGTTTTGTTTATACAAAGTAATTAAAGTCTTTTGATTGAAATTAAATGATTAGATGAAGTGAGTGAAAGCCTTGATAAGATGCATTTATGATGTAAACATAACGCCCTGTAATTTTTATACCCTTTATTGAGTTGAAGAAATGGAACACTTCGGACATTACGGCTTAAAAATTGTTCAGAATAAAGAATGAAGCAGCAGAAAGAAAAAAATTGGATTTTGATTTTATTTTTATTTTTTCTTTTATCCTGTTATACAGTTTATAAAAACAATAGAGCAATCACAAGTAAAGCTGTACAAGATTCTACTCACACGATTGCTTTTTACCCATTGGAAAACGAAAATGATTTAAATGTTCTTATCAAAGAAATGCAAAGGGCCCGGGTTATTTTACTCGGAGAGTCAACACATGGCACGCATGAATTTTACACCTGGCGGGCCGCTATTACCAAAAAATTGATCGAGGAAAAAGGGTTCGACTTTGTAGCTATAGAAGGGGATTGGACAGACACTTATAAGATGAACCAGTTTACTAAAGCGGCTAAGCACAACAAACAAGAAGTAATTGAAGTTATGAAACAATACGATCGGTGGCCGGCTTCCATGTGGAGTAATTATGAAATGGCCGACTTGTTGCAATGGTTAAATGCCTACAACCAAGGCAATTCACATAAGATTGGATTATATGGGTTGGATCTATATAGTTTTTGGGAATGGGCAGAGCAACCGGTGGCTATAGAGGATACGGCTGTTCAAAATGCCGTCGAAAAACTCAGAGAATTTTTTTCTGCTTATAAAAATGATGCCATGAAATATGCGGATGCACTTCGGCATTTAAAACCCGACGGAAGTCTGATTACAAAAAATTTATGGAACCATGTACAAAGATTTTTTCATGGCAAACAACCAAAAGATGAAAACAACTTTGTTCTGTACCAACAATCATGGTTAGCTCTTGATGGAGAACGTTATTTCAGAACCATGATAAAAGACCATGTGAAGGCAATTAACCTGAGGGATGCACACATGGCCCAAACGATTGAGAGGCTTCTAAATTTCTATGGGCCAAAATCAAAAGCTGTCATCTGGGTGCATAACGGTCATGCCGGCGACACACGTTATTCAAGCGTGAGTTCTTCCGGCTATGTCAACCTCGCAGAAATATTAAGAAATACCCTGAGTCGTAAAAAAATTTTTTCTGTAGGCTTCGGAACCTATAAGGGAACTGTAATGGCTGGCTATACATGGAACGCTCCGGTTCAAAAGCAGATCGTATTGCCTGCCAAAGAAGGTAGTTGGGAATATTTGTTGCATAAGTCAAGCTCACAGAATAAAATTATTCTTTCAAAAAATATCATGGATAATAAGACCCTAAATAACTGGATTGAGTTCCGTTCTATTGGAGCTGTATATGAAGGAGCTGCTATCTATTCCCGTTCAATTATGCCGCAGCGTTTTGATGCTTTTGTTTTTATTGACTCTACAACGGCTATAGATCCAATAAAAAATTTAAAATACTAGAACCTGCGTTTGAGGTTCTCCCGACAAGTGGGGACAGGCTGTGGCTAAGATAAATTAAAGATTATCCTTATGACGCGACTACGCAGTTAGTGCTTCGCTGTTTTTGATGGCTTTCACAATTGCCTCTTGCCTATGAATGGGTTCACGACTGTCATCAAATTCATGCCCACCGCTATTAAGTGCTGTGAAAGCAAAACCTGTAACCGGGTCACTATGTATCTTTCCAAAATAATACATCCCTCTTTTCGACGACAATTTGGTATAATCTAATTGGTAAACAATACCTGAGATTTCACATGTTGTTGTTGGCATATACTTTTTATTTAGAAATTAGAGGAAGCTAAATTAAGCACAATTTCCTGCCCATCATTTTTTCATAGTGCTCTAAAACGATAAAGAAAAATTAAAACTTAGCACAACAATCGGAAGCTGTCTCTAGCGAGCCCGTGGTCTCAACAAACAAAATCAACCTACCTTAAAGTAGTATTGTTGCAAGCCTTTTTATATTCTACATTTAATAATTAAACAATCAAAAAATAAGGAGGAGTCATGTCTCTGCTTATTGTAACCGCTGCAGCCAGTCCATTATTCGGTGATTTCCTGATGGTCGTGTCCGTAACCTCTGCGGATGGTGAGCCGGTCAAAGGATTAAAAGTAGCGAACTTCAAAATATACGAGATAGCAAGTCTCAATCATGCTTTTGCTAATCAACGCCAGGTTAGTAAAGTCACAGAATCACCCGGCGGTTTTTATATCGTAAGTCTTAAAAAAAATAAGGTTCAGCCTACACTGCCCGAGGGACATTATGTTTTAGGTGTTATCGTCACTTCAGGAAAAAATAATAAAGGTCAAACGGTAGCTACAGGAGATATGGTTATATAATATTCTGTTACTTCGACAAAAGAATTTGATGATTATACTATGGCGAGGATTCTGCCCCATACTGGCATTGTGCGAGGGGCAAACTCTAGCCAATTTCGATTCACAACTTCGGCATGGGATTTTGTTTTGTGAATACCTGACTGTAACAAACTTTTTCTTTGTTTTACCTTTAAGAAAAAAAATCATGAAAAAACTTTCATGTATTCTTGTGTTTCTATTTGTTTGCAATCTCAGTTTTACACAAACGGACAGTTTACAAAAAGAAATAAACGAACAGGTGTGGAAACCTTTTATCAAAGCTTTTAATAGTAGTGACGATAAAGCATTCAGCGCGGTACATAGTAAAGATGTGATCAGGGTAATACAGGATAATAACCAGGTAATGGGATATGATCAATATTTTAAAAAAATTCCTGACAGCATGAAAGCTAAATGGGCAAACTGGAAAAAGAATATTGAATTGCGTTTCATGCAACGAATTGCTTCAAAAGATAAAGCTTTTGAAGTAGGCTATTACAAAAGCACCAGCACCAATACATTGACCGGGGAAAAGAGAACCGGCTTTGGAAAATTTCATGTGCTGCTCAGAAAAGAAAATGGAGTTTGGAAAATACTCATGGATGCGGATGCCTATGATAAAACGGATGAAACGGTATTTCTTTCGGGTAAGCCAATGGAATAATAATCAAGCTGCTACTATTGTGCAAATGCTCTGGTCGACTTTGTTGTGCAGCTTGCCTCTAAACGTTTCCCGATTATAAAGTAAATCACTTTTTTAAATTTCAGTTGATTCGTTGCTGATCCTCACTGCCTGCATTTGAAGCAATATTTTCTTAGTACATTTAAATACTCTTACATTGATGTCGAGAAGTTAAAAAACTTAGAGCCTGCTTTCTGGTGTTGCGGTTGCTAAAAAACTGAAATAGAGCAGGCACATTAAATAAAATCAAATGAGACGGGCACTGGTATTAAGCGGTGGCGGCGCAAAAGGCGCTTTTGAATTAGGTGCATTGGAATATATTAAGGAAAATAAACCATCCTTTTTCGACTTTCGGATCATTGCCGGCGTTTCAGTAGGATCGTTGAATGCTATCATGCTGGCACAGGACAAATTCACTGAACTTCAAAAACTGTGGACGGAAATCAGTAACAATAAAGTTTATACAGGCAGCATGCCAAAGAATATTCTTCAATACCTGTGGCTCGTAATAAGAGTCCTGTTTGGGGACAGATCGATTTTGGGAATTAAGCCGCTGATCCAACAGATACGGAATTATGTTGATCTTGCCGACGTAAAGGTCGATTATCGCTGTGGCTTTGTATCGCTGACTACCGGCGAATATGTGCCGTGCAAGCATACGGCATTTGGAAATGATAATGAGAATTTCCGCAAAGCCATTCTTGCGTCATCTACGATGCCGCTGATCTGGACACCTGTTGATGAAATCAGGATAGGAACCGAAATATACAAGCAGCTGGTAGATGGCGGAGTCAGAAATGTAAGTCCTTTAAAAGATGTGATCGTTGATAATCCCGATGAGATCATTATCATCAACTGCAGCACAAAAAAATTAAATGAAGAAACAGATGCAGGGAATACTATTTTTAAGATCGCAGAACGTTCATTGGTAGACATTACCATTAATGAAATTTTCAAGGGAGATATTGAGGAATTTGTCAAAACAAATGAAATAGTAAAGCAGTGCAAAGAAAAAGGCTTTGTTGTGTACAGAGATAGCGATCATACAGAGCCCTATGAATATTTTAATGCAATAATTATAGAACCAGAAATAGACTTGGGTGATCCGCTTGATTTTTCTACAGGCAAAATTAAAGAAAGAAGAAAAGCAGGATGGGATGCTGCAGAAGCGGCATTTAAGAAATATGAATCTTCACTTGGCCCTACAACCGTACGCTCTTACAAACCAACTACCTAATAAGTTCATTCTATTCTCTGAATATGTGGTCAGCCTCCTTAGAAAAGACATTCAGAAAAAGGGAAGAAACAAAAAATACAACAGAGCTCTAAGATTCCATTCACTATGGTAAACCAGGACTGATAAAATATTTTTCAGCATCAGCAATATAATCTGCAGGATCAGGCTTCAATGTTGTTCTCGCTTGTGATGCATAGTAAGCGCTGTCCTTTGCCTCAAAACCTTCAGGTCCGTCATAACTTAAAATCCAGATGAATTTATTTTTTTCTTGTACTACCCAAGCTCCTTCGATTTTAAATCCACTCTTTATTCTTAAAGGATAGACTCCTTTTTGCCAAGCATCCAGAAATATATCCATCTTTCCCTTATTAATGGTGAATATTCTGATCTGTGTTTTTTTTGTTGTAGTTTTTTTCTCGTTAAAAAAACTTGTGTTAACAATTAGGAAAATTGTTACGATGCAGACCACAGACAAAATAAGAATTAGTTTTTTCATTGTTGACTGTTTTGGTTTCTTCTAAGTTACAAATTCAAGTATAGTTTTATTTCCACTTGTCTTCATAGTTCATCGTTCTTATTAATATTTCTAATCTATGTTGCTGTTGGTCACTTCTTTTTGTTGATATACACTAGTTCTGATGAGTGAATTAATCATTTCTTTAAATGCTCGTTGTTTATATGCTGCAAAAGTTGGTTAAGATCACCCTTAAAAATGAATGTTTTCAACTCGATATTTTTTGTTTCGCCTGCATTTAATAAAATAGCGGGGTCTGCATGTTGGCAACTACGCTCAGGATTAGTCCATAAGTTGCCTGTCTCCGAAGTATAAGTAGCAGCGATCCATTTCTTATCTTGCGATAGTGTGGCAATAAGCGGTTTGTCAGCCTTTCGTGATTTATTATATCTCGTAATAGAGTCCTCATCTTTTTGAGTTCGATGGGTAGAAACAGGCCAGCTATAAGAAACCAAGTAGCGGCAAGGCAGCCATTTTTGCAATGGCATGGTAAGGCGTTCAGGAGTTTCTGAAGCCATAAGATCAAAACCATTGGCATGATGAACATAAGTTCTTTCTAATCGGGTATCGGAAAAAACTGAATACAACTTAACGCAGGTAACAGCCTGGAAGTTTTCGTAAGAAATATTTGAGTGATTATTGAATTGATACGTGTACCTCACACCCTCAGGTTCAAGTTCAGCTTTCGCGATCATTGTAACCATATTATTTAATACTGTTTCATACACGATTGCATTGCCTTCAACTTTCCAAACCGGTGTAGTTCTTTTATTCCGGCTTCCGCTTGATACAAGATAGAGATGTTCAACTTGTTTCGTGTTTTTATTCAAACCGGTTACATGCTCGGGAAACTCAACTTCAATTCCTCTTTCAGAAACAGGTTGGCCCGGCAAAAGAATTTTTAATAAAGGAAGATCTTTTCGTGCAACAATTATTCTTAACTGTGTTACAGGTTGGGTAAGCATTATCTCCGATTGCGCTTTTATTATTACACTCTTCAGCAGTAAAGAATATAGTATAATAAAAGCTTTAATCATTTCTTTATGAGGTTTTACTTATTTAATGCGACCCTGAGTATTATTGGTGCCGTAAAGATCAAGAAATCCCTGATTTTGCATCTGAAAAAATACTGCTTCATATAAAGACGGATGATTTTCATTCCCATAGCGCAAGTGGTAAAAATTATCTCCTTTTTTTTGAATGGAGATATTCCCGATAAAATCAAAAGCCCATACACCTTCTGCTTCCGGGTATAATTTTACATTTCGCTCAGTAAAAATGGGGTTGATGAACAAAGCCTTTTTTTGAGCGAGGGTATAATTGACCATTGAAAACAAAAAAACAAGCGCAGAAATTATTTTTTTCATATTAGTGTGAGGAGTTTTTCCGTTTTCATCAACTATGGTTTAATTCTTAACTTCTCCGAAATAAGTTTGAGAAATTGATTGTTTGTAACGTTCCTGTTTGCGGCAGAATATTTTCAGTATTCGCTACCATTACACTGAGGCTGATTGGTGTTTATTAGTGAAGATACATTTTGTTGAAGAGTTCCTGTGCCCTCGCAAAAGAATAGGTTAGGTCCCCTCACCACTCCTGTTAACTCCGTTGACATGTCAAGACGCAAGACAGTTATATTCTAATTTGATTTAAAAAATAATTATGATGAAACTGATAATGTGCACTTTATTTGAAGCAACTAATCATATTTGTTTAGCGCTTGAAACAATCTTACCTTAATAACACTTTAATCTTCCTAAGAAATTAGAGCCTCCAATAAAAAAAAATGCTGAAAAGGAGGAACAGCATATTGTCCTCTCTTTTTTTTTACCAACC
>DASYQS010000053.1:0-14492 GCA_036005185.1 Chitinophagaceae bacterium | reverse complement strand
GACTTGTGTGAGGCACCAGTGATTTTCTCGTAAAATAGAAAAAGATTGCTTGTTGATTTTGGTATTGTGAAGAATGATAAGCTCTTTGATTTTAGATTTATTGATTTCTTTTGTTGTGCAGCGATATTGGCGAAGGGTCGCTCCATCACACAGGAGCTACGCCAGGCAGACCCCTAGCAGACAGCAACTCGCAGACGGTCTATGATTGTTGAAGTGAAGGACACCCGCGAAGACGGAAATTTCTTATATTTAATTATGAGAATGATGATGGTTGCTATCTGCATCATGCTATCAATAACCTTATGCGCTCAGGATAGCACATTGATTTTTATACCGGCAGACCGTAATGTTATGGAGGTGTTGAAACCCGATAAAATTTATCGCTTTCCTAAATTTACCGAGGGTAAAATTTTTTTCAAAGATGGCAGTTGGTCTAAAGCCACGCTTAACTACAATTTTCTGAACGGTGAAATCGAATTTATCGGTGCCGGTAACGACACGCTTGCCATCGCAAAAAATCAAATGCTGAATATCAAAGAAGTATTGATCGATTCGCAATCTTTTGTTTATAACAATGGTTATATGGAGCTGGCAGCGAAATCGGATCTTGGAAAATTATACAAAGAGCAGGTGTATGTAGTCATCAAAAGAGAAAAAATAGGCGGATATAATCAGCCAAACCCTACGTCTTCCATTGATTCTTATGAAAGTTTTCCGGACTATAATGGCAATCTTGCCAGCTTGAAGATCAGGGAAAATATTACGCTGGCGCTCAAAACCAATTATTTTATCAGCAAAGACTTCAATCTTTTTTTACCCGCAACCAAAAACAACATGATGAATTTGTACCGGTCAAAAAAGGACCAGATAAAATCATATCTTAATCAAAATCCCGTTGATTTTAAAAACGGCAATCACTTGAAAAGAATGTTTGAGTCTTTATAATTTTTTTTGCCGCCTTGTTTCTCCGAGGAGTCGGACATCGCAACCGACGACCCCTCGCAGACAACCTCCGATTGTTGAAGTGAAGGACACCTCGTGAGGACGGAGGGATTTCTTTGGAACAAATTGCAAATACAGACATTCATCGTCCGTACTCAAGCCCGCTTGGGCAATTTTTTTATTGGAACACTCCGGAGAACGGAGGGCGAGGGACAGCGAAACCAGCCTTCGAAGTTTTTTGTTTGAAACACTCTGGAGAAAGGGGACGAAAAAATTTTTAATTTGTTTACCGCATAGAAAAACTAAGAAGAACGGAGCAGACCCTCGCAGAGAGCTTCCGATAATATGGCACAAAAATGGGTTCGTTTATTGGCAGACTGATTGGTTTAATAAACACAGTTTTACCTAAACATCTAACCTAGCTTTGAGTATGAAGATGTTTCCCGCGGCAATTTTATTATTCACCTTATCCAATTCGTGTAATATGGAAAAGACAAACAAAAAAAACGATGCTTCAGCGCCACAATTGACACAGGAGCATCCACTAGCTAAACGCAAGACATTGTATTCACTCGAAGATAAGCAGGGTACGGTGCTTGCTTTGGATAATGCTAATTTTGGTATAAATATCGGTGGCGATACAATTCTGCTTCCGCTAAACCTGCCAGTACAATTGCAGGAGGCAGGTATAAAAATTAATTTCAGCGGTGAAGTGAAAGAAACTGACGCGGCCGAACTGTGGGCTGCACCACCGATATTACTTACCCGGGCCGAAAAAATAAAGTAAAAAAGGGCACCGCAAAAGGCGCCCTTTTTTTTAATTAAGATATACCATCTGTTATTCCCGGGCCAGCAAAGTGGCGCTTTCACGGCGAATTTTTTCTTTTACGTGTTCTTTTATCGGTTGGTTGTTGAAATAATTCACTATGTCTTTTGTAACTGTTTCAGCTGCCTCCTTATTCCCTTCACGCTGATACTTTAGCCAGAACCTGCATCGCCTGGTTCAGACTGATATTGTCCAGTCCTTTCTTACCTTTTGCTTTCTCAATGGCTTCAGCCAACACTGCTTCCCCTTGTTTGTAGTCAGGCTCCCGAACGGTAATCTTTTTATCAGTAGTGATTGTTTTGAAAGTACGCTGAGCATTTACCCCACATACGAACAGAGCATAAGTGGACATTAGATGATCTTTGTGTTTCTCGATCAGTTGTTGAAATGCATCATTACCTTTTTGCAGGTATTTCGCATCCGAACCCCTGAAGGTCAGCAAATATCCTACTTCATCCTGCAGCATCATTTCAGCTATTTCATCCTCCTCGGCGGTAACAGGGCTTTTTACCCTGAGAGAAATTGTATTGGAAACTATTCTTGACCCATCCTCATGATAATATACTGCTTTGATCTTATAAGTACCTGGCTGGTCAAAAATGAATCCATTCTTATCAAAGCCAATGTATGAGCTTTCATAAATAGAAGGATTATCTGCATTCAGCACTTCATAAGAGGGAACGGTACATCTTTCTGCAAGCGGTTCATAAATCACAATTTCACCGCTTGGCTTTTTGATGCCGATTGTTACAAATCCATAATCAGCATGCAGATTACTTACTACCTGTGTGCTCCGGTTGCTTGAAGTTTTTAGTTTAGTTTCAAGCAATACCGGTTCTCCATACATGTATGATTTTTTAGTTTCCAGTTCCAGGTAAAGCGATGAATTATTCTCGACCGGCTCTTCAAACAAACTGCCTGCATCCTGAAGCGATGAACCCTGAGTAAATGGATTTCCACCCATGATAATATTATTTCTAAAACCATGACGAATATGTGCAACTTCTACGGGATCAAGCTGGAATGGGAAATTGTTCCAGAAAGCCGCAGCTCCGCCTGGATAGCCCCATGGATAGTTCATCCATGAAAGTGAATTAGGAATATTGGGTTTTGGCGGCGTAGCTAGACTCTTTTGCCAGGAATGCAGCAGGTTAAAGCAGTGACCTAATTCATGCACACAAGTGTAGAGTTGCAGTCTGTACTGTTCAGAAGTTGTTCCGCCAATGCCCCGATAAAATACTGAGCAGCCTTGCCGCTGAAGACCCTGCTGGTCAAACATAATGCCATACAGGCCTGGTCCGTATTCATGCTCATAAGCATGCAGTAGCCATACCGTCCATTGCTGCGTATTCTGATAAAGGCTAAAGTTGTTGACCATGGCTGCATGTAGTTCGGCATTCGACCATTTATCGGCAGGCGCAGTGATGTTAACAAGAGGAACAACATTAGAAACCCCGGCATTAATCATTTCCACGCCGGCCTCCTGGTAAGCTGAATTAATAGATAATACCCTGGCCGGTCCGCCGGAAGGAAGTAAACCTGTGTTGTAAGAAGAAAAAGGAGCAATGCCGGATGTACAATCCTGTTCAAGTCTTACAGTACGAAATGCACGGTTGAAATGGGTACATACGTACAAAGCTCCGGGTGCATTGGTGACAGAGTGATACCATTGTAATAATGCCGGGGCCAAAGGTTGAAAAATGGTAGTTTGCTTGATGGCAAGTTTAATTTTTTTGAAAGATGTAAGCCACGTTGTGTTAGCTGTTCCAGTAATCGTAATAATGCCGTTAGTAATAGTTTTCAAGATACTGTCAACAATAAAAGAACCGAAATAGGTTTTGGTTTGTCCCAGCACCTGGTAATAATCGCCGCTTATTTTCTGCAAGGCATTCACACCATCAACATCTACCCGCAGTTCCAGTTCAAATGATCCTAACTGGGCACGATAACATCCAGACACTTTGTTTTTAATAATAGGGATAACCGGGGTCGGCAAAACACCGGCCTCCACTACACTTTCTTCAGTTTCAATTGTTGCTTCAGATGTTTCTTCACCCATTTCCATCATTTGCAATAATTCATCCATTTCATCTGGTTTGGCTTCTTTTGTGGCCTGCTTTGATTTGCGCAGAACGGGAGCCGCTTCAGTCAAAGCTGGGCCATTGGGCTCGGCTATAATAGCCGGGTTGCCATCATGACTAACATAACTCATAAGAAAGGATTTTAAGGTTATTAAATAGTGCTATTTCAGGCAAGCACGTTAGCCTTGAAATTCTTAGGAAATGTGGAGTGAGGAATGGGGTGGCTTAAGGGTAAAATAAACAGCAGCAGGAAAAGAAGTCTAAATGGAGAGAGATTGATCCCGGTTTGTTTTTTTTATAGTAATTGCGACAAATCCGTTTTCCAACTGTAGTGCAAAAGTACTATTAGTTAAAAGCAATTTCCAAAAGCATGATAGTGTATTTGAATAAAGTTTTGCACATGCCAAATGATTAACAATAAAAAAATATTGCGGCCAATTGTGCAAAAATGAAAGCGTTCCAACTAATCATTAATAGAAATCAATATTTTTTCTATGATGTTATCAATCAAAAATTATATACAGTTCTTTACTGCCGTTTTGATCAGCTTGATCGCGCTGCACATGCCGACAGTTATGGTCGACATTGGGACATTCATCGTCTGTACTCGAGCCAGCCTTCGCTTTTTTTTATTGGTTGGAACACTAGCAGGGGATTATAGGATCCGGAATAAAAAGAAATTCAATTCTTAACATTCACTATTGTCTCCTTGAATTTAAAAAATTTGAATCTTCGATGACTTGATTCGCAAATTGAAAATACAGACATTCCTCATTTACTCAAGTCAACCTACTTCTGTTTCTTCCGTTTTACTTTTTCCTTTTTATTTACATGCAACACCCAAGCGGCCTCGGCGAGCTTGAGCACATGATCGTGAATAGTGAGGAAATCTATTTCCAACACCTCATCGGTGCGGAGGGCTAGTTGCAACCATTCTTTAAGGCAGGCACGAATATCTTTTAAACCATACCAATCAAAAAACTCGACAAGCACGGCATGCGGATGCTCCATTTCATTTTTAGAAAGCAGCAAGGGGTTGTTATGCCACTCGGGATATTCGGTTAAAAGGCGCTGGCGTAGTTGTGGACTCATGGGAAAAGGTTTATGGGTTGTATTATGTAAACTGTATTATAAAACTAACTAAGAGTTTTTGAAACGTTGTCATACTAAAAGTTGACAGTTCAAAAATTTTGAGACTTTTTAGTACAGGTAGCCTACGATTGTTGAAGTGAAGACTCCTATGAAGCTGGAAAAGTGAGGCGTCTACGTGGGGTTTTCATAGCGCAGGAGTGAAGCAGAGCGAAACCCCACGATGTAGTATATATTCTAACAGAGCTGTTTGATATATTTACATCATGGCAATTAAATGGAAACATGGCGATGAATACACGATGTACTTCTGCACATTTACTTGCTATAATTGGATGCATTTGTTTCAAAGAGTAAACGCGTATGATACCGTTTATAAATGGTTTGATACATTACCACAAAATGATCATCAAGTACTTGCCTTTGTAATCATGCCCAATCACCTGCATGTGATTTTACATTTTCCACAACCGGGATATAACCTCAACAAAATTATCAGCAATGCCAAACGCTTTATGGCTTATGAGATCATTGATCGTCTTGAGGAAAAGAAGATGAATGAAGAATTGGATTTTTTGCATGAGGCGGTAACAAAACGGGAAGCAAAGAAAGGACAGATACATAAAGTATTTAAGAAATCATTTGACGCAAAAAGTATTTACAATGAAAAGTTTTTTATACAAAAGCTTAATTACATCCATCATAATCCCGTAAGTGGCAAATGGAATCTTGTTAACGATTACACCGATTACGATCACAGTAGCGCATCATTTTACGAGTTGGGTATCGTGAAAAATTATAAACCATTTGATTTTAGATTTATCTGATTTTTTGTTGTGCAGCGATATTGGCGAGGGGTCGCCCCCATCACACAAGGCCCGCGCAGGGCAGACCCCTCGCAGACGGCCTCCGATTGTTGAAGTGAAGGACACCCCGTGAGGACGAAACACCCCGTGAGGACGGAATGAAGACCCCGTGAGGACGGAATCCTGTAAGCGGTAAATGGAATCTTGTTGATGATTACACCGATTATGAACACAGCAGCGCATCATTTTATGAGTTGGGTATTGTGAAAAATTATAAACCATTTGATTTTAGATTTATTTGATTTTTTGTTGTGCAGCGATAGTGGCGAGGGGTCGCCCCTACACACAAGGCTATGCAGGCAGACCCCTCGCAGACGATTTCCGATTGTTGAAGTGAAGGACACCCCGTGAGGACGGAAGTTTATTAAGAAGATTTCTCCGAAGGATAGCAGTTCACTAGTGAACTTTGAAAGAACAAAATGGTATTTACAAAAATTCTATCCTGTATTGACTGTTCCAATTTTACTAATAGGGCTGCATGAATAATATACAACTTGAAGTATTCTTCAAAAATGATATCTTTACATATCCATGTTTACTAACCCGTGACTATTAACTTGATTGATTTAAAAACCTTTCCTTCCACCAGATACCAGGGCAGTAAAAGAAAAATATTGCCTTGGATCTATAATTCACTCAAAGATTTGAGATTTTATGCTGCACTGGATGCATGTGGTGGAAGTGCCAGTGTTAGTTATCTTTTGAAGAAAATGGGTAAGGCTGTTACCTACAATGACAAGCTTCATTTCAATTACTTAATTGGTAAAGCAATAATTGAAAACAGTCAATACAAATTAACTGATGAAGATATAACCAGTCTAAAAAATATTAATCCAGAAATTACTTATCGAAATTTTATTGAAAGAATTTTTAAGGGAGTTTATTATTTAAATAAAGAAAATAAATGGCTTGATCGGGTTACAACCAACATTGTTAATATAAACCATTATCAGCCGCAAGAATTGGAATATAAAAAAGCGCTTGCTTATTATGCACTTTTCCAATCGAGCTTAATTAAAAGACCTTTCAATCTTTTTCATCGAAAAAACCTGAACATAAGAACCAGCGATGTAGTAAGAAAGTTTGGTAATAAAACGACCTGGGAAAAATCTTTTGATGAATACTTTTTAAAATTTGCCACCGAAGCGAATAATCTTGTTTTCAATTCTGGTCAGCAATGTAATGCTATTAATCAGTCTATTTTTGACATTGATGAATATGGTTACGATTTGGTGTATATCGATATTCCTTATATACGAAAAGATGGTTCAAATGAGTCATCAAATTACCTGCGGTGCTACCATTTTTTAGAGGGATTATCCAAATACCAAGAATGGAGTAATTTGATTGACTATGATTCAATAAACTTGCGACTGAAAAATATTGAAGAGCAAAACGATTTTACTAAAGAGAATATCTACGAAGTAGTTGACCAAATATTAGGTAAATTTAGAAAAAGCATAATTGTCTTTTCTTATAAAATAGGAGGAATGCCTTCTATTAACTTTATTAAACAGACAATGGAAAAACTAGGTAAAAGAGTTCATTCTGTTAGTAGACATTATAGCTATGCTTTAAATCACCAGAATGGTGAGGCAGAAAAAAATCGAGAGGTTTTAGTAATTGGAATATAATGACCGACCAAGCGAACATATGGCCAAAACATATAAGCGTAGATAAAAGAATTGTTACAATTCTTAGTGGGTCTACTTATGATAATTTTCCAAGGGCATTAAAAGAAATAATTGTCAATAGCTATGATGCAGACGCGAGTGAAGTAAAGGTAGAAATTGATACTAACAAAGAAAAAATTACTCTTGAGGACAATGGTATGGGAATGAATGAAACTGATTTTGACTTTTACTTACGTATAGCAGGTAAATCAAGAACACAACGCGAATTTACTTTGTCAGGGAGGAAAAGAATTGGACAATTTGGCGTTGGATTTTTATCAGTATTCCCCTTTTGTAGAAATTATATCATCGAATCTAAGAAAAGAGCATCAAATGAAATCCTTCATGCTACAATTCCAAATTTTAAATATTTTAAGACAGAGGAAGGAAAGGGCAAATTGGTTGATGTTGATGAAATACCAATACAAGGTGGTAAAAAAGTTGACAATACTCAAATCAATAAACAATTCACAAAAATAACTTTATCTGGTTTTAGTGAGTTAACCAGAGCTTTTTTTAATAAGGAGTATTTTGTTAAGGGCCGGAGAGAAACAATTTTAAATTATACTCCCATTAAAAGATTGATTTGGGAACTCAGTGAAGATTTGCCTATTGACTACGAAGAAGACAGTAAGTTGAATGATATTTTGAAGTATGACCGAGGCTTGCCTTTCAAAGTATATGTTAATTCTGAGGATGAGCCATTAGCGAGAAACGTTCATGCAACAAACATATTGGATACACATAAAGGCGATTTTGAAAAGATTGGCAAAATAAAATTTAAATATTTCATAGCGTCTGACTTTGTTCCCATCAAGCCAGTTGAATCCAGGTATTTAAAAATCAGAAATTTCAACGTTGGTGTAGGTAAACGGAGAACTTTTGGGGTAGGGCTTGAAGGGAAAACTTACGCATTCCTATCTCATTTAACAGGAGAGATACAAATTCTTGATGGTTTGAATGATTTAATAAATGTTTCTAGGGACGACTTCTATTACAGTCAGGATTATGAGAATCTTCAAGAATTTTTCAGAAATAAACTGAGACATTGGGGGAATAATTTAGATAAAATTAGAAAAGCTGAAAAAATAAGTGAAGACATTAAGGACACTAGAAGAATTAAGAGCCTCGAAACATTAAGCAATAAAAAAATTAGTAAAAATATCGATGATCTTCAAAAAAAGGGATTTGAAGTTAAAGTATCCAAAGCAAATGCAGCGGGTTCAACATTTAAAATAGATAAAAATAGGAAGCAAGTTATTATTGAAGGAGATATCGAGAATAATTTTTCGAAAATCATTCAAGTAAACGACAAAAGCTATAATCTCAAATTGGACAACTGGGATATTGAAGAAACTTTTCCAGCTTGTAAGATTAAAGGCGGAAGCATTATTATTAATGAAGACTATCCTCTATTTTCAAATAAGCGCCACCTTGACATTTTTGTAAAAATGCATGCAATTTTAGCTTTAAAATACGATGACGCGTCAATTAGTAAATCTATTTATTTGAGTTTGATAAAGGAGATTGAAACCACCTTTTCAGATTATATAAAATGATTTTATGCAAATTATTTCAGCTGCAGTAAAAAATTTTAAAAGTTTATTCGATACTTCTATTTCTGGGTTTAGCTCAGTCAATTTTATTTTTGGATACAATAACAGCGGGAAATCTAATCTATTAAAGTTTCTTCAGCTTTTGTTTTCCAAGAAGACTATTGAGACAGTAACTACATATGATGATAACGGTATTACAAGAACTAGAAGAAGAATTGATACTTATACCCCTTTTTGGCAAGGTTATATCTATGATATGCCATTTATGTATTCCGGGAATAATCGAAGTACGCGGATTGAATTTGAGGTTAGGTTTGACGTTAAAAAGGAAGAGCTCCCTTTTCAGCAAGAGCTTCTTGCTGCTGGATATTTATATCCCAATAGAGATACAGTTCCCCTGATTATATCCGGTGAAATTATTTCCATTAACATTAGTGATTCCGAAATTAGTCTTAATGAAGTTATTTTGAAAGGACGAAAAATTTATTCAAAAGTCAACGGTGAAAGATTTTTTGAAGAGCCGAATGACTCTGATTTAACTAACAGGGAGGATATTTTCACGTCGATAATGGACATTTTTACTGATTGTGTTTTATTAGTTGAAAGCGATAGGTTTTTTAATATTGAAAAGGAAAATGAATCCATAGTAAATGCTTTCAATTCAAATACTTTCAAAAGTTGGCTATATAATTTAAGTTTGGATTCTGAACGGTTTGAAAAATTTTCTGGCCTAATTGACTTCTTAAATCATTTTAATGTAGCATCTAATATTTCAAACGTGCTTACACATAATTTGAGAAGTTTTCCATTAAAAACGACCAAACTGACCTTTGCACGATTCAAGGAAGAACTCGAAATAATGCTAGAAAATTCAATAGGAAGGTTTCCTTTGAAAAACTATGGAACGGGAATTCAGCAAATCCTCTATATCTTATCCAAAATTTTTGATACGACTTCAAAAATTCTTCTTATTGAGGAGTTAGAATTGAATTTGTCGCCAGAATATCAAGAACTAATCCTTAATAATCTTAAAAACTTTGTTGCATCACGTAAGTTAAGCCAAGTGTTTTTCACTAGCCATAGCGATTATTTGTATCGATCAGATTTTAAAATATTCGAAGTATCTATAAATAATCAGGGAAAAACAAGAATAGCATCTTCAAGACGAACTGCTTTGCGTCAATTAAGACGTGCCTACCTAAATTATACGGGTAAATAGAATTACAGAACGTATAAGTGAGTGACACAACCGGAGTTTAATAGTAGCACTGTAGCATAGTATATAAAAATAAAAGAGCACCCATCGCTGAGTGCCCTAATGAGTTCTTAATCGTAATTAGATTCATCGCTGCGCTCGGGAGATGCCGGATCGAGTCCAGCATGACATTCTCTTTTTTAAGCCTCTTTCCCGTGGCAGTGCTTATATTTTTTGCCAGAGCCACACGGACAGGGATCATTCCTCCCAATCTTTGGCCCAACTTTCACCGGCGCTTGTTTTTCAGCTACTGCGGTGCCACCACCACCCGGTTCATATTTATCACGTTCATTGGCGCCATATTCCTGGCCGGCGCGGTCAACATCTTCTTTATTGGCCCGCAGCTTACTGAGGTCGGTTTTTTCCTGGCGGCCTTCCTTGAGCTCAGGCATTGCTCCCTGCCGGGAGCCAGGTTCCTGTTGTATAGGAATGCTGCAATGGCAAAGAAAAGAAACAATATCCTTGTTCAGCGCCTCGCTCATTTGCCTGAACAGGTTAAATGCTTCCACCTTATAAATCACCAGCGGATCTTTTTGTTCCAGGTAAGCCGTTTGCACCGATTGTTTCAGATCGTCCATGGCACGCAAATGTTCCTTCCACGCATCATCGATGACCACCAGCGTAATAGTTTTTTCCAAGCTGTTGGCCACTTCCTCACCATTAGTGTCGAGCGTTTTTTGCATGTTGGTGAGCACATTAATGCCCTTGCGATTATCGGAAAAAGGCACCACCACATTTTCGATCTGATTGCCTTGCGTAAGGCGTATATTTTTGAAAACGGGAACCGCCTGCTTTTTTAGTTCGTCTTTTTTGCGCTGATAATTTTCCGTGGCTTCCGCATAAAGCTGATCAATGAGCGAGTTCTCGTCTTTCGATTTAAATGTTTCGGCGTCAATCTTGGGATCAATACCAAAGTTCACAATGCAAGCCAAACGGAAACCTTCATAATCATCTTCGTTTTTAAAACCAGCCACCAGGCTTTCAGCCACTACGGAAAATGCATTGTCAATATCCAACGCCAGCCGCTCGCCAAACAAAGCGTGGTTGCGGCGGCCATAAATAACATTACGCTGGTTGTTCATTACATCATCATACTCCAGCAAACGTTTTCTGATGCCGAAATTATTTTCTTCTACTTTCTTCTGCGCCCGCTCAATGCTCTTGGTGATCATGCTGTGCTGTATCACATCGCCTTCTTTATAACCCAGCTTGTCCATAAGGCCTGCAATGCGCTCACTGCCGAACATGCGCATAAGGTCATCTTCAAGGCTCACATAAAATTGCGAAGTACCGGGATCGCCCTGGCGGCCCGCACGTCCGCGCAACTGTCTGTCCACACGGCGGCTCTCGTGGCGCTCCGTACCAATAATGGCCAATCCACCCGCTTCTTTTACGCCGGGACCTAGCTTAATATCCGTACCACGACCGGCCATGTTGGTGGCAATGGTTACCGCACCAGCCATACCAGCTTCGGCAACGATCTGCGCTTCACGGGCATGTTGTTTTGCATTGAGCACATTGTGCGGAATTTTTTTCACCTGCAACATGCGGCTCAGCAATTCACTCACCTCAACCGATGTTGTACCTACCAGTGAGGGTCGGCCACCATTACGCAAGGCTTCTATTTCATCAATCACGAATTTATATTTCTCACGCTTGGTCTTATACACCAGGTCCTGGTTGTCCTTACGGATCATTTGCACATTGGTAGGAATAGTAACCACATCCAATTTGTAAATGCTCCACAGCTCGGCGGCTTCGGTCTCTGCAGTACCCGTCATACCCGCCAGCTTGTGATACATGCGGAAATAATTTTGCAGCGTAACCGTGGCATAGGTTTGTGTAGCCGCTTCGATCTTTACATTTTCTTTTGCTTCAATGGCCTGGTGCAAACCATCGCTGTAGCGGCGGCCTTCGAGAATACGGCCTGTTTGCTCATCCACAATTTTTATGGCGCCATCAAGCACCACATATTCCACATCTTTTTCAAACAGCGTGTAAGCTTTTAATAATTGCTGCACGGTGTGTATGCGATCGGCTTTTTGTGCGTAGTCGTTGAGTATCTCTTCTTTCTTATGCAAAATGGCTTCTTTGTCGAGGCCATCTTGTTTTTCCAGCTCGGCCAGCTTTACACCAATATCAGGCATTACAAAAAACTCAGGGTCTTCGCCCACCTTGGTGATCATGTTCAGGCCTTTATCGGTAAGATCAACCTGATTGTTTTTTTCATCAATATGAAAAAGCAACTCTTCATCTACGATGTGCATGTTGCGCTGCTGATCCTGCAAATAATAATTTTCCGCCTTCTGCATTTTTACTTTAATGCCAGGCTCAGATAAGAATTTTATAGTAGGGCCATATTTTGGCAGGCCACGGAATGCTCTGAATAAATTCAATCCACCACTCTTGGGATCATCATCACCTTCAGCAAATTTTTTTCTGGCTTCGTTTAAGTTAGCACGCACAATTTTTTCCTGCGCTTCCACCAATTGATGAATACGCGGCTTGTGTATATGGAATTGCTGTTCTTCACCACGAGGCACAGGACCTGAAATGATCAGTGGCGTTCTTGCATCGTCGATCAATACGGAGTCCACTTCATCCACCATTGCAAAATGATGTTTGCGCTGCACCATTTCATCAGCAGCATGCACCATGTTATCGCGCAGGTAATCGAAACCAAATTCATTATTGGTGCCGTAAGTGATATCGGCGAGATAAGCATTTCTTCTTTCTTCGGTGTTGGGGTTATGCTTATCAATACAATCCACTCGCAATCCCAGCCATTCAAAAATAGTTCCGTTCCATTCTGAGTCACGGCGGGCCAGGTAATCGTTCACGGTTACAATGTTCACACCTTCACCGGCCAATGCATTTAAATAAGCGGGCAGTGTTGATACCAATGTTTTTCCTTCACCGGTCGCCATCTCCGCAATTTTTCCCTGGTGCAACACCACACCACCAATAAGCTGCACATCATAGTGCACCATGTTCCAGGTAATTTCAGTGCCGCCGGCGATCCAGCTATTTTTATAAATGGATTTATCGCCTTCAATGCGCACATATTCTTTCTCTACACTCAGGTCACGATCCAGTTGCGTGGCGGTAGAAATAATTTCTTTATTCTCTTTAAAGCGGCGCGCCGTTTCTTTTACTACGGCAAAGGCTTCGGGAAGAATTTCTTCCAGCGCTTCTTCAATTTTTTTATCGCGGTCTTTTTTCAGCTTGTCAACCTGTTGATAGATGGTATCCTTGCCCAGCAGGTCGTTGAAAGGAAGTTCTTCGGCCTGTTTATTTTTTTCAGCGATCTCTGCATTTATTTCTTCGAGATGCTTTTGAATGCGTTCCTTGAATTCGTTGGTTTTGTTGCGCAGTTGATCATTGGTAATGGATTGGTAGGAAGCAAAATGTTGGTTGATCTCAGCCACATAGGGCATTAATTTTTTTACATCCTTTTCCGATTTACTGCCGCCAAACAATGATGAAAATAATCCGGCCATAATTACGTGTTATTGGGTATTTTTTTTAATCAGTTTATAAAGAATCTTTGGGGTCAAATGGTCAAATAAGTCAAACAAGTCAAACAAGTCAAATGGATCATATAAGTCATATACACAAGCTAACGGATTTGACTCATATGACTAATATGACTTTCATGGCTTTTATGACTGTTTCCTTTGTCAAAAAGAATGCGACAAATTGATAAAGGCCAATTTGACAGAGCTACCCCGATAAACCGGGAGGGGCAAAGATAGTTATTCCTTCAGAGTTAGTCGTTTATAGATAAGAGGGGAAGGTGAGGTGCAGGGCCTCATCCCTGCCCGCCGGCAGGCAGGCTCCATCTCCTTCTCCGAGGGAGAAGGAGCGGTGCTGAAGAATGAAGCCCAACTTTTAGTTCTTCCACATCAGCAGAAGAAAATTGTTGAGCAATGAAATGCTTAAATGCTGAAGATGATTTAAAAATACAGCTCGGCCTCCCTTTCCTTCGGAAAGGGATCGAGGGATAGGCTTTAGACCTCACCCTCTTATCCCTCTCCGCCTAAGGCGGAGAGGGACGGTACTGTAGAACAAAGCCCAACTTTTAGTTCTTCCACATCAGCAGAAGAAAATTGTTGAGCAATGAAATGTTTAAATGCTGAAGATGATTTAAAAATACAGCTCGGCCTCCCTTTCCTTCGGAAAGGGATCGAGGGATAGGCTTTAG
>DASYQS010000052.1:0-88921 GCA_036005185.1 Chitinophagaceae bacterium | reverse complement strand
TTACAAAGTGCTTTTTATGAGCGAACAGAACCAACAATCTCATCCATCCGAATCATCCGGACGGACAGACACCTTGCAGGAGATCAGTGATATAAAACGTATCATGGAGCGATCTTCAAGATTTATTTCTCTCAGTGGCTTAAGCGGCATTGCAGCCGGACTTTGCGCTTTAACGGGGGCTTATCTTGCCTATAACATTCTTGATAATTATTATTATGACTATAACTATGGAAGTGGTTATACAGAGCGAAGTTTCGTTGAGCTAAAAATCAAACTTCTGCTCCTTGCGGCTATAGTTTTGGCTGTGGCATTGATCCTTGCCTTTGTTTTTACCTGGCGAAGGGCAAGGCAAAATCACTTACCCATTTGGGATCTTACCGCAAGAAAATTGATGTGGAACGTTTTGATTCCATTAATTGCAGGCGGGCTTTTTGTGCTGGCAATGCTTCAATATAGTGAATGGCATTTTGTTGCTCCCGCTTGTCTTATTTTTTATGGGCTTGCATTGGTGAACGGGAGCAAATACACGTTGAGTGATATTCGTTATTTAGGGTATCTGGAAATTATTTTGGGTTTAATCAATACTCAATTCATTCATTCAGGCTTGTATTTCTGGGCAATTGGTTTTGGTGTGCTGCATATTGTTTATGGCATCATCATGTGGTGGAAGTATGAGAAAAGTTAACCCCCTGACCCCCTAAAGGGGAAACTTGGTTGGGTTATCTTTTTTTTTGCTCTTTGTTTATAAGTTGACATTGTGACAATTTGATTCACTAATTGAGTTTCTGTGGTTTCTGCCAAATGAATCTAAGTGTCACACTCTTTGACTTCTAATGATCGATTTATTAAAAAACACTTTTTAAACGGAGTGTATAAAAACTCCGCCTTAGGCGGAATGGGGATTTATGAAGAATCCGATAACTGGCTTAAATAAAATTTTTGATAACCGCATTCGCTTGGGTGTTATGAGCATACTCATGGTGAATGAGGAAGTAAATTTTAATGATCTGAAACAAATGCTGGAAGTAACGGATGGAAACCTGGCCACACACTTAGTAAATCTGGAAGATAATGGATACATCAAAGTTCATAAAGGGTTTATCGGGAAAAAAACAAATACGACTTATTCAGTTACGAAAGCGGGGGAAAAAGCTTTTTCAGATCATATCGCGGCATTGGAAAATATGATCAAAGGAGTAAAATAAATTTTTTTATCTAATCACTTTGAAATGCAAAGTACTTTCCAAATAGAAAAAGATAAACAAGCTATCAGGCACTGGTTGGTTTTCTTTATAGCTATACTGGTTGTTAGTGGCATTACTGCCATGCCTGCCGAGTGGGAATTATCCATAGCAACAAAATTTTTTGATGAAGACTCTTTTGTCGGCAGTTGGCTGAATGAAGTTTATCACGCCATAAAAAACACCATGCACAACTATCCGTATTTATTTTATGGTTACGACTGGCTGGCCTTTGCTCATATTGTTATAGCCATTGCTTTTATTGGACCATATAATGATCCTATAAAAAATAAATGGGTAATAGAGTTTGGAGCCATTTCATGTGTGCTTATCATTCCATTCGCTCTCATTGCTGGCCAATTCAGGCATATACCATTTTGGTGGCGGTTAGCCGACTGCTCGTTTGGCATTTTTGGCTTGATACCATTAGGCGTTTGCTATAATAAGATACAGCAAATAGAAAGGTTAGAAAATAAAGTTGAAAAGCAATTTGATGAGTTCAACAAATTAATTACTCAATGAGTGATGTAAATGGAAAATTGAAAAAATAATTTAGTTCAGAAAAAAATAAAACTTTTAAAAAATGGAAACAGTAGCAAACAATCTTTGGCAAAAAAGCAAACCGATCATTAAAGGATTGATCATCGGCGTGTTTGCCTTATTACTATTAATCCCTGCTTATTTTGTACAAAATCTTATCCAGGAAAGAGAGTCACGTCAGCGTGAAGCATTTGCCGAGGTGAGCGGCAAGTGGGCCGATCGACAAAATATTACAGGGCCGGTGTTGGTCCTTCCTTATACGAAACAGTCAACAGATAATAACGGCAGGCCGATCATAATAAAATCCTTGGCTTATTTTTTACCCGACCAGCTAACGATAACATCAAGTATAACTCCAATAAAGAAATATCGTGGAATTTATCAAGTTATGCTTTATTCTTCGGTCATTCAACTTAGCGGAAATTTCTCTCCTCTGCCAGTTGAGAAATTAAAACTCACGCCTGCCGATATAGTCTGGAGCGAAGCTTATATCTGTTTAGGGATTACCGATGCGAAGGGTTTAAAAGATGAGTTAAAAATGAGCTGGAATGATAGTATTTTATCCTTCAGTCCGTCGAATGTAAACAATGCAGCTTTTAGAAATTGCTTTGTGTCACCCGTAACAATCAATCCCGACCAAGCATCAGCAACTATTAAATTTTCCGGACAAATCAATATCAACGGATCACAACAACTACTTTTTTCACCAGTGGGTAAACAAACTACTGTTCAGATGCAATCAACATGGCCTGATCCAAGTTTTACGGGTAATCAATTACCTGATACTTCCTCTATTTCAAAAGCTGGCTTTACAGCAAAATGGAAAAGCCTTTCGCACACAAGAAATTTTCCGCAAGCCTGGAAGGATGATAATTATGACCTTAGCTCTGCTTCTTTTGGCACCGATCTTTTCATTCCTATAAACGGGTATCAAAAAACCCTGCGATCGGTGAAGTATGCAATACTCTGTATTCTGCTGACTTTTACAGCTTTCTTTCTGATTGAAACAAATAATCGCAGATCAGTTCATCCGATACAATATGCATTGATTGGTTTTGCATTGATACTATTTTATACGCTGCTATTATCATTTTCTGAATACATAGGTTTTAATGGCGCCTATGCTGTAGCGGCTTTAGCCACGGTAGGTCTTATAGCCTGGTTTGTAAAAGGATTGCTGAATTCAATGAGGCTTTCAATGCTTTTATCTTTTGTTCTGGTGTTGCTATATTCTTATGTGTTTACTATTCTGCAATTGCAGGATTATGCTTTGTTACTCGGAAGCGTTGGATTATTCTTGACTTTGGCCGTAGTTATGTATTACTCAAAAAAAATGCAGTGGTAAATTTTAAAAAGTAAAAAATGAAAAAAGAGATAATAATAAGAAATGAACAGCGCGATTCTTTTTCAATAAAAGCAAGGCTAAGAAGCTTTCGCTATGCATTTGAAGGGTTAAATAGTTTTTTTATAACTCAGCATAACGCCCTTATTCATTTGCTAATGACATTGCTGGCATTCAGTGGTGCAGTATTATTTGATGTCAATAAAAGCGAAGTCATTGCTCTTATACTTGCAACTGGTTTTGTGTGGGCGGCCGAATTATTTAATACAGCTATTGAAAAATTGGCAGATGTGGTTTCAAAGGATTTCGACCCGCGAATAAAATTCATAAAGGATGTTTCTGCAGCGGCAGTGCTGCTATCTGCTGTAGCTGCTTTTTTTACCGGCGCTATTATTTTTCTTCCTAAGCTTTTATCATGAAAAAATTTTTCCTGCAGATGATGATGAAGAAAATGCCTGAAGTATTTACTATCCGGCATTGGTTGCTGATCTCTTCGGCATTCAGCATTATATTATTGCTGCTGAGACTTATTACATCTGGCCGGATAAGTTATATCTTTCTTGCCTGGAACCTTTTCCTTGCTTATATACCTTTTCACATATCAACATGGTTAAGCAGGCATACCGAAGTAATGAAGAGCAGAACGAAGCTTGCTTTTCTGATTTTTATTTGGATTTTATTCATGCCGAATTCCTTTTACATTCTTACTGATCTTTTTCATTTGCAAAATATGGAAAACGGGCATCCTTGGTTTGACCTTACGCTGATACTTTCCTTTGCATGGAATGGAATTTTATTCGGTGTTATTTCTATTCGGGAAATGGAAATATTGCTGAAAAAGGCGAAAGGAAAACTTATATCGGGCTTGGTTGTTTGCATGGTGATGTGGCTGAATGCCTTTGGTATTTATATCGGAAGGTTTCTGCGTTTTAACAGCTGGGACATTATCGCTAATCCTTTTTCATTACTGTCGGAAATTTCTGATATGGTCTTTAATCCTTATGATTACCGGTATGCCTGGGCTATGAGTTTTTGCTTTGCTTTTTTTATGATCATCATTTATTACACAATTAAAAAACTTAGTGAAACATTTAAAAATGGTTGATTGTTGGTTTTCCTGCCTGTTGTAGGCAGGAACAAAAGCCTCTCAGCAATGAGGGGCTTTATTTTAAATGAACCACATAGGTCACATAAATTCTATGTGAGCCTATGTGGTCTTATATGTCTATGTGGTTAAAAGCTGAGTAGAGAAAGGAACGTACAAGAGGTCCTTCGACAAGCTCCGGATAAACTGCAACAAATGCTAAGTACCTGTCTGCCGTCAGGCAGGGAATTATCAAGGCTGGTAACATAATAAAAAACCTCTCAACATAGAGAAGAGGTTTGTATTCCATTTTAATCAAATTGATCTAAGTAATCTTCTGTCAGAAGTCCATACCCAGCGCCACATAGATCATCGGCTTGCCTTTGAAGAAAACGTTCATTTCCCAGGCTGCATCACAACGAACGAAGTATCCAAGCAAAGTGCTGCGAGCGCCAAACCCATAACCACCTACAAAAGGACCAATGCCACCTGCTTTTATATTCACAGTTAAAGGAGCTTCACCGTAAACTACTGAAGGTCTTTCAATTTTGTCAAACTTGCCATTCCATGCAGTACCTAGATCAATGAACTGCACCAATTGAAAATTACGGAGAAATGCATTGTTGATGGGTTTGTTTAACAGTGTTGAAAACACGGGCATGCGAACTTCGCTGTTCAAAACAAGAGCATTGTTGCCGTTCGCTACATTTTGTTTAAATCCCCTCATATTGAGGGCCAGTGATTGGTAAGCATAATCAACATCAGGATCTGGCTTAATACCATTGTTAAATTTAGGAGCGATCCATCCATCGACTCCGCCGAGATAATAAATTACTTTTTGACTGCCCCATGAAAAATCACCAGCGCCACGTACGGCCCAGATCACATTGCGATAAATAGGTAAATAATGACGTGCATCAAAACCAGCGTTCAATAAAAATCTTCCTTCAGTGGTCGAAACATCGCTGATCTGGGTAAACCAATCAAAATATGCTTTATACCTGAGTCCCTTCCAGATATTAAGAGTTGGATTTATTGTGTTGTCATAAACATATTCAAGATCAAGCTGGCCGTATGTTCTTTTAAAATTAGGAGCTTCAAGCGATGCTTGATCTACTCCTTTTACAATAATTTGATCGAAACGGGGTCCTATCTTGGCTCTGATGCTCCGAACCCTGTCAAACGGATATTGAAGATTGACCAAGAAAAGGTTGGAACGCAAAAGCCCGGGATAGCCTCCTCCGAGATTCACTTCTTCATTTGATCTATATACCATAGCGCCCCAATCCAAACGCTTGCGATAATTCATAACTGAAAACAACACATCGTAATCGCTCAGATTGCTGGTGGCCAAACGAAAACCGCCCATAAACTTTACATCTTCAAAAAGATCGGAAGTTCCCATACGTATCAAGCCGTTAAAATCATCGCCATTTGAAAGTTGAATCGGACCGGTACCTCCAGCATAGGGTTGATAGCGAGTTCCATATACAGAGTTATTAAAGCCGGTAACTGCATAATCAACAAAATATTTTGGTGGTCGGTATTCAAATATTTTTGCTTTCTTTAAAATCGGTTCAGGCTTTACGATTTCCTCTCCATTTACAACCTTTCCTAATTGCGAGGAATCTTTCTTCTCATTTTCAAATTCGGTTTGAAAAAAGTCTTGATTCTTTTTTGAACTGTCAGCTTTTTGAGGTTGTTCAAGTTCTGCTTTACCTGTTTCTAATCGTTGTTGTTCCATCAGACGCTTTACATATTCTGTAGGTTTGGTTGTAATATTTCGACGGCGCAGCGTATTCTCATCTACACGCAGGCGATAGAGAAATTTAAAATCTCCTTGTCTCACCACTTCGCTTACTAAGCTGTTATCTCCTGCCGTTCTTGTTTCAAGCAAGCTGCTTTGATAGTTGGACAAAGGAAAAACGTACGATGAATCATGGGTCACGGAAACAAAACCTACAGAGTCGATATCGCCTTTATTCCATTCTTTTAGCAGACTGTCCACTTCCTTTGGTTCGGGATTGCGAAGCACTTCATCACCAATAAATACTAAAGTATCTAATCCTGCTCTTTCGGTTTTAAAAAAGCCTGCATAACGATTATTAATACCGTTTTCATCGCTCACAAAAGTGAAATGTGCTGTATTATATTGAGACGGATAGCGGGCGTTGCCAAACTTTACATCAGTAAGCTGCGAAATTTGTTTGAATTCAGATTGGTTCCAGTTATCAACCATGAAAATATTGAAATGCTTTGCCGGCATAGAGTCACTACTGCTGGCGGCTTGTGCATTGGGTCTATTGCTGGAATAAATAATTCCTGTTTTGCTCGGGAAAGCTACAAATGAAGCATCAAGATCATCATATACATCATTGGTGATCTGCTGAACAGTTTCCTTATCTATTTTATAAACAAAAATATCCGATTGACCGCTCTTAACTGCAGAAAGGATCAGAGTATTCGCATCCAGCATATATTTCATGTCCTGTACCTGATTAAATTGGTGTAACACTTGATCTTTGACGACCTTAATTCTATTCACCACATCATACACAAACAACCTTACCTTTCCTTCCGCCCAGTAAATGCAGGCAAGGCGGGTTCCTTTGCCATCCCAAGCAAGAATTGGATAATTGGGATTTTGCTCATTTTCGTAGGAACGCACACCATATTTTAGCAACACTTTCCGGTTCAAAAAATTCTCCATCAGCACTACCCTATACTGTCCTTGCTTAAATTCCACATAGGCATAAGTAAAACTTCGGGGCTGTGGGTTTGCATTGAAGCGTATATAATCTCTTTTTCCAATTTCTTTAGTTACTGACAGCTGTCCTTTTGGAACATTGCGGCGGCCACGAATATCTTTATAATATTTCTGCGATTCATCAGTCATGAAATCTTGCAGCACTTGCTTGAATTTTTTCTTGGTCACTTTTTGCGAAGCGCTGTTTAAATTTCGATAAATACGGCTCAGGTACAGCATATAGGTTGTTTTGTTCACGCCATATTTATCGCCTATGTAATGCCAAAAGGCATGACCAGCCAATGTGGGCCTTTCATAAGCAAACTGGTAAAAATTAGTATAGTCACCCGAAAGAAGGGCGGATTTCAAATCATCATCCAGCTTTGCACTCCAATGTTCGGCTGCATATTCAATATATCCATCAGTAAGCCATTTAGGCAAATCAAGCAAGGCTTGGTTTGCAGCAAACTCACCCAAATCATCGCCAAACAAAATATTTTCCACTAATACTCTTGCAATACCCTGGCGTATCTGCAGGCGGAGGCTATCGTGGTTGCCACTAAAATAAACGATCGTTTTATTGTTCACCAGCTTGGTAACGCCTCCGGTTGTTTGCCAGTCAATACCTAACCCAATGTTGGATTGCCTGTATTCATCAAAATTGTTATAAACAACAAGATTGGCGCGACGCTGTAAGCCATATTCTACAAATTCTTCAATTGCCGGCAATTCATTTTCCGCAACTTGGGCCACATATTTACCTAACTCCAATCCATCCTGGCTGAAATAAGTATTAAAATTTTCAGTCTGATAATATCTCCATTTGAATTTTTGATATTGAACACGGTTCTTTCCAAACTCAACAGCGCTTACTTGGGCCTGCGTAGTGATTAAAATGGCAAGGCTTAAAACAGAACTAATAATCTTCTTCATACAATCTCAATGTTACGTATAATCAAATCGTTCTTTGTCGTTCCGCCGTGGCTTTTGTACAGGCGGTTTTATTTTTATGTTTTCGGCAGCGGCAACCCTGTTCAACAAGTATTGCCTGCCGGCAGGCGTCGAACACTTCAACGTTTAGGATCCCATTCCGCTTTCGTGACACATGAGACGTAAATCGTGAGAATAAGTTTACTCTCGATTGCCGCTCTAATCTATTGGCCACGTTCATGGCTAAATCATGCAGGTGGTAAAGGTTGTAAATTGCACGTAAAATACGAAAAACCGAAATGTTAACCGTCAAGACATTTAGTTTTAATCCCGTTGAGGAAAATACTTATGTGCTTTATAACGAAAAAAAGCAGTGTTGCATTATTGATCCCGGCTGTTATTTTCCTGAAGAAAAAGATAAACTGAAGAAATTTATTGAGGATAATGCTTTAATCCCTGTTTTGCTGCTGAATACCCATTGCCATCTTGACCATGTTTTCGGGAACAAATTTGTTCACGATGTTTGGGGACTTACCCTTCATTTGCATGAAAAAGAAAAGCCCATGCTTGATCTGGCGCCTGCCAGCGGCCAAATGTGGCAATTATCCTTTGAAAATTATCAGGGGGAGTTGGTTTTTATCAAGGAAGGCTCAGCGATAAAGGTTGGAGATGACGAGCTTGAGATTCGGTTCACTCCCGGCCATTCACCCGGTCATGTTTGTTTTTACAATGAGGCAGCCGGTTTTGCCATCAGCGGCGACGTATTATTTAATGGCAGCATAGGAAGAACAGATTTGCCTGGAGGTAATTTTGACATATTAATTAATAGTATCCAAACCCAGCTCTTTACTTTACCCGACGATACAAAAATTTATTCTGGTCATGGGCCTATGACAACTGTAGGTTTGGAAAAAATGAATAATCCCTTTGTGAAGCTCTATTAGAAATTTTTACAGACCACGGTTAAACCGTAGTCTGTAAATAAAAGGGGCAAATAATTCACCTCAACCTTTTAAAATGAATCTTAAAAAAGGACTAGGGCTAATAATTATTTTAGCTCCATTTATTTTTACTGGTCATTTTTTAGAGGAGTCACCGGGTTTTGTTGAATGGTTCAATGCCCATGTCAGCAGAGGAATAACCTCAAACCTTTTCCGGAACGTAAATATTACTGCGCTGGTAATTACTTTAATTATTGTAATAATCGAATTAATTGAGCCCTCACTTTTTTCGGCATCTCTTATTGTTTTGTGGTTTAGCTTTTTAATGTTTGCCAATGCGGTATTTCATATTACAGCAGCTATCACAGATCGGCATTACATGCCTGGGTTGATTACAGCAATTGTTTTGTACTTGCCATATTATTTCTTTGTTGTTGTAAGACTAATAAAAACGGGAAGACTTAAAATAGGCCCTTTAATAACTATTGCAATATTAGGTTCAACTCTAATGTTTATTCATGGCTATCTGATTATATTTCGTGGAAGCCGGCTGTTTTGATTCTGTTTAAAGATTGCCAACTTTAACAAGTGGCATAATTTTTTTATCGCATCGATTAGTAATTGATAAAAGACTATGCCTTTAGCTATTGAAAAACATATTCATAACAAGGTTGAAATAAAACATCCTTTTTTTTCAACTTCTGTTGATTCTTATTTGAGGTGGGTGCCGTATGCTACTGTTTTTGGATTAAAGCTGGCGGGGGTAAAAACAAAGTCAGATTGGAAAAGACAGGTTTTGATTGCCGCTGCTACCGATGCTATCAGGTATTTGATCACCGATAATCTTAAAAAGATCGTTCATGAACGTCGCCCTGCCCCTTCCATAAGTAATCATTCTTTTCCTTCAGGACATACTGCATCTTCATTTGCTGGAGCCGAATTCATGCACAAGGAGCTAAAGAATTCAATTCCTATTCTTAGCTGTTTAGGCTATTTAGGCGCAACTGCAACAGGAGTTATCCGCATATATAAAAACAAACATTGGCTGAAGGATGTGGTGGCCGGCGCTGTTATTGGAATTCTTTCCGCAAAGCTTGCTTATTTTTTGATGAATAGATTTTGGAAAAAAAATAAGGCCGACCCAAAGACTGATCCTGATCTTGAAGAAGAAAAAATGCAATCTGAACTTGCATAATCAAGCAACTTTCGGATCAAGGTATTTTCCTATAAATGGTAATCGATGAAATTCCTTTCTTTCAACCTTTGCAATAAATACCACAAACAATCCTAATAAAACTGTAGCCATGCCAATATTGAAGAACCAGCTGTGTGAGATCATCAATAAACCACGATGCAATAAATAAATCAGTGAAACCATAACCAGGTAAGCTATCAATTTCTTTTTAGCATAAGGAACGGGATAATATTTCTGTCCATAAATATAACTGGTGATCATCATAAACAAATAACAAGTAAATGTAGCCAAAGCCGCCCCGAGGTAATGAAACTTGGGGATTAAAATGATATTCAGCAAAATCGTGATCACAGCACCGCTGAAAGTGATCACAGCGCCATACATATTTTTATTAGTAAGCTTGTACCAAATGCTCAAGTTGTAATAAATACCAAGAAAAATATTTCCCATTGCTAAAATTGGAACAATATACATTCCATCTCCCCAATCCTTTGATTTGCGGGTAATCACCCATTGCAAAACATCTCTGTACAAACCGATAAATAAAAACATAAAGCAGCAAGCGATCACGAAAAATTTCATCACCCTGGCATAGATCTTTTGTGCATTTTCATCCTTGGAGCGATTGAAGAAAAAAGGCTCGGCTGCCATGCGGAATGCTTGTATCATCACTGTTACCATTACTGCGAGTCGGTATAGGTTTCCAAAAATCCCCAGCTCTTTATCAGCCTCTGCTCTAGGCAGGTCAACAACATGCCGGTAAACCAGGCGGCTCAGCATATCATTCACCATACCACCTAATCCTACAATGATCAAAGGATAGCTGTAACGCATAACTCGTTTCCATAAATCGGTATCAAACTCAAAACGCAGGTCTTTAAATTCTTTCCATAGCAATAAAAAAGTAAAAATGCTGCCGCAAACATTTCCTAAAAGATAAAAACTGATTGGATCAGTATCATAATAAATAAGTTTTATAATGCTGTCAGGATGAGTTTGAAGATAACGGGGGAAGACGCCAAGAAATAAAACCACAACCAAGATCGTCATCAGAATCCCAGCCACCCGAACAAAGGCATATTTTCTGGGCCTTCCTTCCTGTCGAAGCCTGGCAAAAGGAAGGGTGGCAAGCGTATCAAAAAAAAGGATCCAGCACATCCACATCACATATTGCGGGTGCTGATCCAAGCCGGCAACATTAGAAATGTTGGTTCGAAAAAGGTAAAGGCAAATTGAAAACAGAATAGTTGTAAAAAAAATGGAAACGGAAAGAGTATTGTACAATTGCTTTCGCTCTTCTTCCTGTGAAAAGCGGAAATAAGCCGTTTCCATGCCATAAGTAAAAAGGACATTTAAAAAAGGAATGATTGCATACACTTGGGTAAGATCTGCCGTTGTGCCTGGTTGTTTAAAAATAAAAGGCAGCGATAAATTCATTAAATAACCGAGAAAGCGATTGGCGATAGTTGGAATACCATACCAAAGGGTTTGTCCGGCAAGTTTTTTTATTCCACTCAAAGGATTGGAGATTTCGCAGCAAAAATAGCTTTTGGAAACGGGATTTACTAAGTCTTTACTGGTATTAACACTATTGCAACCCCTTAAAACCGTCTATATCTTTATAAAAATTTGTCCTATGCGAAACCTAATTGCAATCATCATCTTTGCTTCTCTTTTTGCTTATGATAGTAAGGCTCAATCCTATGAAGGGACAGTAGATTATCAAAAAAAGGATGAAAAAGCCATCATTATTGAATTCCCCTATCCATCTTCTGTTGTTGAAGACGCCATTATTGATAAAATGGAAAAACTTGGCTGTAAGAAGAAAGAATCAAAAGGGTTTTTAGTTTACAAAAATGCAACCGTTACAGATATCAGTACAGAGCCAGCAGATTTTTTGATAAAAGTGGAAAAGAAAAGTCGTAAAGAAAATGATCAAGCCATTGTTTATTTTATCGTCAGCCGCAAAGATGAAAACATCATTGCAAGAAGCGACGCATTAGTGAATAGCAATGTAAAAACTTTTTTAAACCGCTTGTCTCCTGATGTGGAGGCTTATAATTTGGAAGTACAAATTAAAGAACAGGAAACTATTTTAGCAAAGTCGGAAAAGAAATTAAAGGACATGAAGGAGGATCAGGAAAGCATGGAAAAGAAAATTAAAAAATTGGAAGATGATCTGAAGGAAAATACAAATAACCAATACGATCAACAGAAAGAAATTGAAAAGCAAAAGCAGATTTTGGAAATGATGAGGAGCAAAAGAAAAACACTATGAGCTCTAGCTCACCATTTTAATCATTGAGCATAAAGCATGAGATTTTTTAATTTATTGAGGTTTTGAAAAACGTGAATTGTGTAAAATGGTTGAATCGCTCAGTGCCTTCAAAAAAGAGATCAGATCTGATTTTTCCGTTGCCGTTAAAGCGATCTTATTTACCAGTAAAGGATCAAGGGTAACACTATTTTGAATTCCACTTGTATAATGATTAAGCACTTGCAGTAAGGTATTAAATCTGCCGTCATGCATATAATTTGATGTAAGGTTTACATTCCGCAATGATGGAACTCTAAATTTTAATGAATCCTCGCTTTTGCCAGTCACTCTCATTCTTCCATAATCATTTAATCCCGGATCGACCGGTAAACCGTTATTGCGATAACTATAATCAGTAAACATAGGTTCCGGATGACAAGTGGCGCATTTGGTCTGGTACAATTGGTAGCCACTCAGTTCAGAAGCATTGAATGTGGCGTTGCCAAGCTTGTAGCGATCATATTTTGAATCGGAGGAGATAATGGTTCCTGTAAATTGAGCCAATGCTTTTAGAATTTTATCTTCTGATATTACAGGATCTCCAAAGGCAGCGTTGAACATTCGCTGATACTGTGCATCACTGCCGAGACGAAAAATAATGGTGAAAAAATTCTCTGCCATTTCATTATGGGCCAAAATAGGTTGAGTAGCCTCGGTGTATAAAGATTTATATTTCCCATCCCAATGCAATTCCTTTTGCCACGCTAAATTGAAAAGCGGCGGAGCATTTCGTAAAGTGTGCGACAAACCATAGCCATGACTTCTGTCATGTTCGTAGGTGCCAAACACAGCGATCTGCTGATGGCAGGAAGCACAGGGAAAGCCGCTGTCGCGTGACAGGCGGCCGTCATAAAATAATTTTCTTCCTAATTGAAATCCTTCTTCGGTTAATGGATTGTCTTCAAATTTATAGATGGGCTCTGAAAAACCTTGAGGAATCACTTGCGGCAGAGGAGTAGTATAATGAATAAGATCGTGTTTTTTACATGCTCCAACCAGGTAAGCAACTGCAACTGCACAGCTAAACAATATAAATATGGTCAGCCATTTTCTTTTCATAAAATACAGCCTGAAGTTACGATTTGAAGCACGAATTACACGAATTAAAGCGAATGGATCTTCATGTACTTCGTCAAAATTCTTGTTATAGTTTAGTATTCGCCGGGCCTGAATTTTCGGCGGTGCGATTTAATTTCCGCATTTTTCTTTTTCCACTCTAGCCTTTTTTCTTTTGATTGTTTGCTGGGCTTGGTTGCAATTCTAGCTTTTTTCTTTTTCAGCGAGTCATGAATAAGCTGGTTTATTTTTTTAATTACCTCTTCTTTATTGGCTAATTGTGTTCGATGAACTTGGGACTTTATATGCAATAAGCCTTCGCTATTGATGCGGTCGGAAAGTTTTTCTTGGAGGATTTGTTTTTGTTCATCGGTAAACAATGATGAAGATGTAATATCAAAAGACCCAATAACAGCGGTTTCCACTTTATTTACATTTTGTCCTCCTTTGCCTCCACTCCGCGTGGTTTGAAATTTTATTTCGTTAGAGACATCGATCATATGAAAAATATTGACGCGAATTAAAACGAATTACACGAAAATGAATGTTTTTATCTTAAAAAAATTCGTGTAATTAGCTTAAAATTCGTGTGTAAATGCGTGCAGTTATACAAAGAGTAACCAGAGCCAGCGTAACGATTGATGGAAAAATCAATGGGCAAATAGCAAATGGGCTTCTTGTTTTGTTAGGTATTGAGAATGCGGATACAACAGAAGACATTGAATGGCTCAGTAGCAAGATCATTAATCTCCGGATTTTTAATGATGAAAATGGAGTCATGAATATTTCTCTGAAAGAGATCAATGGAAATATTCTTTTAATAAGCCAGTTTACTTTACATGCTTCTACAAAAAAGGGGAATCGCCCATCATACAGTAAAGCAAGCAAACCCGAAATCGCCATTCCTATTTATGAAAAAATGATGCATCAACTATCGAATGATCTGGGTAAGCAAATCCAAACAGGAGTTTTCGGAGCTGACATGAAAGTTGAATTATTAAATGATGGACCGGTAACGATTGTGATTGACACAAAGGATAAGGAGTGATTATTACACGAATTTTAAACGAATTGCACGAATTATGGGTGAACTAATTTTTAAGGAAGAATCTTACAAAATTGTAGGGGTGTGTATGGAAGTCCATAGAAGTTTGGGATTGGGTTTTAAAGAAGCTGTATATAAAGACGCTCTGGAAGTGGGGTTTAAAAACCAACAAATTCCTTTTATTCGCGAGAAACAATATAGGATCGAATACAAAGGGGTCATTTTGCCACATAAATATTATGCGGATTTCATTATATACAGCTCAATAATTCTTGAGGTAAAATCAACAGCCTTTATTATTGATAATTTGGTAGCACAAACCATTAATTATTTGAAAGCATCCGGTATCAGGCTTGGCATCATTGCAAATTTCGGCGAGCGATCTTTCACATATAAAAGAGTTGTCTTTTAAATAAATTCGTGTAATTAGGTCTAATTAGTGTTATCACTGCACTCCGATCTTTTCAGTATATCTCTTCCCGCCTTGCAATTCCAGCATGATAAAAACATATTTTTCTTTAGAAGGGATGGTAAAATTGTAAGAAGGGGCTTCTATATTGGATTGTTCAATAAAGCGGTTGCCGCTTGCTGTCCATACAATGATCGAAGTAATATTCTTGCTGCTCTGAATTGTGATACGCTTGCCATTGGTTAGAATGCGAAATGGTTTGTTATCCTTTTGCTCTTCAACAGAAGGTTTAGTTTTTATAGCAGGATCTTGTGCCAGGGAAAAACTTGTAATGCATGTAAACGCTGCAACAGCCGTGATCTTGCGGATAGTTAAATACATCATAGAATACCAAATTCCAGGTTAGTAAAGATATTGTTGATGTTTTCAAAAGGGCGGGACGTCTCAAACGCCAATAATCATGCTATATTGCATTTAGCAAACAAAAAATTTTGTTATGACTATTCAGGAGGCCCAGCAGCATATAGATCAGTGGATCAAAACAACAGGGGTTCGTTACTTCAGCGAACTTACCAATATGGCTATCCTTACCGAAGAAGTAGGCGAGGTCGCTCGGCTCATGAGCCGCATGTATGGCGATCAATCTTTCAAAGAATCTGATAAAAACAAACAGCTTTCGGATGAGTTGGCTGACGTTCTTTGGGTTCTTATTTGCATAGCCAATCAAACAGGTATTGATCTGACGCAAGCACTGAAAAAAAATTTTGAAAAGAAGAATATCCGGGATGCTGAAAGGCATCAGCAAAATGAGAAGCTGAAATAATCCTATTGCCCCTTTAGCCGCTCAATCTCTCTGAAGTATGTAAGGAATAGTAATACAGACAAAATAATCACTAGCAAACTTCCTTTTTCAAAAAAGAACCATAAATCAGCAAAAAGAAGAATGATTGCGAAGGTCAGATACCACGACCGCATATCATATTTGTGAGGTGTAAACAATTTATCAATATCATCTTTTGCCTAACCCTGTTCTTTCAAATCTTCTTTAATTTCTCCTTCAGGAACTCCGTTATGTAATAATTTTTTATTTCTTTTATTTTTTCTTCGGTGATCATCTGCAATAAAACTAATAAAAAATGGGCGGGAGCGCAGGCTAAGACTCCTCTTTGGCATTATGTATGATTAATTAATTGCATAACCATGCGTATGTCTGTAAAAAGAATTTGGAAAGTTATTAAAAGGTCTTTTGCCGATTTTTTTGCCAACAATGTTCTAAAGTTAAGTGCGGCGTTGGCATTCTCTACTATATTTTCCTTGCCAGGTTTGCTCATCATCATTATATGGTTCAGCAATATTTTCTATCGTCGCGAAGTAGTCGAAGGATCATTATATGGACAAATGGCCAAATTTATCGGTCAGGATGCGGCAGCAAGCATTCAGGAAACAATGCGCAATTCTTTAGTTGCTGGCAACAGTCATTTTGCTACTATCGTTGGATTTGTTGCACTACTCATAGGAGCTACGAGCGTATTTGGCGAAATACAAGATTCCATTAACCTGCTGTGGAAATTAAAAGCTAAGCCAAAAAAAGGAACTGGCTGGCTCCGTCTCATTATCAATAGGCTGCTTTCTTTTTCTATGATCGTAAGCCTTGGTTTTATTTTGCTTGTTTCTCTTGTCGTCAACGGAACTATGGATATTTTGATAAATCATTTGCTCAAAAATTTCCCGAACGCAACAGTAATTGTTGTTTATATCGTGAATGTCGTCGTTACTTTTTTAATTACTGCCTTCATCTTTGGACTCATCTTTAAGGTGCTGCCTGATGCCCGTATTAAATGGCGGCATGTAAGAGCAGGAGCATTCACTACAGCTATCTTTTTTATGGTGGGAAAATTTCTTATCAGTTATTATTTAGGACATAGTACAATGACAACGGCCTATGGTACCGCGGGATCTGTCATCGTTGTTTTATTATGGGTGTATTATTCCTCTGCCATTCTTTATTTCGGGGCATCCTTTACAAGGGAATATGCCATTGAGAGTGGCTCGCAAATTTATCCCAACAATTATGCGGTTTGGGTTGAACAGGTTGAGGTAGTGTCAAAGCAACCTCTTTCTGCGGAAACACAAACGAATCATTGATCTTCAAAGAATTTTTTTTTTTTTAAAAGGCTTGACTATTTTTTCTCAGCAAATTCATGTAAACGGTTTATTCAATGCTCACATTTCAGCCGTTTAACTATATCACTTATATGATCCATTTGAGCATTTGACTATTATCTTTGCGCCCTATGGCAACAGATTCAAACAAACCTGGCCTGCCGGCAGGCAGGTTCCAGGCAATTATCTCTCATTGTAAAGAGTACGGATTTATTTTTCCCAGCAGTGAAATTTATGATGGATTGCAGGCGGTATATGATTATGGCCAATGGGGAAGCGAGCTGAAAAAAAATATAAAAGATTACTGGTGGAAGAGCATGACCCAAATGAATGAAAATATTGTCGGCATTGACGCTGCTATTTTTATGCATCCCACTACATGGAAGGCCAGCGGGCATGTTGACAATTTCAACGATCCGATGATCGATAATAAAGACAGCAAAAAAAGATATCGTGTTGATCATTTGATCGAGGCTAAGGCGGAAGAAATGCGGAACGAAGGACGTATTGATGAAGCAGATGGTTTACTAGATGTAATGGACAAGCTGGTTGCAAAAGATGATTTTGATGGTCTGAGGCAATTGATCATTAATCAAGGAATAAAATGTCCCATCAGTAAAACGTCAAATTGGACGGAAGTGAGGCAATTCAATTTGATGTTCAGCACCCAAATGGGAAGCGTGAGCGAGGAAGCCAGTGAAATTTATTTGAGACCCGAAACAGCGCAGGGCATTTTTGTGAATTTTTTGAACGTGCAGAAAACAGGCCGCTTAAAAATTCCTTTCGGCATTGCACAAATTGGTAAAGCGTTCAGAAATGAAATTGTAGCCAGACAATTTATTTTTCGCATGCGGGAGTTTGAACAAATGGAAATGCAATTCTTTTGCAGACCGGGAACGCAAAAGGACTGGTTTGAATATTGGAAACAAGAAAGACAAAAATGGCATGTAAGCTTAGGAATTCCTGAGTCTAAATACCGATGGCACCCTCATCCAAAGCCGGCCTTTTATGCCGATAATGCAGGTGATATTGAATATGAATTTCCTTTTGGCTTCAAGGAAGTGGAAGGAATTCATAGCCGTACCGATTACGACCTCAAACAACATCAGGAATTCAGCAAAAAGAAAATGCAATATTTTGACTCGGAGATCAATCAAAATTATATTCCTTATGTCATCGAAACTTCTATCGGTTTAGATAGAACTATTTTAATGGTACTAAGTGAAGCCTATGCTGAAGAAGATCTAAGTTCAGCAGAAAAACAGGATAGTCGTGTGGTGTTGCGGTTCCCTTCAAAAATTGCTCCGATGAAGCTGGCTGTATTACCGTTAGTAAAAAAAGATGGCTTACCAGAAATTGCGAGAACAATCATGGATGATTGCAAATCCCATTTCCGTTGCTTCTATGAAGAAAAAGATACTATCGGTAAGCGTTACCGGCGGATGGATGCAATTGGAACTCCTTTCTGCGTAACGGTTGATCAGCAGACAAAACAAGATAATACAGTTACCATTCGCCATCGTGATACGATGCAGCAAGAAAGAATACCCGCTGATAAAGTGAGAGAAATTGTTCTGAAGGAAATACAATAATTATTTATTGCTCAGTTGCCAAAGGCTTAGCCTTCGCCAATGTAAAATCTTGTCTGTATTTTTTAGCAATCATTTTGTTGAGCTTAACAAAATTTTTAGTGATTAAGCTCTAATTTGTCTCACGCATCATTAACCTAAAAAACTAATTTTATGAGACAGTTTTTACTCGTAACTGTATTTCTTATTTCTTCTATTTTTCTCTTTGCTCAAAGAAATAGTACTTCGACCGAAAAGGAAATTGCCACTAACTCATTCTTTGCAGAAGCCGGTGGGCCCGGCATTGCTTTCTCCGCAAATATTGACAAACGATTTACGAATTCGCATATTGGTTTTGGGGGACGATTGGGAATTGGTTTTGTAAGCGCTGATGAAATGGTCTATAATCCTAGTAATGGGTATTATGATTATAACCAGACTTCGGCGATAACCCTTCCTCTACAGTTAAACTATATTTTCGGAAAATTAAGCTCACCGCACAGTTTTGAAATTGGTGCAGGTGTTACTTACATTTCCAAGAAGCTTGAAATCATGAATTTTTATGAGGACATGCAAACCCAGGTATTTGGAACATTCGCATTCATGTACAGGCGTCAACCAGCGAATGGTGGTTTTTCGTGGCGTATTGGTTTTACGCCCATCTTCGCAAAAAGTTATATCCAGCCCTTTGGAGCAGCCAGCGTAGGATACAATTTCTAAAATTTTATTTGAGGTGCGGCAAACTCTAAGCCTGCGACAAGAATTTTCTCTTGCAAAAACTTATATCTAATCTTTTTAAGCAGCTAGCCATGGCGCGCCAATGATGTGCATGCATTCAAAAAAAGATTTCGCTCCTTTATTTATTCTTTTTCTTTTTTTTACCGCGGACAGACTTAGGGGTTTTGTCGGAATGCAATATCCATGAGGCTTCGGCAAGCTTGATGACATGATCGTGCACGGTAAGGTAGTTCATTTGTAACACCTCATCAGGGCGCAACACATCATAAAGCCATTCCCTAAGGCAGGCCCTGATGTCCTTAAGGTTGTAACAATCAAAAAACTCCGCCAATACTTTATGTGGGTTTTCCATTTCTTCTTTTGTGAGATACAAGGGAGTGTTATGCCATTCAGGATACTGAGCAGGAAGGCGATCTTTTGACGACGGTTCCATATCACCAGATTTGCCTACAAGATAAATGATTTTATCAACTGTACCATTACTAGGGTACATATTTTCTTAAATTTTTTTCCACCTTACAGTTTAATGATCAAAGGCAACGAAAGAATTTTGAGGGAATTTGGGAAGAATCTCCGCAAATTAAGGCAAACAAAAGGGCTCAGCACCCGTAAGTTTGCCTATGAGGCTGATATAGCACACAGTGCGGTTGGTAAGTTGGAATCGGGATCATCCAACCCTACTCTCACGACCTTGATTAAAATATCTGAAGCGTTAGGTGTTGATCTGGACAAACTTGTTCCTCACAAATAAGCCTATACCCTCTATTCGTATTTTTCTCATCTCATTATTTCCTTTATGGCACGTTTGCTGCTAAACTATATATCAACGGGGCCCATTTATTTGCCTGAAGGATGGTATGAGAACAATAACGACGATTTTTTTATTGCTAATTTCTATAAATGCTTGGGCACAAGATATTTCTGACAGAGATTCGGTTCAGGCCAAAGACACGATTCCTTTAGCAAACATCGCTGACACCACTGCTGACAATCGTCCACACAATGCCTATGGCGACTTGCTCGATGATGATCCTGCTTACAATCCAAAATCTCCATGGGGAATAGTTGCTGCCAGAGTAGCCTTGACGAATGTTTTTAACTGGGCTGCCAGCCGCTACGTTTTTAATTATGATTGGGCGAGAATCAGCCCCACTACTTGGAAGAATAATCTCAAAGGAGGATGGGAGTGGGATAATGATCGCTTTGGAATTAATTTTATCGGACACCCTCATTCGGGAAATAATTATTTTAATGTGGCTCGAAGCAATGGCTATTCTTTTTGGGAATCATACCCTTTTGCTATTGCCGGCAGTTTCATGTGGGAATATTTTGGGGAAAATACAAGACCCTCCAAAAATGATTTGATCAACACACCCGTTAGCGGGGCCTTTCTTGGTGAAGTATTATATCGTATCAGTTCAAATATATTGGATGATCGCAAAAGGGGAGGAGAAAGAGTTTTTCGTGAGATCGCCGCTGGCATTGTTAATCCTACAAGAGCGTTGAACAGGTTCACGCAAGGAAAAATGTTCCGCGTTACTCCGGTAGAAGTTTATCAGAAAGAACCGCTGAATATTACACTAAGCGCCGGTGTACATAAGGTAAATGATAACAACAAATTCGGTACTGGCGGCACCAATGTCATTGCCAATCTTCAACTCGATTATGGTGACCCTTTTGAGGTAAGGCAGCGCAAGCCATTTGACCTTTTTCGTTTAAGGCTTGAGTCACGCTATGGAGATGACAAAAAGTTTTTGGACAATGTGCTCGGATATGGGATCTTGTTCGGAAAAAATATCGTAGAGGGACGCCATGGTTTGTTGGCAGGTTTTTTTCAACAGTTTGATTATTGGAATAACAAAGTATTTGAGCTGGGAAGCCTTGGCTTTGGCCCAGGCATTATTTCGAGAGTAGATCTAGGCAACAATTGCAAATGGTATTCAGGCCTTCATTTAGCGGGAGTGCCGCTAGTGGGTAACAGTACACGTTTTGGTCCTGATACTTCTGAATTTCGTGACTACCCTTTTGGCGGGGGATTTGAAGGAAGAATAGAAGAAACTCTGAACCTCAGCAAATGGATAAGCCTGGGTTTTAATGGCTACTATTACTGGATATATAATTATGAAGGCACACCCGGAAAAAGCAAAATAGGAATAATAAAACCAAGGGTAACGCTCAGGCTTTTTAAAAATCTTAGCCTCGGTTTTGAACATCATGTTTATTATGGCAACCGTTTTATTAATGAGTTCGCAACACTTCATCTTGTAAGAACAGAGCAGAAATTGTTCCTGCAAATTTTTATTCAGGACCCTCATCGTCGAGGAAGCTACAATTGATAAAAAGCGATTAAAATTTTTCAAGAGACATCCTAGGTTAACAATACTATAAGTTAATTGACAATTCGACTTGCGAATCTGTTTCCGTGTGGTAATTTCGAGATTGAATTGAGATAAGAAACCGGTCGCTATGAAACAAGAAACAATTACAAATTCCTTTGCAGCTTTTTTAGAATGCTCTGCTTGTAAAAAGAAATTCAACCTTTCTGAAATAAATACTTATGCTAAATGCTGTAATAAACCACTGCTTGTAACTTATCAGGTCTCCGGAACATTTTTAAAAGAAGATATTAAGCTAAGGGAAAGTACAATGTGGCGGTATTTTGAAATGCTGCCTGTTAAGGACAAAAAGAATATTGTATCACTCGGCGAAGGAATGACACCTATTGTCCGTTTAAGCAATCTGGAAAATAAATATGGATTTTCTCATCTTTCGATGAAAGATGAGTCCTTTAACCCAACAGGATCCTTCAAGGCAAGAGGCATCAGCATGGCTGTTTCTAAAATGAAAGAGCTGGGAATAAAAAAATGCATCATTCCAACTGCAGGTAGTGCGGGAGGTGCGTTAGCGGCTTATTGTTCCAAAGCAAATATTCATTGTATTGTTGTTATGCCCACACATGCCCCGGATATTTTTAAAAGGGAGTGTATGCTATATGATGCTGAGTTGGTAGAGATTGATGGGCTGATAAGCGATTGTGCTAAAAAGGCGAATGAAATCAACCACGATAAAAACTATTTTGATGTGTCCACTTTAAGAGAACCCTATCGTTTGGAAGGAAAAAAAACAATGGGATACGAAATCGCCGAGCAATTAAATTGGGAACTGCCGGATGTAATTATTTATCCGGCGGGCGGCGGTACGGGACTTATTGGCATCTGGAAAGCCTTTCGTGAAATGATCCAGTTAGGTTGGGTGCCTGCACAAACTCCTAAAATGATAGCTGTACAATCTGAAAATTGTGCACCTATTCGGGCTGCTTATGACAATCCCGCTAACTGGAAAAAATTCTTTAATCCTAAACCTTCAATCGCAAATGGGTTGGTAGTTCCTGATCCTTTTGGAATGGATTTGATACAAAAAGTAATTTATGAATCAGCTGGTGATGTTGTTGCCATTTCAGAACAAGCACTCATTGATGGTATAAAAGAAATAGCAAAAACAGAAGGTATTTTGCTTTCCCCAGAAGGCAGTGCAACATGGAAAGCGTTGACAATTTTGGTTGAAAAAAATACAGTTAATAAAAGCGACAATGTCTTGTTATTAAATACAGGAACCGGCTACAAATACCTATTGGAATGAGTAACTTTTTGCAATTGTCATTCTTTTTATAAAGCAAGTTTCACTACAAAGATTTTTAAAAAACTCACAAAGAATATATAAATAATCAATTCGTATAACCTCAGTATGTAATCCGGTAAGTATAAATATTCAATATTGGAGAGGCAGACAAATCAATTCATCCCTCATGGCTTAATCCTTGTTTAAAATAGGTATAAAATATAAACGCTATGAAAAGGACATTTTTTTTAATCCTGTTCTCCGCTGGAGTTTTATCCATTTCAGCGCAGCAGTATCGAAGACCGTCTGATGTGGTAGTACGTTCTTATCAAAAAGAATATCGCTATTATAATAACCCTACTTGGGATATGCAAAACAATCAGTGGCATACAAGATTTAGGGACAGAGATCATAGTAACAGATATTCCGATGTATATTACGATAGTACGGCCGTCGTGTGCAAACAGTAACTATATGGGATCGTAATGAACTTCCACCTCGGATCATGACCAGGATAAGGAATAGGTATCATGATGACAATTATTCTGTGTACAGAGTTGATAGGCCAGGACGAGGTATATTCTTTCAAATAACATTTGGAGATAACAGAAGAGTATATTTCGACCAAAGAGGCCGAGAAGTTAGGTATTATTAATTATGTATTCTAGTAAACCGAAAAGGAATCTCTACGGAGGTTCCTTTTTTATTTAACCATAGCCAAGGCAGGCTTTTTTCCCAACTTCCTCATAAACCGGAAGTGAGAAATGATTGCTGAGGACATTGAGGGAAACTGGTGATAAGGCATATCATGCAACTCACAAACTTTTTTTACGATCTTGCTCAATGCCGGATAATGAACATGACTTACTCGTGGAAAAAGATGATGTTCAATTTGAAAATTTAATCCCCCTACAAACCATGAAATGATTTTATTATGAGTAGCGAAGTTTGCTGTTGTTTTTATCTGATGGATAGCCCATTCTGTCTCTATCAATTTAGGATCCTCTTCCACCGAATCAAATTCGGTATGTTCTACAACGTGGGCCAATTGAAATACAATGGCTAGCGTAAAACCAAATACGACATGCACTACTATAAAACCAATTATCCACGCTTGCCAGCCAACAATTAAGGCAGGAATAAGAATGTAAAAAACCACATATAGCACTTTGCTTGCCCAAAAAATAAAATGATTTTTTGCAGTCATATTTTGAATGGATGTTGTGACAATTTTTTGGTTGAAATATTTCACAAAATCCATAATGAATGTCCACGCAATGGAAGTTATAGCATATACCAGGGGCAAATAAATATGCTGTACGCGATGAGCCGGCAGCCATTTTTGCGTTTCACATTGACGGATCAGCGGGCTTTTAGCAATATCATCATCCATTCCGTCAATATTTGTATAAGTATGGTGAATAATATTGTGTTTCTGCCGCCAGAAAAACTCATTTCCTCCTAAGGCATTCAAAGTATAGCCAAAAAGATTATTAATCCATTTGTGACGACTAAAGCTTCCATGACAAGCATCATGCATGACGTTAAAACCAATGCTCGCCAACACAAACCCAAGGACTGCACATAATAAAACTGACAATAGAACCGGCATAGGCATAAATAAAAGGAAAATATAGAGAGCAATTGCCAATGGAATTAACAAGCCTGATTTTATATACAATTTCCAGTTACCTGTTTTTCTAAGACGCTTTTGCTGAAAATATTTTTCTACCTCTGATTTAAGAACACTGTAAAAAACATTGTTCTTATTATTAAATGTTACTTTAGGCATTTTTGATTATTTGATGGCAAAAAATGATCGTTTTTAAAATAATTGGAGGTTTGTTTTTACAAAACCATTCAATAAAATGAGCCTGGAGAAGGGAACTGCTAACACATAAAACTACGAAATCATAGCGAATATTGCCCTTTTAGCGGAATTATTTATAGAATTATTGTGAGACGAGGTCTAATTTAGAAATAACGTAGAGACAATATTAATTATTCTTGAAAGGAACGATCATTTCAAATTCAGGAATATTTACCTCGAGTATTTTTTGATCATTGAGGTTTTCCATTTGGTAGGAGCCATACATTTTTCCCATTTCCGTACGCAGATTGCAACCGCTAACATATTGATATTTTTCGCCAGGCTGCAACGTTGGCTGAACACCTACAACTCCTTCGCCTTCCACCTCGCGATAGCTGCCATTACTATCAAAAATATTCCAATGGCGACGATGGAGTTTTACCGGAAAAGAGTTGTGATTTTCAATCGTGATTCTATATGCAAACATGAACTCTGACTGCAAAGGATTGCTGTAATCAGGCTGATAAAAGGTTTCAACACTTACCTCAACACCTTCTGAGATCATGCTCGTCATGCAATAGCTTTTTGTAAAAATAGAAAAACAATTTAAAATAGCACAATTTGTATTCACTCACAAAAAGGGCGGCTTATTTTCACTTTTCCATTCCCGATATTCACCGGTATTCATATTTTCACATCTCCAAACTTTTTATCATGAAAATAGCTGTAGCCAAAGGAGATGGAATTGGGCCGGAAATAATGGAAGCTGTATTAAAAATTTTCAATGTTAATAAAGTTCCTCTGGATTATGAGTTTGTTGAAATGGGCAAATGGGTTTTTGACAAGGGATTTAACAATGGAATGACGCCGCAGGCAAAGCAAACGATTGAAGCTTTAGGACTTCTTTTTAAAGGGCCCATGGAAACTCCCAAAGGCAAAGGTGTAAAAAGCATAAATGTGACGGCGAGAAAAACATGGAATACTTATGCAAACGAAAGAACATTTCAAACGCTCCATGGAGTTGACACTGTATTTAGCAAGGCCGGCATTCCGATCGATATAACAGTTGTAAGAGAAAATATTGAAGACACTTATGGTGGCATAGAACACATGCTTACCCATGATGTAGCGCTAAGTAGGCGATTTATTACCAGGCCTGGAAGCTTGCAGCTTATCCATTATGCATTTGAAATCGCAAAACAGAAAAATGCAAAACGGATCACTTGCGGTCACAAGGCAAATATCATGAAGATCACCGACGGCTTGTTTCTGGAATGCTTTTATGAGGTATCAAAAGAATATCCCGAGTTAAAGGCTGACGATGTAATTGTTGACGACCTGTGCATGAAGCTGGTAACAAGACCGGACAATTTTGATGTTGTAGTTCTTACAAATTTACAAGGAGATATTGTGAGTGATTTATGCGCGGGCCTTGTAGGCGGACTTGGGTTTGCTCCTTCGGCAAACATTGGTGATCATATTTCTATTTTTGAAGCAGTGCATGGAACAGCGCCAGATATAGCAGGAAAAAATATTGCCAATCCTACTGCATTATTATTAAGTGGCCTCTCTATGCTGCGTCATGTGGGTTTAACAGAAAATGCGGCCATAATTGAAAATGCATTATTGTTTACTCTTGAAAGCGGGGTTCATACAGGAGATTTTGGCGATAAAACAAAACCATCTGTAAACACTACTCAGTTTGCAGAATCAATCATCGGCAACTTTGGTAAGCAGCCAAAGGCCAATGCAAAAAAAGTGATCCCCAACATGCCAGGCACACCTACTCCCTTTAAGTTGGAAAAAAACCCGATGATGGTTTCGAAAGAAACCGTAAATGAAAAAATTGTTGGTGTTGATCTTTTTATTGAAAGTGATGAACAACCTGACGCTATCGCCCAAAAATGTCAGCGGCATGCAGGCGTAAAATTTAAGCTTGTAAATATCAGCAACCGTGGTACGCAAGTGTGGCCTACGGGTTCTGTTTATACAAACCTGGTTAATCAATACAATGTTCGCTTTGAAAGCCTGAATGATGAAGAGCTCAATCAGCAAGATGTCATTGGCCTTTATGTAAGCATGAGCGGCAACTTTAAAATATGCTCCTTTGAACTGCTAAACATGTGGGGCGATAAAAGAGGTTATAGCCTTGCTCAAGGGCAATGACAGTTGCGATTGTCTTACCAAACAATAATCTCCTTAGAAAAATTTCTTCATCTATTTTTTTTAACTTAGTAAAGGCTTATAACCTTTATTATGACGAATTTTTATGATTATGTAAGGAGCCATCCTGAACAGCTTCGGCAGTTTTGCTGCAAGCAAATCTTATTTCTCAATCTTGATTGTCCTCCTGAATTTGTTAAAGGGGAAAACTGGAACAATCATAATGTTTTTGTGCACGTATTAACGGGAGGCAAACGGATGTCCTCACGGGAAAAATCATGGGTGCTCGATAAAGGTTCAACTGTATTTGTAAAAAAAGGAGGCGTTACTGTGGAGAGGTTAAGCCATGAGCCATTTTGCGTGTTAATGTTTTTTGTTCCAGACGACTATTTAAAATCCTTTATTCGAGAACATACTGAATTAAATTTTCAGGTGAATCAACAGCCGCTTACCAATGACAGACTGCTGCCTGTTCATTCCACTCCGGTCATGACAGCATTTTATCAATCCATCCTCTCTTATTTTTCTACCGAAACCCGGCCACCAGAAAATTTGTTGGAGCTTAAATTCAAAGAACTTTTGCTGAACATTATCACCAATGAACAAAATCGTGAATTGACACAATATTTTTACAAGCTTGCTCAAAATACACATGATGATCTGCAAATCATTATGGAAAGCAATTGTCTTTACAATATGCAATTACATGAGTATGCAAGACTTTGTCATCGTAGCCTTTCTTCTTACAAAAGAGATTTTTACAATACATTCGGTCTTCCGCCTGGTCGCTGGCTGCTTGAAAAAAGACTGAGCCATGCCGCTTATCTTTTATTGCATTCTGATCGTTCGATCACTGATATAGTATGCGATAGCGGGTTTAAGAACATCACGCATTTCAACCGGGCGTTTAAAAACCAATTCGGATTATCCCCTCTTCAATATAGAAAGCAAAAATCTTCAACGCTGGTTTATACTTAACAATAACCGGTTACTCGCAATTTGAACTTTTAAGCAAATTCTTTGGACTTCATTACAAATGGTTTTCTTTAAAACCAAAATAGCTTTATAACGGACATCATTTCAAGATTACCAATTCTTAATCAATCAAACTCAAAAGATTATTTATGGAAAACACAACCTTTGATGTTATCGTTGTAGGCGCGGGTGTTGCAGGATTATCTGCCAGCTATCACTTGAAAAAAAAGGGATTGAATCATATCGTTTTTGAACGTGGAAAAATTGGTGAATCCTGGCGCTCGCAACGATGGGATTCCTTTAGACTGAATTCGTTAAACAAGCTAAATACATTGGCGGGCGTCGAGTATAAAGGAAACGACCCGCTCGGATTTGATTCGGCAACTGAATATATTTCTTCGTTTGAAGAATATGTCGCAATATATGATCTGCCAATCTCGGAACGTTCCAAAGTAATTTCCATTGAAAAGCCAGGAGAATTTTTTAATGTAGCAGTTTCAAAAAATAATGGTATAAAAAATTATTCTTGCAAACATGTGATCATCGCCTCCGGCTATGCCAGCGAGATCAAAACACCTTCATTTTCTAAAAATATTTCGAGAAATATAAAACAACTGCATACCAGTGAATACCGAAATCCCAAGGAACTGCCTGATGGAGCTGTTTTAGTTGTAGGAAGTGCTCAATCAGGTGTTCAAATTGCTGAAGACTTGGCTGATGCAGGAAGAAAAGTTTATCTCTCCACTAGCATGGTAGCCCGCGTTCCCAGATGGTATCGTGGAAGGGACATAATGGAATGGCTGATCGATATGAAATTTTTTGACATGCGAGCCGAAGACATAAAAGATCCGGCCATGCTGAAAATGAAACCGCCCCAAATAACGGGTATTGGAGGTAGTCGATATACGATCAGCTTGCAATCGCTGGCAAAAAGGGGAGTCGTTATTGTTGGTAAAACCGAAGATGCAGATGCGCACAATGTATTTTTTCAACCTAATGCAGCTATGCATGTAAAATTTGCTGATGGGTTTTCAAAGAACGTTAAGGAAATGATCGATGGATTTATTCTCAAAAATCAGCTAAGGGCAGAACCTTCGCAGCCAGATGTAAATGACGAGCCAGATGAAAATGCAAGCTGCGCTAGTTCATTGACTTCTTTGAATTTTGAAGAAGATAACATAAGCTCCGTCATTTGGTCAACCGGCTTCAGCGGTGATTTTAGTTATATCAAATTACCGGTTTTTGATGAGGAAGGTAATCTCAAACATTCTAATGGCTTACCACCTGTATCCGGTCTTTATTTTATTGGCTACCCTTGGCTGCGGGGCCGCAGATCAGTGCTTATTTTTGGAATGAAGGATGATGCAGAGTTTGCCGTTAACAGAATTTACAATCAATCCCAAGCGGAAGTTGATTCAGCTCCGGTAGCCGTGTAGAATTTGTGCTATAATTGCTTACTCAGTGATACGACTCTCGCTCGTCATTTAAAAGCGGTATAGAAGCAGACCATAACCAACACCGGCAGGGTCCGTTGTTTTTGCCGATTGAAAAGCCATGTATTTGCCATCCGTGGAAATGACAGGGTTTGAAGCCTTGCCGCTTTGATAATCGTTGAAGTTTGTGAGACGAACAAAATTTTTTCCCGTACCGTCGAGCTTCAGTTTCCAGATATCAATGTTGCCTGAGCCGCGTGAGCCACCAAGCCATTCACATTGATGGTCACTTTCGACACAGGTATAGTTGCCATCGGGAAAAATACCTTCAACTTCATTATACTCGCCTGGCGCATTTGATAAATTTTTTACTTGGTTTGTTTTTAAATCTAAGGTCCATATTGAAGCCAGCCCATTGGGCTCATAGCAAGTGAAAGTTAGCTTGGTATCATTGTCATAAAAGTCCTGCGCTTCGAGAACGCAGTTTCTATCCTTACTTTCATAAACTGTTTTTTTATTAATAAGCTTTGGGGTAGAGCCGGAAAGATCCACGTCAGCAACAATAAGACGTGAAGCTCCTGGTGGTAGATCAGGAACCTGGTCATGCGTTTGTGAGAAAGCGATCTTTAAACTTTTTTTTGAAACAGCAGCTCCTTCATTCATTTTCTGTTCCAGCTTCACGGGTTTTGAGCCCGGCTGTTTGCTCAAGAACCAAAGCTCGTTATCTCGCGAGCGACTAATGCGGATGTCTTCGAAATGATCGGGACCAATAAGTATATAATCTCCTGTTGACAAGTGCATCACACGAAGAAAGGTTGCAGCGGGGACATTGCAGGTGAGGCAACGAATGTCACGTGTCTTTAGATCAATGGACATAGCATCGCCAAAACTTTTTGACATAAAGGCAATGCTTTTATTATCCGGTGCAAAATCTGCTCGCTCGCCAAAGCGGGTTAACACTTCAATGTTTTTGGGTAAGTGGTCGAGTGGATTGCCGGGCTTTCTCTTATCTTCAATCGGTATTAAAAAAATTAAAAAAGGAATCCATGACTTCATAGATCAATGTTTTAAAAGAAGGAACTATAAAGTTATTGCAGACTTCTTTAGATACTCACTTGATTTTTTACAGTAGAAACTACAAGGACTAAAAAGCTTGATTGATCAATGCCTTGTGGCAGGGCAACCAACTTTCTTTTCTTTTCTCGCGGCTGGAAGACCAACGATCTGTTTGTATTTATCGAAAAAGTAGCGAACGGTAAAAGTGAGAGCCACATAGTAATAACCATCCTTGTATTTGGAATTGCCGCGTGGAGTACCAGCCGCCGGATACGAGTTGCCGCTTTTTTCATCGCCACGCCAGGCGAGGTCGACAGCTGTCTGTCCCCTGGCATTAAGCAAGCTGTTTTGATCCACATATACGGTACTGACATCATCAATATAATCGGTAAAAGTTTTGCGATAGCCAAATTCAATACCCACACGCATATCCTCATTCAATGCATATTCAGCACCAAACCCAAGCGGTATATTTAACTGCATTCGTTTGTAATCTTTAACACCTGACATAAAACCTTCGCCTTCGGTACTGAGCGGTTTCAAAAATGTTTTATGACCGGCAGAATCCTTTGTGTAGGGGTTAAAATGGAATAACCCGACGCCGGCAAATACATAAGGTGTCCACCAGCGATCATTGAGGTTAAAAAAGCTGTATTGTGCACTAAATTCCCAGTCCCAAACCTTTGATTTAAAATTAAGATTACGTTGCTGCATGGTTGCAGTTCCTTTTTTATCATCGGCCTTTAAGGAAGTAAGAGTAAAATAACTCCGGGCTGAGATGTGCTCAGAAAGATCGTATCGTACACCTAAGGATAACATCGGTTTAACCTGCGACAAAGAGATATCCTTGGCTTTCAAATCGCCCTGATAACCAGCAACCCCAAGCCGCCCTGAAAAATGAAAATTCTGAGCCACCGTAAAAATAGGTAAACAACAAAAGACAAGAATGAGATTTTTCATAATGCGGATTCTGTGCTCCTCATTAAAAACGTTTTTATAATGGTTTTATTTTTCTGCCTTGACATTCAAATGATAAGATAATTTTAGGGTTCGTCAAGCCTCACGTAACTTTCGTTCTATTGATTTTCGTTTTACGAACGTGTACCTTGGCCTGCTTAAAACGAAAGCCATGACATCTGCTCCTGTACAGCCTAAACAACGCATTCAATACCTGGATGTAATCCGCGGGTTTGCCATTAGTGGCGTATTACTGGCTTATGTATTCTGGAATCTAGGCACTGAGCCCGATTCAAGCTATACTTCTTTTGACAAGAGCTTAGACAAAATCCTTAGTTTCTTAATTGATTCGAAATGCTACACCATTCTCGCAAATTTATTTGCTGTGGGCTTTGTTTTGCATATGAACAAATCTGGCAGCACGGCCGGCAACTTATACACGTATCGTAGAAGATTATTGGGGTTGATCATAATTGGTATCGCGCATGCTCTTGTTTTGCGCAACGGAGATATACTAGTCCCGTATGCGGTATTAACCTTCTTGGTAATTTTTCTTTACAGGGCATCCAACCGAACCATCATTTTTGTAATGATTATTACTTTCTTACTCGAAGCGTCTATGCCTTCATTATTTCTGTCGCAGCATTGGGCATTTCCTAAAAGGCCAGCAGGACAAGGCAATTATTGGGTGGAGAATTTTGAATGGGTGAAGTATTGGTATGCTACCTCCATTTTTTTCTGGGAGATGACCTTGTTTTTTTTATTGTCTGGGCTGCTGGCAGGAAGGTATTTTATCCAGAAAAAGAAAAAGCTGACCAGTACACAATTGATCTTGATTGTAATTATTGGATTTGTTTCCGGTTTTGCAAGCTATTGGTTCATTAACTCTCCTTTTTCAAATAAGATAAGAAGCATACCTGATATCGGAAATACTTTTATCGTTCGAAAGTCTATTTATGATTTATTATTTATGATCCACCGTGTGGGCTTGGCAGCGGCGTATGTGAGCTTGTTCTATCTGCTACTTAGCCGATTTACCTTAAATGCATTGGCCGTTCTCGGCCGTACTTCACTTTCGAACTATATTATGCAAGCCATTATCGTGGTACCTATTTGCTTAGCGTTTAATTTGTTCGATCATATCACACCTACCATTGCTTTGATTATGACTGTATCTATTTGGATATTCCAAGTTTTGTTTAGCAATTGGTGGCTCAAATATCATCGGTTTGGCCCATTAGAAGGTTTGCTGCGCCGGTTTACTTATCGAAATGCAATTAATGCTGAAAAACAAATTGTACAAACACAATTGGTCGTTTCCGAAGCATAGCTGATTAAACGTTGATGGAATTATAATTCGCATGAAGGTTAAATCTGTTTATTTGATGCTTGTAAAAAGAATCGAAAACTTTTTCGTCGGTTTTCCAGAGATTTTTCTCGAAGCAATACGTCTCGGGTAAGCAAGTTCCAAATACAATGATGAGATTGTGCCCTTTGTTTTTATTCTGCGGCTCCCAAATAACAAATCGTTGTTTTTGAACCAACTCAAGAAGCTCAATAAATCTTTCGCACCAATCCCCCTTAAAGAGGTAAAAATATTTGGGTGAAGCATTATTCATGGGGTAGGATTTTTGCAAAAATGCAATGATAGAATTTGAATAAAAATGATTTTAGTTAGTCAATTACATGATCTAATGGATGATTTTGGAAATGCGTAAGTAAAATTGCTTAATGAAATATCATTTATCTTCCCCATGTTTTACTGTTGGTCGATTGTCGCTTGATTCTAATCATGAGTCCAATCATTATTTATATTATGGGTGTTTCCGGGTCAGGAAAAACTACTATCGGAAAAAAATTATCAGAGAGAACCAGCATTCCATTTTTTGACGCAGACGATTTTCACAGCCCGGCAAACAAAGAAAAAATGCGAGCAGGACAACCATTAACTGATGATGACAGAGCAGAATGGTTGATCAATATGAATGAGCTTGCAAAACAGCAAATGAAAAAAAATGGAGCCATCATTGCATGTTCGGCGCTTAAGGAAAAATATAGAGCTATTTTATCAAAAGAAATTATTGTACCTGTAATTTGGATATTTCTTAATGGTAATTATGAATTGATTCAAAAACGCATGAACGCAAGAACAGATCACTTTATGCCACCAGCCTTGCTGGCCTCTCAGTTCGAAGCATTGGAAACGCCTCAACAAGCCATAACGATTGACATTTCAAATGAACCTGATGAAATAGTTGATATGATAATCTCAAGATTAACCTTGAAACCCTCATAATAGAGTCAGAAACTTTTTCATCTCATTTTCATGTATTGCATATTCTCACGATCAACCATCATAAAATTCTATCTTTATTCTGCATCGCTGATCAAGCTAAAATAATCTGATGGATCCTGCATTTATCGGCAAAGAAAAAATAGCTTCATTGTTACCAATGGACGAGTGCATTTTAGTTATGGAAAAAATGTTCCGTTCACTATCTAATGGAGAATGCTTGCAGCCTTTACGTTCCATTATGCGGCTGCCTGATAAAACCGGCTTACTAGGCATGATGCCCGGTTATGCTGAAAGCTTAGGTGTTATGGGAATCAAAGTGATCAGTGTTTTTCACGGAAATAAAGATGAGGGTTACCCTTCTCATCAGGGTGTTGTAATTCTATTCGATGCAAAGCATGGGCAACCTTTAATGATTTTTGATGCTGAAGAAATAACTGCCATTCGCACCGCTGCCGCAAGTGCCGTAGCCACCCGCTTGCTTTCAAGAGAAAATTCGGAATTGCTTGCGATCATCGGTTCAGGCGAGCAGGCAAAAAGGCATATTGAATCAATATTACTGGTAAGAAAAATAAAACAAATAAATCTCTGGAGCAGAAATGAAAAAAATGCCATAGAGCTTGTGAAGAATATTTCAGACGCATATCGTACACCCATCAATATAAAGAAAACAGTACAGGAAGCTGTCGGAGATGCTGATATTATTTGTACGGTTACTTCCTCACCACAACCTCTTGTACAAGGTGATTGGATTTCTAAGGGCACTCATATCAATGCTGTTGGATCAAGCACACCGGCAGCAAGAGAATTAGATACGGCAACAATCCTGAAATCAAAATTATTTACTGACTGTTATGAATCTATTTTTAATGAAGCAGGAGATTTTCTTATTCCAAAAAAAGAAGGTTCTGTCAGTGACAGTCATGTAAAAGGCGAATTGGGTGAAGTGATGAAGGGTATTAAAAAAGGAAGAGAGAATGACAAGGAGATCACCATTTTTAAATCTCTGGGAATAGCCGCTGAAGATATTTTTTCGGCGTGGCATATTTACAAAAAGCTTTGAGCTTATAGTTATAAGTTGCGAGCCATCTGGCTCGGGACTCACTTAAAAATAAATATCGAAGCAAATGGTCACCTCGCAAAAAAATATTTCGGTATCACTGCAAGATATTCGCGATGCACAACAGCGTATTGCTGGTAAAGTGAATCGGACACCGCTCATTCGTTTTTATCCAGATAATTTTCCCGGCGAAATCTATCTTAAGTTAGAGAACCTTCAACCGATCGGTTCATTTAAGCTAAGAGGTGCGTATAATGCTATGAATCTTGCCGACAAGTCATTGCTTGCTGAAGGTGTTTACACGGCAAGTGCCGGAAACATGGCTCAAGGAGTAGCGTGGAATGCAAGAGCGATGAATATTCCCTGCACCGTGATCGTACCTGACCATGCACCGCAAACAAAATTGGATGCAATTACAAGGCTTGGCGCAAAATTTATTAAGATCCCATTTAACGACTGGTGGCAGGTTCTCGTGACCCGGAAATTCGAAGGAATGAAAGGATTATTTGTACATCCAGTAAGTGACCCACCGGTGATTGCGGGCAATGGAACTGTTGGGTTGGAAATATTAGAAGATTGTCCTGATGTTGATGCAGTGATTGTACCTTATGGTGGTGGCGGGCTTATAAGCGGTATTGCTTCTGCTATAAAAGCTATAAAGCCTGAAGTAAAAATTTTTGCTTCTGAAGTTGAAACAGCAGCTCCGCTTGCTCCCTCTTTAGCAGCAGGTCAACCGGTTAAAGTTGAGTATATTCCAAGTTTTGTGGATGGTATGGGAAGCGGCGGCATTCTTGAGGAAATGTGGCCATTAGTAAGCAAGCTTGTAAATGGTTCTATTGTTTTAAGTCTTAAGCAAATTGCCGACACTATTAAACTTCTCATGGAACGGAACCGGGTTATTGCAGAAGGTGCTGGCGGCTCTTCGCCGGCAGCAGCGCTAACCGGTAAAGCTGGAACAGGAAAAATTGTATGCGTGATCTCCGGTGGAAATATTGATGCAGAGAAATTAATTAAAATCTTATCAGGAACAATGGTCTGAAAAACACTAGCACTTGCAATCAGACAACAACATATTTTTTCTTCGAAAAGCTTTGGATGTGGCCAAGCGATCCATGCAAAAAGGAAATCTTCCGTTTGGCTGCATCTTGGTGGACGCCCAAGGAAATGTTATTGAAGAAGGAGAAAATACGGTTATTACCAGTAAGGACAATATTGCGCATTGTGAGATCAACCTTGTTCATCAGCTTTCAGGAAAATACGATTGGGAGTATTTAAATCATTGTACCGTGTTTGCCAGCACCGAACCCTGTCCTATGTGTGCTGCAGCTATATATTGGAGCGGCATTGGCAAATTGGTATTTGCTTTAAGTAAAGACGGTTATCACGCTGTGGCAAATACAACGAATCCTGATTATATTTTTAACACCCATACCAAAGATCTATTGAGCAGTGGTGGCCGAAGGATTGAAATAACAGGCCCATTGATGGAAAAAGAGGCTGCCGTCTTATACGCTGAATGGTTGAAATCAAGTTCTTCTTGATAAAAGTTGTGTTGGCAAAAATCTAAATTGCATATCTTATTCCAAGACTTTTTCAGTGATCTTACCTGTTAATTTATTTTTTAGTATAAGTTTTTTTGCGCCGTAATGCGTGATCTCATCTTTTACCAAATAATTTTCATCATCATATTCGGTTAAATGACTGTCTTTGGTGACACCGGTTCTTCCTCGCCAAATATCCAATTGAACGGGTTCCCATCTTTTGCTTTTGGCAGAGCGGTAAGCTGCATCTAAAATGCAATTCACCACATATCCATCATAAAAAGTTTCCTTCGGCATTTTGTTTTGTTCCATTGAATTGAACATATCCATAAACATATGATTATAGCCCAGCTCATTCAATTCGTCACCAACAGGAAACAACCAACCACTGTTGCTCTCTGCTTTTTCAGCAACATAATTAGCTCCCTTGCCTGAAGTGAACATTTCAAAACCAGTGCGTAAAAAACTGTTGATCCAGATCGTTCCTTCAGTTCCCATAACTTCATCGCGGAGATCCATACCACCACGGAAGGTCCAGCTCACTTCAAACTGACCTATAGAACCGTTTTCATATTTCACTAAGCCTATTGCATGATCTTCTGCATCGATCGGTTTTACTTGTGTATCGGCCCAGCACATGACTTCCATAGGCTTAATGTCTTTACCTATATAACTGCGGGCGATTTCTACACAATGACAACCGAGGTCAAGGATACAACCGCCACCTGCTTGTTCTAAGTCCCAGAACCAATCACTATGCGGACCGGGATGTGTTTCTCTTGATTTGGCCCAAAGCACTCTACCCAATGCTCCATTCTTTACACTATCAAATGCTTTTAAAAACTTGGGTGTATAAACAAGGTCTTCAAGATAACCATTAAAGATGCCGGCTTTTTCAACCGCTTCCAACATTCGCTTGGCCTCCTCGCCATTTCTTCCCAATGGCTTGGTAGTGATCACAGCTTTTTTATGCTTGCAGCATAGCATCACTGCTGCCTCATGCAGATTATTGGGTAATGAAATGCAAACGACGTCCACATCAGGATGAGCAATCGATTCTTCCATGTTCGTTGTCCAATGTTCAACCTGATAATCCTGCGCAAATTTTTTTGCACTTTCTTCACGACGTGAATAAATGCTCACGATTTTATCCTTGCTTCTATAACCTTGCAAAGAATCTGCATAAAACCGGCCGATAAATCCGGAGCCGAGCATAGAGATACGTTTCATGTTTATCGTTTTTGTTTATGGTTTATCATTTATGGTTGCTTGTTACTGGTTTCTTGTTTTATCCTTTTCAATGAAGCCTCATGTTTTTAGGTTACGCAACTTCCGGAGCGCTGATTTCTTCTGGCAAACCGGCTACCTGTATTTGCCTTTTTTCTCTGAAGAATAAAATAAAATATAAGAGAACTGCTAAAGCTATATAAGCTGGTACAAACCAAATGCCTTTCCAATTATGTCCTTCCGTGACTATATATTTATCAACAACTTTACCTGATATCAGCGTGCCGATAAACATTCCGAGACCATAAGTTGCAAAAGTAAAAAGCCCTTGCGCAGCGCTTTTAATTTTTTCTCCCGCTTTTTTCTCTGTGTACATGTAGCCGGTTACAAAAAAGAAATCGTAACAAACGCCGTGCAAAACGATACCGGCATATAACATCCACATATTGGCGCCAGTGTCACCATATGCAAAACATATATACCGGAGTATCCATGCAGACATACCCATCAGCAACATCTTTTTTACACCGATGCGATTAAAAAGAAAAGGAATGGCTAAAATAAACAGAGCTTCGGAAAATTGTCCCAACGTCATTTTTCCGGCGGCGTTTTCAACTTTTAGTTCATTTAAAAATGGATTTGCCCATCCATAGTAAAATGATAAAGGAATGCATACTAAAATGGCGGCAATAAAAAATATGAGATATGGTTTGCTTTTGAATAATACAAATGCTTCTGCACCTAATGCCTTTGAAGCAGATGAAACTGATCTTCCTTTTGGAGGTGTATTGGGCAAAATAAAACTCAACAGTCCCAATGCAGCCGAAACACCGGCAGCGATCATAAATGTATATGCCGTTGGTTCAATCTTTAAACCGCCGATGATCAAACCCGCCACGATCCAACCTAATGTTCCGAATACCCTTATCCATGGAAATTGTTTTCCAGGATCGCTCATTTGATAAAAAGCAATGCTGTTCGACAATGCAATGGTTGGCATGTACAATAACGAATACAACAATATTACCCAGTAGAATGCTACATTGCCTGAAATTTTTGTGGCCAAGAATAATAATAAAGCTCCAAATAAATGTAATATGCCCATGATACGTTGAGCTGCAAAAAATCTATCGGCGATCATTCCGATAAAAAAGGGAGATATCATAGTGGCAATGGCAAGAGCGCTATAAGCGGCCCCCACCTGTATCCCCGTAGAGTGCAAATGTTCGCCCATGTAAGTGCCCATGGTCACATACCAGGAACCCCAAATAAAATACTGAAGAAACATCATCAGGGATAGTAAAACAAATTTGTTTGCATTCATGAATATTAATTAAGAAGATGATCAGTATGAGGTTAATGATTATGCTTTTAGCACTTTCATATTTTCTGGATCCCATGATATGATCTTTTTTTGAAAATAGCTGTCGTTGCACGCTAAGCAAGGAGCAGCGGCCCTAAAACCAAAAACCGCATCTTCTACAACCGGTTTACCCGTTCTTACTGCATCAAAAAAATTGGTGAAATGATCTAGATGATCACTGTATCCTTCGGGAGCTTTAAAATCTATATCAGCTTTAGTTGGCCTTTTTTTGTCTTCTGCAGAATATTTTTGATTGTATTGCTGCTCTAAAGCCGCCTGCATGGCTTTAGGATAAGTAAATACAGCGTCGTACCCGCCAAAGTCAGGTGCTTTTGGCATAATGCTATGATGAATGGAAAGCCCATTGCCTCTTAATTCCATAACACCTTGCTCACCCACTAGCTGAATGCTCTGTTGTCCACCCGTACCGCTTACAAAATTTACTTGAAGGGTGAGTTGAAAGGCAGGGTGTTCTGGTGTTTCAGGATATTGTAGAATTCCTGTCATTATATCGGGTACATCACGTCCATCTTTCCAGTACGAAAGCTGACCCGAAGAAAATATTTTCGTTGGCCCTTTTGAACCAGTAATCACATGTGTGCCTGAAAGAAGATGTACAAAAAGATCGCCTGCCACCCCGGTTCCAAAATCGCGGTAGTTGCGCCACCAAAAAAACTTTTTTGGGTCAAAAGCAATTTTGTTCATCCCTTCAATATACCGTTCCCAATCAACTGTTCCGGGTGATGCGTCGTTTGGCATCGTATATTCCCAAGCGCCTATTGCACTCTGCCTGTCATAAACAGCATTTACCATGTTCAATTTCCCTATTTCACCTGCTTTATATAATTCTTTTGCTTTTGCATAAATAATGCTGCTTACGCGCTGGCTGCCCACCTGTAATGTTTTATTGCTCGCACGCTGTGCTTCTACTACACCCATGCCTTCGCTTATTTTATGCACCATAGGTTTTTCGCAATACACAGCCTTTCCTTTTTTCAGAGCTTCTTTTGTTATTCGGGCATGCCAATGGTCACTAGTAGCAAGTATGATCGCATCCACATCCTTGCGATCAAGAATTTCATGATAATTTTTTGTGGTAAAAATTTCTGTACCATACAATTCTTTTGCATTCTCCAATCTTCCTGAATACAGGTCGCATACCGCCGCCAGTTCAACCCCGGGAACTTTTAGCGCAACACTTAAATCACCATGTCCCTGGATTCCAAAACCAATCACCGCAAGCCTAATCTTGTCATTGGAAGAAATTTTTTTATTATATCTGATGATACGCTCCTCGGTTTTTTCAGCCGCTACAAAACCTGCCAGCGGACCTGCTGCAGCTACTAATCCGACCGTTCCGATTTGTTGAAGAAATTCTCTTCGGGAAGTTTGATTCTTTTTTGACATGCAATTCGTTTTAAGTTTTGCAAAGATTATAATTCAATAGGATTGGGGATAGGAAGTTACATAATCATATAGAAAAAACGACAGCAAAAACAAAAGTGGTAAATTAGTCACTCTAAAATATTCTGTATGCATTCATCCCGTAGAAAATTTATTAAAGATGGCACCATGGCGTTAGCTAGTGTCAGCTTAATTTCTAAGTCGTTGTTTGAAGCGGAAAAACAAAAAACAATAACAGGCATCCAGTTATATAGCGTAAGAGATGATATGAAAAAAGACCCGCAGGGCACATTGAAGCAAATTAGTGAGATGGGTTACAAATACGTAGAGCATGCCGATTATGTTGATAGAAAATTCTATGGCTTTTCGGCGCCGGAATTTAAAAAATTATTGAGCGGTTTAGGTCTGCAAATGAAAAGCGGTCATACTGTAATGGGCAGAGACGCATGGGATGAGGGCAAAAATGATTTCACAGATAAATGGAAATATACTGTTGAAGATGCCGCCGTCATGGAACAGGAATATGTGATCAGTCCCTGGTTGGATGAAAGCTATCGAAAGGATGTTGATGGCTTAAAACGTTTTCTGGCAGTGTTTAATAAGAGTGGGGAGCTGTGTAAAAAATCAGGAATGAAATTCGGGTATCATAATCATGATTTTGAATTCAACACCAAAATTGATGGTGTGATGTTGTATGATATCATTCTTAAAGAAACTGATCCCAATCTGGTGATACAGCAAATGGACATGGGCAATATGTATAGTGCGGGCGGTCGACCTTTGGAGTTGCTGAAACAATATCCAGGCAGATTTAAATCTTTTCATGTAAAGGATGAAATTAAAACCGAAAAGGGAAGTAATCGAGAATATGAAAGCACTATTCTTGGAATGGGAATTATGCAGGTAAAACAAGTTATTGATCTCGCCAAAAAGATCGGGGGCACTACACACTTTATTATTGAGCAGGAAAGCTATCAAGGCAAAACTCCTTTGGAGTGTGTTAAGCAAGATCTACAGATCATGAAGAAATGGGGATATTAATTTTTTATCCATAACATTCTTCCATTCTTGCTAATGAGAACTTAAGATAATCGCTAATTATCTATAACCACTTGCCTGCAATTCGAACAATCGAGCATAGCGATTGCCTGCAGCCAATAATTCTTCATGTGTACCTAGCTCAGTTACTCGTCCATCATCAATCACAGCAATTCTATCGGCAATCCGCACAGTAGAGAAACGGTGTGAGATAACAATACCAATGCGACCCTTAAGATTTTCTTTTAGCTCGGCGAAGATGGCTGCCTCAGCTTCGGGATCAAGTGAAGATGTTGGTTCATCCAATATCCAGATGTCAGCATTCCGATACATGATGCGTGCAAGAGCAAGGCGTTGCCACTCGCCACCTGAAAGATCATGACCACCCTCAAACAATCTTCCCACTTTTGAATCAAGGCCATTGGGCATCTTGCTCACAAGCCATTCACTACGGCTGTCTTGCAGGGCCTTGATCACCAGGCTGTCATCATTTACGCCGTTTGGTCTTCCCATCACTACATTTTCTCTTACGGAAAGCTCATAGGTAGCATAATCCTGAAACAGTACACCGATCCTGTTTCTCAACTCTTGAGGGTCCATATCCTTTACATCAATACCGCTTACTTTTACTGCCCCTTGCTGTACATCATAAAAACGAAGCAGCAATTTGATGAGTGTGGACTTGCCAGCCCCATTTTCACCTACTAGTGCAATGAGCTCACCTTTGCGTATATGAAGGCTCAACCCGATAACCGCAGGCTCAGTGCCTCCCGGATAAGTAAAAATGATGTTGTCAAAATCAATTCCTTCAATTGGAGCCGGGGGAATGGAAAGAGGTTTTGACGGAACAGGTAAAATGGTTTCAATACCAAGAAACGAGAAATAATCGTCAAGAAAAGTGGTATGTTGATCAACAGCTACAAATGTGCTGGAAATATTTCCTAAAGTCCCTGATACCGATGTAAAAGCCCCGATCACCAGCACCACCGCTCCGGGATCAAAACTACCCTCGATTCCTTTGATGGCAACAAATACATAGGCTAATGCAAGAACGGTTCCAGTCACGATTCCAGTCCATAGCGACATTCGACTACCTAGGCGAAACATTTGCTGCCTTTGTTTGAAAAGATCTTCGGATAGTTTGTGATGCCTGCCAAGAAGATAGTCTGCCAATACATAAGCCCTTACCTCTTTTGTATTTCGCGGCTGCACCAGCAGGTCGCCTAGATATTGCCGTTCTCTTTCTTCAGGAGTTTCTTTATAGAAATAGTTATAGAGTTTTGTGGTAACGCGACTTTCCAGCGCTAAGGAAAGAAATGCTGCTCCAAGCGCAAGGATCACCAATAGATAATGCAATCGTGCAAGCAGTCCTGCCATCAATATAATCGTGACAATGTTTCCTGATAATCCGAGTATGGACCAAGTAAGATCGCCAGGTCTCCAATTTACATCTCGTTTAGCCCTTGCTAATCGGTCATGCCAATCAGAATTATCGAAATGGCCAAGATCAACTTTAGAAGCTTTTTCGAGCAAATGCCGTTCAGCCTCCAATTCTACACGGCGAACATATAGATTCCTTCCATAGCCCATGTAAGCCCCTACTGCTCGCTGCACTACAAAAGTGACCCATAGACCGATAACGATATAAAGAACACTATTAAACTTGAGAGCATGCAAATGGGCTTCGGCAATTTTGTTCACAAGCAGAGCGCCTAAGTAAACAGAAATAGGAGCCATGACAGCATTGAACATGCCCAGCAGGCTATAGCGAATGAGCAAACGCGGAGAGGCAGCCCAGGCGAGGGCCATCGCATGGCGCAGGTTTTTTCTGACTCTTACAAGGCGGCTGGTTTTTTGGAAAACTCTTTCTTGCATCAGTACAAGTTACGAAAGAGATGAATTTGTTTAAGGCAGCAAAAAAATAGCCAACGATTTAAATCGTTGACTATTTTTTGATATTTTCCAGATTCAATCTCCTAAGAACTCATCCAGATCCCTTCTTTCTTTTTTGGTAGGCCTTCCGATCTTGCTTTGTCGCTTGCCGGTATGAAAAGCGGAAGCCTGATATTGCAATCGCTGTATTTCTTCGGCAGGAGTAATATCAACATAATATTTTATTGCCTCTTCATATTTTACACGGTTGTGCAAAAGGCCAGTCACTTTTATTCGCCAGCGTTTAGCTTCTGTTTTTACCTCATATTCATCTCCTACATTCACGTGTTTTGCTGCTTTAGCTGAAGCGCCACTAAATTTTACCTTGCCCATGTCACAAGCTACAGCAGCTAAAGTCCTCGTTTTGAAAAGACGAATGGCCCAGAGATATTTATCAAGACGAAGCTTATCTTTTTCTGCCATAAAAATCAAATAAGTAATGGCTTTATTCTTGCTTTTTAAATGGTTCCCAAAATTAAAACTTATGTCAAAGCAATTTAAGGTAGGTGATCATGTAAGCTGGAATTCAGAAGCGGGACGTGTATCAGGCAAGATCATTAAGATACACACAAAGAATTTTAATTATAAAGGGTATGTTCATCATGCTACTAAAGATGATCCCCAATATGAAATTAAAAGCGATAAGACTGATCATATTGCTGCACACAAAGGGAAAGCGCTTCGAAAAATTAAATAAGCAGTTTTAAAATGGTATTGGTTTCCGTTTGTTAACTCTCCGCAAAATATTTATGGAAATAAGGAATGGTTTCTATTCCCTTGTAGTAATTCTCAATATTGTATTTTTCATTTGGTGAATGCAGGTTGTCGCTGTCTAGCCCAAAACCCATGAAAATGATTTTTACTCCTAATTCTTTTTCCAAAATCGAGCAGATAGGAATACTCCCTCCGCCGCGAACTGGAATAGGCTGTTTACCAAACGTTGTTTCTATAGCTTTTGCTGCGGCTTTGTACCCTTTACTATCAATCGGTGTCATATAAGGTTCGCCGCCGTGATGTTCAAACGCTTTTACTGTTACGGATGATGGGGCAATTTTTTGAAAATAGTTCAACAACAGCTCAGTCATTTTGCGCGATGATTGATTAGGCACTAGTCGTGCTGAAATTTTGGCGGTAGCTTTTGAAGGTAAAACTGTTTTAGCTCCTTCACCCGTATAACCACCCCAAATGCCATTTACTTCAAGAGTGGGACGAATGCCGGTTCGTTCATTGGTTGTATATCCTTTCTCGCCCCATAATTCCTTTACTCCTAATTCTTTTTTGTATTCTTCTTCATTATAAGGAGCTTTTGCCATTAACTCTCTTTCTTCTTTTGTCGCCTCTACTACATCATCATAAAAACCAGGAATAGTGATGTGATTATTTTCATCGTGACAACCAGCGATCATTTTTGAAAGAATGGTGATAGGATTAGCGACAGCGCCTCCATACGTTCCGCTGTGCAAATCCCTGTTGGGGCCTGTTACTTCAACCTCGATATAGCTTAATCCACGAACGCCAATATCCAAGGAAGGATTTTCCATGCTCAGCATCGCACTGTCACTGATCAGAATAACATCAGCTTTCAATAAATTTTTATTGGCAGCAACAAATTTTCCAAGATTAGGTGAGCCTACTTCTTCTTCACCTTCAATTAAAAATTTTATGTTGGTGCTCATGGTCCTTGTTTGCACCAAAATTTCCAACGCTTTTATGTGCATATAAAACTGCCCCTTATCATCTGCACTTCCTCTTGCATATACTTTCCCATCTTTGATCACCGGCTCAAAAGGTCCGCTGTGCCAAAGCTCCAGCGGCTCGGGTGGCTGCACGTCATAATGACCATATATTAATACTGTTGGTTTTGATGGATCAATAATTTTTTCTCCGTATACTGCCGGGTGTCCGTCAGTAGCCATCACTTCCGCTTTATCACAACCCGCGTTAAGTAGTCGCTGCTTTACTAAATCGGCACATTTTTGCATATCAGCTTTATGCTCGCTCTTTGCGCTTACTGAAGGTATGCGCAACAGATCAAGCATTTCATTCAAAAAACGATCTTTATTTTTTTCTTGATAATCTTTCCAAGCTTGGGACATATCATTTATTTTTTGAAGGGCGAATATAAGCCGTTTTTAGGGAGGCAAATCCTGTCGAGGAAATAAAGCAAGAAATTAAATATGGCGGCGATTTGATTGTTATTTAGCCGTCAACTTTTTCGTAACACACCTCAATCTCATACCCATCAGGGTCTTTAAAAAAGATATAGGGCTCACCAGGAACAAATTCTCCCTTTTCAGTAATTTTTCCACCGGCTCTTGTAATTCTCTTGGCCATTTCCTCGATGTCTTTTGCCTTTCTAAGCCGAAAACCAAAATGAGCAATGCCCCCTGTATTTCCATACTCAGCCTTTTTCTTTTCAAACACTATAATATCGTTTGTGCCAGGTGTTGTCACTTGCAAAAAATTATCCTGATGATACATCAGTTTGACATCAAAAATTTTTTGATAAAACTTTAGGGTGCGATCCAAATCCTTTACGGCAATAGCAATATGTGTGAGGCCATAAGTTTTGGCTTTTTTCATCCAGCAGATTTTTTTCTGTTATGCCGTGTTGCATTGCGATTTACACTTTCTGTGAGATGTGATGTAACAGCTTTAACAACTGCTTTACTGCCAAACCGGTCTTTAATGTCATCAACAGCTTTGTATAAATTTAGCTTCTCCGCGCTATTTTCAAACAAGCTCATCTGCATGGTAAAAGATATCAATTGACTAAACCGAACTCCAAGCAATCGAACCGGTCTCCCTTTTTGCCATGATTTATTAAACAGGTCCTTTACTTTTGCTATCAATTGATCATCCAGCGAGGTATAATCAATTGTTTCCTGACGAGAAGTAGTTTCAAAATTTGAATATCTGATCTTCACAGTCACACATCCGGTCAGCATATCGTCTTCTCTTAATGAATAAGCTGTTTTTTCCGTGAGTCTTACCAATTCGCTGTATAAAAATCCAATATCGGTTTTATCTTCTTCAAATGTATTTTCATGGCTCATGCTTTTTTGCTCCCAATTGGTCTCTATTTCCACGTTATCAATGCCATTTGATTTACGCCAAAGTGATTCTCCCCATTTGCCAAAATATTTTTCCATCACATCAATAGGCGTTTTAGCAATGTCTTCAATTTTATAAATGCCGAAATTTTTTAATTGTATTTCTGTGTTCTTTCCCACTCCAGGAATTTTTTCGATAGCCAGCGGCCATAAAAAATCTTTTTCTTTTCCATGAGGGACTTCTAAAAAACCATTCGGCTTAGCTTCATTGGTAGCGATCTTGCTGATCAATTTTCCAGACGACAAGCCACATGAAATAGGAAGCCCTGTATCATTCATGATCAATTGCCTTAGCTCTTTTGTGTACTTGCTTACACCAAAAAACTTATCCATGCCAGTGAGGTCAATATAAAATTCATCGATAGATGCTTTTTCAAACAATGGTACTTTGGAAGCAATGATATCAGTAACCCATCTTGAGTAGCGGCTATATTCTCCTCGCATTCCGCTTACAACAAGAGCATGAGGGCAAAGTTTTTTTGCTTGCTTCATGGGCATTGCAGAGTGGATGCCGAATTTTCTTGCTTCATAACTGCAAGCAGCAACAACACCTCTGTCGCTACCGCCAACAAGAACAGGCTTGCCTTTGAGCGAAGGATCATTCAGAATTTCAACCGAAACAAAAAATGAGTCAAGGTCAAAATGAGCAATATGTCGTATGAATTCTGACATAACTCAAAGGTAACGATTGGAACACGGATGACAGGGGTAGAATGGATCGTCACTGACTAATCTATTAAATCTGTCTAATCTGTGTCATCCGTGTTCTGTTTATTATTTTTAACAAATGAATCTCGACTGGCTTAAGACAGGCATTGGCCCACTGAAAGACTTACTTACTTTTTTAAATAAGGAAAGCAAGACGAATGATATATTAAAAAAACAAGTGATCCGCGAACTTCGGGATAACTTGAATGTTTTCAGCAATGCTTATAAAAATAATGTATCCCCTGATGTAATGATTGAGTTGCTAACCAACGAAGCCATTAAGGAGGCCATAAAAAATAATTTCCGGTTCAGAAAGTTGAGGTCAGGCATTATTGAAGCTTACCATGTTTATGATGAGCGCAATAAAAAATATATTGGCTGGAATACTGAAAAATTAATTGATAAAATAGATGAGAAGATTGAAGAGTTGAAGATCATCAAAAAAATGAATGGCAATACGGTGGAAAAAGTAAAGAATAATATATCACTCATGCTCAGCAATCTCTATTACAGAATGAAACTATTGGCTGATTTTATAAAATCGGGATATAAATAATACGATCAGGTAAGATAAACATCTAATAAACCCTCAGGCAGGTTTACAATTACTTCTTTTCTCTTGTCATCAATTTTCTGTAAAGTATCTTCATTCAGTGGAATTAAAACTTCTTTGTTGTTGATCTCTATTCTGCAAAGCATTTGATGTGGTTGTTCAATGATTTCTAACACTGCCCCCAAACCTTTCTTTTCATAGATGATTGTATAACCCAATAGGTTGATCGGCGACGACTTGGCTGCAAATTTTTTCCGATCCGCTTCTGTGAACCAAACTTCTTTTTGTGTCAGTTTCGCGGCGGCTTCCCTTGTTGCCACTCCTTCTAATTTCAAAAAGACTTCTTGTTCGCTTTTGATTTTTGTGTTTTCAACAAACCAAGGCAAAAAAGAATTTTTTCTTTCTTCAATAAAAATCGCTTTTAGTCCTTTTAATGAGGTTTTCTTTCCCAGTTCGTGTTTGAGCACAAGCTCGCCCTTGACTCCATGTACGGCAACAAATTTTCCTATTTTGAAATATTCAGTCACAAACACGAATTACACGAATTAAAACGAATTGTACAAATACAGGTTGGAGACGTTTTCCTTGCTGGACGGAATTGATGCTGCTGGTCCAAAAAACATGAATAATTCGTAATTCGTGCCATAAAAAAAGGTGATGCTAAATAGCATCACCTTAATACCTTTTGGGCTTAAGGAACCTGCCTGTTGGCAGACAGGGTTATGCTTCGCCGCCGCTTTCGGCCTTTCTTTCCGGTCTGCGACCTGGCATAGGCCTCCGGGGTCGTCTGTTGCGACTAGCTTCTTCCTGGCGCTTTCTCACCTGAGCATCGTGTTCGGTGCTCCATTTGGTGAATTTTTCCATGGCTGTAGCTTCGTCAAATAATCCCAGTTTTACACCACGCAGCAGATGTTTCAGGTACAACACTCCTTTGAACGACAAAATGCGACGCACCGTGTCGGTTGGCTGTGCACCTTTGTGCAGCCAGTCAAGGGCTCGCTGCCTATCCACCTGAATTGTAGCAGGAATGGTTAGTGGATTGTAAGTACCAAGTTTTTGAATGAATTTGCCATCGCGGGGGCTACGGGCATCGGCCACAACTATAAAATAAAATGGCCTCTTCTTCGACCCGTGTCTTTGGAGTCTGATCTTTACAGGCATCTTAAATAGAAATTTAAATGCGGTTAAAAAATGAGTTTTCTATAATGGCAAAAATAAGGTCTGAACTTTAAAATGCAAACATATTTTTTATCACAACATATCTTGCATTACCATGCCAAAGGCATTACTCTGGGATGAGCGGCAAAGCCTTCATGGGTAAAGAACGGGTATTTATAATTTGAAATTAGGTTCAGGATACCTAATAACTAAATCCAGCTTCCTCATTTAAACTCATTTCCAAATCATTTTTTCATCCATCCCGGTTTGTCTTTTTCCTTCTTGTTGCTCGTCAGAATAACCGAAGTATAGGATCCCTAATACAATATCCTCATCTTTTAATTGTAAAAATTTTTTCATTGCCGGGTGGTGAGTAATGCCGCTTGTGCTCCAAAAGCTGGCTATTCCTGCAGCAGCGGCTCCCAATAAAATATTTTGAATGGCAGCGGCTGTCGCAGCAATTTCTTCCAAAGCGGGGATTTTTGGAGAATTTCCTCGTTGCATAATGGCAGCCACGGCATGAGAGGCCTTATCTCCATAATGGAGTTGTTTGTCGTAATTAGCCTGTTGAAAATCCTTCGCCAAAGTGATAGATTTATATAGCTCGGCATGTTGCTGGCAAAATTCCTTTACTTTATCGTCTGCATAAACGATAAACCTCCACGGTTCTGTGCGACCATGTGTAGGAGCCCAATTAGCCAAGTTTAATAATTCCTTTATCTCTTCGTCAGGAATTTTTTTACCATTCATTTTTGCCGGCTTAATACTCCTTCGATTTTTGATGATGTTAGCGATGGTTGAAAAATTGGTGCCCATAAAAAATTCTTTAACTATGTGCCTCTATGTCTCTAATGTGCCTATATGAGTGAATGATTTTTACCACATATCAACACAGGCATATAGGTTCATACAGCATTATACTCAAGTAATTAAATGTTTGATTATAACTCTTCGAAAAACTTTTTTGCAAATTCATCCAAGCTAGGATCTCTGGCACCCATCAGCAAGATAGCACAATGCTCAGTACAATGCGATTTGATCGACTTGGTCAGATCATTCCTGTTCTCAACAAAATACGCGTTGCTGCCAGCGGTTTTTAAATCGTTTATTAAGTCGCCGGCACTAATATTTTTTGTGGTGGTGCCACCGGCATAAAAGATTTCACTCATCCATATTTCATCTTGCGGACGAAGAGCCTGCGAAATCTCTTTTACAAAATCATTTCGCAAGAATCTTGTTGGTCCATATCCATGCGGTTGGAACCAGGCAACTAATTTTTTTGCCAGCGGCTGCACAGAGCGGATAGCTGCTGCAACCTTTGCGGGATTGTGAGCATAATCATCAATTACCCAAATCCCATTTTTTTGACCCAATATCTGATTGCGGCGATAAATGCCTTGATAATTTTTTATCGCCTCAGCGCAAGTTTTTAAATCAACACCTAATTGGTTAGCAGTAGCTGTTGCTGCTAAAGCGTTTTCCATATTGTGCCTGCCGATTGCATTCATGGAGAAGTCGACTCCATTTATCTTAAACCGGATTTTAAAATCGACTTGTTCAAAATCAGTTGCTTTGTAACCTGCATCAGCTTCTGTTGATGAAAAATCCTGTTGCTTATTCTGAGAAAATGGTGCTGTTAATACATTCGAAGCATTTACTATGAATAATCGTTTTGTGTGTTCTTTAAAAATTTGAAAAATGTTTTTTAACTCTTCAATTTCTTTGTGATCCTTATCAATATTCAATAACAATCCTACTTCGGGATAATAATTTACAATCGAGCCGTCTGATTCATCCGCTTCAATTACAAGCCATTCACCTTTGCCAACATAGGCATTACCAATCTTGCCTTGTTTCTGCAGTCTTACCAAGCCAGCTCCACTAATAATACTTGGTCCCAATCCTGCATGGTCAAGTATATCAAATAAAACAGCGGTGGTCGTTGATTTGCCGGATGTACCTCCGACTGCAATTGTTCTTTTTGTGTTGCTAATGAGAGTAAGCAATTCCGAACGCAGCAGAATAGGAATGTTAAGACTTTTTGCTTTTTGAATTTCTACATTTATTTCTTCCACCGCTGTTGATGCAATAACTAAATCCGTTGTGTCAATAATTCCGCTTCCATCTTGTAAAAAGCAATGAATATTTTCTGCTTCTAATTTGTCTCTTGTTTCATTTGGCTGATCCGGAATAAAAAAACGGTCCGAACCACTTACATTTTTCCCAATACCTGCGAGATATTGAGCCAAAGCACTCATTCCCGAACCGGCAATACCAATGAAAAAAATATTTTGATAATTATCGAGAGAAGAGATCATTGTCAATAGTGAATGGTCAATAGTGAATGAAGAATACGATATATCCGTATTTCCACTAAATCTTTTAAATCCTATAAATCATGGTTCTGATTATCTTTTCATTCCCATCATTTTCCCGAACATGTTCATCTTATTCATGTTCTTCATCATCTCGCGCATTTGCTCAAACTGTTTCATAAAGGCGTTTACTTCACTAATATCTTTTCCGCTACCTTTTGCAATGCGTCTGCGGCGGCTGCTGTCGATAAGATCGGGGTCAGCTCTTTCCTGCGGCGTCATTGAATTGATCATTGCTTCAATGCCTTTAAAAGCATCATCACTAATGTCAATGTCTTTGATCTGTTTGCCAACACCAGGTATCATCCCCATCAGGTCCTTTAGGTTACCCATTTTTTTTATTTGCTCCAATTGAGCCTTGAAATCAGCGAAATCAAATTTATTCTTGCGAATCTTACTTTCAAGCTTTTTAGCTTGCTCTTCATCAAACTGTTCCTGCGCTTTTTCAACAAGCGTAGTAATATCACCCATTCCTAAAATACGCTGTGCCATTCGCTCAGGATAAAATACATCCAGCGTATCCATCTTTTCACCGCTGCTGATAAACTTGATTGGCTTGTTGACGGTGTATTTGATAGAGAGTGCAGCGCCACCCCTGGTGTCTCCATCCAATTTTGTGAGAACAACACCTGAAAAATCCAATCGATCGTTAAAAGCTTTGGCTGTATTGACTGCATCTTGCCCGGTCATGCTATCAACCACAAATAGAATTTCATTCGGGTTTACCGCATTTTTAATATTCGCTACTTCTGTCATCATCGCTTCATCAATCGCTAAACGACCTGCAGTGTCTATAATGATTACATTTTTATTTTTAGCCCTTGCTTCTTTTATGGCATTTTGAACAATGGAAACCGGGTTTTTATTTTCTTCTTCAATATATACATCAGTACCAATTTGTTCACCTAGTATTTTTAATTGCTCCATAGCAGCCGGACGATAAACATCCGCAGCCACAAGCATGGGGGAGAGGCCTTTTTTGGCTTTTAAAAAATTGGCAAGCTTTCCACTGAAAGTTGTTTTACCGCTACCTTGTAAACCTGCGATCAATATTACAGCGGGATTTCCCTTAGCATTGAAATTGCTTTCCTCACCACCCATCAATTCTGCCAATTCATCTTTTACAATTTTGGTCATCAATTGCCCTGGGCTAATGGCGTTGATCACTTTTTCGCCCATGGCTTTATCCTTCACACGGTCGGTAAATTCTTTAGCGATCTTATAATTTACATCAGCATCAACCAGTGCGCGGCGAATTTCTTTTAGAGTGGATGCAATATTGAGTTCCGTAACTCTTCCCTGACCTTTTAAATTTTTAAAAGCGGATTCAAGCTTATCTGACAGACTTTCAAACATAATTCACATAATTTTCAAGTTCACACAAATAAAAAAGTGAACATTCAAGTTCACTTTAATCAATTTACAAAAATAAGAAGAGGAAAGTAGAATTATTTCAGTGTGTTCTTTTTAAATTTTAAATCTGTGATTAACCTCCTAAGTAGGTTCTTAAAAGTTTACAGCGATTCACGGTTCTTAGCTTGGTGATGGCCTTGTCCTTGATCTGACGAACTCTCTCACGGGTCAGGCTGAATTTTTCGCCGATATCTTCCAAACTCATAGGGTGATCTACGCCGATGCCGAAGAAATAGCAGATCACTTCTTTTTGTCTTTCAGTCAGTGTTTTTAGTGATCTTTCAATTTCTACTTTCAATGATTCGGTGTGATCTAACTCCATATCGGTTTTAGCCGCATTAGGATTTTCAAGTACATCGAGAAGGGTATTGTCTTCACCTTCGGCAAGAGGGGTATCAACGCTTACGTGGCGAGCCGATATTCCAAGCGTTGCGGATACTTCTTCAATATCCATTTCCAGCATGGTTGCCAATTCTTCTGCAGAAGGTTCTCTTTCGAACTCTTGTTCAAGTTGTGAATAAGCTTTTTGAATACGATTGGTCAACCCAACCTTATTCAAAGGAAGACGAACAATACGTGATTGCTCGGCCAAAGCCTGCAAAATGCTTTGACGTATCCACCATACTGCGTAAGAAATAAATTTGAAACCACGGGTTTCATCAAACCGTTGGGCCGCTTTAATAAGCCCTAAATTTCCTTCATTAATAAGATCGGGTAGAGAAAGACCTTGGTTTTGATACTGCTTTGCTACAGAAACAACAAACCTCAGATTGGCTTTGGTCAAACGATCCAATGCTTTCTGATCTCCTTGCTTAATTAATCGGGCTAATTTAACTTCTTCTTCGGGGGTTATAAGATCGACCTTGCCGATCTCCTGAAGGTACTTTTCGAGACTTTGAGATTCACGATTCGTAATCGACTTCGTGATCTTCAACTGTCGCATACTCATAGGTTGGTTTTAAAAATGGGTTATTTTTAGGGTTATAGAATTATGTTAGTTTGGTTATAGTTGTCCCAAAAAAATCCCATCACAATGTCCGTCGTCCACCAGAAAACGTTGAACGTCAGAGCAAATTAAGGTAATTAGCAATACGTCCCAAAAATATTTCCGGTCTAATTAAAACGCTGTTTAAAAACTTTTAGTATATGAGTTTCAAGAAGGTGAAAAAATAAACAGAAAAAAACTTTGACGCTTGGAATAATTATTTATAATTGCATTGATTGATGATTTTCAAAAGAAGAAGATGAGTAAACAATTGTATACGCTTGAGTACCCGGTGAGATGTTCACCTAGCATTTTGTACGAATTTCTTTCCACGCCTGCAGGTTTGCAGGAGTGGTTTGCAGATAAAGTAGATGAGCGGGATAATGTTTTCTATTTTTCATGGAATGGCTCTTCGCAAAGGGCCGAAGTGCTGGAAAGCCAGGAAGAGAAGTTTATACGCTTTCATTGGCTTGATGCACCCAAAGAAGAATTTTTTGAATTCAGCATTGAAAAATCAGAAATAACGAATCAAACTATTTTGGTGGTTAAGGATTTTGCTGAAAAAAAAGAAATGAAAGATCAAAGCATGTTATGGAATTACCAGGTAAAGGATCTATTTCATCGCATAGGAAGCAACTAACCAAGCCATTTAGCTATCTGTGTAAAATTTTCTGATAACAATTGAATAGCGTTATTCCAATCAGAAAAAGAAAGTTTCTGTGACAGCTTTATAAATGTTCTCTTTCCTACATGATCGGCAAAATCCTGCGCTGAAAAATTTTTTACCGGTAAATAATTTTCCTTTTCTAAATGGTGATGCCATTGTTCTTCATTAATGCAGCTGTAGAATTCATTTTTGGTTAACGCATCATAAGCACTAATAATAATACTATCGTATTTCTGTTTGTATTTACCAGAAAGATGCAGGGTAGTACTGAAAAAATTTCCCCACCAAAACATGGTACGGAAGGCGAAGACATTTTCTTTATCAAAATAGCGCGGATAATCAAGCATTAGCCAGGGAAGTCCCAAATAATTTTCTCCCTTTGATATCTTTGGGGAAATAGCTATTACCTCTTCAGGAAAAATTTTTGTCTGTAATCGCGTATAATCTGAAATATTTTGCTGAACTGCTTCCAATAACCGTTGTGCTTTTTTTACAACCATGTTTTTTGTTAAAATCCAACTCGGGTCATTCAGTAGATCCATCTCAAACTGTGAAAGCTGTATTTTTGTTTCGTCCATAAATGAATTTACGAAATACGATTTATCGCGACTCTTTAAATTTGGGTGACTACGCTTGATTAAAAAGCTCGACATACTTATTGTAAAAGCATTCATAGGCCCTTTTATCGCCACCTTTTTTATTACACTGCTGGTGTTGGTGATGCAGTTTTTTTGGCTATGGATCGACGATTTTGTGGGCAAGGGATTAAGCACGGGAATTATTCTTGAGTTTACCTGGTATCAAACCGCTGCCCTTGTTCCGTTGGCACTGCCACTTGCAGTGTTGCTTTCTTCTTTGATGACTTTTGGTAATCTGGGCGAAAGTTTTGAGCTGGTTGCCATTAAATCAGCAGGCATTTCTTTATTACGTTTTATGCGCCCATTGTTTATTGTCTCGCTTTTTTTGTGCTTTCTTGCTTTTTTGTTTGCTAATTATGTAATGCCAGTAGCTGTATTGAAGTCGAGAACACTGTTAGGAGATATTTATATAAAAAAACCAGCTTTTGAATTAAAGGAAGGAGTATTCTATAATAAAATTGAAGGCTTTGCGATAAAGGTGGGAAAAAAGGAGAATGACAGTATTCTTCATGATGTAATTATTTATGAAAAAGGGGGAATACAGGACAACTTTATTGTGGCAACAAGTGGCGTGATGAGAATAACTGATAATCGTCGTTTTCTTGAAATGAAATTAAAAGACGGCTGGCGATATGAAGAAAAGGGAAACGGATATTCGAATTCGAATTCTGATTTTATCCGCATGGGCTTCAAAGAATATACAAAACAATTTGATCTTAGTTCTCTTCAGTTTACCAGAACTTCCGATACGATGAATCAAGGCAATCATCAGATGCGGAATATGAAGCAGCTTGATAGGGCCATTGATTCTTTAAAAAAAGAGGTCACTGTATTAAAAAAAAGAACCAAAAAAGAAGCATTGTCTTATTTTTCATTTGCTGCTTATTTGGACAGTGGCTGGAAAAAACCTGATACATTTAAATTTAAACAGGTAAAAAAATTTGATGAATTAATACCTGATTCATTAAGAAATGCGGTAAATGAAAAGGCTTCCAACCAAGCTATATCATCAAAATCAGTCAATGATGTTTTAGTTGCTGAATATAAAGGCAAAAAAAAGGATCTGCGTCTTCATCAGATTGAATGGCATCGTAAGATCGCTTTATCCGCAGCATGTCTTGTACTGTTTTTAATAGGCGCTCCATTAGGTTCTATTATCCGAAAGGGTGGGTTAGGATCACCATTAATATTTGCCATTATATTTTTTATGGTTTTTTATTTCTTAAGTAACACGGGTCAAAAATTTGCGAAAGAAGGGGCCATGAGTCCTTTTATGGGTATGTGGCTATCTACTTTTATTCTTGTACCCATCGGAGTTTTTCTTACCTATAAAGCTTTAAAAGATTCGCAGTTATTGAATAAAGAATTTTATTTCCGCCTCAGAGAAAATCTGAGAAAAAAGTTTAAAAAGACTAAGACACCGTAATCATTTTTGCAAGGGGAAATTTGAATAACTTGCCTTTCTTGAAAACACAGCAACAAAATTTCAACCTTCAGAAATGGGTGGCGGCCATTTCAGTGATTTTACTTAGCATTAAATTTATAGCTTATTATCTCACACATTCAGTAGCTGTATTAACAGATGCTTTAGAAAGCATTGTGAATGTAGTTGCCGGCTTTATTGGTTTGTATAGTTTATATATTGCGGCTAAGCCACGCGATATTAATCATCCTTATGGTCATGGTAAAGCTGAGTTTATTTCAGCTGCTGTAGAAGGGACATTAGTTCTTTCTGCCGGCGCCATTATTATTTACAAAGCTGTTCAGCATTTAATCTATCCCGTGCCAATCAATAGCATTGACTGGGGAATAATTTTAGTTGGTTCTACCGCCATCATTAATTTTGGAATGGGATTGATTGGGGTAAAGTATGGAAAGAAGAATCAATCGCTGGCACTGATCGCCAGTGGTCGTCATTTAATTTCAGATTCTTATTCCACTTTCGGAATTATTGGGGGCCTTCTCCTTATTTTTTTTACAAAGCTTGTTTGGATCGATAGTGCTGTTGCCATGATTTTTGGCGCCATCATTATTTATACAGGCTATAAAATATTACGAAGATCAATTGCCGGAATCATGGATGAAGCAGACGAAGAACTATTGACACAAATGGTACAGGTGTTAAATGCTAACCGGAGAGAAAACTGGGTTGATCTTCACAACCTGAGGGTCATTAAATACGGTAGTATTTTGCATGTCGATTGCCACTTAACGGTGCCATGGTATTTAAATGTTCAAGAGGCTCATCGTGAAATTGAAGCTTTAGGTTCATTAATTAAGCAACGGTTTGGAGAGTCGCTTGAACTTTTTGTTCATTCCGATGGTTGTTTGTATGTGCAGTGCCCTATTTGCATCAAATCAGATTGCCCTGTTCGCCATCATCCATTCGAAAAGAAAATAGAGTGGACACTTGAAAATATTTTACGTGATAAAAAACATCAATTATAATTTTGATTCATGAGCACGAAAACAATTACTTACTGGCAAAAAGATCAGCAGTTTAAAAGCTTTCATGGCAGTAATGAAATAAAGATTGATGGAAAAAAAGAAAATGGTTTTGGAGCCAAGGCCCTATTATTATCGGCGGCTGCCGCTTGCAGCGGAATTGATATAGTGGATATTCTTACTAAAATGAGAGTTCATTTTTCAGATTTTGAAATTGAAACAGAATCCGAACAAACTGAAGAGCATCCACGAGTTTTTAAAGATATATTTATTACCTATAAATTGAAAACCGATAAAGCTAATGAAGAAAAAGTGCGAAAAGCCATTGAGCTCTCATTAGATAAATATTGTGGAGTATCTGCCATGCTGAAAAAGAATTCTCCAATACACTATAAATTGCAGATAACATAACGGTATGCTATCAAAAAAAGCGCAATATGCTTTCAGGGCCCTAACTCATTTGGTCGAAAAATATGACCAGGGTCCCGTGCTTATCTCTGATATATCAAAGAAGAAAAAAATACCGCTAAAATTTCTTGAAAATATCCTTTTGGAATTAAAGAAAGCTGGCGTACTCGAGAGTAAAAAGGGCAAGGGTGGCGGTTATTATCTCAAAAATCACCCCTCAAAAACACATATGGCAAATATTATCCGCGTTGTGGATGGACCTATTGCCATGCTACCTTGTGTAAGTCTTTATTTTTACGAGCGTTGCAAAAATTGCAACGAGCAGTATTGTGCCCTGCATGACACAATGATAGCCGTTAGGGACGCTACTTTAAACATCCTCGAGCACCGAACGTTACAAGATCTGACGAACCACTAGCGGACAATAACTAACAGCCGTTTTAAAAAGAAATCATAATGAAGTCCACCGGTTTGGTAGGGTATTGTTTTTAGCTTAATTTCGAATTTCATTTTAACTTCAAAAAATCAAAAAGTATGGCATTGCGTTTAGGGGATGTAGCACCCAATTTTAAAGCACAAACTACAGCAGGTGAGATCGATTTTTACGAGTACTTAGGCAATGGCTGGGGCATTTTATTTTCACATCCCGCTGATTTTACACCCGTATGCACTACCGAACTTGGTAAGACGGCTTTGTTAAAGGAAGAATTTGCAAAGCGTAATGTAAAGGTACTTGCCGTAAGTGTTGACCTACTTGATCGTCACCAAGGGTGGGTAAATGATATTAATGAAACACAAAACGTTGAGATAAATTTCCCTCTTATTGCAGACAATGACAGAACAGTTGCCGGCCTCTATGATATGATCCATCCTAATGCTTCAGAGACTTTTACGGTGCGTTCTTTGTTTGTAATTGGTCCTGATAAAAAAGTAAAATTAATGATCACCTATCCTGCATCTACGGGAAGAAACTTTTATGAAGTATTAAGAGTAGTTGATTCATTGCAGCTTACAGCCAATCATAGTGTGGCAACTCCTGCCGATTGGAAACATGGCGAAGACGTTATTGTTGTGCCTGCAGTTTCGACAGAAGATGCGATAAAAAAATTTCCTAAGGGAGTTAAGGTAGTAAAACCATATCTCCGCTATACTCCGCAACCCAATCTATAAACGAGTAGGAATGCGACTAACCAAAAATGAGATAGAAAAAATTGAAGCCGCTTCATTAGGTGAAGGGTTGGAGATAATAAACAATTTATTTCCGGGCAAGGCTGTTTTTTCGTCTTCATTAGGGCAGGAAGATCAGGTGATCACAGACGCTATTTTCAAAAACGATTTACCAATAAAAATATTCACGCTTGATACAGGCAGGCTATTTAATGAAACGTACGAGCTATTAGAGAAAACAATGGCACGTTATAAAAAACCGATCGAAATTTTTTTCCCCGATACTAAGGATGTTGAAGAGTTTGTTGCCAAAAAAGGTGTTAACAGTTTTTACGAATCAGTAGAAAATAGGAAGGAGTGCTGCCACATTCGCAAAGTCAAATCATTGAACCGTGCTTTACAAGGCGCTGAAGTTTGGATCACTGGTCTTCGTGCTGAACAAACAGATAATAGAAAGGATATGGCAATGATAGAGTGGCTGGAAGATAAACAACTCTATAAATTCAATCCCTTAATAAATTGGACTTATGCTGAAGTGCTGGATTATATAAAAGAATTTTATGTACCCTACAATCCTTTGCATGATAAAGGATTCATCAGCATTGGTTGTGCACCTTGTACAAGAGCTATTGAACCGAGCGAAGATCCAAGGGCTGGCAGATGGTGGTGGGAGACATCGCAAAAGGAATGTGGCTTACATGTACAGGCGCCTGAGACAGTAAAATAATTTTTTGACTTTATCATTGAAGTGAACTAGTAATTATGAGTGAATACCGACTGGACTATCTTGAACAACTTGAAACCGAAAGCATTCATATTTTTCGTGAAATCGCTGCACAATTTGAGCGGCCTGTGCTTTTGTTCAGCGGAGGTAAAGATTCTATTACACTTGTACACTTGGCCAAAAAAGCATTTGCACCTGGCAAAATTCCTTTTCCCCTTGTTCACATTGACACGGGACATAATTTTCCGGAAGCGTTAGAATTTCGTGATTGGCTAGTGCAAGAGGTAGGCGCAACTTTACTTGTACGCAAGGTTGAAGACACCATCCGAGAAAAAAATCTCACGGAGCCAAAAGGGAAATTTGCAAGTCGCAACTGGTTACAGACTTACACTTTATTGGATGCCATTGAAGAGCTTAAATGCGATGCCTGCATTGGAGGTGGGCGGAGAGACGAAGAAAAAGCGAGAGCCAAGGAAAGAATTTTTTCTGTGCGGGATGAATTTGGTCAATGGAACCCTAAACTTCAAAGGCCTGAGTTGTGGAATATTTACAATGGGCGTATTCATAAGGGTGAAAACGTCCGTGCTTTTCCGATCAGCAACTGGACTGAATTAGATATTTGGAATTATGTACGAAAGGAAAATATTGCCTTACCTTCTATCTATTTTGCTCATGAACGTGAAGTGATCGAGCATGAAGGGCAGTTGGTGGCAGTATCGCCATTTATCCGGATCGATGATATTGATGTGATTGTAAAAAAGAAAGTTCGTTACCGTACTGTAGGTGATATGACCTGTACCGCTGCGGTCGAATCAAACGCCCTAACTCTAGATGAAGTGATCAATGAAATTATTTTAACGAGGATCAGTGAAAGAGGTGAAACAAGAATTGACGATAAAGTAACCGAAGCGGCGATGGAAGACAGAAAGAAGAATGGATATTTTTAACTTTTGATTTTTTACTTTTTACTTGCTATGGATATTCTAAGATTTATTACTGCTGGAAGTGTGGATGATGGAAAAAGCACTTTGATTGGCCGCTTGCTGTACGACAGTAAGAATATTTTGATTGACCAATTGGAGCAGCTTGAAAAACAAAGTAAGAATAAAGAGTCTGGCGAAATTGACCTGGCATATTTGACTGACGGCCTGCGCGCCGAAAGGGAACAAGGGATTACAATTGACGTAGCGTATCGTTATTTTTCTACTCCGAAACGTAAATTCATTATTGCTGATGCGCCGGGACATGTGCAATACACTCGCAACATGATCACTGGGGCATCAAATGCAAACCTGATCATTATTTTAATTGACGCAAGGCAAGGGGTGGTGGAACAAACGCGCAGACATTCTATTATTGCTTCGCTGCTTAATATTCCTCATGTAGTGATTGCCATTAATAAAATGGATCTTGTTGAATATTCGCAAGATGTGTTCAATAATATAGTGATTGATTACGCTGAAGTGGTGAAATCATTGAAATTACATGATGTGCATTATATACCTGTAAGTGCCTTACTTGGGGATAATATCGTTGAAAAATCAGACAAGATGAGTTGGTATGAAGGGGAATCTTTGCTGCATTTTTTGGAGAATGTAGAAATACAGCACGATATAAATCTTACTGATGCAAGATTTCCGGTGCAATATGTTATTCGGCCACAAACAGATGATTTGCATGATTATCGGGGCTATGCAGGGAAAGTCATTAGCGGTATCTATAGAAAGGGTGATAAAGTGAGTGTTCTTCCCTCTGGTTTAACAAGTAAGATTAAATCTATTGAAATAGGTGGAGTAGAGATAGAAGAAGCATTTGCTCCGCAAAGTATAGTGATTCAATTAGAGGATGATATCGATATTAGCCGGGGCGATGTAATCGTAAAAAGTGAAAAATACCCTAAAGTGAATAATGAGCTTGAGGTATTGCTATGCTGGATGGATAACAAGCCATTAATAACTGGCAATAAATACTATTTGCAATTAAATAGCCGGTTGGTAAGAAGTGTTGTTCGGGAAATCGAATACAAATTGAATGTAAATACATTGGAAAGAGAATATAACCCGGCTACTGTTGGGTTAAATGATATTGTAAAAGCGACTATCAAAACAGCCTCAGAAGTTCCTTATGATTCATATTCAGATCTGCGGGCAAATGGCGGAGCTATTTTGATCGATGAAACCAGTAATGTAACGGTTGGTGCTTGTATGATTCAGTAATGTATCCTATATGTGCCTTTGAATTAAGAACTTAAAATGATATGTCAGCAAAAAAGTTGAATAGTGATATGAAACCTGGCCTCTCCTCTCCAAAGGAGAGGAGACTAAGAGGTGAGGCCTGGAAGCCCGGAAAAGTTATTATCGCGGGTGCCGGTCCTGGCGATGCCGATCTCATCACTGTAAAATTGCAAAAGAAACTAAAAGAAGCGGATGTTATAATTACTGATCGATTGGTAAACCCTACTATCATTGACGAGAATGCAAAAAAAGATGCCGAGATAATTTTCACAGGTAAGCAAGGTTATCATGATGGTTCTGTTTCTCAGGAAGAGATTAATCAATTAATAGTTCGGCATGCATTAGCTGGCAAAAGGGTATTGCGACTGAAAGGCGGTGATGTTGCATTCTTCAGCAATGTGCTTGATGAATTAAGATGCTTAACGGTAAATGAAATTGAATTTGAGATCATACCGGGAATTACTGCATCATCGGGCGCATCCGCTTATGCTGGCATTCCGTTAACAGCCAGGGGATTTTCACGTGGCGTTCAAGTGCTTACTCTTAATCAATGCAGCCAATATACACCAGAGATATGGAAACGACTTGCAAACTCTTCCGATACATTGGTATTTTATATGGCGGCAAAACACATTAATGACCTTGATGAGTTGTTATTACGTTACACACGCAAGCCAAATACACCCATCGCTGTTATAGAACAAGCAACAACTATCCATCAGAAAGTACATATCAGTACATTAAAAAATTGTGTAAGAGATTTTTCAGGAAAAAATTTTAGCTCTCCTTCATTAATAATTATAGGAAAAGTAGTGAACCTATATCAACAATTCAATTGGTTTAAAAGCGGAGAAGAGGGCAGTGTTTTTAATGAATTAGCTGCCGCGAAATAGGCTTCATTAATGTATCAGAATTTATACTGCCTCTTTTTCAATCAATACAGCCTGCTCGCGATAAAGTTTTGCAAATGCTACAAAGTCTTTTGCCTTTTGCAAATAATTATTTGCAAAAGCTTCAGAAGGCTCTGCTTCATTCATCTGTAAAACCGTATCACGAAAGCTATTTGATTCTGTATATAACCCTTTTTGAGTGAAATGGGCATCAAAGTCTTTAAGGATACCAGCTTGAGTATTGCATTGCACTCCTTGTTGTAGCAATAATGCCTTCGCTGAATTCACAAACGCGGAATATGCATTATAGATACCATCAGCAAAAGCGTTTTTATCAAGACATTCCTGGCTCCACTCTAATTTTTCTTCTGCTTCTAAAATAAGCGTCGCCACAAGATCAATCATTACGCCTGCACATTCGCCTACACCTATAGCAGTAGCATATTTTTCTTTTTCTCCCCAATCAATATAATCTTCAGCAAGAAGTGTTTCCAAGGAAGCGAGCGGTTTCAGCAATTCATAAAAATATTTTTCTCCTAAACGCTTTGTGTATTGCAAGTAAGTTTCACCATTTTGGCGATTTGTTTTATAATCATCCAGTAAAGAACGTAATACGTCGGGACCTCGCTTGCTCGGAACTTTGAGCACTTTATCTGCAATACTTCCATCTCCGCTTCCCATTACGCCTCCGCCAATCAATACTTGTAATGCAGGCAACACCTGACCTTTTGCTTTAAGTGAGCTTCCATGAAAACCAATGGAGGCCATACCATGCTGACCACAAGAATTCATGCAGCCACTTATTTTAATAGCAATGTCTTTGTTGTATAAAAATTCAGGATATTCTTCCTCTATTACTTCTGATAAAACTTTACTAATGCCAGTACTATTTGAGATTCCAAGATTGCAGGTATCAGTTCCTGGGCAAGCTGTGATATCAGCTACACTGCCAAATCCTGCTGATGCGAGATTCTCCTGCTCCAAAACACTGTAAATGTATTCAAGGTGTTCTGGCTTTACAAAGCGAAATTGCAAGCCTTGATTAACGGTTACACGTACATCATCTGCTATAACTGGTTTAAGTTTTTCAATCAACCTGCGACTGCTTTCTGAACTAATATTACCATTAAGCACTCTCACATAAACAGCTACAAATCCATCCTGTTTTTGCGGGTATACATTTGTTTTCTTCCAGATTTCAAAATTCAATGGATTCTTTATTTCCTGTGATACAGTTGAAAGTGCATAGGAAGGCAAAGTAGAATTTTCAAACCGATCAGTCTCTATTTTATACCACTGATAGGTCAACGCTTTTTGCTCTGCTTTTACCAATTCATTGAATGCATCGATACCAATTTTCTGGATCAGGAATTTGATACGGGCTTTATGACGGCTAGCACGTTCTCCATGACGATCAAAAACACGAAGCACACTTTCTATATATGGTATCAGCAATTCTTCTTCAAGAAATTCATGCGTTGTAATTGCCAAAAAAGGTTGTGCTCCCAAACCGCCACCAACCATTACCTTAAATCCCCTCTTTTTTTCTCCGTCTATTTCACGAATTCGAGGAATAGCCCCCAGATCATGCATAAATGTAAGAGCTGTATCTTTTTCACTGCTTGAAAAAGCGATCTTAAATTTTCTGCCCATTTCCTGGCATACAGGCTTTCTTAAGAAAAATTCAAAAACACCATGCGCATATGGGGTAACATCAAAGGGCTCATCAGGATCGATGCCTGCCTGATCAGAAGCCGTTACATTTCTTACTGTATTACCACACGCCTCACGAATAGTGACATTATCCTGCTCAAGCAGCGACCAAAGCTCAGGTGTGCGGTCAAGGCTCACAAAATGTATTTGTATATCCTGCCTTGTTGTTAGGTGAAGATTGCTTGTCGCAAATTCATCGGATACATCTGCAATTCGTTTCCATTGTGCAAGTGTCATTTTACCGTACGGTAATTTAATGCGCACCATTTGTACACCAGGCTGCCTCTGTCCATACACACCCCTGGCTAAGCGCAGGCTTCGAAATTTTTCATCTGGAATTTTTCCTTCCCTGAACTCGTGGATCTTGCGTTCCAGTTCAAGAATATCTCTTTCAACAATCGGATTCTCTAACTCAGTGCGAAAACTCTGCATGGTCTGTCGTTTTAATAGTGAGTAATTGTTTAATTAACAAACTATTACCCTACTTGTTTAGTGGACTATAAAAATAAGCAGGAATCCTTGACTTTTCAAATAAATTTTGAATAACGAATGTAAGTTTTGATATCTAACCGATAAATGAGGAAAAAAAGTTTTTATTAGTCTACTAAAATAGTAGAGAATACTATATTTTTACATTTCTGATTATTTAGAAAGTATCAGATCGATACTTAAGATATCAAATTTTGATGACGGGAGAAATAAATGACATACAAGAAACTTCTGCAGTGACTCATAATCACAAGAATCAACTGTATCCGATTTTTTTGAAATTGGATCAATTGGAGACTTTGCTTGTGGGTGCTGGCAATGTTGGTTTGGAAAAATTGCAATCTGTGCTTTCTAACTCACCAGATGCTAAGATTACGATAGTAGCTCCTGAAATAAAAAAGGAAATTACGCATCTAGCAGAAAAGCATTCTTCGTGTAAGATACTTCAACGTGCATTTCAGGAATCAGATCTTATCAATAAGGATCTTGTCATACTTGCTACCAGAGATCGTCAATTACATGAATACATCAAAAACTTGGCAAAGAAAAGAGGTATTATTGTAAATGTAGCTGATACTCCTGACCTCTGTGACTTTTACCTCAGCAGTATTGTACAAAAAGGAAGTTTAAAAATTGCTATATCAACTAATGGATTATCTCCTACGATTGCAAAGCGTATAAAAGAAGTTATCAATGATTTGATACCAAAAGAAATGGACAGCGTTCTGCAAAACATGACCACTATACGGCAAAGGTTAAATGGAAGTTTTGAAGAAAAAGTAAAGCAACTTGATGAACTTACCAAAATGCTGGTGTCAAAACAAACCACTCTTGAAGAAATAAACAAACCTGAGCAAAAACGTTGGCAAAAAATTGTGAAGTGGTGCTTGTTTGCTTTTTGTTTTATGATCATTGGACATACTATTTTATCGTTTATTCCTTTCGGAAAAATAATGACTGCAGTAAAAACTGTTCCTGAAATAATTGACACAAAACCGTTTTTGCTAATGCTGCTTACTGGCTTTTTGGCACAAATGGTAGATGGATCGCTAGGCATGGGCTATGGTACCATTTCAACAACATTTTTGTTAGCGACTGGCGTTAATCCCGCTATTGTCAGCAGCCGGGTACACTCAGCAAGAGTTTTTTCAAGTGGAGTTTCAGGCTATAGCCATCACCGTTTTGGTAATATCAATAAAAAATTATTCAGAGCGTTGGTTGTTCCAGGCATAATTGGTGCCATCGTGGGAGCATCTCTTGCCTTTTTCGCTCAGAAATATTCATCTTGGGTGCGACTGCCACTTTCTATCTATACACTTTATCTCGGCTATTTCATAATGCGAAAAGCGTTTGGAAAAAAGAAATATCATCAAAAAGTAAGACGGGCTGGCTGGCTGGCTTCGGCAGGTGGTTTTATGGATTCATTCGCCGGCGGTGGTTGGGGTACATTAGTTACGAGCACGCTGATGTCAAAAAGAAGAAGTCCACGTTATGTAATCGGTTCAGTGTGCTTGGCGGAATTTTTTGTTGTGTTTGTTAGTTCAATTACATTTTTTATTCTGTTGAAAAGTATTCCAATCGTTGATGTAGCTGGCCTTATCGTCGGAGGGCTTATCGCTGCACCAATTGCAGCAAGGCTTGTTGGAAAGGTGCCCATTAAAGCTATGTTCATTGCTGTAGGCACATTGGTAATTTTAACCAGTTGCAATACTTTTTGGAATGCTCTTAGGCAACTGTTGTAATAAAATATTTGAAAAACTCGACTCACAATTATTGTGGGTTTTTTTGACACTGGCTAGTCTACTAAATTAGTAGACTATAAAACGAAATCAAATTTATGAGAAGATCAAGCAAACAATTATTTTTAATTGGAAAAAAGGGAAACAGAAAACTAACGCTCTTCATTTTTTTTCAGTTCTTATTATTTAATCTGGCATTTTCGCAGACCGGAACACTCATTGAAATTTCGGGCCAGGTAACTGATCAGGAAAAAAATCTTCCCCTGCCGGACGTAAGCGTGCAAATTAAAGGCACCGTAGCGGGAACTGTTACAAATTCTACAGGAAACTTTATATTAAAGACAAAAATAAAACTTCCGTTTACTCTTATATTTTCGTCTGTCGGATTTAAGCCTCAGGAACTGGAAGTAAAAAGCCTCGGATCTAATTTGCAGGTCGCTCTTTCAACACAAACAGTTTTAGGAAATGAAGTGGTAGTTACTGCTTCTCGTGTAGCAGAGAATATTTTAAAATCACCGGTTGCAATTGAAAAATTGGATATTAGGGCAATCCAGGAAACACCTACTCCCAGTTTTTATGATGCCTTGGAAAATGTAAAAGGCATACAAATGACTACGTCAAGTCTCACTTTTAAAGTCCCCAACACAAGAGGTTTTAATATCCCCAACAATTTTCGCTTTATGCAACTAGTGGATGGCGTGGATATGCAAGCAGCAACCTTGGGAGTTCCATTGGGTAATGCAATTGGCCCTACTGAATTGGACATTCAAAGTGTAGAGATAACACCCGGCGCTGCTTCAGCATTATATGGAATGAATGCCATCAACGGAATGGCTAACCTTATCACAAAAAGCCCCTTTATTCATCAGGGGTTAAGTGTGTATCAAAAAACGGGTATCAATCATGTGGACGGAACTGATCATAACCCAGCGATTTTAACTGAATCAGCCATTCGATATGCAAGAGCTTATAATAACAAATTTGCTTTCAAATTAAATCTTGGGTACATGCAGGGCATTGATTGGATATCGAACACCCGTCTTGATCAGAATACAAATAACCTCAAGAGCGCTAACCCTTCATATCCTGAGCTTAACGGCGCTAACAATATCGCTTTTGATGGCTGGAACAAATACGGTGATGATGCATTGGCTGGAAGTAATGTCGTTTCCATTAGCGGTCTCACAATTAACGGACAAACAAACCGCACATTGCGTGTGGCTCGTACAGGTTATTGGGAAAATGAGCTGGTAGATCCAAAAGTTGAAAATTTAAAGTTTGATGCGGCTTTGCATTATAAGCTTGGTGAAAATGCAGAATTATCGTATTCCTATCGTGTGGGAAAAATGGATGGAGTATTTCAGCGGGGAAATAAAATTAAGCTTGACAATGTAACAGTACAAAACCATTCCCTTCAGCTTAAAGGAAACAATTATACAATTCTTAGTTATATGTCCATTGAAAATACTGGGAATTCTTACAATGTAAAACCTTTGGCTGATAATATGGATTTATATACTGGTGGTGCCACTGATGCAAAAACAGCTACCAGTTGGGGAACAAAATTTAAAAATGCTTTAAATGTTTATGCCGCTGCTAATGGTGGATTAACCTCTGCAAACCTGGCTGCAGCCACTCAGTATGCTCGTCAGCAAGCTGATGCAAGCAGAGCGCAACCAGGCACTGCACGTTTCGATTCATTGAAAAATGTGATCCGGCATATCAATAACTGGGATATAAAATCAAGCTCAATTCCCGATGCTCCTGAAACAGGCGGCGCTGCTTTGATTCAAAAAAGTAGATTGTATCATACGGAAGCGCAATGGGATCTATCAAGCAAGGTGAAGATCTTTAATTTATTGATGGGAGGGGATGCACGCATTTATGAAGTTATTCCTGATGGAAATAATTTTGTTGATTTTTCCCGTTCAATTGATGAAAGAAATAAGCCACTAAAAGATGGAAGCTTTGGCGACAATGTTTATTATAAAAAGTTTGGAGCTTTTACCCAAGTAACAAAAACTTTTTTTGATGAAAAATTAAAATTGTTTAGCTCATTGCGGTTTGATTATAATCCTGAGTTTGATCCTAAGTTTACACCGCGCCTTGCAGCTGTATATACAGTAAAAGAAAATCATAACTTTCGTTTTACTTACCAACAAGGCTATCGCTTTCCTGCATTGTTCGAAGCTTTGTCTTATGTAAATAATGGGAGAGTAAAACGTGTGGGTAGCTTATCGTATATCAATGAGGGACTGGACTATCTCGAAAATAGTTACACCCAAGCGTCTGTAGTTAATTTTAATGCTGCGGTAAGCGTAGCGGGTAACTCGGACTCTGCCGCATTAGCTAACAGAAATTTATTGGTTTGGGCAAACTTGCCAAAAGCCCGCCCTGAAAAGATCAATTCTTTTGAGATCGGTTACAAATCTGTTTTGTTGAAAAATAAATTAGTAATAGATTTTGACGCCTATAGTAATGTATATGATGGCTTTCTTGGTCAGGTACAAGTTTTTGTGCCAAAAGGTGAAACAGTAGGCAGTGATGCAGCTGTGTTGGCTATGCTTGATCGAAATAGGGATGCAACATCGGCAACAGCTACTACTGCTGCAAGTAAGGGACAGGATCGCTATCGTGTTTATACAAACGCCAAAAATACTTACCACAATTTTGGATCAGCACTGGGAGTCACTTACAATTTTTATAAAAAATATACCATTGCCGGAAATGTGAGCTTCAATAAAATGAAATCAAATTCATCGGACGATATTTTTGTTACAGGCTTCAATACTCCTAAATGGACAACAAACATTTCCTTCGGAAATCGGGAAGTAATAAAAAATATTGGTTTCAATATAGTGTGGAGGTGGCAGGATGCTTTTCTTTGGGAAAGCCCCTTGGTAGTAGGAAATATTTCTGCTTATAATACCCTAGATGCACAGCTAACGATCCGTTTTCCAAAGGTAAAATCACAAATAAAATTGGGAGGTGCTGATATTTTAAATCACCGATATCTCCAATATGCAGGTGGGCCGACAATAGGGGCTTTATACTACGCTGCTGTAACTGTTGATGGGCTACTGAATAAATAGTATCTAAATCTTTCAATCTTTTTCTTATGGCAAGCAATCGTTAGAGATGGCGTCCCGAATCATCGGGATGCCCTTTTTTGCAATCTTGTAACTAAAAAGATAAGTACGGTTATCAATATAGATTTATTCACACGGCAAGAATATTCTATTTTCATAATCTTGACTTAAGAAGGAAATAAAAATCGTTTTATAAAAACGTAAAACGTAGACTATGTCTTCAGTTAACGTTAATTCTGAATCATCTGTTTTGCCAGATCATAATGAATCAGACAAACCAATCAAAAGATCACTTTATTCAAAAATATCAGAGGACGGCTGGGCTTTGTGGATCGGTGGGCTTCTAATTACTACCGTAGTTCTAATCGCGGTGTTTTCAACTGACTTTAAATTTCTTTCGCCCATCTATCAATGGTCGAATGTAAACGATCTGCTCACAAAAGTTTTATCAGGCAAAAATCTTTTACTAATCGCCGCTATTGGTTTTGCATTTACAATTCTTTCAACGGCAGCCGTATGGTTATCAGGTGGCAATATCAAAAGCTATATTACAGGATTTGTAATAATTTATATTCTTGCAATTTTTTCATTAATCATTGCTGGTAATAAATCCATTAGCAATTATGGTATTGAGTATGTAGTATTTGGATTGATCATCGGTTTGCTCTTAAGTAATCTAACCAAATTGCCAGCATGGCTAAAAGAAGCGGCACGTTCAGAATTCTTTATTAAAACAGGTTTGATCATTCTCGGCACCAGCATTTTGTTTACTGACATCGTGCAGGCAGGTGTACCAGGCATTTTGCAAGCCGTGCTGGTAGTTATAGTAGTATGGTTTTTCGCTTTGTGGCTATCGCGTAAATTAAAAATAGATGACGAATTTGGGGTTATACTCGCCTCCGCAGTTGCTATTTGCGGAGTATCTGCAGCCATTGTTGCAAGTGGTGTTATAAAAGGAGATAAAAAAAAATTGTCTTACATCACTACATTGGTCTTATTAGTTGCTATTCCTATGTTGATCCTTCAACCTTGGATCATTAAAAAAACAGGCATGCCTGAAATTGTAGGAGGCGCCTGGTTGGGTGGTACATTAGATACTACAGCATCTGTAACAGCAGCCTCGCAGTTAGTAGGGCCCATCGCACTTAAGGCAGGAGTGATCATTAAGTTTTCACAGAATGTATTAATTGGCTTTGCTGCTTTTTTTATCGCTGCGTGGTGGGCATTAAAAAAAGATAAAAAAGAAAATATAGATAGACCTGGATTAAAAGTCGTTTGGGAACGGTTTCCAAAATTTGTATTGGGTTTTCTTGCAGCCTCATTAATTTTTTCATTTTTGGTTCCTGTTTACACAACAAAACAGGTTAGCGGTATTCTAAATGCTTTGCGTACCATTTGGTTTGCTTTGGCATTTATGTCGATTGGGTTGGAAGCAAGATTCTCTGAATTGGTAAAAATACAAGGCGGTCGGCCCGCCATCGCATTTACTGCTGCACAATTATTTAATATTTTGTGGACCTTAGTTTGGGCTTATTTATTATTCGGCGGAAAACTGTTTCCTATGCCGGATATAAAATAGCTTAGAAAATATTTTTAATGAATTAGATTAAGTAATTAAATTGATTGGATGGATAAAATTTATCTCAGCGACGCAGGACCAAAAGTTTCACCTGCTATCTATGGTTTCTACAGGTGGGATACCAATGAAATCAAGTCGAATAAAATGGAAAGTATTATTGACCTCTGCCTGGAACTAGGCATTAATACTTTTGATCATGCCGATATATATGGTGGCTACCAATGCGAGGAAATATTTGGTGATATTATAAAGAGCAAAAGAATCAAGCGCGAAGACATTGTACTTTTTACAAAATGCGGTGTAAATCTGCCGCATCCCACTCGTCCTGATATCCGAGTGAAATACTATGATACATCCAAAGAACATATTTTGCGCAGCCTTGAAAATTCATTGCGAAAGCTCAGAACAGATTATATAGATATTTTTTTATTGAACCAACTCGATCCGTTGTCAAACCTTGAGGAAACAGCTCTTACGTTGCAAAGACTTAAAGATTCTGGTAAGGTTAAAAATATTGGCGTAGTTAATTTCTCGGTTTTTCAACATCAGTTATTAAGTTCTTACCTGCGCACGCCAATTGTAACGAATCACATCGAACTTAATTTATTAAATACGTCTGCATTAGAAAATGGTCAAGTGGACTACATTAAACAGCGCTACATGCGGCCATTAGCTACTTCACCGCTAGCAGAGGGAAGAATTGCACATGGTGCTGATGAATTAGTTATAAGGTTAAGAAATAAATTAGAAGAACTTTCTCCAAAATATAATGCAGATATCGAATCCATTGCCGTTGCCTGGCTGGTTAAACTTGGCGCCTTGCCATTAATAGGCACTATTAATGAACAGCGAATAAGAAATATTGCAAAGGCTTTTCTCATAAATCTTGAACGGCAAGATTGGTATGAGCTATATGCTGTCTCTCGTAATGGAATATAATCTGATGTGAAAACTATTTTGCAAATTTTTTTCTCTTCGACAGTTGTTGCAGAGTAGCTTTCAAATCTTTCGGTATAGGAGCTTCGAATTCATAACGCTGCTGGTCTGGTCCAATAAATTTTAATTGAGATGCATGAAGTGCAAGGCGATTTAATATGGGCCTTTCTTCCTCTTCATTTTTGGAGAGTTTGAAATTATGTTTGATCGAAGAAAGAAAAACGTCCCTTCCATCCCCATATAATTCATCACAAGCGATTGGGTGACCCATTTCTTTCATGTGGACACGTATCTGATGCGTGCGACCTGTATAAATTTGAAATTGAACCCAAGAATAAATTCCGAAATCTTCCAGCACTTCATAATCAGTCAACGATTCTTTTCCTTTTCTGTTTATCACCATCAAGCCTTTTTTTACAGGGTGTTCCATGATGGGTGAATCAATCATTCCTTTCTTGTTGCTCGGGGAGCCAATAATCAATCCTAAATAAATTTTTTCAGTTTGCCTGCCCTCAAATTGCTGAGAGAAATATTTGTGACTAGGTTCATTCTTCGCAAAAAGAATCATTCCGCTTGTACCCTTATCTAATCTGTGAATAGTAAAAATTTCACCATAATTATCTTGCAGTATTTTTTTCAATGAAATTTCTTTTCCTTGGCGATCGGGTATTGAAAGCAACCCTGAAGGTTTATTCAGTGTAATAAAATCATCGTTCTCAAAAATGATCAGCTCGGCAATCTTCATCGTTCGGGATTTAAGCTTTGCTTCCGGGAGTGGTTCGGTGCGCCGAAATATTTCAAGGCTCGCACTTCTTTTTCAGTCAAGAATCTCCATTTGCCTCTTTCCACATTTTTTTTTGTAAGACCAGCAAACATGACCCGGTCAAGATTTTTTACATCATAGCCAAGGTGTTCAAAAATCCTTCGCACAATTCGATTTCGACCGCTGTGAATTTCAACACCCAATTGAGTTTTGTCTTTTGAATCGGCATAAGCCAATACATCTACCGTTGCAGGGCCATCTTCCAGATTCACACCTTTTAATACATGGTCAAAATCTTTTTTCTCTAAAGGGTGATTTAAGCCAACATGGTAAACCTTTTTTACTTCATGGCTGGGATGACTAAGTTTTTGAGAAAGCTCGCCATCATTCGTAAGTAATAAAACTCCTGATGTATTTCTGTCCAATCTTCCTACAGGATATATTCTTTCTTTCACACGAATTAGATCCAAAACTGTTTTTCTTTTTTGGGGATCGTCGGTTGTGGTAATGTAGTCTTTCGGTTTATTAAGAAGTATGTAAATAAGATTTTTTGCTATGGAAATTCTTTTGCCATTTACTTTGATCTCATCTTTTTCAGATACTTTATGGCCGGGCTCAGTGATTGTTTCATTATTCACCTTTACTTTTCCCTGTTTTACCAATTCCGCCGCATCCCTTCTTGAACAAACTCCGCAATGAGCAATGAATTTGTTGACAGGCATAAGTTCAGTTTCAGGTTTAGGATTTCGAATTTCAGAGCGACCTTGCACCTTGTACCCTGTACCTTGTTCCTTGGTAAGTCTTTTCTTTTCAAAAAACTCTTCTCTCTCTTTTTTCCATTTTCTTTTTTCCTGCTTGAATTGTTCTTTAATGGCCGCATTGCTTTTCTTTCTTGCAAACTTATCAAAGTTGCCAAGTGATTTTTTTTTCATAAGAGAAATGTGCTGTTTTACAACAGTAAAATTTAATTGCCTTTATTTGCTAATTGCCCACAAGCAGCATCAATGTCTTTACCTCTGCTGCGGCGCAGCCTTGCATTCACTTTATTTTTCTCCAGATATTTCATAAAAGTCTCGATCTTAATTTCTGTCGGTTTGGAAAATTCTGCAAAGTCGATCGGATTGTATTCAATGATATTGATAAGATCAGCAGGAACTTGACGATAAATCTTAATTAGTTCATCAGCGTCTTTCAAGCTATCGTTAAAATTGTTGAAGAGAATGTATTCAAATGTGATCTCATTCTTTGTTTGCTTATAAAAATAATTTAAGGCATCAATCAATGATTTAATGTTGTTCGTATCATTTATGGGCATGATCTCATGCCTTTTCTGATCATTGGCCGCATGCAATGATAATGCAAGCTTAAACTTTACTTGATCATCGCCTAATTGCCTTATCATTTTGGCTACACCAGCAGTGGAAACAGTAATTCTTCTCGGGCTCATGCCTAACCCATCAGGCGAAGAAATTCGTTCAATTGCTTTCAATACATTTTTATAATTCAGCAACGGCTCACCCATGCCCATAAACACAATATTGGTAAGTTTTTTTCCATATAATTTTTCACATTGCTGATTGATGAGAATAACCTCATCATAAATTTCATCAAATTCAAGATTGCGTTCGCGTTCCATGTAGCCCGTGGCGCAAAACTTACAACTCAAGCTGCAACCTATTTGTGAAGAAACACAGGCTGTAAAGCGTGATTCTGTGGGGATCAATACACCCTCTACAAGATGGTTGTCCCATGTTTTGAAACGCGTTTTCACAGTGCCGTCTGCGCTGTATTGTGTAGCATCAATAGTCAATGCGGGTAATGTAAACACTTCGCCTAGCTGCTGGCGAAGCTGCTTGCTCAAGTTCGTCATATCAGCGAAGCTTATTGCTCCTTTTTGCCAGATCCACTCATAAACTTGTTTTGCTCTGAAATTTTTTTCACTGATGCTTTCGAAATATTTTTCAAGCTCAGCTAAATTCAAATGCCTGATATTTTTCTGCACTGTTTTAAGCATTTTGCAAAGATAACAAACCCCTGCCCCCTAAAGGAAAACTTTGAATCTCTTATCTTGCAAATCTTTCTTAAAAGCCTCCACTGGAGGATTGGGAGAGTTTATGAAATCAACTTATGTAATAGACGCAGTACGGACACCCATTGGAAAATATGGTGGTGCCTTGAGCTCTGTTCGCCCTGACGATCTGCTAGCTCATGTGATAAAAGCATTGGTACAAAGAAGCCCAACGATTGATGTTAATGCTATTGAAGATGTGATTGCCGGCGATGCTAATCAGGCAGGAGAAGATAACCGGAATGTAGCAAGGATGGCGTTATTGCTTGCAGGCCTCCCTGTTTCGGTAGCGGGAAATACCGTAAACCGTCTATGCGCATCAGGCTTACAAGCTATCATGGATGCGGCCAGGCAAGTAATGTGCGGAGATGCTGAGTTGATCATTGCCGGGGGAGTTGAAAGCATGACAAGAGCTCCTTTTGTTATGCAAAAAGCAACATCTGCTTTTCAACGCCAAACTGAAATTTATGATACCACTCTTGGTTGGCGATTTAAGAATGAAAAGCTTGTTGAAATCCACTACCCTTATAGCATGGGAGAAACTGCGGAAAATGTTGCAAAGCAATGGAAAATTTCAAGAGAGCAGCAGGATGAGTTTGCTTTGGCTTCCCAACAAAAATATTTTGCTGCTTTAGACGAAGACAAATGGAGAGATGAAATGATTGGCATAGAAACAAAGGATGGAAAAGAAATGATTTTGTTTGATAAAGATGAACCGCCACGCCATACGTCATTAGAAAAACTAGCATCTTTAAAACCAGCATTTGTAAAAGATGGCTCTGTGACTGCCGGCAATTCTTCAGGTATTAATGATGGAGCATCTGTTTTATTATTGGCAAGCGAGGAAGCGGTTAAAAAATTTGCATTAAAGCCGATTGTAAAAATTATTTCTATGGCGGTGGCTGGAGTTGATCCGGCTATCATGGGCATTGGCCCCGTGCCCGCTACAAAAAAGGCATTAGCAAGGGCCGGATTGAAAATTGAAGGGATTGACCTAATAGAATTAAATGAAGCATTTGCGTCGCAATCTATTGCCTGTATTCACGATCTTGGATTAGATGTAAATCGGGTAAACGTGAATGGAGGCGCTATTGCTATTGGCCATCCATTGGGATGCAGTGGAGCAAGAATCTCAACAACGCTTATTCATGAAATGAAACGAAGCAGATTGAAATATGGATTAGCCACCATGTGTGTAGGTGTGGGGCAGGGCGCCTCGATAATCTATAAGTTGGTAGATTAGTAAAAACTTTCAAAATTTTTAAGAGATTTAAAAAGGCTACTACTTTTCTGAAACATCTGTATGTGAAAGCTAATTTCATTATACAACAGACAGATAATAAGGTTATTTTTTAAAATGAAATAATCAATTTTTTTTTTAAAGGAGATATGCAGCTTTTGTATATTAGCCTTTGCCTTATTTGATTCACATACTTAGGATTGACGACTGCTTGCAATAATTTAGTCCCTTTTTACAACCCATATATGATTCCTACTCCATGAAATGGATAAGTAATTTTTTGTAACACAAAACAATGCTCACATGAGAAAACTTCTATTCCTGCTTATGGCAGCTATGCTGGCCATTGGCCAACTCCACGCACAACAAAGAACAATCACTGGTAAAGTAACTGATGAAAAAGGTGCACCGATTATAAACGCCTCCGTTATTGTAAAAGGTACCAATACTGGTACCGTTACAAAAAATGATGGGACATATTCAATTACAGTTCCAGCCAATGCTAAAACATTGGTAATTTCTTCAGTAACTATGGAGGAAGCTCAGATTGATATTGGCAGCCAGACTGTAATAAATGTTTCTCTGCAAACAATTGGAAAAAATTTGCAGGAAGTAGTAGTTACGGCGCTCGGTATTGCGAGAGATAAAAGGTCGCTTGGGTATGCGTCACAAAATTTAAAAGGTGAGGAACTTGCTAACAAGGGAGAAGTAAATCTCGTGAATGCATTGCAGGGAAAGGTTGCCGGCGTTAATATTACCAATGCAAGTGGCGGCGCCGGAGCTTCTGTAAATATCAACATCAGGGGTATTACATCTTTTACGGGAAGTAACCAGCCATTATTTGTAATTGATGGTATTCCTATAAGTAATGATGTGGACAGAACTAATAGCGGACCCAACGGTACTTTAGGTGATAACCAACCGGCCAACCGCGCCTTGGATATTGATATGAATAATGTAGAATCAGTAAACATTTTAAAAGGTCCGGCTGCTGCTGCTTTATATGGTTCAAGAGCTTCGGCTGGTGCCATTATTATCACTACTAAAAAGGGCGGCAGTGCAAGAGGTAAAGCTGAGGTTGTTCTTAATTCAAATTTTAGTATTCAAAGCGCTTTTGGTTTACCGAAGGTGCAAAATATGTATGGAGAGGGAACCAGCGGAGTATTTAACTCGACATCCAATAATTCATTTGGTCCAAAATTTGGCAGTACGCCAAGTTTGGCGAACGGCTTACTACTAGGTCTCTCGGCGAATATAAACAATGTGAACTACACAGCAGGGCAAACATTTCCTTACGAGGCCTTTCCCGATAACATCAATGACTTTTTCCGACATGGCACAACTGCTGAGAACGAAATAACTATTACCTCGGGAGATGCGGTGCGTAATCAAATACTTTCTATTGGTAATGTTACTCAAAAAGGAATCTTATATAATACATTCTTAAAAAGAACGACTCTCAGGTTTGGTGCAAATACTGCCGTGGGTGCAAAAATGAAGATCGGTGGATCTATTACTTATACAAACACAGCCCAACGAGGTACAATAGGAGGTAACAACAGTGGGTTGGCATCTTTATTAGGATTGGCCAGGAATATAGATCTAACTTCTTATAGAGTAAACGGAACTTATAAAAACGCAAATGGAACGAATAATTATCCTTTTTCAGGAGTAGATAATCCCTATTTTGATCAATTTGAAAATCCTTTGAATAGCTATCTGAACAGATTTACAGGGAATATAAACGTGGGCTATGATTTGCTTAACTGGCTGAATATATCTTACCGCGCAGGCGGAGATATATACACTGACCGGAGAAAACAAGTTTTTGCAATCAGTTCTAACAGGGTGCCGGCCGGGAATGTTCGAGATGAAATGTTCTTTAGAAATGAAATAAACGGAGATCTGATTATTAGGGCTACAAGAAATAATTTATTTACCCATGGTCTATCGTTAACTGCTTTAATCGGCCAAAATATAAACCAACGAAGATTTCAGGATATCGCGGTACAAGGAGATCAATTATCTGTTCCGGGATTTTATAATGTAGGTAATGGCGCTGTATTTAGTGTCGGGTCAGGCGAGGCTTCCACACTTCGCCGATTGCTCGGATATTACGGACAAGCTTCCTTCAATTTTAGAAACTATGTTTTTGTTGAGCTAACCGGTCGGGCAGATAAATCTTCTACCTTACCCAAAAATAAAAACACGTATTTCTATCCATCGGCTAATGTAGCCTTTGTGTTTACAGATGCGTTAAAAATTAATTCTGATATCTTCAGCTATGGTAAAATAAGAGCCAGTTATGCAAAAGTAGGCAGAGATGCTGACCCTTACCTATTAAACAATGTTTACGTAAATGGAGCTTTCGGAAATAATGTTGCCAGCTTTACTTTTCCATTTGGTGCTATTGGAGGTTTTGGTGCAAGCTCCAGACTTTCCGATACAATACCGCTGTCTCCGGAATTTACAACTTCCTATGAAGCAGGAATTAATCTACAGTTCTTTAGCAACAGGGCGTCTATTGATGTAACATATTATAGTGAGGATAGCAAATCACAAATTCTAAATGTAGCCGTTGCACCCTCATCTGGTTTTAGAACATATACTACTAACATAGGAGAATTAACAAATAAAGGAGTTGAAGTCAATGTAAGTGCAACGGTGATCAGAACCCGAGATTTTACATGGGACTTGAATGGTAATTATACCAGACAGAGAAATAAGGTTGTATCCATTGCTCCCGGTGTAGACAATAGCCCCATCCCGGGAAACGCATTTATTGGATCCATTCCATCCTTTAAGGTGGGATATCATTACGGTGTTATCATCGGAGGTGTTATACCAAGAAGCCCTGACGGGCAACGCCTAATTAATCCTGCCACTGGTACATACCAACCCACAGTTGCAGGTCAGGTATTGGCCGATCCTAATGCTGACTATCAATTTGGCGTCACGAATACGTTAAACTATAAAGGATTTAACTTAGGCTGCACTTTTGATTTTACAAAAGGAGGGCAGGTTCTTTCCTTCACGGCTGCAACATACAAATCACGCGGCGCCTTGGATATTACTGCTGTGGATAGAGAGCAGCCACACATCCTGCCAGGCGTAATTTTAGATCCCGCATCAGGGAAGTATTCCGCCAATAACATCCAAATATCCGGTCAAGCATATTGGCAGGCATTGGGTGGATTGCAAAGCGAATTCAATGTATATGATGCCACGGTACTTCATCTAAGAGAATTAACGCTGGGCTATACTGTTCCTAATAAAATCACTAACCGTTTAAAATTGGCTGGTATCCGTTTTGGATTATTTGCACGGAACGTATTTTATGTAGCGCCTAATGCTCCCATAGATCCACAGCTCAATACGCAAGGCGCGGGAAATATCAGAGGACTTGATCTACAGGGAACTCCAAATGCAAGAACCATTGGTGCTAACATTAAACTAACAATCTAATCTTTTAAAAAAATCTCATGAAAAAGATATCATTTTTGCTTTTGTTATTTATATCATTTACATCCTGCAAAAAATATCTTGATGTAAATATCAGTCCTAATAACCCTCCAGCTGTTCCTGCTACTACTATTTTGCCTACGACAACAATAGGTCTGGCATTTGCAAATTCAAATGATCTGGACAGGGCTACTTCAGCCTTAGTTCAGCATATTGCAGGAGTAGCAAATCAAACAGCAGCGTATGATATATATAATCTGGATGGAGCTTTTGATAACCAGTGGAATGGTGAGATATACGGTGTTGATCTGAGTGATCTTCAAATACTAATCGATCAATATTCAGCAACCAGCCCCGCTTATTCTGGTATCGCAAAATTGGAGATGGCCTATCTATTTTCGATAGCTACAGATCTTTGGGGCGAGGTACCATATTCACAAGCTGCCCAAGGTACAAAATCTCTTTTTCCCCGTTTTGATAAGCAGGAAGACATTTATCAGGGTAATGCGTCTCTTGGTATTACAAGCTTGTTTGATCTTGTTAAAAGCGGCCTGGCAGATCTTGTAAAGACCAGTGCGTTGAAACCGGGAAATGATGATATTGTTTACAAAGGAGACTTAACCAAATGGGCAAGGATGGGGAATACCTTGCTTTTAAAATTCGCTATACAGATATCAAACAAAAATCCGTCTTTGGCAACCTCCACTATAGCAAGTGTAATCGCCGGCAATAATTACATCAATTCAAACGCCCTTGATTTCGAAGTGCCTTTTGGAGCTACAGTAGGAAATCAAAATGCACTTTATACATTTAATAATATTAACAGAACAGGCGATCAAATGCTTAGTACAAGATTATTAAATCTCGCAAAAAGTCTTAATGATACGGTAAGGCTGGCTAAGTTTTTTACAAAGCCGTCAGGTGCATTTGTATCTTTTGATAATGGATCAACTGCAACTGCTCCTGCAGTAGCTACCAGATCAAAATATAATGCTTATCTAACCGGAGCAACCGGTGAAGCGCCTATTCGGATTTTAACCAATTTTCAGGTGCAGTTTATTTTGGCTGAAGCTGCATTAACATTGGGAACACCCGGAAATGCCAATACTTATTACCAGGCCGGCATTACTGCTTCTATGCAAAAGGTAGGTATGACTGCCGCAGAAATCGCTAGCTATTTTGCAACCAATCCTTCTGTTGTAACTCTTAGCGGCACAATTGAAGAGCAGCGTAAGCAAATAATCACGCAAAAATATATTGCATGGATTGGCAATGGCATAGAAGCCTTTGACGATTATAGAAGAACAGGGTATCCGGTTTTAGCTCTGGTAAATAACGCAGCGGGTGATAATCCCAATGTGATCCCTACCAGGCTTCCATATACACCAGCCGAATTAGCCGCGAACCCCAATGCGCCGAGTCCAAGACCTAAAACCGATGTAAAACTTTGGTTCGCTAAATAAATTTTATTCCAACAACACATAATAAAAAGTTATGAAAAAAAATATAAGATTCTTATTACCGCTGTTTTTAATGATGGCAATGATCAGTTGTAAGAAAGAAGACTTTAATGGGTTAAGTGATGTGAGGCCAACTGTACCTGTTACAGTAACAAATGCGATAGATTTTCGCCCAGAACCAACTGTCACTACGTCAATCAGTGCTGGGGGTTCCATCCAGATTGTTCTCGCGATACCCACTAATTCGGGCAGAACAATGAAAGAGATAACTAAAGTTGCAGCAAGTACTACGTATACACAGATACAAAGTACCGGCACTACCGGCTTTTATACAAGTGCTCCAATACCTGTAAATAATACTACTTATACATTTAATACTTCATTGGCAGAGTATATTGTTAAGGGCCCAGGCAGTATTCCCTCGGTTTCAACAACTGCTGGAACTGAATTAGCAAAGCGTTTTTATTTTTTAATTATGCTTGATGATGGTTCGGTTATTATACCTGAGTCAGTAAGAGTATTGGTTACAAATTAATTTCTATAAAAACTATCTTTAAAGAACTCCGGATGAGAGCCGGAGTTTTTTTAATATCATTTCTGCAAAGATACTCGCGTTATGTAAAACGGTTATGAAACTTGGATGTTACGAGGGTTACCAAAAGTTTTCATTTAAATGGTTCGGCCAGCTTTTTTTCACTATGGAATATTAATCTATATTATCGGAAGCAAATTGTATAATTTTTTTAATTGTGATATGCAGCTTTTGTATATTAGCCTTTGCCTTATTTTGTTTACATGCTTTAGGATTTAGATGAATGCTTTTGCTGTACTTAGCCCTTTTTACAACAAATATGATTCCCACACTATGAAATAAACAAGTAATTTTTGTAACACAAAACAAACGCTCACATGAGAAAACTTCTATTTCTGCTAATGGCAGTTATGCCCGCTATTAGCCAACTTCACGCACAGCAAAAAACGATCACAGGTAAAGTAACGGATGACAAAGAAACTCCCATCGCAAATGCCTCGGTTCTTGTAAAAGGAACAAAAATTGGGACAACTACATCGGAGAATGGTACGTATTCCATTTCATTACCATCAAACAGTAAGGTCTTGGTAATCTCTTCTGTAAGTTTTGAACCAATTGAAGTTGCTATAGGATCGCATAACACGCTTAATGTTACATTAAAAAGTTCAACTGCAGCTCTCGAGGAAGTTGTGGTGGTTGGTTATGGTTCTGGCAAAAAAGTTAGCAGTACAGTAGGCAGTATTGCTGTAGTAAATGCTGAAAAAATCCAGGACAGACCTACAGCTAATGCATTTGATGCATTACAGGGTAAGGTGGCAGGTCTACAGGTATTTACTTCAAATGGTGAGCCCTCCCAAATATCTTCGATAAGATTACATGGTGTAGGGTCCTTAGGAGCCAGCTCAACCCCCTTATTTGTAATGGATGGAATTCCCATTGATCCAGGTACAGTTATTAGTCTAAATCCCAATGATTTTGAAACTATTTCTGTTCTCAAGGATGCCTCTGCAACATCCATCTATGGTTCTAGGGCAGCAAATGGCGTTATTTTCATTACAACCAAAAAAGGATCAGCAAACAAGCCAGCATCTATCACTTTGCAAACTCAATATGGCGTATCTAATTTGGCTAATACTGATTTTTTCACCCAATTCATGAACACAAAGGAGCTAACAGATTTTTGGGTCGCAACAGGATATCAAACCCAAGCTCAAATAAATACATTGCTCGCTAAATATCCTAATGATACGAAGTGGTATAAAACTTATTACCAGGAGAATGTTCCAATGTATCAAGCTGATTTATCTATATCAGGTGGGGGGGGTAAAACATCCTATTATCTTTCAGGGGGATATTTGAACCAGGAAGGGCTAGCTTATAGATCTGGATATAAAAGATACACTTTACGTTCTAACCTCAATACAACAGTAAATGATTGGTTTAAGATGGGCTTGAATTTATTTTTCGGATACGACGAAAGGCAGACTAATCCCTATGGATCAAATAGTACAAATAGAGGACTGGCTTTGTTAGCTCAACCGTTTTACTCGCCCTTAGATTCGACTGGAAAAGAAATATACGGGCTGATTCCAGGTTGGAGTAGGTATGCACCAAAATACCTGGCTGATAAAATTCAAGGTAAAGACAATAATGTGCAATTCAATCCGACAGGTTATATCCAAATTAATCCTATAAGGAACTTAACATTAAAAGCACAGGCAGGAATTGAGGCTTATGATTATAGGTCAAGCACAGTTCAGTTGCCTTCTTATGTTGGTTCGTTAAATAATGGTAGTGCAAGTGAAAGTTTTACTAGGGGTGTGACAAGAACCATTACTAATACTGGTGAATATAAATTCAACATTGCTATTGACCACAATTTTACAGCTTTAATAGGACAAGAATTTATAGATAACAAAACACCAGCTTTCAGCGCCTCTTCTACAGGACAAACAGATGATCGATTAATTCTTTTGTCAAATGGTCCTAGTAACCGTACCTCTACATCTTCGAAAACTGAGTATTCTTATTTATCTTATTTCAGTCGCTTAGAATACAATTATAAAAACAGGTATTTTTTGGATGGATCTTTCAGACAGGATGAATCTTCTCGTTTTGGAAAGGATAATCGCACTGCTCATTTTTGGTCTGCAGGAGTTATGTGGAAAGCAAAGCAAGAAAGCTTTTTCGACAAATTTAATTGGTTAACAGATTTAACCATCAGGGCAAATACGGGAACTACAGGAAACTCATCTATTGGTAATTATCAAAGTCTTGCACTTGTAGGAACAAATACGTATGATAATTCAACGGGATGGGGAATAAGTGCTGCAGGCAACCCGCTTTTATCATGGGAGAGCCAGCATATAACTACAATAGGGGCGAACTTTAGTTTGTTTAACAGACTACGTGTCGATGTTTCTTTTTACAACCGCGTTACCGAAGATATGTTGATTTCAGTGCCTTATCCATATACTTCTGGCTTCTCATCAATAACATCAAATGTAGGTTCATTGAAAAACTCGGGTGTAGATTTATCAATTGATGCGGATCTTATTAAATTTAAAAAGGCATATTTAACTCCATATATAAACTTCAATTATAACAAAAATGAAGTAACAAAACTCTTTCAAGGAAAACAATATTGGATTATTCCAAACACTGGCGTTTCTTGGGCAATAGGACAGCCGGTGTCTTATTTCTGGCCAATATTCGCACAAGTTAATTCTCAAACAGGCCTTCCTGAATGGTATTTGCCAAATTCCGATCCGGATCAAATTATAAATACGCAGAAGGATCCTAATGCAGTGACATCAACATTTGTCCCAACCTTAGAACAGAACACAGGTATAAAACGTTACCCTCCCATCAATGGTGGTTTCGGATTAAACGGGGGGTACGAGGGCTTTTTCTTAAGTGTTGATTTTAGTTTTTCAAAGGGCAAATACTTAATCAATAATGATAGGTATTTCTTTGAAAACCCCAACCAGTTTCCAGGGTTCAACCAATCAAAAACAGTACTTAATTATTGGCAAAAAATAGGCGATGTTGCACTGTTCCCTAAATACGGTGTGCAGTTTACACAATTCGATTCAAGGCTTATTGAAGATGCTTCTTTTATGCGAATGAAAGCTCTTACGCTAGGCTATAATTTACCAGCAAACATCTTAAATAGAACCGAAGTTATTAAAGCGGTTAGGTTTTATGTTACCGGGCGCAATTTGTTGACATTTACTAAATATTTGGGACCCGATCCTGAGGTAGATAGTAATCTTACATTAGGTGTTAATCCTAATACGAAACAGGTTGCTGTTGGTTTAGATGTAACATTTTAAAATTTTAAAGAACCTAAATATGAAACAATTTAAAATAAAATTTCTGGCAGGAAGCTTAATTATATTTTTCTTGGCTTCGTGTTCTAAACAATTGGATAAAATTCCATATAACTCTATTGCATTATCGGAGGCCTTCCAAACTGTAAAGGATGCTAAAACGTGGAACACAGGGCTATACTCTAATTTGAGAGGAAGAGTATATGGTATTTATACTTTTACCACAGATGTTCAGGGAGATCAATTAAATGCATCTTTAGATTTTGGAAATAGAAATGGCGCCCCTCACCGTTGGGATTTTACCTCTGATGATTATAGTATTCGCGATATCTGGTCCGGCTATTATAGCGCTTTGACAAATGTGAACATTTCTATTGATGGGTTTAATAAAATTGTGCCGGCAAATGCAACAGAAACGGGTGACTTAAATAGGTATAAAGGTGATGCCTATTTAGCTAGGGCATTTTATTATCATCAATTGATTCAGTTGTTTGCTAAGCCTTACGAGCCAGCAACCGCGGCTTCAGACTTAGGAGTCCCTTTAGTTCTTGAATACAATATTTCTGCTCAACCAGAAAGAGCAACTGTAAAAGCAGTTTATGATCAGATTCTGAGCGATATTAATCAGGCTAAAACGCTCTTATCTGCGGTAAGTGGAGTTCAGGGTTCTACCCGCTTCACTAAAGATGCAGTTACAGCACTTGAAGCAAGAGTAAAATTGAACATGCAAGATTGGGCAGGTGCAAAGGCGGCGGCCGATGTCTTAATCAGCTCAGCTACTTACCCATTAATTAACACTCAAGCCGCATTTACGTCTTATTGGCAAACAGACACGAAAACAGAAACTATTCTGCAGCTTCAAACAATCGCCCCTAGTGAATTGGCTAATGCAAATAGTATTTATTTGGGTTTTATTCCTTCTACTTCAAGATATACACCAGACTTCATTCCGTCACAATGGGTTGTAGATAAATATGAAGCTACAGACATCCGAAAAGCGGCTTATTTTGCTCAGAAACCTCTTACAATTCAAGGCGCTAGCTATTCTAATGTTTGGCTGGTAAATAAATATCCAGGAAACCCTGCTCTCTTTACAGGTGCTAATACCAATTATCAACATGCACCTAAGGTTTTCAGAATTGCTGAAATGTATTTGATTTCTGCTGAAGCCGGTGCACGTGCAGGTGGTGCAGCAGAAACAGATGCACAAGCTAAATTAAATAGTCTTCGTACCGCGAGAGGATTAACTGCATTAAGTGGTTTAACTGGGGCCGCTTTATTAGATGCCGTTAAAGATGAAAGATTCTGTGAACTGGCATTTGAAGGATTTCGTTTACTAGATTTAAAACGTTGGCATGAAGGATTTACAAGACATGATCCGCAAAATACAAACATGCTTACTACAGGAGCCAATTATTATACCTTAAGCATACCTGCGAATAGTAGTAAGTTTGTGTGGGGTCTACCAGCCAATGATATAACTATTAATAGAAATCTAGAACAAAATCCCGGTTGGTAGAGACAAAATTCAAGCTATTACTTAAAAAGGCGGCTGAAAGGCCGCTTTTTTAAGTAATTACGTTTGATATATTCAATTTTGATTAGTGACTAAAAGAAAATTCAGGTACTTTCTTTAAGGAAACTTCAACTTGCTGTCCGGTTACAATATTTTTTATTTTGCATGAACCGTTTTTTATTTCCTCGTCGCCAATGATAGCGACAAAAGGAATGTTTTTCTTTTCGGCATATTTGAATTGCTTGTCAAACTTTGCCTGCTCATGATAGATTTCGCAGCGAATATTTTTATCACGCAATTGTTGGACTGTTTTAAATGCAACCTTAGATTCTTCTTCGCCAAGATTAAAAAATAGAACTTGCGTACCAACAGAAACATCATCAGGAAAGAGTTTTAGTTCTTCCATTACATCATAGATCCTGTCCACACCAAATGAAATTCCAACACCGGGAATATTGGGCACACCAAATAGTCCTGTAAGATCATCATAGCGGCCACCTCCGCCAATGCTGCCGATCTGAACATCTTTCGCCTTTATTTCAAAAATGATCCCCGTGTAATAGTTGAGACCGCGGGCGAGAGTGAGATCAATAATGAGTGGCGAGTGATGAGTAATGAGTGAGTAGCTAAGCATTGTTTCTAGTTCCTCAATTCCTTTCTTACCTGCATCAGTACTTCCTACAATTGCTTTCGCTTTTGATATTTTTTCCTCATTGCTGCCGGAAATGGAAAGATAGTTTTCTATTACTTCAATCTCTTTTAAATTCAATCCACGCTGAACCAATTCTTCTTTTACTTTGTCAAAGCCAATTTTATCTAATTTGTCAATAGCTGTTGTAATATTCATCATTTTATCAGCACCGGCACTAACCTCAGCTAGTGCCATTAAAATTTTTCGGCTATTGATTTTTATTTCAACCGGAATTTTTAATTTTTCAAAAACAGTTGCGTAGATATTTGCTAATTCTATTTCATTCAATAGTGAAGTGCTTCCTATAACATCGGCATCACATTGATAAAACTCACGGTAACGGCCACGTGCTGGTCTATCAGCACGCCACACCGGTTGGATCTGGTAACGCTTAAAGGGAAATGATAATTGACCATGATTCATTGCCACGTATCGAGCAAACGGAATCGTTAGATCATATTTCAATGCTCTTTCTGTAATGTCTTTAGTATTCTTACCTTCTAAAATCTTTTCAAATTCTTTTCTTGCCTCGCCTTGTTTGTCAGGGTTATCTAGGCCATTGTTGAGAATTTTAAAAATTAATTTATTTCCTTCTTCACCATATTTTCCCATCAACGTGTCTAGATTTTCCATAGCCGGCGTTTCCAGAGGCTGAAAACCATAAAGCTCAAATACATTTTTTATGGTATTAAAAATATAATTGCGTTTGCGAACAACATCCGGTCCGAAATCTCTTGTACCTTGTGGTATTCCAACATTAATTTTTGCCATTATAAGATGTACTTTCTGAGTAAGTGATGGATATTCTCATAAAAACAAGCGGCAGTATTAAAACTATTATCGTTAAAGATGTTTCGCTTCCATAGCCCCCTTTAGGGGGGTGGGGGTATATTTTTTGATGATTGCATCGCAAGCTGCATCGATCAATGCATAAGCCTCATAATATCCCTCTTCTGGTCCAGACCAAGGATCTGGCACATCCATATTTTTGCCAGGATATAATTCATTCATCAGCAGATCAACTTTTGATTCGTCAAATTTATTTTTTGCAATTCGCTTTATCTCGTAAAAAACATCCTTTGCTAAAGCGTAAATTTTATTGAAGTTTTCAAAATCTTCAGACACAAACCTCCTTGCTCTTTGATCGCAAATCTCAATGCCATTTTTTTTGGCTACTTTTTGTGATAAAGGATGTGGCGGTTCTCCGATATGATAACTTTCAGTGCCTGCACTTTCAACACTCCATTTCAAGCCGGCTTTAAATGCCTTGTCTTGCAAAATTCCTTCTGCCAAGGGGCTGCGACAAATATTTCCTAAGCACACCATTAAAATTTTCATAGTGGCAAAGATACAAGGTGAAGGGCACAAGGAGCAAGGTACAAGTCACAAGATTCAAGGTACAAGATAAAAGACACAAGATATGAGCAAGTGGTTTACTTGTTTAAAAACTTGAGCCTTGTTTCTTGTGCCTTGTGGATTTCCTTCACATAAGCATCTCAATGCAAAAGTATAGCCATGACAAACAAAGAAATTTTACATGCCGATTTACTCGATATTTTATTCGAGAATCGCAACAAAGCTTATGGGGCTTATGCACTCAGAAAAAATTATAATCATCGGCTGCAATGGGCGTTAGGAATTTCATTGAG
>DASYQS010000051.1:0-79889 GCA_036005185.1 Chitinophagaceae bacterium | reverse complement strand
AAATTTGGCAATCGCATGATCACAGCAACGGTTGCAGGATACTACATCACATTAAAAGACAGGTTTGCAGTAAATCTCGTAACAATTGGCGGCGTACTAAGGGAAACACAAAATCTTCAAAGCTCTAAAGCTTATGGTGTTGAGTTTGTTTATGACTGGGAATTTGTAAAATCATTTCATCTCTTAGGTACAGGTACAATACAACACGCCGAGTATTCAAAATTTGTTGACAGCAGCACTGCCACGCCTATTGACAATAAAGGCAAATGGCTAGAAAGGCAACCTCAGATCATGATGAGCCCTTCGCTTGCCTATGACAATAAAAAGTTTTATGCAGCTTTTGGAATTGATTATGTAGGTAAGCGCTATGGCAATGCTGCAAATCTTGTGGAGTTAGATCCTTATACATTGGCAAGGCTTGACTTGGGATATAGCTGTCAGCTCAAGAATGATGAAACAGTTCGCTTTGGGATCGGTGTTTTTAATCTTTTTGATTCCGAAGCGGTAACAGAAGGAAATCCCAGAGCAGGAAATACGCAAACCAATACAGGTGACTTTTTTGTTGGTCGGGTAAGCTTACCCAGAGCAGTGTATGCAAGAATAGCACTGAATTTTTAGAAGATTAAGGCTCTTAAAATAGTTTCAGGATTTCAACTTGAATGATACATCTGATATTGAGAAATCCTGAAACCTTGAATTTTTTTGCCTTTAAATCAAAATCATTATGAATGTTGAGATAAACGATTTGTTGACAAATAATCTGCAAAAAGCAAAGGATATATTGATCAACAACAATCGTGGCGGATATACCATACCCAGTTCAAGATTATATCCTTTTCAATGGAATTGGGATTCGGGCTTTATTGCATTAGGGCTTGCATACTGTGACCCGCAAAAAGCCATGGATGAAGTAACCAACATGTTCAAGGGTCAATGGAGCAACGGAATGTTACCGCATATCAATTTTCATCACATTGATCCCAATTATTTTCCTGGCCCTGAGATCTGGGGAACAAAAGATATTCCGTGGCGACCGAACAGCGTGTTAACCTCAGGCATTACACAGCCGCCGGTATTTGCTTTTATTTTAGAAAGAATGACAAGCCTATTGGAAAGTAAAATTCAAGGCTGGGATAAATTTTTAAAAGAGATATTTCCAAAAATCGTTTCCTTTCATCGATATCTTTATACTCATCGGGATCCCTATAATGAAGGACTGGTTTACATTCATCATAACTGGGAAGCCGGCACAGATAATTCGCCCAACTGGGATGAAATTCTGAATGCCATCGATGTAACGGGAGTTCGAGATGTTTCTGCACTGCGTCGTGATATAAAAAATGTGGATGCCTCACAACGACCAACCAATGAAAATTATAAGCGCTATATTTATTTAATCGATTTGTTCATCCGGTATCAATACAATGATGAAAAGATTGTAAAAGATTGTCCTTTTTTGGTGCAGGATGTATTGTTCAATTCATTATTGGTAAAATCAAATTACGGGTTGATTGCTTTGGCCGAACACCTTCACTTGGATGCTGCTGAAATAAAAGAATGGAACAAAAAAACCATTGAAGCTATCAATAGCAAATTATGGGATAAAGAGTCCGATTTTTATTTTGCCTATGATCTAAAAAATAAAAAATCAATTCCTATTAAAACATCTTCGGGCTTTATGCCATTGTTTGCTGGTATTTGTAATGATGAGCAAGTCGAAAAGCTAACAAATCATCTTACCACAAGTTTTATTAAAAACGATCAATGGAAATTGTGCCCTTCTACTGCGGCGGATGAAGACTCGTTCAATGCTGTAAAATATTGGCGTGGTCCCGTATGGATCAATGTAAACTGGATGATATTTCATGGGCTGATCCGTTATGGGAAAAAAGATCTTGCCAAAAAAATAAAAGCCGATTCGCTGGACCTTATTGAAAATATAGGAATGTATGAATATTTTGACCCTCGGCCGGCAAATGAAGGTGGTTCCTCACAAGGCCTAGGTGCTGATGCATTTTCATGGAGTGCTGCCTTATATCTTGATTTCATCAATAATCCCCAGCCACTGTAATCATGAATGCACTTGACTATTCAATTGTGCTGATCTATTTCGCAGCAATGATATGGTTGGGCTTACGTTTCAAAAAAAGCAAGGCGGGAACGGATTATTTTTTAGGAGGCAAACGGTTTGGCTGGTTTGCTTTGTGCATGTCAACAATGGCCACACAGTTATCAGCAGTTAGTTTTGTTTCCGCTCCTGCATTTGTTGGGCTAAGAAAAGGAGGAGGTATGCAATGGCTCACCTTTGAATTCGGAGTTCCCATTGCAATGATCATTATCATGGCTATTGTTGCTCCTGCCTTATACCGCAGTGGTGTGGTAAGTGCTTACAGCTTTTTAGAAAAACGTTTTAATACAACCTCCCGTTTATTGATCAGCGCTGTGTTCTTGATCAGTCGCTGCTTCGCAACGGGAGTTACGATTTATGCAGTGGGATTCATTCTTTCGAATATTATCCGAATTCCATTTTGGCAAACCATGTTGATATTAGGGGTTATCACCATTGTTTATTCTCTTGAGGGCGGCATGAAAGCAATTGTATATAGCGAAGTGGCGCAGATGATCATTAAGGTTCTCGGCATCATCACTATTATGATCTGCGGCCTTTATTATTTGGGTGGCTGGAACAGCTTTTTACAACATGTTGACCGAACAAGATTGCATGTGGTTGATTTTTCCAACTTTGGCTTTGATGGAAGGGAATATGGATTCTGGCCCATGCTTTTTGGAGGAATATTTTTGTATTGTTCTTATTATGGCACTGACCAAACACAAGCGCAAAGGCTGCTTTCAGCAAAGGATGAACCAACAGTGAGGCGACTGCTATTGTTTAATGGATTATTTCGATTCCCAGTTACACTTGCCTATTGTTTTGGCGGGTTAATCATTGGGGCGTTTGCCAGAGCCAATGCTGCCTTTGCTGCAAAAATTCCTGAAGGCAAGCCAGATGGGATGATACCGATCTTTATTACTGATTACTTACCTCATGGCATAGTAGGTATAATCGTCATTGCCATCATTGCAGCAGGCATGTCATCATACAGCTCCACTCTAAACTCACTCAGCGCTGTTAGTATGGAAGATTTTATTGGTCGCTTGTGGAACGTACCCAGAGAAAAATATGTAAACTGGAGCAAATGGGTGGCTTTATTCTGGGGTGTTGTAACTATGGTGCTTGCTTTTTTTGTTGGCGGGCTCGCTAAAACAATTATTGAAGCCATCAATAAGATTGGTTCCATGTTCTACGGGCCTATACTTGCTATTTTTTTATTAGCCATTCTTGGCAAAAGAATAAAAGCGAATGCTGCTAATATAGGATTGATTGTAGGTGTTCTCACGAATCTTGTCATGTGGTTGTTTTTCCCAAATATTTTCTGGTTCTGGTGGAATGCCATTGGCGCCCTGGTGACCCTCACTGTAGGAACGGGATTAAGTTTGGTGATACCAGGAAAGATGTCAATTAATATTACTGAACCCGGAAACAATAATTTCTTTACAAAACAAAGTTTCATCTTGCTGATTTTCTTTTTATGCATTCTTAGCTTTAGTATTTTGTTGCCGCATTTGTTTTGAGAAAGAGAGGTAGCCCCTTTGTCGTGCCACGGTTATAAGAGCCAGTAAAATCGAAGAACTTCGCTAACTGTGGCACGGCTTAACGATTCCCTTCATCTTTTAATTTGGATGCTTCATGAAAATCATTATTGCGCCCGATAAATTTAAAGGCAGCCTTACCAGTTTTGAAGTATGCGAGGCTATTGCCGAAGGGATCAGGCAAGTGGATGAAACAGCCGGAGTTTTTTTATTTCCAATGGCAGATGGTGGTGATGGGTTTGCAGAGGTAATGAAATATTATCTGCAAACAGATACTATTGACTGTACAACTGTTGATCCACTTGGAAGAGATATGCAAGCATCATATCAGTGGAATTTAAAGAATAAAACAGCCATTATTGAAATGGCTGTTGCAAGCGGATTGATTTTATTAAAACAGGATGAAAGAGATCCTTTAAAAACTTCTACTTATGGAACGGGGCTATTGATCAAGGATGCCGTTGACAAAGGAGCGGAGAAAATTATTCTTGGTCTGGGCGGCAGTGCAACAAACGATGCAGGTATCGGTATTTTATCAGCGTTGGGTTTTCATTTCAAAGACAAAAATGATCAGTCATTAAAAGCATGTGGAGAGAATCTTTTGAGAATAGAAAAAATTATCTCCCCACCTGCTATCCCTAATATAAAATTTGAAATTGCCTGTGATGTGCAAAATATTTTATATGGTCCACAAGGCGCTGCTTATGTATATGGTCCGCAAAAAGGTGCTGATACCAATGCTGTTAAATTGTTGGATGAGGGATTAAAACATTTTGCCAATATTTTGAAGCAACAAACTGGCAGAGATATTTCTGCTATTCCCGGAACAGGCGCAGCCGGTGGAATTGCTGCGGGGCTAATGGGCTTTTTCGATGTTGATTTAAAAAAAGGAATAAGCATTATCATTAGGGCAAGTGGAATTGAAAATAAAATGGCGGAAACTGATCTATTCATAACTGGTGAAGGTAAAATTGATGAACAAACTTTAGCAGGAAAGGTAGTCAGTGAAATTTCTCAATTAGCTAATCAATATAAAATCCCGGTAGCAGCTTTTTGCGGAACACTGGAAGCTGATTCTTCTATCATCAGCCAATTGCATTTGGAATTTGTTGAGAGTTTAACTTCCTCATCAATAACTAGGGAAGAAGCCATGGCGAATGCAAAGCAATTACTGACAAAAAGGGCAAATCAGCTTTTCAAAAAACTATTCTTATAATAAGCCTTACACTAATGTTTTTCCTGTACGAAAACAAGTTCCTTTAAATAACGCTACCTGCTCATTTTTTTGGTTGATTACATGTATTAAATAAACACCGGTGCTTCTTCCATTATGAATTTCTTTTGCTTCGGCAGTCAGCACATCTCCCACATTCACTGCTTTCATAAATGTGATCGTAACATCCAAGGCAACTGATAAATTATTGCGGTTGTTACAAGCAAATGCAAAGGCACTGTCTGCCAATGAAAAAGGGAGACCTCCATGCACAATTCCAAAACCATTTACCATTTCTTTTCGAATAGTCATTTGGATCCTGCTATAACCTTCTTTTACTTCCAATACTTCTACGCCCATCCATTGACTAAAAAAATCGTTTTCCATCATGTGACTGACGACAGAACCAGGATTTACAGGATTCATAAGATTTATAATGAAATTAAGAAGTTGAAACCTTGTTATTGATCAATCTTTTAAACTGCAGGCTGGAAGCCCCAAAGTTTAGTAATAGACCTATTTCAATTCCACCTGCTTCTAAATAATTTTTTGATTGGGCTAAATTAGTATCAGTTAATTCACTGATTGCTTTTATTTCGACAGGAATTTGTTTTTCAACAAGGAAATCAACTTTTCTTAACCCAATTTGGTCACCCTTATAAAAAATTTTTATTTCATATTCACTCTCAAAAGGTACATTTTGCAATTTAAATTCTTTTTCTAATGTCCTATGTCTAATGTCCTATGGTAAATATATTCCTGAAAACCAGGTCCTAATTGTCTGTGAACTTCCATTGCGCATCCTATAATTTTATGAGTAATTTCCTCATGTTTCATCTTAATCCTTTTAATCATGAAAATCATGGTTCGTTATTCCCCTTTGAAAATGGGTGATCTTTTTTCCATAAATGCTTTTACGCCTTCCTTATAATCTTCAGTTTGTGCTGCTCTTTGTTGAAAGATATCTTCATCCTGCAATTGTTCTTCAAAGCTTGTGATCATGGATGTATTCAAAACCTGTTTTGTATAGGCCAGCCCTTTTGTCGGCATTTGAGAAAGTTGTTTTGCAATATTCATTGCATTTTCAGCAAAAGTTTCGTCCGAGAAGAATTTGTATATCATTCCCATGCGCTCAGCTTCTTCAGCCAGAACCTTTTCACCAAGCATCATCAAGGCGGATGCTTTTTGCCATCCAATCAATCGTGGCAGCACATAAGTTCCACCGCTATCAGGTATCAATCCAATTTTTGAAAAAGCTTGCATGAATGAAGCTGACTGCGCAGCAACAACTATATCGCAACACAAAGCAATATTTGCGCCTGCACCGGCAGCTACTCCATTCACCGCAGCTACAACAGGTTTTTCCAGTTTGCGGATTTTTGTAACAATTGGGTTATAGTGTTCAGAGAGAATTACCTTGAGACCCGGACCGTTTGGGTCTGTAACTTCTGTAAGATCCTGGCCGGCAGAAAATCCTTTACCAGCGCCGGTTATGTAAACGCATCTTATTTCCTTGCTCTTACATTCATCCAATTTCTCCTGCATCAGCAGAGCCATTTCGCGATTAAAAGAATTCAATTTATCAGGACGATTGAGAGTAATGAGGCCAATAGAATCTTTTATTTCAAAAAGGATCGAAGACATCTATAAATTTTTACGAAAATACTAATTCCCCCTTTAGGGGGTTAGAGGGTTTAGTGGCATTTGAAATAATCGAAAGGTTCTTTACAATCATCACAAACGAATAATGATTTGCAAGGAGTAGAACCAAATTCACTTACACGATGCGTATGCCATGAATCGCAATGAGGGCATTGCACAGCCTCATCATCAGCAAATAATTTATCATTGCATACCTGCTGCTTTGGATTGGGGGGCGCAATTCCGTATTGTCTTAATTTTCTTTTCCCTTCCTCACTCATCCAGTCAGTTGTCCAGGCTGGTGAAAGGGATTGAGTGATCTTTATTTTTTTAAAGCCAAGAGTGGATAGCATAATACGGATATTCATGCTTATTACGTCCATAGCGGGACAACCCGAATAAGTAGGCGTGATAATAATTTCAAGGCAATCGTCCTCATGCAAAATGATATCTCTTACAATTCCCATATCAATAACGTTCAATGCGGGCACTTCCGGATCCTTCACTTCTTCCAGGTAAGAATAAATAGTTGCTTTATCTATTTGATACTTTATCATTTTTTACCATTCAGAGTTGGGATATGCTCTTTGCATAAATTGTAGTTCAGTCAGGATATAACCTAAGTGTTCTGTATGTTTTCCTTCCTTACCTCCTGTTTGTTGATAGACCTGTTCGGGATAAGGCAAGGTTGCTTCTGCAAAAATTTCCTTCACTCTTTCTTCCCACTTAAGTTGTAAGATTGTTGGATTAACACCAGACCCTTCTTTTGCAGCCTGTAACTCATAACCAGCAGCTGTAAATAACTCACCAACATATCTCCATAATTCATCAATAGCAGTAAGCATCCGCTCATGACTCTCATTTGTTCCATCGCCCAATCGTATTACCCATTCACTGCTCCATCGCAAATGATAGGTAACTTCCTTTAATGATTTTTCCGCAATAGCTGCTAGTTGCTTGTCTTTGCTATTTTGCAATTCTTGGTATAAATAAAATTGATAAGTGCTGAATAGAAATTGCCGCAGAATTGTTTTTGCCCAATCGCCATTGGGAAGCTCAACCAACAAACAGTTTTTGAATTCGCGATTGTCTCGTAGGTAAGCAAGAGTATCTTCAGAGACAGCCCCCTCTAAATCTCCCCCCAAGGGGGAGACTTTTTGATCATTCATTAATGTAGCAGCATACTGATAAAAATTTCTTGATTGCCCAATCAGGTCAAGAGAAATATTGGTGATAGCAATGTCTTGTTCTAACACAGGCCCATGTCCGCACCATTCACTGTTTCGATGACCGAGGATGAGCGCATTGTCTGCAAGATGGAGCGTAAAGTTAATTAGTTGATTAGTTGATTGGTTAGACATTTAGCTATTTAATATTATTTCTTAAAAATGTAATATACCCATTTAAAAGGCGGCCTACTTCATCGATAATAGTTTTATAATAATTAAATTGAGTTTCAGAGATATACTTGCAATCCATTGCATCAATTAAATGATTATGTGTTTCAGATAGCGAGCCTCTTGCCTGGATACAAAAATGTAATTGGTCTTTATAAGTAAAACGGCCATGCCCTTCTGAAATATTTGCAGTGATTGAGCGGGAAGACCTGATTAACTGATCGGCTAACCTAAATTTTTCTTCGGGAGGAAATTTGTCTGCTAGTTCTTTTAATTCAATTTTCAGGATTCTGGCTTTCTTCCAAACTTCTAATTCGGTAAAACTCTGATTTTTTTCTTCCATAATAATACTTAGTAGAAAAGAAATTATTATTAATTAACCGATCAACTAATCAACTAAAACCGGCTACATATGCTTTACTTCATCAGGCAAATCATAAAAAGTAGGATGGCGATAAACCTTATCTTCAGCAGGCTCATAAAAATTTTCTGCATCATCAGGATTAGAAGCATGAATGTGTTTTGATTCTACAACCCAAATACTTATGCCTTCCATTCTTCTTGTATAAACATCTCTTGCATTTTCTATAGCCATTTGAGCATCGGCCGCATGAAGACTGCCAACATGTTTATGATCTAAGCCTTGCTTGCTGCGAATAAAAATTTCCCAAAGAGGCCAATCCGAGGCCCCCTCTAAATCTACTTTTACAGGGGAGCCTTTCTGACTGGAATCGCCTCCTGCTTTATCTTCAGGTATATCTCCGTAGTAATATTTTCGAAACAAAAAATTCATTGAATTATTGATTATTTATTATTAATTATTTTACCTTCTTGCTTTGCTGTTTTTAAATATTTGATATATCCGTTTAATTGTTTCAAACATTCTTTGTAGTCCTTGTTTATATCCGCTAATATATTTTTGGAAATATATTTTTCGTCATAAGATGTGATCATATTTTCCTGATGGTGAAACCTGCCAAATCCTTCAGCAATATTTGCAGTAATAGATCGGCATGGGTCAAGTATCTGAGACTTTAATAAATATTCTTCGGATTTCGGGAAATGTTTCTTAGCAATTAATGACACTTTCTTTCTGAATGATCTACCAACTTTGTAAACTGGCAAGTCATAAAAGTGATTATTGGTGGCCATAATAATCAATAATTAATAATAATAATCTAAGCCGCTTGTGACCTCAGTTTCCTCTTTTCTGCGTAAGCCGCAGCCGCATCTCTTATCCATTTGCCTTCCTCCCAAGCTTTTCTTCTGGCCTCAAGACGCTGTTTATTGCATGGCCCATTTCCTTTTACTACATTCCAAAATTCTTCCCAATTGATCTCACCAAAGTCATAATGTCTTTTTTCTTCATTCCATTTTAATTGGGGATCGGGCAGCGTCATTCCTAAAACTTTTACCTGCTCAGCTATCATATCTACAAAATTTTGCCTTAGCTCATCATTGCTTTTTCTTTTGATCTTCCACTTCATACTTTGATCTGAATGCGTTGACTCACTATCATGCGGACCAAACATCATCATGCTTGGCCACCACCAGCGATTGATAGCGTCCTGGCACATTTGCTTTTGTTCCTTTGTTCCCTTGGAAAGAACAAGCAAAATTTCAAATCCCTGTCGTTGATGAAAACTTTCCTCTTTACAAATTCTTACCATCGCTCTGGCATAGGGTCCATACGATGTTCTTGTCAACATGACCTGATTTAATATAGCTGCGCCATCTACTAACCAGCCAATGGCACCAATGTCGGCCCAAGTAAGTGTTGGATAATTAAAAATGGAAGAATATTTTGCTTTGCCGCTATGCAGGTCATTGATCGTTCGTTCCCTTGTTACCCCTAAAGTTTCTGTAGCAGAATATAAATACAAGCCATGACCGGCCTCATCCTGCACTTTAGCAAGAAGAATGGCTTTACGCTTTAATGATGGAGCTCGAGTGATCCAATTTCCTTCAGGCAACATACCCACAATTTCGCTATGTGCATGCTGGCTGATCTGGCGAATGAGATTTTGCCGGTATTTTTCCGGCATCCAATCTCTTGGCTCGATTTTGATCTCCTCATCTATTTTGTCCTGGAAAATTTTTTCTAACTCCTGAACAGACATAGTTGATTATTAAGAATGCAAATTTAATAAAACTAATGACTGTTCGGGTTGACGAGCATCACCATTTCACTGAGTTTATCTTTTTTTTCAATCAATCGTTCCAGCAAAACGACTTGGTTTTTTGCTCTTGTATAATTATGTCCTTCATACAAGGAACCATAGTAAATATCATTATTTAGATAATCGGTAAGAAACCGCAGGGCTTGCATGTATATCATAAACATCCCGGCATAAACAAAATGCTGAAGTTCTGTAAAACTAAGTTCTGTGGCCATCTCTTGCAAATAGCCACGGGCTATGGCATGGAAGAAATTATCCCTGATCGAGATCTTATGAAAGTCTTTTTCCTCCTCACTAACCGGTGAAAGATAGGTGCGCATCATATCACCCACATCGCTGATGAAATAACCAGGCATCACCGTATCAAGGTCAATAACACAAATTCCTTTTCCGTTTTTATCAAACAGCACATTACTGATCTTGGTATCATGATGGGTAACGCGTATTTTGAATTCTTTGTTTGAAATGATCTGTTGATAAGTTGAAACAATATGATGATGCGAACAGAGAAAGTTTATTGTTTTTTTTGTTTCCTCGATTCTTGAAGGATTGCCATGTTGAATAGCGTTTTCAAACTGATCGTACCTGTAGGTTAGATTATGAAAATCAGGCAGAGTCATTTTTAAATTTTCCACGGGAAAATCCTTAAGTATGCTGGTGAATAAACCAAACTGCCTGGCTGCTTCAAAAGCTTGTTGCGGAGTTTGAGCTATATCGTAAGTAAGAGAATTTTTTACAAACGGAAAAAGCCGAAAATAGCCTTCACGAGGAACTTGCAATAAGCTTCCATTATTTTTTGTTTCAATGGGAGTGACAAAAAAGTATTCCGGATGATTTTTTTTAAGCCATGAAGAAATAGCTTCAATATTGCTTGCTATGTATTCTGGTTGCTTAAATACTTCATGATTGATCTTTTGCAATATGTAATCATTAGATTGATCGCTAACCTTCCAGGTGCTATGGATCAGCCCGCCTCCATGAGGTTGAATAATCGCTGCAGGAGATATTCCGTACGATGCTAAAATTTTTTTGAGCATATAGGTAAAATGCTTTAAACGGGAACAATATAAATAAACATCGTAACAATATGACAAACGTTTGCAGGTGATAACTATAACTTATTTGTTTGGAAAAGATCAATTATTTTACGGCCGATGATTATGATAATTTACATATGCCGGCTTAGAAAAAGCATGAAGGCGCCGTTAGCGTACTGCTTAACTTATTTGTTTTCTGCGATCGCTCTAGGACAAGTTTACAAAGGCCATGTTGATTTTTCAAAAGTGCCCAAAACTAGCTATCATTATCAGGAAGAATATGCTTACGATACAACACTGAATATTGCTGCTTGGAATAAGCAAAAAAGGGGATTGCATGTTTCATTTGCTTCTACAGATGAATTGTATTTCAGAACAGAAGTGCCGGAACTGAATACTGAAACATTATCATGGTCTGAAATGGCATGGAAGGGAGAAAGGTTAAATGCACAAATCCTCGTTTGGTCTTCTGATACAATTAACCAGATTCATTTTAGATTAAATGATTTAAAGAATGAGAAAGGAAAAATATTGAACAAAAAAAATATTCAGCTCAATAAAGTTTGTTATGTATTGTCCAACTATCCTTATGATGCAAAAGATGCGAGTTGTGGCGGAGGACCAATTGACAAGGTTTACTTATTGCCTGATCGTTTTGCTCCAATAACTACAGGGACTGATCGCTTTGATCTGCCGGGGAAAACTGTAAGACCTGTTTGGCTATCTGTCAATATCCCTGCAGATGCTGAACCTGGAATTTATAGTGGTGTTGTTGAAATTTATACCGAAAACGGTCGTGCTGATTTAAATGTAAAGATCAAAGTACAAAACCAGCTATTACCCAAACCTCATGATTGGAAATTCAGGCTGGACCTATGGCAAAATCCTTGGGTGATTGCAGAGTATTATCATGTAAAACCCTGGGGTGATGAACACAAGGCATTGCTAAAAAAACATTTGCAATTATATGCTGATGCGGGAGGTACATTCATTACCACGTATGGCGTGCATTCACCATGGGGTGATAATGAATACAGCATTGAAGGAGGAATGATTGAATGGATAAAACAAAAAAATGGCTCATGGAAGTTTGATTACAATATTTTTGACCAGTATGTAGAACTGGCAATGAGTCTCGGAATTGATAAGGCCATTACCATTTATACGCCTATTCCATGGGGGGAACGGTTTCGTTATCTTGATGAAAAAACAGGTAACTATATCTACGAAAGATGGCAGCCAACATCTGATACCTTTCGCAGAAATTGGAATGTTTTTCTTACGGACTTAAGAACCCATCTCGAAAAAAAAGGATGGTTCAATAAAACTTATCTCGGCGTTAATGAAAACGCAATGGAACAAACATTATCTGCCATTAAAGTGATTAAAGCACATTCTAATAAATGGTGTATTACTTATGCCGGTGACTGGCATAAAGAACTTGATACGTTGCTCAATGATTATTCTGCAGTGTTTGGAAAAGAACCTGGCGTTGAAGAAGTAAAAAAACGATCTTCACAATTCCACACTTCAACATTTTATATATGCTGTACACCGCCAAAGCCAAATACGTTTGTATTTTCTCCTCCTATTGAGGGCAGGTGGCTGGGTTGGTACACATTTGCACACCATTACGATGGTTTTTTGAGATGGGCATACGATGCTTGGCCAGCCGATCCACTGAGGGATGCGCGTTTTGGTTCATGGGCTGCGGGTGATTGTTTTCTTATGTATCCAGGTGCCAATAGTAGTATCCGTTTTGAAAAGCTAAGAGAGGGGATAGTTGATTATGAAAAAATCAGGATACTAGAGCATAAGGCACAAACGTCCTCAAGTGGTGAGGTTGCGCAATTGGTACAGCAACTTTACCGGCATATGCAGGTATTTAATAATGAAAAAAACTTCGAAAGAGAAAAGATAAAAGGAGATGTTGATAAAGGAAAAAAATTGCTTGAGGAATTAAGTGATAAATTGAGCAGCAAGTAGATTATGATTATCAAAAACACCATTTCATTATTATTTATCTTGAGCTTTTTTGTATCTGAATGCTTTTGTCAGAAAACCTCTAATAAAATTGTCTGCATTGAATATGATGGGTACATTTTAACACATGAATTGGTGCCCGCAGGTCCTGTGCCAACCGCTTTCGACCCGAACGGTGTATATCCTTATGTGAGTTTCGCTGAAACTTCAAACAGACCTGTTCCAAAAAAATATCATTTTATTGTATTAGAGAATGATCATCTGACGATCACTATCTGCCCTGATCTGGGAGGTAAGGTTTTTTCAATGATCCATAAATCCTCCGGAAAGGAAGTGTTATACGTTCCGGACGTAATTCGCTACACAAGAATTTTACCGAGGTTTTATTTTGTAGCGGGAGGCATTGAAGTAAGTTTTCCTATTTCACATTCGCCTACTCAAAATGAAGCGGTTCTTTATAAAATCGAAAAAACAACAGACCGTATATATGTTACCTGTGGTGAAAGAGAGTTGCGGTTCGGTATGCAATGGTCGGTTGAATATTCATTGGGCAGCGATGATAATTTTCTTACTCAACGAGTAATTTTTTATAACCCGGGAAATGAGGCTTATCCTTGGATGTCATGGTCCAATGCTGCATTACCTTCGGCGCCTGATACAAAATATGATTTCCCTAATGGAACCGTGTTGTCACATTCCTCTAAATTGGATACTATCGATTGGAAAAACCAAGGCCCAAAAACCGAAAGCGATATAAAGGAAATGACAGGCTATTTTTGGAAGACCAAGGATGTAAATGCGTTTGGCGCTTACACACCCTCTTTCGGAAGCGGCTTGTATCATATCGCTGATGAAAAAATTGCTTCCGGTGTTAAATTGTGGAGCTATGGTGTTGGTGATGATAGTGCATGGTCAACGCTCAGTACAGCCAAGCATCAAACTTATATTGAGATACAAGGAGGGCCAATTGGTGATCAGTCGATAAAGCTTGAATTGCAACCCAAGCAAACTAGGTGGCATGTTGAATATTGGATTCCCAGTGATAAAGAGCTGGATATTTATTCTTTAAAAGTTCCGTCCGCCCATTTAAGACCTACTCATGCAATCCCTTTATTTCAATGGGCCAGAACGAGAGAAGTGAAAATGTGGAAAGAATTGTTCAATGCTTATCAAACAAAAAGCAAATTGCCGGAGCCTCCACCAGTTGATCAAAATCTTTGGCCTCCTTCAGGTATGGAAAACCTTGACGCCTGTTTTAAATGGGCAATCAATAATACCAATGGGGAAAAAGCCGATCTCTGGAAATTCTATTATGGTTCTTGGCTTGCAGGAAGGGGGAAATCAGATGACGCAATAAAAATTCTTTCATCAACAAAAACTGGAGTTGCCAAAGCACTGCTTGCGAGATTGCTAAAAACAAAAGGAGATATGGAGGGTGCAAAAAAAGCTTTTGAAGCGATTGAGGAAAAATGGTTGCAATTGCATCCGCAAATAGTAGTTGAACGGGATAAAGTGTTACGTAATCTGGGAACACAAACTATTTTTGAAAGGGAAGGATGGTTGTCAAAATGTGATGCATTAAAAGATGAATGGGTTATTGAAAGAAGGGTTCAACTGCTGATTGACAAGAATGAATTTCAGAAAGCTAAAGACTTGCTTTTATCCACCCCATTTCAGAAAGTACATCAAACGTACACACGTACAAATTTGTGGACGCAGATCTGCGAGAAATTGAACCTGTCTTGTTATCCTATTCCAAAAGAACTAGGGGAAGATCGCTTGGCCAGATTTGGCGCTTACCGAGAGTATGAATAGAACCGGGATTTATATGATTGGGATGGATTGAGCGGAAATATTTTTTTTATTTCCTCATAATCCGTTTTTTAATCCTGAAAATCATGGTTCTGATAATACAACGCAGCAGCCCCCAAGATGCCGCTATTTTCTAATTCAGAAATTTCTATTTTCAAATTTTCCACTGCCTTTTGAAAGGCAAATGTTTTAATTTGTTGCCACATCTTCTTTTCAAAATAGGGATAAGCATGTCGTACTGAACCACCTAAAATAATTAACTCTACATCCAATGCATACAAAGCCGCTTTTATTGCGTTTCCCAAATGTGTTCCCATTTCCTCATACATCCTTAAGGCTTGTTTATCTCCTTGCTCTGCCTGTTTAAAAACTATCTCACCATCGGTTTGATAAACATTTTGAAAAAATTGCCCGCTAGTATAGTATTCATAATATTTATCGAGGTAATTGATCATTCCAAATTCTCCAGCGCCTCCGTTTTTACCGGCATACAATTTTTTATTGATGATGATACCGCTGCCAAGGCCCGTACCTATCGTTAATCCTATCATTGAATCGTAACCTTGTCCTTTCCCAAAATAATATTCACCAAGGGCAAAACAATTTGCATCATTATTAATCACAACCGGTAAATGATAACGATCTTGAGTCAATTGCTTCAGTGGGACTTTTTTCCATGAAGGAATATTTACTACATCGTAAACGATTCCCTGATCAGTATCCACAAGCCCGGGAACACCTATTCCAATTGCTTTCACTGAATCATTCACCAACTGATCTATGAGGATAAATAACTGCTGCAAAACTTCCTTAACAGAGCCATCGGAGTTGGCTCGCTTTGTTGAAATAGCTGGCAAATTATTTTCAGTAACCAATCCACCACGTATGTGGGTGCCTCCGAGATCAATGCCAATAACTGTTTCCATGTTTATGGCTCGTTTAAAGGTCTCATAATATTTGCAGCAGCGTCCATATCCAAATATATTTTCAATTCAGGGTGGAGGCGTAGTAAACTTGCAGGCAATTGTTCAGAAATTTCGCCTTCAATGATTTGCTGTACTATTCCAGCCTTGTGATTTCCACTGACAAGCAGAATAATATGACGTGCTTCTAACAAACTAGCTGTTCCTAAGGTAATACCTCGGCTAAGGGTTTGCTGGTTTTTAAAATATTTCTGTCCCACTTGCTGTGTTGTAACATCAAGCTCCGAAACATGAGAACGTGCATACTTTGAAGTACCAGGCTCATTCATTCCTATGTGCCCGTTCATTCCCAATCCTAGTATTGCTATATCAATACCTCCATGCTGAGAAATAAAATTTTCGACCCGCTCGCATTCCGCTTCTAAATTTTTTGCTCTTCCATCAAAAAAACAAATTTTTTCATCGACTACCTGTAGTGGTTGAAACAATTGCTGATCTAAATAATAACGACAACTTCCCTCATCATTTCCGTTCATGCCTATCCATTCGTCCAATCCGATAAATATCCAATCGGAAATATTCAAATGTTCTTTATTGATAATATTGATGATTTTTTTATAAACACCTGTTGGTGTGTCACCGGAAGCAGTGCAAACAACTGGGTTTTTGTGCAATTGAGTCAATCTTATAATTTCCCCCGCAGCTTGCTTTGACATTGTCTCGTACGATTCCGACACAAAAACTTTCATGTATCTGGGCTTTTATTTGATATCAAAATCCACCACCACTCTTTCAGTTTTCGGATGTGACTGGCAAGTAAGAATATAACCTTGTTCAATTTCTTCATGTTCCAGTCCCCAATGAACTTCCATGTCCACTTCGCCTTCAATGAGTTTGGCTTTGCATGTGCAGCATACACCTCCTTTACAAGCAAATGGCAGATCAGCACCTTGTTTAAGAGCAGCATCTAAGATTGGCTCGGCATTAAAGCCGAGGTTAAAATCAAAGCTTATTCCATCAAGCTTCACACTGATCTTGCTTTTTGGCCCCTCGTCTTCCCTAGTACCTTGTATTTTGTGCTTTTTACCTTTAATCTCTCCAGGTGTAGTAAATAATTCAAAATGAATTTTCCTTTTATCGATGTCAATATTTTCTAAAAAACCCTTCACACAAAAGATCATCTCTTCCGGTCCGCAGATAAAGAATTCATCGATGCTTTTATAATTGATCAGCTTATTTAGATGATTTAATTTATCCAAATCAATTCTGCCACTATTGATCGGAGCATCAGTTCTTTCACGGCTTAAAATATGTATGATTCTAAAACGATCGATAAACTTATCTTTTAATCCTTCTAATTCTTCTTTGAAAATGATAGAATTCTTATTCCGGTTTCCATATACCAACGTGAATTGACTTTTGGATTCGGTTCTCAAGACTGTTTTAAGAATAGAGATAACTGGTGTAATGCCACTGCCCGCAGCAAAGGCCACATAATTTTTTTTATTAGTTGGGTCTAGCTCAGTGTAAAATTTTCCTACAGGCGGCATTACTTCCAGCACATCACCATTTTTTAATTGTTCATTTGCGAAGCTGGAAAACAAACCACCTTCTTGTTTTTTAATAGCCACTCTCCATTCTTCATCTAACGGCGAACCACAGATAGAATAAGTTCTTCGCACTTCTTCACTATTCAAAAAGGTCCGCATGGTAAGGCTTTGTCCTTGTTTGAATGCAAAATCTTTTTTTATTTCTTTAGGTATTTCAAATAACACGGAAACACATTCTGGAGTTTCTCTTCTAATTTCTTTTATGGCAAGCTTATGAAAATGAATAGACATGCTCAAAGATAAGAAGGGCCATTAGAAGGAGGAGTCAAGAATAAAAGAATACAGAATAAGAGAATTCAAAATGATAGAACGGAATGTTTATAATATTCTTAATTCTTCTATTCTTCCATTCTGAATTCTGCATTGATTTACAACTGAAGTCCAGTAATCAAGTGCATCACCATATTATCTTCCATTTGTTGGGGTGAATATTTTTTCTGACTGCGATGCCAAAATTCAAGTCCCCGCACTGCGGAAAGTATAGTTAGCACAGCAACATAAGGAATAACGGGTTTCATTTCTTTATTTTTTATACCCTGGTCCACGATGGCCTCAAGCCTTTGAACATAACTGCGCCGCTGTGCGGTAAAATTAGTTAGGTGTGGCTCTGAAAGATGTATCCATTCATGTGTCATCACATGATATTCTTCAAAACGGTTGAGCATCATGCGTACATGAAAGCGGATGACCTCTTCAATTTTTTTCAACGATGATTTTCCTTCGAGATCTACTTCATCCAGATGAATATTACACTCCGTAGCTGCATGAAAAATGATCTCTTGTAAAATTTCTGATTTTGATTTGATATGATTGTATAAACTGGCTGCTTCAATCCCTACCGTCTCGGCAAGATCACGCATGGAAGAAGCTGCAAAACCCTTGTCCTTAAACATGGCAGCGGCTTTGATAAGTATCACTTCCCTTTTTGATGATTTACGACGCAAGATCTTGGCCATACTCAAAGATAAGCACTCATGTTCGATGTTTGATGCTTGATGTTTGAAGCTTAAAAAACTCTCAACTATTGCAACAAACTTTAAAACTTCAACTTTGAGCTTGAAACTTTTGCTTAATATTGCGCGCCATAATAAAATTCCTAATCATAATTCCAATTTCATGTCGTTGATTGTTGTTGGTACCATGGCCTTTGATGCAATTGAAACTCCTTTCGGAAAAACTGATCAAATTATTGGCGGTTCCGCTACTTATGTGGCCTATGCCGCTAGTAATTTTATTCAGCCAATTAATCAGGTTTCCATCATCGGCTATGATTTTCCTAAAGAAGAAATACACCAACTCATCTTCCGTGGGGTGGTAATGGATGGGGTTGAAATGAAAAAAGATAAAAAATCTTTTTTCTGGAGCGGCCGCTATCATGAGGATATGAATAGCCGTGATACTTTGATCACTGACTTAAATGTACTAGCAGATTTCAATCCCCAAATCCCTGAAAACTATCAGGGCTCAGAATTCTTAATGTTGGGTAATCTTCAGCCGTCTGTTCAAATAAGTGTTATCAAGCAATTAAAACAGAGACCTCGGTTAATTGTCATGGACACGATGAATTTTTGGATGGAAGCAGCTATGCCTGATCTTGAAACTGTATTAAAGCAAATAGATGTGCTTTTGGTTAATGATGCGGAAGCCAGGCAATTGAGTGGTCAATACTCATTGGTGAAGGCAGCAAAGACCATATTATCCATGGGCCCTAAATTTTTGATTGTTAAAAAGGGGGAGCATGGAGCATTGTTGTTTCATGATGGCAAGGTGTTTTTTGCTCCTGCCCTTCCATTAGAAGATGTATTTGACCCTACCGGTGCCGGCGATACATTTGCCGGAGGCTTTATCGGACACTTGGCTAAAACAAAAGATGTGTCATTTGACAACATGAAAACTGCCATTATTGTTGGAAGCGCCATGGCAAGCTTTTGCGTAGAAAAATTCGGTCCCTCCCGTTTGAAAGAAATTACCAAAGAAGATATTGACAAACGCCTTCGCCAGTTTCGTGATCTGGTGAATTTTGATATTGAATTGGTATAAAATGATCTCTTTTATCGCCCCGTTTAAACGATAAGCCATAATAGCGATTTTTGATTTTGCAATAAGCTGAATTATTTAACAGCTCTCATTATCGAATAGTTCTGTCAAAAAAATGTGAATGTGGTTCAGCTTTTGTACAACTTGTAATCATGTTCAGAAAAAAACCCGATGTTGACATTATTCATGAAGTATTGCAGGCTGCGTTGCTTGCTTATCCCAGCTCGTCGTTTATTCAAAGTTTAGCATTTCAATATCAGGAGAGAGGAGGGCTTAGTAAAAAGCAGTTAGAAGGTTTATATAATAAAGCTCTAAAGATTAAAACTATGCCACCAAAATGGCTTGCTACTTTGGAAGCTGAAATATTAAAAAAGCCAACACGATATAAATCAGTTCCCCCTTCACCGAAGCCGCTTTATACAAAAGATGAAATCTTGGGGCAAAAAATAGTATCGATCCTCGAAAAATATCCCCAACACAAACGGGTGCTATTTCTTAAATCAAAATACGATCACAATGAACCCCTTTCATCAGCAGAAATTACCGAGTTAGAAAAGTTCAACAAGTTACTTCGCTAAAAAAAGGGCCTTTCAAGAAAGACCCGAAGCATCCATCTTATTATTTCCTGGCTATACCGTTTTCATTTCCTGCACCGATTATTGCAAGTAATCTTCCATTTGGAAGCTCCTGAGATGAATAAAAAACATTTAGCTTGTTGTCCTTATTTTTTTTCAAGCTTAAAATATCTTTCAATTTAAAAGACATCGCTTTGTTACTGCCATTTGCGTCTGCAAATTTCCAAACTTTTAGTGGTCGGTCTTTTTCATCTTTAATGGTTATGTATCTGCTTTTACCAGTTTGTCCGCAATGGCTATAATAAATATCCAATTTATCATTGCCTGAGGCTTGGGTCAATTGAAGGGTTTGAACTCCTTTCGCTACATGTACATATTGCTGAAGCACCTTTTTCCCATTCAGCCAAATTTCAAAGCTATCTCCTCCAAATTTTGAAGTGAAAGAAAACAATGCTGCACAACATAGAATTAAAAGTGATTTAATTGCTATTAATCTTCTATTCGGTTTCATAAATTCTTATTTTATTTAAGTAAATAAAATGGAATAAAAACAAGGTTATTCCTGTCAATCACAAAAGAAAATAATAACATGGCTCTTAAACAATTTCTTTGATAACAAGAAAGGAAGTCTTGACGATTTGCATGGTTATACTCATCGTATTATATTTTATTTTATTCTTAGCCGATTCTTCTATTTAGGCTTCTCTAAACAAACAGCTTTTAAGCTCCATTTTTGTGGAAAATATTTCCCAGATTTTCCATGTTTTCATTGGGTAAGGCCTTACTACTCGTTTAAAAATTTTATGGACTGTCTTTTGTTTAAATACAACTGGTTTTTCATAGGATATTGGATTTTTAATAAAGGGCCGATTTCTATCGGGCCTTTTTATTTTCCGTTGTATTTATTATTTTTATTACTTCGCATTTTATTTTTTACTTTATAGCCATCCTATCTTTTATCCGCAATACCTTTTGTAAGCGCATACTTAACCATTATTTTTAAAGGGGTCCTGCATTAGTTAGCCGTAATCTTTTAAATTTTTGTTATGCACCTTAACAGTTTTACAAAAGCCGGGATATTGACTATTGTGCTTGTAGTTGTTTTTAGTGTTTGTTGGGAATTGTATTGGCGCAGCAGGGGTTTTCGTGCAACCTTTAATGATGATAAAATATTATGGGCAACGAAAAGAAAACAAATATATCAGCCCGCTAACGAGGCCACTGTTTTTATTGGCCCATCAAGAATAAAATTCGATCTTGACGTTCCTACTTGGGAAAAACTGACGGGAGAAAAAGCTGTCCAACTGGCAATTGTTGGAACTTCTTGCAGGCTCATATTGAATGATCTTGCTAAAGATGAAAAATTCAAGGGCAAATTGATCATCGATGCTACAGAGTTCACACTTTTTTCGGGAGCAGCTCAAAGAGACAGATCTGCAACGCAAACCCTGGATTATTATTACAAAGAAACTCCTTCACAAAAAACAAGCTCAGCTATTGATCATGCGTTGGAATCAAATCTTGTTTTTCTGGAAGAAGGAAAGTTTGGCTTGAACTCCCTATTATATGGCATGCATGTTCCCGATCGACGAGGAGTAGTAAGCCCTCCCGCTTTTCCGAAAGAATTTGCTGTGGCTAGTTTTGAAAGGCAATCCTCTTTTACCCCTATGTTTTTATCTAGCGAACATCTGCAAAACATTCAGAAAAATAATTGGGTTCAGCGAAATGGCTGGATAAAAAAAAGCTTGACCGATAAAACAATTCATGGCCTTAAAGGTGATTCACTTACTAACGTATTTGATCAGATGAAAAAAGCTATTGACAAAATAAGGTCTCGAGGCGGTCAGGTGCTATTTGTTCGACCGCCCTCAAGCGGTGGTTACAAGAAAGCTGAACAAATTGTATATCCCCGAGAAGAATATTGGGATAAGTTGCTTGCGTACACCAATACACCAGGAATTTATTATGAAGATTATCCAGAGGTCGCAAATTTTATTTGCCCTGAATGGTCGCATCTGTCACCCGCAGATGCTGTAGTTTATACCAAGAATTTAGTGAAGATCCTTCAAGAGGAAAAGGGTTGGAAATTTAAGCAGCCATCAATTTTTAACTAAACACAAATACATGCCACCAAAACATTTCTTAAAAGCGGGCTTATTAACGGTGATTGTTGTTGCAGCAGTTATCATTTGCTGGGAATTTTATTTACGCAGCCAGAACAGGACTATTTCTTATGATGATGGTCCTGAATTATGGTCGAATAAAAGGGCCAGGGTATATCTGCCATCAGACAAAGCCACCGTTTTCATCGGATCTTCTCGAATAAAATTTGATCTGGACATTCCGACGTGGAATCAAGAAACGGGAACTGATGCCATACAATTGGCAATGGTAGGCAGCAATCCTTGTTACCTATTACATGACTTAGCCGAGGATAAAGATTTTAAAGGCCGGCTGATTGTTGATGTGACAGAAGTTTTGTTCTTCAATGACGGTGCACCGTTTCGTCAGCGGCCCGACAAGGGAATAAACTTTTATAAGAAACAGACACCATCGGAAAAAGCAAGCTTTCAACTGAGCCAGTTGTTAGAATCGCAGTTTGTTTTGTTAGACAAAGATTTTTTTTCAATGAATGCTTATCTGGCTAAGCTCGGGTTGAAGAATCGGCCGGGAGTTCAAGGCAATGATCCGCTGCCATTTCCATGGGAATTCGATCTCACGCAAGCAAATCGCCAAAGCAAGATGCATGAGCGTTTTGTGAAGGACACTAATTTGCAAAACCAGGTGAGAATGATATGGGCATCGTTGGGGCGGGCAATGAAAAGTCCACCACCGACCGGAACCAAACTGGATAGCATATTAGCTTTAGTGAAAGCAGATGTTGACAAGATAAAAACAAGAGGAGGCAATGTATTGTTTGTTCGCACCCCATCAAGCGGACCATTCCTTGAGGGTGAGCAACAAGGATATCCTAGGAAAAAATATTGGGAAAGATTGCTGGCGATAACCGGTTGCCCGGGAATTCACTTTATGGATTATGAATCGCTTGCTCATTTTAATTGCCCCGAATTTTCGCATTTATCTCCGGCTGATGCAGTAAAGTTTACAAAAAGCTTTGTACAAATATTGGAGAATAAAAGCTGGAACTTTCCTCACAAAAACTCTTTATAAACTTATCGTTCACACACAAACCAACGAATATGCTTTTTAATTCTTACACATTTGTTGCCTTTTTTATCGTGATGTTGGTATTACACAATATGCCATTTCCATGGAAAGTAAAAAAGGTAAATCTTCTTATTGCCAGTTATATTTTTTATGCTGTATGGAATCCTCCATTTATCCTTTTGCTCTGGCTCTCAACGGTAGTCGACTTCTTTGTTGGCCGTGCATTATACACTCAGGAAAACAAGCATAAAAGAAATTTATTACTGGTATTAAGCCTCATTGGCAACCTAGGCATGTTATGTTTTTTCAAATACGGCGGCTTTTTGCTTGAAAACTTTGTGACTCTTGTAAATGCTTTTGGCATTAATTTTCATCCTGCTAAGCCCAATATTATTCTGCCGGCAGGAATTTCTTTTTACACATTTACCACTTTATGCTATACGGTAGATATGTACAAGCGTAAGAGCAAGCCTGTAAAGTCCATGCTGGATTTTTGTTTGTTTGTAACTTTCTTCCCACACCTGGTTGCGGGACCTATTGTAAGGCCTCCTCAATTGGTTCCTCAGTTTGAAACACCTCGTAAGGCTACACAAACGCAAATGTTGCAAGGCCTGTTTTTACTTTCGATGGGTTTATTCATGAAAGTCGTTTTGGCAGATACTATGTTATCGTCATCATCAGATACTGTATTCGGTTTCTCCGGGGTATTGCAAACGATAGATGCATGGTTGGGAGTGCTCGCTTTTTCCGGACAAATATTTTTTGATTTTGCAGGCTATTCAATTTGTGCAATCGGAGCGGCTATGTGTCTTGGATTTGTATTGCCTCAAAACTTTCGCTATCCTTATGCTGCTATTGGTTTTTCAGATTTCTGGCGTCGATGGCATATAACCCTCTCTGCTTGGCTGCGAGATTATTTGTATATACCATTAGGCGGAAATAGAAAAGGAGAATTTAGAACGTATGTAAACCTTATGATCACTATGTTGCTTGGTGGTTTATGGCATGGCGCTAATTGGACATTTGTAGTTTGGGGAGCCTTGCACGGAACTTATTTATGTGTAGAAAGATTGTTTCGTCCGAAGAAAGCACCTACTGACGCTTCAACTGCGCCTGAATTAGTTCCGGCAATTGAACCAATACCTGTAGTTACCACTTCGGCTTCTTTTGCTCCGGCATTTTTCAGGACTAAAGCTGTACAGAATTTTTTCATTGCCTTATTTACTTTTTTTCTGGTAAATGTCACCTGGGTATTTTTCCGTTCGCCAAATTTTTCTACCGCATGGCGTTTATTGACTTCTATGTTCACTCGCGTCAATAATGGAACACCTGTGCTTCCCACTATTGATATGATAAAGGTTTCTGTGGTTGTTGTTCTCATGGTGGCCACGCATTGGTTCATGCGTAATACCACAGTATTGGAAGTTGCTCAAAAAACAAAATGGTGGATCGTTGGGTTAGTCTGGTCTGTAATGCTTTTATTACTAATTCTAAGTCAGGCCAGCAGCAGCTCATTTATCTACTTCCAATTTTAGCAAATCGCTGCTCCTTTTACAAAAATCGCCGGTGAAATACATTGTAAATCACCGGCGATATAATTATTTGCCTTTCTTATCGTTTTAAACTGTTAAAGTGTTAATAGGGCATAAATTTATTTATCAAATAAATTCTTATTTTCAAAGATCATATATATGTACGTAGATGTATTGTAAGCGTTACCAAAATAAATTTGATGAAATTGGTTGCAAGAATTGTTTTTGTTACTTTATTTTCTGCCATTGTTTTGGCAGGCTTTAGCCAGTACAAATGGAAATTAACTAGGGATAAGGATGGTATTAAGGTGTACCAAGCCGAAAACCCACATTCCAAATTCAAAAGCATAAAGGTTGAATGTACTTTACAAGGAACTTTTGATAAGCTAATTAATATTCTTACTGATATTGAGCATTTAAAAGATTGGGTTTACAATACAAAAATGTCTTACCTCATAAAAAAAATCTCGCCTTATGATCTTTATTATTACACAGAAACTTCTATTCCCTGGCCCATGTCGAACCGCGATGCTGTAGTGCATTTAAAAATTACAAGAGATAGTCTGCAGAGATTTATGAAGGTTTCGTCTATAAGTGAAAACAGATTAGTTCCTGAAAAAGATGGAAAAGTAAGAGTGGTTAGCTCATCTATTAATTGGCATGTTACAATGCCTACACCAAAAACTATTAGTATCATCTATATATTTGAGGCTGACCCGGGCGGAAATCTTCCTGCATGGGTTGTAAATTCTTTTGCCGACAAAGCCCCTTACGAGAGCTTTAAAAAACTCTCGGAGGTTTTAAAGAAGTAGCCGGTTTAGTTTGCCAATTCACAATTGTCAATCAACCCTTCGCCGCCACTCTCCAAATGATATTAGAGCCATCATCAGCTACCAGTAAAGATCCATCTTGAAGCACTGTAACGCCAACGGGCCTGCCATATACTTTATTACTTGATTTATCAGCAATGAACCCTGTCAAAAAATCTTCTGGTCTTCCGGAGGGTTTTCCATTTTTAAAGGGAACAAACACTACTTTATATCCCGCTAAGGTTGACTTATTCCACGAACCATGTTGGCCAATAAAAGCACCATCTCTGTATTTGGCAGGAAATGAAGTTTTAGTATAAAAGGCAAGTCCCAATGGCGCAGAATGATTATCCAGTGGAACATCGGGAATAATAGCTTTATCAACAAGATCCGGTTTTTCTTCTTTTACTCTTGGATCTTTATGTTTACCCCAATAAGAATATGGCCAGCCATAAAATCCTCCCTCTTTTACTGAAGTAAGATAATCCGGCACAAGATCATCACCCAATTCATCTCTTTCATTCACGGCGGTCCACAATATTTGTGTACCGGGAGCCCAATCCATTCCTACAGGATTTCGCAAGCCGCTTGCATATACTTTTTCACCACTTCCATCAGGATTTATTTCAAGGATCATTGCTCTTCTTTGTTCTTTATCTATTCCATCTTCGGCATGATCAGAAGAAGAACCAATCGATATATAAATTTTAGAACCATCGGCATTGGCAATAATATTTCTCGTCCAGTGTCGAGGCCCGCCGGGATATGATATGATCTGTTTTCCTTTTTCCGTAATGAATGTACTGCCCGGTTTATATGGAAATTTTACAAGCCCATCTGTATTGGCTACATAAAAATTATTTCCAATGATGAGCATCCCGAATGGTTTGTTAAGGTCTTTTAAAAATGCCGTTCTCAATTCAGGAACACCATCTTTATCAGCATCACGCAATAAAGTAATTTGATCAGCGCTTTTATTCTTTCCTGTAATTTTTTCAAGAGTATTATGAGGGCTGTTCAATTCAGCAATAAATACATCACCGTTAGAGGCCTGATAGACCCAGCGTGGGTGGTCAAGACTATCTGCAAATTTTGATACCACAAAACCTTCGGGTGCAATTGGCTTTTTTCCAGAAGGCCAGGCAATGATTTCACTCATATTTCGGACAGATTTGGTAGCATAAGGCGGGGGCAAGTTCAATTCTTGTGTTTCAGCAGTAGCGGTATCAGCAGGCATTGGTGGAGCCTCAGCAGTTTCACTTTTTTGTTTACCCTTACAAGCAATGACGATAACGGCTATTGCAGAAAAAAGAATAGCTTTCATACAGTATGATTTCCATAAGGCAAAACAATTATCCTGCCATCTACCGGAGAAGAAAAATAAAAGAGATAAGCACGTGATTAATTTTTATGTATAAAAATTCATCATTATTTATTTGGCATAAATTTTTGTTTGCAAATTACATGGCAAGGAATTATAAGATTGCAATGAAAATTGAAGAAAGGAATGATACAGCCAAACAGGCAGAAAAGGATGGCGATGTAAACAAAGCCATTAAGCTGTATGAACAAAATATTAAAGAAGATTATGCCGATGAATTTGCTTTCGAAAGACTTATGATCATTTATCGAAAGCAAAAAGAATATAAAGATGAAATGCGGGTAATCAATCGCGGCATTGAAGTATTTGAGCAAACAATGAAGGATCATTTGACCCATTCACTCTCCCGGCATGTTGATGGAAAAAAGCTGGAGCAGCTTAGCAATGCTATATTGAAAAAAACCGGATTTAAAAAAGATGGATTCCATTTTCCGGACCCGATAGATAAATGGATAAAAAGAAAAGAAATACTGGAGAAGAAATTAGAAAAATAGAGGTGTCTTATAAAAAAGCTTTTATTGTATAGCGTGCACAACGATTGAATATCAAGTTTTCAACTTCTATTTTGCCTAAAGGGCTTTTATTTAAAGCTTGTGGTATCTTTTTTGAACTTTCAAGGCTAAAACGTTAACAAACCCTTCCCTGGCAACTTAATATTTTTTTCATTCGTTTAATTATAAAATGGATCAGTGAAGGGAAGGAGAACCATAAAAATCATTCTTAGAGTTTTTCTTGCAATTTGTTTAGTCTTTATTGCGCTTTTTTTTATTCTTAGTAGGGTTATTCGAAAAAACATCAGGCAACAGCTTACAGAGCTTTCTCCTGCCATGCAGGTAAGGGTTTCGTCTATCCATCCCAACATTTTTTCTTCATCCGTTTCTTTTGATAGTTTGGAAATAAATTTTACCCCTTATGATGAAAGACAACAGAACAAGCATGTGCTCTTGTTTCCTCACACATCTTTAAAAGGGATTAACTTTTTGAAATTTCTATTTGGTAAAAAGCTTGCTGCAGACAGATTTATTTTAGAAGATGGAAATATCCATCTAGACCAATTTCTTCTTGAAAAAAAGGATTCAGCACAATTAGATGTTTTAAAAAAGATGACATGGCCTTTTAAAAATCTTTTTATAAGAAGTATTGAATTAAAAAGAACTGCTGTTTTTTTATATACCGACAAAGATCAATTGCTTGCAAAAGGAGAGGTTACATTCAAGGGCCTTTCTGTTGATAAACCCGGAAATAAACCTGTGTTTTCATCTATCGATCTGCGTTTAGCAAATTTAAATTATCCGTCAACCAATTATAAAGTTCAAATCCAGCAGTTGGAACTTAATAGTGACAAGAAAATTTTATCGATAGATTCCATCAGTCTTATTTCAGATGTAGAGTCTAGTCGGGCAAATATTTCCACAATAAATATTACTGGCTTTGATGTGATGCGACTATTAAATGACAAAATCCTCACTGCAAAAAAGATAGTGGTAGATGAAAGTAAAATTGTGATCGGCAGAAAAGAGGGGCCAAAATTGCAATCGCTTCCCTTTAACCTTAAAAAAATTCATGCAGACGCTTTCCAGCTTCGCAACTCAGCCATATCATATCATGATAAACTAGCGAAATGCCAGCTCAAGGCAAATATGGAACTGTATCAAATAGACATTCATGAATCCTTCAATAAGGGCAATTTACATTTTGGCTCCGTGTGGGCAAGCTTAACTAACATTCAATATTCAGCTGATAGTTATCACCAGGCTGAAATAAAAAAAATTAATTTGGACAGTGAAGAAGAATTTATTCGTTTGGATGAGTTAAAGATCACTCCGAAGTTTGGCAAATATGAATTTGGAAGAAAGCTTGGCCACCAGGCTGACCGCGTGAATGCTCATGTTTCAAAAATAGAAATTCTAAAACCCGATTTTCAAAAATTATTAGATCACAAACTGATCGCGGAAAAAATATTGGTTGGTGAAAGTAAAGCTTACGTTTTCAGAGATAGAAGATTACCAAGACTGCAAAAGTCTCTGCCATTACCTGTTGAATATTTAAAAGAGATTCCTTTCGATATCCGCGTAAAAACCTGTAATCTTGCCGCTTCTACAGTAGAATATGAAGAATATCCAAGAGCCGGGTATGGGCAAACAGGTATTTTGCGAATTGAAAGGGCCCGAGCAACAATATCACCTCTTATCAACCATCCAGTTGCTTCAGATCCTGAATATATAAATATGAATGTTGTTGGCTCTATCATGGGTTCAGGAATTGTGCATGGAATTGTCTTGATGCCTTTAAGCTCAAATAAACCTTACCGCATAAAGGGTGCAATAGAAAGATTGGAGCTTACAAAATTGAATTCATCATCAGAAAACTTGGGCAAGATCAGGATCAAAACCGGATTTCTCGATTTTTTATCATTTGATTTTACCATGACAAATGAGCGATCAACAGGAAAAATAGTCGGAGCTTATCATCATCTCATCATTCAGCAATTAAAAAAGCACACAGAAGAAAAAAATGTTGCTGATTTTGCATCTTTCATGCTTCGTCATCTTATTATTCCTTTGAATAAAGACAGATCATTGCCTGAAAGAAAGAGAGCCGGCATGGTTAATTATCCAAGAGATCCCACACGACTTATGTCGCATTATTTTTTGCAATCGCTTTTAATGGGAGTTAAGAAAAGTTTTACACTGGGGTTTCTTCTCCCTAAATAAAAGCAACTGTTAATCCTCTGTTTAATTATTTTTCATTTAAGAAATTATACTAGCTCAATCAATCAGCATCATTATATAAGATGATTTTTAATTCGTAATTATTTATTATTTCATGTTTCACATTTATTATTTTTTTATGCAGAACCTTCTATGTTTTAGGCGATTTATTTTCAAATCTGGCATTGGCTTGAATGTTGTTTTAAGACCATAGCGTTAATGATAGTAATAATTAATAAAATGGTATTTTATGAAAAAATTCTTTTTAATAGTAGCAATGGCATTTGGACTCACCATGGTATCGGGTGCTTTTGTTGAAACACAGGCGCAGGAAAAAACAGTAGTAAAACATAAAAAAGGCTGGAGTCACAGAAAGAAATATGGCGTTATTGGTGCCGGTGCCGGTGCTGCTACAGGAGCTGTAATCAGTAAACATCATGCTAAAGGGGCTATTATTGGTGGTGTTGTTGGTGGGGCTGGCGGTTATCTGTTAGGAAGACACAAAGATAAAAAGCACCCAACTACCAAGAGAATTTATAAGACCAAAAGAGTTTATTAAGTAACAGGGATAGTGTGTTTGGTAAAGCCCGGACAATTCTGTCCGGGCTTTTATTAAGTAAAATGTCTTATAGAATTTGTTGATCGCTGAAAAACTGAAAGAAGACCGTCAATCAATTTAATTTCCTCGCAAGCACAACGGTATTTTTAAAATGTTGTTTCTTTCCTTTAAGGTTAAAAATTTCTGTATAAATAATATAAGGACCAATCGGAAGCTTATTTCCTTTTTCATCAAGGCCATCCCAATTCCATTGGCCATTTAATCCAAGAGTTCCATTTTTAACAAGATCCCGAATAGGTCTTCCCTGGGCATTAAAAATAATTACGTTGGCAATATAACCTGGTTCAGCTACCTTATACTGAATGATGGCAATATCATCCTGCCCGTCATTATCTGGACTAAAAATTTTTGGTGCGATGTCTATTGTTGCATCAATGATCTGTGTTTGCTTGTATTGAGAATTTTTGTAAGTAGGCGTACCATAACCGGCTGTCGAAGCGGCGCTATGCCAATTAGCAGCATCTTGGGATGGACCTGCAGGATCAACCCTTTCCAATGAAACACCTTTGGGATTATCAATTAATTTAAAATGCCAGTCGTCTTTGTATTTTACTTCATCTATTACAGCACCTTGTCCATTCAATAGTATAACATCTCCTTCATCATTTGGATAGGATGGTAGAGAAGATAGCATTAGTATAGCGTCTGGATTTTGCACTAAGTAGTTCATCTGAAGATTAGCGGTATCTTCTGTAATGACAAAATAATCGTTCGGAAAAATATAAAATAGCGTCGGAAAAATTTGTTTGATTGAGCTGATAATGCCGCTGCTGTTGCGATTAGCTGCATAAAGTTTTGAAGCGTCGATAATTTTATTACTAGCATTATAAAATTCTACAAAATCATTACCGTTGCTTTTGGGATCAAAGAGAATTTCGTTGATGACAATATCTAAGGGCGATGCTTCAACAGGCAAACCGATCCTGACCTCATTTTCCGTTCCGATTGTATTGTTTTTGCAATCAGTAACATTGTTAACAGCAAGATTGTAAACTGTATTTGACAATAAATGGGCATTTAGTTTCAACTGCACTGTGTTAAATAATGGAGCCAGAGTTGTTGCAGTGATAATAGATAAACCTCCGTCAATAGAATAATTACTGGATGTTGCTCCCTTTAAACTATCAAGAGGTTCGTCAAATACGGCAATGATTGTAATGCTATCTGTTAGATAGGCATATTTCAGTTTTGGCCCTGTTTGATCATTATTTACTGCATCAATAGAATTTTTCTTTCCCGGAGTGCCACCTTGTGGATTTATACTTGCCTTCCAATTGCTGGCGCCCACACAAGGGCTTTTGGTATCCACCATTTCCAATGTCCATCCTCCATCTTTTTTTAATTCATTTTGATACCATGAAAGAGAATAGCCAACTGCGTGGATAGTACGACCATTTGAGGCACGCAGAAAAATTTGATCACCATCATTATCAAGCGAAGGAAAACTGGTAACAGAAACAGTGGTTCCGAAGACGGACATGGCTGTCACTGTACTGCTAGTACAAATAATTACAAAGCTGTCGGGTTGCAAAGTAAAATTTGGCAAAGGCCCGCTTTGCCCCGTAGCATCACCAATACGCCAGCCTTGTAGATTGATCGGTGAAGTAGTTGTATTTTTTAACTCGATCCATTCATTATTTGGCAAACTTAGTTGAGGGGTGGGATCAGCCATGATTTCATCAATGACAACATCATAGCGATTTTGAGAAAATGAAAAAAAAGGGATAAAAAAAATTAGCAGTATAATTTTGGCAATTTTCATTCAATAACAGGATGAGGCGTTTAAACTTAAAATTATGAGTCTTCTTCAAAAAAATGTGATTAAATTTTGATAGAACGATTTAGCGCTTTACTTTTGCCATCACTTTATGCAAAACTGTAAGCATACAAAACGCAATAAGAAACAATTCGCCTAAGGCGGAAGGTTTGTAGCGTTATGTGTGTAACCATAAAAGATTGCAGGCCTTCCAAATGGAAGGCTTGTTTTTTTAACCCCCCTAAAAAGGGGCAAGGAGAGAAAGAGAACAAACAATATTATTTATTAATTACAAAAATTCCTCCCTTTAAGGAGGTAAGGAGGGTAAATGAAAGTTGCAGTAGTAGGCGCCACTGGCCTCGTTGGATCAAAAATGTTGCAAGTATTAGCAGAAAGAAATTTTCCTGTTACGGAAATAGTTCCTGTTGCTTCTGAAAGATCTGTTGGTAAAGAAGTTGAATTTAAGGGAAAGAAGTATAAGGTTGTTAGCATGGAAGATGGCATTGCCGCCAAGCCTTCTGTAGCTATTTTTTCTGCAGGTGGCAGCACATCACTGGAATGGGCGCCAAAATTTGCAGAAGCCGGAATTACGGTGGTTGATAATTCATCAGCATGGAGAATGGATGTCACAAAAAAATTAGTGGTACCTGAAATTAACGCCGATGTATTAACCAAAGAAGACAAGATCATTGCCAATCCAAATTGTTCAACAATTCAAATGGTGGTGGCTTTAAATCCTCTTCACAAAAAATACAAGATCAAAAGAATTGTAGTTAGCACTTATCAAAGTGTAACCGGAACAGGAAAAAAAGCGGTTGATCAATTAAAAGCTGAAAGAGAAAAAGAGGTAAAGGGAATAAATGGCGAATACACTATGGCATATAAATATCCAATCGATCTGAATGCCATTCCTCAAATAGATGTGTTTTTAGAAAACGGATATACGAAAGAGGAAATGAAGATGGTAAATGAAACAAAAAAGATCATGAGGGATGATTCTATAAAGCTTACAGCAACCACCGTTCGTATTCCTGTAATGGGCGGGCATAGTGAAAGCGTGAATGTGGAATTTGAAAATGAGTATGACATGGATGAAGTAAAAAAACTTCTTTGTAATGCACCGAGTGTTATAGTGATTGATGATCCCGCTACTCAAAAATACCCTATGCCAATGGATGCCCATGAAAAAGATGAGGTATTTGTAGGAAGATTAAGAAGAGATGAAACGCAGCCAAAGACTTTGAATATGTGGATCGTTAGCGATAATCTTCGAAAAGGAGCAGCAACAAATGCTGTGCAGATTGCGGAGTATTTACTGGCGAGAAATTTATTGGGATAAACCCAATAAATTTCGAAGCCAACTCCTCAATTGCAAAAACATTTCTTGTGCATCAATACGGTTACTTCTATATAATGACGAATGCTCATAATACTGTTTTGTATTGTGGTGCCACGACTGATTTGTATAAAAGAATTTCGGAGCATAAAAGCAACCTTTTTGCAAAGAACTTTACGTCAAGATATAACATTGAAAAACTTGTATATTTTGAAGCATTCACATTAACAGCAGAAGCCTTCGAAAGAAAAAAAAGATAAAAGGAAGTTCGAGAAAACGAAAAATGAATTTGATAAATAAGTTTGATCCGGAGTGGAAAGATGTATTCGAAAATTTAAGAGGAAACGAGATGATGATTTAATTAGAATTAAAAATAATCTCTTTATAAGGGGGAGTTTGCTTCGCCCCCGCTTTTAGCGGGGGCTCGCAAGTAATTATCTTCTTTGTTTATAAGGAAAATGTCTTCCAAAATTATCAGTGATATTCTCAATAACGACATTTGACGGTGTGTTCCAGTCAGAAGCTCCCTTGTAATTATCGTTCCATAAAGTTTGATTATTACTTACAATGTCGCAACTGGCATAAATATCATTTGTTTTATTGGGTACGTAAGGAAAGGGAACTTTTGATCCAATTCCGGTATTATTGATGATCTGTCTTCCCACACTTATACCATAAGATGCCACATCACTCATGTACCTCTGTTTTTGGATTCGCATTCTTATCACAGCATCAACACCAAGTATAGTTGCTAGCTCTTTGTCATCTTTTTTCCATGCGTCGCGAGAAGAGATATTATGTTCTTGCAATAATTTCTCTGTCATAACTAAATCCTGAAGGTTAATTCTTGTGTAATACTTTCTCGAATTAGCATAGCGAAGAATGCTGTTGTAAAGAGCATGCTGAAAATTTTTACTTTCAAAATCTTCGATCTTAGCAATGTCTTCTATGGTCAGGTTTTCAGGCTGTTTTCCTGTAAAGACCATTTCTGCAGGCAGTACAGCAACAACTTTGTGATGAGCAGTTTGCTGATCAAACAAAGAAGAAGTGTAGTACTTATGGCTGCAGGAAATGATGACTAAGCAAAAAAGACCGATAAATAAGGGTAAAGTTTTTTTCATATTGTGCGGTTTTGTAATACAACGTTAGTGATGATTTGCTTAGTGTGCAAGCCCGTTAACTTTTTATACTGTTGTAAAAAAGCGAAAAGCTAGATCGCTAAGATTTTCAAAACGTTATAGGTATAAAAGTGAGAACCGGGACGCCGCGATTGAAAAGGCTTACTGTAATGAGGCCTTAAAATTTATCGCCGCTTTTATCTGGCCATAAGAAAAATCATCACCAAGTTGTTGTTTAAGCTCCGAGGAACTAAGAGAAGAGTTTTTTTCAAGTAGTTCAGAAATCTTATCCAGTTTTGTTTTATCTATGATATCTAAAATGTTTACTTCACCGGTCGCAATAAAACCTGCAAGGTGTCCTTCAATGGTGCTATAGGCAAGATTACGTTCTTTAGCAATTTCCGAAATAGCCTTTCCTTTTTTAAATAGCTCCAAACTTATTCGTTGCGTTTCTCCTTTTTCAATTTTCTTTCTTGTAGATTTTTCTTCTTCAGAGGCCATAACAATTGGCCTTTTTAGAGCTTCAGTTATTTTTAATATGTCTGCCTTATTGCCTGATTCATGCATGGCTTTCGAAATGCTCATCATGTTTTGTAATTGCAGCTTTTTGCGCTCGAAATAGTATTTTAGATCATATAGATCTTTCAGGTATTTTTTTGTTCTGCTTTTTATTCTGATAACCTCAATGTGATGATCCAATAGAGTCAGCAGTGTCTCATCTGCCTCTTTAATAAAATAGTTGCAAGCCGCAGAAATCCTTTCATGTGATTGTTTATAGCTGTCTTCCTCACTATGTTCAAACAATTTCTCCAATTGTTTTTGAAATTTCAATGCTGTTTCTTCGAGAGCTTTTGTTCTTTCGACTAATCCTTCTGCCCAAGCAATGCATTTTTCAATATCCGGCAAATTGCGGTGTTCATAATCTTGAAGATGCTCGTGCAAAACATCGAGAATTGTTTTCCAGCTAAAACCTTTCACCATTAAATGCCGGATATAATCTTGTTGTTCTTTTTGCAGCGTTTGCCGCAAAGCATCTTCAGAAAGTTCGTTAAGAACAAACTCAAGGACACTCTTATTGGTATGTATGCAATTTGGATAAATGCGCGATTTCAGCACAAGCCCGTCTAATGAGGTAAGGCGACTTAATGCTACGTACACCTGTCCTGCTGCAAAAGAAGCTCCGGCATCAATAATGGCTTTTTCGAAGGTAAGCCCTTGACTTTTATGAATAGTGATAGCCCATGCAAGACGAACGGGATATTGAGTAAATGAACCCAGTTCTTCTTCTTCAATTCTATCTTTTTCCTTATAATAGTGATAGCGAATGTTTTTCCAAGTTTCCTTTTCTAAACTGAGTAGCTCAGTTTCGGCGGCAAATCTTATTTGAATTTCTTTTTCATCAATAGAATGAATTGTGCCAATCTTTCCATTGTAATATCGTTTTAACTCGCCGATGTCATTTTTAATGAACATAACTTGAGCCCCTTTTTTCAATTGAAGCCACTCTTCGACCGGGTATGAATGTTCATTAAACTCTCCGTTGATCTCAGCTTTAAATTCGTATAATTTGGCTGTTATTTTTTTTAATTCTTGGTTATTGATCGCAACTGCCTTATCATTATGAGTGGTTAGAGTGATAAAATTTTCTTCACGTAAAGGTGAGAATTCAGGCTTATAATGTTTATGCAGACGATCAAGATCTGTTTCTGTGCAGCAATTATTGCGGATATTATTGAGAATATTGATAAAAGCATCATCATTTTGTCTGTAAATTTTTTTGAGCTCAATATAAACAGGTGGTGACTGTTGAATTACCTGGGCATCAAAAAAGAAGGGGCTGCGATAAAAATTTTTGAGCAATTCCCACTCATCATTTATAACCACGGGCGGCAGTTGAAACAGATCACCGATGTATAAAACCTGAACGCCTGCAAATGGAATAAGTGGTTGTTTTCGTACATATCTTAAAACGGCATCCATAGCATCCAAGAGATCGGCACGAACCATGGAAACTTCATCAATGATCAATAGATCAAGTTCACGGATCAATTCCTTTTTTTCAGCGCTCATTCGCATTTGTTTGAACAGCGTGTGATTGTTATACCATTTGCCATTCAAGTTTTCAAACAGGCTTCGTTGAGAGGGCAGATAAGTGCCTGGTGGTATCTGAAAAAATGAATGAATAGTAACACCACCTGCATTAATAGCGGCCACACCGGTTGGCGCCACTACAGCCATTTTTTTAGATGAATGTTCTTTTATGTATTTGAGAAATGTAGTTTTTCCGGTGCCGGCTTTTCCTGTAAGAAATAGATGTCTGCTGGTATGATTGATGAATGATGCAGCCGTTTGAAAAATAATGTTCGAAGAATCAAACGCAGTCATAGAAAGGTTTAATTGCAAATGAAGATAACAAAATATTTACTCCAACGGCCGGTTCAAAAATCTAATAAAAGGTTGCATTAGGTAAAATGCATCGACCGTTTTGGTGAGCAAGTTTTTTGAAGTTAGATCTTTATCACTCACGTCAGTCATTACTAACCAGCTTTTAAATTTTAAATACTCAGCGGCCGGGTTATCTTTTTCAAAACCTTGCGGCACTTTGCTTAGCTGGACTCCCTCGCCGGTATATAATTCGCCGTAGATGGTCTTGAATCTTTTAGAAGTAAGAATTTTTTTGAACTCATCAAAGCAATAGTCAATTTCCTGCCGAACTTTTTTAAGTGCATCTGGTTGAGGCATCCAGATGCCCCCACCTAAAAAACTTTTTCCGGGTTCTAAATGAAAATAATATCCCGCTAGTCCTGATTTTTTTCCACCCTTATCCATGCTGGCCCCAAAATTTGTTTTATATGGAGATTTGTCTTTGGAAAAACGAACATCACGATGGATCCGAAACGTGCATTTTTTTGCAGCCAGCCCTTTTAGATCAGGATCATTTTTACAATGTTTATCAATGACTGACTGAATGAAATTTTCAAAATCATTTTTTGCCAATTCATATTCTTTACGATGAGCATCGAACCAAGATTTGTTATTATTCTTCTTGAGGTTTTTTAGAAATTTAAGGGTGTTTGGTTGTAGCATGGTTAAAAAAATTGTGTTTCAATTTAAATAGTTTTTCATTGCCATTCTTCCATTTTCTATCAGGATATTAATTTCTTTTTGCGATAACTTCCTGATCCTTGGCCCTATGCTTCCATCACTGATAGAAACCGTTCTCTGCCAATCTTCTTTTGTCAATTGCTGGCGGTTTAAATCCTCGATCACTATATTATAAAATGCGTTTAAATACTGTTTTAGATTGCCAATCGGCATCCCAGCAATGTCTTTTTCTTGCTTGTCATTTGTGATCTGATCATCAGAATCGATTCTGAAGCCAATAGTGGCCTGTTTATTCATAGTGTCGAAAATATGAATAGGAAAGTTGCCGGTAAATCCCCCATCTACCATCACATCCAATTCTTGTTTTTGTTTGGGATGATGAATGATCCCTCCATTTGCATTGATAAAAATAGCTTCGAAGTATAAAGGAATACTTGTTGAAATTCGTACGGCATCTTTCACTTTCATGTTTGGATAGGATTGGTAAGAAAAAACAATAAGCTTTTGCTTGTTTAGACAAGTGCCTGTTATATATAAATCCTTAAATCCTTTTTGGTGAAGTTCTTGAAAACTGATATCAGCATTGTTCGTCTTTTGTTCGATGATTTTTTCAAGCCAAGCTTCAATTGTTTTTCCCCTGTACCAGCCAAAATATTTATTTAGCCGGTTAATGCCTCCTATAAATATATACCTGCCATCATTAAAATTCTTAAAATTCGTTTTCGCAATGAGTTCTTCAATCTCTTTTCCTGAATAACCAAGGGCAACCATTAAGGCAACAATAGCTCCTGCTGATGTTCCACTTACCCTTTCAATATTACTCACCAGGTTTCGTGATTCAAGTTCTTGTATAGCTCCGCAATAAGCTATGCCTCTGATACCAGCTCCTTCGAATACAAGGTTTCTAATTTCTGAATTGGTTTGAGCTGGGATTTGAGAATAAACGATTAGAAATAGAAAAAAGAAAAAAAAATTTTTCATTCAATAGATTTTCGGAACATTGAAATTAGCATCAATACTTTGTAAAAAATTCTGAAATCTGTTAAGAAAAAGATTTGTTATAAGAAATATTACCCTTCCTTGGATATAGGTATCATTTTTAAAAATTCCGTTTCAGAAATGATTTTAATCGTGTTGATCTTTTTTGCTTTTTCTAATTTGCTCCCGGCGTCTTCACCTACTACCAGGTAATTTAATTTACTGCTGACCCCGCTCGCAAGCTTTCCTCCGTTTTGTTCCACCATTTCTTCGGCGTCGCTACGTTTTAAAGTCGGCATAGTGCCGGTGAACAAAAAAGTAAGTCCTTCAAGATTGCCTGCCGTAGCATGATCTTTTTTTGGATTTTTTAATTGCACGCCTAGTTTTTCCAATTGCTGAAGCATTGAAATATTATCCTTGTTCCGGAAAAATTGATAAATGCTTCCGGCAACTTTAGGTCCTACATCCTCAAGATTTTGCAGATCTTCCAAGGAAAATTTTTCAAAATCAAGCAAATGGTTAGCACTGTGAGCAAGAGTTTTTGCTGTGGTTTCACCCACATACCGAATGCCAAGCGCATAAATGAGGCGATGTAAAGGTTGGGTTTTAGAGTTGTTAATGGCTTGTTGTAAATTATCGATTGATTTTTTTCCAAAACCTTCTAGCGAGCTGATCTTTTCAAAATCAAGTTTGTAAATGCCTGGAATATCTTTAAGCAAGCCAAGCTCATAAAATTTTCTTACGTTGGCCTCGCCAAATCCGCGAATGTCCATGGCATCCTTGCTTACAAAATGAATAATGCGTTCAACTACTTGCGCCGGGCACTCGATATTAATACATCTCCATACAGCTTCGCCTTCTTCTTTAAACAACTTAGAGTCGCAGACAGGACATGTCTTAGGAAAATGAATTTTCTTTTCAGTACCTGTTCTTACATCAGCTAAAGATTTTACAATATAAGGGATCACATCGCCGGCTCTTTCCACAAGCACAGCATCACCGATCATCAAATCCTTTTCCCGAATTACATCTTCATTAAAAAGCGAAATAGAACCTACGGTAACTCCGCCTATGGGCACCGGCTGAATTTTAGCAACAGGTGTAATAGAACCGGTTCGGCCTACTTGAAATTCTACATTTAATAATTTACTGGTTCCTTGTCTTGCTTTGAATTTACAAGCAATGGCCCAGCGGGGGTGGTGAGTGGTCATTCCCATTTTGTCTTGCAGTTCTATACTATTCACCTTGATCACCATGCCATCAATTTCATAGGGCAATTCATCGCGCTGCAACTCAAATTCATTGCAATACATGATCACAGCATCAATTCCTTTCAATATCTTTTTTTCTTTTTGCGGACTTCTGAAACCAAGCTCCCAAAGCATCTCAAGTGATCCTGAATGAGTTTGCAATTCTTTGGGAAGTTGTTTACCAGGCTTAAGGGTGTAATCACTCATGTTGTAAACAAATGCTTCAAGACTTCTTTTTTTTACTTCCGTGGGGTCTTTAATACGCAATGTTCCTGAAGCGGCATTGCGTGGATTGGCAAGTGGTGCCATTCCCTGCTCCATCAATTGCTCATTAAATTTTTTAAAATTGTTTTTGTTGATCAGCACTTCTCCTCGAATTTCAATTTGCTGAATGTTATATTTTGAAAACCTGGCAGAAAGGGGGATCGTTCTGATCTGTTTTATGTTAATCGTAATGTCGTCGCCCTGCACCCCATCGCCTCTTGTAGCTCCGCGAACTAAAAAATCGTCTTCATAAATCAATGAAATGCTGGCGCCGTCAAATTTGGGTTCTACGCAATATTCAATTTTGTCCAATCCTGTCAATTCCCTGGCTCTTCTGTCAAAATCTACGAGGTCTTCATTGTTGTAGGAGTTATCAAGCGAAAGCATTGGTACCAGATGCTGAACAGTAGGAAAATCTTTTGTCAACCCCTTGGCCACCCGTTGGGTAGGTGAGTCAACCGAAATAAGAGAGGGTTTTTCTTTTTCTATTTTTTCAAGCGCCTTAAAAAGCTGGTCGTATTCATAATCGGAGATCAGCGGATCATTCAATATATAATAACGGTATTCATGAAAGCGTAAAACATCGCGAAGGTTTTCAATTTTATTTTCAGGAATTTTTTTTTCAGCTTCTTTCAAAAAAGTGACCGTTAATTTTTGAAGCCTAGTAGATTCTTCTTTTGAGTACATACTAAAAATATTGTCGAGATGAAAATCGATGCTCCAATTTACACATTCGCTTATAGATAAGTTTGTCGTTAATCATATCGCTAAAAAAATTAAAAAAAATTTTTGTGTGAATAATACATATTACCTACATTTAGTGACCAAATTCATAAAAAACTAACGATTATGCTTGTTAAACAACTGCTTCGCAGTGTAAGCCTAGCTATACTGCTTATCGTTCTATCCCTTTCTCTTTTAGCTCAAAAAACAGTTACAGGAAAAATTACCGACAGTAAAGATGGTTCTCCTCTTGCAGGGGTGTCTGTTACTGTAAAAGGAACTGGAACTGGTACACAAACAAAGGCTGATGGAACTTACAGTATAAGTGTTCCTGCTAACGCAAACATGCTGGTAGTCTCTTCTGTCGGATATGCTACGCAAGAACTGAATATTGCTAATCAAACATCTGTAGATGTTTTATTGGTTGCAACTGGGGCAAATTTAAACGAAGTAGTAGTGATTGGTTATGGTACTGCACGAAAAAAAGATTTGACCGGAGCAGTTTCCACTATTCAAGCAAAAAATTTTAACCAGGGTGTAACTACTTCTCCCGATCAATTGTTGCAGGGCAAGGTTCCTGGTTTGGAGATAACTAATAACAGTGGTCAGCCTGGTGCAGCTACTACTGTAAAAATCAGAGGCAACAATTCCATCCGTGCATCAAACAATCCCTTGTATGTTATTGATGGGGTGCCGCTTGATGGCAGGTCGGCGAGACCAAATCTTACTCTGGCTACTTTCGGAGTAACGCCGGATGTGAACCCTTTGCTTTACATAAATCCAAACGACATTGCTTCAATTGATATTTTGAAAGACGCATCCTCCGCAGCCATATATGGTTCAAGAGGGGCCAATGGAGTCATTGCTATCACTACCAAAAGCGGAACTTCAGGACCAACCAAAATAGAAGTGGCAACAAGTTTTGGATTTTCAGCAGGCTATATGAAAAAGTTTGAGATTCTTGATGCCGGCGAATTCCGTGCTGCTCTGAAAAAATATAATGTGAGTAGCTCACTGGATTCGGGCAAGTCCGTGGACGCTTTAAAGGAAATTACCCAAAGTAATTTAACTCAAAACTATTCCCTCGCTTTTAGTGGTGGAAATGAAAGCGGCAAGTTTCGCGCTTCTTTTCTGGGTAGTAGAACGCAAGGTTTCATAAAGCATTCTTCACTCGATAAATATATTGGTTCATTCACGGGAGGATATAAATTCTTAGATAAGAAACTATCAATTGATGTTCATTTAATAACAGGTCATGTTTCTGAAGATATTGATAATATTTCCAACAATCCCGGCTCACAGGGAAATTTAATAAGTGCAGCGTTGAGCTGGAATCCCACAGTCCCTTTTAGGGATAAAAACGGATTATTTATTTTTCCAGCAAACGGATCAGGCAATCCTCTTGCTTTACTTGATGGTATTACTGATCAGGCCAATGTAAATACAGTTTTAGGAAATATTTCAGCATCTTATAAGCTGTTGGATAACCTCGAATACAAATTTTTGTACGCGATTAACCATAGCACTGGTCAAAGGAACACTAATTTGTATGGCTGGCTGCAGGGATACACAGGCCTGTCAGGTTCCGGCTTCGGCGCAAAATCTTATGCTACCCTAACATCTCAAACATTTACACACACTTTAAATTACCGGGCAAAACTTACAAATGAATTATCATTGGAAGCCGTTGGAGGTTTTGAGTACTGGAAAACCGATTACGACTATTCATTGTATTCAGCTTCCGGTTTCAATACAAATTTAAACCAGACGAATATTATTGATATTCCATATACAAACATTTTAAGAGACGGTAACGTACAAAATCTTCCTGTTACTGCAGTAAATCCAAGGACCGAATTGCAATCATATTTTGCAAGAGCTATTTTTAATTATGCTGATAAATACTATTTGACAGGGACAATAAGGAGGGATGGTTCCAGCAGATTTGGTAAGAATAACAAGTACGGAAATTTTCCTTCTGTAGCGGGACGATGGGTCATCAGTAATGAAGAATTCATGAAAGGAAATACGTTGTTTTCAAACCTGGCCTTAAGAGCTTCATGGGGTATCACTGGTAACCAGGAGTTTCCGGAAGGTGCTTCGCAAGAGCAATTTAGTTTCTCAGCCTTTAATACAGCCTCACAAATAAACGTGGCCAACCCTGATTTGAAATGGGAAGAAACAAAATCATACAATTTTGGGCTTGATTTCGGATTGTTCAAAGGCAGAATCTATGGAAGCATTGATTATTATAATAAGACTACCTCCGACATCCTGTTCCAAAGCACTGCCATTCAACCGGCCCCAGCCTCTATTTTCTTTATTAATTTGCCCGCAAACCTTATCAACAAAGGGTTTGAATTTGCCGTAGGCGCATCCATTATTGACAAACCAAATTTAGGATGGGATCTTAATTTTAATATCGCTAATAATAAAAACTCGTTAGAAGATTTTTTTGCCCCCGGAACCAAAACACCACTTACGATTCTGACAGGTCAAATAAATGGTCAGGGTGTTTCCGGAACACTTTCCCAGATTATAACTAATAATCAACCTGCAAACGAATTTTATCTTAAACCATTCCAGGGCTTTGATGCGAGTGGCAACCAGAAAATAGGAGCGGATCCCGTTTTTGCCGGTGATCCTAACCCACATACTTTATATGGAATTGGCAGTATTCTTCGCTACAAGAAGTTTACGCTTACAGCAAATGCAGGTGGTGCAGGCGGGTTTATGGTCTATAATAATACAGCAACCAGTATAACCAATATTGCCGGAATTGTAAATGGAAGAAATATTGATAAGGCTGCATTTAATTCAGGCGAAGGAACCAGCAGTGGCGTGGCAGCATCTACAAGATTCCTGGAAAAAGGCAATTATTTTAAATTAAGAAATGTACAAATCAATTATCAAATTGGCAATGTTGGCAGGTATGTAAAAAATCTGAATGCCTTTGTTAATGGAACTAATTTATTTGTGATCACTAAATTTACAGGATTCGATCCGGAAGTAAATGTTGATAAAAGCAATAATAACTATCCGTCAAGATCAATAGAATATATTCCATATCCGACACCTAGAATTATTTCATTTGGCTTCAATTTATCTTTATAATCCGAAAAAATAAACTTATGATAAGTAATAAAAAATATAAGATATACACTCTGATGTTTTTTGTGGCATTGGCAGCGGGATGTACGAAGCTCGACGAAAAATTGAATAGTACTTTAACAAACACTCAAACGGCCAACGCTTTGGGAGCTGGTGGAACTGATCTGTTGTTAAAGGCTGCCTATGCTGACATAGCAACTCCTTTTTGCAACGATCAAGGTCAGGTACTTAGCCTTACAGGCAATAGCTCTGATGAGTCATTGGTTCCAACAAGGGGTGGTGACTGGGATGATAATGGGCTATGGCGTTCCATTCATAACCACACATGGAATGCCGATCATTCTCATATTCTGAATACCTTCAATAACCTTAATAAATTAAATTTTGATGCTACCAATGTGCTTGCATTTAAGCCAACGGCAGCGCAGGCTGCAGAGGCAAAGTTCCTTAGGGCTTTAGCACTTTATCAACTGTTGGATCTGTTTGGTCAATACCCGATAAGAAACCCCGGTGATAATCTTTTAAATGCTCCAGAAGTAAAAACAGGGGGCGCAGCCGTTGATTTTATAATAAGCGAATTGAACGCAATTCTTCCGGATTTGCCTGCCGCCAGCTCAAATATAAATTATAAAGCGACACCAGACGCTGCAAGAACTTTGTTGATGAGATGCTATCTCAATAAAGGAGCGTTTAGTAACCGTGCTAACCCAACTTTTGCAGATGCCGATATGCAGCAGGTAATTACATTGGGAAATGCCATTATCTCTTCGGGTAGATATTCTTATACCACCAACTATTTCGATAATTTCAGCGTAGATAATGGATCTAAATCAAAGGAAGGAATTTTTGCCTACCTAAATAATTCAGGTGTCGCTGCCAATAATGTAGATGTTAAGACACGGTGGTACATGACTTTGCATTACAACATGTACACACTTAAAAATCCGAATGCTGGTTGGAATGGCTTTAGCACTACAGCCGACTTTTATAATGCTTTCGGAGCTACCACTGCCACTACTCAAACACCTGCCGATACTTTATTGGATAAAAGAATTGGCGGCAGGTATTATCCTGGCGCAACTGATGTTTCAGGTTTGAGGCCTGGTTTTTTAATCGGCCAGCAATATAATGAAACTGGTGCCGCTCTAAAGGACAGAAAAGGAAATAATCTGGCGTTTAACCCAACTATTTCATCAAATATGATCGAAACAGGCAGTAATCTTGAGATCACTGGTATTCGTGTAATCAAATATGTTCCTGATTATACAGATGGGGGTAAAAATTATGATGGGGCCGGAGGTAATGATTTTATGGTCTTCAGGTATCCGGATGTAGTATTGATGGTTGCCGAGGCAATGATGAGAAAAGCTACCCCAGACAATGCAGGCGCTTTAGCATTAGTGAATACGCTAAGAACAGCAAGAGGCGCTGCACCTCTAGCTACCATGACGCTGGTAAATACTTCAAATGTTGATGACCCGAAAACTTTACTAGCTGAAAGAGGAAGGGAGTTGTACTGGGAAAATGTGAGAAGAACCGATTTGATACGTTTTGGTGTTTTTCTTAAACCATGGGCATATAAACCAACAGACGATCCAAAAAATCTTGTATTCCCTATCCCATCACAAGCATTGGCTGCTAATCCTAATTTAAAACAAAATACCGGCTACTAACGGTTAGCTATTTTATAATAAATTCGTGGAAAGGTCATCTAAGAATGACCTTTCTTTTTTGAAACTACCCTACGGTATTTAACATTGACGAAGATGCGTTCAGTAATTGCTTTACTTGTGCTCACAGTTTTCATGTTCTCCTGTAAAAACACGAAACAGAACCCGCCTTTGTTTCAGTTAATGGAAAATACTGGAATTAATTTTCAAAATAATGTTGAAGATGGAAGAATCGAGAATAGTTTTCTTTTCAGAAATTTCTACAATGGAGCCGGGGTCGCTATCGGAGATATCAATAATGATGGACTGGCAGATGTTTTCTTAACATCCAACGCTGGTTATAACAAGCTATACCTTAACAAAAGCAATTTTCAATTTGAGGATATCAGTAAAAGAGCTGGAATTATAGAAGATGATAAATGGAATACAGGAGTTGTTTTTGCCGATGTGAATGGCGATGGATGGCTTGACATTTACGTTTGTTCTTCCGGGCATATGAGCACTGGTAACAGGAAGAATAAATTATACATCAATAATCATGATCTCACTTTCACAGAATCAGCCGCTAAATATGGCTTAGATATTTCCGCTTACACAACACAGGTTTCTTTTTTCGACTATGATTTGGATGGCGATCTCGATTGCTTTATGATTAATAATAGCCCAATACCCGTAAACCAATTGCAATTTTCAAATAGACGTGATTTGCCTGATAAAGATTGGCCTGTTGCTGATTTTTTAAAAGGAGGCGGCGATCATTTATTCCGAAACGATAATGGGAGGTTTATAGAAGTTACAAAACAAGCTGGCATTCACGGAACGCTTATCAGTTTTGGCTTAGGTGTTTCCGTTGGTGATATAAATGGTGACGATTATCCTGACGTCTTTGTCTCAAACGATTCTTACGAAAGAGATTATTTATACATCAATCAAAAGGATGGAACTTTCAAAGATGAACTGGAAGACTGGATGCAGCATACAAGTTTTTCTTCTATGGGCGCAGATATTTCCGATATTAATAATGATGGATATCTTGATTTGTTTACTACAGACATGCTTCCGCTAAATGACTATAGATTAAAAACAACAGGAGCTTTTGACAATATTGATCTCTTTAATGCAAAGCTAAAATCGGGATTTTATTATCAATACACTCAAAACTGTTTGCAGTTAAATAATAAAAATGGAATGTTCATCGATATTGCTAATTACGGTGGAGTCAGCGCAACTGATTGGAGTTGGGGTGCGTTAATGTTTGATATGGATAATGATGGCTGGAATGATATTTATGTTTGCAATGGCATAAACAAAGACGTTACTAATTTGGATTTCATGAATTTTTTTGCGGATGAAACCTATCACAAAATGGTATTGAGCGGAAAGAAAAAAGAAATTGATGAATTGCTGAAGCAAATTCCCCGAACACCGCTTCCAAATAAGGCTTACCGGAATAATGGAAATTTAAAATTTACTGATATTGGAGCTGCTTGGGGATTTACGCAACCTACATTTTCAAATGGAGCTGCTTATGGTGATCTTGATAACGATGGCGATTTGGATTTAATTATAAATAATGAAAATCAACCGGCATTCATTTATAAAAATAATGCCCGGGAGTTAAACCATAATAACTATATAGGTATAATGCTAAAAGGAAAGGGGAAAAATATGTTTGCGATAGGAAGCAAGATACAATTATTTGCAGGTGGGCAGGTGTTGACAAGGGAGGTGATCCCAAGTAGAGGTTTTCAATCATCCGTTGATTATAAAACGATCATTGGTTTAGGAAAACTTTCAGACATTGATTCGCTAACGGTAACGTGGCCCGATAGATCGTACACAAAACTTAAGAAACCTTCCATTAACCAAACAACTACTATTCAGCAGCTAAATGAAAAAAATTCAATTGTTGATTCGGTAAAGAAAATTGAACCAACATATTTCACACCAGTTAAAAGTGATTTTGAGAAACACCAAGAGAATGATGTAATTGATTTCTATGCCGAACGTAATATTCCAAGATCGCTTTCAAAGGAAGGCCCAAAAGCCGCGGTGGCTGATGTTAATGCAGATGGGTTAGACGATATTTTTATTGGAGGAACACCCGGTCATCCCGGACAATTATATCTTCAAACTCAGGATGGGGAATTTGTCAAAAAAGAGGAAAAAGCATTTCAACAGTTTCCGGATTTTGAAGATGTGGCTCTTTTATTTTTCGATTGTGATCATGATGGTGATTTTGATCTGTTAGTTTGCCCCGGCGGCAATAATGCACAACCTTACAACAGGGAATTGCAGCTTCGACTATTCAAAAATGATGGCAAGGGAAATTTTTCGTTGGATGGTTACGCTTTTCCAAATGTCGGCATGAATGTATCAGTCGCTATTGCAAATGATTTCAATGGAGATGGTTATCCCGATTTGTTTATTGGTTCAAGAAGCTTTCCTGAATTATATGGTGTTGATCCCGAAAGCTTTCTTTTTATGAATGATGGGAATGGCCATTTTACAGATATTGCTAAAACAAAGAACCCTGACATAGCAAAAATTGGAATGGTGTGCAGCGCCGTTTGGGCGGATGTTACAGGTGACTCTAAAAAGGAGTTAATTATTGCCGGTGAATGGATGACACCAAGGATTTTTTCATTCAATAAAGATCATTTTGAAGAAGTAAAAACTAATTTAAGTGACATGTTTGGTTGGTGGCAAACAGTATCCGTTGCCGACATAAATAAAGATGGGAAAACTGATTTAATATTAGGCAACATTGGTGAAAATTTTTACTTACAGCCAGATAATAAAAGACCTGTCAAACTGTGGATAAATGACTATGATCAAAACAACAGCATTGAAAAGATCATGACTTATACTGTTGATGGAAAAGATATGCCCGTGTTTCTGAAGCGTGACATCGAGGACCAACTTCCTTCCATAAAAAAAGCCAACTTAAAAAATGAGGCATATTCAAAAAAATCTATACAGGAATTATTTTCTCATGATATTCTGGCTAAATCTGTGATAAAAAAATTTAACTATTCCAGCTCATGCATAGCTATCAATGAGGGCAATGGCAAATTCCTTATTAAGAAGTTGCCACCAATGGCACAACTATCCTGCATTAATGTTGTCCAGTCAATGGATTTAAATAGTGATGGTTACCCCGACTTGATTCTGGGCGGTAATCAGTTTGGTTTTTTGCCACAATTTGAAAGGCTGGATGCAAGCCTTGGCGATGTGCTTATTAATAATGGCAATGGCGAATTTGTATCGGAGGATGTTTCGAAAACAGGTTTAAAATTACGCGGCGAAATGCGAGACATTGCTGAAATCAAAAGCAAGGCAAAAAAATACTTATTATTTCTACAGAACAATGAATATCCTGTATTGTGCGAAGTAAATGATTACAAAAAATGAATCTTAATCCGGAAAATTTGAAGTGAATCGCATCTTATTTTTAATATCACTTGTTATTATACTCTACTCCTGCAAGCCTAAAGCAGCCGAGCAAACTTTATTCAAGTTGATGGATAATACAGGAATTCAATTCACTAATTCAGTGCATGACAACAAAGAGCTGAACATTTTAAGCTATCGCAATTTTTACAATGGTGGCGGGGTGGCTATTGGCGATATCAATAATGATGGATGGTCGGATATTTTCTTTACAGCTAATCAAGGCAGTAATAAACTTTACCTCAATAAAGGAAATTGGAAGTTTGAAGATATTTCTGAAAAGGCTGGTTTTAAAAATAAAAGGCAATGGAGCACAGGCGTAGTTATGGTAGATATTAATAATGATGGATGGCTGGATATTTTTGTATGTAATGCGGGAAGCATGGAAGACTCATCGTTGCGCAAAAATCAATTGTTCATCAACAACCACGATCTTACGTTTACGGAATCAGCGGCAAAATACGGACTGGATGATATAGGATATACCACACAAGTTTCTTTTTTTGATTATGATCTTGACGGTGATCTTGATTGTTTCATCATCAATAACAGTCCTATTTCCCCTAATACTTTAAACTACGCCAACCAAAGAGATTTGCCTGATGCCAAATGGCCTGTAGCTGCGATGTGGAAGGGTGGCGGTGATCATTTACTGCGAAATGATAATGGCCATTTTACAGATGTAACGCAGCAAGCGGGCATACATGGAAGCCTTATCAGTTTTGGGTTGGGCGTTACAGTAGGCGATGTAAATGATGATGGCTATCCCGATGTATATGTATCGAACGATTATTTTGAAAGAGACTATTTATACATCAATCAAAAGGATGGTACGTTTAAAGATGAGCTTGAGCAATGCATGCAGCACACCAGCCTTGCGTCAATGGGTGCCGACTTTGGTGATATTAACAATGATGGATATCCAGATATTTTTACTACGGATATGTTGCCGGGGGATGATTACCGTATGAAAACAACATTGTCATTTGAAGATATTAATGTTTACAGGCTCAAGCAGCAAAATGGTTTTTATCATCAATATTTTCAGAATACGCTACAGCTAAATAATAAAAATGGAACGTTTGCCGATATTGCAAATTATGCCAGTGTGTCTGCAACAGATTGGAGCTGGGGAGGTTTAATGTTTGACGCAGATAATGATGGTTTTCTGGATCTCTACGTTTGTAATGGCATCTATCATGATCTTATCAACCAGGACTTTCTTGATTTTTTTGCTAATGATATCATTGAAAAAATGATTGCAACAGGAAAGAAGGAAGATTTAAATGTGATTATTAATAAAATGCCTTCTATTCATGTGCTAAATAAGGTATATCAGAACAATGGTGATCTCACATTTAAAGATGTAGGTTTAAATTGGGGCTTTTCGCAACCGTCTTTTTCAAACGGTGCAGCTTACGGTGATTTGGACAATGACGGAGACTTGGATATAGTAGTGAGTAATGTGAATCAGCCTGCATTTATTTACAAAAACAATTCCCGGGAATTAAATCATAATAATTATATCGGCATTTCTCTACAAGGCAGTGATGAAAACAGATTTGCTATCGGAAGTAAAATTACAATTTACAAAAAAGGTGAAATCATAAGCAGGGAAGTAATTCCCAGTCGCGGCTTTCAATCATCAATGGATTACAAAATTATTATTGGGTTGGGAAGCGTAAAGCAGGTTGACTCAATGATTATTCAATGGCCAGATCTTTCTTACTCAAAGTATTTACATCCTGAACTTGACAAAGACTATATCATTAGTGAGAAAGAAGCTACAAAATATCATCCTGAAGTGCTGAAGGAAATAATTGGTTATAATAAAATATTTACTGAAATAAAAAATAATTTTGAAAAACACACAGAAGATGATTACGTAGATTTTTTTTATGAGAGAAATATCCCAAGAATGCTTTCACGCGAAGGACCGAAAGCTGCGGTGGGGAACATTGATGGTGATGGTTTGGAAGACGTTATTATTGGCGGCACTAATGGCCATCCGGCACAAATATACCTGCAAGCAAAAGATGGAAATTTTTTAAAAAAGGATGAAAAAATTTTTCAGCAATTTATAGACTTTGAGGATGTGGCTGTTCTGTTATTTGATTGTGATCACGATGGCAATCTTGATCTTCTGATCTGCCCTGGTGGAAACAATGTTCCTGCTAATAGCAGGCAGCTGCAACTGCGCTTATTTAAAAATGATGGAAAGGGAAATTTTAAATTGGATGCTGAGGCTTTTCCTATAAACAATGCTAATATCAGTGTGGCAACTGCTTGCGATTTCGACAACGATGGCGATCTTGATTTATTTATTGGCGGCAGAAGCGTGCCCCATGAATACGGATTAAATCCATCGAGTTATTTATTTGTGAATGACGGTAACGGACACTTTACAGATATCGCAAAAAATAAAAACCCTGACATTGCAAATATTGGAATGGTTACAGGAGCCACTTGGGCAGATGTGGCAGGAGATGCACAAAAAGAACTAATTATAGTGGGAGAATGGATGACGCCAAGAATATTTAGCTATAATAAAGGCATGGGCAAGTTTGAAGAACTGCAAAATACAAAACTTCAGAATTTATATGGCTGGTGGCAAACGGTTACAGCAGCCGATATCAATGGTGACGGCAAGCAGGATTTATTATTAGGAAACATCGGAGATAATTTTTACCTGCGACCAGGGGTCGATCATCCGGTAAAATTATGGGTTGGTGATTTTGATCAGAATGGTATCACCGATAAAATTCTTACATATACTGTTGATGGAAAAGATAAGCCGGTGTTTTTAAAACATGATCTTGAGGAAGCGATGCCATTTTTGAAAAAAAACAATTTGAAACATTCAGATTATGCCGTCAAGTCACTGCAGGAACTGATACCTTCCGATGCATTAGGTAAAGCTTTAGTAAAGCAATTCAACTATTCAGCATCTTGTGTAGCGATCAATAAAGGTGGGGGACAATTTGCGGTCCAAAAATTTCCTGCGATGCTTCAGTTATCATCCATCAATGTCATTCATAGTATAGATATAAATAAGGACGGTTATCCCGACCTTGTATCAGGAGGTAACCAATTTGATTTTATTCCACAATTAGAAAGATTGGATGCCAGTAGTGGTGATGTGTTGATTAATGATGGTAAAGGAAATTTCCGATGGACAGAACCTGCTCAAAACGGATTAAAACTTACAGGACAGTTAAGGGATATTGCAGAAATTAATAGTCGCAATAAAAAATATTTGCTCTTTCTGCAAAATGATGAGTTCCCTCTTTTATATCAATTAACCAATCCACTAAAAACAAAATAAGAGATTGATGAGGATTCGAGATTAAAAATGAAAAAAACTTTTTACATATTTTATCATAGTCATTGGATCGGTTTAAATATTTCTATTCTTATTTGTTTAGCTTTTTCTTTAGAAGGGTGTAAAACGAATCACAATAAAAATGTGATGTTCCAAGTATTGGATGACAACAGAACAGGTCTGCATTTTGCAAACAGATTGAAGCCCACTCAAGAATTTAACATGTTCACCTACATGTATTTTTATAACGGAGCTGGCATTGGCGCAGGGGATTTTAATAATGATGGTATGATCGATCTGTTTTTTGCATCTAACCAGGGTGAAAATAAATTATACCTCAACAAGGGAAAGTTGAAATTCACTGATGTGACTAAAGACGCCCAAATTCCACAGGACGGGGGTTGGTCAACAGGAGTTTCCGTTGTTGACATTAATAATGATGGATTGCTGGACATTTATGTTTGCCGCGTAGGTAAATACGAAATATTGAATAGCAAAAATCAATTGCTCATTTGCAAAGGCATCGATAAAAATGGCGTTCCGTTTTATAAAGATGAAGCAAAACAGTACGGTCTTGATTTTTCAGGGTTTAACACGCAGGCGCTTTTTTTTGATTACGATATGGACGGTGATCTAGACATGTTTATGCTTAATCATTCTGTGCATCAGAATGGGAACTTTGCGCCCCGTGACGATTTCTTTGGAACTTATAATTTGCTTTCGGGTGATAGAATTTACCGAAACGACGGAAATGTTTTTACAGACGTAACTAAAGAAACGGGCATCAATAGTTCTGCTATCAGTTACGGATTAGGAATGGCGGTGGCGGATATTAATTTAGATGGATGGCCTGACTTGTATGTCGGTAATGATTTTCATGAAAACGACTATTTATACATCAATCAAAAAAATGGAAAATTTTCAGAAGAAAATAACCAACGGTTGATGCATACAAGCCAATTCACTATGGGTATTGACGTGGCAGACGCGAATAATGACGGTTATCCTGAAATCATTTCTACGGATATGCTTGCTGCTGATCCTTACATTTTGAAACGTTCACTCGGCGAAGATGATTATGATATTTTCTTTCATAAAATTTCAGCTGGGTATAACTACCAATACACAAGAAATAATTTACAGTACAACAGACATAATGGGATGTTTAGCGAAACAGGGTTGTATTCCGGCGTCTATGCTACCGACTGGAGTTGGGCGCCTTTGTGGATGGATTTCGATAATGACGGACTCAAAGACCTGTTTATTTCCAATGGCATTCCTAAGCGAATGAATGATATGGATTATATAAATTTTATTTCCAATGAAGAAATTCAACAAAGGCTTCATGAAAGTAAGCTGGATGAAAAGAATCTTGCGCTGGTAAATAAATTCCCCCAGATTAAAATCCCTAATAAATTCTTTAAAAACACGGGCGATCTTTCATTTCGGGATATGGATGACAATATCGACGATAATAAATCTACTTATTCAAATGGAGCTGTGTATGCTGATCTTGATAATGATGGGGATCTTGACATTGTTGTAAACAATATCGATGACCCTGTGCTGGTTTACGAGAATAAAAATAATGATACTGGAAGCAAATCTTTTGTAGATATTACTCTTAAGGGTTCAGAAAAAAATATAAATGCAATTGGTGCCAAGATAATTGTATTTGCCAACGGGGGAATAAGAACATATGAAAATAATCCCGTCAGAGGATTTCAGTCGAGCATGATGGTGCCTATACACCTCGGGTTAGAAAAAACAAAACTTGATTCAATGTTTTTGATATGGCCTGATAATTCTTATCAATCTATCCAACTTAATAATAATCCCCGTCTGGTTTTTACTTATACAAAAGGTCTTCCTCAATTCGATTATACTAAGATCACTTCTTTCCACAAGAATAAGACAAAGCCAATGGAAAATATTACGGAAACAGTTGGTCTTAACTATAAGCATGAGGAAAACCCTTTTATCGAGTTTAATCGTGAACCTCTGATTCCACACATGGTTTCCACGGAAGGGCCTGCACTTGCAGTAGCCGACATCAATCATGACGGACTTGAAGATGTATTCATTGGCTCATCAAAAACTTTTCACAATGCAATTTATCTGCAACAGCCCAATGGAAAATTTGTAAGAACTGTGCAAACGGAAATGGCCAAGGACAGCATGTATGAGGATGTGGATGCCACTTGGGTTGATGTGAATAAGGATGGTAATATTGACCTAATAATAGCCAGTGGTGGTAATGAATATTATGGAAGTGATAAGCATTTGTTACCAAGAGTATATTTGAATGATGGGAATGCTCATTTCAAAAAATTAGAGAATGCCTTCAGCAATTTATATTTCACTTTTTCCTGTATTGTTCCTTATGATTTTAATGGAGATGGGTATCCAGACTTATTTCTTGGCGGCAGAGCAGTACCGTGGGAGTACGGACAAACTCCGCATTCTTATTTATTGCAAAATGACGGAAGTGGTAAGTTTATTGACGTAACTGAGAAATACACAAAGGATTTATCTCAACTAGGAATGGTAACCAACGCCATTTGGTACGATATAAATAAAGATGGACTTAAAGATCTGATCGTAAGTTGTGAATGGGAGGGTATTTACGCACTCATCAATAATAAAGAAAGTTTTACAAAACAAACAATAACCGATAAACAAGGCTGGTGGAATTTTGTATTACCTGTTGATATAGACAATGATGGTGATGTTGATTTAATTGCAGGAAATCTTGGATTAAACAGCCGACTGAAAGCTTCAGCCCAGCAACCTGTAAGGTTATATTACAATGATTTTGATGGCAACGGTAAAAATGAACAGGTGCTCAGTTATTATATAAATGGGAGAGAGTTGCCTTTTGCTAATAAAGAGGAACTTCAAAAGCAGATTCCGGAAATCAAGAAAAATTTTTTATACGCCGAAGATTTTGCCAAAGCCACAATGGGAAAAATCTTTGCCGAAAACAAATTAAAAAACGCTAAAGTACTTACCGCTGATTATTTTGCTAACGCTATATTAATTAACGATGGCAATATGCATTTTACGACTCAACCCATGCCTTGGGAAGCACAATTAACTTCTTATAGGGACGGCATAGTGTTAGATGCAAATGACGATGGCTTACCTGATGTTTTATTGGTAGGTAATTACTATAATAATAATATTCAAATGGGGAGATACGATGCAGATTTTGGGGCCCTCCTTGTTAATAAAGGTCACGGAAATTTTATCTGTGAAAATATTAACGGACTACAAATTAAAGGGCAGGTTCGACACATAAAAAAAATTGAAATAAAAAGTAAAGATGCTTTTATTCTTGCCAGAAATAATGATAGCGTCATGGTAATAAAGTATCGCTGAACTGAAAATGGATGGTTGTGCAGGCAGGTAAGAGATTTATTATACAACAGGGTAATAAATATAGGTAACCCACCTTGTGCTGTCTGGCTGCTTTGTTCTGTCTGTGATCAGCATCTGAAAAGGTATGGCAATTATTGAACGTTGGTAATCGCGGATGTATATTTCGAATTGTTTTGTTGCTTCATCAATTTGTTTTTGTCCACCAATTACTTCACCGGTCAATATATTGCCTCCCTTCATCATCCATTTTGAAGTGATATTATCCAATGACGGAAGTTCTTTATCCACCGGCATTCCTACCTGCGCTTCATAAATTGAACTATCAATTCTTTTAACGTTCAGCATGGGCGAGAACAACTCTTTGCCCCCTGACTTATTAATATAATCACGCAGCTTACCAATGAGTATATAAATATCTTCTGTAGTGGGATAATGTGCGAATGATTGTTTTGTTGATATCAAATGCTGGTATTGCACCTTCTCTTTTTTTATGCCGATGCCATATATATTTTTTACATCTCCAGCGTATTTCCCTAATGACAATACAATCTCATCTAGTGAGTGTTTAATTTTTTTCGCACGGAAATACGTTGAAATTCTGCTAAACGGATTTGATCCGGTATTTAATTCTGATGAAAGCTCCACGCCAATGCTATCAATGGCATAAGGAATTACTTTCAAAAAACTGCCAAAAGAATTTTTATTACTTCTGAATTTTAATTGAATAACATCATAAAAGATTTTCTCGATTTGAAAATCGTAGCCTTCATATCTGAATAACAATGATCCATTGCTGCCTTTTGATACGCTTCCCGGCCACCATTTCTTCCAATTGCTCTCATTTATCAAAAAGCGATAAACACCTTCACGGTTAGCGCCAAATGATGAGACGCTTGAAACGGTTATCTTTCCAGGAATAGAGGCATACGCTGCAGCTACTAAAACAAAAAGAAGAATAAGAACAATCCAAGAAATTCTTTTCATAAAAAAACGAAACTTTATTGACTTCAAATCCGGTGAAGCAAAAATATGTTTTTCATATTTTCACTCTCTGGCGAAGCAATGGAAATACTAAGATAAACGTAAATATTCTGCGACAAGCTCAGCCAGCCATTAATACGACCTGCAAATTGTACATCAAATGTTCTGGTAAATGGATGTTTCCTCATTACAAGTGTAATACTGTAAATTAGCCAATTCAAAATTGCTATATGAAGAAGCTGGTTCTATGTTTATTGATTGTGTTTGTTTCTTTCTGTAATATTTTTTCACAATCAATTGATCCTTGGAAAATAATGGCCGCCAAAATAGACCCTTCAAATTATTATGGGGTAACTGTAGCTAATGGTATAATTGGTATAGTTTCGTCACCTGAGCCATTCAAGGTTAAGGATGTGGTGCTTGCTGGCGCTTATGATTTATACGGAAGAGGAAGGGTTAGCAATTTTCTTCGCAGTTTTAACCTGCTCAATATGTATCTTGAAGTGGATGGCAGGCGCATCGATGGAAAATCAGCTGCTAATTTTCAGCAGGAGCTTGATATGCTTCATGCAAGCTTTACCTCGCGGTTTGATTATGTTGATAAAGCAACGGTGTCCTATACATATTATTCTTTAAGGCATTTGCCATTTACCGTATTGATGGATGTAACCATTACTGCTAAAAAGGATATTGCCATTACCAGCGCCAGTGTTATGGAAGCACCTGATGCATTAAAAGATGTACAGAATTATTACAATGAAATTGACCGACCTCATGTTGTTATAAGCCTGCTCACTTCTTCGGCAAAAAGCCCTACGGGAAAATTGATAATGTGTGCATCCAATACGTTCTTATTTACTGAACCGCACGGACAAGAACCAAGAGTGATCCACGAAATGTGGGACAATAATATGCACCTGATGAAGTTTAGTAAAAAAATAAAAGCGGGTGAAACTTATCATTTTTCTATTGCGGGCTCTTCCATCACATCAGCCCATCATGACGATCCGTTGAATGAGGCGGAACGTCTCACCATTTATGCAAAGTTGGAAGGCAGAGACCGTCTTATCAACTTTCATAATCGCGCATGGAATGATCTATGGAAAAGCGATATAACTATTGAGGGTGATGAGCAAACCCAGCAGGATATACATAGCATGCTATATCATCTTTACTCGTTTACCAGGGAAGGAACTGCTTTTTCTCCATCCCCTATGGGCTTAAGTGGTCTCGGGTACAATGGTCATGTATTCTGGGATACAGAGCTGTGGATGTTTCCGGCTATATTAGTTTTGCATCCTGAAATGGCGAAAAGCATGCTTGAGTATCGTTTTCAGCGATTAGAAGCGGCTAAACGAAATGCGTTTTCAAAGGGATTCAAAGGCGCTATGTTCCCTTGGGAAAGCGCAGAAACAGGAGTGGAAGAAACACCCGTATGGGCATTGAGCGGTCCTTTTGAACATCACATTACGGCTTGTGTTGGCATTGCGGCATGGAATTATTACTGTGCCACTCAAGATAAAAATTGGCTGCGTGAAAAAGGCTGGCCAATTTTATCAGCAACAGCAGATTTCTGGGCTTCGCGTGTTGAAAGAAATGGCGCTGGTAAATATGAAATTAAAAATGTTGTGGCTGCAGATGAATGGGCTGAGAATGTTGACAATAATGCATTCACCAACGCAGCGGCAAAGTCAAATCTTCAATATGCAACTGAAGTAGCAAAAATTTTAAACATTATTCCCAACCCCGATTGGGCAGATGTAGCTAACAATATTCCGATTTTGAAATTGGAGAATGGTGTTACCAGTGAACACGCAAGCTATCATGGAGAAAAAATAAAACAAGCCGACGTGAATCTTTTGGCTTATCCCTTAAAGCAAATTACGGAGGCTGGTCAAATAAAAAAAGACTTGGAGTATTACGAAACAAGGGTGCCTGATGAGGGCACACCGGCCATGACACAAGCCATTTTTACCTTGTTATATGCTAGAATGGGTGATAAAGAAAAGGCATGGCGTTGGTTCAAAGATGCCTATACGGCTAATTTAAATCCGCCCTTTAGGGTTCTAGCTGAAACCAAAGGAGGTACAAATCCTTATTTTGCTACAGGAGCAGGAGGTATTTTACAATCAGTATTGATGGGTTTTGGTGGGCTGGATATAACTCCTAAAGGCATTATGCAAATTCGATCAACCTTGCCGCCCTCATGGAAAAGTCTTACTATAAAGGGAGTAGGGCCAGATAAAAAAACGTTTGTAGTAAAATAATTGTTCGTTTCATTGACCTAGAATCAAAATTGCTATTTCAAAGAATTCTTTTAACTTGTGTTAGTAACTGTCGCTTGAGAAAGGTTGCTGCCATATTACTCATTTGCTTGCTGCTATTTAACTGGTATGGTTACCGGTTTGTTACTAATTACCTGCAGAAAAAAGCTGATACCCAACTAGAGGCACGGATTGATGTGAACGATTATGATGAGTCACAATTATTAGAGATCAAGGTTGCACTGAACATGCCTTATCAAAATAACTGGTCCGATTTTGAAAGACACTACGGAGAAATTGAGATCAAAGGCAAAATTTATACGTATGTGAAACGCAAGGTTGAAAATGGCTGCCTGATCCTAAAATGCATTCCCAACACTGCAAAACAAAATATTAAAAATGCTGACAACATTTTGTTCAATATGAACAATGGGTTTGATCAGGAACATAATGGTAAAAACAATTCACCTCTTAATAGCGTTGTCAAAAACATTTTTAGTGATTATGATAACCATTTCCTGAGCTACAATCTTAAAAATATAGCTTGTCTTCAAGAGCAATCATCACGCACAAGAGCTTCATTTTTTAAAAATATTCATTTGCCTGTAGCTGAGCAACCACCTGAAAATGCTTTTGTCTCTTTAAGTTAATTGATTTCTTTTCATCAATTTGAAAAGCTTTTCTTATTTACATTATATAATTATTTAACTAAAATGAAAAAGTATTTGTGGTTAGCCAGTATTGGCTTTTTAATGATCTCGTGCAAACAGCAATCTCATGATTATAAAAAACTATTCAGTGATCCGATTCTGTATAGCAAAACAGTTAAAAAGCTGAATGATGTAGTGCTGGAGAATAATTTCCCTCCCATGATTGGTAGCCGGAATTACGCTTATGCAAATATTGCAGCTTATGAATGTATGGTTGCCGGCGACAATAATTACACCAGTTTAGCAGGACAAATAAAACATTTGCCTGCTATGCCAAAGCCAGATACAAGTAATGGGAAAGAAATAGATTTTCATCTTGCAGCCTTGTTTGCCTTTACAAAAGTTGGCAATGCGGTTACGTTTCCGGAAGGGAGTATGATGGGATATTATAATGATCTGAAAAAAATGGCGGATAGTGTGGGGATGCCTTCGTCTATTTTAAATAATACGATCGCTTTTTCTGATTCTATTGTTGCCGCTGTGATGAGATGGAGTAAGAAAGATAATTATGCTCAAACAAGAAGTGCGGAAAAATTTACGGTTACAAATGAAGAAGGACGTTGGGTGCCCACACCTCCTATGTATGCACAGGCAATAGAGCCACATTGGAGAGAGATCAGATGCTTGGTCATGGATTCTTGTTCTGAATTTATGCCGCCGCGTCCTCCGAAGTTTGATGTAAAAGATAAGAACAGCACTTACTGTAAGGCTATGATGGAAGTAAAGAATATTGGGGATAGCCTAACGGACGAGCAAAAACATATTGCTGACTTTTGGGATGATAACCCATTTAAGCTGAATGTTAGCGGGCACGTTATGTTTGCCACCAAAAAATTTTCACCCCCCGGCCATTGGATGAATATTGTAGGAATAGCTGCACAAAAAGCAAAGGCTGACTTTTCTACAACTGTAGCTGCTTATACTGAAACAGCTATCGCACTGTTCGATGGATTTATTTCGTGCTGGGATGAAAAGTATCGCAGTAATTATATAAGACCGGAAACAGCAATTAATAAATATGTGAACGAAGAATGGCGTCCTTATATTCAGACTCCGCCTTTTCCTTCTTATACCAGCGGCCATGCAACTATTTCGGCCGCCGCAGCAGAGGTAATGACCAACTGGTTTGGTGATCACTTAAGCTTCACCGATACTTCATCACTTGAATTTGGTATTAAAAGCCGTGAAATAAAATCTTTCCGTGACGCAGCAAACGAAGCGGCTATGTCAAGATTGTATGGAGGCATCCATTACAGGCATGATAACGACGAGGGAAATAAATGCGGAAAAATGTTGGGAGAGTTTATTGTAAAAAAATTGAAACTAAAAAAGATGAGTTAAGCTCATTTACAAAACAACTGTTATGAAACGAATAGCCTTAATAATAATATTGATTTTTGTTATTAGCATTTATCAAAAAACATTTGGGCAGGGCTGCGTAGCTATTAAAGGCACAGCAGGTATCTGTAGCCGTCCTTCTGATGCGAAAGGGTGGGAGCTAAATCTAAATAACCGTTATTTTAAGTCATACAAACATTTTGTTGGCACAATCGAACAAAAACAACGGGTAGAGGAAGGCAGTGAAGTGATCAACCACTCTTACGAACTCGATATTACTGCTACAAGAACTCTTAATTCCAGATGGTCATTAGCAATGACATTGCCTATTATGGATTTTGCACGTTCATCTTTGTATGAGCATGATGGTAGAACAAGACACTCAACTCATTCATTTGGTATAGGTGATGTCCGGTTTTCTGCCTACAGATGGATGTTTGATCCTAAAACTTCGCACAAGGGAAATTTACAGATCGGTGCAGGCTTAAAGTTGCCAACAGGCAATTATAATTACACGGATTATTTTTATAAAAAAGAAGACTCTAGTGTGTTAGGACCTGTTGATCAATCCATACAACCAGGTGATGGTGGCACGGGCATAACATTAGAGCTAAATTGTTTTTATAATTTTGATCATCAGCTCGGCGTATATGGCAATTTTTTCTATCTCAGTAATCCTCGCGAAGTAAATGGTACATCCACTGCAAGAGGCGGTACGCCGTCCGCTACTGCAAAAAAATACAATACCGATGTAATGAGTGTGCCTGATCTGTATATGGCTAGAGGCGGGGTTGCACTCATGGTTGATCAATTTACATTTTCGGGAGGCATCCGTATGGAAGGGCTTCCTTCAGAAGATCTGATTGGTGGCAGCCGAGGGTTCAGAAGGCCAGGTTATATTATTTCTGCCGAGCCATCTGTAACATGGGTGACCAAAAAAGTCAGCTTTAATTTGGCTGTTCCCGTTGCACTTTGGAGAAACCGCACACAAAGTGATTCAGACAAGCGTCGTACTGCCGATACAGGTGTGCATCAACAAGGCGATGCCGCTTTTGCAGATTACTTGGTAAGCGCTGGACTAACTTTTCGTTTATAAACACTAATTATTTTTATTTTAAAACACCGGTTCTAAATGCTGGTGTTTTATTTTTTATATTCGATTCATGAAAAAATTCATATCGATACTGCTTGCTTTTGTTGTTGTTTTTAATATTTCCGCTCAACAACAGGTACAAACTCCTGCCGAAATTTATGGCGAGTTGTTTACTGATGTTCAAATGCGACATATTTTTCCTGACAGCAAAACCTTTCCTGATTGCATTCCTAAAAGAGATCCAAAAGAAATTGTAAAAGACTATCTCACCATGAAAAATAATCCAGCTATTCGGTTTAGACTGGATGAATTTGTTACTGGGAATTTTGATTTACCCAAAACGCCGCAGCTTAATTACATCACCAAGGAAAAAGATGTAGTAATGCATATCAAAAACCTTTGGAATGTGCTGAAAAGAGAAGCTGATTCAGCTGTGAATGGCAGTTCATTATTGCCATTACCAAATGCATATATAGTTCCTGGCGGTAGATTTCGTGAAATCTATTACTGGGATTCTTATTTCACCATGCTTGGCCTCAAGGAAAGTGGTGAGGTGGAGATGATAGAAAATATGGTGAAAAATTTTGCTTATCTCATATATACTTATGGACATATTCCAAATGGTAATCGTAGCTATTACATCAGTCGCTCGCAGCCACCTTTTTTTTCCTTGATGGTTGACCTGCTTGCCTCCATAAAAGGGGATGATGTTTATCCTGCTTTTTTGCCAGCATTAGAAAAAGAATATAATTTTTGGATGGAAGGAGGTGAAAAATTAAAACCAGGGCAGTCATATAGAAGAGTAGTGAAAATGAAAGATGGAGTGACATTAAATCGTTATTGGGATGATGCTGCTACTCCCAGACCTGAAGGATTTAAAGAGGATGTGGCAACAGCGGAAAAATCTGGCAGAAATAAAGAAGAGATGTATCGTAATCTCCGGGCAGGCGCAGAAAGTGGAATTGATTTCAGTAGCCGGTGGTTTGCCGACAAAAAAAATATTACAACGATTGAGGTCATTAATACTATTCCTGTTGATCTAAACAGCTTATTATTAAGTCTTGAATATACTATTTCAAAAGCGAAGAAACTTTCAGGTGATGCTCTTATGTCTTCCATGTATTTGCAAAAAGCGACAAAGCGGTCAGCAGCCATTGATAAATATTGCTGGAATAAACAATTGAATTATTACACCGATTATGATTTCAAAAAGCAAAAACAAAATGGAGTCGTAACTCCTGCGGGCATGTATCCCTTTTGTATTTTTAAAAAAACTTCAGCCCTCAACCAGAAATGTACACTGGCAACTTCGATGCTAAAAAGGAAACTGCTCAAAGCGGGAGGAATACAGACAACAGAAAATAATACAGGCCAGCAATGGGATGCACCAAATGGCTGGGCTCCGCTTGAATGGATGACCATTTGGGGATTAGAAAGATGCGGGCAATCAACCCTAGCTAGAGATATTGCACAGCGTTGGGTGAAATTAAATGCAGATGTATTTCAAAGAACGGGTAAACTGATGGAAAAATATAACGTGGCTGATACACATCTTGAGGCAGGAGGTGGAGAATATGGAGGCCAAGACGGATTCGGCTGGACCAATGGAGTATTACTTGCGCTTATCAATAAATACCAGTTACATCCAAATGATTAAGGAAAATTAGCAATATAACAGCAGCCGAGCGAACCTTCATGTCTTAACTGCTATAAACTAGCCATGCCACCGCTTCATTTTTCAAAAAAAGAAAGAAGATTTAATGTGTTGTAAGTACATATTTGCTATCTTACGTTCCCTTTTGCAGAATCACTCAGCTATTTTATTGCGGAAGGAAGACTGAAACGATTTAATGGCTTGCTATGAAGAAGATCGCATTCCTTTTATTATTCCTATTCTTTTTTTCTCTTCTAAGAGCACAGTTATTAAGCTGGACTCCTTCATTTCCTGTAGAAAATGATGCGGCAAGTAACGTCGTGATCACAGCGGATGCAACGAAGGGCAATCAGGGGCTATTGAATTACTCTACGACATCAGATGTATATGTTCATATAGGAGTGATAACAAATCTTAGCACGAGCTCATCAGATTGGCGTTATGTTCGATTTGCCTGGGGAACAACAAACGATACTGCACACTGCACTTATATTGGAAATAATAAATGGACTTATACCATTGCGGGCAGGCTTGATAGTTTTTTCAAAATAAAAACTTCGGGTGAACACATTCAAAAGATTGCTATTCTTTTTAGAAATGGCGATGGCTCCAAAAAGCTGGCAAATACCAATGGGAGTGATATGTATGTGCCGGTTTATGATAATAGTTCTGTTTCGATTCGATTTACTGATCCTTTATTTCAACCTCTTTATATTCCACAACCCGAACCTTTAACAAAAGCGGTTGGAGACAATATCAATCTCGTTGCCATTGCAAATAAACCTTCGGCAATGAAACTGTATCTGAATGGAGCAGAAATTCAAACAGCAAGCAATGTAACCACTATTACAGCTAACCCAACTCTTACCACAGGAGGTAATACAGAAATTGTTGCAGAGGCAAACGATGGAACTACTGCAAAAAAAGATACTATTAAATTTTTTATCACAGGTGGAATTACGATTGCACCGCTTCCTGCTGGTGTCAAGGATGGAATTAATTATGAAAATGATAATACAGCAGCAACACTTGTGCTATATGCGCCTTCAAAAAATCGTGTGTCGGTAGTTGGTGAGTTTGCTGGAAGCAATTGGACAGAGCAATCGCAATATCAAATGAACAAAACACCAGATGGCAATTATTGGTGGATTCGAATAACAGGGTTAACGCCGGGAACAGAATATGCTTTTCAATATTTGGTTGATGGCTCGCTAAGAATTGCAGATCCTTATACTGAAAAGGTTTTAGATCCTAATGATGCCAGTATCCCCTCTTCAACTTATCCTAATCTCAAACCTTATCCCACTGGTTCAACAACTGGCATAGTGAGCATTTTACAAACGGCTTCGCCACAATACAATTGGCAGGTGAATAATTTCCCGAAGCCCGACAAAAGAAAGCTCGTCATTTATGAATTGCTGGTGAGAGATTTTTTAGCCGCACACGACTGGAACACTTTGCGTGATACATTATCTTACTTGCAAAATCTTGGAATAAATGCAATCGAAATAATGCCTTTTAATGAGTTTGAAGGAAACAGCAGTTGGGGTTATAATCCTGACTTTTATTTTGCTCCTGATAAATACTATGGTCCCAAAATCACACTGCAACGATTTATTGATTCATGCCATAAAAAAGGAATGGCCGTAATAATGGATATTGTAATGAACCATACTTATGGTTTGTCGCCTCTGGCTCAATTATATTGGGACGGAGCTAATAATAGACCAGCGGCGAATAATCCCTGGTACAATCCTGTGGCGCCGCATGCTTTTGGGTTTGGAGATGATTTTAATCATGAGAGTTTGGTAACAAAATATTTTTTTGGTCGCGTGTTGCAACATTGGATCACTCAATATAAAATTGACGGGTATCGCTTTGATTTTTCGAAAGGGCTTACTCAAAAACCTTCATCGAATGATAGTGCTTTTTTCGCTTATGACGCTAGCCGCATTGCAATTTTAAATGGTTATGCAAATGCCATCAAAACCGTTGATGCGAATGCCTATGTAATACTGGAACATTTTTGTGACAACGTAGAAGAAAAAGAATTATCAGATAGTGGCATGCTGGTTTGGGGTAATTTAAATGATAACTATGCTCAGGCAACCATGGGTTATTCAACTCCAAGCCCCAGCGGAGGTACTTGGAATTTTGATCGGGGAATTTACACTGCTCGAGGGTGGACAAAACCCCATCTTGTTACTTACATGGAAAGTCACGATGAAGAACGTGTTAACTTTAAAAACATAAAGTATGGTAACTCATCAGGAAGCTATAATGTGAAAGACACGGCAACTGCATTAAAAAGAATGGAACTTGGAGCTGCCTTTATGCTTACTATCCCTGGTCCGAAAATGATTTGGGAATTTGGAGAACTGGGGTACGACTATTCCCGCTGTTATCAATCGACTAATGGAGAAGGTGGAGATTGCAATAAAAAGTTAGATCCTAAGCCTATTCGCTGGGATTATTCGCAGAATATTCAGCGGAAGCGATTACACGATGTGTATGCCGAACTTATCAAACTAAGATTTCATTCATTATATAAAGATGTATTTACAACCAATCAAATTAATTATAGCCTCGGCAGCGGTTTTAAGTGGCTCCAGATAACCACTGATACTTCCAAAATTTGTGTAATAGGAAATTTTGATGTGACACCTCAATCAGAAAATGTTACATTTCAAAATGCAGGAACCTGGTATGATTATATAGATGGAAGTATATTTAATTCAACCGGAGCTTCACAGAATATAACATTGCAACCTGGGGAGTACCATGTGTACTTAAATCGGAATGTGGTCAGTACAATTGCTACACTGGTTATATCAATAAATGCACCCGGCAATAATTTATTTATTAAAATCAATCCAAATCCGGTAATAAAAAATGCAAATATTGATGTTACCGTTGCAGAAAGCGGTAATGTAAAAATTGATCTGTTGAATTCAACAGGACAAAAAATAGAAGATATATATTCAGGATTTTTATCAAGAGGACTTCACACTCTCAACTTTGAAAACAATAAGAAGTTTTCCGCTGGTATATATCTATTAAGAGTAAACACTAAAACATCAGTAAGAACAATAAAATTTATTTTAAAATAAGTTATTTTTAACCCAAGCAACCACTGCCATGGCTAAACTCGCTAATCTAAAAACGGCTGAGATCGAAAAGATCAGTCACCTCGACTATTTCAATATAGCTGTCTCTGTTGACTGCGTAATTTTTGGATATGAAAATAAAGAGCTGAAAGTTCTTCTCATAAAATCAGATCTTGAAGAGTTTACAGGGTTATGGTCATTGCTCGGCGATCTTGTACGTACAGATGAAGATATAGAAAGTGCACCATACCGTGTATTAAAAGAAAGAACAGGCATGGATGATGTGTATCTTGATCAAGTGCATACATTCGGAAATATTGGCCGTCATCCTTCCGGCCGGGTAATAACGATTGCATATTATTCATTAATTGACATTAAGCATCATAAGCTTAAACTGACGCATAATGAATTGCATTGGCATAAAGTAAATGAAATAAAAAAACTTGCATTTGATCACAAAAAAATTTTGGATAGGAGCTTGGAGCGTTTACGGGAACAAGTGATGGAACATCCAATCATTTTTAATTTATTACCGGAAAAATTTTCACTAAGGGAGTTGCAGGATCTTTACCAGGCCATATTAGGAGTTGGGCTCGACAGGCGTAATTTCCGGAAAAAAATAGCCCATAAGGATTGGCTGATTGATTTAGATGAGATGGAGGAAGACGTCCCACATCGACCTGGAAAATTATATAAGGCTAAATCACAGACGCAAAAAAAGCAAACAAAAAAGAAGACAAGTCAGCCCGAAGCACGCAGCCTTGCATGACAATCCGATGTCTTATAATATAGTTTCTGATTACCCCCTCGAAACCTGAAATCTCAAATCTAAGGCTGGAATTATGACAAAAAAATATATGGCATTATTACTTAAATCGGTTAATTCAAAAGGCAGCCAGAATAACTCTTATCCTTTAAATTAAATTTTTTCGGAAGTTAAAAAATATCTATCATTGTGTTCTTTATACACATTAGTTTATTAGAAAATTGATTCATCAAAACGCTTAATGATTGCTTATGTCATGCAGAAAACTGCTTCAATCGATTTTCTTGCCGGCAATGCTGCTATTCTCGCAGCTAAGTTTTGCGCAAGACCGCGTAGTAACAGGTAGAGTAACTGATTCAACTGGCAATGGTATTGCTGGCGTTACAGTAACGGCAAGAGGAACCCGTACAGCCACGCAAACGGCAACTGATGGCAGCTTTAGAATAGCTGTGCCTTCATCTGTTGATGCGCTTATTTTTACTTCAGTTGGTTTTACTACTCAGCAAATTCCTATTCCTGCAAGTAATGCAATGAATGTCTCATTGCAAACATCTGCTTCTACACTGAGTGATTTAGTAGTGGTGGCGTATGGTACACGAAAAAAAGGTGATCTAACAGGATCAGTTACATCTGTTTCCTCAAAAGATTTTCAAAAAGGAAATATCGGATCTTCCGAACAATTCTTAATTGGGAAAGTGCCTGGTTTACAAATTACAACCTTTGGCGGATCAGCGGGTGGTGGCAGTAAAATACGTATCAGAGGCGGGGCTTCATTAAATGCAAGTAATGACCCGCTGATTGTAATAGATGGTGTACCCGTAGAAAGTAATGGCGCTAATGGAAGACCAATACCTGGCTCCTCATATTATTTAAACACAATTAATCCCGATGATATCGAGTCGATAAGTGTTTTGAAGGATGCCTCTGCAACTGCACTATATGGTTCTAGGGCATCTAATGGGGTATTGATCATTACCACAAAAAAAGGCACAAACGGCAAATTCAAATTTAATTTCAATACGCTATTTTCAGTTTCAACTATTTCCAGCAAAGTAGATCTTTTAAGTGGCGATGAAATAAGAAATATTATTACTGCAGATGCTGTAGCAACCGGTAATAACACTTATAAAAATTTATTAGGCAAAGAAAATACAGATTGGCAAGACCAGATTTACCAAGAAGCGTTTGGAACAAATAACAATTTGAGCGCCAGCGGGGCTTTTAAAAATATACCTGTACGCATATCACTGGGCTATTATAACCAGGAAGGAATTTTAAAAACAGATAAATTTGATCGCTATTCCGCCTCTTTAAATTTATCGCCCAAATTTTTGGATGATCATCTGTCTGTAAATCTTGCCGTAAAAGCCAGCCAAACCAAGAATCGTTTTGCCAATGACGGAGCTGTAGGTGCCGCAGTTTCTTTCGATCCGACTCAACCTGTATATGCAAGCAATAAATATGGAGGTTACTATGAATGGCTGCAGGCCGATACAAAACCTATTGACCTTGCTACTCGAAACCCCCTGGCTTTATTGGAGCTTAGACATAATACGTCTAAAGTAAACAGGGTTATTGGAAATATACAACTGGATTATAAGCTCCATGTTTTTCCAGATTTGCATGTTTTAGTAAATGTGGGTATAGATAACGCCAAAGGTGAGGGCGACGATAATACCGATTCGCTTTTAGCTACCGATTATAAAACAGGTGGAAAGCGGGTTCATTATGAACAGAAAAAAGAAAATACGCTGGCTGACGTTTCGTTGTTTTATACAAAAGAATTAAAAGTCATCAAAAGCAAATTAGACGTACTTGTTACTCATAGCTATCAGGATTTTGTAACTCATGTCACTAACTTTCCAAACTTAAGTTATAGAGCTATTGTTGATCCATCCAAACCACAAAAGAAAGATACAATAGCCGGCTCAGAACCAACATTTCTTACAGACAAGCCTGAGTATCGTCTTGAGTCATATTTGGGAAGATTGAACTATACATTGGCAAATAAATATCTGCTTACGGCGTCTATACGCAGAGATGCCAGCTCAAAATTCTCTCCTGATACACGTGTTGGTTATTTTCCCTCAGTTGCAGTCGCATGGAAAATGAAGGAAGACTTTTTCAGAAGCAGTGATGTTGTGAGTGATTTAAAACTCCGCTTAGGATGGGGTATTACAGGCCAGCAGGACATAGGTAATTTATATCCATACTTGCCAAGATATTCCCAAAGTAATTCTTCAGCACAGTATCAGTTTGGAAATACTTTTTACAGCTTTTTGCGACCTGCTGCTTATGATGCAGATATTAAGTGGGAAACAACGACAACCTCTAATCTTGGGTTAGATTTTGGGTTTTTAAAAAACAGGATTTCTGGATCAATTGATGTTTATGTGAAAAAGACTGAAGATCTCTTGAGTGTAATACCAGTAGCACCAGGTTCTAATTTTGATATAACTCTTTTGACTAACGTAGGAAATATGGAAAATAAAGGTGTTGAATTTACTTTGAATACAACTCCTATAAGAAACAAAATCATTTCATGGGATTTTGGTTTTAATGTTACATACAATAAATCAAAAATCACCAACTTGTTGAAACAACCTGATCCTAATTTTAAAGGGATTGATGTAAATGGAGTTGGTGGTGGTTTAACTAACTATATTGGAAAATATGCCGTTGGTTATGCACCGAATGTTTTTTATGTTTTCAAACAAGTTTATGATAAATCAACTGGAGCTCCGATTGATGGATTATTTGAAGATATCAATCGCGATGGCCAGATTTCTGATGCTGATAGGTATTTCTACAAAAAACCTGCACCTGATTGGTTGCTGGGAGCTAATACCCAGATCACTTACAAAAAATGGAGTTTTGGTTTAGCAGGTCATGGTTCCTTTGGTAACTATTTGTATAATCAATTTAGTTCAAATAATGGAACACTAAGAGCTTTGAAGAATCCTCTTAACTTTATTCAGAATGGTTCCCGCTCTTATTTAACTACAAGATTTACGGGAAGCAACATAAATGAATATCTATCCGATTATTATATCGAGAACGCTTCTTTCTTCAGACTGGACAATATTAATTTAGGATACAATGCCGGCAAAGTGTTTAAAGACAAAGCCACCCTACGTATTACCGGAAGTATTCAAAACGTATTTGTAATTACAAATTATAAAGGCTTGGATCCGGAAATTTCTTCAGACGGAGGGGTTACATATACAATCTATCCCCGTCCTCGCATATTTTCTTTGGGATTAAATTTTGATTTCTAATTATTACTAAACGGTTGAATTATATGAAAAATAGAACCATAAAAAATTTAGTCATAGCATTTGCAGTTGTTTCAGGTTTTACATCGTGCGAAAAAAAGCTTGATTTATTTCCGCAAAACGATCTCACTCCTGAGAAGACCTATTCAACAGTTGCTGGATACAAAAGTGTGCTGGCAAAAATATATGGCACCTTATCCATTACAGGCAATCAGGGTCCCGCAGGACAGCCAGATATAGCCGGTGGCCTTGATGAAGGGTCGCAAGTGGCCTTTATAAGAATGCTTTTTAATTGCGAAGAGCTGCCAACCGATGAAGCAGTAGTAGCATGGAATGACCAAACAATTCATGATTTTCATGATTTAAAATGGACAAGTGCAGATCCGTTTTTGAAAGGTATATATGCAAGGCTTATTTATGATGTAACCCTGATTAATGAATACATGAGAGAGTCTACCGATGAGAAATTAGCATCAAGAGGTATAACAGGGAATGACGCAGCCGATATAAAAAAATCAAGAGCAGAGGCTCGTTTTCTTCGTGCATTCAATTACTGGGTAATGATTGACCTTTTTGGTAAATCTACTTTTATTGATGAAACAAATTTAATAGGCACTGAACTGCCTGGTGAAAAAAGCAGGTCTGAATTATTTTCATTTGTTGAGAGTGAATTAAAAGCAATTGACGGTGAGCTTGCTCCGGTAAAAACCATTGAGTATGGCAGAGTAGATCAAGGCGCTGCATGGGCATTGCTGGCACGTTTGTACCTGAACGCACAAGTCTATACTGGTACTGCGAAATACACAGAAGCTATCACCTATGCTAAAAAAATAATTGCCGCCGGGTATTCATTACAACCAAAATACGGTCAATTATTCATGGCTGATAATGATAAGCGTAAAGACGAGTTTATGTTTGCTATAAACTGTGATGGTTTGCGTACACAGGCGTATGGGAACACTACATTCTTTGTACATGCCGCTTGTGGTGATGATCATAATGAATATGGCGTAGGGGGAGGTTGGAATGGATATCGCGCCACTTTAGCGTTAGGAAATTTATTTCCGAAGGATGGATCGGGCAATATAGATACAACCGGCGATAAAAGAGGCGTAGCTTTTTATACTTCCAAGTATAAGGCAACACCGTCCCAGATGTCTATCAGCGATGTCAGCAATTTTGAAAATGGCTTACACGTGAATAAATGGAAAAATATTCGCTCGGATGGTGGACCAATCTCTGATATCAATGCTAATTTTTCAGACGTGGATTTTCCAGTGTTCAGGTTATCGGAAATGTATTTGATTTATGCGGAGGCAGTTTTGCGAGGCGGCACAGGTGGAGATGCAACAACAGTATTAAATTATATAAATTTAATAAGAACAAGAGCTTATGGAAATACAAGCGGGAATATTAATTCTTCTCAGCTAACACTGAATTTTATCTTGGACGAAAGAGGCAGAGAGTTGTTTTGGGAAGCCCACAGACGCACTGATTTAATACGCTATGGACTACTTACCACAGCAACTTACTTATGGCCATGGAAAGGAGGAGTACCATCCGGTACTGCTGTAGATGGCAAGTACAATATTTTTCCGATACCTGCTGCTAACAGAACAGCAAATCCTAACCTCACACAAAACACAGGCTATTAATAACGTTTAATTAATTGCATATGAAAAATAGATTGCTCATAACCTTGTCTTCTGCTCTGGTTATTCTTGTTTCATCGTGTACTAAAGAGGAAAATAAAGTTTATTATGAAGGTGGAAATCCGCCTGCCCTAACTTCCTCCCGTACTGGAACGATTCCTCTTTCTTTTGCCACCAAGGATCAGGAGGCAGTAAAACTTACATGGACAAATCCTGATTACAAGTTTACTACCGGCATTAGTTCCCAAAATGTAAACTATCAATTGGAAATTGATACAACAGGTGCCAATTTTACTAATCCTAAGAAAAAAATAATTTCTATAACCAGCGATCTTAGTCTTTCTATTACACAAAATGACCTCAATGATTATTTGTTAAATCAGCTGCAGCTAATTACCGCTGTGTCTCATAATATTGAGATGAGAATAAAATCAGCGATTGGAAGTGCAGTACCTCTGTATTCAAATGTTTTAAAGTTTGTAACTACGCCTTACGCTATTCCTCCGAAGGTTGCACCTCCTGCATCCGGTAAACTATATATTACAGGCAGTGCTACTCCTGGTGGCTGGATGGGAAGCCCTGCCGCTGAATTGACAAGTCAAAAATTTACTCAAACAAGCCCAACATTATATATTTTATCGAGTATTGCTTTAACGGGTGGTGGTTCATATTTATTTGTTCCGGTTTATGGAGATTGGGGAGCCAAGTATGGTGGTGTTGGATCAAATAACACGAACGATGTGAATGGCGATGATTTTCGCGCTAACGGAGGGGACTTACTAGCCCCAGCGGTGAGTGGCAATTACAAAATCGAGGTGGATTTCCAAAGGGGAAAATTTACAGTAACAAAATTGTAATTCACAATTAATAAAAATTTTTATGAGATCTGTTTTTAATTTCTTTCTTTTATCAATAACGGTTATTGTGAGTATAATTGCTTGTGAGAAAGCGGCAAATCTTCCCTATTACGGAAGCGGTACTCCCACGGTGCTTACAGCTTCAACAACAACAGTTGCTCCAGCCCCTGCAGATTCAAATAAAACAGTTTTAACCTTGAGTTGGACATTCCCGAACTATCCGACTGATTCTGGTAACATGAAATATACTATTGAAATAGATTCAACGGGAAGAAATTTTGCAAAGGAGGTTATAAAGGTGGTAACAAAAAATTTAAGTACTTCATTTACGGCAAAAGAACTCAATAATATTTTATTGGGCTACGGTTATGCATTTAATGTACCGGTTGATATGGATGTGAGAGTTACTTCATCTTATGTTAATAATAATGATAGGCTCGTTTCCAACACAGTTAAGATCAAAATGACCCCTTACAAAATTCCTCCTAAAGTACCCCTACCAACTTCCGGAAAACTTTATATTGTAGGAGATGCTACTGCGGGTGGTTGGACTAATCCTGTTCCTGTGCCAAGTCAGGAATTAGCGAGGCTTGATGAAACAACTTGGGGAGGAGTATTTCAATTGACTGGTGGAAAGCAATATTTATTGTTGCCAGTCAACGGTGATTGGAGTCACAAATATTCTGTTGCTAATAATTCCATTGCAGGTCTTAGCCAGGGTGGAGATTTTGGCTATGATTTAAGTGATAATTTTCCAGGCCCAGCAACGACAGGGCTATATAAAATAATTGCAGACTTCCAGTTAGGCAAGTTTTCGGTCTCATCTTATTCAGGTATATTGCCAGACAGTTTGTATATAGTAGGGGATGCTACCGCTGGAGGCTGGACCAACCCTGTGCCGGTGCCTTCACAAAAATTTACGAGACTTAATTCTTCAGTATTTGAAATAACATTGCCTTTGACTGGAGGTAAACAATATTTGTTTTTACCAGTTAATGGGGACTGGAGCCACAAATTTGCAGTAGCAAATAATTCTCTTACGGGTCTTTGGGCTGGAGGTAGTTTTGGTTATGATCTGAGCGATAATTTTCCTGGGCCTCCAACTTCTGCTTCTTATAAAATAACTGCAAATTTTGTAACCAATAAGTTTAGTGTTCAATAATCGTTGTGTTTCTTAATAAATTTTAAAAGACCGTTCCTTGTGGGCGGTCCTTAGTATTTTTATCTTAACATCAAGGTCTAAGACCTCTGCTGATATACAATTAATCCTGCAACTTTTGGCGCTATCAAATGAAAAATGATTCATGACTGTATTATCCCATATCCTCAAAAATAAAATAGTAGCTATTGTTCGTGGCGCTGATCCTGCAGATGTATTGAATATTGCAAATGCTCTGCATCAAGGCGGTGTAAATATTCTGGAAGTCACCCTCAATTCACCCAATGCGTTATCTGTTATTGATGAGCTTTCCCATAAGCTAAGTAACAAAATGCTTATTGGAGCAGGGACTGTTTTAAATGCTGATGAAGCTAAAACTGCTATTGAAGCAGGTGCAAAATTTATTATTTCACCAAATCTAAATGTCGAAACAATAATAGCAACAAAAAATCTTGGCGCAGTCAGCATTCCTGGTGCCTATACACCAACTGAAGTGGTAAATGCTTATACCAGCGGCGGCGATATCATTAAAATCTTTCCAGCCTCAAATGCAAGTTACATTAAGGCTATTCATGCCCCCTTATCTCATATTCCAATGATGCCTACGGGCGGTATTACTGTTGAAAATATTCTTGAATTTCAAAAAGCTGGCGCTATTGCCTTTGGTATTGGAACAGCGCTTGTAAACACAAAACAAAAACTTAACGAAGAATATTTAAAACAAATAACGGAAACTGCCCGAAAGTTTGTTCAAGCCGTTTCTTAAAAGGTTTGCTAACAAAAAAAGTCATTGTATAAAAAAATAAACAATGAAAAGATTTCTTAGTTGTGATTGGGGAACTTCTTCATTCAGGTTAAGAGTTGTAGAGACATTACCCTTGACAATTATTGCAGAACAGAAATCGGAACAAGGGATAATCGCAACTTATGAATTATGGAAGCAAAGCGGAAAACCGAAAGAAAACCGCATGGCTTTTTATCTCGCTGTTATTCGGCAGCATGTCAAATTGCTCAAAAACAAAACGAATATTTTTTTGGATGAATTACCACTGATTATTTCTGGAATGGCTTCCTCATCAATAGGAATAATGGAGTTACCGTATAAGGAGTTTCCTTTTTCAGCTGATGGTTCTGATCTTACAATAGACGTAATTGAATCTATTCGTGATTTTCCTAAGGTTATAATTATATCAGGGGGAAAAACAATAGATGATGCGGTGCGAGGTGAGGAAACACAACTAGCAGGTTGTTTTCAAGATGATGACGGTGAACAAATTTTTATTTTTCCGGGGACACATTCAAAACACATCATAGTAAAACAAAGTAAGGCAATAAAGGTTAAGACGTATATGACGGGAGAATTTTTTGAATTGCTTTCAAAAAAAAGCATTCTGTCTGATAGTGTAGAAGAAGGAACTGGCTTGCAAGATGCCGAAAACCGAAAGGCCTTTGAAAAAGGAGTTAACGACATACATTTAAATCTTTTGCATAGCAGCTTCTTAGTGCGAACAAATCATCTGTTCAACAAGTTCACAAAAAAAGAAAATTATTATTACCTCAGTGGATTATTGATCGGAACAGAAATAAAAGAATTAATCAATCAAGAGTATGCAAGAATAACCTTAGTGAGCAGCGCACGATTGACTCCATATTATGAAACGGCTGTTAATATTTTGAATAAAGACAAATCGATTTTGGAAATTAAAGACGCCGATGAGGCGGTTGTACGAGGTCAATACAAAATCCTCATCCAGTTAGTGAAAAACAATTGACGAATTGGATGATTTGCATTTTATGAAAAAGCCGCTCCACTCTCGCAGAACGGCTTTGCTTATTAGCCCTTATGTAAAGAAAGATTATTGCTTAAAGAAAATCCCAGCTGCAAACTGATTAGGCGATTGCACCACAAATGAATAGACTCCGGATACGAGACCTGAGAGGTCAAACTCCCAACCATTTGCACCAACAACTGCTGTACGTGTATATTCTCTCACAACTACTCCATTCGAATTAATGATCTTGATTTTTACTGATTCATTATGTGTTGAATAAAACAAAGCATGCAGAACATTAATAACCGGATTCGGGGTTAATTGCAATGTTGATTGAGTTGTCCCTGCAACCCTCACATCATTACATATTTTAGTTTCACAACCTTTTTCCGTATTGATGAACAAACAAACTCTATATACGCCGGCCACATTGTAAGCGTGGGTTATCTTTTCTCCCACACCTGAAGATCCATCGCCAAATGTCCATCTGTAGCCAACAACTTTATCATCGGGTTTGTGAATACTAAATCCTTTGAACAAATAGGTATGGGAATCGATTAACGAATCAGTATAATAACCACCGCACATATCTGTAAAGCTTCGTATGGACACTTCATGGCAATCACTTGCTGTACATCCATTCGCAAATAATACTTTTACACAAGCACGATAAGCGCCCGGGGCGGGATATGTATGCTTGATAGCATGTGGTATTTCCGTTGCGTTGGGCTCAACAGTTATACAAGTATCTGTTCCGTCTCCAAAATTCCAGCAAATACGAGTTGGCCTAATATCATTTGAAGAAACGAAATAAAATCCTCTTTGCAGGCTTGTAACTGATGGAACTATTTCATACAAATGAACACGGCAGTCAATGTTATATAAAAAGATATTTATCAGTTTGCATTTTCTGGCCTCGCAACCGCCATAATAATTAATTTTTACACAAACTTCATAAATGCCTGAACGATCATAATGATGACCTGCAACATATGATCCTGTGTAATTTTCGGAATATGAAATGCATGTATCCTTTCCATCTCCAAAACTCCAGCAAATACGGGCCGGTTTCTTTTCATGATTATTCCAAGGTAGTGCACGATAATAAACAAGTGACGGGTTTGTTGATGAGGCTGGAATTCTCTCAAAATCTGCGCGGCAACTGTCACTGACTTCTCCTATCTGAATGATCTTGCATTTTTTGGCTTCGCAGCCACCGTCATAAACTATTCTTGCGCATACTTCGTATTGACCGCGTTCTTTATAAATATGATTAACGCTATAAGGTCCCGTAAAGGTGTTCGAGTATTGAATGCAGGTGTCATGGTTGTCACCAAACTTCCAGCAGATAAAAACTGGCTTTTTATTATGATTGTTCCATGGAATAGCTGTAAAATGACGACCCAGCAGAGTTGAGCTGATAAGGCCGGCTTCAAAGTCGGCGGTGCAATTATCTGGTTCACCTACTGTTTGCAACTTGCATTTCTCAGCAACACATCCTCCCTGGTATTTTATTCTTACACAAACATTATAAACACCAGCATTTGCATAGGTATGGGCAACGTAATAGTTGTTGCTTAGTGTTGGGTCGTAGTTAATACAGGTATCATGGTTATCGCCAAAATTCCAGCAGATCTGTTCCGGTTTTTTGTCGTTATTGATCCAAGGTAGTGCACGAAAGCCTGCAGTTAATAAATTAATTGTGGTTGAAGAAACTCTTTCAAAATCAGCACGGCAGCTATCTTCAACCGTCTTCGCATTAGCTGGCGAACTTACAAGAACAAACAATAAAACGGCAAGGAGAGAGTAAAACTTCCTCATAAAATACACTTTCGGTTAATTGAATAGTCCTTTACAGAGGGATTGGAGAATAAGCAATTTCTGTGACTTTGCTTACACAATGAGGTTTAACAAGCTCTTAAAAAATGAAGGAGATTTATGTGAAACTCAATTTCAGACAATATTTTTTTGGTACTCAATGATATACCCTATAAGTTCTTCAAGACTTATGTCAATCCTTGATATTGCATCATTTATATCATCACGACTTACCTGAGCAGCAAAAGACGGGGTTTTTAATTTTTTCATTACACTTTTTACATCCATGCCCTCATATTTAGTGGGACGTATCAGTGCAGAAGCATGAACAAATCCCGAAAGCTCATCAAAAGCATAGATCATTTTTTCCATGTTGCTTTCGGGCTCAACTCCAAAATATCTTGGACCATGTGAAGCGATGCAGTGAATAACTTCAGGGTCAATATTTCTTTGTTCCAATTCTTCAATAATGATCCTGCAGTGATCATCCGGATATTTTTCCCAATCGGCATCATGGAGTAATCCGGCCAATTCCCATTTTAATGCAGTTTTTTCATCAGCATTTTCTTTTTCAATGGCCCATGCTTTCATCAAAGCAGCAACTTGTTTCATGTGCAAACGAAGACGCTCATTAGGCACCCAATCATTTAATAATTGATGAGCTTCTTCTATCGTCATTAAGTTGCCTGTATTTTTTGGATCGCCGAAATTTGTACGGCCGAGGTTATGTGTTGCCATTGATAATTCTTTATTAAGCAATATACGGTTGATTTACATTTGTGTATCGCCTTAACTTACCTTAAACTTTTTTATCGACGAAAATTGTAATTGACTTGTGAATTATAAAATGAAGTAATCATTAAAATTGTAAATATCTCTGCTACAGAAAAGACAACTTCTTTTCTTCTTGAAGGAACAAAAAATTCATCTCAACAAGGCACAGTAACAGTTTTGACTGGGGCACTCGAACAAATAAAATTCATTGGATGCGCCACTCGTAATAGCGCCAGTTGTTTCTTCTTTGGCGTAAAGAGGAGGAAGATTGACCTAACATTAAGCCTCTTTCTTTTACCGTTATTAAACTGCCTATAAAGCAATAATTATTAAGTATGAAATAGAAATTGTTTAGCTATTATACATTCCTCTTAATAACCCAGTGTCAATTTTATTCAAACTCACCTGCTTTAAATTGCGGGTATCTTAAAACTATGTCAAAATTTTTATTGAAAATCAGTATATTGTAAAGGTTCGATCAAAAATTCCTTCATTAAATTTTGGCAATCAACTTTGTTTCAACCTATCTTTGCGACCCCAATTTCAAAGGTCTGAGAATTAAAGTTTAAGCCTGGGGTTGGGAAACATGTTGAGGGATGGCTCAACTGTTTCAATTTTTTAATCGGCGTTAGTTCTACATTAAGGCTAACAACTAAAAGTCAAAAAATGAGCAAATTACATTTTACAACAAAACATGCGAATGCGGCTACCGTACAACGCGACTGGTATGTTGTGGACGGTACCAATCAAACCGTAGGACGTATGTGTGCTAAAATTGCTGCAGTACTTCGTGGCAAAAACAAAGCATACTATACTCCTCACGTTGACTGTGGCGATTTTGTGATCGTTACAAATTGCGACAAAGTAGTTTTTACGGGTAACAAGCTGGATGAAAAAATTTATGATACGTTTAGCGGCTACCC
>DASYQS010000050.1:0-138065 GCA_036005185.1 Chitinophagaceae bacterium | reverse complement strand
GTGAAATTCAAAGGCCCGCGACTTGTTTCTACCACCATGCCGCGATAAGTAAAAGCATGTTCTTTAAATTCAATCCATCCTCCTTTTCCTTCTGCTCTGAAACGGTCAGCACTGTGCTGATAACTCGTTACTGCATTACATACTGCCCCATCGGCAAATTCCATCGACCAATCAATTCCTTCTTCAACATCAGTGAAAAGTTCCGGCTTTGTTTTTTCATGTTCTTTGGCGGTAACGGCTAAAGGAGCTTGTCCATTCGCGGCCATGCATGCGCCGTGAATAATATAAATACCTAGATCCATAAGAGGTCCGCCTCCCGCTAATTTTTTATCAGCACGCCATACTTTATTCCTCATTATGAAACCACGGTCTCCATTCATTTTTGTAAAAATGCCAAAATCTTTTTCCCTCGCCAACCGCATCAGCTCCTGATGATATGGGTCAAAATGAAGACGATAGCCAATGGATAATTTTACATTCGCATTATGACAAGCAGCAATGATCGCGTCACACTCCTCAACGGTATTGGCCATGGGTTTTTCACAGATCACATGCTTGCCGGCTTTAGCTGCTGCAATAGCATGTTGAGCATGTAAACCATTAGGAGTAACCACATATACAATATCTATTTCTTTATTGTCTGCCAGTTGCGACATTGTATCGTAACTGTAAATATTTTTCGATGGAAAATCATAATCTTTTGCCCATTGCTCACCTTTTTCTTTTGAGCCGGTAACAACACCGGTTAATTTGCAATATTGAGTTTGCTTTAATGCAGGTCCCAATTGGCTGGTGCTATACCTGCCTAATCCAACCAATGCTATACCAAGCTTTCGCGGTTCACTGAATTGAAATGAGGGAGAAAGTAATAAACCACCCATAGTCAGTGAAAGCTGTTCAATAAATTGGCGGCGATCAAGAATATTTTTTCGCATAGTAATTGATAAATAATTTTTAATACCCTCTTCCTTTGTGGTACTAAAATGGACCACAAAGGACATGACGAACCGCAAAGAACACAATGCCTCAATCAGTTCATGGGCAAACCGCCTTCCCTTCAGCAATACAAAAATCTGCAAACCGAACTTCTTCATCACGCAAATAAGAAACATTGTTCAGGCTGCGATAAATTCCCCATTTGGGACGACAGAAACTAGCATCATCACGCCACATGTCGATATTGTCATTGCTATAGGTTAACAGTACTGCCCCATCACTCATTCTTTTAATGCTGATCTCATAATGACCTGCCGTTTTGTAAATAACTTTTTCAATTACTTCAACCCATGTTCCTTTGAAGGTAGCGAGATCAACTGTTTTTACTTTTCCTAATGTTGACGCAGAGGTATTGCCGGTATGAATGATCTCTAACTGATCAGGGTTACCATATCTAGGTGTGATCGTAATGATCGGAGCGCCATCATTCGTTCCATCTCCGGCTTTTATTTGGTGAATGTGTGTAAAGCTGGGTGAAGGTTGAAAACCTGCATCGATCTTAAATTTCCAGCGATAAGTAACTGTATCATTCAATTGTCCTTTCAGATTATCTGGTGAAGGGCCATAAGTCTTGATCTCATTGCGCTGGCGATCGGTTGCACCGTTGCAGCGATCATTATCAGGAGTTACATGAATATAAAAAGCAAATACATTTTTATTTAACGAGTTATCAAACACTTCCGCTACATGTCTGCCAAATGAAGGATGCGCACAATCGGGGTCCTCCATGGGATCACCGCCAAGCACAGATGAGATCAGCTCGTAAGTATTGCCTGGCCCATCAGCAACAAGTTTTACTCCATAAGTTACAACCGGAGCTGGTGGAGGCGTTGTTGAAGAAGTTGATGAACTCTTCTTTTCACAATCCCCCGCCATCATTGTTAGAAAAAATAATATCACAATTGATTTCATAAAATTCATTTTCACAATTGAATTCTTTGTGTTGTACCTTCTTTAATGGTATAAGATTTCTTTTGTCCAGCTTTTGTTATCGTAATCATCAATTTATCTTTTCCTGTTCTTGCTATTTCGAGATCGAACTGGTTTTGAAATGCATGGATATTTCTCAATGCCATGTTGTTCCAATTTTGCGGTAGTCTCGGAGTGATATCAAAAGAATTAAATCCTGTTGGTCTGATACCAAACATACCCTCAATATATATCCTGCAATACAAACCACTTTCTGCTGAAAGATGACGCTGATTTCCCTCGGGATAAGCTTCGACAGCATAAGGAACATGTTCACCTAATAATCTCCGCTGAGAATAATATTTTAAAAACGTCAAGGCTTTTTCGGTTTCTCCCGCAGCAAAAGCTCCGCGAAGTCCATATAAAGTAGAGCGGTCCCAAAATGTTTTGTTTCCTGCCAGTGAAGCGAGCCCATCTTCTGTCCATAATCTTGGAGAAAATAAGGCGGCAATCGTTCCTAGCTTTCGATCAAAAATGCCAACCGTTAATGGCGTAGCGATCCATGCTCTCAGCGTGTCATTGCCTTTGTAGTAATGGTAGGTATTAAAACCTTCGACAGTACCTCCAAAATATCTTTCAATATTTGTACGAAGTGTTTTTGTCTGCTGTTCATAATTTTTTATTTGTTCAGCCGGTTTGCTAAGCAATTTTCCCAACATTACTGCTGAGCGCATTGCATCATAATACAACGAACTGGTATTAAGATTAGCATTGCCTGCAGGAAACCTGCCTTCGAGTTCATCGCTGTTCGACGTGACTACACCTTCATCATTTAGTTGCCGTTTTAGATATTCAAGACACCACTCGATCAGCGGCCACAAAACTTTTGCTGAATCAACATTTCCATAAGCGAGTGCAAAGCGGCTGGCTCCATAGGCGATCATGGCCATATCTCCCCTATCCTTTGCCCCATGCCAAGTCGCATCGCCTTCAGCAATGATAGAACTAGGAATAGGTTTATAATCAGCATTCATATAGCCAGCAAACAAACGAAAAGCATTCATTGCAGATTTGCTGGCGATCTCATCACCCAAAAAAGCAAAAAAGGGATTCACATATTCTGCTTGATCATTTGCCCAAATAGCTGCGTAATAACGTAACCCGCCGGGGCCGTGCATGTAACCGCCCTTGGTGTTATAGATCGATTCGGTGGCCCGAATTTTTGCAAAAGCGAAGGCAGTATTTAAAATCGTATCTGGTGTTTCAAGCTGTAGAAATGAAAGAAATTGTTGCACGCGATCTTTTCTTGCTTTCAGTTCTTCATTAATATTAGCATCAATAAATGTGTTGTTCGCATTCGTTGCTTGATACACGATAGCGAATATGGCCGAATCGCGAGGCTGAATTGTTTTTATGCCTGCCCCAATCGTAGAAACAAAAAAGCTATGTTGCACCGGAGTTGTTCGATCGGCAGCGGGTCTTGTTTCTCTATTCAAATATTCAATTTCAATTTTCGCAGCCTGATTTCCATTATTGATGAAAACAAGTTTTTCGATGGCCATTGGTTTCTTTGTTGAAGGAAAAATAGTGCGGATCAGTTTTATGGACTGGTCTCTCCCCAACTCACTCTGCACTCGCATAATGCCTTTATGCTGGATGCTGGTTACTTTTTCAGGAAGATCAGTTTGAATGGCTGCATTGTAAACGCCGGTTTTCAACAATCTATCATTAATGAATATCCTTGGCAGCTCATTATCGGTAACATTGTACATCATGCTGGCTATAGTTCTGACGGGAAGCAGCCTGAACGTAGGAAATACCAGCGTGCGATTGAGTGATAACTTTCCAGAAGTATCTACACCGTATTGTATCCATAATGAAACCTTCTCGCCGCTCATTTCAATATGGTCGTCATGAGGCAGCTGGTTATCTATTTTCCATTCAATGCTTCCATCAGGTTGAATAGCCCAGCGGTCTTTCTGCTTTGATAAACTTGTTTGAGCAAATGAATAAGGAAAAATGCAAAAAGGAAATAGGATTAGAATAATGCTTTTCATCTTTCTGAATTATTTTACCAAGGAGTCGCAGAGTACACACGATTGCCGATGTTTTGTGTCTTGTTCCTTGTGCCTTTTAGTTCTTATCTATCATCTAAAATTTGTATGCACGAAGAAGGCCCCAGATCAGGGTTCTTCCACTGATGCAAGGCCCATACAACTTTTTTATCCGGTGTTACCTCGATCACCTGTACCACTTTATCCCAATCTTCTTTTCGAAGAAAACCACCCCAGTTGCAGATCACTGTATTTCCATTCGCTAATCTTGCAACCTGATGAACAGTATAAAGTGGAAATCCATGCAGGTCATCTTTGTTTATTTCCCAAACAATTTCTCCTTTTGGATTTACTTCTCTTACATAACCATGCTGGTTACCGCTGATCAATGTATTTCCATTTTTCAAATGTTCGGCATACCAGGCTGATGGAGCATCAGCAGAAAAAATAACATTCCAATTCTTATCATATTCGATCACCTTGCCCAAATTCAAATGCGGGATCAAGTAAGTTCCTTGTTTAGTCATCCGGATATTTCGAAACTGTCCATGAATAGATTTTGGATCGTTAGGATTTTTCGTTTGTAGTTCATGCTCCATTTCAACCTTTCCTGTTTTTTTATTGATGATCATAGCTTTTGCCGGCGTTCCGTTCTGGCATAAAAAAACTTTATCTAACCCAATGGGCTGGGCCGAATGACATTCGGTTCCTGAAGGACATTCATAACTCCAAATAATTTTTTTATCCCTCGTTACTTCAGCAGCTCCCGTTTTGCAAGCATAAAGAACATTTCCATTTGAAAGTAAGTGTAAGTCACTGAATTCACTCAAAACGTTATTATGGTCTTTGTTCGGAATGGAATAGGTCCAAATAACTTTACCCCCGCGAATAAGAGAAATAGTTTGTGAATCCTTTCGGGTATCCCACTCACCGGTATAAATAAAATCATGCTGGGCAAGACCTTTACCCGGCAATATTTCAGGCATCGGCGCCCTTGCAGCAGGCCTTTCCGTTTTTGGTTTGGAAACTGAATCAGCTTTAGCAGAAGAATCAGTCTTTAATTGCGCCACAGATGGAAATACTGCAAATAATGAGATTAAAAGCACTATGCTAAAAATTCTGAAAATCATTTTTAAGATTTTTTTAGAAGTAACTTTACAAGCCCGAAAACGATAACTCATAACTTCTTACTCTCCGTATTTTTAATATTACGGTCTTTCACTCCTCTCATTTTCTGAATATTTATATCCTGCACATTTTTCAGCATTAAATAAAAAGCATCCGAGGTTTTCTGCGCTTGTATATCGTAAAGAATCGCTCCTTTAACATCATCTAAAATAAAAGGAGGACGAGGGTCATCTTTCATAAAGCTGACCTGCACATTTTGCATTTTTACATTCTTTACATGACGCAAGAAAAAACCATACGAAGGCATCACTCTCCACCGATAAGGCTCTGGATAATCTTTTTCAAACTCGGGAACAACACGATTGACTGAATCTTTTGGTCCACCGCCCGTATAATAGATGCGAATATTATTTAATTGTAAATCTTCAATATCGTAACCAGGCAGGCCGCTGATGATACAGCCATGCCTCCAGTCAACATTGTATGCCACGATATTGCTAAGGATGATCCTGCGACAGGTGCCCATCTTCAATGAATCGGGGCCCCTCATTCTGGCACCAAGACGAATAAAGATTGGTGCATTGGTGATATCATGCATGGTGATGTTGGAGATCGTTACATCTTCAAGCAATGCTCCATCCACGGTTTCAAGCGCAAGTCCTCTCGAATAATCAAATACACAATTGGTGATCGTAATATTTTTAAATCCTCCATTCGATTCAGTTCCAAACTTTATTCTTCCTGTCGTTGAGCTATCAGAATAACGTTTATAATTCCGTTTGAAAGTTCCATCGAGCAGTGTTCCTTCATCATAGCCGCTGACCTGGCAATTGGTGATGGTAACATTCTCTGTTGCTTTTGCATATCCAAGACCAAAAGAACTTTTCAAACAAATGCCATCATCAAAAGGAGAATTGACCGTGCAATTGGACACACGAACATTTTTACAGCAATCAATATCAAAACCATCACGATCGGTATCTACTTTCAAATTATGAATGGTGAGATTGTCAACTCCCGTTGCCAGCAAAGCAAAGTGTCCGCCATGCAGAACTGAAAAATCGGAAAGAGTCACGTTGTAACAATTCTTCAATCCTATTGCTTTGTTGCCTCCGCCTTTAGGTTGGTTAGTGCTTCTTGATAATCCTTTTCCCCAGATCAATCCTTGCCCCACAATGGATATATCATGCAGATCGATACCCCAGATCAAACTATTCTTCCAGTGGTTATGTCCAAAATCCTGGTATGCATCATAAGAAGTTTTTGGTTCGGGATCATCGTATCCAACACCATTCACTTCTTTTGTGCCAAGAATAATAGCTCCTTTGTCAATGAATAGACAAATATTGTTTTTTAATCGAATGCTGTATGAGGCATAAATACCGGGAGGAAAATAAATCGTGCCTCCCCCACTTGCAGCGGCTGCATCGATCGCCTTGTTTATTGCATCACTATCAATAGTTATCGAATCCCCCTTTGCGCCATAATCTTTTATGTTAAAAAAAATTTTTGACTGCGCAGTAATTGCCGTAAATGAAATAGAAAGAAGAAGAATAAAGAAAATAATTTTTACTCGAAGAGTTGTTAGCATTGCAAAGGATTTATAATTGTTTTAAACCACATAGGCACACAAAGTATTTAGAATTCACATAGTCTATGTGTAACCTATGTTCTTATTTATCTATGTGGTTAATTATACAAATAGAATTTATTTCGTGAATCGTCCAATAAATCCGCCACCGGAAACTAGATCTAATTCAATTACATCGCTGTTGCCATAATTCTTATTCTCCATGATCACAGAAGCGGGATTAGCTGAATCATCTTTTGCGATCAAAGCCCTATAGCTTCCTTTCAGAAAACTTAATGGAATTTTTATTTTTTTCGGTTCAACTCCATTCATTACAGCAACAAACCAGTCATTGCCTTTTCTTCTTGCATAAGCAGCCAGTTGGCCGATCTCTGAGCTAGATAAAACAATTGTCTCATCCCAAATAGCGGGAATGCTCTTGATCATTTCCACAGCAGGGTTTGCTAAAATGGTATCGGGGTTAGCTGCATAGGTTAGCAACGGCGCGGATAGAATGGCCGCACTCGCAATTTGGTGCGCCCATGTTGTATTTTTTCTTCTCTCATTAAACATCATCACCGTATATTCTGCAGGACCAGCTAAACATCGTGTAAAGGGAATCGTTGTTTCATGTGTGGCCCTATCCACTAACCGGCTTGCTTCCATTCCTTTCACGGCTTCATATGTCAGTGAATTGGGATAAGTTCTTGTCAAACCCGTTGGCTTGTTAGCTCCATGAAAATCGAGCAATACGTGATACTGTGCGGCTTCTTTAAAAATTGCTGAATAAAGATCAATCACCTCCTTTGCTTCGTGATCAAAAAAATCGATTTTGGCTCCAGCAATTCCAAGCTCATTGCATTTTTTGAAAAAACTATCTCGTGATAAAGGATCACGCAAACTTTTTGAATGTTTCCAAAGCCAAATGCCAACACCTTTTTGTTTTGAGTAATCAACCAATTCTTTAAGCTGCGCATCGCTCCATCTTGTCCAAAAGCCTTCGAGAATATTATGTTCAAATCCTAATGCCGCGGCTCCATCCGTGAAATGTTTCATCACTTCCAAAGTGCCCTCACCACCACCATTCAAATATTTCCACACGGCACGACCGGTTTTGATCCATTCCGTTTGATTTCCTTTCGGAAAAAGTTTTGGATCAGGAGGTGAACTTAGATTGGTAATAATATCGCTGTTGACTATGGCATTTAGATCGCCAATTAAGATCACTCGCCATGGTGTTTTTATAGGTAAGGAAACCGAAGCAGGTTGTTTTAATCTTGCCGTATCTTCAGGACTATAACGCAAACGATACGGATAATTGGTAGGCACATGCTGAGGCAATCTGATCATCAATCCATTTTTTCCATTCGCCTGCAACGTCATGCCGGGATAATCTTCAAGAGCCGCTTCAGTAATTGACGCATAAACCCCTTGCGGTAATTTAAAGGTAGCCGGTGGCGCTACCCATTCACTATCTCTCACTTCATCAATTTTCTTTTTTACATGCACACCTTCATAATGCATTTCCATATCATGGTACCAAAGAAAACTTCCAGAGGGAAGATTAAAAACGGTCGCTTCATCCGGAACATATTTCGGCGATTCTGTATTGATGATATGACGAAAACTTACTCCATCATCAAATACTCTAATCTCAAGATCAGAATTTATAGCACCACCTCCGGCTTTCATCAAAACGGTTGCTGCATTACACTTATTAACAGCCTTAGAATGCGCACCCATTACTGAATATGTTTCATTTATAGTAGAACGCTTTATCGTTACGATTTTTAGTTTGCTGGTTGCAGAAATATCATTAACGGTCATTGAAATCGGTGACGACGCAATAACGGTTTTACCTTGGTAAGTAACAGAAAAATTGAGCTGGTTATTTTTCTGAAATAATTTGAAATGAATTTTACCATTTGGGCTTTTTACAACAGTAGTATCAGCACCTAAAACAGCCAGTGAAACAAATAAAAGAAATGGTAAATAAAAAAGCAGCAGTTTATTTTTCATATAGCTCTTGCATTTCGTTGGTTGTTCTTCGTGCACTTAGTGGTTCTTTGTGCCCTTCGTGCTCCGAACACAAAGTAATGTCGCAATAGAACAATATTTTACCAGCTTCTATTTTATATGATTAGCTATTCATTCAGCAATTCTGGCATGGGTGTTCAAATATTGATTTTTTGTTGGAATATTATGTCGAACTCTAAACGATGACCGCTATGCCTGCTAAACTGATTGCTGCAATTGGCTTTTTACTCACCACTGCTTTTACCATTTCATTCAAACCAGTTGATACCTGGCAGTCAAAATTCATCAAACAAAATAAGGACGGCAGCCTGCAATATGCTGCCGATGAAAAAGGAAATATCATCCCTGATTTTAGTCTTGTGGGCTATTATGCCGGAGATAAAGAAATCGCAAATGTGGCCGTTGTAAAAACGGTCACCGCTTCTGCAGACGCGGAGAAACAGATCCAGGATGCGATCGATGAATTATCCAAACAGCCCCTGAATGCAAATGGATTACGCGGAGCAATTTTATTAAAGAAGGGAACTTATACTATTCCCGGTCAAATAAAAATACAAGCAAGCGGAATTGTTCTTCGTGGTGAAGGAGATGAAACAAAACTGGTTGCAGCCGGTACAGTAAACAGACCATTGATCAATGTTTCAGGAAATGGAAATGTAAAAGAGATAAATGGAACAAGAACGAAGATCATCCAAGACTATGTAGCAGTTGGCTCTAAATCATTTCGCGTTGAATCAGCTAATGGGTTTAAAGCCGGAGATAGAATCATTCTCTACCGTCCAGGTACCGATCAATGGATCAAAGATCTGAAGATGGATCAAATTGAGGCCAGGGGAGGCACCAAACAATGGCAGCCCAATGAATACAATTTGCAGTACGAAAGAGTGATCACCAAAATAGAAGGCAATACCATTTTTATTGATAACCCGGTTGTAATGGAAATGGAATCAAAATATGGCGGCGGTGAGATCTATAAATACAGCTTCGACGGAAGAATTTCAAATGTGGGAATTGAAAACCTTTATTGCGAATCCGAATATCTTACTGACACTTCAGAAAACCACTCCTGGGATGCAGTTCATTTTGACAAGATAGAAAATGGCTGGGCCAGAAATGTGACAGCAAAATATTTCGCTTATTCCTGCGTACATCTTTCCCTATGGGCAAAAAATATTTCTGTGCTCGATTGCAATTGCTCCGACCATAAATCAGTGATCACCGGTGGCCGCCGCTATTCTTTTTGCAACGAAGGACAACAAAACTTATTTATTAACTGCCATGCTGCGGATGGCAGACATGATTTTGTAACTCAAGCCAGAACCTGCGGGCCAAACGTATTTTATAATTGTACGGCAAAAAGAACGCATGCTGATATTGGACCTCACCATCGCTGGTCAAGCGGAACATTGTATGATAATATTATAACCGATGGTGAGATTAACATACAAGATCGCGGCAACTATGGTAGCGGTCATGGCTGGGTTGGTGTAACACAAATTCTTTGGAACTGCACAGTAAAAAGAGCAACTGTTCAAAGCCCCTGGGTAAATGGAAAAAATTATTGCATTGGATTAAAAGGCGAAAAAGCGGCAGGCCGATTCAAAGACAGACCCGATGGCGAATGGGAGGGACAAAATAAACAAGGATTGCAACCGGCTTCATTGTATATGGCACAGTTAAAGGCGAGGAAGTGAAGCCTCACCCTCAATCCCTCTACTAAGGAAAGAGAGCCAGGCAATAGAAACAAAATCAACTTGAACACTAACATATAATCTATATAACCATGTTCAAAAATTATTCTATTGCCCGTGTGGTAGTTCAAAAAGCTTGGCATTGGAATAAAGTACCGCTCCTTCCCCTTCGGAGAAGGAGTTGGTGGATGAGGTTGCTGAATAGTGGGACAGGTGTACAAGAGTGCGACGCCTACCTACCGGGAGGCAGGCAACCAATGCTGAGTAGAATTATAAAAGCTAAGTACATAAAAAATAAAACAACCAACATGAAACGCTGCTTCTTCTTTCTCTTATTGTTTGCCTCCGCCTCCATTTCTGCGCAAACAAAACCAACTACAGAAGAACTGGTGAGGAGGATTGCAAACCGTGTGATCGACAGCACTAGTTTTCGGTTTGTAAATAATGCCACCGGCGAAAAATTTGAAAGCACCAAAGGAAGAGATACATCGAACAGCGTGAAAGCTGAAAGCCGTTACAACAAATGGGCTTATGTAAATGGCGTGCTCACGGTGGGCATGATGGAATTGAGTAAAATTTTGAATGATAAAAAATATTTGGATTACTCCCTGCGCAATTTTGATTTCATCTTTAGCAACCTTGACTATTTTAAAAAGATGTATGATGCCAAAACACGTGGTGTAGAATGGGGGGCTTTTTATAGCATGGGAAATTTAGATGCTTGCGGTTCCATGGCTGCAGGTCTTACAGATGTGAATGCAATCGCTAACAAAAAAGAATATCGTGCTTATTTGGATCGTGCTGCCGATTATATTCTCAACAAACAATTGCGACTGCCTGATGGAACCCTTGCCCGTCCGCAGCCGCGTAATGCTACACTTTGGGCCGATGACTTGTACATGTCCGTTCCTTTTTTAGCTCGCATGGGCAAGCTCACCGGCGACAATAAATATTTTGATGATGCCATCAAGCAAGTTGAAAATTTTCATCGCTACCTGTATGATACGCTTACCGGATTATTTTTTCATTGCTGGTATAGCGATGTGCAGATGAATGGAGTGGCGCACTGGGGGCGTTGCAATGGTTGGATCGCCATGGCGCAGGTACAGTTGTTGAATAATCTGCCGGCCAATCATCCCAAACGTCAGCACATGATCAATCTATTATTGAAACAGATCGTGGGTTTTTCACGCTATCAGGATCTTTCAGGCCTGTGGCATCAGGTAATCGATAAACCTGATTCCTATTTGGAATCTTCGGTAACGGCTATGTTCACTTACACCGTCGCAAGAGCGGTGAATGAAGGTTGGATCAACAAAAGCTATTTAACCATTGCTGAGGATGGGTGGAAGGGTTTAAGCACAAAGATCACAGCTGATGGTCAGTTACAAGATGTTTGCATCGGCACGAACATTGGGGACAATATTGCATTCTATTATAATCGTCCGAAAGAGTTGAATGATACGCATGGGTTAGGCGCGGTGCTGTTGGCTGGAGTTGAAATGATAAGGGCAAAGAAATGAGTGATGAAATACCTCACCTAGCCTCTCCAAAGGAGAGGAACAATACACAGCCCTCGCTTTTTGAAAACCAAAAAGAATATGCTTTTCAAAAATGTCGAAAATAAAATTTAAGATAATGTGGTAGAATTAAAAGCTTGGATTTGCAACGAAGCACCGCTCCTTCTCCTTTGGAGAAGGAGATAGAGGATGAGGTCTCAAGCAAGTTCTGAATATCTTTTTGTCAAAATCGTCTTTTAAAATGAAACAAATTAGATCCATTTTTCTTTTTACATGTTTAGTCCTTATTGCTGCTGATTGTTCTGCGCAGAAAACAAGCGCAAAAAAAGAAAATAAATCTAAGGACGTTGACTTACCGGAGCCTTTCGCTACACCCGCCGTAAGAAAAAGCAGCAAGGTAATTGGCTGGCTCGAAGGAAAAACGCCTACTGCTCCCGAAGGTTTTGTAGTAACAAAGTTTGCTGACAAGCTAAACAGCCCAAGATGGTTTTATGTAACACCCAACGGCGATATTCTTGTATCCGAATCGAGGACCAATCGAAAGACCAGTCCCAACGACATCATCATTTTTCGCGATACTAACCACGATGGCACACCCGACCTGCACCAAACGTTTATGAAAGACCTTAATCAGCCATTGGGCATGCTAGTGCTCAATGGTTGGTTTTATGTGGGCAACACGGATGGTGTGTATTGCTATCCTTACAAGCCTGGGCAGTTGGAAATAACAGACAAGGGAGAGAAAATTCTTGACTTGCCCGCGGGCGGTTACAACAATCACTGGACAAGAAATCTTTTGCCGAATGCCGACGGATCAAAAATTTATGTTACCGTAGGTTCCGGCAGCAACGTAGCCGAGCATGGAATTGACAATGAAAAAAGAAGAGCCGATATTTTAGAAATAAATCCTGATGGAACCGGCGAAAGAATTTTTGCCAGTGGCATTCGCAATCCTGTTGGTCTTGCTTGGGAGCCTGTAACAAAAACTTTGTGGACAGCGGTGAATGAACGTGATAATTTGGGTGATGATCTTGTGCCAGATTATTTAACCTCAGTAAAGGACGGTGGTTTTTATGGATGGCCCTATGCCTATTACGGACCTCACGCTGATCCGCGAATGAATGGCGAGCGCCCCGATCTGGTGCAAAAAACAATTGTGCCTGATGTGAATTTGGGTTCGCATACCGCTTCACTTGGATTAGCTTTTTATACAAAAACAACTTTCCCTAAAAAATATCAAGGTGGCGCATTCATAGGCCAGCATGGCTCATGGAACCGTTCTTCATTTGTTGGATACAAAGTGGTGTTTGTTCCTTTTGCAAATGGAAAGCCAGGCCAGCCCGAAGATTTTCTCACCGGCTTTATTGCTGATGAAAGCAAGAATGAAGTTTATGGCCGTCCGGTAGGAGTAATTGTTTTAGAAGATGGCTCCATGCTTGTGGCCGATGACGGCGCCAATGTTATTTGGAGAGTGAGTGTGAAAAAGTAACTCCTGCGAGGACACTTGCACCGACTCCGACACTGTAGGTGGAAGGAGGAGGTGGAAGAGTGCGAAGCAATCTCCCCATCATTGATAAATGATTATTTAGCCAGTAGCCGTACTACTATTTAACTTCGGTTGCGACGCTCCATTCAGGGTTCTGTTCATTACTGAGCAATTGCGTCGCAGTTTACCTGAGCAATGTCATCCTGAGCTTGTCGAGGGATTGTCGAAGTGGTCACACAATTATACGTTCGGTAATTCTATCCAGCTTGTTCAATTTTAATTTGAAAATGAATTATTTTCGAAACTAGAAATTGCGTAACGCAAACGTTAGCTGGCATTTATGTGGACACTCTTCTCAATAGTATCAATGCTACTTTTGACACAGCCCGTCTATTCATTTGGACAAGTTTCAAACCACAATAAACCATGTAGGACAGAAGTAGACAGCTTGACAAAACAATTGGTTTATGTTGCGGCTGATGTAGAACCAAAAAATGAAGGTGGAGATGCTGCGTTAAGAAAAAAAATTGAAAAAAATATAATCACTGACCTTACAATAGATACCGAGAATTATGAGTCAAAGGTCATTGTTGCTTTCATCGTTGACACAGATGGAAGTATTAAAGGTTGCAGAGTAATTAAAGACAAAACAAATAAAGTAGGGCAACAAATGCTTGATATTGTTAAATCTTTTAAATGGACACCGGCTAAGTGTGACAATAAGAATGTGGCAATGATTTATCAAATTCCGTTGATACTTGATCCAGAAGAACAGTAAAAATGCCAGCTAACAATCGGCTTTGCAAGAGTTGGGCTGATGAATATGCCCATCAGCTTCAACAATTCTAACGATCTTTTGTAATTTGGCCGTTATAAGACAAATTTAAAGCCAAGCAAACGACAGGAATTCTATTTCCCAACCTTCGCAAAGCTGTGAACGTTGGTGGAAATCTGATTTTGACAATTTAATATGCGAAAACCACATCTTTTACTTTTAACCCTTATCATTATTTCTTGCAACGCAAGTAGTGACAACAATTCTAAAGAAGTTACTGTTCACAAAGACAGTTTAAAAGAAACTCAAGCTCCGCAACAAACTGATAATACTAGTTGGATAGATAGTTTTCGGGTTTTTAGAAATGCCGTTTATCAAAATGACAGAGCCAAAGTAAAGCAGTTTATCGATTTTCCAATCATGAACGAAAATAATGAAATTTGGTATTTAGCGCATGAGGGAAGTGATTCTTCATTAAATCTTTTGTCTGATAAGATCAAACCATTTACAGAGGCAGATTTTGATAAATATTACAGCAAGATATTCCCAAAAACATTTATTAAGAGCATTCTCAAAATAAAAACGGAAGAATTGAATAAAGACGGCGAGTTTACAACCATTGAACTTGAAGAGGGAAACACAACGTATAAAATATATGCAGCTTTCGATAAAAAACAGAATACGCTAATCTTAAATTTAGCATCTAACACACCTGTAAAAGTTAAAGATAGGGATGGAAAAGAGATTGAAGACCCTGGGGAGTATAGTGTAGCTTATTACTTTGACATTTTAAACAATGGGCAAATTAAATTTAGGCAAGTAAGACTTGCTGGATAATAGGTTGCCACCAACAAACACTATTTACTTTTTTGCACTGGCGAATTCTATTTAGCTTGTTCAATTTTTATCTTGAAAAATGAATTATTTTCGGAACAAGAAATTGCATAAGTAAAAACTGGCAGCAGTAACAAAATCTTAATTATTTTACATCCCATTCTTTACTCTTGAAACAGCCATTTCTTTTTACATCTTTTTCTCTTCTCATTTTTTTCTTGCCAGGGCATGCGCAGGAACATCCTTCCATCATGCTCACTAAAAAGAATGTTTCCGTAGTCGTTCAAGGGATTGCTCAATATCCCATTCTAAAAAAATCATTTGCCGAGGTAAAAGCCCTGGCTGATGAAGCCCTAAAAAATCCGATCAATGTTCCCATACCGAAAGATGGAGGTGGCGGAGTTACCCATGAACAGCACAAAAAAAACTATCAATACGTTTTAGCAAGCGGGATTAGTTGGCAGTTGACCAAGGAAAGAAAATATGCTGACTTCGTAAAAAATATTCTGCTGAATTACGCCTCACAATATGAAAGCTGGCCCCTGCATCCTAAACAAAAATCCAGCAACCCCGCCGGAAGAATTTTCTGGCAAAACCTGAACGATTGTGTGTGGCAGGTGTATGTGATACAAGGTTATGATCTCGTTTATGATCAGTTGTCCCTGCAAGATCGAAATACGATCGAACAACATTTATTCATGCCGATCGTAAAGTTTTTGATGGATGACAACTTGGAAACTTTTGACCGCATCCATAATCACGGAACATGGGATGTTGCAGCCGTTGGAATGACTGGTTATGTGCTTCACAAAAAAGAATGGGTAGAAAAAGCGTTGAAAGGCTCAAACAAAGATGGAAAAACAGGTTTTTTAGCACAGGTCAGCCAATTGTTCTCGCCGGATGGATATTACACCGAAGGACCATACTATCAACGCTACGCTTTATTACCTTTTTTGCTTTTTGCAAAAACCATCAATCAATACAATCCCCAGTTAAAAATTTTTGATTGGAGTAATGGGGTTCTAAAAAAATCTATTCAAACAGCTTTACAATTAACATATACCAACGGTGCTTTTTTCCCGATCAATGATGCATTGAAAGATAAAACTTTTGAATCGGAAGAGTTGGTTTATGTGGTTGACCTCGCGTATGCGGATATTCATGCCAGTGCTGATCTTTTAGATGTGGCCCAACATCAAGGCCGGGTAATTATTTCAGATGCCGGTTTGCAAGTGGCAGAAGATATTGCAAGTGGAAAAGCAAAACCATTTGCTTATCAATCTTTATGGGTGAGCGACGGTAATAAAGGCGATGAAGGAGGTCTCGGCATTTTAAGAACAGGCGAAAATAAAGATCAGCAATGCATTTTATTAAAGGCATCGGCACAAGGCATGGGTCATGGCCATTTCGACCGGCTTAATTTTTTATATTATGATCATGGGGCAGAGATTTTTTCTGATTACGGCTCTGCACGATTTCTGAATATTGAAACCAAAAGCGGTGGTGATTATTTGCCTGAAAATAAAACTTGGGCCAAGCAAACGGTGGCGCATAATACGGTTGTTGTTGATCAAACTTCTCACTACAAAGCCGATTTGGATAAAGCACAAGAATCGCATCCTGATCTGATCTATTTTAAAGCCTCCAGCAATTTGCAGGTTGTTTCTGCAAAACAAACCAACGCTTATCCCGGAGTTGAGCTCACAAGAACCTTAATCATCGCTAATATTAAAGAATTAGAAAAGCCTTTGATCATTGATGTGTTCAAGATCAAATCGGATAATGAGCATCAGTATGATCTCCCCTATTGGTATCAGGGACACATCACTTACACACCATTCAATGTTCAGCCAAATACAAAAAAGCTGGAACCATTAGGAAAGGATTACGGCTATCAGCATATTTGGTTGAATGCAACAGGAAATTCAACAACAGGAAACACCTCTATCACCTTTTTACAAAACCAGCGGTTTTATACCACAACCTTCCTCGCTGATTCATCTACACAAATTCAATTTGTAACCGCAGGCGCCAATGATCCAAATTTTAATTTGCGAAATGAGAAAGGATTTATCCTATCAACTCCCAAAGTAAAAGACCATGTTTTTGTATCGTTGATCGAATCGCATGGCAGCACCGACCCTACGGCTGAAACAACAACAGGCTTTAAAGGAAAAGTTCAATCTCTTAAATTGATTACGGATACAGATGAAACAAGCACCTTTCAATTTTTTGTTGCGGAAAAAATCTATACGATAACCATTAACTATAACAATAAACAAACCTTCATTTTAATAAAATGAACACCAAACTTCAAAGCAATATTTTTCAGGTAACCGAAGAAATTCCGTGGGAACAAGCGGCGCCTGGCATAAAACGGCAAGTGTATGGCTATAATGAGAAGATCATGCTGGTAAAAATAAAATTTGAAAAAGATGCCATAGGCGCTTTGCATGAACATTACCATTCGCAGGTAAGCTATGTTGAAAGCGGGATGTTCAAGCTAACAATAGGAGATGAAACCAAAATATTAAAAGCCGGAGATGGCTATTATGTGCCTCCACACGTTATACACGGGTGTATCTGCATGGAGCCGGGAATATTAATCGATGTATTCAGTCCGCGGCGTGAAGATTTTTTGAAATGATCCTTATAAAAATTTTTGGTTGCTTTACTCTTAAAATAATAAAACGATCATGAAAGGCTTGATGATTATTTTCTTTTAGATGACTCCCTCACGATCAATTTGGGTTTCAGAATTATTTCGCGTGAAATATTTGCATCCTGATTTTTTAACAGGTCAAAAAACGTTTGTGCACTAAGCTTTCCCATTTTAAATGCAGGCTGATCTATGCTGGAAATACCAGGGTTCAGCAGGTCAACAATAGGTTCATTGTTAAAACCAACCAGAGCAATGTCATCGGGCATGGACAAACCCGCTTCTTTAATAGCGAGCATGGCGCCAATGGCAAGTCGATCGCTCACTGCAAAAATGCCGTCAGGTCTTTTTTTATTTTTTAAAATTTTTTGAATGGAGAAATAAGCTGCCTCCCGGCTAAAATTGCAATGCACAATCAGGTTCTTTTCTTTTTTTATTCGGTGATCCGTCAATGCATTTTCATAACCTTGTTTGCGTTTATTGCTTATTGACAAATTTTTCGGTCCGCCTAAAAATGCAATTCTCTTACAGCCTTGTTCAATCAAATGCTCTGTTGCCTGGTGGCCACCATCTTCGTTATCCAATAATACTTTTGAAGAAATAATATCGGAGCTGGTGCGGTCGAAAAACACAACAGGAATATGGCGATCAGTAAGGCGTTTGAAATGATCAAATGATTTTGTTTCACTGGATATGGAAATGATAAAACCATCCACCTGGCTCTCCAATAACCGTTTTGTGTTGATCAACTCCCTGTCAAAAGACTCATTGGATTGACACACCATGACTGTATAACCAGCTTCCATCGCTACTTCATCAATTCCTTTTATGGCCGTAGCAAAAAAATAATCGAGATTGGGGACCAGCACACCAATAGTTTGAGTATGTTTCTTCAATAAGCTAAGCGCTGCTTTGTTTGGTTGATAATCTAGCTCCTTTGCCAGTGATAACACGGCCTTTTTTGTTTCGACACTCACATCGGGTTGTCCGCGCAATGCTCTTGAGACTGTCGAAGTAGAAATTTTTAATGTTTTGGCAATGTCTTTAATGGTGGCCAGTTTATCCATTTTTGAATCCAAGTTTTTGGAGCAATGAAGCTACAAATTTACCGGGAAGCTTCCCGGGAACGGTTGCGGTAACGTTCCCGCCAATTATTCTTGTTCTTCCATTTATTGTGTCTAGAATTGTAACGGAGTCATCAACATTTGATCCCTTTTTACGATGCAAGAAATTGTTTGCCATAAAAATCAGAAAATATTTTTTCTACTGCCTGCGTTGTTGCTTTGTTTACAAGTTACCCGGGCCAAAGAATACAGAGCCGCAACTTATAGTGAGGTTGAAAAAATTGCTCCACAGCTTTTACCGGGGGATACACTCACATTATTAAATGGCGTTTGGAAGAATGCTTCACTCATTTTCAAAACTTCCGGAACAGAAGAAAAACACATAACCATCAGGGCTGAACAGGATGGAAAAGTTTTGCTGAGCGAGAATTCCTTTCTCAAACTTGGGGGGAATTATATAGATATTTTTGGTCTCTTTTTTACCAATGGCTCGGCAGATGATGATGTGATCTGTTTCAGAACTGATGCAACACACTTGGCCAGCCATTGCCGGGTGAGTAATTGCGCCATCTTCAATTATAATCCATCCAGCAGAATGAAAGAAAATAATTGGGTGGTGTTGTATGGAAGAAATAATCGCTTTGATCATAATTATCTTTCTGATAAGAAAAACCTGGGGCCAACACTAGTGGTGGAGCTCAATGATGAATTGAATCAGCAGAACTTCCACCAAATCGATCATAATTATTTCGGTCCGCGTGAGCGGATGGGAGCAAATGGTGGTGAAACCATGCGCATTGGCAATTCTACTTTTTCCCGCACTTCTTCCCAAACGATCATTGAAAATAATTTTTTCGACCGCTGCAATGGTGAAGTGGAAATAATTTCTATAAAATCATGTGACAATGTCATCCGCGCCAATACCTTCTGGGAATGCGAAGGCAGTGTTGTACTTCGCCATGGCAATCGAAATTTAATTGAAACCAATCGGTTCATCGGTAATGACAAGCCTTTAACCGGTGGCGTTCGGGTAATCAATGCCGGGCACAAAATCCTCAATAATTATTTCTACCACTTAAAAGGTGAGCGGTTTCGCTCTGCCTTAACGATTATGAATGGCGTTCCCAACTCACCCATCAATCGTTATGACCCCGTGCGAGATGTGGTAATTGCCGGCAATCATTTTATCGATTGCGATAATATTGAACTATGTGCAGGTAAAGATTTTGAAAGAACCGCAACGCCAAAAAATGTTTTGCTGGCAGGTAATATTTTTTACACTTCAAAAAACATCAAGATCTTTCATGAATATGATGATATTTCAGGAATCAGCTTTAAAGAAAATTATAGCAATTATCCACAAGCTCACACACAGACCCAAGTGTCGCTGCAACTGAGTGCTGATCATTATCCATCTCTTAAAGGCCTTCCGAAATTTTCGGTAACGGTTCAAGGGCTTTTTGACAACAAAAAAATTATTTTAGAAGATAATAACACAGGCCCTGATTGGCTGAACAAAGAGGATTTTCATAAAGAAGAAGAACGAAAGGGCTCGAAAATTTATTCCACTCCGGGAAGTAACACATTATACGAAGTTGCCTTAAAAGCAAAACCCTGCGACACAATTGTATTAAGTAACAACGGAGCTTATTATTTATCAAAAACAATTGACATTCGCTTTCCGCTTTATTTTACCGCTGAAAAGGGAACGTCGATTGAATTTGAAGGTGAAAGAGGTGGCTTTTCCTTTTTCAGCATAGAAAATGGCGGTTCGCTTTATTTATCGAACATTCGCTTCATTGGCATTTCAAAAAATGGAATTGCCGAAAGTTTTATTCGCACCAGCAAGCAGCCCACCATTGAGCATTATAAATTATTTGTTGATGGTTGCAGTTTTTTAAATCTTACTGATGGCCGCAAACATGCTTTCAGAGCTTTTGCCGGCAGTTTTGCTGACAGTATTGTTTTTACTAATTGCCTTTTCCATGATATCACCGGTGAAGTGATCAGCATTGCTGCTGAAAAAGAAGATAAGGGCTATTACAATGCTGAGAATATTATATTTAAAAACTGTGTTTTCAACAAAATCTTGATGGGCGCCATTGATATTTACAGAGGCGGCAATGATGAAAGCACAACGGGACCTTTTGTAACCATTGATCATTGCACATTTAACAACGTAGGAAATACTGAATTGGGTTATGCTGTTCGCCTCTATGGCGTACAATTTTCAACCACAACTAACTGCTTATTCAATAATAGTGGTAAAAGCGGTCGCGCCGTGTGGTACGAAGACTTCGGATGGACAAAAAACCTAATAAGCAATACCAACTTATTCAATTCGGGTAAAATCCAATCATTCTATAACAATGTTGTAAAGGGAAAATTGGAAAATCTTCCGGTAAAATTTTTCAATGAAGAGGCTTTGGATTTTAGCTTGGCTTCATATTCTCCTTTGAAACAAAAAGGAACGGATAAAAAAGATCTTGGCGCTCTTTATCAAAATGGAAGTTTAAAAGAGTAGATGGAACTCATGAAAATCGATTTCTTTTTTGATTGGACCCTGTTTATAGATTTTAAATCTGCCCTGTTTACTTGCTGACAAAAGCTATAACAGTTTCAAGTTCTATAAAATAAATTCTCTAATAATAAAATAATGCTATGAGACATCGATTGCTTTTGCTTTTGAGCTGCCTGTTTTGTGCAGCAACTCTTTTGGCACAAAAAAATATTTCTGTTAGCGGCACTGTGATGGATGAAAATGCGACGCCGCTTGCAGATGTAACAATTTCCGTTAAGGCCAAAAAAATAACTACTAAAACCGATGCAAATGGGCGCTTCAAATTGGAAGCTGCGCCGAATAATGTGCTAGTAGTTACAATGGTTGGATATAAAGAAAATGAAGTGACGGTTGATAACGGCGAAAATCTTGTTATCACATTAACCAGGGATCTCAAGGCAATGGAGGAGGTTGTAGTGATTGGTTATGGCACAGTGAAGAAATCCTCTCTTACAGGATCAGTTTCTAAAGTGCGCAACGATAACCTGGATCAAATCCCGGTATCAAGAGCCGACATTGCATTGCAGGGGAAATTAGCTGGTGTAAACATTATTACAACAGATGCACAGGCAGGTGCCGCTCCTACCATCCAAATTCGCGGAGCAACATCTATCAGCGCTACTACCAATCCTTTGATCGTGGTGGATGGTTACCCTGTTCCAACAGATCTGTCAACTGTTGACATGAACGATATAGAAAGCATTGAAGTGCTGAAAGATGCTGCATCGGCGGCCATTTATGGCTCACGCGGCGGTAATGGCGTTATCCTGATCACAACAAAAATGGGTCGTTCAGGAAAAACAAAAATCAATTTCAATTTATATACCGGGATTAAAAACACCTATCGCCGTTTGGATTTGTACAACCTGGATGAATGGATCGATTTTGTACAAAAAGATACAAAGGGTGCGCCGCTCTCAACTCAAATTCTGACAGCGGAGAAATTTAATGCCAATACATATCCACAGGATATCATATTTCGCCAGGGAAGTATAAATAATTTTTCTGCAAATGTTGCCGGCGGCACTAATACAGTCAAGTATTTTCTTTCCGGCGGTGTTTCACTAGACAAAGGCGTAGTGATCAAAAATAATTATCAGCGCTACAATCTCCGGGCAAACTTCAGCATCAAAGCAAGTCCAAAATTTGAAATAGGAATTGATATCTCTCCTACTTATTCCGTTACTAGCGACCTTCCATTGAAAATTCATGATGCCATAAGAACCATCGCTCAATGGATGCCCCTGTACGCAAATGATACGGTAGTAAAATACACAGGCAAGCCGGTCGGGTCTTATGTGCATCAGCGTGATTTTGACCCGGCAAGAAATCCCATGTACGCTGCATTTGGTTTTCCAAGCTTATCTGCCAGCAGCGACAATAATGGTTATACCCAGATCATGGGAACAGACAGCAAATTGTATGAATTCAGAACAATAGCCAATACTTTTCTGAAATATGATTTCACTAAAAGTTTATCATTTAAAACTTCGCTGGGTTTTTTTACCAGTCAGCGTGAAAGAGAACTTTACCGTGCATCTTGGGCCAGAGTGGATATTTTAAATCCGCAAACTACTGCTGCACAGGCCAGGGCGAATACGTTTGGACAAAATACAAAGACGGGCATCATGGATCTTCTTTCCGAAAACCTGCTGATCTATAAAAAGCATTTTACTGTTCATGACATCGATGCGATTGCAGGTTTCACTGCGCAAACAACAAAAGGAAAACGTTCAGATATCCAGGCCAACAATTTTGCAACGGATGAAATTAAAACGCTGAATGCAGGAACCATTATAGCCGCTTCAACAACTGAAGAAACAAATAATTTGGTGTCGGCTTTGTTCCGGGTGAATTACGGTTATAAAGACAAATATCTATTATCAGTTGCTTCACGCTGGGATGGCAGCTCTCGTTTTGGTCCTGATAATCGCTGGGGATGGTTTCCATCTGCTTCAGCAGCCTGGCGCATTTCACAAGAATCATTTTTACAAAACAGCCAATGGATAAATGAATTGAAGCTTCGCGCCAGTTATGGTGCTACGGGCAATAACAACATTGGTAACTATCGATATTTTGCCAACGTAACTCCGGTGAATGCGGTTCTTGGTGATAATCCTTCTCCCGGTTTTGTATCGAGTTTATACAGCAACAACAATTTGGGATGGGAAAGAACATTTTCATTTAATGGCGGTATTGATGCGAGCTTGTGGGAAAATCGTTTGTCTATTACGCTTGATGGATATAATGCAACCACCGACAAACTGTTATTATATCTTCCTATTCCTTATGTTACCGGAGTCGATGGTTATTACATCAACCTGGGCAAGGTAAAAAATACAGGATTTGAACTGGAGGTAACAGGAAAGATCGTCGATAACAAAAACTTCAAATGGTCAACAACAGTCGTTGGCAGCCACAACCGCAACAAGCTGATCGATTTTGGCGGTAATACAGAACTCATTTCGAACGGCGACCCCAAACGAAATAATTTCTTCCTCGCAAGAGTTGGACAACCTCTTGTTCAGTTCTATGGTTATGTGGTGGATAGCGCAGTAAGCCTTAGCGGCAGTAATTATTGGCCTATTGGTGTTGCTGCAGAAAGAACTTTTGCAAAAGACATCAATGATGATGGTGTGATTGATTCAAAAGACAGAACAACACTGGGAAGTCCCTATCCTGATTTCACCTGGGGAATGACGCAAACATTTCGCTACAAAGATTTTGATGCCAGCTTTATTTTACAAGGCTCGCGGGGAGCCGAAGTGTATAATGTGGACCCCAACTATTACGAGACACAATTCAACAGCACGGGAGTAAATGCCTATTTAAAATACTCTCCTGCCCTACAGGCAACAACACGATTTAAAACAGAAAGCAGCTACAATGTGCAGGACGCTTCTTTTATTGCTTTACGCAGCGTGAATATTGGCTACAACTTGCCTAAGAAAATTTTGAATCGCTTGCATGTGAGCAACCTCCGGTTTTATGCAACTGCAAATAATCTTTGGTACAAGTTTGCCGGCAATTATTCCAGCTTGAATCCCGAAGGCATTAATGAATTTGAAACTGACCCGCTTAAGAAAGGCTACCAGCGTGGTGCAGCGCCGGTAACCCGCACTATTGCTTTTGGGTTAAATCTTGGATTCTAAAAAATTTTAAAAATTCAGTTATGAAAAAAATAATTTTCGCACTTCCATTTTTTTGCATGGCACTTTTTTCTTGCAAAAAATTTCTAGACAAGAAACCCGAGTCAGGACTGGTTGAAGAGGATTATTTCCGCAACACAACTGAAGTTGAAACCGGTGTGTTTGGTATTTATGATGGCTTGCAGGCCGTGTTGCAGGAAGAATACAAGCTCACTGAAATGCGTAGCGACATGGTTACACCCGCAAACCGTGAAGGCGAGTGGGGATCATTGGAAGATTTTAACGAAACTTCTACTAACGACTTTGTAAGACTGTTTTGGCAATTATCGTACAACACCATAGGGCGTTCCAACCTCGTCATTAAATATCTCAACAATGTAACCGATACTACTAAGAAAAAATATTTTGAAGGCGAAGCAAAACTGATCAGGGCGCACATGTATTTTAATCTTGTTCGTTTGTGGGGCGATGTGCCTTTGATCAAAGAAGTCGTTCCCTTTGATGAAAATGACAAGCTCATCAGAAAATCAAAAACCGAAGTATATAATTTGATTGTTTCTGATCTGCAAACTGCTATTAATGATCTTCCCGTTTCCTGGTCTTCATCCGAAGCAGGAAGAGTAACACAGGGGGCAGCAAAAACATTGCTGGCAAAAGTTTATTTGGCACTGGGCCAATATGCCCAGGCAAAACCTTTGCTCGATGCAGTGGCTAGCTCTTCTTCCTATCAATTGCTTTCCAACTATGCCGATGTTTTTTCTTTGACAAACGAAATGAACAAGGAAATCATCTATGCTGTTCGATACAAAGCGGGAGCCAATGGCGAAGGGCAAGCTTTCACTTATGATTTTTCCAGTCGCGGAACAGTCAAGGGAATTAAACCGAATACTGATTTCATGAGCTTATATGTGACGGCAGATTCAGTAAGGAAAAAAACTTCAGTTACTGGCAGCGGAAGCAATGTATTTGTTGGAAAATTCCAGGATCCTACTGCCGCCGACAGGGATGCAGGAAATGATTGGATCGTTACACGGCTGGCTGATGCGATATTGCTGCAGGGAGAAACCAATGCAAATCTTTATACTGGTACATGGGGGGCAGTCATGAGCGATGCAGATTCAGCTTTGATCATTGGTCCCATCAACCGCATTCGTGCAAGAGCAGGAGCAGGATTAACACGCAAAAAGAAATCAGACTATGCGGATCTTGCTTCCTATATGAATGACCTGATGCGTGAGCGAAAAATTGAATTGGCTTTTGAAAATGATCGTTGGTATGACTTGCTGAGATGGGGAAACGCAGTAGCCATTATGAATGCACACTTTCCAGCCATCAACCGTGCAACCAGTACCATGAAACCATACCAGGTGTTGATGCCAATTCCCCAGCGTGAAATCGATGTAAGTCATGGCACCATCACACAAAATCCAGGCTATTAATAAACCAGAAAACACAATTGAATCGTATGGAGCAAACTGTATTTATTGAAAACGATAGCATAAATTGGGAAGTCGTAAATGACAAAGTAAAACGAAAGATCATGGCCTATGACAAGGACTTGATGGTGGTGAAAGTAGAATTTGAAAAAGGCGGTATCGGATCTTTGCATCAGCACCGGCATAGTCAAATTACTCATGTGCAGAGCGGAGCATTTGAGGTGCAGATCAACGGAGATAAAAAAATCCTTAAAGAGGGGGACGCTTTTTATATACCGCCGCACATCATTCACGGTGCTGTATGTCTTGAAAAAGGAGTTTTGATCGATGTCTTCAGTCCTATGAGGGAAGATTTCATAAAACAAGAAACAAATTCCAAGAACCAAATTCCAAATCTCAAATAAAATAAAAATAAAAAAATAAAAATCATTTTGTTTTTGGTGCTTGAAATTTATTTAGAACTTGGTTCTTTAGATTTGGAGCTTGGTTTTTAAGATTTGGAATTTTCTCACTAAATGAAAAAGATACAAGGTTTAAGATGGTATATCATCGGGCTCATTGCCTTAGCAACCATCATCAACTATATTGACCGCAGTGCTATCAATATCATGTGGCCTTTTATTTATAAAGATTTTGGGATTGCAAATGCAGATAATAAAAAGGCGCTGGCATTGATCACCAGTTTTTTCATGATCGCTTATGCATTGGGACAAACTTTTACCGGAAAATTAATGGACGCGATAGGAACAAGACTTGGCTTTGTTGTTTCTATTTTGGGGTGGAGTATTTCCATTGCGCTCCATGCTTTGGCAAAAGCTATTTCATCTTTCAGCATCTTCCGTTTTTTTCTCGGATTTTTTGAAGCGGGCAACTGGCCTGGTGCTACTAAATCAAATGCGGAATGGTTTCCGGCAAAAGAAAGGGCAATTGCACAGGGTATTTTCGGCGCAGGCGCTTCATTAGGGTCGGTCATAGCTGCTCCTTTTATTGCGATGTTATATTTGAGGTATGGCTGGCAAGCCACATTTGCAGGAATTGCCGTATTGGGTTTATTATGGATCATTCCCTGGCTCTTCATCAACCGATCAACTCCCGATAAACATCCATGGATAACAAAACAAGAGCAGGAGCATATTTTGAAAGTCAATACAGGAGAAAAAAATCTTCCTGTTGAAACAAAGGTTCATTCGTGGAGTGAGTTGCTCCAATTCAAAAATACTTGGGGCATTATCAGCTCCAGATTTTTTATTGATCCGGTATGGTGGATGTTTGTTACCTGGCTGCCCAGTTTTTTAAAAGAACAATTTGAATTTGACATCAAGCAAGTTGGTGGTTTCACATGGATTCCTTACTTATTTGCCGCCATTGGTGGTTTGACAGGAGGTTTTTTTTCATCTATGCTGATAAAAAAAAATATCGCTCCCGTAAAAGCAAGGAAATATGCAATCACCATTGGCTGTACACTCATGCTGATCGCTCTTGCCACCACAGCGATCTATCTGGATCAGCTAAAACAAAATGTTCCATTGGCCATTTTTCTTATTAGTACCACTTTATTTGGTTTTCAATTTCTCATCAATAATTTGCAAACCTTACCCAGCGATTATTTTCACGGAAAAAATGTAGGTACGGTTGCAGGCATGGGAGGCACTTCTGCCGTGCTGGGAACTTTGCTCACCACATGGGCTGTTCCCTTAATAACCAAAACAAGCTATGTTTCATTTTTCATCATGGGCGCCATGATGGTGCCGCTGGCTTGGATCTGCATTACATTTATCACATCAAAAAATAAATTGGTTTATGAGATTAAAAAATAAAGTTGCGATTGTAACAGGAGGCGCCAGAGATATTGGCAAAGCCATTTCGTTGAAACTTGCAGAAGAAGGCGCTAAGATTGTCATCAACTATTTTGGATCGGGTGAAAAAGCCAATGAGCTGGTAAAACAACTAACGGATAAAGGAGCAGAAGCCATTGCGGTAAAAGCTGATGTCACTAAAAGCAATGAAGTAGTGCAGTTGATAGAGGCATCAAAAAAAGCATTTGGATCAGAAGTACATATTTTAGTAAATGTAGCCGGAGGTCTGATAGCAAGAAAAGTTTTGGAAGATATGGACGAGGCTTTTTGGGATCAGGTAATTGAGCTCAACTTGAAATCTGTTTTTCTTTTATCAAAATATGTTGTGCCTTTCATGCCTGCAGGTTCTTCGATCATCAATTTTTCATCGCAAGCGGCGAGAGATGGTGGAGGTTTTGGCGCTATGGCTTATGCCACCAGCAAAGGTGCAGTGTCAACATTTACGCGTGGCTTGGCCAAAGAACTGGGCCCAAAAGGAATCCGTGTGAATGCAGTTTGTCCGGGCATGATCGCTACCAGCTTTCACGACATCTTCACAAAGCCCGAAGTAAGAACCAATGTTGCCAATGCCACGCCTTTAAGAAGACAGGGCGAGGCAAATGAAGTCGCTGATCTCGTTGCTTATTTAACCAGTGACGAATCGAGTTTTATTACGGGGGCGAATATTGATATTAATGGCGGGATGTATTTCTCTTAATTAATTTGTTGCTAGAATACCGATGAAAGAATTCAGAGTCATTATACCTGAAGAAAAGTATTCGGTTCTTGAATTTCAACAAGAGAAAATGATAATAGAATATTCATTCCTCTATGTATTGCTTTAGCGACATTTAGTGCACTGATCGCAATTTTCAGCTGATTTTGGTCTTGAATTTAAAGTAGCCATCGTAAAAAGCAACAGAACATATAATTCCTCTCTCGATTATAAATTTTAAGGCTTAAGCAGGTTTTCATTTTACAGTAATTTCTTTTCATTTACATTCATCAAAAATGATTTATGAAACTATTCTTATCATGTTTATTCTTATTCATTTCGTACCTATGTCAAAGTCAGGATATTAAGCCATTTATTCCTGAGGGAGATGCAAAATATTTCGATTTTTGGGAGGGTACCTGGTTTGAAATAAAAGCAGATAACAGCTTAGATAGCAATTCCTATTTTAAAATAAAACGGGGAGTCAATCCTTCCTGTTTTATCGAAGAGTGGCATTTTACAAATGGAATGAATTCCATCGCGATAAGAGCCTGGGATAAAACCAATAACAAATGGGGCTTTGTTTGGACAAGCGACAATGGGTTGTATCAAGTTTGGGATACCAAAAAAGTGGATGGCAACTGGTATATCTATAAGCAATTCACGATTAATAACGATACCTATCTTTCCAGGCAAGGATTTATTTCTCAAGTCGATGGCACAGTTCTTCGAATAAGTGAAAAAACTTATGATGAAAAAAATTGGGAACTCAGGTTCAAGCAAAGACTCAAAAAAGTATCCAAATAAAAAACAGAGGAGAAAGATTCTGTCTGATAACTATCCATGTTAAAGCTGTAGTTGAAACAAATGCTATTAGTATTTTGCAGCTATTAGTTAGCTTTGACCATGGAAAAACAAATCTCTTCAATTCTCAGCGTTCTTACTCTTGCAGAACAATTAAAATTCGAACTACGCCATAGTTATACTTCAAGCGGAAGACAGGAAAGCGTGGCAGAACATTGCTGGCGCATGTCATTAATGGCGGTTTTAATTGAACCATTATTAAAACAAAAGGTTGATACGGCAAGGCTCTTAAAAATGATCATCATACACGATCTGGTTGAGGCTGAAGCAAAGGATATATCTGCACTGGATGTTTTACGTGATCCAAGTATTAAGATTAAAAAAATAGAAAATGAAAAGCAAGCAATTGAAAACTTACGTTCCGTTTTAAAAAATACGAACGGTGAGGAAATTTATAATTTGTTTTATGAGTTTGAAGAAAAGCAAACTTACGAATCTAAGGTGGCAAATGCTTTAGATAAGTTAGAAGTTCAACTTCAGCATAATCATGCTGAATTTTCGACATGGGAAGAGATTGAATATGATATGTGCTATATGATGGACAAGCATGTGCTTTTTGATGAAACCTTATTCGAGCTAAAGAGACAAATTGAAAATGAAGCTGAACAAAAAATGAAGCGAGGCGGTATAGATACTGAACTGGTTAAACAAAGAGTTCTTGGATAAATCTTCACTACTTACGGAACAAATATTTATTTCGCAAATTAAATTACGCAACAACTAAGAAAATATGTTAGAAATAAGACCATTATGCGAAAACTGTGGTAAAAAATTACCCAACGATAGTACAGAAGCAATGATCTGCACCTTCGAGTGCACCTTTTGCGAAGAATGCGTCACAAATGTATTACACAATGTTTGCCCCAACTGTGGAGGCGGATTTGAAAAACGTCCGATCAGACCAAAAGAAAAATTGTTGAAATATCCTGCAAAGACTGAAGAATATATCAGACCTGTTGACCTCGCCAAGTTTGAAAAAAAACTAATAATAACTAAAGACATTAAACCCAGCGAAAGATAATCCACAAAAAACAGAGCAACCGAAGAAATAGCACTATGTCCCGACCTTCAAAATAGACTATGAATTGTTTCAAACGGGTTCATAGTTCAGCAAAACAATACCGCATTCAAATGGAATTGATTATTTTATTGTTTATTTTTAATTTCTTTCATATTGAAGTCCAACGACGCCAGAAGAAAAAACTTTGCTTGAAAGCAGTTTCAAACTCAATTTGTCCTTCACATCGGCAAACAAAGGAATACCTTCTCCGAGCAAAACCGGATTTATAAATATCCAAAACTCGTCTATCATGTTCTCTTTTAATAATGAATGAACGGCTGTGGGGCTGCCGAAGATCAAAATATTCTTGTCTCCTTGCTGTTTGAGCTTATGAATTTGTTCAGGAACATTATCACCAATGATCATGGTGTTTTTCAAATTCTGTCCTTTCATGGTTCGTGATAAAACTACTTTGGTAACACTATTATACCAGTGTGAATGTTGAATATCATGTTTTGTAGCATTGGGTTGATCGGCAGCTGTAGGCCAATAACTTTCCATCATTTCATATGTTACCCGCCCGTATAAGGCTGTGTCGGCCTGATCTGTTTCCTTGCCGGCATAGTCAAACATTTCGTCATCAACATAAATCCAATCCATTTCTCCATTTGGCCCTGCAACAAAACCATCAAGGGTGGTGTGCATGAATAAAACAATTTTTCGCATGGTTATTGATTTTTTTATTTAGAAATTATCGATTGATTTGATCACGCAAACTTAAGCTGAAATTTTACAAGGTGCGACGTGCAATTACGGCAATTTCAGGGGCTGATTGCGGCATGCAAAAAAAATTCTAGAGATGTCTATGTAGAAAGCAGACTCCAGCGCTATTTTATTAAGGAGGTTTTTTTTGAATCTAGTATCATGTAATATCTGCCAGCTTTGAACAATTTGGCAACGTCATCCATTGCCTGAAAAGTAAACTGTGAGGCAGATCCTTTTTTGCCGGTGTTGGATATATCATACACAAAGTCCTTGACTCCTGTTCCCCCTATTGATGATTCAACCTTTGAAGTATATTTTCCAAATAGAATGATCTCATTTTCTTTAGCGATCCCATTTAAATGGTATGTAACGGATACAGAATTTCCTCTGGTCTCTGCCGTTTGTACAGTTAATGAATCCTCATTCTTAAGATCAATGGTGTATCCGCCATTTTCTAAAGCAATTTGCAGAAACTGATAGTTATTCTTAGCTGGCTTATTCGTAACAATGATGATCCTGTTCGCTTTTTTTATGGGAATAGAATCCCTGTGCTGAGCGAAAATAACCAACGGAGAAAACAAGAAAATAGTCAGAACTTGCCGCATATTTGTTTTGCTAGCTGCAAAATTGAGGATTGAAAATAAAAAATTTTATTGCATTATTCACCATTTCAGTTACGCATCCGTCTTTCATTGAAGTTGTTATTTCCTCTATTTTCAAAATTATTTCTTCTTGGATTGTTATTCATTCTTCCCGGTTGCTGCCCATTGAATTTCCTCAGATAGTAAGTAAAGCTCAATAAAAAATACCGGTTCAACACTTCAGTTCGTACATCCTCAATATAGTTTTGCTCAACATTGCGGGTGATGCTTTTATTCTGATTTAGAATATCAAAAACAGAAAATCTTAATTCGGCTTCTTTGTTTTTCAAAAAAAGTTTTGCCAGCCCTGCATTCCACAAAGGCACTGATTGATTAAAGCCGGCGCCCTGACCCCGGTTCATTACATAGTCAAAATCATTGGAAAGTATCCAGCCGCTTTTTGTTGACCAGGTCGGCTCAATCGAAAATCGCTGGGTGAAATAATCGCCATTCTGTTCTTTCTGTGCAGTATAGCGAACAATATTGTAAGTTGAATTGCTTGAAAAATTAAGGTCTAATTTTTCCTTGAGGTTCATTGTAAAACGGATCATATCACCAAGCACATAATTGTTTGTATAAGTTTTTATGCTGTTCACCAGATTTACATCCCTGCTATAGTTAATGCGCCCCGTAAAACTGATCCTTGATTTAGGTTTTGTAACAGGCAGGCTATAATTAATAAATCCGCTAACATTAAATGCTCCATTCAGATTTTGTGGTTTTGAAAATTGAACGCCCGGCCCCAGCTTATATCCGTCCACAACGATAGTGTCACGAGTTGTATTCACAGTATTGGTATTGGCAATTTTGTTAGATACAAAACTACTATTTAGGCTCATCGATAAATATTTGAACTTGGTAATATTCACTGTATTATAATTCAAGTTGAAATTATTCGTGAATTCTTGTTTTAATGCGGGGTTGCCGCTTCTGATGTATAATACATTGCTATTATCGATTACATCCTGCAATTGCATGATCGATGGCTGTTGGGTGCTGCCACGGTAACTAAAGCGCAGGTTCTTTGTCCTCATTTTTCTGTATTGAAATTGGAAGGCTGGAAACAAGTTATAAAATGACTGATTCAAAAAACTATTTTTTGTTTGATTGTTACTCGTGAGGTCGGCATGCTGAACAGCCATCCCAACCGAGTAACTCCACTCCTGATTAAGTTGAATCCTGTAATTGACACCAGCACGCTGAGAGATATTTGTATTCTCAAACAGATTAGTTAAATTAGAAACAACCACATCGTATTTGCGGGTCAATGTATCGAGCCTATATGTTTGCTGATCGGAATTGTTTTTTGTGTAATTATAATTATAAGTGAGTTCTACTTGTGACTTAAGGCCGATGCGTTCAGTAAGGGAAACATTGGCCCCAAAATTTTTGCCATCTCTGTTAGTGCTGGTTACTTGATCAACTGTATCAATGCGGCTAAAATTATTTGTATAAGATAAATTAGTCCCTCTTCGATCATTGCTGTTCATTCCCTGTGTAAGATTTATGCTAAAGGTTCTTCCGCTTTTTTTAAACTGGTGACGGAACAAGATGCTGTTATTGAAATTATATCCATGATTTTCCGAAGTAGTATTTGACAATACTTCATTTAGCGGAGATAATTTTCCTTTTGTAGTAAGAGAATGCGTTTCACTGGTTGCATCTGTTTGCTGATAGCTATATGAGGGGCGGATTAGTAGAGAATTCAGAGAATCAAAACGATGATCAATCTCAATATTGAAGCGCTGGTTTTTATTATTATTTTCTGAAATAAATTGGCTGATATTGAAAAGAGAAGAATCGCCGGTAACAAAAGTTTCACGAGATCTGTCCCTGCTATTTGTTGATTTTATATTGTTGTAAAAATAGCTTCCATTCGCTAACGTTTTTTTCCCCCATACATCATTATAATTGACACCTCCGGCAAGCGTGGTAGATATACCAGAAGAGTTCCCGTTAAAAACATTTGCGCCCCCTCCACCTCGGTTGTCCCCGCCACCACCACCTCCCCCTCCGGTATTCATGCTACCCAGAAAATCCTGCACCGTAAAATTTTGGTTGTTGATGTTGTTTCCTTGAGCAATGAATGATAGCTGCTGATTACCATTAAATCTGTTTGCACTTATTGCACCAGCATAACGATCATTATTTCCCATTGCTGCACTAGCCTTACCAAATATTCCTTTTCGTCTGTTTTTTTTCGTGACAATATTTATTGTTTTAACACGATTGCCATCATCAAAACCACTAAATACACTCTGGTCGCTTTGTGCATCGATCACTTGAATTTTATCGATGATATCAGCAGGGATATTTTTGGTCGCCATCTTGGGATCATCGCCAAAAAATTTTTTCCCATCAACCAACACACGAGTTACATTTTGTCCTTGTGATTTTACAGTGCCGTCTTTTTCTACCTCCACACCGGGAAGTTTTTTTAATACATCTTCAGCCATTGCATTAGGGATTGTTTTCACCTGGCCTGCATTGAATTCAGCCGTATCGCCTTTGATAATAACCAGTGGAGTTTTAACAACTACTTCCCCAAGAACTTTAGCGTCACGGACGAGATATAATGTGCCAGCATTGTACTCTGGCTTTTTTGCGCTAACGGAAAAATTTTTTGTTGTATTCTGCAAACCCACGGAGGTTATCAATAAAATATAATCTCCGAAAGGAATATTTTCGAGTTTAAAGCTTCCATCTTCCATAGATTGACCATAGCGAACAATAGAAGAATCAGCGGTATTTAAAATGGAGACGGTGGCACTCTTTAAATTTTGTAGTGTAGTTGAATCAATGACTTTCCCTTTTACCGTTCCAGTCTTTGTTTGCGAAAACAAATGAATGGAAACAAAAAGAAAAACAACGAGCAGTATGGCATGAGTTACCTTCATCACTTCAGTTAGTGTTTAACAACCCCATAATTTGACGATGAATAGCGCGAAAACCTTCAGCTCGTTGGTAATTATCTTAGAAGGGCAGTGGCGCACCATAAAATGGGGGCCTGCCCATGCAAATCTCCGATATTTCTTTTACGATCGAGATAATATTGACGATCATTTTTTTTATTTGTGCCTTCACAAACCTCACTAATATCTCCTTTATCATTAATGTATTTGATAAGCGACAGCCAGGCTTTATGAGCGGCGGGACCGTAGCTTTTTGCATCCAACCACCCCTCTTTTACACCAGTAATAAATGCAAAAGTAAACATGCCTGTGGACGAAGTCTCCGGCCATGAAGATGGATCATCGATCAACTGTCGCCACATTCCATCGGCCGATTGATATTTCAACAACGAGGCCATCATGGTTTTATAGCCTTGCATGATCCTTGACCTATCGGGGTTATTCTTTGGCAATGACCGAAGCAATTCCGTCATTCCTGCAGCCATCCATCCATTACCCCGCCCCCAGAAAAAAGGAACATCAGGTGCATGGTAAAAAAGACCGTTAGGTTTTTGCAATGTATCGAGATAGAGAACCATTTCTTTTGCTGCACGATTAATATATTGTTCGTTGCCCGTGGCTCTGTAAGCTTGCGCCTGTACTGCAGTGATCATGAACATATCATCAATCCACATCCTGGTCTGCCAAGTCATTCCTTTATTGTTGTAATAAGCTTCTTCAGGCTTGGGGTTTTTAGGAAGGGTCCATTGAGCGTCTGCGATCTTTTTACCGAGGTCGAGATACTTCTGATCTTTCGTTTGAATATAAAGTTCGAATGGAACCGCACCGAAGACTGAGTAATCAACGTGATTCGCAGGTGGTATCAAGCTATCTCGTGAACCAAATAGAGGATCGAATCGTTCGGCAAGTTTTGATACCAAGCTTTTATCATCTGTCGCCTTCGCAAAAGTCAGTGCTCCATAACAAGTACAGGTTTCGGGATAAGTAATATATCTAGGAGGTGCAGGTCGATTAAAATTTTGATAAGGCAATTCCAAATAACGGTTCACAACAATTTTACCGATTTCCTGCGGAGATGTTCCTGCCGGAAAATCGCTGAAACCTGTAGTTGCTTTTTTTGAAGCACCGCATCCGGAAATGATAATGCATGCAAATAAAATTATCAGACAATTTGCATGGGAAAACTTCATTTTAATCATTTTTATCTCGAATTTAAAAAGAGCCTTATAAAAATAGATAGTAAAAATTTTTTTCATTTTCATCATTTAAAAAAAGAGGCATCCAACTCACGCGGATACCCCTTTTGTTTGCTACAGAAAAAGAAATTTCCATCAAAGCACTTGCTTTGTTTCAACATTTGAATAGAATGTATCGATGGCCACAGGTGTGGGCTTATACAGCGTTCTGTATTGAAAAGAACTTCCTTTTTTGTACGCTGGTAAAGTTGTTACACTATCTGCCGGCGATGCATATTTTTCTATTTGTTTTTTCACTACATTTAGCGAGTCTGTATATATGATCTCTTCACCAACTACCTCTGATCCAACGCCAAACCATTTAACTACTGCCCCTTTAATGGAAGTAACATAGGTCGCTGACTTTACCGCGCGGTTCACCAGTTGCGAAATATATCTGTCGCCGTAAACGGTTCCGATCTTTTCTGTTTTTACCGACCTGTTGCCATCATTATCATAGGTATAAATAGTGAATGTGTAGGTGCCTTCGGCCAGATTATTGATGGAAAACCATACCGTGTCCACTCCGGAAGTTCGCTGAATCGTTTTTTCAACAGACTCTTCGTTGGTTCCATTATTCCAAAACATTTTTACTTTACTGATCTTTGGATCTGAAATTAACAGCATGGATAAATTGATCCGGTTATTTCCCGGATATGCTTTTACAGAATCAACCTTGCCGGGGTAAATGATTTCACCATCCTTTACAAAATCCTTGTAAGTTGAATCCATTTTGCTGCAGGAAAGGACAAAAACATATATCAGTATTATAAAAAAGGGTAAAATACTATATCGTTTTAGATTCATAATTTTTCAATTTGTTTGTGGCACCTATTCAATTTTATTTTTTTTGTCCCCATAAAGTAATTTCCATGAGATGCATAAAGCCAGTATAATTGTCAATAGAGCCCCAGCTATCAATATTTTTCCAGGCGATGTAGCGAACAGCAGGTAATCCATTTCCAAATTCATACTCTTGACCATTCGTAGCTACTTCGATATCCTCGGCAGAATTCACACCCACTTCAGGAATACCTGATGGTTTGACCATTACCCATTCACCCAGCTTTACCCAGCCATTATCAGGATTTTTGTTGTTTGGATCACTATTCTTGATTTTTGTATTGTTCGTTCCCCATATTTCCCAGTGGTGAGGATTGCCGTGGTTGAAAATGTAAGTGCCTGTTCTTTGCCATATTTTATACCTGCTCAATACATATTTAAATCCTAGATCAAAAGGTATCCAAATAGGCAGGTTATATTTTTCTTTGGTGTGAAAGCCGTTGCTGCTGCCAGTAGTGCCCATGCCCGAGTTATCCCATAATTTGGATAAAACCCAGCTGCTGGAGTAATCTTCCGCAGTCCTAACCCTTCCCTCGAGAACAGAAAGAGGAGTAAACTGAGGAACATCAGTAGTGTCGTTTTGTTTTACTCTGACATCCTTGAATTTGCTTTTGTCCAGTTGCTCTTCATAAATAGGTTTTATTTTAGCTGTTATAGTGTCGGTATGATTATCCCACCTATCTCTGACATAAACGCCCCACTCACGCTCTTCAGGAGGGAAACCTCTAATATTATATTCACCTTTTGGCATACTGGTATAATAAAAATCTACGTGCTGCCAATCGCCCTTGGAATCTTTAACCAATGTTTCAAAAACAATGTTCGCTGAATCAACATTGATGAACTTTACATTAATACCTCCAAAAGCAGAGTCTAAAACCAGCGATGCTCTTACGCCAATGATAGAAGGAGGCAAAGGTTTTACTGTTACATTAACGGGCTCAGAAGCCACTTCACTGCGACTTACGGCATACAGGGATACTTCTGTTTCTCTTGTATCGCCAAACCCTTCCAGCAGTATGCTGTTTTTATACATTGAAGATTTAGCCTCCTTTTTTACATCGTTCACCCAGTATTCTGCTTTTACATACAACAAATTTGGACTGGCCGGCAGCGTGTATGTAATTAAAGCTGCTCCATGCAAATTTGTTACTTGAGCATTGGTGATAGGATCAGGGGCTGTCTTATCGTCGGAAAGGGGGCCTGATACATCTCTTTTACAACTCATTGTTATCATCAAAGAAATTCCGATGAATGAAATGAATTTTAAATTTCTCATCAGTTATAATTTAAATAATGAACTATTATTTGTGATCATCACCAACCTGGATTCTGTGCCAATCTGCTATTTTTAAGTAGCTCGTCCTGTTCAATTGGCCAGAAATAGTCGCGTATACCAAAAGTTTGATTCCATAGCACAACAGGCTTGTAATAAGCTTCTGCATCTTTTTGTTCAGTACTCCATCCTTTAATGGGAGCATTTAGAACAATATGTGCCTCCTTCCACCTTCTCAGATCCCAAAACCGTTGTCCTTCAAATGCTAACTCAATCAATCGTTCCTGATGGATAATTTCACGTAAGCCTGCTCTGCTAGTATATTTTGCTCCCTGATTTGAAAAATTTGACCATGCATTAACTACAGTGGGTATGCCGGCTCTGATCCTTACACTATCAATCCATCTGAATGTTTCAGCGCCAGGTCCATTTACTTCATTCAATGCTTCGGCATATAGTAAATACAGATCGGCCATCCGCATTTCAGGCCAAGGGTAAGGACTTTGATTGCTACCAGTAACGTTACCATCGGAAGCTGCTGTTGTACCCATACTGACCAGCTTTTTTATCCAATAACCGGTCGCCGAGAAATTACTTACACCCTGCCTGGCTGCAAACTCAGCTCTTCTTGCTTGTACGTAAAGCAAACCAGGTGCTGTTGTAGCTTTTGTAGTAAAATTATTTATCCAATTGCCAAACCAAATGCCCCGATCAAATGCTAAATCTGCATAGAAGCGAGGCTCTCTATCAAAGTGAAGCTTTACGGTTTGCTCATTCTTCTTTATATAAAATGTATCAGCAGGAGTAGCCGTTTTTAACCCAAACCGGCCAGCATAATCCCATGTTTTATCTTCAGTAATAGGAACTCCGTTTTTTGTATAAAACAATTCAGCCATTTTAAGCGGTGGTGCCAAAATTCCTTTTGGACCGCTGCCGCTTATGGCGCCACTCGCAAGGATCGGCATAGTCCACCGCTGAATATCTGTTGCTCTGCTTGACGTATTAGCCCAGATCACCTCTTCGTTATTTGTTTTTTCCGTTACTGCTGTACGTATATCCAACTGAGTTTTTATAGTATCATTGATAACCCAAGCACCATATAGTGCAGGATTGAAGCGGTGCAAGGAGTAAGAATTAGTTTGGCAAAATTCGATTGCCTCCTTACAGGCCTGAGCTGCCAATTCCCATTTTTTTGGATCGGCCTGGGGATTAATCAGAGGAACTTCGCCCTTGTCGTCCATAAGGCCGCCAAAATCAGGATTTCCATTGAATAGCGGGCTTGCTGCAGTTACCAGAACCTTTGCCTTGAAAACAAATACGATTGATTTTGTAATTCTGCCTAATTCACTTAATTCGTTACCCACGATCCTCGGAGGAAGAGCATCAATTGATGCTGCCTCATCCAGCAATTGAACAATATATGAAAAACAGGAATCAACAGGCTCTCTTGCAATTTGCACTTCATCTGCACTACTGCCTATCGGTAAGTTTTCTCGAATGATGGGAATAGGGCCATACATGCGCACTAGATAAAAATGGTAGTAGGCTTTTAGAAAAAGAACTTCAGCTTTCCATCTTTCCCTTTCTTCCTCATTCATGTCCCTTACATTATCAATGTTGTTCAAAAAAATATTGCAATCGCGAAGTGCAGTAAACAATTTTGTTCCTTGATTTTTTCCACTCCAAAAGTTTCCTAAAGGATTAGCTGATGATTGCAGGCCCCTGGCAATATTCCAGAAGTCTGGATCTACATCTTTGATAGGATCCATATACCAAACTTCATCGCCGGCATTGAAGGCAGGATTATCGTCCATGTCACCGTGCTTGGGCATGTATGAATAACAAGTGAACAAAAACTTTTCCGCAGTACTTCGTTGAGTAAAAGCATTGTCAATTGTTCCAATAGCATCAGGGACCACATCAAGATATTTATGGCAGGAATAAAGAGAAGCCAGAAATGCTATTGCTAAAATTTGTTTTAAATTTTTCATTCTGCAATTAATTTAAAGCCCTACTTGAATACCGAAATTGATAACTTTTTGGATGGGATAGTTTAGACCATTGCCGGCCATTTCAACATCCCATAATTTAAAATCGCTAATCACGAAAAGGTTAATGCCATTTGCATACAACCGTACATTATCTATGTGTGCTTTTCTGGTGAATTTTGTTGGGAAAGTGTAACCTATCTCTACCTGCTTCAACCGGAGAAAAGCTCCATTGCGCATAAACCATGTGCTTTTTTGCTGGTCATTGTTGTTCACCGTTGAACTTAAGCGAGGCCATAAAGCATATAGATTTCTGTTCTCTTCTGACCAGTGATCATCAGCATAAGCTTTTAGCAACTGGTTTTGAAGAATGTAGCCTGTCAATTCATCCGATTTATATCTATAAGAAACAAAAGGAGAGGTAGCCTTCACATCGATCCAGAAAGAACGCCTGGCTGTTCCTTGCATGAAAGTTGAAATATCAAAACCTTTATACTTGGCAGAAACTCCAAAACCGTAAGTAATTTCAGGAGTAGTTGGATAGCCAATAGGAACCATGTCAAGCTTATCAATAATACCATCCTCATTCACATCACGGAATTTAATATCGCCACCTCTTACTATATCTCCAAAACCGTTTTGGCTGGGAGAGTTTTTTACTTCTTCATCATCCACAAACAATCGCTCAGCTATATAGCCCCACTGTTGTGAAATGGGATAGCCAATTTTATTTAGATAATACAGATCATCTCCATATTGCAGATCCTCATTTTTATCGAGCCGGCTGTGAGCATAAGTGAAATTACCGCGGGCCTGTATAAGAAAATTTTTTCCAAAATTCTGTGTATAATCAACAGATATATCTACTCCCTCTCCGGAGGCTTCACCCACATTGGCTTTTGGTGCTTGACCAGGATCTGTAACATCCACTTGCAAACCCAATGTAGAAGGAATATTTACCCGGGGCATTAATATATTGTAACGTTTTTCCCTATAGTATTCGGCAATAATTTCCCATTTACTAAACAATCCGATTTCGATGGCAAGATTTGTTTTTCGAGAAGTTTCCCAGGTAATGTCGGGATTCTCATATCTGTTGATGCGAATAAGATTGCGAGTATATGCGCCATCTGTTCCAAAAGTGGGGCGTCCTGTTGTATAGTCAAGATCAACATCAGACAAATAATAGAAACGATCGTCGGCGCTTCCAATTTCATCATTTCCTACTAACCCATAAGTACCTCTGAACTTTAATTTGGTAACTACTTTTAAGTAAGGCTCAAAAAATTTTTCATTGGAAACAAACCATGCAAATCCTGCAGAAGGGAAGAAACCATATCGCTCTGTTTTATAAAATCGTTCCGAACCATTGTAACCGAAATTGAATTCAGCAAAATACCGATTATCATACGAATAAGTCGCTCTGCCAGACACACCCATATTGCGGTATGGCAATGACTTTTGTATGGAGCCAGTATTACCATCCTGTCTGCTACGTGCAGTTAATACAACTAATCCGCTTAACCCATGCTTATTAAAAATACGATTGTAGTTGGCTGCTGCTTCAACATAAAAATTAGATGTAACTGTTTTCTCGGTTCCCGTAGGATCGCCTAAATAATCTGTACCGCCTTGCGGCACAACGCCCGTAGCAACCACATCAGGATTGATTAATGTCAGCAGGTAAGTATTTTCATATTTATCATAGCTACCGGCACTGTAATAAAAAGGATTATATCTGCGCGAAACATCAAAAAAAGATTGCCTGTTAATATTGGTAAATGCCCGTACAGAAAGTCCTTGTGTCAGAAAAGAAAGATCCTGTTTCATTTCAAATTGAGCTGACATTAGGGACTTATTGTAATCTTTGTATCCTGACACCATATCAGCATAAGGGTTCAGATAATTTCCCCTGTCATAATTGCCAAACATAATGTGGTTTACAAACTTATGTTCTTCATCAACGGGATAGTAGGCGGGATATAAAACGGGGCTTGTTCTCATAACCTTTCTGTAGATGCCTGAACCCCCGTCCATAGGACCGTTATAATCATCGAAGCTGCCATACAGACGAACCATTACATCAGTAGACCTGGTTACTTTGATCCCTATGTTTGAACGCAAATTATAAGTCTTAAGATCAATATTATTATTGAAGTTATTGCGCTTGTCAACTTTTAATATACCATTGTCCTGAGCAAAAGAACCCGCTAAAAAATAATTGACAATTTGACCTCCGCCACTTACACTGAAATTACCTCTTCGGTTGGTTGCATTATTTTTAAACAACATATCCATCCAATCAACAGCGGGGAACATATATGGATTTACACCCAGTTCAGTATAATCAATCTTGCTTTGCAAATAAGGAAGCGGAGCCAATGGATTTCTTGTTAGGACGGATTCATTATGCAAATTCATATAAGTGATAGGATCTGCGAGCTTAATATTTCGCGTGGGGCTGGAAATAGAGTTTTCAAAACGTATATTGATCTTTGCTTTTCCTTGCCTTCCTTCTTTAGTGGTTACCAAAATCACTCCGTTGGCACCACGGGCACCATATAGAGCACTAGCAGTAGCATCTTTCATAATGGAAAAACTGGCGATATCATCGGGCTGAATACGCGCCAGATCGTTTGCAGTATATTCAATACCATCAATTAAAATGAGTGGATCTTTTTTATATCCAAACGTGGTAACACCACGAATAAAAAACTCAGCGTTATCTTGACCTGGTTCTCCTGTTGTTTGATAGGCAATCACTCCTGCAATGCGTCCAGCCAATGCGGTAGTAAGGTTACTAGAAGGTACTTTTAATTCACTGGGAGTAATGCTGGTAACTGAACCCACAACTTCTCTTCGCTTTTGTTTGCCATATGCTACTACCACCACATCATTCATAGAAGTAGAAGCCCGTTTCAGCTGCACATTAATCACTTCTTTTCCTTTCACAGAAATTTCCTGGTCCTCATACCCTACCATAGTTACTGTCAGCACTGCATCTTCCGGAACGTTCAGCAAAAACTTGCCGTTCAAATCTGTAGTAGTTCCAATGTTCTGTTTGTTTTTGACTGTTATAGACACGCCTGCTACAGCACCGGAAGAATCGATGATAGTGCCTCTTACTTCTTTAACTGATTTTTTTTGAACTTGTGCATGAATCTGAAGAGCAGTAATGCAAAAAGAAAAAATAAAGACCCACTTGCAAGCTTTGCGTAGATTTTTACACATTATCGTTAGGTTTTGGTTGCAACCCGGTTTTACGGAGATGCTAATGAATATGGCTAAGCGTGATTTGCGAAAAGCAAATTAATAAGTATAAATGCAAGCCTGCGCAGGCTTTTAGCATACTATTCAACTATTTTGACATTGTCATCTTTTTATAAGAAATATTATTTTTTCTGAAACGATAAATTATTTTAATCACAGAAATTGACGAGATGTTTTTTGATTGTGTGATCAATACATATAGTTTTAGATTTTTCAATAATCTGATCGATAAGAAATTTACCAGATAAATTGGACATGTGCCAATACATCCTCAATGCGAGAAAAAATATGCAGCTACAAATTTTATAATGTGGCCTATGTACTTCGAACGGCAAGATTTGTAATTGATCTTTATTTCCCTTGCCGGCAAAACCGAAAAAAAGTAAATAAGTTATTTTGCTTTTCGCAAGCTAATCATAATAACTCCATGCGGAGGAACATCAGCTGAAAATTCATTTTCAAATGTTCCCAGATCTTTTTGTCTCCACAGATCACGAACGATCCATTTTCCTTTTATTCCCAGATCGCTCCAGGTTACAGTCAGCTTTCTTGTTATACCATCTGTTATATTAAACAGGCCCGCGGCTTTGCTGCCATCTTCCAAATCTTTAGCCAACACGCCGCAAGAATCTATCTTAGTAACTACAGTTGCTTGCTTACCTAATGGATCCTGATTTACAGCAAGCACTTCATCATTGGTAAGTAAGCTTAATGTAAAATCATCGAGCTTAGTAAGATCGTTGCCCAATAATAAAGGAACAGATTGCAAACACCATGCACTTACATGTGTGTACTGTTCATCGGGCATAAGTTGCGTAGGGTTTGGCCCTTTGCCCCAGCCTACCCAGCCAACGATCATCATATCCGGATCGTTCCAATGGCCGGGGCTTGCATAAGGTGCCCATTTATCTTGTGTAAGCAAACGGCTTTTTAAGCTTCTCCAATTATCACGAATATCACCACCGGTTCGCCATGCATTCGAAACTTTGGACAACTCACCAATAGAAGCAAATGGTATGCTGTTGGAAAGACTTAATACAATATCTCGGCCGCTTGCACGCAAAGCATCATACATGGCTTTTGTTTCAGGAAGTTCTGCAGGGTTCCAATCGTATTTCAAATAATCAAATCCCCACTCTACCCATTGCTTCACATCATTTTCAACAAAAGTGTAAGTACCGATAGCATAAGGCAACTGTTTTTTGTTGCGTGGAACATTTTCTTTGGTGCGTTCAAATGTTCCTTCCGCATTCATAGCTGAGCCTCCAATACGATGGCCATATGATTCTACCCAAGGCGTTGAATAAATGCCAGCCTTTAATCCTAGCTTATGTATCGAATCCACCATTTCTTTCATATCAGGGAAAATTGTTGAATCAGGCATGATGCCATGATATTTTCCTCCTCTTTTTCCTTGCCATACATCGTCGGTATTCATATAGCTCCAGCCGTGATCAACAAGTCCGCTGCTTGCCATAGCCTTGGCATTTGCAAGAACTAATGCTTGAGTAACTTTTGATGCATAAATATTCCAACTGTTCCAACCCATCGGTGGAGTCAAAACAATATTCTCACCCACAACGATCTTGAAATCACGTTTTGCTTTTCCCGCTTTATTTTTTGCGTTTACTACCATCTTGTACTCACCAGGCTTATCAATAGAGCCCGAAAGCTGCCCTGTATTTTTATCGAGCTTCACTCCTGTTGGCAAGTTTTCAATTTCGTAGGTAATGGGCTTTACTCCACTCACAGGAATTTTGAAAATAATCGGATGGCCAGGGCGTACACCAAATGCTTTCGGACCATTGATGTGTGGTTCAGGGCCTGGTTTTGGGGTAAGGATATATTTAGACAATGTATCCTGCGCATTCAAATGCTCATTGAAAAACGAACAAGCTAGTGTGAGAGATACTAATATAAAATAGCGTATGGTTAAGGAAAATAAATTCATGAACGAAAGATGGTTTTAAATGTTTTTAATTTAGTTTTTAATAACAATACAATCTATAATTCTTTGATATCAATTTTACGATACCAGATCTCTGCGCCTTCTGATTGAATGATGATTCGCCCCGAGCGTAAGCTTGCATCTTCGGCTTCATTTACCACAACACCATTTACAATATGTGTACACTTGCCATTGTTAGCGATCACTTCAATTCGGTTCCATTCTCCTGTTGGCTTTTCGTTGTCCTTTTTTTTGATCAACCTTGTATTTTTTGTCGGTGCTGTTCTTGCTCCATCCATTACAACGGTTACACTATCTATCAGCCAAAAATCCCCACAATCGCCTTCCTGTATTTGACACTCAATAGATCTTGGCCAGACCTTGTCTTCCGGAATTACATAATATAAAATGCCATTATCCCTTGGCCTGTCTTCTCTTGGAGCAAATTTTTTTTCACCCCATTTAAATTCAACCACCAAATGGAAATTGTCGTATGTTTTTTCAGTAACTACGTAACCGAATTCTTTTCCCGTAATATGCAGCAACCCATTACTAACAGAAAAAACAGTATCAGGGTCATTGTTCTTTCCCTTTGTTTTTAAAAAACGATTCCAACCGCTCAGATTTTTTCCATTGAATAATGGTTTAAAATCTGAAATAACGGTTTTTGTTTCGCGGATTGTTTCAATCTCCTTTTTTATTCCGCTGATTTTATTTTTGGAAAGATTCACATTTTCGCTATTGCCTTCAAGGCGAATGAATGCTGCTGCACTTGCCTTTACATTAATTTTATTAATGTTGGCGCCTTGCACATTCTCTAAACGAAGAATACTTTCGGCACCTGAAGTTTGGGGAAGTTTCCAATCCTTTAGTTCAATATCTTTTCCATCTTCGCAAATAAATGCGGGACGAAGATCATTGCTCTTCAACTTTAATTTTACATTGATCAATTTTAACCCCTTTACATGCCTTGCCCAAATACCATAGGCGGGTATCAGCGGTCCAAAGGTTTTTACTTCAGGATATTTATCGATCGCCTCAGGCACTGACTGTCTTGCATTTTCAGCAGTGCCGCCGCCGGGCAGTTCGATTTCGATATTTTCCAATGTAAGATTAGTGATATAATGTCCTGGAACACCAGTGATCAAAACACCAGATGGAGGTTTTAATTGAGTAGAATCTGAAGATTTTGCTTTTACATTTTTTATGACAACGTTTTCAAATGTGCCGGTTGATTGCTGTACATCTTTCCCTTTGCGAAATACGCTTAATCGGGAACCAAGACGAAATAACATGGGTGTTTTTACATCTACCATTGTTATATCAGTGATCTCAATGTTTCTCAAATGAGCTCCATCTACCGTTAATAATTTTATTCCGCCATTATTAGTTTGATAGATATAACAATTAGAAATCTTTATATTTTCAAACGGCGCCATAGATTCCGTGCCCATTTTTATGGCACCCTGGCTGCTCTTTAATCTCATATTGCTAACTACAATATCCTTACAACCCATTTTGCTTGAGGTTGTTTTAAAACAAAGTGCATCATCACCGCTCTGAATATCGCAGTTGCTGATCTGCACATCCTGACACCCGTCTATATCAATGCCATCGTTATGAGCCACGCCCCGGCTGAGAATTTTTACATTTTCAATTTGCACCTTTGTACTTTGAAAATAATGTGAGGTCCATGCGGCGGAATATAAAAGTGTAATTCCTTTTACAGTTACGCCGTTACATCGAACAATGCGAAGAAGAAATGGACGCCTTCCCCAGCGCTGACCTTCGGGTCTTGTATCGGTTTTGATCTGTTGTTCTTTTAGCTTCGATCCCTGTCCGTCAATTGCTCCTTCTCCTTCAATACTGATATTTTTCGCATCAACAGAAACGATCAATGCCCATCCAACATCAACACCCAAGCCATCAGTAAAAGGATCCATGTTTTGATAGTCATCTACATTGATGCTGCCTAATATCAATGCGTCTTTGTCAAGATGAATAGTAACGTTATCCTTCAGCACAATTGTACCAGTTAAATATTTACCTGCAGGAAAAACAATCTTACCACCCCCACTTGTGCTGCAATCATCAATTGCTTTTTGAATAATAGCCGTATTTAGTGTTTTACCATCTCCAACCGCGCCATATTTGGTAATATCTATATCATTTGCAAAAAGTAGGCAAGTGAAACAGAGATTTATAAAAAATAAAAACGGTTTTTTCATTTTTATTATAATTGTACTGATACTACATCAACAAGGTCAGTTCTCATGTTTGCAGGCAATTCAATTTTAACCTGTCCGTCAGTATAGCTAAAATTTAATTTTTTTCCTGAACCAAGAAGAGTAACAGTCAATGGTTGTTTAGAAGTTTTCAAAATGAGCTCAACATCTTTTACAGGCAATCGATCCTGATCATACTTCCCATCAGCTTTAAATTCAGGGGTGACAAACAAATAACGAAAATTTTTGTTTGCAGTTGCGGGAACTGAAGCTGTTTCATCAGCTGGTAATTGCTGCACATGTTGAACAGAGCGTCCATTCAATTTCATCCATTCTTTTACTACGTTCATGTTCTGGTAAACGGCATCAGGAAATACTCCATCAGCAGTAGGGCCCACTCCCAATAAATAATTTACGCCCCATGCACGGGCCGCAACAAATTGTCCTAAAACAAATGCATCTGATCGAAAAGGTTGTGTATTGCTGTTTGCCCAGCTGTTTGTCCACGTATTACAAAATTCTGCCCATCCGTCAGGATCTTTTGTAGGAGGATTTCTTTCGAAGGTTACAAAATCACCTTTACCGTGCAGCCGCGGGTTGATTACAATGCCCGATTGAAGTTTGCGTATTTCATCTGCAGTGATCACAGCGTTGCCGTTTGGAATAGGAGGCTTGCCATCGAACCAAAGCAGATCTATTTTTCCGTATCGTGTTAAAAGTTCCGTCACTTGGCCCTTCACCATCGCCGCATATTCGGCCTGGTGTTTTTTTATGTCATCTTCCGTTTTTTCAGATGTTCTCGGTTTCAGATCAGCATCTACTTTTGGAAGATTGGGATTTGTTGTATATGCCCTTCCATAAATAAAGCTCATATAATTACGATCGAAATACCAATTGGGCGGTGAGTAATAAAAACCGATTTTCATTCCATATTTGCGGCATGCGTCAACAAAAGGCTTCAGCAAATCTTTCCCTTTCATAAAATTTTTAGTGCTGAAATCTCCATATTCACTGGGCCATAACGCAAATCCTTCGTGATGACGGGTAGTTAATACTGCATAAGTGAAGCCTGCCTCTTTCGCTGCTTTGATCCATTTATCGGGATCATAGTGCTGCGGATCGAATTCTTTTGCCATTGCCCAATATTCATTTGGAGTAATGGCAGGCGGCTTTCCATTGAGGTTGTAATCTTTTTCATTTATAACTCTCACAAGTTCTGCGGAATCAAGTTTCTTATTTGCTAAAGCTCTGCCCGGAATCATAGGCCATGATATGTCCATGTTTTTTACCGATGACAAACCCCAATGTATAAAAAGACCCAGTGCTGCATCAGGATACCATTGTGCTTCGGGATGCATAGTATGTGAGGCCGAAGAATTTTTTTCTTCAGCGAGATTGATCATATCATGCTCTGATCTTACAACTTGCTTGTCGGAATTTTGACCTAATAGACTCCCATTACATAAAGTAGCACTAACAATAAAAATGAATGAAGGATATCTCATTGAAAAGATTGTTCTAATTTTTAATTTTGAAATTGATTGCAGATAAGAACTGATTCTAATCTAATTCTCCAGCCTTCATTTTATCTTTCGAAACAGTTTGACCAGGCGATAGCTTTCCTTTTACTTCAACTTTAATAACTGTTGCAATTGAGTCAAGTGGTTTATCGGGAAGTTGAATCGTTAACCCTTCATCTTTTGATTTCGTTTTTACAGATTGGCCATTTGCCAGAAATTTTGCAGATGCAATTTTATTTTTCAAACCGGGCACAGTCAGGTTACCATCCTTAGGCCAATCAAACACAGAGAGATAAAGAATAGTTCCATTACCATTTTCTTTTGCTGTAATTCTTCCCCATGCCATTGGCGCCAGCGGATTTGCTTTAGTGTCATAGATCGCCTCACTGTTCACTTTCATCCAGCTTCCAATTCCTTTAAGAAGGTCAATGCTTTCCTGCGGAAAAGTTCCGTCTGATTTCGGCCCTACATTTAATAGATAATTTCCTCCTTTTGATGCAATGTCAATTAAGTTGCGTACCAAGGTTTCAGTGCTCTTCCAATTATGGGCATAAGATTTATAGCCCCAGGTTTCATTCATCGTCATGCAGGTTTCCCAATCTTTTCCATCCAATTCTTTAAGATCAGGAATTCTTTGCTCGGGTGTTTTGTAATCGCCGGGATAATTTGGTCTTTTTAAGCGATCATTAGTGATGATCATTGGTTGAAGCTTTAGCAGTTCATTTAGCTTTACAGCATATTCATCTTTCATATCTGTTGGCGTATCCCACCAAAGAACTGCCACATCTCCGTAATTAGTCAGCAATTCTTTTACTTGCGGCACTGCAACATCATCCATATACTGGCTCATTGTTTTTGTTGTTTGAGCGGGATCCCAATGGCCTCCATGCTCGGCAGTATATGCATCAATTTTTGCTGAATCAGGATTTGCCCATCCTTCCGTTGCAGGTTTTCTTGATGCAGCACCACCAGGATTATTCCAGTCCTGCGCCTGTGAATAATAAAAACCAAGCTTGATACCATATTTTTTACAAGCAGCAGCCAATTGTTTCAACACATCTTTACCATAAGGAGTAGCGTCGGCAATATTCCATTTGCTGGCATTTGATTTGAACATGGCAAATCCATCATGATGCTTTGCTGTAATGACAATATATTTCATGCCAGCATCCTTTGCCATTTTTACCCAGGCTTCCGGATCATAATTCACGGGATTGAACTCTTTGGCGAACTGCTGATACTCGGCAACAGGAATTTTGCCACGATTCATGATCCATTCACCAATACGGTTTATTCTTTGTCCTTTATAGGTTCCTGCAGGCACCGAATAAACGCCCCAGTGAATGAACATGCCAAAACGGGCTTCACGCCACCATTTCATGCGATTATCCCTCGATGTATCTTGGGAAAAACTTGATTGAACAAGGCACAAAATTGCAAAAGGAAGAAGTAAGAATTTTTTCATATGGCTAACAAAGCTTTTTTAAAAATAGTAATCCGCCCGCAACTAAAGCATAATTCCTTTATGCATGCTACCAATGATTTTCTTTTTATTCATCTATATTGGCAATAGCTGCAAACAATGATCAGTAAAGTTAAATAGGGTAATAAAAAAAGTACACCACAATGAAGTGATGTACTCTTAAACGAACGACTGCTTATCGAAAACTAATGTACTACCATCCGGGGTTTTGCGGGTACGCCGGTCCTGTTGTTACTGCGTCGATCTGTGATTGCGGTATAGGACGCAGTATATGCTTATTCTGAATATTTGGAGCAGCCTCCTTGTTATGTAATCTTACTCTTTCCAAAAGTTTATTTGTTCTTACCAGATCTAGCCATCTCATATTTTCTCCGGTTAATTCTCTTGAACGCTCATCCAAAATAAAATCAAGAGAAAGGTTAGCTGTAGTAATATCCATTGAAGCAACATCTGCAGGCGTGGCAGCGGCTCTTTCACGAACAGTATTGATCAATGATACTACCTCGGGGAGCTTTCCTGAGAAATAGGCTGCTTCTGCAGCTATCAAATAAGTTTCCGCTAACCTATAAACAATAACCGGCCGGATAGAGGGAGCATTTAAATCAGCACGTTTTGTATCGAAATATTTGTTCATTGTAGCTGATAAAGTATTATCATATTTACGCGGAGGGACGAGCAAGTAAGGGGTTGCAGCTATTTTAGCATCTGTAGCATCTACACCAGGCATATAGATAGCTGTATCTCCAAACTTAAATTTAGGCTGACCTGGAACCGCACCAGCTGGAGCACCTGCTGGTAAAGGATTGGACCAAACAGGGTAGCCTGACGGATTAGGATTATTTGCATACCACACCGTTTGAAAAGTTTTGCTATACCTTGAATCATGCACTCTTTCCTTAAATGCAGTGTCTGTTAACCAGCGTGTAGGAGTGCAACGAATATAGGGTCGGCCATAAAATACATCACGCACCATGCCTGGTCTTTTTTCGTATTGTCCCACCCACATATGATTTAAAACATTATCGGCGCTAAAATTCGATACTCCACTGTTGTTGGGGCCATTATAAGCAATGCTGGAAGTATGTTGAACGGTCCATATTACCTCGCTGTTTTCTTCATTGCCTTCAGCAAATACTTTTGCAAAATCAGGTAATAAAGCCAATTGCAGTGCTGATTTGTTATCGATTATTTCCATTGCTGTAGTGTAGGCATCCTGATAATCGTTGGGCTGCTTTGCCGACGATCCGGCTCTTGCTAAATAAACTTTAGCTAATACATGCCTGGCTGCAGCTGCCGAAACCTTGCCAGGCAACATGCCACTGCTTTTTGGACCTGCAGGAAGACTTGCGATCGCATCTTTTAAATCCTGAATAATAAAATTATATACGTCTGTAATAGGTGCTCGTGTGGCAGATGTAGTTGGGGCCGATTGAAAATTTTTATCCAGAGTAACATCACCAAAAAACTGAACGAGGATAAAATAAAAACTAGCTCTTAGAAATTTAGCTTCACCTATCATACGGCTTTTAGTTGCCTCAGGAAGATTTACACCAGGCGTATTATCAATAACAGCATTGGCAGTATTAATAAATGTGTAAGCATTTCTCCAGTTAGCATTTACAGTACCATGTGCGGGTGTATAGCTGCTGTTATAAACATTAATATCATTATTGCCATCAACGCCTCGCTGGTATTCATCAGTACCAATAACAGTAACAGTAAAATAATCCTGGTTTCCCCAAAACAGACGAGTACCTGCATACGCAGCATCCAATGCCATCTGAACTCCCTGAGCAGTATTTAATGCATCCGGAACCAAAGTAGATCTCGGTTCTTCAATAAGCTTCTTATTACAGCTTAAAAAAACTGTGATCAGAAATGTCAGTAAAAAAATTATCCGTTTCATATAATAATTTTTTAGAGTTTTAATTTAAAATGACAGATTAAGACCAAAGGTCAACGACCAAACAGGAGGCGTATCAATGCCAACTGTTCCTGCTCCTTCAGGATCGATACCACCAATTTTTCGATATGGTGAAAAAAGAATGAAGGGATCGGTAGCAATAGCATATACTCTTAGCGACCTGCCTCCTACTTTTTGTATGATTGAAGAAGGAAGATTGTACCCCAAGCTCATGCTCCTTATCTTAATAAAACTGCCATCAAAATAACTCAATACAGAACGGTTTATCGGATTCGTATTATTAGAATTGGGTTTTGGATTTTTATTCTGGTGATTGAAAGGTGTCCAGTAATCTGTTTTTAAATTATTATAAATCCCTTGGTAGGTGTTTACAAAATTTCCTCCATACAAGCTGCTGTTTAGTGTGTACCCCCATCTGGCAAAAGCAACCACGGTAAGATCGAAGCCTTTGTAACTGAAACGTTGGGTTGCTCCTCCTTCCCATTTAGGCTCGGCTGTGCCAACAATAATGCGGTCATAGGTTTGATCGATCTTGCCATCAGGCTTACCATCAGGGCCGCTTACGTCTGCCACTCTAATTGTTCCTATAACAGAGCCACTGCCTGTAACCGTTAAGCCTAAACGTTTTGCTTCAGCTGTATCCTCCGGCGTATTTTGCCAAATGCCGTTCCGCTTGAAGTCGTAGTAAACATCAATTGGTTGGCCAACAAACCAACCGTTTGCTACATCTCTTGTTGCGCCGTTTGCCAATTGTGTGATCTTTCCACGGTTAAGGAAAAAATTCAGATCACTGGTCCATGTGAAATCATTTTTTGTTCTGCCTTGAATATTAACGGTGCTGATATGAATTTCAAGACCCTTGTTCTCAGTTTTTCCAACATTTCTTACAATAGCATTTGGTATTCCTGATGTGATCGGCAGTGTTTGCGATAACAGCAATGAGCTCGTAAACTGCTTATAAACTTCTATGGAACCTGAAATACGGTTGCTGAATAATCCAAAGTCAAGACCGATGTTTGCTGTAGATGTATTTTCCCAAGTCAGCGAATCATTCGAAGCATTCGAAAAATAAGCACCAGTCGTATAAGAAGAACCGAAATTGTAAACAATAGGAGAAAGTGCTCCCAATGTTTGGTAAGGGCTAATAGCAGTATTTCCAACAGTGCCATAGCTTGCTCTTAATTTTAGGTTATTGATCTTTTGAACATTGCTGAAAAAAGATTCTCTCGCAATATTCCATGCCGCAGCAGCAGAAGGAAAGGTATGCCATTTATTACCCGGTGCTAAACGTGAAGAACCATCGGAGCGCATTGTTAGCGTTAATAAATAGCGATCATCGAAACTATAATTGATCCTGCCCATGTAGGAAATGATATCCCATTTAGAATAACTGCCTTGCGGTTTTATGTTGGAGCCATATACAGCATTATAAAAAGCCAGGTAATCAGAATTGATATTATAATCAAATTGATTTGATATGGTCTTTGATTCCTGAATACTGTACAAACCTGTAAAATTCAGCTTATGTTTTTGAAGAAATGTTTTATCATAAGTAAGCAGGTTTTCTATGGTATAATTTGTATTATTATTATTGCGGTTTGAAGCTGCTGCCCCACCCTGATTCACTCTGAAACTTGTTTTGCCTGAATAGTAATTATTATAGCTGTCATTCCTCACTTCTACACCCGAGTTAAATTTATACTTCAACCCTTTGTATAAATTCACCTCAACAAAAAGAGTAGTAAATGTTCCAAGTCTTTTACGTTCTTCAGCTACTGCGCCCGGGATAAGATCAGCAAGAGGATTCCATACCTGACTAGCACTGCCCGGAACAAAATCATTTAAAACGGCACCCGTGCTGTCAAACGGTGAAACCAATGGGCTTGCTCTTAAAGCTTGCGCCATTGGGTTAGCACTTTCTCCGCTTCTTTTACTATAGGTGTTCAAGCTGCTCAATCCAATCTTAAATCTTTTTCCTAATTGTTGATCAAGACTCATCTTAACAGTGAAACGTTCAAATTGCTGTCCTTTGTAAATTCCCGTTTGATTGAAATAGCCACCCGAAATTGCATATTGTGTTATATCGGTACCACCGCTTATTCCTAGCTGGTGATCAGTCATGATACCTGTTTTATAGATATAACTCTGCCAATCGGTATTTCGTTCTATTTTAAGTCCTTCTACTTCTTCTGGTGCAAAAACTCCATTCGTAAGAAACAGAGGATCGTCGAGACCTGTGTATTTTCCAGGATTCCCGTTGATGTTTGCCCATTTTTTTAACAGTGTAAATTCGTCGGCATTCATTACGGGAAACTCTCGTATAAGCCGTGTTTGGCCAGCATAACCACTGTATGTAAATACAGGTTTGGCAGATCTTCCTCTTTTTGTAGTGATCAGTATCACTCCATTCGCGCCTCTTGAACCATAAATGGCAGTTGAAGAAGCATCCTTTAATATTTCAACCGAAGAAACATCGTCCTGATTTAAATCATTGATGTTTCCATTGAATGGAATACCATCAACTACGATCAATGGCGAATTGGATGCAGTCAATGACCTAGAACCTCTGATCAAAATATTAGGAGTAGCACCTGGCTTGCTATTAGCGCCGCTCCTTTGAATATCAACACCTGCTCCCTGACCTTGAATAGCCGAAGCGAGGTTAGATGCAGGAACATCTTTGATCGATTGTTCACTAATAGAGGTAATGGCGCCTGTAACATCCGATTTTTTTCTGGTTCCATAACCTACTACAATTACCTGGCTCAACTCGTTTTTGTCAGTTAACAATTGTAATGAAAGATTAGATTGACTTGAGCTGGCTTTCACCTCTTTACTTATATAGCCAACATAAGAAAAAACAAGCGTGCTGTTTTGAGGTACGTCAATTTGAAAAAAACCATTTGCGTCCGTTGCTGTTCCTTGTGCAGAGTTCTTGACCTTGACGGATACGCCAGAAAGAGGTTCACCTGTTTGACTGGTAATAGATCCTTTTACTGTTACATTCTGTGCATGAATTGCATTTGTGATCATAACCATGCAACAAAACATGGACAGGAACAGAACACTTGTTTTTAAAAAGGATTTAGAATACAGTAATGCTCGAATCAGTGGAGGGAGAATTCGTTTCATAATAGCAGTTTTATTTTTAAACAATCGTTCAAGGGTGCGGAAGGAAGTAATCAAAGAGGACTGTTTAAATTTTTTGTTTGGATAGGATAGGATGATTGATCAGATGATGACAAGATCATCTATTGAGCTGGTTCGAAAAACAGCATATCATTTTTATATTTTATATCCTGGCTGACTGTTTGTGCAGATGAGAAAGAGTAGGCACAAAAATCTAACAATAAAAAAACGCGAAGTTTTTTCATATACCGAGCAAATCGTTAATGAATAGTAATTGACTAAATCAAATGCAACTAAGCAATTCTTATGATGAAATGTTTCTAAAGAAATTGCATTCTATTCATCTATTTTGGCATGAGGAATTTTAAAGAGAGAGTATCAAGATTTTCATCGTTTTGCTTTTGTTGATGTGTCATACGCTTAGCTCAAGCTCTGTTCTTCGCGGAAACAATTTCATATGACCAAGCAAATGAAAAAATTATTCGCAGCGTATCATTCCAAAGGTTTTAATATCATTAGTATTTCACTTGATACAGATAAGGACAAATGGGTGAAAGCAATTAAAGATGATAAAATTGATTGGACAAACGCCTCCGATTTGAAAGGTTACAATGGTTATGTAGCGTCTTTTTACGGCTTAAATTATGTGCCTTTTAACTTATTAATTGACGAGCATTCTCAAATCATTGGTAAAAATGTTATTTTAAATGACTTACAGATTATTTTACGAGAAAGATTAGGCAAGTCATCATTGCAGAATAGTTATAGAATTAGTCCTTTTCTAAGCCGCTCAAGCCATAAGCCATTGTGTGTTTCCCGCTGATTGGGTTTATTTGAGTACTGTACCAACATCAGCAGCATTTACGCCTTTGTGATATGCAGCAAAGCAATGCATGTTAGCATACCATCAACGGCGTAAACATTTTCATCGTGTTTGCTTTTCTTCCTCGGACGAGTCGCTCAGGCGCAAGCATTGCGCGACAACCTAAGAACTCGTCGGGAAAGAAGCAGAAGTTGTTGGTACGCCCCGCACAAAGCTAGACGCACACCAACAAGCGTAAGCGGTGAGGAAAATATCTAAATCTTCTGAACGATCGCAAAACCCACTTGTTGCAATGTGATTACAATCGCAGTTTATTCTCTTGCTCTGCTATAGGCTCCCATATCGTTTCGCTTGTTGATCTCACCTGCATTTTACCGTTTGATGATACTGTAACATTTTTCAGCGTATAAAGTCCGGAGCGAAAACCTTTAGGAATACTCAGATCTTCAATTTTAACCTCCATTGGCAGACTGCCTCCATCTCCGTCATTCAAGGTTTCAAGCACCTCGATTGTTTCCATAGGGCAGAAATACATTACCACGTGACCATAACTCTGTTCAATCCGCACAGGTGATATATTTGCGGTAACCGTTTGACCATGTGTCATTTTTTCTTCTTTCATCCTTTGACGTAAAACGTGCGGCTGCGAATAAGCAGTGATGCCTACAGGTGTAGATGTTGTCCCCATCGGTGTGTCTGCACTTCTTTTCCCTGCAAAAAAGGATTCAAAAACGCTTTTCATAGTGCTAAGTTTTTTGTGTTCGGAAAAATTTTATTTGAGGTCACTAATTCTTTGTTTGATCCTCCAACTTTTTTGCTGCTATTTTCATACCAGCTTCTATTCTTTACCCACGAGCTGCCTTTGATTATAAAAATATTTTTTCTTTCCCGATGAGTCACCCGGGGGCAAGCGTTACGTCTCGTTTAAAAATAGGTTTACTCAATCACTGCACCAACATCAGCAGGATTTAGAATTCGGGCTTTGACTGTTTCGTTGGAAACTTCATCGGCACCAATATCATAAGGAGCAATTCTTTTTTGACCATCCATATCAGTTGTGACTGAGGTATAATTTCCAATAGCAGCATTTATAGCGGGACTTCCGGTTTGTAAATGAAATTCACCCGAAACATCCTTTACTAATTTCGGGTCAATTATTTTATGGCCGCCCGCTGGCATATCACCTGCACCATTGGTATTAAAAATAATATTCCCCTCCCATAAACCATTTGTGTAGGGGCCGCTAATAGAAGCTGCGGGACCTCCACCCTGTATGAGATTGTTGGCGATAGTAATGTAGGTTGCACCCAGGCCGTTTTTTCTAGCTCCTTGTGTAATGTTTGTTTTGTTATTTACTAGAGTGTTGAAAGCAATTAAAACCCTGTCAGGACGATCATGTGCCGTAAGTTGTGCTCCATCTGCTACTTCACCATCCCCATTACCGACATTAATAGCTGGACTGCAGTTTTCAAAATAATTGCTGTAAATAATATGATCATCGCCAAAAATTCTTAACCCAGGGGTGTTCATAAAATAATTTCCATATACTTGGCATTTGTTACCATGCCGCAAAGTAAATTGAGCCGGACAATTTCGAATGGTATTGTACCGAAGTATTACAGCCGATGCCTTAATTGAAATCAACTCGTTTTCCCCTGCGCAGTCTTCAAATAAATTGTATTCAACAATGCTGTTGCTAGAAGAAAGACTAAATCCACTCAATCCAAATTGAAAAGCCTCGGCACCGTTTTTACCGCCCTGATCTTTGTGCGATTTAAAATAATTATGGTGTATCCAAAGCCGTTCTGCAATCTGACTTCCTGTTCCTCGTATGGCAATAAATCTTCCCATCGCATTTTTATTCTGAAAAGTATTATGATCAACTTCATTATCATTTCCCGCAATAGTTAAATCTTCTCCATCACCTGGTGTCTCGAAAATATTATTTGTCCACCGGCAAAAGCTGCTTCCTGCAGAAGACTTAGCTTTTGATGCGGTATGTGTGAATTTAAAATCACGAATGATAACGTGAACTGCGGGAGAAGCAAGAACAAAACCTCCGCTTCCAGTGATCTCCGCAGCCCCAACATGTTGCGCTGAAATGGTAATTGGCTGTTTAGCTGTTCCTGCTTTATTGATCGAGATGTCGCCTGCAGTCGTGTAAACACCATCTGCAAGTAAAATCATATCTCCGGGTTTTGCATTATCAATTGCATGCTGAAGCTCAGCGATAGATGAAACGACAATAGTATTTGCAACGAGTTTTCCTGATGTAAAAAGGATTAAGGCTAAAATGGCAAGGAGATATTTTTTCATAATTTCGTTTTACATTAAAACAATTTCTTTCCTTCTGTCAATTTTTTCATTCTCAATAAAGCTTCCAAATAATAATAATCGGCATAGATCAATGGCACATCTACCTCACTATTCGCAGGCTTTGAACCTGTACTATGCAGTAGTATAAAACCCCTGTTCTCTCCAACCGGTGAGCGGTAGTAATTTGTAAGGCTTTCAAGAATCGTATCAGCTTTTATCCGATACCATTTTCCATTTTTACTGTATGTGCTTAATTCATATAGTGCCGATGCCATTATCGCTGCTGCAGATGCATCTCTTGGCTCATTAGGAATGTTGGGAGCATTAAAATCCCAATAGGGCGCCAGGTCTTTCGGTAAATTGGAATGATTTAAGATAAACGAAGCAATGTGCTCGGCTTGCTGTAGGTAAGTTTTATTTTTTGTTTCGCGATAGCACATGGTAAAACCGTATAATCCCCAAGCCTGCCCCCGCGCCCAAGCCGATTCATCAGCATAACCCTGTGCTGTTTGTTTTTTCCTCACTTGTCCCGTTGCAGTATCATAATCCACCACATGATAAGAACTGTAATCGGGACGATAATGATTTTTCATCGTTGAGTTCGCATGAGTTATTGCAATTTTATAAAAACTTGAATCGCTTGTGAGCTTTGTTGCTCCAAACAACAATTCAAGATTCATCATATTATCAATGATCACAGGAAAATCCCATTGCTCTTTATGATGGTCCCATGAACGGATAACACCAGCTTTTGTATTAAATCTTGTTGACAAAGTTTTTGCAGATTCAACGATCACTTCTTTATAGTGCGGATCCTTTGCAAGCCTGTAAGCATTTCCAAAGCTGCAATAGATCTTAAATCCCATATCATGGGTAGTAGCATTGGTTTTTTCTCTTTCAATATTTGCAGTAAAACTTTCAGCTCGTTTTTTCCACTCATCTTTTTTTGTGTACTCATGCAAAAACCAAAGCTCACCTGGAAAAAATCCACTTGTCCAGTCACGGGAAGCGACCATCTTTAGTTGACCGGCTGAATCTAATGTTCTGGGTGATACAAGATCAGTTTTATTGTTTCTTACTTTTGAAATTTCGTTTATCATTACAAAAGTCTGTTCTATTGCCTCTCGAATTATTTTTGATAATTCTATTTTAGTCTTTGTGACGGGGATTAATTGAACCTCCAACAACTTCATCAACTCTGATTTTCCAAAAGACAGCGGTGATATTTTTAATGAATGAAACCCGGCGCTTGCTGGCACAGTAAGTATTTGTTCAGTAATGACTGCTGTATTCTTTTCAGTTGTTGCTACAGCCTTTTCTGTGTAATGCTGATCAAAGCTAAGAGCATATTTTCCTCCTGCACTCTCCTTAGGAGCAAGATATTTAATAATAAGTTTGAAATCGATAGTCTTGTTTGTGCGAAAACTCCAATTCAAGCTTTGATCCTTTGTCTTCCATCCTTCAACATAATATCGGTCCGTTTTTCCATCACCAAAACTAAATCCTGCTCCCCTCTGATTTGCATCATAAGCTAGCAAGCGTGTTACAGGAATATTGGTCGAAACATATCGTACGGAATCTGTTTGCAACCTACCTTCGAATGGAACTACAAGAACGGTGTTGGCTGTATCAATTTGTGCTTTGGGCAAACTGATCAAAAGATCTTTTTCATTTATCCTTTTTACTGCAAAGGTTTTCTTAGGATCAGCCAACAAATAGGCGTTCTTGACAATAGCTTTCAATCCTCCTACATATAAATTTCCATCAGAGGGCCAATTGAAAATATGCAGATACAATTTGTTTCCTTTCAGCGTAGAAACGCCCCAGCTTTGCAAAGGCAATGGGCTTGGTGCCGTTCCATAAATACTTTCACTATTTCTATCCATCCATTTCCCAATTCCACGTAAAATATTTGCATCCTTCACATCAAATGTTCCATCGCCTTTGGGACCTATATTCATTAACAAATTTCCTCCACGGGAAGCTGCACTTGCAATCAAGCGAATAAAATGAGAGACAGGTTTGTGACTGCTGTCGAATTTGTGATAGCCATAAGATTCATTCGTGGTTGGAATAGCTTCCCAATCGCCGGTTACAGGATAAAATTCTGCAGGCCGATCAGCTGTATTTTTATAGTCGCCAAAATTTGAATTGGAAAATCTTACAAGCCGGCCATTCACGACTACCGTATTATCTATTTCGCGAATGGCTTTTAAAATGCGGATGTTTTCTGACAATGGTAATTTCTGCGGTGTATCAAACCATAAAATATCAGGATGATATTTATTGATAAGTTCCCTGATCTGAGAAATGGCTTTTTCATCTACATATTTTTTTGCTTTGTCCAATAACTCAGGATGAAGATCGTACCACTCTCTGCCTCCATATAAATTTGAATCACCACCAGGGTTTTTATATTCCCAATCATTGCCTGGTGCATTGGGGTGCTCCCAATCAAAAGCGTGAGAATAATAAAAGCCGAATTTCAATCCATGTTTTTTACAAGCTGCCGAAAGCTCTGCCATCGGATCTCTTTGAAAAGGGGTTTGTTTTTTTATATTGAAATCAGAAACATCAGAAGGGAACATCGCAAAACCATCATGATGCTTAGAAGTAATGATCATATATCTCATTCCCGCTTTCTTTGCATTCGTCACCCATTCCTCAGGGTTAAATTTTACAGGATTGAACTGATGCGCTAATTCCAAATATTCGGCACGAGAAATTTTTTCTTTCCGCATCAGATGTTCGGCATAACCATTCACTTTTTTTCCTTTCCATTCTCCGCCCGCAGTGGAGTAAACACCCCAGTGAATGAACATGCCAAACTTTGCCTCTCTCCACCACTGAATTCTTTGATCATGATTTTTCATGGAAGCCGTCCACCAGCCGTTGATGGCCTCATCAATAGCCTTCTGATCTCTCGCCTTTCCTTTATTGAACATTTCTTTGTCCTCATCACTGGAAGTTTGAGCTGAACAAATGCAAAATGTAAAATGCAAAATGAATAGTCCCGTTATTTTGATAGCGATGATTTTTTTAAAATTTTTCATTTTTAATTTTTCATTTTCTAATTCAACCAAATCAGCGGGTGTCGAATCGGTAAATTCCTGATCACTTCTTCTACTGTGGGTGAATGATCCAATTGTTTCCATGTATCAAACCATTCTTTATTATCAAATGCCTCAGCGCCGAAAACCAAAAATGGTTGAGCTACGGGCCAATTCTCCCAATACATCACATCATGCTGAAATGGCCATTTGGTTTTATCTTTTACAAACGGATATAAAAATTCAATTCCATTTTTAATCGACCTTCCATCCGCGGTTTGATAATTCCAGAGATCATTTTTTTTGTCAGAAAGAATTTGACAGATTGTTGTCATCGCATCTAAATTAAAAATGGAATACCCAAATGGTTTTGTTCTTCTTAATTCCTGAGGAAAACTTCCATTGGCAGCCATTTGATTGGGAAGCAAAACAGTTTTAAATCTTTCACGACAAAAATTCATTAGTTGCTCATTACCTGTAAATCTTGCAAACGCCCCTACTTGCATTACCCAGCAGGTTCCATGATTGTTTACGGCATTCATTTCATCTTTGCCGTATTGATGTGTAGTGAGCCATTGCAGGTATTGCTCAAACCAATTTTTTATCGCAGCCAGTTCTTCTTTATTCATTTCTTTTGACCCTATCATAGCAATTAATCCCTGCACGACCTCCATTAGTTGAATCGTATCAATAATACCAATTCCTCTTCCGGTAAACCGCCCCTTGATAGCTTGTGCGTATAAAAGACTTGGGTTCATCCTGGTAGCTGTATCCACAAACCAGGCTTTACAATGCTTGATCGCCTGCCTCACATATTTTTCATCGCCTGAGATGATGTAAGCAGATGCCAGTGCTGCAACAATTTTGCTCAAGCGGATCATAGCATGCCTATGTGCTACAAAATTATCGGGGTTGGTCATGCCATCACGTTGGATGTATGGACTGTCAATACTTTTTGGATTAGGCCACCAGTAATCTCCCTCAGAAAAAAAATCATGTTTGCCTCCTGCGCTTCGAGGAGATGTTTCAGATGTTACAGTGACCGGTTCTTGCAACATGGCCCACGATGCTTCTTCAAGTATTTGTTTGCGCAAGATCTCTACTACTTGTTTTTTAAAAGATGTGTCCGCATCTATTGAAGTCTTCTGCTGCGCAGAGCATGCGATCAAAAGGAGAAAAAAACTTATGAATTTAAAATGCTTCATTTTTTATCTGCTATTTTATAAAGGCACAATTGTATAAGTCTTTCCTTTTTCAGTTTTAAAATCTATGATATAACTTTTGCTATCATTCAACTCAACAAGTTTTGCTGTTTCGTTTTTCTGATATGGCGGCACACCATAAGCAGTATTCAATAGATTGGGATTTTCACCCTTCGCCATTGATGAGTTCACTTCAATAACCTTTACAGGCTGTTGGGTGCGAAGCCTGCAGTTACCGCCTATTGCGGAAAATATTTTTGCATTAGCCAGTTCTCCGTTTTTCCATTGAATACTGATGCTAAAATTTCCTCTTGCTTTAATGCCGGTGATGGAGCCATTTTTCCAAGCATCAGGAAGCGCTGGCAACAAAGTGATCATTCCATCATGACTTTGCAAAAGCATTTCAGTAATCCCCGCAGTTGCGCCAAAATTACCATCGATCTGAAAAGGCGGATGCGCATCGAATAAATTCGGATAAGTTCCTCCCCCACCCATTGTCTCTCTTTTTTCTCTTGGATCAATATAGGTAAATGCGGATCTCAAAATTTTGTATGCATGCTCGCCATCATGCAATCTTGCCCACCAATTAATTTTCCATGCCATTGACCACCCCGTGCTCACATCTCCGCGTTGGAACAAGGATTGTTTTGCCGCAGCTGCTAATTCAGGAGTGGTTTGTAAACTGATTTGGCTACCGGGGTACAAACCGAAAAGATGTGAAATATGTCTGTGCTTATCATTTGGATCATCCCAGTCATTGAACCATTCTTGTACCTGCCCATACTGTCCAATATGAAATGGATATAATTTTTCTTTAGCTGCAATCAACCGGTTTTGAAGATCAATATCTGTTTTTAAAATAGAAGTCGTTTTAATTAAAGCGGTAAATAGCTCACGGATGATAGACATATCCATGGTTGATGCCATAGTAAGTTGATATTCCTTTCCGTCTATCTTGATCGTATTCTCCGGGGATGTTGATGGATTAGTAACCAAATAACCAGTTTTTAGATCTAGAATCAGCCAGTGCAACAAAAATTGCGCAGCACCTTTCATCAAAGGATAAGCTTGCTCTTTTAAAAATTTTTTATCTCCTGTAAACAAATAATGCTCCCACAAATGAGTGCTGAACCAGGCTCCTGCCATAGGCCAGCAACTCCATCGCGCCGCCGATCGTGGATCTTTATCCCATCCACCGGGAGGTGAGGTTTTTGCCCAGAGATCAGAATTGTGATGAGCCACCCAGCCTTCATTTATATTATAGTTCGTTTTTGCAGTGATTGCTCCATTCACGGCCAACTCTTTCATAAAATTGAACAATGGCTGATGACATTCAGAAAGATTTGTATTCTCTGCGGGCCAGTAATTCATTTCTGTGTTGATGTTTGTTGTATAATTGCTTCCCCATGGCGGCTGCACTTGGTCATTCCAAATGCCCTGCAAATTTGTTGGTCTTGACCCTGGTCTGCTGGAAGCGATCATTAGATAGCGGCCATACTGATAATACAAAACAACTAATTGGTTATCTATGGAGGATTGAGAAAATTTTTTCAAGCGCTCATCTGTAGGAAGTTTCATGCTGGCCGAATCCTCTTCAAGATCAAACTTCACACGATCGAATAAAGAACTGTGATCGGCAATATGCTCTTGCTTTAATTGATCAAATGATCTCTTCATTGCGCTTTGAAGATTTGCTTTTGCTTCGATGGACGGATCCTTGCCTTGCAATCCAGGCGATTTATCAAAACCATTAAAGCTCGTTGCTTCAGAGAGATAAATGGTGACAGCGTTTGCACCGCTAACCATTAACAAGCCGTCTGCTTTTTTTATTGAACCATTTTCCGCAACAATTTTTACATGCACTTCAAAATTCATCCCTTCACCATCCAGATCCCGATCATATTCTACTTGAACAGGTTCAGCTTCTCTGTTTGCCACATATTTTGGTGCTTTACCTTTTAAAACAAGATAATTATCTGAAACTGCATTTACCCGGTGATGCAATTTGCTCGTCAGCGTTGTTTTAAAATTGATCGCTCCTTTTTTATCAGCAGTAATTCTTATCGCCATGATCTTTGCCGGATAGCTGATAAATGTTTCTCTTGTATAATTTATACCATCGATGGCATATTTTACCGTTGAGACAGCTCTATCGATAGCAAGTGAACGATAGTAAGAAACAGGCACTGTATCTGTTAATTGAAAATTGAGCCAGATATCTGCAAGCGGAAGATATCTTGCAGAATACGGACCTTGCATTTTTTTCCAAATAGAAGTAGCACTATCATAATTGTCGGCGAAAATTTGCTCTCTTACCAGCGGCAGAAGTTTGGGTGCGTCTGGATTATTGCCAGGATTAGGAGAACCGGACCACAGAGTATTATCATTTAGTTGAAATCTTTCTGTTGCCACTCCACCAAAAACCATGGCGCCGGTTTTTCCATTTCCAAGCGGCAAAGCTTCTTCCCAAATTGATGCAGGTTTATTGTACCATAACTTAAGTGAGGTATTATATCTCTGCGCAGTTGCAGCGTACAAACTTATAATAGCAACAAAAACAGCAACGCTTTTGATCCAGATTTTTATTAAATAATTTTTTATGCTCTCAATCATTTCGACAAGATTAAAACAAAAGAAACCGGCTTGTTACGCCAGTTTCTTTTTTCCACTAATTGCATGCTAAAGAGAAAAACTTTTATAGCCAGCTATACCTGAATGGAAAAAGCGTAGCTCCAAACACATGTATCTGTCCATTTGTTGCAATGTATCCTGCAGTACGGTCATTAACCCTGTCATTAAGAACAATTGGCGCATCCTGGGTATTTGCGAGTTTCAGGTTCATTTTACCTTCCGGGTCAAAGCCGCCGGTTCCAAGAGTAGGGCTGAGTACAAATGATGTTGTGGCGGAGAGGTTTGGATTTGGGGTAGTCTTGGTAATTACCCATGATAATTTGGAATCAGTTTTCGAAACGGCGGCACCTGCCGGTAACAGGGTCGGAACACTTTGATTGACTGCGCCCAAATTATCAAATCCATATACTCCATCGATGATAAAATAAAGCAGATAATTCTTTACAGTTTCCTTTGAATATTCACTCCACTGCAATGCCGGACGTGTTGAATCCAATGTTGGGTCTATCTTTGATTTTATTACGTTACCCGAAGCATCTTTTGCAATAATTGGAAAGTCGAAGAAAAAACCGCCAGTTACTTTGAGACTAGCACCACTGCCCGAAGTTGTTCTTATGGAGCTATTGGTTAGAAAAATAAAAGTTCGGCCAGGCTTTTCGTACTCAGCCATATCGATCCCAGCGTATTCTATTCCAAGCTGCATCCATTTAAAAATAGTATCAGACCCCACTCCGCCTTTACCTCTGGAATTCATAAAATCTTTTGCTGTCATGTTTATATGTGGGTCCAGTGTGGATTTGACATAGTTATAATCCGTTTGCAGTTTATAGCACCCCGACAAGAAATGTGCTAAAGCAAGGAAGATGAGAATTGAGAGGAAGTTCAATTTTTTCATAACGATAATTAATGCTTTACTGTTTTGTAATTGGCTAATACAATAAAATGATTTTACTATTCAGTGTACGGTGGATTTTGGACCAACGAACTGTTTGCATTCAATACATTTCTGTGCAGCGGCCACAAGTATTTACGCTTGTCACTTTTATCAAGACCAAAACCAGTGGGTACCGCTCCCTGAAAGATTTGTCTGCTTGTCATGATGGGATCCATTATCTCGTAAACTTTGTCTGTACGAACAAGGTCAAACCAACGCTTACCTTCTCCAAATAATTCCCATTGTCTTTCCCAGAGAATTGCATTTTCCATGTCAGCTTCTGTAGGGTATTGAGAAGCTGTATAGGCAGGCAGGGGAGCGAGAAGGCCGGCCCTTGTATGAATAAGATTAAGATATTTTAAAGCGTTAGTACGGTCACCTTTTTTATTCAATGCTTCCGCATACAACAAGTATTGATCCGAAAGACGGTACATCGTAAGATACACCGGTTGGTCATTAGATCGTGGAGCAGAGAATACAACTTTTGAATAGGCTGTGGTGTCGGATTGAGTATATGAACCAGGATAATATTTCCATACTGAAGCCATAGTTGTTTGCTGTATCTCGATTGTTTGTTTGGGGCGGATATCCCTCACGCTTTTCACCCATTGATAATTAGGCACGACCACTCCTTGCGTATTAGTTCCTTTAAAAATTTCAGTACTAACTCTTAACGGTCCATTATTTATTGAAGATGACATAACCGTCATGCATGGACAACCATTATTCGCAACTATCCAATTAATGTTCCAGATGGCTTCAACACTTGTTGTGGGATTTGTGAATACATTTCTCCATGTGGAGCTGGATTCAAGATCGGCCGCTGAACCACCGCTTCCTGTAGCTCCTGTACCGGCTGAGTTGTACACCCTGCCTGTAGGGCTTTTAGCCTTAAAAAGATTTTTAAACCACACAATAGCATTGTCATAATCGTGCCTCCACATATACACATCAGCGGCCATAGCGCAAATAGCAGCCTCACCAATATACCATACCGGGGCATTTGCTCCCTTAGATACTAAACTATAGGCAGTGTTAAGATCATTGACAATTTGATCAAGTATTTTGGATTGTGGATCGCGAGGTTGATCAGGTTCTTCATTTGCATCAAGATATGCGGTGATGCGAAGAGGAGCATCTCCCCAAATTCTTACGATATAAAAATATGCAAGAGCTCGCATGGCATAACACTGCGACATGTAACTATTTAAAGTTGCCTGAGAAATTTCCGATTTTGCCGGAGCATACTTGTTAATATCCGGAAATTTTTCAATGTTAAGATTTGCCATGCTAATCAACTTGTACAGAGGTGTCCAATCCGCATAATCATTATTAGGAGTTAATGCATTATAATGCATCTCTCTAACAGAAGAGGTATTACCCGTTCCGGGAGTACTTTCAAAGTTATCAGAACGAGCTTCGCCCCAAAAGGTATATCTGTTATGAAATTGCCCAGGGCTTCCTCCTTCACCAATCATTGTCTGTTGCAATTGACCATACATTGCAGCCATTGCAGCATCTGCATCATACACGCTTCTGAAGAATTGGTCTAATGTTCCGTCAGATAATGGCTTTTCATCAACCAGCTTTTTACAACTTTCAAAGATGAAGAAGGTGCAAAAAATTATACAACCAAAAAATATTTTTTTCATTCTTAAATTTTTTTAAAATGAAACATTTATTCCCATACCAAATTCCCGGCGTTTAGGATACTTTCCGTTATCATCACCTGGCTGTAAAGCATTACCAGAGCTAAACTCAGGATCATATCCCGTATAATCTGTCCAGGTAAGCAAATTGATGCCGTACACATACAAACTTGCGCTTTGCATTCTTGCTTTTTTGGCGATTGAGGGTTTTAACCGGTATGTCAATCGTGCGCTTGATAACCTAAAGAAAGAAGCATCCTCAAGGAAGTAGCTATTTCCGCTGCCCCTCTGGCTTCCTCGCTGGTCCTTATCCGGGAAATACGGATAGGTGGCTCCTTCCTGCCCTTGTGTTACCCATGCACCATAGATGGCTTCCGGAAGTGCAGGCCCATTGCTGGAGCTATTATTTGTGAGGTTATATTTAAATGAATTATACACCTGTCCGCCTATCGTTCCATTCACGATCACATTCAACGTAAATTGCTTATAAGTAAAATTATTGATGACCCCAAAGTAATAGTCGGGTTGCGCATTGCCTATTACCATGCGGTCAGCGTCATCAATTACACCATCACCATTTACATCAACCCATTCTGCATCTCCGCCTAATAACGGTGCACCGTTTGCGTACATCTTATTTACAACACCTGTATAGGGTTTTCCGTCCAGCTCGTAGCCTGTAACAGTTACGACTTGAGTATTTCTTGGCGTTGGTGTTTCACCCGATGGTGCAGGCACAGTGGTAATTTGCAAACCTACAGGGGTTAATTTTTCCCAATTTTCCGAGTATGCATTGTGTGCATCAGAGGGATAAATACCTAACCTCTTCCAACCATAAAAATTGCCAATCCTTCCACCCTCTTCAATATACCATTTACCGGTAATGAATGCACGGTGATCTGCAAGTTCCAATATCCTTCCTCTTTCAAATGCTATATTGCCGCTCAAATTCCATGTAAAATTTTTCAAGGATAAAGGCGTTGCATTACCCTGTAATTCAAAACCCCTTGTTTCAATACTGCCTAGATTTATTTTCTTACTTGTAAACCCGGTCTCTACTGGAAATGGCCTGTCGTATAATAATCCGCTGGTTGTTTTAATATAATAATCTATCGTAAAGTTCAATTTGCCTTTCAGGAACGCAAGGTCCAACCCCGCATCTTTTTGCTCTGTGGCTTCCCAGCCAAGATCAGGATTTCCAAAAGCAGATGTCAGGGAGGCGCCTGCTACACCATTATAACTGTAATTAGCTGTTTGAACAATCTGCAAGTAATCGTAGTACCCTACACGGTCATTCCCTGTTTGACCCCAGCTTAATCTTAATTTACCATCTGTTAAAAGACTGGATGTCCAGTTCATAAACTTTTCATCAGAGAAACGCCAGGCCGCAGAAGCAGAAAAGAAATTACCCGCATAATTTTCAGGACCAAACCGTGAAGACGCATCGCGTCTGTAAGTGCCTTGTACCAAATAACGACCCTTATAATCATAGCCGAGACGTGTGAACGCCGAAGCAGTAGAAACAGCATTTGCGCTTGCTTTTTGGAGGGTTAAATTATCCATGAAAGCCCCCTTGACATAATGAGCAGTTTCGATGATAAAGTTCTTACCTTCTAAATGCGTATAATCATTTTTCGTTCTATCTTTTTCAACGCCCACTAAACCTGTGAACGTATGATCTCCAATGGTTTTTTTGTAGTTAAGAAAAGCCTGTGCAAGCCAGCTAAATGTACGGTTCATATCATTTTTTCCAAAATTCTCATTACCGTTATCATCTAAGAACCGCGGCTGAAAATAAAAGCCCTCGAAACTTGTTAGTTCTGCATTAAAGCTGGCAGTAAGCTTTAGATCTTTATAAAACTGATAGTCAATTTGGTGATTCATTTGCGCTTTAAGAGTTTCTCGTGTATTGTCTTCCAGTAGAGCATTTGCTACAGGGTTTCGTTTGGAATTCAGATAACTCGTTAGCGATCCATCAGGAAGATAAATTCTCAGGTACGAAGCCCTGTCGAATACAGGCCTCAGCGAATTATTGATACTGGTAAAATTTCCATAGGCCCAATAAAATGAAAGATTAGTAGAGTATTTCAATCTTGGAGATGCTTGTAATTCTGTATTGATCCTAGATTGAATGGATTTGTTCCATGTATTGAGAGCAATGCCCCTGTCATTAATATAATTGACGCTTCCATAAAAAGTTAATCCTTTTTGCCCACCGCTAATACCTAGCTTAATATCATCCCTATTACCGCGGTTTCCTAGTAATAGCTGCTGCAGATCATTATCAGTATTGAAAGAAGGATTTAATGAATCTGTGAAACTTCCGCTAGTGCCGCTTAAATTTCCATTTTGAATCTTTCTGTAATACCGGAGCTCAGAAGCATTAGCTGCCTGTATTTTATGAGCTAGCCAACCAAAAATCTTGGAATATTGAAAGTCCAGTCTCATTTTTCCTTCTTTCCCTTTTTTGGTTGTAATAAGTATTACGCCTGCTGCAGAACGAGCGCCATAAATGGATGCTGATGCTGCATCTTTCAACACTTCAATCCTGTCAATGTCATTTGGATTAATAGCGTTAGGATTATCAGTAAGAACACCATCTACTATCCACAAAGGTTTGTTTCCTTCTGAAGCAAATGTATTATTGCCGCGTATGGTTACACTTCCTTCTGCTCCTGGCTCACCACTGTCATTCATGATCAATACTCCGGCAGCTTGTCCTTGCAAAGCATCATATACGTTGATGGGCTGCCGTTCCTGTATTTGCCGGTTACTAACCGAAGAGATCGAACCGGTAAGATTGCTTTTTTTGGCTGTTTGTCCGTAACCAATTATAACTACTTCATCCAGGTCGTTGGTCTTATCCGCCAGGTTCAGATTAATGATCTGCTGCTCACCAACTGTCATTTCTTTAGGAAGAAAACCCACAAAGGAAAAAACCAGCACAGAATTTTTCGACGGAACATTTATGGTAAAACTTCCGTTGTTATCTGTCGTTGTTCCAATGGCGGTTCCTTTGACGGTGACACTAACACCCGAAAGTGTATTACCCTTGGTATCCTTTACAGTTCCACCCACACGAATTGTTTGTGCAAATAACTGGGTGAAAGAAAAGCTTAATAAAAATAACAATGAGATTTTCCAGCATTTTTTACCCCAAGCCTGGAAAGGGGCGATGCAGTTTTTTTCCATATAGCAAACAATTTTAAAATAGGTCGTTAGTTGTAAAGGGTCTTTTCTGAATATGCTTTGGAGAATTTTTTATTAGATATTGCAATTAACTTAGATTTTCACCACTACCGTTTCACACTATTATCATTATAATAAGCTATTTTAACATCCACAGTCTTAATAGTTAATTGAATACAATTTTGATTTTCTGCCACAATTCGGGGACATTTATTTATTCGTTTTCGCTGCAAGAAATTTGAGATTTTTTTATTTACATGATATCAAAAGATTTTTTTAACCGTATATCAGTGGAAGAACTTGCAACCAGAACTTCAAATTTTCCTGGCTCAACTACCCAATTCATATTCTTATTCAGCAGCATTAAATGTTCTGGTCGAATAGTAAATTTTACTGTTTTCTTTTCACCGGGTAACAAAGTGATCCTTTCAAATCCTCTCAGTTGTGTTTCATAAGTTGTTACACTGCTGAGAATATCCTTTATATATAATTGTACAACTTCATCTCCTTTTATCTTTCCGGTGTTTAACACATCTACTGCTACCTCTATGTTTTTTTGCTGAGTTTGAGTTGAAGGAGTAACGATGAGGTTGCTGTACTCAAAACTGGTATAACTCAACCCAAAACCGAATGGGAACAGTGGACCATTTACACTAGTTTTCCCATAACCGTTCGGTCCATCAGTTGGTTGATCCGCTTGTGAGCCCGGCTTAAATGGGAAATTGAATTCCAGTTGTCCTGTTGTTTTTGGGAAGGTGATAGATAATTTTCCGCCAGGATTATATTCTCCGAATAAGGCTTCAGCAATCGCCTTTCCGCCCGATGGGCCAGGAAACCACGCTTCAAGAATAGATGGGATATAACGATTGGCCCAATTGATGGTAAGCGGCTGACCATTGATCAATACTAATACAATAGGCTTTCCCGTTTCATACAAAGCTTGAAGTAATTGTTGTTGTCTTCCGGGCAAATCGAGTGATGTTCTTGATAAACTTTCACCAACTGTTTTTTCATCTTCACCCAATACAGCAATGATGATGTCAGCATTTTTTGCTGCCTCCACCGACCTGTTGATGCTATCTTGTTCATTTTTACTTAAAGGGGTTGGAATTATTTCTGTTTCCGGCCAGCCAGGATTTGTTACATCACAACCTTCTTCATAAATCACATTTACATTGCTTCCAAGTTTCGCCTTGATTCCTTCAAGAATAGAAGTTACCAGATTGTTTGATGGCCCGTAACGGCTTACAGCATAATTTTTCGCAGCGGCTAATGGACCTGTTACCAAAATATTTTTAATGTTGCTCTTATTTAAAGGAAGAAGATTGCCCTGCACCGAGCCGAAAGTTGTGTTTTTTAATAACACTAATGATTCTCTATCAAGTTGCATTTCTAATTCATCATCTTTTGCAGTATGCACCACCTCGTCTGCCTTTTTACTATCGGCAACATAAGGATGATCAAATAAACCCAACATAAATTTTACTCTCAACACATCCTTCACTCTTTCATTTACGGTTGTGATCGATAATTTTTTTTCTTTGACGAGCTCACGAATATTGGTTATGTAAGCAGCAGGAGGATCGAAGTTTGTCCATACGTTCAATCCTGCTTCAACAGCAATTCGGATTGCGCCCTTAAAGTCGGATGCGAGATGATGTTTGCTCCAGATAAATTCTACTGCTTTGCTGTCTGACACGACATATCCTTTAAAACCAAATTTTTTTCTGAGCAACTCAGTCAAAAAATATGAGCTGCCCGTAATAGGCACACCATCCCAATCATTATAGCTGCTCATCACTCCTAAGGGGTGCGCTTCTTCAATTACACGACGAAAAGGATACAGATATAACTGATGCATTTCTCTTGGCGCTACGTGGGGATCGGTTCTTGCATTGCCATCACGACCGCCTTTTGGAATACTATATACTGCAAAATGTTTTAGCGTTGATGCTACTCCCTGTTCCTGTATCCCTAAACACATTTGTTTTCCTAACTCAGCAATCAAAAAAGGATCTTCACCGTAACATTCAACTACCCTGCCCCACCGTTGGTCACGTGCAGGATCGAGAATCGGCGCATAAATATTTGTATAACCAAGTGCCTTAGCCTCTCTTCCTACAATTTGGCCTGCTTGTCTTACTAAATTTTTATTCCATGTGCTGCCAATAGAAATAGGCGCTGGCAAAGGTGTTGCTCTGTCGTGACAAAGTCCGTGAATTCCTTCATTCGTGAAATCAACAGGAATCCCTAACCTCGTTTCTTCAATAAACCATTTTTGAATAGTATTGATGGCTTCCGCATGTTTGCTGAATGGATAAGAATATTGGCTTTGCACTTTTGGATGATAAGGAAGGCTATTCAGGTCTTCATCAATATTTGCAATTCCATCCTTCCAGATCTCATTTTTCCAATTGGCCGTTGGCATTTCATCTTTCAACACTCGGCCATATCCATATAACGTCGCCATCTGGCAACTTTTTTCTTCAAGGGTCATTTGTGAAAGAAGATTCTCAACCCGTTTATCAATGGGCTGTTTAGCATCTTCAAACATATCCATTTTCCCATTTTTATTAAAATCTATCCACCCATCATGATAAATATTTTTTTGTTGTGCAAACAAGAACACAATATGCAGGCAAAAAGCGATAGTTAATATATACTTCATAGTACAGTCAAAAATTTTTTAAAATTATCTGGTGAAAGTACATGAATAGTAAGCTGTCTTTACTCACTATTGAGTAGTATATGCAGTACCTAACCTGAATGTAAGACCGCAAGCCTCATCTCACGGCTTTCTCTCTAAATGTAAAGGAAGCGGCGCTTTAGTGCAAAATCGGCTTTTCGGTTTTACCATATCAGCTATTGAATAAATACCCAGGCGCAGCTGATCATCAAAACGCCGTGTTTCAGCAGTTATCTTCCGAAGATAAAGTTTTTGTATCTTTCTTTATATGTATGACCAGGGCATTAAACCTCAATTCAACTTTCCTAAATTAGTTGCCGATGGGATTTTTTAAGATTTTGTATGATGAGGTTATTTCTTTTCTTGGAATTGGCCAAGCAATTGAAACATTTAAAACTGGAGATTATAGTAGTTTTCTCACGCTGCAGGGAATCTTATCAGTCATCTCACCTGTAATGCCTCTGCTCCTGCTTATTGAGATCATAAGAGCAATAGTTTATAAAAAATTCAGGATTGAAGAGTACAAGGTTCCCTTTTTAATTTTTGTTTTCAATCGGTTCATATCCCGGTTTCTTTCCATTGCTGCTGTAGCTTTTTGTATAGGTCTTTTTGAAAAATATGCATTGATAAAAACAAGTTTTACCTGGTATTGGCTGATCTATGGTTATATTGTCTGGGAGCTGGCTCATTTCGTATATCATTATTTCGGGCATAAAGTAAGATTATTCTGGTGTTTACACTCATCGCACCATGCTCCTGAACATATGAATCTCTCTGTGAGCTTTGCGCATTTTTTCCTGGAAGCTCCCTATGCAGATGTAATAAGAACGTCCATCTGCATTCTGCTTGGAGTGAACCCTGCCTTGTTATTTTTTATCATGTTTATAGACGGTACATGGGGCGTCTTTATTCACGTAGGTGAAAATATTTTAAAAGATGGACGATTAGGTTTTCTCAACAGGTTTATACTTACACCTTCTCATCATCGTGTGCACCATGCAAGAAATCCTTTGTACATGGACACAAATTTTTGTAACCTGTTAAATATCTGGGACAGGGTTTTTCGTACATTCCAACCTGAAAGAAGAGATGTTCCTGTTGAATATGGAATCACGCGAAAACTAAATCCGAATAGTTTTTGGGATGTTTATTTTGGGGAAATCGTTTATTTAATAAAAGATATCCGGAAAGCACCTGGTATCAAAAATAAGCTTTTATATATTGTGATGCCACCGGGATGGAGGCATGACGGCAATCACAAAACAGCTGCACAGATCAGGAAAAAATTTTTGAAGAGTGAAACAGAGCCACAACTTATTACAGTACAGCAAGAGGGAGAGGAAGTTTTATCATAATTGCCAATCTCTCGCCGGGAAAAATAAAAATTCTATTTTAGATAAGTCAGAGGGAACGTGAAGAATAAGCTATAAACATTTATATAAAAGTAGCCATCCAAACGATCAATTGGTGTAACATATTAAAGAATTGAGAATCGACGACATTTAGTCGTACTACGAAGATGATTGATTTAACAGCAGTTTATCTATAGAATAAGTGGAGATGTTTGTACAAGCAGCCAAGGCCAAGTGCTATCCAACCTCTTTACTGTTCTGCTCTAATAACTGGTTCAAAATTTTCCCTGATTCTTTTTCAGTGGTCACCAAATCATGGAGAGTGACTTTATCTAATAGCTGGTCAATTGTGAATTGGATCATTTTCCAAAGTGACCGGGAAGAGCAATCGACAGAGTTTGTGCAAAGTTTCAGCGCACCGGCATGGTGTCCGCAAAATTCCATATCATACAAAGGCCCGCCCAAGGCCTTCAACACCTCATTAATAATAATTTCATTTGAGGGTTTTGCCAAAACATAACCACCCTTATAACCAGGAGTACTATTGATAAAACCTTCAATGCGGAGAATCCTGGTTAGCTTAGCCACATAGTGAGGGCTTATTCCCTCAGCCTCACTGAGCTGGGGAATACTCATGCCGTCCTCATCCCTGCAGCTAGCTATGCGCAGCAATATGCGCAAACCATATTCTTCCTGTGCGGTTATTTTCATATAGCTAATTATAAATTCAGAGATTCAAGTTTAACCTGATACCTGTGTTCAATATAATTTTTTATCTTTTCTACTTCCTCAGGTGATTTTTTTTTGCCACAGAAATTATTATACGCGTTGGTCAATTCCTTCGCAATTTCAATGGCATTCCTTCCTTCAATCTGGTAGCGTTGTAGAATAAACACCACTTGTCCATTCTTGAATAAAGCAATATTCGGAGAGGAAGGCGTTAAGCCTGGCAGATATTTTTCTCTAAAATGATTAACAGCTTGCTTCTCCATGCCAGCAAATACTGTCGTGTACTCATCAGGAGCTGTTTCATTCAGCATAGATAAAATTGTTCCAGGTCTTGCACTTCTCGCTGCACAACCGCAAACAGAATTCAGCATCACCAAAATGATCTTATCATCCTGCCTGTTTAACGCTGCATCCACATCAGCAGGCGTAAGTAATTCTATAAAACCGGTACCGATTAATTCATCTCTGAAAGGTTGAGCCACTTCCTGTGGGTAGGTGGGTGCATCATTGTTCATTAAACTTTTTAAACTTATTTGTGCCATAATATTTTTTTTAGTTTATAACATTCCTAATTCTAATTGTGCCGCTTCGCTCATCATGCTTTTGTCCCAGGGCGGATTCCATGTTACTGCAACGTGTACATCATTCACTCCTTCAATCTCCCTCAGCTTTTGATCAACTTCAACCGGTAACGATTGAGCGGCAGGACAACTCGGCGCCGTTAAGGTCATTACGATCTGCACATTGTTGATCGGTAAAATATTTACTTCATAGATCAACCCCAGTTCATAAATATTTACCGGTATCTCCGGATCGTAAACCGTTTGCAACCGCTCTACCACCTTTTCTTTTAGTTTGTTATCTTCCATAGTCACTAATAATTATTAATTAATAATTATTGATTATTGAACTGTCAAGCCTTTTAGCTTGTAAGCCAACGCATAATTTTTCATTTGCTTTACCATTGCCAGCAATCCATTCGAACGTGTTTGTGCTAAATGCGTCATCATTCCAATTTCTCTGATAAAGTTTAACGGTGCGCTTACAATATCGTCCGGCTTTTGCCCTGATAATACCCTGATCAGCATGCTGATCAATCCTTTCACGATCACCGCATCACTTTCAGCTTTATAGTAAACTCTTCCATCTCTATAATCCGCTATCAAATACACGGTTGACTGGCAACCCCTCACTTTGTTCTCATCAATTTTGTATTTCTCATCCAGCGGCGCCAATTTTTTTCCCAGATCAATAATGTATTCATATTTATCATCCCAAGTATCAAACAAGGAGAATTCCTCTACGATCTCACCTTCTATTTCTTCTATCGATTTATGGTCGCTCATTTATTTTTTATTTGGGCTAAAGGCCGCCAAAGAAACTCTTTTCAATTGCCAAAGCCTTAAGGCTTTGGCAATTCATCAGCAATTATTACATGGGCTTTAGCCCCATTTTATCACTAATTTTTTAAAGATATATTTTACGAAAGCATTTTTATTGCTCTCTGCAAACCAATGATCAGCTCATCAATTTCTTCCTTGGTATTGTACATCGCAAAACTTGCCCTAACAGTTCCCGGAATTTCAAAGAATCGCATACAAGGCTCTGCACAGTGATGACCAGTTCTTACAGCAATACCTCTATTGTCTAATAATATTCCTATATCTTGAGGATGCATTCCATCCACTACAAACGAAACCACACTCACCTTCTCCTTTGCTTTTCCAATAATCTTTACACCTGGCATTTGCTCTAATTGCGATGTTGCATAAGTCAACAACTCCTCTTCATGCTTTCTGATTTTTTCCTTCCCGATCTGATTCACAAAATCCAATGCTGCTTTAAATGCAATCGTGTCCGCAATATTTGGTGTGCCTGCTTCATATTTATAAGGTAAGTCATTGTAAATCGTTTTTTCAAACCTCACCTCTTTGATCATTTCCCCACCACCTTGAAATGGAGGCATGGTTTCCAATAAATGTCTTTTCCCATACAATATTCCAATGCCGGTAGGGCCATATAATTTGTGAGATGAGAAAACAAAAAAATCACAATCCATTTCCTGCACATCTATATTAAGATGCACCGTTGATTGCGCGCCATCCACCAAAACCAAGGCGCCGATCTTATGCGCCGCATCAATGATTTGCTTCACAGGATTAATTGTTCCCAGTGCATTGGATGCATGCCCTATAGATACCAATCTTGTTTTCGCGTTTAATAATTTTTCAAATTCATCCATCAACAGCTCACCATTATTGTTAATTGGAATTACTCTCAATTTGGCGCCTTTCTCTTCACATAAAATTTGCCAGGGAACAATATTAGAGTGATGCTCCATGGTAGAAACAATGATCTCATCGCCTGCTTTAATATTTTGCCGGCCCCACGTATAAGCAACAAGATTAATTCCCTCAGTTGTTCCGCGAGTATATATGATCTGCTCTCGTGATTCAGCATTGATAAATTGCTGGGCGGTATCCCTTGTTTTTTCAAAAGCCATGGTAGCTTCTTCGGCCAATGTGTGTACACCGCGATGCACATTTGCATTAAAATCTGTATAATAATTTACCAATGCATCGATCACCACTTGCGGTTTTTGCGAAGTAGCAGCATTATCAAAATACACCAACGGCTTACCCTTCACTTCACGATTCAGAAGCGGGAACTGCTGCCGAATGGCGGCAACATCTAAGCCTCTTTGTATGTCAACTGTTTTTATCATTAGCCTCTTAGCGTTTATTCATTATATTAATTCGTGCAATTCGTGTCTCATTCGTGTAATTCGCGGTTTTCATTCGCGTAATTCGTGTGCATCATTCCGTGTAATTCGTGCACAAACTCTAAACGTTCCGAAATCAGCTGGTCCACATAACTGCGAATTGGTTCTGGCTTTATATGTTCCAAAATATCAATTGCAAATGCATGCACTAATAACGACTTTGCTGTTTTTTCACTCACACCTCTCGATCTCAAATAAAACAATCCTTCCTCATCCAACTGTCCTACCGTGCAACCATGTGAGCATTTTACATCATCGGCAAAAATTTCCAATTGTGGTTTTGTGTTCACAGTCGCATCGTCAGAAAGTAAAATATTTTTATTAGATTGAAAGGCATTGGTTTTTTGCGCATCCCTTTGAACAAAGATCTTTCCGTTAAAAACGGCGGTTGCATTATCATCAATCACACCTTTGTATAATTCATTGCTAAAGCAATGTGGTTTTATATTGTCAACTACCGTATGATTATCAACATGAGTGTTTCCTTTTAAGAAATACAAACCATAAAAATGCGATTCGGAATGCTCGGCTTCCATAGCAATGTTTAGGTTGTTACGTACAATATTTCCGTTTAGTGAAATAGTAACTGTGTTCACAAGACTTTTTCCAACTTGACGAAAATGTGTAGTGTTTACCTGGCTACTGTGTGCTGCATCGTTTTGAATTTTATAATACTCAACTATCGCTTCTTTTTCTACCACCACTTCCATTACTTCGTTGGTAAAACTTTCTGATAAGCCAAGCGTTGCATAAGTTTCTACAAATTGTACCTGCGCATTTTCTCTAATATGAATCAAAGTCCTTGGCTGTGAAAGAATATTTGTCGACCGCGCATCTGTAATATTGTAGATATAAACCGGGTGTTCTACAATTGATCCTTTTTTCACAGAAATAAAAATACCTTCTTGCAAAAACGCCGTGTTTAATGCGTGAATGCCATCTTTTATATACTTGGCACTATGCCCAAGATGTTGGTCAACAATATTTTTGTATTCATTCTTAGCCGCTTCATACAACGGCAATACAGTTAATTCTTTTGAACGAATATTAGAAAATTCGCTTGAATACAACCCATTCACAAATACCAATTCGTTGGCTTGCTCATAACCTGGCAAACGAACAACTTCTAATTCTTTTGCAGAAAAAGAGGATGAAATGCTTTCTGGATTGAATGCATATTCCTTATTTAATACGCTGCTGATGCGGGTATATTTCCATTCTTCATGCTTAACCGTAGGGATTCCCAATGAGCTAAAAGTGTTGAATGCATTTTGTTCAATCAACGTCAATGGGCTGCTGCCATTATTGGATTGTAATTGTTGATACTTTTCTTTTATGGTTTCGATCATGTTCATGTTTGATTGTGAATTGTCAATTGTCAATGGTGAATGATCACCTGCCTACCGGCAGGCAGGCTCATTACTCATTGCTCACTTCTACTACTTCATTCTTAATAAAATCATATCCTTTTTCTTCAAGTTCAAATGCTAATTCTTTCGAACCCGATTTTACAATGCGTCCATTATATAATACGTGTACAAAATCAGGAATGATGTAATCCAACAAACGCTGATAGTGTGTTACCAGCAGCACTGCATTGTCTTTGTTACGGAATTTATTTACACCATTCGCTACAATACGGATGGCATCAATATCTAAACCTGAATCGGTTTCATCCAGCACGGCCAGTTTGGGCTGCAGCATAGCCATCTGGAAAATCTCGTTTCTCTTTTTTTCACCACCGGAAAATCCTTCATTCAATGAACGGCTTAGTAAAGACTGATCGATATTCATCAGCTTCATTTTCTCCTTCATCAACTTTAGAAATGCTACTGCATCCAATGGTTCTTGCCCGCGATATTTGCGCACTTCATTCACTGCCGTTTTAATAAAATTTGTAGTGCTCAATCCCGGAATTTCAACCGGATATTGAAAAGCAAGAAACAAACCCTCACCTGCTCTTTCCTCAGGTGCTAATTCCAATAAATCTTTTCCAAAGAATTCAACTGAACCTTCGGTTACTTCATAATTTTCTCTTCCTGCCAACACCGAGGCTAATGTGCTTTTGCCGGAACCATTCGGGCCCATGATGGCATGCACTTCACCGGGTTTTATTTCCAGGTTAATTCCATTTAAAATTTTCTTTTCTTCAATGCCTGCGTGTAAATTTTTAATCGTCAACATGATTGCTATAATTGATTATTGATTACTAATTATTGATTATTGCATACTCACCACTCATTTCTCATCACTCATTACCCCACGCTTCCTTCCAAACTAATCGCCAATAACTTCTGCGCCTCCACAGCAAACTCCATCGGCAACTGGTTCATTACTTCTTTGGCAAAACCATTTATAATCAAGGCCACCGCTGTTTCGGTATCAATGCCTCGTTGATTGCAATAGAATATCTGATCCTCACCAATTTTTGAAGTGGTTGCTTCGTGTTCCACTACGGCTGTGTTATTTTTTACTTCAATGTAGGGGAAAGTATGCGCCCCGCATTTGTCGCCCAATAAAAGTGAATCGCATTGTGAAAAATTTCGGGCATTGGCTGCATTCTTGCCCACATGCACTAAACCCCTGTAACTATTATTGCTGAAGCCGGCAGAAATTCCTTTTGATACAATACGGCTGCGTGTATTTTTTCCTAGATGCTGCATCTTGGTTCCGGTATCGGCCTGCTGGTGATTGTTGGTAACGGCAACCGAATAAAATTCACCCACCGAATTATCACCTTTCAAGATCACACTTGGATATTTCCAAGTAATGGCAGAACCGGTTTCAACCTGCGTCCATGAAATTTTAGAGTTGTTTCCTCTGCAAATTCCACGCTTAGTAACAAAATTGTAGATACCGCCATTGCCTTGTTTATCGCCGGGATACCAGTTTTGTACCGTTGAATATTTTATTTCTGCATTGTCCAAGGCTATCAACTCCACCACTGCGGCGTGCAGCTGGTTCTCATCGCGCATGGGCGCTGTACAACCTTCGAGGTAGCTCACATAGCTTCCCTCTTCGGCCACGATCAATGTTCTTTCAAACTGCCCTGTGTTTTCCGCGTTGATGCGGAAGTAAGTAGAAAGTTCCATAGGACAGCGAACACCTTTGGGTATATAACAAAAGCTGCCGTCGCTAAAAACGGCTGAGTTCAAGGCAGCAAAATAATTATCGGTAATTGGTACAACTGTGCTTAAATGTTTTTTCACCAGTTCAGGATGCTCCTGAATGGCTTCGCTCATGGAACAGAAAATGATCCCCAATTCTCCAAGCTGTTCTTTAAATGTAGTTCCGATAGAAATACTATCAATGACCGCATCAACGGCCACACCAGTAAGGCGTTTTTGCTCTTCCAGTGATATTCCCAGTTTTTCAAATGTTCTTTTTAATTCGGGGTCAATTTCATCGAGGCTATTGGGCTTTATCTTTTGTTTGGGAGCAGAATAATAGATAATATCTTGATAATCGATCGGCTCATATTTAATATTAGCCCATTTTGGCTCTTCGGCCGCCAGCTTTACCCAATGGCGAAAGGCCTTCAACCTCCAATCCAGCATCCATTGCGGCTCATTTTTCTTGGCAGAAATAAAACGTATTATATCTTCATTTAATCCTTTAGGGGCTTCGTCGGCTTCAATATCGGTTACAAAGCCATATTTATACTCACTTAAAACGGTCTTTTCGATCGTGCTTAGGCTTTCATCAACCCCATTTTTTTCAGTCGGTATTACCTCGGTTTTCATCCGGCAAAGATACAAATCAATTTATACAAAAAAGTATAAACAATGGTGAAAATATTTCTTGCAATAGATTTTCCTTAATGCGTAAATTTTTTCCCATTTAATCTTACCTCTCATTTGCAAACGGATGAGATTGATTGATTTCAGACATGGGTTGATTTTTGTATAAGAAAAAAATCTTTTGGATAGTGGTTGCGGTTTTTAAATAATATCAATCAAGAAAAAATGGAAACAATAACTTCAAATCAAACGGCAAGATCTGTATGGACTATACTTAGAATTACTTTTGGTATTGTACCTATTGTTGCCGGTCTTGACAAGTTTGCGGATATACTCACAAACTGGGATATGTATTTGAATCCCACCGTTGCTTCGATGTTACCTTTCTCACCTCATGTATTTATGCAAATAGTAGGAGGTATTGAAATTGTTGCCGGCCTTATTGTTTTAGCAAAACCTTCTATTGGAGGATGGATAGTAATGGCCTGGCTCATTTGTATTGCTCTTCAGCTAATTGCCATGGGTAAATACTTGGATGTTGCCGTTAGGGATCTTGTTATGTCTATCGGCGCCATGTCATTAGCCAGGCTTTCAAGAGTAGTTTGATGCTTTTTTAAAGAGCGTGAAATTTAAAAACGCAGATGGCTGTAATAAGCTCAGGAACTATTATGTCTTCTCCAAACAAAAAAAATTTAAAAGATAAAGTTGTTGTAATAACGGGCGCAGGTGCAGGTGTGGGAAGAGCAATTAGTCATGCCTTTGCAAAACAAGGGGCTTATCTTGGAATTATCTCACGCAATAAGGAACGTTTACTTGACCTAAAAAAAGAGCTGCAGCAATACCATCGTAAAGTATTAGCAATACCATTGGATGTAGCTAACGCTAATGAAGTTGAAAAAGCAGCCGTTCTTATTGAAAAAGAATTAGGACCTATTTATGTATGGATTAATAATGCAATGGTTTCTGTTTTTTCGCCGGTAAAAGAAATGACCCCGGATGAATATAAACGTGTTACGGAAGTTACTTACCTCGGCGTTGTCTATGGAACGCTTGCCGCACTAAAAAGAATGCTGCCGAGAAATGATGGAATGATTATACAAGTAGGCTCTGCGCTTGCATACAGGGGCATTCCGCTACAATCTGCTTATTGTGCCGCAAAGCATGCTGTACAAGGTTTTCATGATTCCTTATTAACAGAACTGCTGCATGAAAAAGCCAAAGTAAAAGTGACGATGGTTCAATTGCCTGCATTAAACACACCACAATTTGATTGGGCTAGATCAAAAATGCCAAACAGATCAAAACCTGTTCCACCGATTTTTCAGCCTGAGGTGGCGGCAAACGCCATTCTTTGGGCTACGCAACATTATCGCCGGGAATATATCGTTGGGTTTCCATCATGGAAGGCTATTTATGGAAATAATTTTTTTCCATCGCTGGCTGATAAATTTTTAGCAAAAGTTGGGTATAAAGCCCAACAAACAAATGAGCCAAAAGAAATTGATGAACCGGATAATTTATTTGAATCTGTGCCAGGGTCATTCGGTGCGCATGGTCGATTTGATAAAATAGCCAAAAAGCGAAGTGTCTTTTTCCTTTTCACAAAATATCGTGTAGCTATCTATTTTTTTCTTCTATTTATTATACTCATTTTTTTATTGATAAAAATGATAGATAAGTGATAATGAAATAAGAAAAGGGTAAGAACATTGATGTATAATAAGACACAACTATTTCAGCAAAGACTTCAAAAATGATGAATAATTAAAGATCAAAAGCTGATGTGGTAGAACAAATAGTTGATTAAAGATTTACAGCTCTGCCCCTTCTCTTTCGGAGAAGGGGTTAGGGGATGAGGCTCTAGTTCCTCACCCAAGCAATGATCCGCAAAGGCCCACCAGTACCTCCCTTTATTTTCATAGGAAGCGCAACGATGTAGGCGCCTTTTGCCGGCAATTGATCAAGGTTGGCCACATTTTCAAAAGCAGGAATATTTTTTCCGAGCAATACTTGATGGGTTTTAAAATCCTTGGATTGACCATAGTCGATGCTGGGTGTATCAAGTCCTGCAGCTTTTATTTTTCGCTGAGTAGTTAGCCATTCTGCTGCTGCGGGATCAATGCCGGGAAAATGCAATTTGGGAATGGCATCGGGGCCTTTTTCGTCGGTGCCCATGTATTTTTTAGGATCGGGGTAATATTGACCATAACCTGTGCGGAACAAAACAATAGAACTATCCGGAATGACTCCATTTTTACTTTCCCAGCTTTCAATATCGTTTTGTGATATAAGATAGTCAGCATTCTTTAATGCTTTTTCAGAAACATCGATCACTACGGCATTGCCTGTGAGGTTGGTGAGCGGAATTTGATCGATAGTCAGGTGGTCTTTTGCAAAATGGATGGGTGCATCCAAATGAGTGCCGCCATGCTCGGGTGCAGAAAATGCATTCGAAGCATAATAAAACCCTGCTGGTGTTATACCATTCACTTGTGTGTCGAGTTTAAAACCTGTTGGGTTGTTTGGCCAGTAGAGGGTTTCACTGGAAAAAGAATAAGTAAGATCAATCCATTTGCCTGCCGATAAAAACTCGCCGGCATCATCACTATTTTTTTTGCTCTCGCAGCTAGTTATTATTAAAAAGGCAGCGATAAAAATAAAAGCGAGTCTCATGAAAGAGTTTTTAGATGGAAAAGATACAAAACGGTGGGAAGATTTTGGAGAGTGATGGAAATATATGGTCGGGGTTCGATCTAATATTAAGTTCTCCTTTGGCCGTTATTGGTGTTTAGCGAAGCCTCACCAACAACCGTAGCTCAGCCAGTTGAAAACAGTCTTAAAAAAGTTTGCTCTGCGAAACGGAGTTTGCAGATTTACAAGATAGCTGCAATTTAAAATGGCGATAGTATTTACGATAATAAGAAAAACAATTTTCTGGTTGGCTTTGATTTTTATTATTGCCACCCTTTTTAGTTTGACAATAGGGCAATCTTTGACCTATGAATTTGCAGATAATGATTTAAGCAGTGACTTCTATGATATCGTTATGGCTGGTCTTCCGATTGCTATTATTCTGACTCTTTTTGGAACAATCAAAATGAAGAATAAGCAATCCAAAAATGTCAGTATTGTTATTTTAACAATCGTGGCGTCAGTTCTTTCATTTTTTTTCATGATAAACACGCTGTTTTCGGTGGGGTTTATTACTATAGAAAATGAGGCTGTATTGTTCAGAAAAAATAACAATCCAAATATTTTTATTGCGAAACAAAGAATTGGACAAGGTGCCTTAGGGGAAGATGGACACAGGATAGTTGAGTTGAAACCATTTCTGAAATTTTGGAATAAAGTAACTTTTGTCGACACCGCAGCAATGGACAAAATGCAATGGAAATTTGTTAATGAACAAAAAGTTGTCAATGAAAATTGGAAAATCGAAAATGGGTATCGACAGTCCCAATATTGAGGCAAATCTTCCCACTCCGTGGATTGGAGTTTGGGAGCGCATCAACATTGGAGTTTACATGATTTGGGTCATGGTGTTGGCAATTCTTCTCTTACGTGCAGAAAAAAGACAACATCAATTATCGGTTAAGATGCCTGGACAAGCCACAAATGTGAAACCACGCAAAAGCAAAGCGTCACAACTTCAGTAGGAACAACTTTAGTCATTTGATGTTATAACAAGATGATGATAGCTTTTTCTAGTTGTTCTAATTGTATCTAACCACTTTTCCGTCCTCACGGGATGTCGCCACAATAATCTGAAGTTATTTGCCTACCTGCAAAGCCTGCACGTTTCATATTATCGGTAACTTTATTGATCGTAAAATAATTTGAAAATGGATGTATGATGTTAAAAGTGGTATCCATCCAGATAGCAGACAGTATTGATATTAAATTATTCAAAACTTCTTTTGCTGCAGACATATATCGTGCTGATTCCGATGAGCTGTTTTACCAGATGGCTGCAGAAAAATATTTGTATGTGTTTAAATACGGTATTCTATGTTTTCTCGGTTATTCCAAGGAAGAGATATCTGCCTTTATACAATCGATCTCCCCTTTCTGCAAAAATTTCTTCGAACAGCCGCTTAGCGACGAATTTGATATTGAAACCCACACCGGAAAAATAAAATTGAGATACAATAAAATTGAAATAGCAGAGCCTGATATTGAAATACTAAGGTTGATCATGCTGAATGTATCTCAAAGTGTAGCGCTGGATCATTACAGTTGGCAAACCAATAACCTATTGACAGAAACAAATTTTCACACGCAGATACTTGAAAGAAAAGGAAAGCTTGACCTGCGCGGCATAAATCTTAAGAGATATATTGGCAGAACGCTGAACCTAAAAAACAGGATCGCCGAGAACCTGTACATTTTTGACTCTCCCGAAGAAACCTGGGAAGATGAGGAGTTAAATTTGCTGGACCTGGATTTAAAGAACACGTTTGATCTGCAGGCCAGGTTTAGAACCATTCAAGATGGATTGCAAATTGTAAAAGAAAACCTGGAATTATTTAAAGACATGCTGCAATATAGAAACACGGTTTTTCTTGAAACAATCGTGATTATCCTGATCCTTGTGGAGGTCATTAATTTATTTATCGAAAAAATATTCTAGCCATTGCCTGTTGGGCTCTCCGCGTCCCTCTGTGGTAAAAAATAAACCACGGAGGGGACCAAACCTGCCTGCCGGCAGGCAGGGAAAAATATAGAGAACCACAGAGTGATATTTTTCTCGACTCAAAAACTTGATTTGCGAAAATGAGGTTTCGTAAATTTAAGGGCAAATGTTTAACAACTTCGGTAAAAGAACTATCATGAAATATGCTTGCATCGCGATGCTTTTTTTGATGGCATGCTCGACTAATAAAAACACTGCCAATAAAAACACTCCCGATACTGCAAACAGAGAGCAAGAACTGATCAATCTTGACCATGAAAGAATCAATGCATTGGAAAAGGGTGACACTGCTTGGCTTTCGAAGTTTTATGCAGACGATTTTATTATGATCACTTCGACTGGTGAAATTCGAACAAAGCAAGATCAGCTAAAAGACATAGGGTCGGGCAAAGTAGTTCATGAAAAAATCGATGAGAAGTATTTAAAAGTTCGCTTTTACGGAAATGTTGCGGTTGTTCAGTCTGAGAGTAAAGGAAAATTGATCCAAGAGGGAAATGTTTCAGACGATGTTAGACGCTTTACTCGTGTATTTGTGAAAAACAATGGTTATTGGCAATTGGTATCCACTCACATCAGCAGGGTGGCGATGCCAAATAAATAACAAACAAGTTAGCTGCCATGCAATTACAAATTCACAATGACAAATAATTAAGGAATGAAAATTTTAATTTCAATACTTGGGCTTCTGAATGGTGGTTACATGCTGCTTGACGGAATTTTCGTGATGATTAAAGGAAAGTATATCGGTCCTCCAAAACCTGGTCCCTGGGCAAACCTTTTTTACAAGCTTAACATTGATGTGTTCAAGCTTGGACCACTCTTTATAGTATTTGGACTAGTTTGGCTGATTTGGCTTTACAGCTTATGGACAAATCAGAGTTGGGCTTATATCTTTGGACTTATTATCAGTATTTTAACCATTTGGTATTTGCCGGTCGGAACAGTGTTTTCAATAATTATTTTCCTGATACTGGTTTTTGCAAAACGCCAAATAGGATTATGAGAAAAGGAAAACACTACGACTTCGATCAATGTTAATGATACTTGCAAAATGGATAGAAATAAGATCAAGGATTATTATTCGCATGAAATTGAAGCCAATCGACTTGAGCTGGAAGCGTTTAAACTTGAAGGAATAAGAACAAAAGAAATCATTGAGCGCTATCTTTTAAAAACTGATCTTGAAATTTTAGATATAGGTGGTGGTGCCGGATACTATTCTTTTTGGCTTCAGCAAAAGGGGCACAATGTTACATTGGTAGATTTATCTCCGAAAAATATTGAATTGGTTAGGAAACATTCTGAAACCAGCGGTATTAAATTGAAAAAAATTGAAACAGGAGATGCTGTTCATCTTAGCTTTTCAAATGAACAGTTCGATATTGTTTTATTGTTCGGCCCACTTTACCATTTAATTGACCGCACCGAAAGAATTAAGGCCTTGTCAGAGGCAAAAAAAGTATTAAAACCGGGTGGTGTACTATTGGCGGCTGTTATTTCATATTATGCTTCGCTGTTTGATGGTTTTCAAAGAGACTTGGTGCTAGATGATCAATTTTTTAAATTATTAATTGATGATTTAAATACCGGCATCCATTTAAATGAATCTGATAACTTGGAATATTTTACAACTGCTTATTTTCATAGGCCAAATGAGATAATAGCAGAAATTGCTGAAAGTGGATTAAACTTCGAAAAGCTTATTGCAGTTGAAAGCTTTGGTTGGTTTATACGCAATTTTGAGGAGAAGCTAAAAGATCCAATTTATATGGAGAAACTGTTTAGGACTATCAGAATTGTTGAATCGAGTGAAGATCTGATGGCAATAAGTCCGCATATCATCGCCGTAGCCAAAAGAAAAGAATAGACGATTTCTTGAAAAAAGAATGTTCCTTAAATTATGACTTCAGTCAATGACAGATGAGAATTTTCCCAAAAAATAAATTCATTGCCGCAAAGAACCCCTCAACTTGCCGCTTTCACACAGTAAGTGTTTAGGAAAGGCTAACTAAGTTTGTCAATCAAAATAAATTTTATGGCGGTTAATTTGAAAACTAGCAAAGAAAACGAGACTCAAATTCGACAACTTGTAGAAAATTGGGCAAAAGCAGTACGCAACAAGGATATTGCGGCAATACTTGCCAACCATTCCAACGATATTGTGATGTATGATGTTCCAAAGCCTTTTCAATCTGTTGGTATCGACGCTTATCGAAAGACTTGGGATACTTTTTTCGCCTTTACAAAACCGGGAGTGTTTAACATTCAAGAATTGCACATTGTGGCCGATGAAAATGTTGCTTTTTGTTTTGCCACTATGAAATGTGCGGATAAAAGCAATGGTGTAGAATTTGTGGACTTAGATTTTAGATTAACCATTGGCTTACAGAAAATAAATGATCAATGGACGATTATTCACGAACATCATTCTATACCTAGTGAATAATGAAGAAAAAACGATAGGCCGGCAAACGATAGTGAACCGCTTACAAAACAGATTTTAATTCCCTGTCGGCCTTTACAGGATCTGCCACGTAAGGTCGAAACATACCCAAGACTGCTTCTATATTTTATTATGCCGGTATATATACCATGTATCATCCCTGAAGTAATATTCTTTCTCAAAATATGCGCCCACAGCTTTCGCGAGATTAATTGAATTCCTATTGTTGGGATGAATAAGACTGATGAGTGATAAATCCGGAAGATATTCCGAAGTCATTTTTTTTACCGCCCTCACTGCTTCACTGGCATATCCCTTTCCCCAAAACTGACGTGCTACACCCCACTGAATTTCCGGTTCAGGCCAGTCATTCGGATAATCCAGGCCAGCAACCCCGATTACTTTCTTCAAATCTTTTTCCTCCATAGCATAGGCTCCGTAATTACGCAACTGCCAATGACCAAGCAAGGCAGCCATTTTTTGCCAACTTTCATTTTCTTTTAAAGGTTTGCCGCTGGTGTATCTGGTGCACTCGGGATCAGAATAATATTCATGTATGTCTTTCCAGTCGCTTTCTCTAAATATTCTTAAATAAAGCCGCTCTGTCTCTAAACTCTCGGGAATCAGGTATTTCATTTTTTTATTTTTGATTTGACGGAATGAACTCTTCCAGCGTTTTTATCCAAAAACTTTTCCATGCCAATTTTTCTTCTTCATTCAGGAGCTGATCGTGATTTACCTGTATCAGAACTTTATCCTTCCCTTTTTGTGAAAAGTTAATGCTTATGGCCGACCCATCTTCCAGCTTCACACGCCAGTAAGACCATTTTTTTGTGACAGATGTTTTTGCATCTTTTTTTATTTTTTTCCCATTCAATGAAGACCGGTGTGAAAAATTATCTATCCATCTTGAAAAAATTTCTTCTGCTGCGCCGCTAACAGTTTTTGAAAGATTTGCCTGATAAGTGTTTTCGCTGGTTTCACCCGGTATTCGCCTGCCGATTTCCTGTTCAAATCTTACTGTAATACTTTGAGCCCACCACGCAGAAACGCCAAATTGCTTTTCCAGTATTACAGCAATTTGTTTATGCAACATTTTTTCTGCTCCCGTTTTTTTGAGTGTAGCAAACCACCATTTCCAATTTTTTCCAGTTGCATTTAAATATCTTTCATCTTTAAAATTCACCGGCTTCGTTATTAGCTTGCTTTCCGTATTTGTACGCCGCCTTTTTTTATCTATTGGCATAAGAAAATAATTACTTATTAATTTTTTTTTTTGCCTTGATTGGCGCTTAAGGTCGATAGCACGAGAATAAATTTAGTGTTACCACAATTTCTCCGCAATGAAAACTCTCCATCCTGTTGTTAGTCGCTTGTTCAGCAACAAAAATAAAAAATCGATGATTGCTGTTTTTTCATTTTTTTAGGCAACTTCGTCTTGATCAATATTCGAAAAATTTATAAAGCAACCTGCCAGGGGCAACAATTCATTTAGGTAGATAATCTTTTAACCCCGCTTTACGATAACTTGATTTATTTTAGATAATTATAGGTTTGTATGAGGTTGATTCTATTTTTCTTATTCCTTTTTATCAGTTCCGTTATTGCTGCACAAAATAATACGAATGCAGCAAGCAAAAGGATAGATACGATCCATTCCAGCATTTTAAATGAAGACAGGTATATATGGGTGCATATACCGGAAAAGGCAATCTCAACCGGGCAGCGCTATCCCGTCATTTACATTTTAGATGGTGAAGTACATTTTGATGAGATCAATGATATACTGAAGAAGTTGAGTAAAGAAACCGGTAGGAGTATCCAAAACGAAATGATCGTGGTAGCCATTGGCAATATATGGGAACGCTATAAAGATTATTCACCGACACATATCAGCTCCTCGCCCTGGGTGGATGATTACACAGCTCCAACTACCGGCGGTGGAGAAAAATTTATCTCTTTCCTCGAAAAAGAACTTTTCCCTCACATTAATACCACAAGCCCGGCTTCATCTACAAGGATACTAATAGGTCATTCAATTGGCGGACTGATAGCCACAGATATTCTGTTAAAACATACCGATATGTTTAGCCACTATGCTGTTCTTGATCCCAGCATGTGGTGGGATGGTGAGAAGTTATTACAACAATCGAAAGTAATCCTGGCAAACAAAACATTTGAAAAAAAATCTTTGTTCATTGCCGTTGCTAATACGATGTACAAGGACATGGATGTGAAGCAGATCAAAAGTGATACAAGTGTAAAAACAGTATTGATACGTCCAAGTCTTACACTTGTCGATTATATAAACGCCAATCAACAAAATAAATTAAGGTTCAGGTGGAAATATTACAAAGACCATCACCACATGACAGTATTTCCGTCTGCAGCTTATGATGCGCTGAAGTTTTTTCTTGAATCTTTATAAATATTTTTTCCCCTTCTATTTTTTCGTTGGAGTTTCAAGAAGTGCTACGTTTTTCTTTGTTGGTAAGAAGCTATGCCTTGCGGCATAGCTTACCAACAACCAAAGGGAAATACAGGTATTGATGGCTGGCAGATTAATCATTAGCCTATGCCTCATAGAACGAGGCTGCGAATTATTGGAGCTGTATTTCTCTTATTTCGGTACTGCCATCAATTGTTATCGCTTTTCTGTAAGTTCTATTTCTATACACAATTTCGCAGATATAACTTCCTCTATTGAGATTGACAATGATCCTGCCGTACTTATCTGAATAGCCCTGATGAGCTAACTTGTTGCCGTTGCGATCAATAATCCTAAAATAAGAGTATGAAACAGAGTACCTATTGTTTCCTTCGCGGTAAACCAATTGAAAATTATCGGCGAATGCGCTGCTGATAAACAACAGAAAGATGGCTGCAAAGATTATCTTTTTCATTGTAATATGATTTATCAGAAATTAGATAATAAAAGTGGCTTGTAAAAGCGGGTAAGCTCTACATTGTTCGAAAGAAGCGAAGGCTTTTTCTGTATCCAGTTATTATACTCCATATCAGGGTAAAGCTGTGCACTCCCGTGTCTATTCGAATACATAATACATTTGATCTCTTCTTCAAACCGGCGTCCTTTATCAATGTCGATTGAAATTTTATATTGACCCAAGGAATCAATGATCACCTCCGTATTTGTCGGGATTATCTTGAATTCGCCATCTGACCAATTAGTAATCTTTTTACTAGGATCTACCAATGAACCCTGAACTATCCATCGAGCCTTTTCTTTGATTTGAGATCGTTGAAAAGCGATAAAGGCGGCAATAAATCCTAAAAAAACAAAGACCAAGGCCGGATAATTTGTTTTTAGCTTTCCGAATTTGGAGATCTCAATTTCCGTTGGCTGTTTTGTTTCTGAATCCAAATATGTTTTTTGCTTCAGCAAAGCAATAAACCCAAGTACGATTGACGAAATGGAAATGCCGTACATGATTATCTGCGTAATCATAAAAATAATTTTAAGAGAGAAAAAGTAACGGGTCTAAATTTCTTAGTCGTGTTCTTTAAAAAAAGGGAAACATTTTTATGTATTATTTTGATAGGAGAGCAAGTTCGTAGATGCCTAACATCATATTTCACTGCAAAATGTTTTTTACTAAGCCGTTGTTGATATGAGTGGTGAGTTATTGTCTCCACACTGGAGGTCAAAAGCAGATATATTTTATTTTAATTAAACATAAAATTTAGTAACACAATTTTTTGTAGCTCGTCATTAGTAAGGCATGGGGCTTGATTATATATGAATAGCCTTAAATTATGAACCGTGAAAACGGGAAATGCTATAAATGATGATGAGAATAAAAAACGGATGATCATATCCGATCCTCAGACCCTGAAGAATGTGACCTACGGTCCGGCGCCTGCTCAAACGCTGGATATTTATCTTCCTCCTAACCGGTCAGTACTATCCACAAAAACTTTGGTGATCATTCACGGTGGCGGATTTAACAGCGGCAACAAAGATGAGCTCACAGCCTATATACAACCCATGCAGCAGCGACTCGGCGATTATGCTTTCTGTAATATCAGCTATCGGCAAGCAGCTACTGCCGACACCTTATTCCCAATCCAGGAAAATGACGTGAAAGCCGCGTTGCGGTTTATCACTGATCATTCACTTGAATATGGTGTTTCAAAAAAAATGGTTTTGCTTGGAGTGAGTGCCGGAGGATTGCTTGCATTATTACAGGGATATAAATATACAGACCCTATTGTGCCGAATGCGATCATTTCTTTTTTTGCGCCCACCGACCTCGTGAAATTATATAAACATTCATTAAACCCATTGGTTGCGCTCACACTGAGGCAGGTTACTGGAGCAACACCTGATGAAAATCCAAGAATATATATTGAATCAAGTCCCGTAAATTTTGTAACAGCCACCTCGCCTCCTACTCTTCTTTTCCAGGGAGGACTGGATCCCATTGTGAACATTGACCAGCAAATTATATTGCAGGATAAATTAACGAAGGCCGGAATCAGAAATCAATTTGTATTTTATGCCAATGAAGGCCATGGCTGGTGCGGCGAGACATTGGCTGATTCTTTCGATAAAATAGAAACATTTTTAAATGAGAATGGGTAGAGTGACCTTCGTGCTATTTCTTCGGGCCCCTGATCTCAGAACCAACTACTCTCGTAACAGGCGTAGGGAGATTCACTGAAGAAGCTTTACTCGTTGATCCAGATTTTTGGTCGATATCCAACTTTGTTATCAGTGGTGGGCATGTACCGAGAAATGAACCTGCAGGCGCTATTGAAACTTTTGAAACGGGAACGCAAGTGGTTTTCAACGTGCCATTCTTCACCGCTTCGCACATAAATGCTTTCAATGTCTAAGCAGCTATATAACAATAAATCTAAGCAATGTAATCCAGGCCTGTACCGGAACTTCTCGAATGGCAGCATTCTTTTAATCAGTGGCGGCAGCTATTGAATGAATTAGTTTTAAAGGTCGTTCTTCGTTTGCCATGCATTCAAAAATTTTAAACATCTAAAAGTTGTTTTAAAAAATCCCACAAATTTGGTATTGTCCTGATCTATTTTCATTTCTACATTTATCTAAGTGTTTACGATCGCCAAAAAATTTCGTCTAATTATTGATTGCTTCGCCCTTTTGATAATGTGAGTAATTAATATTTTTTAACAACCTAATATGCACAGGTTATTTAACCATCATCAGCATTAGGTAAAAAGGAGACATCATGTCACAGCGAGTTATTGAGCAATCCATGGCGCAACGCATTGCGGGATTGGAATTAAATGCACTTCTATATGCTGGGGTTTTGCCATCCGATGTTTTTCAAAAAGCCCGTATTCATTCTATCGTCACTCCAATATATGACATCAATGGTGAAATCTTATTTTACCGCGTGCCAGTGATCAAAAATCGTTTGGGGATAGGTTATGCCGATATCGCAGCTAATACCGCTTTTACTCAACCATTACTTGGTGTAAGCTATGGTAAGGCGTGGAATGAAAAAGCAATCTTGGAAGAAGCTGTTTCTGCAGCTAAAAAAAAGCAGAAAAAATTAAAGTATGATCAGGTTCGATTCGTTGCTTATAGTTATCCGAAACTGGCCATTCAATTTCTTTTGAATGAAAAAGAAATTGTGATGCTGGAATGGGCAACATGGGAACTTGTTCCTAGGGAACAAAAAAGAGAATATGATGTACCGCCTTCTAACTTCGAACGTTGGTCATTAATTGAGGAAACACCAAATGAAAAACATCAAAAGAATTTAAGAAAATTTAAGAAACATATTTCGAATTGGGATGATATTTATCCCCCAAAATCGAAGAAATTTCCACCAGAGATTCTTGATATTGCGAATTTCGAAAAGGTAGTAAAAATTTTCCCGGTTGTTAGAAGTCGTGAATTACACTATAGTCATAATAATGCAGACCATACTCCTTGCTATGAATTGCGTGGCCAATTGACTAATGTATGGTGTGTTGCGGCAAGTGTACAGATGATATTGGATTTTTACCGGTATAATTACCAGCAAACCCGAATTGCCAGCGATCTAGGATTAGGAACTTTGTCTAGCCCAAATGGTTTACCGTATAGCCGGGATAATGACGTGGTAACAGTGCTTGAAAATTTGACAAGTAATGCATTAGACGCAAGCATGAATACAACTCCTAATTGGAATGAATTTGTTAATGAGATTAACGAAAATCGCCCACTTATCAGTTTTATACCTGGCCATTCACGTACAGTTGCTGGTTACACATCGGTCAGGCTTTTTAATTGGTACTTTTTCCGTGGGCTTCTCGTTTATGATCCATGGCCGCCTACAACGGGTGTTATTACCCGGTGGGAGAACTTCGATAATCAAACTTATCGTCGGACATTTACAGCTCACTTGACCTTAGTTTGAAAATGATTCCAACAATAGAAGAAGTTTATAATAAAGCTATCGAGCTTTTCAAATCGTCGATAGTTAATGATTCTTTAGTCAAAACAAAAGGAAAAGTTGAAACACCAATTCCAATTTTAGAAGCATCTGGCAATATAAATTCCTGGTTTGTTGGCATTACTGTAGATAAAACTTTGGCTGGGTTTTTACAAATTGAAAACAATCTAAGTTTATTACGCTATTCAAGTTTTCAACGTACTCCCAATTCACTTCAGGGTTGTCCAAGTGCAGATGTATGGTTGAATCCCAAGAAGATTATTTCTCTTGCACGAACAAAAGCTACAAAAGATGATTCGCTGTCCCCTCCTATTTTAACATATGATCAAAACCCGTCTCGAATCGTTTGGTCAATTATCGCGACTAGTAAGAGTGGTAAAAAACGAATCATCTATGTTGCAGGTGAATATGTGTATGTTCTTAGCAGCTAACAAATTTGTTTGCCGTATTCCAATAAGATAAAAAGTTTCGATGAATACTCCCCACAACATTTTGACTTTTAAAAATTAACAGTAGCTTTAATTGGTCAATGCGATGTAAAATGATGCGATATTTTTTAATTATTTTTCTTTTAATCTGTGATCTTTTATTCGAGAACGCAGTAAAAGCGCAATCGCCAAAAATTTTTGATGCCGTTAAAAACAATGACCTGAAAGAATTAAAATCTTTGTTTCAACAAGGCGCCGATCCAAACAGCTATGATGATGATAGCGATCATGTATTGATGAATGCCGCACTCTACTCATCTCTTGATGTAATGCAACTACTGCTTGAAAAAGGCAGCGACCCAAATGCAAAAAACAAAGCTGGCGAAACAGCATTGATGTGGGCGGTTCATGATGCGGCCAAAATAAAATTATTGATCCAGCATGGCGCTGACGTAAATGCAAAAGCAAAATCGGGCAATACACCTTTATTAATTGCCTGTATAGGGCATGGAAAATATGACATCATAAAACTCTTGCTTGATCATGGATCTGACGCGTTGGCTACGAATCAAAAAAAAGAAAATGCATTGATGCGGGCCGCTTTGTTTGGTGATACGACTACCATCTCTTTATTGCTTAGCAAGGGAATTGATATTAATGCAAGAGACAAGGATAGTCTTACGGCATTGATCAATTCCATTTTCAACGTGAACAGATCAGTCACTATTCAGCTATTAGACAGAGGCGCTGACCCGGATCTGATCAGCGCTTTTGGTTTATCCGCTGTGTCTGCTTCAGTAACCTATAATGATACTGAAAGCATCATGGCAATATTAAAAAAAGCAAAAAATATAAATACTTGGGACTACGATGGACACACTGCATTGATGTGGGCTGTTTATAATGAACATGATAATGTGGCCATCATACAGGCATTGTTAGATAAGGGTGCCGACGTAAACATCAAGGCAAAGGATGGTGCGACGGCTCTTTCCTGGGCCCTGAAAAAAGGAAATACGGCCACGGTATCCGTATTAAAAAAAGTTGGGGCGAAATAGGTATTATCAAAAAAAAATCAATGAAAAAATGGTTGATCATTTCGGGGATTGCATTAGTTGTTGCAGCTTTTACAACAGTTTCAAAAAACAGCCGCAAAAACGATCCTGAAGAAATTAAAAAAGCGGTGAATAAAAGTTTGTCCTTATTACAAACCAGCAGCCATATTTTTTTAGAAAATGCAGGTGGTTGCCAATCTTGTCATCATCAGGACCTGACTGCAGTTAGTTTATCCATTGCGAAAGAAAAAGGCTTTGCTATTAATGATACTATACTTACCGAGGCGTTTGACTCAATTATGAGTGTGATCAAATCTAAGAAATCAATTATCGCAGAAAATGACGATCCAACTGCAATTGTGATGTCAGGTTCTTACCAGTTATGGGCACTTTGGGCTAATCAGTATAAATCCAATAAACTGATCGAGATGCTTGTAAAAAACCTTATGCAAAGGCAAACTAAAGAAGGTTGCTGGGTTAGTCCCAATCCGCGTCCGCCATTGGAATATTATTCGTTTACCGCTACTGCATTGGTAGTGCAAGCCATGCAGTATTATGCTCCGCCATCGTGGCAAGCGGAAGTTTCTACAAGAACAGAAAGAGCCCGTGCATGGTTTATGCGCACAGTACCTGAAACCAATGAAGAAAAAGTATTTCAACTATTAGGACTTACATGGATAAAAGGCGATACCAAATTCATACAGCAACAAGCAAAAAAATTACTCACCTCGCAACGTGAAGATGGAGGCTGGTCCCAACTAAAAGGATTACAAAGCGATTCCTATGCTACAGGACAGGCATTGTATGCCTTGCATGAATCAGGACAGTTGAAAGCGAATGATCCGGCTTTTCAAAAAGGTATTTCGTTTTTACTTCGAACCCAGTATGAAGATGGCTCGTGGAAAGTGATATCACGCTCTTTTCCCGTTGTTCCTTTTGTATTCACTGGCTTTCCTCACGAAAAAAATCAATTTATTTCCGCAGCGGGTAGTAACTGGGCAACTATTGCACTATTGCTAAGCACCCCATAATTGTAGACTCATTTTTAGCGGAAAACTTCTTTATGGCATGATCTTTTAAGTATAATCTCTGATCGATTAAAAATTAAAAAAATCAGATATGCAAAAAAAATCATTGGGCCTGCTCCTAGCAGCAGCTGCAGCCGCGTTTGGTTTATATAAATATTCGAAAATGTCTCCCCAAGAAAAAAATAATTTGAAAGCAAAAGGCAAAGATTTTTTCAATAATAAATTTCGTCTAGGCAATTTGTTTAGAAAAAAACAAACTGCAACCAACGGCAGTAATGTTTGACCCTATAAAAACAGTATCAAACTAATAAAAGGAATTGCTAAGCAATTCCTTTTTTAATAATATTTTATTTTCAAAGAATAAACTTCACTTTGTTTAAAGCTTGCCCTTAGCTCGCCGGTACCAAATGAGGAAATTTTGCACCTCATCATGAAAATAGTTTTCCACTTGATAAACTGCTATTATTATCTTGATCTTTTCCTTAAAACTTTATCAATAGGCCCACCCCTACCAATGATTTCAATTGCAGGGCCGGCGATTTGCCGGTTTTACCAAACAGCTTTGTGTCATCATCATAAATCATGTCGAAGTTCCAATTGGCCGTAAGCCATTTTGAAAGCTTGACGGCAAATATGTTCGACATATACAAGTCAATATTCTGCGGATCATGCTGATAATTGGAAAAAAGATCCAGCCTGCCTTTGTATGAAACGATCTTGTTTAAATCTTTCAAATAAGTTGCGGAAAGAAAAGCCCCGAATTCGAAATGATGATGTTCACCCGGCGTTACTCCATACAAGCCTTTTGCAGATAAACTATCATCCTTTACAATAGTGAGGCGGGCTGTAGCAGGAGAAATAAAAACGGAAAATTGATCATTAGGCTTGAAATCAAAACCGGCACCTAATATTATATATGCTGGTGATAAAAATGCAGAAGAAAAAGTTTTGCCTGTGCTGCTATAAGTATATCCTTTGAACAATTGTGAACGGAAATTGAATAAACCGCTCACATTCCATTTGGAAGAAATGGCATATCCGTACTTGGAAAGTATATCAATCCTGTCATCGTTCTTTCGGGAGCCTAGGCTGGTGGTTTTAATATAACCCAGGCTAAAGTCAAGCGTATTATCCCAACTTGATCTTCCTTTTTTATAAAACGCATAAAGATTTACGAGTGAGTTGAGCGACAAAGAAAAATCATCGCCACCTGCCGCCCAGTTGCTTATCGAAGTTTGAGCAAGATTCAATCCAAGTAATCCGCCTTTTTTCCACGTTTTTGTTAGTGTGTCGGCAGGATCTTTTTTAATGGTTTTGCTCGACTCATCCTTTAATTTTCCTACTGTTTTATCTTGCGCATGTAGAGTTGCACTCATCAGCAACATAGCAATGAGCGCTGTTGATTTCGTTGGTTTCATACAGGGACTAATTTGTTTTATTTGTTAAACTGATTTCATGATATTGCTAAGTTTGAATTACGCAGCAAAATCTCGTGGCGTAGCTCGCAACAACAATGTAGTTAATCCTCGACTCAAAAAAGATGCCGACCCAGTGTGGCATGATAAGGAACAGTATTCTTGCCACCTTCCTTATAGTCCATAAGTTTTAAAAATGCTTTTTTGTATCGTTAACGGCGGTTAGAGGTTTAATACTTTAATCATGAATGAAATTTCGCTAATTGGCTTATGCATATTAAACAAAGAAGCTTTCCAGCAGTTTCGATTATATGTACACAAGAGAACCGTTATTAATTATTTTTTATCAAAGATGGATAAATATAATCCCCAAGCATGTTATTGCAATCCCTTTCAACCGATCTATTATAATTCCCCGCAGTAGTAACTACCAGCAAGTTATTTTTCCGATCGATGAAAATATTTTGATCGCCGTTGCCAACAGCGGCAACTAATTCTACTGTTTTATCTAAAACATTACCGGACCACGTCCAAAACTGATATCCATATCCTCCTCCTGCAGAATCCCTTTTTATATGAGTTTGAAAAGATTCTTCGACCCAACTTGCGGGAATAACCTGCTTATTATTCCATTTGCCTTTGTTGGCATAAACTAATCCAAATTTCAGCATGTCTCTGGGTCGCAATCTTAACCCCCATGGAGCAGCTGACAAGAGGGTGCCACTGTATTTCCTCCATTCAAACTTTTCTATTCCCAATGGTTGAAAAAGATACTCATTTACAAACTGATCTAATTTTTTACCTGTTGCTTTTTCAATAATAGAACCCAGCAATTGTGTGGCGCCTCCATTATAATTCCAAATAGTGCCCACAGGATGTTGCATCGGCCTATTGAATACAAACGCAACAGGATCACCGCTGAAATCCATTTGTGTTTCTGTATTTTCCGAACTGGTATAGGAAGCGTCTTCATTCCATAAAAGCCCCGATGTCATTGTCAGCAGAGATTTAATCGTCAACGCAGATTTTAAACCAGTATCTTGTTTCGCATATTCAGGGAAAAAATCAAATACTTTTTGATCAACACTTTTTATTTTACCCTGTGCTATGGCAATACCAACACAGGCTGAAACCACGCTTTTGGAAATGCTTCGAAGGTCATGGAGGATGTCCTTCGTAAATTGGACAACCGGAGGGTCGGGCTCAATGAATTGAACACCGGCCCAATAGTTTTCAAATACGAGCTTACCGTTACGGGCAATCAATAAACTATGGATATTTGGATAAATGCCTTTTTGAATGTCTGCTGCGAGTTTATGTATCATTGCGGAATCAATGCCCTCATTCTCCATTGAAGAAACCGGGATGTTGTCCTCGTTAACGGTTACAGCTTTTGTAGCCGGTTGCGAGCAACTTGCAAGAATGACAGAAGCTATAAACAGGGCAGATGTTAGCGTTTTCATGGCCTATTTTTTAAGAACAAGGAAATCTTACCTACACGAACCCCAGCTTACCTATTTCCAAAAGATTAATCTTAACTACTTAGCAATTCTCTTATTTTAACCAAATGATGATCATCGTGCTCGGCTATAAAAAATAACGAATCAATTAATCGCATAGGTATTTGCAGGCGGGGGTGTATAGCTGTCAATGAAGCAGTTCTTTCATCTATATCCCTTACTTTTTCAAGTAATTTATTTCTTGCAGAGGAAAATTGTTCAAGTAATTGTTCAATATTTTTTTTATTATGACCGGCATTTGTGGTTTTGGTATTGCTCATATCGGCTACTCTCAAAGTTTGTTTGCCGGCTAAAAAATCTTCAACACGTCCATACCATAACTCTTCCAGATCATATAAATGGCCGATCTGTTCTTTTATAGACCATTTCCCATTTATTTTTTTACTTAATTTTTCCTCTTCTTCATTTTTTATCATAGCCCCAATACGAGGCAGCGTTCCTCTCAATCTTTCAACAATGGCAGGGAATAAGCCAACGGGAAAATTAAATTCAAATTTTCTCTCTACCCAGGGAATTTGCTCAATCATAGTCTTTTGTATTGCAAACGAAGCTAAAAATAAATACAAACATCCTTGTTGTGTGGAAAAGTTAATTCAAGCATTTCGTATCTGCCGGGTAAAAATTGTGCTATTGGAAATGAAGCCTATACTGTAACCTTCCCCATCGCTTCATTTATCTTTTCTTACCTTTCATAAAACAACAGTCATGTCAAAATATTTTTTCATTTTATTTGTTTTCCTTGTTCATTCCGCCTCCGCTCAATTGCTCATAAAAAACACAAATGTAGTTGATGTTGAAAATAATAAAATTCTTTCCGGCTATGATGTTCTGGTGAAAAATGACAAAATAGTTTCTATAGAAAAAACCAAACAAATTAAGGTCAACACAGACACAAAGCTTATTGATGGCAGTAGTAAATATTTAATTCCTGGTTTTGCTGATGCCCATGTGCATTTTTTTCAGAGCGGCGGTTTGTTTACGAGGCCGGATGCAATTGATCTTCGCAAATATCAACCTTATGATAAAGAAATAAAATGGGTACATGATCACATGGAAGATTTTTTACGCCTTTACACTAGCGCAGGCATTACTTCTGTAATTGATCCGGGTTCAACATTTAATTTTTTACAACAGAAAGATTCGTTTTCGAACAAAACATATGCACCCATCATTTACATGTCTGGTCCTTTGTTAACCACGTACGTTCCCGATGCATTTAAAGATCTTGAAGACTCGCCTTTCATTTTAATGACATCGGAAGATCAGACAAGAGAAGGGGTAAGAAGTGAACTTCCATACAAACCTGATTTCATTAAGATCTGGTACATCGTCAGGGATACAAACACTGAAAGAGGCGCAAGACAGAATTTAAGCATGGTAAAAGCAGCGATTGATGAAGCTCATAAAAATAATTTGCGGGTAGCGGTACATGCAACACAAAGAATAACTGCTCAACTTGCTGTAGAAGCTGGCGCTGATTATTTAGTGCATAGCGTGGATGATGAAATACTGGCTGACGATTTTTTGCAATTGTTAAAAAAAAATAACACAGTGCTTTGCCCAACATTGATAGTGGCTGGCAATTACGGCAAAGTGCTTGGTAATAATTATCATTTTACCAAGGAAGAATTAGAAATAACACATCCTGTTCCTGCAGCATCAATCATCAATTATCCTCAACCTGATACAGTCATTGCGAATACATATATAAAAAGAATATCGGATCCGGCAAGGATCGCGAGACGAAAAAGAGCAAACAGCATTATGGCGGTCAATCTAAAAAAATTACTCGATGCCGGAGTAACCATTGCCACTGGAACCGATGCAGGCAATTTAGGTACGCAACATGCCAGTTCTTATTTCATAGAATTAAAAGTTATGCAGCATGCTGGTCTCAACAACTGGCAATTGCTGCAGGCTTCAACAATCAATGTGGCTAAAATATTAGGTAAGCAAAATGAATGGGGCAGTATTGCAAAAGGCAAGACGGCCAATATGGTTTTGTTAAGCGCAAATCCATTGGATAACTTAGCCAACTGGAGAAAAATAGATTGGATCATCAATAAAGGTGTGGCGTTAAAACCTGCTTCATTGGTAACAAAAATAAAAACTGATGCTCGCTAAATAAAAATGACCATTTACTAAAAACAGCTGACCATTATTTTAGCTTTTCTTATAAATTGGCCACTCATTACAATTTTTAAACCATGGCTTTTATTTCATCCATGCATTGCAAAATGATTCGAGCCTTTATACCAACAGTATTTTTTTTAATGCTGCAGACTTTCGCCTTTGCACAAACTGCTGAACGTTTCGGTGCAAAAGGGGACAGTGCATATTTTGCAAAAAATTACTCGCTTGCCATACAGTTTTACACGCAACAGGCATCGCAGCAGAAGTTTTCTTTCATGCACAAGAACGTTTATTACAATATAGCCTGCTGCTATGCTTTAAATGGTGATAAGCAAAATGCATGGAAATATTTAAATGAAAGTATTAAGGCGGGTTATACTGATTACGCTCATATTTTAGTAGATACCGACCTCGATACATTACATGGAGATAAAGAATGGGAAAAATTTCCTGCTCTCAGTAAATCTTTCCAGCAGCGCATTAGTGATCCGTTAAAGGCGGAGTTGGTGACAAGCGATATTCATCATTTCTGGGATGCTTATGATCGTGTACAAAAAGATACGGCGCACGCCATAGAATTATATAGCAGATATTATTTTGAAAAAGCATCTCCTGGCCTGCAAGACTATTTTACTGCCCGAATATTTTCTGTAGAAAATTTTGTGGCTAACCAAAAAAAGAAAACGGCTTTTTATCAAGCCATCAGGCAGAATACGTTAAAAGTGGATGAGTTTAAAGATCAGATACAAAAATCTTTTGTGAAGCTAAAAGGGTTATATGATGCCGCCGTGTTTCCCAATGTATATTTTGTGATCGGACGCTGGAACAGTGCCGGCACTGTCTCCGATAACGGCTTGTTGATCGGTACAGACATGATGAGCAAAAGTGGCGCCGTGCCGCTACATGAATTAAGTCTTTGGGAAAAAAATAACTACAAGTCCATTGACAACCTACCTTACATTGTAGCGCACGAGTTGATCCATTCACAGCAGAACAACATGAAAAATGATACAACAACATTGTCAGCCTGTATCCGTGAAGGCATGGCTGATTTTTTATGTGAGCTGATCTCCGGAAAAAGCAGCAATGAAAGGCTGTTGATATTTGCCAAAGGAAAAGAAAAACAGATATGGAAAGACTTTGAAAAGGATATGTATCTAAAACGCGCCAACAACTGGATAGCTAATTCAGGACAAGAGACCCCTGACCATCCGGCCGACCTTGGATATTGGATGGGATACCAAATATGCAAAGCTTATTATGAAGAAATGCCAGATAAAAAACAAGCCGTGCATGATATGCTGCACATCCAGAATTACAAAGATTTTTTAGCTAAAAGTCGATACATAGAAAAATTGGAGTTGTAGCTTTTCAAAGAAGAGACATCATATTGAAAAAAAGGAGATGAATATCGCAGAGCATTTGGAAAAATAACCATTTCGCAGATTCATTCAACTTGCACAACTGAATACATAAATGGAAAACGAAGAAAATAGGCTGCGACCATTTCTTTCACATGTTGAACCGATCCTTGCTGTACGGAATATATCTGAAACTATATTGTATTGGCAGGATGTGCTTGGTTTCCCTGCAAAATGGACATGGGGAGAGCCGCCGAATCACGCCGGCATTTCCTGGGATGGTGTTTTTATACAGTTTTCGCTAAACCCCAAACTCGCATCAGTTTCGAAAGAGAATGCTATTTTTATCAGAGTACGATATTTAGAATCACTTTATGATTTTCACAAAACTAAAAATGCAGAGATCGTTGAACCTCTTGAAAACAAGCCATGGGGTATGGCCGGATACACTGTCCGAGAGATCAATGGCTATTATCTGATCTTTGCTGGCGACTTGATAGCTGAGAGGGAAAAGAGTACTGCAACCATACCCAGCACGATAAAAATTATTGCAAGAACCCCTACCGTGAGCGAATATCAGTATTTAGGATCCGCTATAGGTTGGTCTTCAGTTGCAAATGATGCAAAAGCAGAGATGATATTGCGAGCAGCCTTGTTTGCGGTTGTTGCTGAAGATGAACCAAGCCATAAAGTGATTGGTAGTGCATTGCTGCTTGGCGACAATGCGAGTTTTTATTACGTAAAAGATGTAATGGTACATCCTGACTGGCAAGGCAAACGTATTGGCACAGCCCTAATGCAAGAAATAAATCATTGGTTGGACAGGAATGGAGCCGATAACGCATTAGTCAGCTTGATTTCGAGAGAAGGGCTTGCGCCTTTTTATCGGCAATTTGGTTTTGTGCAAACCTTTGGCATGATCAAATATATTCAACGCAATAAGTAATTCTCTCCAACTTTTTATTCCTTGTTTTTGGATTGATTTTGTTGTTGATTAGCTTCAACCACTAAAAACTCAGGAGGTTGTGAACACTGGTTAATAAGTTCGCTATACTTCAACTTTAAAGTGCGTTTGAATTTGCCAATGTAACCGGGCTGACGAAGCGCCTGTTTTTGAAGTGGAATGGATTCAATGAGGTCATTGCCTATGTACATCATTAGTTGCATAGAATAGTGGATTGTATTGCAAATGAAGAAAAATATTTGCTCACTGTCAATGAAACAAATACTATTTTTTCAAGTAAGTTTACGATGCACACGTTAATTCATATCCCACAATTCGGCGGGGATGGAATAAACAAGGGTAAACACTGATAACATGATTAGTCAGTTGCCTTATTTTGTTGCTGCACATATTGCCGTATTAACCCGATGTCCTCCTCTTTTTTAAGACGTTTAAATATGAGAGCTTGATGATTTACGATGGTTTCACCCCTATCAAAGGGCAATTTTTCATACATTTTCCCGCCTGGGAAATGACAGGGAGAACAATTTTTTTCCAGAATAGGCTGGATCTGCGTCTTAAAATGAATGCTATCAATGTCGAGAGATGCAATTTGACGTTTTATCTTCTTTTGTTCACTATTTAAATGACAAAAGCATAAGCAACCGCCGCATATAAGGAATATGAAGATCGCTTTCATACTATACAATATTGCCAGCCATGAAAAGTTATGCCATTTTTATAGTTATTACTCTACCATTCGCCCTTTTTTAAATAAAAGTCTGCATATGAATATTAAAAATGACCGATAAACGTTATTTCCTCTTATATATCTGATTGCTCATTTATATTTTTTGTCCCAAAACCCCTGAACAACATGAAAAAAATTTTCTTACAAGCCATTTTTTTTCTAATTGTTACCTCATTATTTGGTCAGAAAAAAGCAGTGACAGAAACTGGTGAGAGGGTTACGTTATACAACGACGGAACTTGGAAATATGCTAATGATTCCGTTACTGAAAAAAAATATCTTCCTACCAATCCCAAAATCTTTAAAAAAAATGCGGGTTCGGCTTTCCTTTTGAAAAGTTCCCGAATCGATGTAGGAGTTTGGCTTGATGCAAAAAAATGGAGTTTTAAGAAAGCATCAATGAATGAAGCTGCCGAGTACGAGCTGCAGTTGAAAGGAAAAGATTTATACGGAATGATGATAACCGAAAGCATAGAGATCCCAATCGAGGCACTGCGAGGAATAGCGGTAAAAAATGCCGAGTCTGTTGCGCCCGATATAAAAGTTATTAAAGAAGAATACCGTACAGTGAATGATAAAAAAATTCTCCTAATACAAATGAATGGTACTACACAGGGTATCAAATTTGCTTATTATGGTTATTATTATTCCAATGCAAAGGGAACAATACAGCTGGTTACCTATACGGCACAAAATCTTTTTGCAAGCTATATTTCAGATATGGAGGATCTGTTAAATGGCTTTGTTACTGTAGATAATTGAGTTAATATTTCATCCACATTAGTCCCTCATTCTGCAAATAGCCTTTTAAATAGCAACAATCGGGTTTGCAATAGATTGAGGGTGCCATAATTTTGTGGTATGACAACAGATTATCAAAGAATAGAAAAAGCGATACACTACATTCAAGAAAATTTTCAGAAGCAGCCGGAGTTAGATGATGTTGCCAAGAGTGTATATTTAAGTCCCTATCATTTTCAAAGAATGTTTAAAGAATGGGCCGGCGTAAGCCCAAAAAAATTTTTACAATACATTAGTCTGGAGCATGCAAAAAAATTGTTGAAACAGAATGTTTCCGTTGCAGATGCCAGTTATGAAACGGGCTTATCAAGTCCCGGTCGTCTGCATGATCTTTTTATTTCCATTGAAGGCATGACGCCCGGTGAATACAAAAATGGTGGCGAAAATTTACAGATTAATTTTAGCTACGCTGAAACACCTTTTGGAGATATTATTATTGCTTCCACTCAAAAAGGAATTTGCCATATTGCATTTTTGAATGGTGAAGTAGATGAGCTGAAAAATTTAAAACAATACTTTCCTAATGCAAGCTTTCATCAAAAAACAGATCTTCTGCAACAAAATGCGTTAAAAATTTTTACGGATGATTGGAGCAATTTGAAAAAAATAAAATTACATCTTAAGGGTACAGCCTTTCAATTAAAAGTGTGGCAGGCATTGATGCACATACCCTTTGGAGGAATAAGCACCTATGCAGATCTAGCCAAAAAAATCGATGTTCCAAATGCTTCGCGTGCAGTAGGTACTGCCTTGGGAAATAATCCTATTGCCTATCTCATACCCTGTCACCGGGTAATAAAATCAACAGGGGTTATCGGTGATTACCATTGGGGCAGTACCAGAAAAACCGCTATTCTGGGTTGGGAAGCTGCGCATATTTATGGGGACTAGCTGCCACACCAAATCCTTTATTTAGTTAAATTCTCAGCTATTTTCAACTCTTTTGAAAAATTCCGATATCCGTATTTTAAAGTATTTACAAAGGGCAGATAAAGTAGCGATACTGAGATTAGCCTTGGCTGTTTCAATACGGCCGATATGTATATTTATTTCGTTATAAACCTCTTCCTGAGTAACACCCTTTTCCTCTCTTAATTCTTTGATGATTATAGCCATTTTCTGAAGCAACTTACTATCTCTTATTTGTGCCATTATGATACAAATTCCAGATAAAGAATTTTTCCTACAATGACGAATTCGTCATTTTATTTTACTATGTTTGTTTTGCGTATGAGCGGAAACCTTATCCCTGCGGCCAGCGCCGAATTAGAAATTAAAGAGCTGTTTCAAAACAACCCCGCAGCCTTACAATATTTGTATGAGCTCCATCATACTTCTCTGCTGTATTTCGCGTTTTGCATGATCGGTAATAAAGAACAAGCCGAGGATATTGTTGCCGAAGTTTTCATAAGGCTATGGAACAAGCGGAGCACATTTACCGATTTTGCTAACATTAGAGCATGGTTATTCACTGTTACCCGCAACGACTGCCTTAATTGGCTAAAACATAACCGTCGAAAAACAGCGGCACAAAAAGAATTACTTTATATGGTTGAAAAAGATGAGGACAAAATACACTCCGAACTGATAAGGGCTGAATTATTGCAATTCATCATCCATCAAGTACAAAAGCTACCGCCAAGAACAAAAAAGATTTTCGAGCTTTTGTTTTTTGAAGGTCTGAGCACGGCAGAGACAGCTCTCAAACTGAAGATAACTGTTGATACTGTAAGAGTACAAAAAGCAAGAGGAATACATGCGTTAAGGAAGATGTTGAATGTCGATAATCAGTAGAAGAGTTTAAACAAATCGTCCCGACCAGTCGGGACGATTTGTTTTAACTCAATAAATTCTATTACTATTAATTATTGAACACTCTCACATATTTTTAGATCCACCGCCTTTTAGCAAATTGGGAGTTTGATTATTATTTCCATCTTGAACAATTACACGTTCGCTTTTATTTAAAGCAACAGCTTTGCATTGCCTGGTTTATCGAGGATTATTTTGTTGAACTAAATTCTATTATTGCCATCCAATCTCACATTAGCGTTTCCTGTAAATTTGGACATATGTCTTCATACTAAGAAGCCACTGAGAAAAAAATTCATGTTTCAACATTGAAAACATATATTTGTATTCCCATTACGTAGTTATCACGATGTCCCTATCATTATCAACAATAAAAAAATTATTATGGACTCAAAAAAAATTATTACCGTATTTGGTGCAACGGGGGCACAAGGTGGCGGATTGGTCCGCTCGATTTTAAAAGACAGCAATAGTGAATTCTCTGTGCGGGCTGTTACCCGGGACATTAACTCTGATAAGGCAAAAGATCTTGCAAAACTGGGCGCTGAGTTAATTGCTGCGGATGTGGACGATGCAAGCACAGTGCAGCGGGCAGTAGATGGAGCTTACGGCGCTTATTTTGTTACCTTTTATTGGGCGCATTACTCACCCGAAAAAGAAAAAACTGAAGCAGCAATATATGCGAAAGCAGCAAAAGCCGCTGGAATAAAACATGTGATCTGGTCAACCCTCGAAGATACGCGTGAGTTTGTGCCGCTCAGTGATGATCGCATGCCTACGCTGATGGAAAAATACAAAGTACCGCATTTTGATGCCAAAGGAGAATCGGACAAATTTTTTACGGAAGCTGGTGTACCAACAACTTTTCTTTTGGCTTCGTTTTACTGGGAAAACTTCATTTATTTTGGAGCAGGACCAAGAAGAGGCGCCGATGGTAAATTGGCTCTCACTCTTCCCATAGGCAATGCAAAAATGGCTGGCATAGGAGCAGAAGATATAGGAAAATGCGCTCATGGCATCTTTAAAAAGGGAAATGAATTGATTGGAAAAAAAATTGGTATTGCAGGTGAACATTTAACTGGCCAAGAGATGGCTGACGCTATGTCGAAAGCGTTAGGCGAACCAGTGTTGTATAACAAAGTTGCCGCAGATGCATATCGCAGTTTTGGTTTTCCAGGAGCAGAAGAACTTGGTAATATGTTTCAGTTTTACGACGAGTTTGAAAAACAAGTAAACGCGACCAGAAGTATTGAAGGCTCAAAACAATTAAATCCTGAGTTGCAGACGTTTGAACAGTGGCTAAAGACAAACGCTAAAAAAATACCTATAGATTAAGATTCAAAACCAAGAAAAATAATTTGGGATCCTTGCCCAACTGAAGACTGTGGTATTTTTTGTAAGCCTTGAAATAATTAATAACCGATTTCCGTTAGCAAATAGCAAACTCAAAAATTATTTTTCATCCATTTCTCTAAAGTATTTGTGCTCCATTCGCCAGGCACAATGATCCTGCGGATAGTAAACAAAGGATCATTCTCATCACGTTTAGCTGATAATTGAAAGGCAGCTTTAAACCCTCGTTGTTTCAATTGTTCAATAGCTGGCTTATTCCATAAACCGAAAGGGTAAGCAAAATATTCAATCGGCTTGCCGGTAATTTTTTCTAATTCCTGCGAAGGTTTATCGATCTGCGTTACCCAATCCTGCGCAGCATAGTTTTTTACATTACTATGGTTCCAAGTATGTGAGCCAATTGTATTTCCTTCGTCAGCTAGTTGTTTTACTTCTTGCTTTGTCATGTAACCAGGTCGCCCCAACGAAACTGTCATGATGAAATACACTCCTTGAAAATCATATTTCTTCAACTCTTCATGAGCAATAGTATATTGTTCTTCTCGAGTATCATCAAAACTTATGATCACAGGCCTGGGTGGCAATGGGCTCCCCTTTACCAAGTAATCGTATAGTTGATTCGGTGATATCGTATGATAACCGTTGTCAGCAAGTAATTTCATTTGCTCACGAAATTTATTTATCGGAACAATATAATCTTTCATTGTTCTTGAATCAGAAGGCAGGAAATCGCGAATGCGATGATAGCAAAGGATCGGAACCTGAGGTCGATGTAAAATCTCAGCAGCACTTGCCGTTCTAGGAAGTGGTTGCTTAGCATGTATTGAACGGTTAATGGCAGTATGAACAGGAATGATCTGGGAATTTGATTCGCAGGAAGAGTATAACAATACAATTAAAACTGCGCTGATCGTTAAACCTATGTTTTGTGCCCGTATGCTCAATAGAAATTTCATAAGACGGATTAATCTAATATTGGATTGTTCAATAAACGTGCCGGCCGGAAATTTATTTTTGGTAAAAACCCTTATGCAATTGTGGTTTACACGAATATGACGTTTTCATGTTTAGAAGCATTAAATAATAGTACAAAGTTACTGGCGTGTCAAATTAGTTCGCATGAAATTGATCAATAAATTAATTTATCTTCAAATGCTTATGAAAAAAATCATTTTCCTGTTTGCCGTCGTCATTGTCATTACAGAAATTGGATGCATATCAAAAAGAAAGAAGTTTGACGGCTTATGGTTTTATTCACATAGCAGCGGAACGAATGAAAATAACGAGATTGAAACAACACCCGCCAGTTTTATGGATTTAGAACCCGACGGTTCATATACTAGAGACTTTGGAGGCTTTGACCAAGGGCATTGGAAACAGAAGGAGTCAACCTTGTATCTCATTAGTAAAACTGGCAACATGGTAAGTTTCCCGATAAAATATTTTGTAGGAAATGAATTACAGTTAGTGAGTGGCAAAGAAACAATCTTAAATTTTGAGAGGCAACCCAGCAAGTTTTCTTCCCCTTCGGATAATCCATATTCGGCAACAAACAACCAATGGCGAGTAAAAGCGGTTAAAAAAGAGAACGATCAGGAAATAAAAAACCGTCTGAGAAACCATTGCAGATTTTATGAGCTTTATTTTAAATGGGCCTTGGATAACAAATTTTCAAGTATCGATGTTCGCAGCACTCCCTCTCTGATTAAAATTTATGGAAATGGCTTAGCGTTGAAAACCTTTGATGAATTGCCTGCAAAATGGCAGTCTTATTTTTATGATGCAGAGGATTGTAATAAAGCGAATGAACTGATGAAAAATATTTTTGAACACGGCGATATTGCCTGGGCACATACAGATAGTAAATACAAAATGTTCATCTCAGCTTTCCAGCAGTTGCAGCAGCAATTGCAATAGAACTGTTTGAGTCGATCCTCAGATTATTCCTTCAGACTTTTGAGGTAGGCAATACTTTGCGGCACTTGGGTAATTATATTATTGCTTTCATCTTCGATAAAATAATGTTTGATCCCCACTTTCTTTGCCTGCTTTAATATTGATACGATATCTATTTCTCCTGTACCAAGCGCCACATCATTTTCAGTAGAAGTGAGCCCTGTCAGATCTTTTTTTGTTCCTTTTCGCATATCCTTCAAATGCATAAGTTTCCAGCGGTTGCCATATTTTTTTAGTAGTTCTGTTGGATTGCCTCCACCAAACTGTATCCAAAACACATCCATTTCAAAAGATACATATTCGGGATTTGTATTGTTGATAATATAATCCAATAATGTTCCTTTTTCGTAAGGCTGAAATTCATATCCATGAGTGTGATAACAAAACGTGAGACCGTTCTCTTTTAAAATTTTGCCTGCTGCATTAAAATCTTCGACGGCTTTTTTTGCATTTTCAAAACTCAGCACTCCATTGTCATGGGGTACCCATGAGCACATTACATATTCCGCGCCTAATATTTTTGCTCGCCATACAACTGAGTCCGGCGATCGTACTAATTGCTCATAACTTGCCCCCGTAGAAGGAATGCTAATGCCTCTTTCATCACATAATTTTCTAAACATTTCAGGATTTGCACCACCTCCTTCTATTTCAATAAATCCCATCCTTTTTATTGTGTCTAAGGTCTTGGCAGGATCAATTCCAATACTTCGCCGAAATGTGTAAGTCTGGATGCCTAATGGAGCCGTATATAAAGGCTTTTGGGCTAAGCCAGTTTCATGGATCAAGATCGCCATTATCCATATAATCATTACGCGGATATTTTTCATTTCATTGCTTTTTTAACTGACATATTCTTTTGCTACCTGGCTGGTAACTTGCTTTGAATATTTTTTTCTTCAATTCTTCAAGTATATAATTCGCAGAATGCTACTATTTTATTTTGTGTCAATAACCGGGTTTTAAAGCTTTCGACTGTTTATAATGGTAAGTTAAGAAATGTAAATGACGTGTCTATCCCACTTTATGTTTTGAAAAATAAAATCTTTAATGCAATGCCCATTTGCCTTTAGTCCTTCGCTATGCAGACGTAACTTAGCGAAGAATGAAAAACAAACATGCAAACCTTTGGTGGGGGCCGCCCAAGAATTTTGATGATAGAAAATATGAACGAAAGATAAGCTGGCTGGAGTTATTCTATGACCTGGTGTATGTAGCGGCCATTTCGCAATTAACTCATGAGTTTTCAGCTCACCCATCATGGCATGAACTAGCATACTCTTTTTTATTGTTCTGCCTTATCTTTTGGTCGTGGGTAAATGGAAGCCAATATTATGATCTGCATGGCAATGATAGCATAAGAACAAGAATTTTTACTTTTTGGCAAATGCTTGCCGTTGCTGCTGTAGCAATCACTATTCAAGATGCTTCAGCGGGACAGCATCAAGGTTTTGCTGTCGCTTTTTCCGTGATACAAATATTGATCACGTATCTATGGTGGAGCGTTGGTTTATATGATCCTTCTCATCGAGTATTCAATAAATTTTATACATTCAATTATCTCATCGCTTTGGTTTTATTGGTTATATCAATCTTTACTTCTCATCAAACTGCTATCATACTGTGGATAGTCGTTCTGCTGTTGAACCTGACGCCAAGTCTTACTGGTGCACGCACAATAGTACATGTGTTGAAACAAAGAGGACAAGTTTTTACTGCCTCAGCAACATTGATCGAAAGATTCGGGCTTTTTACCATTATTGTTCTGGCAGAAAGTATTTTAGGAACGGTGAACGGTATTGCCGATGTAAAAGATAAACATCAAGCTGCGTGGATAGCTTTTATACTCGGTATTTTAATAGCTTTTCTTCTTTGGAGCATTTATTTTGATATGACCAGTGAACAGGAAACCAAAACAGGTTATCATTACATGCAATGGTTCATTTTTCTTCACTACCCTGTTCTGGCAGCATTTGGAATTGTAGGGGCCTCCCTAAAAATACTGCTTGCGGAAATTGAAAATGATTCACACCCTAGTATTTATTGGATGTTTTGTATATCCATTGAAACAATACTATTGATGATCGTTGCCATAGCTTCTCTCATGAAACAGGAGGAAGAAGATCGTTCCTACATAAAACCCGTCTCAAAATTGCTCATCGTAACAGGTCTTTTTATATTAATTGTTCCTTTGTTTGCTCCCTATATGGGAACTATCGCTTTTCTTTCAATCATTGCACTCATCTTATTTATTCCCGTTTTTATTGGCATCAGAAGTTGGGTTCAATATAAATTCTTTGGGAAAAATAGCTCTTAGTTATATCGTGCTGATGTATAAAAAGGTTTTATAAGAAATGCCGGAAGAATTTCAGGAAAATATCATTCAATCTGAGTCAAAACTTTCAGCTTTAAGCACTTTCATTTTTTCATCCATAAAAAATATGAACTGATGAGGTTTTTGAACATTTATCTTTTTATCTGCCTGCGTTTGAATTTCTGTGATCTCAAATTTATGGATCATACTCCACGCGATATCCGAGTCTTTTTGTTTACGGGGCTTTATTTCACCATAAGAAATAGGTCTATAGGATTGATCCTTAAATATTTTGCCCGTTAAATATTCACGTATAGTTTCTTTTGCAAGCTCTGTAGCTGATCTGTTGAATTGAGCATTTACAACGGCAGGAAAGACTAGCAATAAAAAAAGTATAATTCGCATACAGCGGTTTTTTGATAAACAGTTGTAACTAAATCTATCGAAAAAAATAAAAAAACCGTTCCTATTTAATGATAAACGGTTATAGAAATTCATGGCTGAACCAAAGCTCTTATATAAGAAAAAGGGGCTTTAATAAGCCCCTGTCAGATCGTAAAAGGTCTGCTTTTTTTAGGCTGGTTCCATAATACTTTCTGAAGAATAAACTTTCAAAACAGGGTTTTTTGCATAGCTGTCCTTTACTCTATCAACGAGTTCCTTGTAAACGCCACTGGATTGATAAGCGTCTGCATCTTCTTTACTTTCCCATAATGTCATGGAGATGTAATCGTCCGCTTTGTCAACGGGTTCAAGCATTCTGCAATCAAGATTTCCTTTTTGTTGTTTTACGATAGGGACAAGTTCGCTGTTGTAAATTTTTTTTGCTTCTTCAGCTTTGCCGGGCAAAAAATTCAGGTAAGTGAGTCTTACGTACATAAAGCCTCCTTTTTTTAAAATGAAGAATTAGTTTTCATGGAGGCGAAGTAGTTTCACATTTACAGATCCATATCTTAAAAGGTACGAATAAATATCTGAGAAGCAGGATTTTTATTTTCTCGAGGCAGGCTTTTTGATGGTTGTATCAAAAAATTGAATCATGAAAAGCAGAGCGCACATCAAAGGCCACCCGCTCCATCCTATATTGATCGCATTTCCTATTGCATTTTTTACAGGCAGTTTTCTATTTGATACCGCCGGATTGATCACAGGAAAAATGGATTTTTGGCAAACGAGTTATTGGCTGCAAATAGCAGGTGTTGGATTTGCATTGCTGGCTGCTATTCCAGGCGCTGTTGATTATTTTCTTACAGTTCCTCCAAAAAGTACCGCTAAAAAAAGGGCAACAAAACATGCACTGATCAATATTGTGAATGTGGTTCTATTCGCAGCTATATGGTTTTATCGTCGTTCAGAAAATGCCTCATTATATATTATCGTTGGCTTAGAAACAATAGGGATTGTTCTTTTAGCTATCGCCGGGTGGATGGGCGGCACATTGGTTTACCGCAACCAAATTGGTGTTAACCCTCGCTATGCATTTGCAGGGAAATGGAAAGAAAAATTCTTTAAAGAAAAAACAGGACGTATTGAAGTAGCCGCAGCCGATGAATTAAAAACAAATCAAATGAAGCTTTTGCATATTGATGATAAAAGAATTGTGCTGGCAAAAACTGAAACAAATTATGTTGCATTTGATGATCACTGCACGCATCGTGGCGGCTCACTGGCAGGAGGCAGTATGATTTGTGGAATTGTTCAATGTCCTTGGCATGGTTCACAATTTAGGCGTTAGCAATGGTGAAGTGAAGGCTGGTCCTGCTAAAGAAAAGATAAACACTTATACAATTATTCAAAGTGATGGAAAAGTTTTTTTAGAACTTTAAACTACCAACGATATAGCTATTGTTAATGAATATTAAATTAATCGTTCTCTTCATACATTTTTCTTTTCGTGAAATGAAAATATTCTGCTTGCGCGTTTATCATATTAGCTCAGATTTTCTATGTTAAAGAAATCTGTAAATAAATTTCTGGATTAGGTATGGCATAATTTTTCACCTAGATACAGTGAAATTTTAAATTCATTCATCTATTAAAAAAATTTTGTTATGAAGAAATTATTACCCTTTTTTGTTATAGCCATTATAGCAGCCACCGTCATGATAGCTTGTAACAACAAGCCTCAAACTGATGCAAGCGGGAAGGTATTAACATATACCGATACAGCGGGTTTGGCTGATTTCCAAAAATGGAAAATGCAAAATGAGTTGTTGGATCCAGCAGTGTATTACAAACAAGGCAATGAAATTGCATCTAGTCAACCTACTAAAACAATAGTTAAGTATGTGCCGGTAAAAAATTCAGCACATCGTAGTTCAAGTACCCACAGCTCAACATCTAGCAGCGGCTCTATGAATTCAGTTGCTCAATATCCAGCTAAGACGGTTGCGAAAAAAGGTTGGAGCAGAAAAGCAAAGGGAGCTGTGATTGGTGGCGGCGGTGGCGCCATATTGGGAGCTGTAATAAATAAGAACAATCGGTTGGTAGGAGGCGCTATTGGTGGTGCCATTGGTGCTGGTCTTGGATATGTGATCGGTAATGAACTTGACAGAAAACATGGCAGATAAAAAATATCGAAAAAGTTTTGCTAAAGTCCCGGATAACCCGGGACTTTTTTATATCACCAATAAATTCAATTTTCCATTATCTATTTCTGGTATATTTCATTCTTCCAGTAACATCCATGAAGATGTATTTTCTGGCATCCGCATATTCTCAATAACAAATCCATCGTGAGAAATAATTTTATAAACAACACGGAGTTTAACTTTTGATCTATTGGGATATTTCCAATCTTTATCAAAAATTAAATTGTTAGTGTTTTTTCTCCATCATAATCAACTAATGTCCCATGTTCGGAGTCAATAAATATCCTTTGATATTTTAATGTAAGATTGTTGACCGCTACCAATGATTTTACAAGAAAAGGTTTGCCTTCTCTTGTGCCGGTAAAATCTTCTTCTAAAACAGTTGTGTTAACCGCTTTTTTGATGATAGAGCGTCCTTCACTGGTATCCCATGGGCCTTGTGCTGACAAGCGGGCTTCAACATGAGCTTTCCATTCGCCTGCTAAAAAATCAATATCCTTTAATCTTCTCTTAGCCTCATCTTGAGAATAACAGAATAGATGGATGACAACAAACAAAAAAAAGTAAAAGGATCTTTTCATTTTATTCTAAAGTAACCGTTGTTCGTTATCCTTAATCACTGTATTGTATGAACGACGAAAATTTCAGATTACTTAATGATCTATTTAACCATTAAAAAAATATTTTTACCGGAACATATTGTGCTTTGACCTAAAATCAATGAATTCCACTAGAAGGCTATCCTTACCTTCGTACATTCTATGACAACAAATCAACAACCAACGAAGCAAAAGTTATTTTCGCCCTACCAACGCTTCATTATTGCGATATTGACCATACTGCAATTTTCCATAGTCCTGGATTTTATGGTGCTTTCACCATTAGGCGCATTCTTGATAAGAGACTGGCATATTCGCCCATCACAATTTGGATTAGTAGTATCAGTGTATGCTTGGAGCGCTGGAATATCAGGCTTGGTATCAGCCGGCTTTGCTGATAAATTTGACAGGAAAAAATTTCTTCTTTTCTTCTATGCTGGTTTTCTAACGGGTACCGTGCTTTGTGCTTTTGCTCCTAATTATCCTTTTTTGTTATTCGCCAGGATTGTAACAGGAATTTTCGGTGGTGTTATCGGCTCAGTTAGCTTCGCCATCATCAGCGATCTTTTTAAATGGGAAGTAAGAGGTCGGGTAATGGGCTTTGTGCAAATGGCTTTTGCAGCCAGCCAGGTATTGGGTCTTCCCATCGGATTGCTGTTAGCTGATCGCTTCGGCTGGCATTCACCATTCTGGATGATCGCAGGTGTCGGCGTTATAGTAGGTATGGTTATTATTGTTTACATGAAGCCAGTAAAAGAGCACTTAAAAATAAGATCGGATCAACGTAATCCCTTTCATCATTTAATAAAAACTATTTCGCAGCCACAATATGTGCGTGCATTCATGGCTATGACATTATTGGCAACAGGTGGTTTCATGCTGATGCCTTTAGGTAGCACTTTTAGCAATCTCAACCTTGGCATTGAACTTAGCCAACTATGGATACTATATGGATTTACCGGCGGATTCACAATTATTTTTGGACCTCTCATTGGTAAGCTAAGCGACAAGATTGGTAAATATAAAATCTTTGTGATTGGCTCTTTTATTAGTAGTGTAGTAGTTCTTATTTATACCAATCTTGGCATTACTCCATTGTGGATCATTATCATATTAAGCGTATTGTTATTTATAGGCATTACATCAAGAATGATCACTTCATCAGCTTTGATGACGGCTGTTCCCGAACCGCAAGATCGCGGTGCATTTATGAGCATCAATGCGTCTATTCAGCAAATTGCAGGAGGCATTGCTTCATGGGTTGCCGGTTTAATCGTTGTACAATCAAATGGAGGTCCCTTGCAACATTACAATTGGTTGGGTTATGTTGTTATTACTACCATGCTGATCACTGTCGTAATGATGTATTTTCTCAACAGCTATGTAAAAAATAAAATTTCAAAACCTTTTACAGCGTCGGTTGTTGAAGAAAGAAGCCTAGTTGCTGAATAAAAATAAATCTACAATAAAGAAAAATGACAGAAGAGTTTATCAAAGAATTTTTAGATCAAGCCATTCAGAGAATAGATGAGAACACAAACAAAATAACTGCTTGTTTGAATGAACTGCAGGAAACTGAGGTTTGGAAACAAGCCAATGAAAATTCAAACAGTGTTGGCAATTTAATTCTCCACCTCTGCGGTAACATTAGACAATATGCTATCTCATCACTTGGAAATATTGAGGATATAAGAGAAAGAGACAAAGAATTTTCTGCTCATGATGGATATTCAAAATTTGAATTGCTTGAAAAACTGACAAAGACTGTTGAGGAGGCCAAGAGAACGATACAAAACATTAGTCCTGCAGAACTTTTAAGAAAAAGAAAAGTGCAGGGATATTTTCATTCAGGCATTGGGATTATTATTCATGTAACAGAGCATTACTCTTATCACACTGGCCAAATTATTTTCTGGACCAAGTTATTAAAGAATAAGGATCTGGGATTTTATACGGGCATTAATTTGAATATAAAAAATGAAAAATAAATTTTACTCTGCTTTTGCTTGCATCACTATGGCCTGGTAAGGCAACAAATGAATTTTGTCCTTGTACTGCTCGCAAGTTTTGTAATTGTTGATCAATATTTCCTCATCATGTCGAAAGGGGCCGGGTATTTTGTACTCGATGCTTTCTTTGGAAAAATTTAAGAGAATTAAAAACCTTTCATCACCTAATGTCCGTGTGTATGCATACACTTGCTTATGCTCTTTATCCAGCAAATGGTAATGACCATATAATAAAACAGGGTGTGCCTTACGCACCTTTATCATCTTGCGGAAATAGTTTAAAATGGAATCTGGGTCTTTATCTTGAATCTCAACATTACAGTCCACATAATTTGGATTTACTTTCAGCCAAGGAGTTCCGTTTGTAAAACCAGCGTTGGTTGAACTATCCCATTGAAAAGGTGTTCGGCTGTTATCTCTTGCCGATTCTTTTTGATTTTCTAAAAAACGCTTTACATCGCCTTTTTTTCTTTTTATCTGCTTATACATATTGATGGTCTCAATATCGCGGTAGTCCTTTATATTATCAAAGCGAATATTGGTCATTCCAATTTCATCGCCAAAATAAAAAAATGGTGTAGCGTGCATGGTAAATAAAAATGTGATCAGCATTTTTGCTGACGGCGCTTTAAATTCAGGGCTGTCCTTTCCCCAACGACTCACCATTCTAGGCTGGTCGTGATTGGCAAGATAAATGGTACCCCATCCCTTTTTAGCAAATACATCATTCCATTTTGTATATATTTCTTTGAATTTTACAAGATCATATCCATTGGGATCAACTCGTTTGAATTCTCCCCATACATAGCCGATACCTATTCCTTCAAAATGGTAAAGCATGTTTAGTTCATGTCTTGAAGGGTCCACAATTTTATGAGCTTCCTCGGGCGAAATGCCAGGTCCCTCTGCTACCGTCATGACATCATATTTGCATAAAACTTCTTTATACATCTCATGCAAATAATCATGAAGTTTTTGATGTGATGCATAATATCCCGACCATTCGCCATATTGTTTTTGTATCTCGTCTTCAGTAAATGCAGGATAACTTTCATCCTTGGCGATAAATGTAATGGCATCCATTCTAAATCCATCCACCCCTTTATCGAACCAAAATTTCATCATGTCATAAATTTCTTTTCGCATCGCTTCGTTTTCCCAATTCAGATCAGGCTGCTTGATGGAAAAAATATGCAGATAAAATGCATTGGTCTTTCGATCATATTGCCAGGCGCTCCCGCGCTCATCAAAAAAACTGGGACGATGAGGCGGTTTTCCTTTTTCGGCTGGCCACCAATGATAATAACCCCTGTAAGGATTTTTACGGCTGCTCCTTGATTGTTTGAACCATTCATGTTCATCACTGGTATGATTCACTACGAGATCCATTACCAGCTTGATGTTTCGCTTATGAAGCCCAGCGATCAACTCATCAAAATCTTTCATGGTTCCAAACTCTTTCATGATATCCTTGTAATCACTTATGTCATAACCATTATCATCGTTGGGTGAAGCATAAACGGGATTGATCCAAACCACATCAATGCCGAGACTTTGCAAATAATCTAATTTGGAGATCATTCCTCTTAGGTCACCAATACCATCGTCATTACTGTCTTTAAAACTCCGGGGATAAACTTGATAAACAATTGCTTCTTTCCACCATTTTTTATTTGGAATGTCTTCATATTTCATCGTAAAATAAATTTCATCGTTCGGGTTACAAAAACCCTGCCTGCCGGCAGACAGGCCTGCCTGTGCAATTAACAACTATCTGGAAATTATATTGGATTTGTTTTTACTATTTTTATTCAATCAACCAAACTAATATGAAGAAACTTTTTCCTGTTTTGTTCACCACACTATTTGTTCTGCAGCTATCTGCTCAAAAAACTTATATCTGGTGCAGCATGTTGATCGATGGTATTTCCAATGAGCCCAAAAAAAACATGACCATTGTGGTTGAGAAAAATAAAATTGTTTCTGTTGAAAACGGTTACTCAACAGCAAATGCAAATGATAAAACCATTGATTTAAAAACAAAAACGGTTACACCGGGCTGGATCGATTGCCATGTGCATCTGGAAACAGAAACCAATCCAACCCGCTATATGGAAACTTTTACTTTCAATCCCGCAGATTATGCTTTTCAATCAGTCGTTTTTTCCGAGCGAACCTTAATGGCAGGCTTTACAACTGTAAGAGATCTTGGAGGATCAGGAGTGAATATTTCATTACGTAATGCTATTAACAAGGGATTAATTAAAGGGCCGAGAGTTTTTACAGCAGGAAAAGCAATTGCCACAACAGGCGGCCATGCTGACCCCACAAACGGGTATAAGAAAGAGCTGATGGGTGATCCCGGTCCTGCTGAAGGAGTAGTCAATGGTCCGGACGAATGCAGAAAAGCAGTTCGACAGCGGTATAAAGATGGTTCCGATCTAATTAAGATCACAGCAACCGGAGGGGTTTTAAGTGTTGCCAAAAGTGGTAGCAATCCTCAGTTCACCGAAGAAGAAATAAAAGCGATTGTAGAAACGGCAAAAGATTATGGTTTTAAAGTTGCCGTACATGCACACGGAGCAGAAGGAATGAAGAGGGCTATTCGCGCCGGTGTAAATTCAATTGAGCATGGAACCCTAATGGATGATGAGGCCATTGCCCTTTTTAAGCAATATGGAACTTGGTATGTGCCTACCATCACAGCAGGAAGATCGGTAGCTGATTCCGCAAAAAAGCTAGGCTATTATCCACCGGTCGTTGCAGCAAAGGCTATTGAGATTGGGCCACAATTGCAGAACACTTTTGCCAAGGCCTACAAAGCAGGAGTAAAAATTGCATTCGGCACGGATGCAGGAGTTTACCAGCATGGCATGAACTGGCTTGAGTTTACCTACATGATTGAAGCAGGCATGAAACCTATGGACGCCATTAAAGCAGCAACCATCAATGCAGCCGAGCTTTTAGGAATGAAGGATCAGCTAGGAAGCATTGAAACCGGCAAGTTTGCTGATATTGTTGCTATAGATGGTGATCCTTTAAAAGATTCAAAAACATTTGGAAAAATTGTTTTTGTAATGAAAGATGGAATAATATATAAGCAGTAAAAATTTTGTAGCCAACTTCATTATTATTGCGTCAATCGTGTCGAACACTTCTACGTCCTGAAATTTTACTCTCTATGAGTCACTAATCTTTCGCAATCTTCTGATAGCTTGCAACTACGCCACGAATCAAGGAAGAACTAAAACCGCGATGTTCCATTTCATTCAAACCGGCAATCGTACAGCCTTTAGGCGTCGTTACCTTATCAATTTCCTGCTCGGGGTGAGATTTTTTCAACAACAATAATTCAGCGGCCCCTTTTACTGTTTGGGCAGCAATCAACGAAGCAGTGGCTGCGTCAAAACCAATTTCAATCCCTCCCTGTATATTAGCTCGTATGTAACGCATAGCGTAAGCTGTACCACAAGCGCCTAAAATAGTTGCCGCTTCCATCAGCTTTTCATCAATTGAAACAACCTTTCCTAATTTGCTAAAGAGCTCGTTTACATATTTTATATCGGCTTCTTTTGCATGCTGTTGACAAAGGCATGTCATGCTTTCCCTAATTGAAATGGCTGTATTTGGCATGGCCCGGAACAAGGGGATCTTTTTGTCAACGGCTGTTTCAATTTCCTGCAGTGTAATTCCTGTCACAACCGATATCAAAATTTTATCGGCAGTAATATCTTTTTTTATGGTTTTCAAAAGTTCAACTGTTTGAAATGGTTTTACAGCGATTATAATGACATCAGATCTTTTTACTGCGGCATTATTGTTGTCTGTTATGTCAATGCCAAGTGATTTCAAGGGATTTATTGAAGTGTTACGTCTGGTTACTGTGATTTCAGATGTTTTGCTGAATTTGCTTTTCAGCAGACCTTCGGCAATTGCAGTACCAAGGTTGCCTCCACCAATAATGGCAATTTTTTTATTCATCAGTTAAGTTTTTTATAAAGTTAAATTGCTCTTCAAGGAATAAAGCATTATATTTCTTTTACGGACCTGGCTAACATTGAAAAACTGTGCATTACGAAATAAACCTGATCCAATATATGCAAAACAAAACGGTTTACCCGCCGGCTTTGGTTTTTCTCTGCTATTTTCTAATAGCATGCAGTAACAATGCAAGTGATCGCAAAAATAATATTACCCCCGAAAAATCATCAGATTCTATTGGTGTAACTATCGGCTCAACCTCCTCAAAAACCATAGCCGAAAACCTAACAGGCGACACGTCGCACACCATTTTGATTAAAGCGCTTAAATCGGCAGATCTCATAGAAACACTTACAAAACCAGGGCCGTTTACCGTGTTTGCACCTACTAATAATGCTTTTAGAAAATTGCCGACTGGGATTCTTGAAGCTTGGATGAGCAAGAGGAAAAACGATCTTGTTAATATTCTCAGTTATCATATAATTGCAGGATTAACAAAGGCAAAGGATATGAAAGACGGAGAAAAATTAAAAACACTCGCGGGCGAAGAGCTGATCGTGACACTTAGAGGGGATAAATTGATGATCAACGGGAACAAGGTAATTAGCGATGACATTGAAGCCGGCAATGGAATAATTTATGAGATCGATGACCTGCTATTTCCGAGGAAACAAAATCCTGGCGTTTATTAATTCAATAATACTTATGTGAAAGAAGAAAATTCGTTACATAAATATTCACCCCTTCTTCGAGAGAAAAAAACTTTTCATTGTATCCGGCCTTTCGCAATTTGCTCAAATCCGCCTCAGTAAAATATTGATACTTCGCACGAATGTCTTCCGGCGTATCAATGTATTCAATTTCAGGCTTCAAATTCATGCTCTTAAAAATAGCGGTTACAAGGTCTTTGAATGTTCTTGCTTGTCCTGTACCTACATTATAAATCCCATTTTTGCTTATTGTCCATTGCTGATTGCCCATTTCACCCATCATCCAATACATAATTTTGACTACATCATCAGCATAAATAAAATCACGAAGTTGCCCGCCGTCTTGATATGCCGGGTTATGTGAACGAAATAACTTTACTCTTCCAGTTTCTTTTATTTGATTGAAGGCATGAAAGATCACGCTGGCCATTCTTCCTTTATGATATTCATTAGGCCCATAAACATTAAAAAATTTCAGCCCTGCCCAAAATGGTGGCGAATTCTGAGTGTTAAGAGCCCATTTATCAAATTCATTTTTCGAAATGCCGTATGGGTTTAAGGGCTTAAGTTTTTCGATTATATTATGATCGTCTTTATAACCCAATTCACCCGCACCATACGTAGCAGCTGAAGAAGCATAAATAAGTGGAATACTTTTTTGAGCACAGTAATGCCAAATATACTTTGAATATTCCACGTTCAATTTTTCATGAATAGAATAATTAAATTCAGTGGTATCTGTTCTGGCCCCGAGATGAAAGACAAAATCAATTTTAACTGCATTATGATTCAACCAGTCAAACAATTCTTCCCTTTCTACACGGGCTACTATTTTTTTATCAATATAATTTGGTTTTTTTTCATCCTCATCAAAATCATCTACTATAATGATATTGTTATATCCCTTACGATTAAGATATCCTACCATGCAACTGCCAATAAAACCAGCAGCGCCGGTGACAATGATTACAGAATTACGATCCATACAGTAAAGGAATGTGGAATTTGTAATTAGGAAATCGGAATAGATTTGAATTGAAAGATAGAATTGAATATTCGGTTTGAGCTCAATTCAAAATTCTCAATTACTAATTCCCTGCGTTTATCTAAATAGAACTTAAAGCTGAACCGGCTTCTTCTTTCGACAAATAATTCTCAATTGCCTCATCATATTTGTCTTTCCACCAATCAATAGTTCCCCAAAAATCACCATTCACTACCATTTCACCGGTTGAAACAACACCGATCTTTTCAAATGGAAAATCGCTCATGAAATTTTCAAACTCATTTACCTTATCAATGGTTATAGTAACTACAACCCGGCTTTGCCCCTCGCCAAACAAAAAGGCATCTTTTCTGATCGTGCTCTTAGTTTGTATGGAAAATCCTAGTTCCCGGTTGAATCCGCTTTCGCATAAGGCTACAAATAACCCTCCTTCACTTACATCATGCGCCGACCGGATAAATTGTTTTGAAATTAATTCAGATAATTTTTTTTGAAGCGCAAATTCTTCGTCTAAATCAAAATACGGTGCCGGTGAAAAATCAATCTTACAAACCTTATGCAAGTATTCTGAACAATTAATATCATCTGTTATTTTACCCAGCAAATAAATTACATCACCCTCTTCTTTAAAATCTAAGGACATTTTATTCTTAATACTCTCAAGCAAGCCCACCATCCCGATTGTAGGTGTGGGATAAACTGGGCCTTCAGGGTTTTGGTTATAAAAACTCACATTTCCTCCTGTAACTGGAGTATTGAATTTGCGGCAAGCCTCGCCCATTCCTTTAATAGCATGCACAAACTGATAATATACTTCAGGGTCGTAAGGGTTTCCAAAATTGAGACAGTTTGTAACACCCAAAGGTTGTCCTCCGCTGCACACAATATTTCTTGCTGCTTCACTTACAGCGATCATAGTTCCCTTATACGGATCGGCAAAAACATAGCGGCTGTTGCAATCAGTAGTTACGGCCAATGCTTTTTTGGTTCCTTTTACAACAACAATAGCGGCATCCGCGGGGGTATTGGTTGAAGAGTTTACTGTACCTACCGTACTATCATATTGTGTATATATCCATCGTTTGGAGGCGATCGTTGGAAGCTGAATAATTTTTTCTGCAATTTCCTTTAAATCTTTAGGAAAAGGAATTGCGGATGGATCAAATTTTTTTATTTCTTCAAAATATTTTGGCTCCTTATATTCACGATCATATTGCGGAGCGCCGCCGCCAAGTACTAATTCTTTTGCAGGGATCTTTGCTTCCAATTCACCTTGCATGTAAAAATAGAGAAACCCATCGCTAGTCACTTCACCAATTATAGAACAAGGCAAGTCCCATTTCTCAAATATCTTTATTATTTCTTTTTCCCTTCCTTTTTGTGCAACGAGCAACATTCTTTCCTGGCTTTCACTAAGCAAAAGCTCCCATGCCTTCATACCTGTGCCGCTCTCGGCGGTATTTTTTTGCCTAGTTGGGATTTTATCCAGATCAATATGCATCCCAACCTCGCCTTTTGCACTCATCTCAGATGTTGAGCAAATAATTCCTGCAGCGCCCATATCCTGCATTCCAACTACCGCACCCGTTTTTACCACTTCAAGACAAGCTTCCAATAATTTTTTTTCCTGAAAAGGATCGCCAACCTGTACTGCAGGCAATTCTTCTACACTTTCTGCAGTGATATCAGCAGATGCAAAGGATGCTCCGCCAATTCCATCCTTTCCTGTCGCACTTCCCACAAACAAAACAGGATTACCAGGCCCTTTAGCAGTAGCAGATACTGTTTCATTGGTTTTCACAATGCCAACGCTCATTGCATTTACCAGAGGGTTAGTGTGATAACAATCATCAAAATAAATTTCACCGGCTACTGTGGGCACTCCCAAACAATTTCCATAGTGGCCGATGCCATGTACTACGCCCGCTAGCAAATGCTGTGTCTTGTCTTCTTCTAAATTCCCAAAGCGCAACGAATTAAGTGCAGCAATCGGTCTTGCTCCCATTGTAAAAATATCCCGGTGAATGCCGCCGACTCCTGTTGCTGCACCCTGAAAAGGTTCAATAGCCGAAGGGTGATTGTGTGATTCAATTTTAAAAACTACGCCCAATCCGTCGCCGATATCCATCAGGCCGGCATTCTCCTCGCCTGCTTTCACTAACATGCGACCACCTTCTCTTGGCAAAGTTTTTAACCACTTAATTGAATTTTTATAGCTGCAATGCTCACTCCACATTCCTGAAAAAGCACAGAGCTCATTGAAATTAGGAGTACGTCCCAGCTTTTGTTTTATCAGATCAAATTCTTCTTCGGTAAGTCTTAATTGCTGTGCGGTATTAGCTGTTATTTCCATGTCGCAAAAATAGATAAGAGTAAATAGATAAAAGATAATAGATAATAGTTTTTATTAACCTGACCACAATTATCTATTCACGGGTTGTATTTTATCTCATTTTATCTCATCAATAATTTCTATTTTGTGAGCTAAAATAAACTGCTTGGAATACCTGTTGTTTGTAGGTTATCTTGTATTGTTTGCATGGCTGGTCACCAAAACAAAATTTTTCAACCGTTCCGGTTTAAGTAATCCACAACTCATCATTATTTTTTTATTAAAAGTAATGGCCGGAATTTTTTACGGCTGGGTAGGAATTTATTATGGCAATCATGCACAAATGGTTGATACTTGGAGTTTTCATTATGGAAGCATTCAAGAATATAACTTACTATATGAAAATCCTCATGAATATTTAGTTAATCTTTTTCGTGATCCTTATGAGGGAGGTGTAACAAAATTTTTTGGAAGTGAAAACTCATATTGGAATGACCTCAAAGGAAACTTTTTTATTAAAATACTTTCCATTTTCAACATATTCAGCTTTGGGCATTATTATACCAACGTTATCTTTTATTCCTTCATTAGCATGTTTGGGCCCATTGCCATTTATAGAGTTATGAGTGATGTTTATCCTGCAAAAAAATGGCAGCTGCTTATTGCTGTTTTTTTGCTCCCTTCGTTTATATACTGGACAAGCGGTTTGCACAAAGAAGGTCTTATTTTTCTAGGTTTTAGTCTTGTCATCTTCAATTTTTATTTCGGTTTAAAAAATAAAAAATTCTCAACCGCCAACATTCTGCTTATCCTTCTTGGATTATTGTTGATAGTAACACTCCGGAATTTTCTTATTGTTATTCTTATACCTGCATTACTTGCCTGGTTTCTTGCTTCAAAATTTTCTAAAAGACGACTTGCTGTTTTTGGAATTTGTTATGCGTGCTTTATTATTTTCTTTTTTACTGCAAAATATATAAATGGCAATCTCAATTTTCCTCAGGCTGTAGTAACTAAACAAAGGGAATTTGTTGCCTTGTTGGGAAATTCATCAGTACCGATGAACAAATTAGAGCCCAATTTTTCCAGTTTTATCATCAATACACCTCAGGCCATTAGCTTATCCATATTAAGACCTTACCCTTCTGATGTAAAACATATCCTATCCCTTGCTGCTGCTGTTGAAACAGACTTTTTGCTGTTCTTATTTTTTATTTTTCTTTTATGGAAAAAGAGGAATGGACATGAAAATCAATTCTCGATCTTTATTTATTTCTGCCTGTTTCTTTCTTTTTCTATTTTGATAACTATTGGTTATGCAGTCAACAATCTGGGAGCCATAGTTAGATACAGAAGCATTGTACTGCCTCTTCTTTTAAGCCCTGTTTTCTGTGGAATCAATTGGCAAAAAATAAATAGCCTTCTCTTCAATAATATTAAAAATAAAAACAATGTTGCTAGAAATAGCAACTTAACCTCCTAAATTCGACCTATTGGTGTAAATTTTCCAACTTTTTTCCACATTTTATTGAAAATTTGGCCGTATCTTTAAAAAAACTTGGAAAAAATTAAGGTATCCATTTCTTTTGCAGTGTAATGCACCACAATTAAATAAAAATTAAAGCTTATGTCAGCATCAAAACTCGAATACATTTGGCTTGATGGTTATAAACCAATGCAAAGCCTGAGAAGCAAAACAAAAATTGAAACCGATTATGACGGCACACTGGAAGGCACACCCGTATGGTCTTTCGATGGCTCATCTACTGAACAAGCCCCCGGAGGATCTTCAGACTGTTTGTTGAAACCTGTTTTTGTTACTAAAGATCCCCAACGGAAAAATGCATACCTGGTAATGTGTGAAGTTTTAAATCCGGATGGAACTTCTCATGAATCAAATGGCAGAGCAACCATAGAAGACGATGATAATGATTTTTGGTTTGGTTTTGAGCAGGAATATTTTCTTTGGAATCCTGAAACTGACAGACCAATTGGTTTCCCCGAAGGAGGTTTTCCGAGACCACAAGGACCTTACTACTGCTCAGTAGGAGCAACAAATGCTTATGGCCGTGCAATTGTTGAAGAGCATTTGGATGCATGTTTAGAGGCAGGCCTTAACGTAGAGGGGATTAATGCTGAAGTAGCAACAGGTCAATGGGAATTTCAAATTTTTGCCAAAGGTGCAAAGCGTGCTGGGGACGAAGTTTGGGTAGCCCGCTATTTGCTTGAAAGAATTGGTGAAAAATACGGCGTTTCTGTTAACTGGCATTGCAAGCCATTGGGTAATCTTGATTGGAACGGCAGTGGCATGCATGCTAATTTCTCAAACGGCCTGATGAGAAGTTGTGGAAACCGTGAAGTATTTGAAAAAATATGTGAATCATTTAGGCCAGTAATAAAAGAACATATTGAAGTATATGGACCAGACAATCACTTACGCCTGACGGGCAAACATGAAACAGCAGCCATACATGAATTTACTTATGGTGTTTCTGATCGTGGCGCTTCTATTCGTATTCCAATTAGTACGATTGAGAGAGGCTGGAGAGGAAGGCTGGAAGATCGTCGTCCAAATAGTGCGGCCGATCCATATAAAGTTGCTGCAAGAATTGTAAAAACGGTTAAATCAGCAGAAGTTGAATACGCCGTTGGAGATATGAAAGTAGCTTAGTATTTGAATACAATTAAAAATTGATAAAGGGGTAAGCTCACAAGCTTACCCTCTTTAATTTTTCGCTACATTTAGCGAATTAAAATCAACACTGACATGTCACTTCGTTTTAACGCAATCAACAACCTGAGTACAGGGCAGGAGTCGAATGTAGAAGGCTCCACTAAGATCACAGCTATTTTTGGAGAAAATGTTTTTACTTTAAAAACCGCTAGGCAATATTTAAGCGATGAAGCTTTTAAAAGCCTGATGTCATCTATTAAAGCAGGGCAGAGGATTGATAGGGCCATGGGTCATCAAATTGCCAATGGAATCCGCGCCTGGGCTGAAAGTAAAGGTGTTACTCACTTTACTCACTGGTTTCAACCGCTTACTGGTTCAACGGCTGAAAAACATGATTCTTTTTTTACTATAAAGAGCGATGGCACTCCTATTGAACAATTTGAAGGAGATGCATTGATACAGCAGGAACCCGATGCTTCTTCATTTCCAAGCGGTGGTTTGCGTGCAACATTCGAAGCCCGTGGCTACACTGCATGGGATCCATCGTCGCCGACATTCATTATGGAAATCGGACAGGGCAAAACTCTTTGTATCCCTACTATTTTTGTTTCTTATACAGGTGAATCGCTTGACTATAAGGCTCCCTTATTGAAAGCTTTGGAAGCAATGAACAAAGCTGCAGTTGATATTTGCAATTATTTCGACAAGAATATAACAAAAGTAACAGCAACTCTTGGCTGGGAGCAGGAATATTTTGTAATTGATGAGGGCTTGAACAATGCCCGCCCCGATCTGGTGCTTTGCGGGCGTACGGTTTTTGGTCATGGTCCCGCAAAAGGACAGCAGTTGGAAGATCATTATTTTGCTTCCATTCCAGAAAGAATATATGCTTTCATGAGAGATTATGAAGAGGAAGCGTACAGGCTTGGCATTCCCTTGCGTACACGCCATAATGAAGTAGCTCCGGCTCAATTTGAATGTGCGCCGATCTTTGAAGAAGTAAACCTGGCCGTTGATCACAATACTTTATTGATGGATGTGATGAGCCGCGTGGCAAGCCGCCATAAATTAAGAGTGTTGCTTCATGAAAAACCATTTGCAGGCATAAATGGAAGCGGCAAACATAACAATTGGAGCATGGCTACAGATACCGGAGTAAACCTATTGGCTCCAGGCAAGACTCCAAAAACTAATTTGATGTTCCTTACTTTTTTTGTGAACACCATTAAAGCAGTTTATGATTATGCTGATGTGCTGAGAGCCTCCATTGCCTCGGCCCCAAATGATCACCGGTTAGGAGCCAATGAAGCGCCCCCTGCAATTATTTCTGTTTTTATTGGACAATATCTCACAAAGGTTTTGCAAGATGTAAAAGAAAGAGTGTCAGAAAAAATGGATGAGCAGGATGAAAGCATGCTCAAAATTGACATTCATAAAAGCATTCCTGAATTGTTGCTGGATAATACAGACCGTAACCGCACCTCTCCCTTTGCATTTACAGGAAATAAATTTGAATTCCGTGCCGTAGGCTCATCAGCAAATTGTGCCAGTGCTATGACGGTGCTTAATACTATTGTGGCAGAGACTTTGAAAAATTTCAAAAAAGAGGTGGATACATTGATTGACAAAGGTGAAAAGAAAGAGATCGCTATCATGCATATTATCCGTCAATATATTGTTTCCAGTGAAAAGGTATTGTTTGAGGGAAATAATTATAGCGAGGAATGGGAGAAAGAAGCAGAGAAAAGAGGTTTGCCTAATGTAAAGACCACACCACTTGCATTGGATTTTATGGTAACGAACAAGGCAAAAAAATTGTTTGAACACAATAATGTTTATACGCATGCAGAATTAGAGGCCCGTCATGAAATTGAATTGGAAAAATATATCAAGAAAGTTCAGATCGAGGGAAGAATTATGGGCGAATTAGCGACCAGTCATATTTTACCTGCGGCAATCAGATATCAAAATCTGTTGGCAAATAACATCAAAGGTTTAAAAGATGCTGGCGTACCTGAATCGGGATATTGCAATCAAAAACACATTTTAGAAAAAATATCTGAACATATCAGTAAAACAAGTGAGCTGGTAGAAAAAATGATCCTAGCAAGAAAAGAATGTAATAATATAACCGATACAAGAACAAGAGCCATTGCTTATTGCAGCCAGGTAAAGGAAAGGTTTTTTGATGATATCCGTTACCATGTTGACAAGCTGGAGTTGCTGGTTGATGACAGAGAGTGGTATCTGCCTAAATACAGAGAAATTTTATTTCTTAGATGACCTCATTCCAAAAGAGGGAGGAGTATATAGCTTCAGAACTGACATGAGAAGCAAGCCTGTCAAACCGCCCGGTGCGACGGGCTTTTTAATGCAAAATTCAAAAGCCCATTTGTATCATCTGCAATATGAGTTTATCAATCAACCCTTTTTTTACTTTTAACTTTTAGATTTTTATTTTTTATTTAAAATTCGCCTTCATTACACGCATTACATTACCGCCTAAAATTTTTTTTATTGATTTGTTTGAGTAGCCCCGGCGTTTTAACTCTTCTGTGATAAGGGGATATTTGGTTACATCATCCATGCCAATGGGTAAGGAAGAAACACCATCAAAATCGGAACCGATACCCACATAACTATCGCCAACAAGTTTTACTATGTAATCGATATGGTCAACCAACTGTGAAATAGTAGGCCGATAAGGTTGCAGTTGACCGGAAAAATATTTCCTCCAAACCTCATTCAGCTTTGCAGCATCATAATTTTGTCCTAAAGAATCTTTGATCCTTTTTCCTTCACCACCTTCTAACTGCGCCATTTTTTTTGCAAAGTTGCTGTCAAGAAACCCAGAGAAAAAGTTAACACAAATCACCCCCCTATTTTTTGCCACTGCCTTTATTTGCTCATCTTTTACATTGCGAAAAACGGGGCAAATATTCCAAACTGAGCTATGTGATAACAGAACAGGTTTCGTGGTTGTAGCAATGGCATCATAAAAAGTCTGTTCACCTACATGCGAAAGGTCAACAATTATCCCCAGCTCATTCATCCTGTGGATGATCTGTTTTCCGAATTCAGTGAGGCCTTTGTGCTTTAAACTATCTGGGTGCTGCGTTTCATCCATGGCACTTGTTGCCCATGGAGTGCTGTTATTCCATGTTAGTGTCATGTACCGCATGCCACGAGTATATAAGCTGTCAAGCTTGGATAGATCATCCTCGATCATGTGGCCACCTTCTACACCAATCAAGGCAACTAATTTTTTTTGGCGGATGGCATTTTTAACCTGCTTGTAGGTTGTAGCAAGGGTCATACGATAAGGATTACGCAGCGCAATTATTTCCAACGAATCAATTTCCTGGTTGGCATCTTTAAAAAATCCTTCTTTATTACGGGGAGTTTTATCTGTCCAAACAGAAAAAAATTGTACGTCCAATCCGCCTTCTTTCCATCTGTCGAGATCACTTTGGCCTGTAGTTAAGCGATGAGAAATATCTTTTCCTTCCAACACGGTTGAAGACAAAACATCATTATGTGTATCAACAAGAATGGCTTTGTAGTGGAGTTTTTTTGTGGATTGCGATTGTGCTATTTGAACAAGCAGTAAGAAGAAGAAAAATGAAATAAAAAATTTCATGCAGCCTGGTTTTTATAAAAATAAGATTGATTATTGACAAAAGGGAAATTCTCAATTTTCCGTTCGAAGAAATTTAGTAGATTAGTTGTTGAATTTTATAAAACAAGGTTTAATGGTTAATGGTTTAGAGGCTCTTTTCCAAGAACCTCACCTGTTTTGTGGATAGATTATTTTTGCAGATTTTACAAAATTTGTACCTTAATTTCTCCAATAGCTCACCACCGTTTACACAAGAAACGAGCTATCCCACACTAGTAGTATTATAAAAGAAAAAAGCGACTTGCGTCGCTTTGCTTTAAGTTTATTCAATATAGCCATCAGTATTGAAACGAACTGATTTCATAAAAACATTATGGTTTTTCAGGATGGTTGAGTTAGTAATTATAATAAACATTTATTTGGATGAACGATAAAAAGGGGAAGTGTTTTGGTAGATGGTGTTTAAGAAATAAAAAAACCCCGCAGAGCGTAAACGATGCAGGGCTAAGAAAATCTGCGGCTTAAAGCCTTATTGTGATTTGTCTTTCAATTCAAATGTACACAACAATTAGTGGCAAGGAATCTTGTGGCAAGCGGCCTATTACCTACGCTTGGAATTCATCACCGTAATCAATACAATGCTTATTGCCTGGCCGATGATATAATGGAGCCATACCGGCCTTATGTGGATTCGATCGTTTGCCAGATCATACGAATGAATGGAAAGTTTCTGGAGATGACACCATCCATGAAAAAGGCTTTGCTTGAATTGCCTGCTATTGATGTGGTCATCGACGGGCAAAAAAGTCCATTGATGAATGCAGTACAAAGAACCACCGCCTCACTGGCAAAATGTTTTGAAGGAAAATCAAGAAAACTGTTATATCCGGAATTGAAATAATTCCGGCAAGTTTGGTGTGATACTATGTTTGAACGATTTAACGCTTATAGAATCATGTGGGTCTTAGTATTTTTTGACTTGCCTACTGAAACAAAGATTGACAAAAAGCGCTATGCAAAATTTCGAAAGGAAATCATGGCCAATGGGTTTTCTATGTTCCAATTCAGCATGTATATAAGGCATTGTAGCAGCAAGGAAAATTCCGAAGTTCATATAAGGCGGGTCAAAGAAATTCTTCCTCCAAAAGGCCACGTAGGTATTATGTGTGTAACGGACAAGCAATTTGGAATGATGGAAATATTCAGGGGGAGAGAACAGGTAGATGCTCCTGAAACCGTTCAGCAACTGGAATTATTTTAAAACATCATCATTAGTGTCGCGGCTGCCGGTAGCAGCAGATAAAACAGGCTCTTTCGGAGCAATCTCTCAATTTAGAATTGCTATAAATACGCCGCTCCGAAGGAGCATACTGTTTATAGAAGAAGAGCCAGGTTATAGATGTGCATTGCTCCGAAGGAGCATCCTACAATATTATTCGACAAATTCAAAAAGATATTTTTCTTCGAAAGGCACCCGGAATTTTCCGAGCAACTCATGGTATTCCTCACGAAATGTTTTTTTATGATGATGTGCTTCCTGGTTCAGGATATATTTTATTACACGGTCAATATGTGAATGTGAATAAGAAAACACACCATAACCCTCCTGCCAACTGAATCTGCCTCTGATCCATTTTTTATTATTGATGAATTCATTGCTTTCAACCTTTATTTCTTTTACAAAATCGGAAATGAGGATAACGGGTTTGAACCCTACAAAGAGGTGAGTGTGATCGGGCATGCAATGAATGGCGAGCATTTTGGCTTTCCTGTTTTGTACAAGACCGGTTATGTATTTGTGCAGTTCTTCTTTATTTTCTTTTGCGATAAGGTTCTGGCGACCTTTTACGGCGAAAACAAATTGCAGATAAATTTGGGAAAATGTGTTGGGCATAATGGTGGGGTTTAATGGTATTGAGGAGGCTCCTGCGGAGCCATTCCCCAATTTACAATTTTCTACAAACAGGAAGCCCCTTTGGGGCATCATCTCGATTTTATTCCGGATCAAAGATTGTTTGGATGGTTCTAAAAGACTAACAGGAATAAAAAAATGCCTCCTCAGAGGCATTTTTTTAATTGTAAAACTTAGCTCAAATCCAGTATTATCAAGGCTTTCAGCGAAAACGGTTGTATAAGAGCTAAGCTACATGATAATTTGAAAGCAAATGACCGACAAATTCTCATTATCGGTACAAAATATCAATTCACCGATATTTTTTACTGACCATTAAACTTTCCCGGACGTATTATGTCACAAGCTCACACAGTTATTTATAGCATAATTCTACCTCACTTTTTTATTCCTTATTCTACACTTTAATCATTGCGCTAATCATTTTAAAAAAATGGTCACTGGAAAACTATTCTGTTAACTATAAAAAAATGGACCTATGATCACGAGAATTAAAAACACGGCCTTTATTCCCTTGCTTACACTTAACACCCAAAACATAAATGAACCTCGGTATCTGCGTTGATTTAATGGCCGGACATCGAACTGCTGTAAATCCCACCCCTATAAAATTGACACCATATTTTTTCCTAAAAAAAAATTACCAATGAATGCTATTTTAAAGGGTACTACAATTGCTATTTTATTTACGGCAGAAAGTGACAAATTGAATGCACAGTTTGATCTTACAAAATTTGAAGTAGGGATAAATGCAGGAACATTTGTTTATCAGGGCGACCTGACACCTTCACGATTGGGTTCATACAGAACACTAAAACCTAATATAGGAGTTTACGTAAGCAGAATCATTAGTCCAATATTTTCATTGCGAACAAATCTTGCGTTCGGCAAATTAAAGGGTGATGATTCTAAATACGAGAATCCTGAATACAGGCAGCAAAGAAATTTAAATTTCAAATCGCCGGTCTTTGAGGTTTCGGAATTACTTGTTGCAGATCTACTGAGAAATAATATGGCAAGCCAATCTTCCAGATTTTCACCTTACCTGTTTGCAGGAGTTGGATTTAGTTTTTTAAAAATTAAACGCGATTGGAGCCGTTTTAATGCAGAATATTTTAGTGAAGAAACCAACACCATCGAAGGCCTTACTGCCGATGCACAAAATTCGCTGCCAAACTTAATTCCTGTTTTTCCAATGGGCGTTGGAGTAAGGTATGCCATTTCAAAAAAAATCGCTATTAGTGCGGAAACAGCCTACAGATTTACGCTCACAGATTATTTAGATGGATTTAGTCAGGTGGCCAACGCTTCAAAAAAAGATAGTTATCAAAGTCATTCTGTTGGGATCATTTATCAGTTCGCGAAAAAAAGTTCTTTGAATTGTCCCGTGATCCGTTATTAAAACTCGTCGGTAAAAAATTATTTTCCATCGATACAATTTAAAAATTGGATAAACTATGCTAAAAGAACGAAGTCATATTTACAGCTCATGAAAAAATTATCATTACCAAAATCCCATTTTATGAAAAAAATCCTTATTGCTGCTGCAGTTTTCGGTTTATTATATGCTTGCAAAAAAACCGCAGATGATACAAGTTCGATCGATTGCAGTGGCACAGCAAAATCTTTTTCTACCGATGTGAACCCTATCATACAAACTAATTG